>NZ_JBHLXH010000008.1:0-931 GCF_042432345.1 Nocardioides zeicaulis | reverse complement strand
CATCTAGTACGACCAGAGTGGTATTTCAACGTTGACTCCACCATCACTGGCGTGACAGCTTCACAGTCTCCCACCTATCCTACACAAGCCGTACCAAACACCAATACCAAACTATAGTAAAGGTCCCGGGGTCTTTCCGTCCTGCCGCGCGTAACGAGCATCTTTACTCGTAGTGCAATTTCGCCGAGTCCATGGTTGAGACAGTGGGAAAGTCGTTACTCCATTCGTGCAGGTCGGAACTTACCCGACAAGGAATTTCGCTACCTTAGGATGGTTATAGTTACCACCGCCGTTTACTGGGGCTTAAATTCTCAGCTTCGACACTTGCGTATCTAACCGGTCCTCTTAACCTTCCAGCACCGGGCAGGAGTCAGTCCGTATACATCGTCTTACAACTTCGCACGGACCTGTGTTTTTAGTAAACAGTCGCTTTCCCCTGGTCTCTGCGGCCATCACCGCTTCCCCCAGCAAGTGGGTTCACGGATCCGGCCCCCCTTCTCCCGAAGTTACGGGGGCATTTTGCCGAGTTCCTTAACCATGGTTGTCTCGATCGCCTTAGTATTCTCTACTTGATCACCTGAGTCGGTTTGGGGTACGGGCGGCTCGTTTCTCGCTAGAGGTTTTTCTCGACAGCATAGGATCACCCACTTCGCCATATATGGCTCCGCGTCACGTCTCAGACACATGTCTGGCGGATTTGCCTACCAGACGTCCTACACGCTTGCCCACAGACAACCATCGCTGTGGCTGGGCTACCTTCCTGCGTCACCCCATCGCTTGACTACTACCAGCTCGGGTCCCACGCTCCACACCACGGCCTCGCCCCGAAGGGTCCGGTCCATGATGCTTCGGGTGGTTAGCATCACCAGGTTCGTCATGGGCGAAACTTCGCCGGTACGGGAATATCAACCCGTTGTCCATCGACTACGCC
>NZ_JBHLXH010000007.1:0-1018 GCF_042432345.1 Nocardioides zeicaulis | reverse complement strand
GGGCTCCACACCTGGATCACTCCGGCGCTTCACTGCCCACACGACGCTCCCCTACCCATCCAGAGCACTGAACCAACCTCAAGGGCGGCTTGCGTATATCTCTGAATGCCATAGCTTCGGCGGATGACTTGAGCCCCGCTACATTGTCGGCGCGGAATCACTTGACCAGTGAGCTATTACGCACTCTTTCAAGGGTGGCTGCTTCCAAGCCAACCTCCTGGTTGTCAATGCGACTCCACATCCTTTTCCACTTAGTCACCGCTTAGGGGCCTTAGCTGATGGTCTGGGCTGTTTCCCTCTCGACTACGGAGCTTATCCCCCGCAGTCTCACTGCTGCGCTCTCACTTACCGGCATTCGGAGTTTGGCTAACGTCAGTAACCTTGTAGGGCCCATCGGCTATCCAGTGCTCTACCTCCGGCAAGAAACACGCAACGCTGCACCTAAATGCATTTCGGGGAGAACCAGCTATCACGAAGTTTGATTGGCCTTTCACCCCTATCCACAGGTCATCCCCTCAGTTTTCAACCTAAGTGGGTTCGGTCCTCCACGTCGTCTTACCGACGCTTCAACCTGCCCATGGATAGATCACTTCGCTTCGGGTCTTGAGCGCGCTACTGAATCGCCCTGTTCGGACTCGCTTTCGCTACGGCTTCCCCACACGGGTTAACCTCGCAACACACCGCAAACTCGCAGGCTCATTCTTCAAAAGGCACGCCGTCACCCCCACCAACAAGTTGGCATAAGGCTCCGACGGATTGTAGGCACACGGTTTCAGGTACTATTTCACTCCCCGCCAGGGGTACTTTTCACCTTTCCCTCACGGTACTTGTCCGCTATCGGTCATCAAGGAGTATTTAGGCTTAACGGGTGGTCCCGCCAGATTCACACGGAATTTCAGGGGTTCCGTGTTACTTGGGAACACGCTCCAGAGCCAGCGCTTTACGTCTACGGGCCTATCACCCTCTACGGTACGGCTTTCCAACCGGTTTCGACTTCCACACTGGTTTCTTACTCTGT
>NZ_JBHLXH010000005.1:54773-63540 GCF_042432345.1 Nocardioides zeicaulis | reverse complement strand
TCGTGCGGGCGGTTCCGGATGTCGTACGCCGCCACGGTGGCGGCGCCGCCACGGTCCGTCAGGGGTCGCGCGGGTGAGCGGTGGCCCAGCGACGTTCCGGGCGTCCCGACGGTGGCTGGACCACCGCCAGCCGGCGTCCTTCGCGCTCGAGCCGCTCAGCGCATGCGCTGGACGCGCTCGCGGAACTTGGCCTTGTTGTCCCCGTCGATCCCGGACTTGCGGGTCTTGGAGATGTGGTCGACCTTCTGTTCCGCGCCCTGCACCGGCTCGGCCTCGATGAGGGTGTCGCGCTCGTAGGCGTGGGTCTTGTCGTTGTTGCGGTAGTAGCGGTAGATCGCCCAGTACGTCCCGAGCGCGCCGGCGGGACCGGCGGCCAGGATCCAGAGCGGACCGCTGTCGCCGGTGGCCAGGACCGTCACGAGGGCGCTCACGAGACGCCCACCAGGATCGCGCCGGCGATGCCCTCGAGGAAGGTGCCGACGGTGAGGGCGGCGAGGACCAGCCGCCACTGCGAGACCGGGACGCTGCCCATCGTCTCGCCGGTGCGCGCGTTGACCGCGATGTAGTGCAGCATCTTGGTGTCGTCCTGGAAGTAGGAGTAGATCCACACCGGCAGGTACATCGAGACCCAGCGCGAGCCGCCCACGTCGACCTTCTCGCCCTCCCAGCGCACGCCGCGGTCGAACCGGTCGAGCGAGGACTGCACCTGCGAGCGGCCGATCGACAGCAGCTGGTCCTCCAGCTTGGGCTGCAGGTCGGTGACGTCGAGGTCGCGCTTCTCGCTGGTGAACCCCACGAGGTAGCTCGAGTTCCACCTGACCGCGTTCTTGGTGTCGAACGGGAGGATCGTGTTGACGATGTTGTTGGTCGTGGTGGAGTCGAACTGGGCGCGGTCGGCCGCGCCCTCCATGGTGAGGTCGTCGACGGTGAAGGCGACCGAGCGGTCGACCTCGTAGACGTCGGCGGCGTAGTAGGTGACGGTGTTGTCGCCGTTCTTCTCCGTCCACCGGCGGGTCTGCACCTCGCCGCGCCCGGTGTAGCGGGCCTCGGCGCGCGCGTCGACCACGAGGTAGGGCAGGTAGACGCCCAGCACGTTCTCCGGGACGAACTCCTTGCGGAAGCGGGGGTGGGCGAAGAGCCGTCGCTTGCCGGCGAACTCGCGGATCTTCTCCACGGCCTCGTCGCGGGTCAGCCGGAACGGCAGCACCGCGTCGGGGACGGCGCCGTTGGGGGTGCGCTTGTTGACGTTGAGCGTGTGACGGCACCAGTGGCAGCGGGCGTTCATCGCGTGCGCGGTGTCGACCACCACCTCCGCCCCGCACCCGCCGCAGGTCAGCGTGATGATGTCGCCGGCGTCCTCGGAGATCTCCCCCGCTCCGCTGGCGATGACGGTGCCCTCGAGCTCGTCGATGCCGACACCGAGGCCGAACTCCTCCTCGACGCGCTCCTCCTGCCACTGGTGGCGGCAGAACAGGCACACCAGCATCCCGGTGGACGCGCGGAGCTGGACGTCGGTGGAGCCGCACTTCGGGCAGCGGTTGACGCCGTCGGCGAGCGACTCGTTGACGGTCTCGATGCTCGGACCGGGCTCGGGCTCGGCACGGGCGGCGGCGAGCTCCTCCTCCAGCGACAGCGGGGGACCGTCGAAGACCGGCTTGCGCGGCTCGGCGGCCGGCGCGTCCGGGTGCTGGTCGTCGGACGTCATCAGAGACCGAGCGCCTTGGCCTTCGCGGCGTCGTAGTCCTCCTGGGTGATGAGGCCGGCGTCGAGCATGTCCTTGGCCCGCTTCAGCACCGTCATCGGGTCCTCTGCTGCAGGCGCAGCCGGCGTGGCAGGGGCTGCGGGCGCGGCCGGGGCCGGCTGGCCCTGCGTCGGCTGCTGAAGCCCGCCGAGCCCGGCACCGCCGGCGGCCATGCCCATCCCGATCAGGCCACCCGGACCGGCGTTCTCGCCGGCGTTCTCGAACCCGGCGGCCACCGAGGCCTGGAGGTTGGAGTTGCCGCGCTGGCCCGAGAGGGCGTCAGCGCGCTGGACGTTCTTGAGCAGCTCACGGGTCGTGGCGTCGTACTCGATAGAGATGATCGCGGTCTTGACGATCTCGAGGCCGCGGTCGGTGCGCCACTTGTAGTTCTCCTCGACCGCGGCCGAGAGCGACTGGGCGAAGCCGATCGAGTCCTGCTGGAGCCGCGCGATGCGGTTCCCCTTGGCGGGGTCGTTGGTGTACATCGAGAAGGCCGGCGCCAGGGAGCCGACGACCTCGTTGAACAGCTGCTCGCCGGCCGGGTTGTCGATGTCGGTGAAGTCGAAGACGCCGTGCCCGTTGATCACGGAGGCGGAGACGAAGTTGCGGATGAAGGTCAGGGGGTCGGTGATCTTCAACGTGTAGGTGCCGCGGGTGATCGCGCCGACCTGGGTGTTGAGGAAGGCGTCGTCCCAGTAGATCTCCGACTGGGTGCCGAACTTGTTGTTGGGCAGCTCCTTGAGCGCCACGAAGATCGCGGTCTGCTGCGAGCCGGGGCGGCCGCCGAACTTGAAGCGCTCCCAGCTCTGCTTGACGATCGAGTCGACCAGGCCGCCGCCGGAGAACACCGACTGGGAGGCGGTCTCGTCGGAGTCCCAGACGTAGCCGCCGGGCTCGGCGGCGAAGCCGGTGAAGGCACCGTCCTGGAGCAGCACGAGGCCGTAGCCCTCGGGCACCACGATCTTCGAGCCGTTGGTGATCACGCCCTCCGACCCGCGCGTGTTGCTGCCGCGGCCGGCGTTCTGGCCCTTGGCGACCGCAGGGAACAGCGCGGCCGTGGACGGCAGGCCGTCGGGCACGCCGTAGAAGTCGAGCCACTGGTCGGCGAGCGTGCCGCCGATCGCGCCGGTCACTGCCTGGAAGAGTCCCATGTCCACAGCCTTTCGATGGGTGCGCGGGTCAGTCGCCGCGCGGACACACTAGCGCCCGGACAGGGCCTCCGGGCAGGAGTTCGGGCACGAGCGCGCAGTCAGCGCAGACCGGTCTGGAGGGCCTGCCAGGTCTCGTCGGTCACCACGCCCGTGGGCGCCTGCCCGACCCGATCCTGGTAGCGCCTCACACCCCGCGCGGTGCGGTCGGTGTAGACCCCGGTCACCTCGACCGACCGCAGCCCACCAGCGCGCAGCGCACGCTCGAGGCGCAGCACGGCCGGACCGTCCGACCCGACCTTGAGCAGCGGCGTCGATCCGCGCGCGAAGAGGCTGGACCAGGTGCGCGGGTCAGTGCGACCGGTGGCCCGCAGGTCGGCGCGGCGCTGGAAGGCGCGCACGGCCCGCTGGACGTCTCGGTCGAAGATCCCGTCGAGGCGGCCGTGGTAGCGGGCCTGGGTGCGGAGCACGCACTGCAGGGCCGCCACGCGCGGGCCGCGGTCGCCGAGGTGCAGGCGGGTGCTGCCCGGCACGTCGATGCGGGTGCCGCCGCAGGCGGTGAGCCTGCGGGGCGCGCGCGAGCCGCCGTCGAGCTCGAGGTAGTTGCGGTCGATCGTCAGCGCCACGCCTCCGTAGGAGGCCAGGGTGTGTGCCTCGTACTGGTGGACGCGCTCGCCCTCCCAGCTGGAGCCACGGACCCACTGCTCGTCGACGTCGGCGTCCGCACGCCCGTTGTACCAGGCGTACCAGACCTGGTCGGGCATGGCGTAGGACCCGGGCGAGAGGTTGTCGGCGTTGTCGAGGGCGTGGATGCCGGCGGAGACGCTGGAGTAGACGCCCGAGCGGTAGCCCAGGTCGTGCAGCGCGAGGGTCCAGCCGCTGAGGAAGCGCAGCGCGGAGCGGCGGCAGTCGTCGCTGGTGACGTCGAAGCCGCCCTCGAGGTCGTACCAGAGCGTCGTGCGCGAGGGCAGGCCCAGCTCGCGGGCCCGGGCGACCGCCGCGGCGGCCTCGGCGCGTCCGCGGGCATCGGCGGCCGCGTAGTCGGCGGCCGGCGCCGGGTCGATGCGGTCGGGGTAGGTGCTGCACGAGGCCTGCGGGCCCACCCAGATCGGGAGCACGCGCCACCCGGCCGCACGCTGCCGGGCGACCCAGGTCGCGTCGAGGTGCGGCTGGCCGGGGTCGGTCGCGGTGGTGCGGCACGACGCCGTCGAGCCGCCGATGTAGACGCCGGCCGCCCAGAACGGCGACGCCGTGAGCCAGGCGTCCATCTGCTCCTGGGTGGGCGCGCACCGCGCGTCGAAGGCGTACCCGGACAGCCCGTCGGAGCGACCGGCCGCCGCGGACGGCGCCGCGGTCGCGAGGATGGTCGCGACCATCGCGGACAGGACGGCGAGGACCGTGACGCTGAGCGCGCGGGCGCGCGGCGTGTCTGTGGTGCGGTGCATGCTTCTCCCCCGAGTGTGCGTGTGCGGCGACCCTAGCGGAGCGGACCGACGCGCCGCGGGTGCCCGCCCGGCACGTCGACGTCGGGGTCGTAGGGCGTGCTGGTGTAGACGAACGTGGCGCACTCGAGGTTGCGGACCGAGCCGTCCGGTCGCCGTACGACGTGCAGCCGCTCGCCCCGGTGGTAGCCCGTGACACCGACCAGGGCGCCGTCGACGACCTCGAACCGGTCGGTCACCACGCCTCCCCGGGCCATCGACCGCAGCTCGAGGCCGTCGTTGTGCCAGCGCACGTCCTGCGCCGAGTTGCCCCAGAACCACAGCCCCGGCACGCCCTCGGCCTCGGGCGGCACGGCCGTCGTCGGTCGCCACGGGGCGGGCCGGTCGTCGTCGGCGTCGGGGTCGCCCTCGATGAGGGAGACCGCCAGGGCGCGCGGGTCGACGCCGGTGGTCGCGTTGGCCAGCACGACGGCGCCGATGCCGCTGTCGGGGTCGACGTGGAGTGCGGCGAGGAAGCCCGGCATCGACCCGTTGTGTCCAACCAGCCGGCCTCCGGGATGCACCCCGAGCATCAGCCCCAGTCCGTACTCGGGGGTGACCGGACGCTGCATCTCGGCGAGGCTGGCGGGGGCGACGACGTCCGGGCGGGTCCCGGCGAGCACCTGGCCCCACGTCACCAGGTCGGCCAGCGTCGACCAGAGCTGGCCCGCGGGTGCCATCGCGCCGGTGTCGGTGAGCGGCTCGTGGACGCGGACGCCCGTGAAGTGGTGCACGCTCCAGCCCGGCTGCGCCCCGGGCCGCGGGAGGTAGGAGGTCGCCCGCATGCCGAGCGGTCGCAGCAGCCGGTCGGCGACCAGCGTGCGCCAGGGCGCGCCCAGCCGACGGGCCACGACCTCGCCGAGCAGGCCGTAGCCGAGGTTGGAGTAGTGGAACCACTCCCCCGGCCGTGCCACCCGGCCCGAGCCGTCGTTGGCGGTGACGAGCGCGGCGAAGTCGCCCCCGCGGGTGCGCTCCCACCACGGACCCGCCGGCTCGCTCTGCATGCCGGAGGAGTGGGCGAGCGCCTCGCGCACCGTGACCTCCCCGTAGCCGACGTCACCGAGGTGGGCCGACAGCGGGTCGTCGAGGTCGAGCAGCCCCTCGTCGCGCGCCTGGAGGACCAGCACCGCGGTGAGGGTCTTGGTGATCGACCCGATGCGGTACTGCCCGTCGAGCCCCGGGGCACGTCCCGCACCACCGGCCCAGACCGCGCCGTAGCGGTCCAGCACGGCGCCTACGACCGACGTCAGCCGGCCCTCGGCCTGGGCGACGTCGAGCAGGCGCTGTCGCTGGTCGCTCATCGGTGGTGGTGACGGGCCGTCAGTCCGCGAACGCCTCCGGCGGCGGGCACGCGCAGACCAGGTTGCGGTCGCCGTAGGCCTGGTCGATCCGGGCGACCGGGGGCCAGTACTTGTCGGGGTCGATGCCGCGCGGGAACACCGCGAGCTCGCGGGAGTACGGGCGGTCCCACTCGCCGACCAGGGCACGCGCGGTGTGCGGCGCGTGCCGCAGCGGCGAGTCCTCGGGCGTCCACTCCCCCGCCTCGACGCGGGCGATCTCCTCGCGGATGGCGATCATCGCGTCGCAGAACCGGTCGATCTCGGCGAGGTCCTCCGACTCGGTCGGCTCGACCATGAGGGTGCCGGCGACGGGGAACGACATGGTCGGGGCGTGGAAGCCGTGGTCGACCAGGCGCTTGGCGACGTCGTCGACGGTGACGCCGCTGGCCTTGGTGATCCCGCGGAGGTCGAGGATGCACTCGTGGGCGACCAGGTCGCCGTGACCGCGGTAGAGCACCGGGAAGTGCTCCTCGAGCCGGTGGGCGACGTAGTTGGCCGACAGCACCGCGACGGCCGTCGCGCGGGTCAGGCCCTCGGCGCCCATCATCCGGATGTAGGCCCACGTGATCGGCAGGATGCCGGCCGAGCCGTAGGGCGCGGCGCTGATCGCACCGATGCCCTGGCGCTTCGCGGCGTCCGGGTGCGCGTCGTGCGAGGGGAGGTACGGGGCGAGGTGCTCGCGCACCGCGACCGGCCCGACGCCCGGTCCACCACCGCCGTGCGGGATGCAGAACGTCTTGTGGAGGTTGAGGTGCGAGACGTCGCCACCGAACTCGCCGGGACGGGCGTGGCCGAGCAGCGCGTTGAGGTTCGCGCCGTCGACGTAGACCTGGCCGCCGTGGTCGTGGACGATCTTGCACAGGTCGGTGATGGTGTCCTCGTAGGCGCCGTGCGTCGAGGGGTAGGTGACCATGATCGCGGCGAGCGTGTCGGCGTGCTGGTCGCACTTGGCGAGCAGGTCGTCGAGGTCGACCGAGCCGTCGTCGGAGGCCTTGACGACCACGACCTTCATCCCGGCCATCACCGCGGACGCGGCGTTGGTGCCGTGGGCCGACGACGGGATCAGGCAGATGTCGCGGTGGGTGTCGCCGTTGGCGAGGTGGTAGCCACGGATGGCCAGCAGGCCGGCCAGCTCGCCCTGCGACCCGGCGTTGGGCTGCACCGAGACCCGGTCGTAGCCGGTGACCTCGGCCAGCCAGCCCTCGACGTCGTCGACGAGCTCGCGGTAGCCGGTGGCGTCCTGGGCAGGCGCGAACGGGTGCAGGTCGGCGAAGCCGGGCAGGCTGACCGGCTCCATCTCGGTGGTGGCGTTGAGCTTCATCGTGCACGAGCCGAGCGGGATCATGCCGCGGTCGAGCGCGTAGTCGCGGTTCGACAGGCGCGCGAGGTAGCGCAGCATCTGCGTCTCGCTGTGGTGGGAGTTGAAGACCTCGTGGGTGAGGAACTCGGTGGTGCGGGCCAGGTCGGCCGGCAGGCCGCTGGGCCCCTCGTCCACCGACGCCACGCCGAACGCGCGCAGCACCGAGGCGACGGTGGCCGGCGAGGTGCGCTCGGAGGTGGAGAGCCCGACGTGGTCGTCGTCGATGGGGCGCAGGTGCAGCCCGACCGCGCGCGCGGCGGCCACGACGTCACCGGCGCGGCCCGGGACGGCGACGGTCAGGGTGTCGAACCACGTGTCGTTGACGACCTCCACTCCCCCGGCGCGCAGCGCGGCGGCGATGCGGGAGGCGTGGTCGTGGGTGCGCCGCGCGATCCGGCGGATCCCCTCGGGGCCGTGGTAGACGGCGTACATCGAGGCGACCACGGCGAGCAGCACCTGCGCGGTGCAGATGTTGGACGTGGCCTTGTCGCGGCGGATGTGCTGCTCCCGGGTCTGGAGCGCGAGTCGGTACGCCGGGCGGCCCTCGGCGTCGACCGAGACACCGACGAGGCGTCCGGGCAGGTGGCGCTCGAGGCCGGCCGAGACCGACATGAAGCCCGCGTGCGGGCCGCCGTAGAACAGCGGCACGCCGAAGCGCTGGGAGGAGCCGACGACCACGTCGGCGCCGAAGGTGCCGGGCGCCTCGAGCAGGGCCAGGGCGAGGATGTCGGCGGCGACGACGGCCAGCCCGCCCCGCTCGTGGGCCGCGTCGATGACCGGGCGGGGGTCGCGGACCGCACCGGAGGCGCCGGGGTACTGCACCAGCACGCCGCACAGCTCGCCGTCGGGCAGCCCGTCGGTGAGGTCGGCGACGACGACCTCGATGCCGAGGCCCGCGGCCCGCGTGCGGACCACGTCGATGGTCTGCGGGAGCGCGTCGGCGTCGACGACGAACGGGCCGCTGGCGTTGCGCTGCGCCCGGCGCACCAGCGTCATCGCCTCGGCGGCGGCCGTGCCCTCGTCGAGCAGGGAGGCGTTGGCGGTCGGCAGGCCGGTGAGGTCGGCGACGACGGTCTGGAAGTTGAGCAGCGCCTCGAGGCGGCCCTGCGAGATCTCCGGCTGGTAGGGCGTGTAGGCGGTGTACCAGGACGGGTCCTCGAGCACGTTGCGGCGGATCACCGGCGGGGTGATCGTCGCGTGGTAGCCGAGGCCGATCATCGCTTCCGCGGGGCGGTTCTGCGAGGCGAGCGTGCGCAGCGCCCGTGCCGTCGCCTCCTCGTCGAGCGGGTCGGGCAGGTCGAGCGCCGCCGCGGTGCGGATCCCGCCGGGGACGGCCGCGGCCATCAGCGACTCGAGCGAGTCGTGGCCGACGGTGCGCAGCATGTGGGCGATCGCCGCGTCGTCGGGCCCGATGTGGCGCGCGACGAACTCACCGGTCACGGCCTCGCCCATCACGTCGGTGAGGGCGTCGGCGTCGGTGGGGCGGGGGGTGGCGTCCGGCACGTGGGGCTCCCTGAGGTCACGGAAGTGGCCTCCCCCTCTGTCGGTCCGGTGACCTCCAGAGTGCCAACCCGTGCGGTCCGGGTGCCTGAGAGGTTCCGGGGAGGAATTGCCCCTTCGGCGCACGCGCGGGCCACCGGGGCGACCCACCATGACTCTCCCGCACGGGATGTCGGCGAGACCACCCTACCCGGCGA
>NZ_JBHLXH010000005.1:10603-54748 GCF_042432345.1 Nocardioides zeicaulis | reverse complement strand
GGCCCTCGTCGAAGGATGCGGGTGGTGGAGCGGGTGGCGTCAGCCGGTCTGCCGGGCAGCGCGGCGGGCGGCGAGCTCGTCACCGGCGACCGGGCCGGCCGGCTCGGCGGCGGCACGCTCGCTGGGCAGCTCGGCGAGCGTGCCCTCGATCTCGCGCCACACGCCACCGATGGCGATGCCGAAGACGCCCTGGCCACCCTGGAGGAGGTCGATGACCTCGTCGTTGCTGGTGCACTCGTAGACCGAGGCGCCGTCGCTCATCAAGGTGACGCGGGTGAGGTCGTCGGTGCCGCGCTCGCGCAGGTGGGCGGTCGCCGTGCGGATCTGCTGCAGCGAGATGCCGGCGTCGAGGAGCCGCTTGACGACCTTGAGGATCAGGATGTCGCGGAAGGAGTAGAGGCGCTGCGAGCCGGAGCCGGCGGCCCCGCGCACGCTCGGCTCGACAAGGCCGGTGCGGGCCCAGTAGTCGAGCTGGCGGTACGTGATGCCGGCGGCGTTGCAGGCCGTGGGGCCGCGGTAGCCGGTGTCGCTGGGCAGCGGCGACACGTCGTCGTCGAAGAGCAGGCCCTGCTCCTGGGCGAGCTCGGCCGCCTCGGCGGCAGCCTTCGCACCGGCGACGTCCGCGCCCTGTTCGTTCTCGTTGCTACCCACTGCGACCCTCCAGGTCCGATCCTTCGCGTGCAGCAACTCCTGGGGGAAGGGTCCGGGGTGATCGGCGTCAGGCTGACCACACCGGTGGAGTTACAACGAAGACAGTTCACGGTAAGCCCGCGGATGAGGCTTGTCCATCCACGGGGCGGCGTGTCGCAACCCTCAACCTCAACTTGAGGGTGAGGGTACGGCGACGTGGGTCAGGGCGCCTCGAAGTCGTCGGGCGAGACGTGGTCGAGGAACTCGCGGAACCGCTCGACCTCGTCCTCCTGCTCGGCCGGCACGGCGAGACCGGCCTCGTCGAGCACCGACTCCGCGCACACGATCCGCGACCCGGTGCGCAGCGCCAGGGCGATCGAGTCGGACGGGCGGGCACCGACCTCGGCGCCGCCGTCGAAGGCGAGCTGGGCGTAGAAGATGCCGTCCTGCATGTCGACGATGCGCACCTCGTCGAGGCGCTGGCCGGTCGCGGCGAGCACGTCGCGCATCAGGTCGTGCGTGAGGGGACGCGGGGGCGTGACGCCCTGCTGGGCGAAGGCGATGGCCGTCGCCTCCACGGCCCCGATCCAGATCGGGAGGTAGCGCTCGCCCGTCACCTCGCGCAGCAGCACGATGGGCTGGTTCGAGGGCATCTCGACCCGGACTCCGACGACGTCCATTTCCCGCATGCGACCACCCTACTCACCGCACCCGAGCGCGCCGCCACCCGTCGGGGCGACGGGCGGGAGGGTCGTCAGCCGCGGTCGAGCCCGACCTTGACCAGCGTCGCGTGCAGCCGCACCGAGAGGGCGGCGATCTCGGAGGTGGCGTCCTCGGCGCGCCCGCGCGCGGCGGCGTCGCGGCCGCGCGCCATCGGTGCGACGACCTGCTGGACCAGGCCGACCTCGCGGTCCGCGGCGGTCTTGAACGCCCGGAGGTGCCGCGGCTCGAACCCGTAGTCGGCCAGCTCGCGCGCGGTCTGCGCGACGACCAGGGCGTCGCTGTCGAAGTGACCGGTGCCGGTGCGGGCGCTGAGGAGCCCGTACTGCTCGAGCTGGTCGAGCAGCTCCTCGGTGATGTCGGCGACCTTGAGCAGCTCGCGGCGCGAGAGACGCAGGTCGCTGGTGCGGCGGAACGACTCCGGGCTCGGCAGGCCGTCGGCGGCCAGCGCGACCTTCGGCACGGTCGGCACGACCGACTCGATCGGCGGCGGCTCGAGGCCGCGGTCGATCGCGTCGAGGTGGTCGCCGATCACCTTGAGCGGGAGGTAGTGGTCGCGCTGCATCAGCAGGATGTAGCGCAGCCGCGCCACGTCCTCGCCCGAGAACTTCCGGTAGCCCGCGGCGGTGCGCTCCGGCTTCACCAGCCCCTTGTCCTCCAGGAACCGGATCTTGGGGATCGTCACGCCCGGGAAGTCGGGGCGCAGCTGGTCGAGCACCTGCCCGATGTTGAAGCGAGCGCCGCGGCCCGGGCTCGCGGACGTCGAGGCCCCCACGGATCAGCTGTCCGGGTGGGAGGAGAAGAAGACCAGTCGGTACTTCCCGATCTGGACCTCGTCGCCGTCGTTGAGCTCCACCGAGTCGATGCGGTCGCGGTTGACGTAGGTGCCGTTGAGGCTGCCGACGTCGCTGACGGTGTAGCCGGAGCCGGCGCGGCGGAACTCCGCGTGCCGGCGCGACACCGTGACGTCGTCGAGGAAGATCTCGCTGTCGGGGTGCCGGCCGGCGCCCACGACGTCGACGTCGAGGAGAAAACGGCTGCCCGCGCTCGGACCGCGCTGCACCACCAGGAGGGCGTGGCCCTCCGGCAGCGCGTCGACGGCGGCGGCGTCGACCGGGCTCAGCTGCCGGTCGGACGACTCGCGCTGGTCCGGCACCCCGAACGTGATGGTCGCAGTGGTCTCGACCGGGCTCGGCCCGGCGTCCTCCCCGGCGACCAGCTTGGTGCCGCACTGGGCACAGAAGCGGGCGTCGTCGGGGTTCTGCTTGCCACAGGCGGTGCAGAACGGCATGGAGTACTCCTCGGCGGATCGACCCCCAACCCTCAGCCGAGAGTTGAGGTTGACGGTTGTCCCGAACCTACCAGTCGACAGGTCGGGGTGTCGGCCGGATCAGCCCTCGAGGCCGGCCTGGTAGGCACCGGCGTCGAGGAGGCCCTCGACCTCGGAGGCGTCGGCGACCGAGACCTCGAACAGCCAGCCCGCCTCGTAGGGGTCGCTGTTGACCAGCTCGGGGGTCGTGTCGAGCGCCGCGTTGGTGGCCACGACCTCGCCGGTGACGGGTGCGTAGATGTCGCTGACCGACTTGGTCGACTCCAGCTCGCCGCACGTCTCCCCGGCGGTGACGGCGTCGCCGACCTGCGGCAGGGAGACGTAGACGATGTCGCCGAGGGCGTCCTGGGCGAAGTCGGTGATGCCCACCCGGACCGAGCCCTCGGCGTCACCGGGGGTGCGGACCCACTCGTGCTCGGTGGTGTACTTCAGGTTCTCCGGATACACGTGGTCTCCTCGGGGGGACATCGGCGGGACATCGGTGGGGACGTGGGTGGGAGGCTACTGGCCCGGGCCCGGCTCCGCATACCCGGGTCGGGCGGCCGCACGGACACTGTTGATGTCGACGGAGTCGAGCTCCTCGATCTGGACCGTGGCACCGTCGAGGGTCTGCAACGTCTCCACCGGGCCGGTCGAGAACGTGAGGGCGGTCCTGAGGACGTGGGAGTCGCCGATCACGTCGATGACGTAGGGCGGCTCGAGGAGCTGGTCGTCGAGCTCGATCCCGCCGACGGCGTTCTGGAAGGAGCTGTCGGCGCCGAGCCGGATGGTGTCGTTGAACTCCATCGCCTCCGCACCGGCCGTGCGGAGCTCCTGGACGGTGTCGAGCAGCGAGCCGACGCTGACCCGGCTGGTGGACTCGGTGATGGTGATGCGCAGTCCCGGCCCGGAGACCGGCACCAGGCCGGCGATGATGTTGAGCGTGCGGACCCGCTGCTCGGCCTCGTCGAGCGCCGCCGAGCGGGCCTGGTTCTCGTCCTGGAGCTCGTCGCGACGCGACTCGAGCCGGTCGACCTCGCGGCGGGCGCGCTCGGCGGTGCCGGTCAGGCCGTCGAGGACCTGGATCAGCTCGCCCTCGCGGACGCCGGCGTAGGTGTCGTTGGCCTTGGTGTCGCGCACCTGCACGACGAAGGCGAAGCCGAGCACCGCGAGCAGCACCGCGACGACGAGCTGGCGGCGCGAGGGACGCGCGGACAGCCCGCGCGGGCGCGGTCGCTCGGGTGGCTCCTCAGGCATGGAACAGGTGCCTCCGGATGGCGGCGACGTTGGAGAAGATCCGGATGCCGAGCACGACCACCACACCGGTGGTCAGCTGGGCACCGACGCCGAGCTGGTCGCCGAGGTAGACGATCGCGGCCGCGATGACCACGTTGCTGACGAAGGAGACGACGAAGACCTTGTCGTCGAAGATGCCGTCGAGGTAGGCCCGCAGGCCACCGAAGACGGCGTCGAGCGCGGCCACCACGGCGATCGGCAGGTAGTTCTGCAGCGCGAGCGGCACGTCGGGTGCGAAGACGAGCCCGGCGATGATGCCGATCAGCAGGCCGAGAGCGGCGATCATGGGGCGTTCCCCCCTCCTCCAGGTGTGCCGTCGGGGTCGGCGTTGTCCTCGATCACATCACGCAGCGGCCGCTCGGGCGCAGCCGGCAGCCTCATGTCGTCGACATTCTCCGGCTCGTAGACGAATCCGAGGCCGTTGACCAGCGCGAACCACTCCTGCCCCTCCGACGTGCGCAGCAGGTCGGCCTGCAGCGTCCTCGGGTCGCCGATGGCGTCGACGACGTAGGGGGCGTTGACCGGGCGGCCGTTGACGTGGATGGCCCGGCTCGTGTTGCGGATGCCGCCCAGGGCGTTGATCCGCTGGTCGTTGATCGCGATGGCCTCGGCCCCGGCCTCGAAGAGGCCGTCGACGAGGATCGCGAGGTCCTCGTCGCGGATCTCGCTGTTGACGTCGACACCGGGCTTGTTGTCCACGGTGATCCGCACGCCGGGTCCGTGGACGACCGAGAACCCGGTCAGCAGCTCCGCGCGGCTGACCCGGCCGTCGATGTCGTCGAGCTGGTCCTGGAGGCGCGCGCTCGACGTGGTGGCGGCGGCGTTGGACCGGGTCAGGTCGGCCACCTTCTCCTGCAGCCCCGCGAGCTGGTCGTGGCGGGTGTCGATCTGGTCGATCAGCGCCGCGCGGCTCAGCTCGGTGACCGCCGCCTCGCGGTCGGTCTGCGCCGCCACCACGGCCGCCATGACGCCGAGCAGGGCGATCGCCCCGAGGCTCGTCCAGTGCGGTCGCCTGCGGTCCGGGGCCTGCTCCCCGGTCGCCGCGCGCTGCCGCGCGACGTGGGCGTAGTCCTCGTCCATGGAGCGGGCGGTGATGAGGGTGAGCAGCGGCGTGGTGACGTGGGCCGGCAGGTCCGGGCGGGCACCCGCCTTCCCGGCCGTCACGGTCGGCTCAGCCATGGTCGGCGGCCGGCGACGTGCGCCGGGGTGTGTCGCGCAGGAGCGTGCGCACCTGCCAGGCGTAGAGCACGCCCGCCCACCAGTAGAGGCCGATGCCCCACCACGCGAACGCCCAGCCGAAGTTGCGGGCGAGGGTGGCGACCACGCCGTCGCCCTCGCCGAGCAGGAGCAGCGGGAAGGCGTAGAGCAGGTTGAAGGTGGCGGCCTTGCCGAGGAAGTGCACCGGCAGCGCGGAGAAGCCGCGGGTGCGCAGGATCGGCACCAGCCCCCACAGGCACAGGTCGCGCAGCGGGAGCGCCAGCGCGACCCACCACGGGATGATGTCGCGCAGGAACAGCCCGACGACGACGGCGAGGATGTAGAGCCGGTCGGCGACGGGGTCGAGGATCTCGCCGAGCTGGGAGAACTGGCCCAGGCGCCGGGCGAGCCAGCCGTCGAGGAAGTCGGTGAACCCCGCGACCATCAGCACCGCGAGCGCGACGGCGTCCTGCTCGGGTCCGAGCACCAGCCACAGGAAGAGGGGGACGCCGGCCAGCCGCACCAGACTGATGACGTTCGGCACGGTCCAGATGCGGGTGGCTTCCTCGGACACGGCCCCGACCCTATCCAGCGCTCATCCCGCGTCGGCGGTGGACACGTCGTGGTGGTGCGCGGCGTCGCGGATCTCGCCGACGAGCTCCTCCAGGACGTCCTCGAGCGTCACCAGCCCGATCACGCGTCCGTCGCGCTCGACGACGCGCGCCATGTGGGCGCCCTTGACCTGCAGGCTCTCCAGCGCGTCGTGCAGCAGGTCGTCGGGGTGCACCGAGGCGAACGGGCGCACCCACTTGTCCTCCACGACCCGCGAGCGCTTGTCGTCGTCGGTCTCCAGGACGTCCTTGATGTGGAGGTAGCCCTGCAGCGAGCCGTCGGGCGAGGCGACCGGGAAGCGGCTGTAGCCCGTCGTGGCGCACAGCTGCTCGACGTCGGCCACGGTGGAGCCCGGCGCGACGGTGGCCAGCGTCTCGGGGGTCATCACGATCGAGGCCACCGACTTCTCGGTGAACCCGAGGGCGCCGGCGAGGCGGTCGTACTCCTCCGCCTCGATCATCCCCTCGCCGCGGGACTCCTCGACGAGCGCGGCGACCTCCTCGCGGGTGTAGCTCGAGCTCACCTCGTCCTTGGGCTCGATGCGCAGCAGCCGCAGGACGCCGTTGGCGACCATGTTCATCACCGCGATCACCGGGCGGAGCACCGTGACGACGGCCAGCATCGGCGGGCTCAGCACGAGCGCTGCGCGGTCGGGGCCCGCGAGGGCGATGTTCTTGGGCACCATCTCACCGAGCACGACGTGGAGGTAGACCACGATCGACATCGCGACGACGAACGACACCGGGTGGAGGAGGTCGTCGGGGAGGTGCAGCTGGTGGAAGACCGGCTCGAGGAGGTGGGCGACGGCGGGCTCGCCGATCGCACCGAGACCGAGCGAGCACACCGTGATGCCGAGCTGGGCGCCGGCCATGACGAGGGAGACGTGCTCCATCGCCCAGAGCGTGGTGCGCGCGGCCCGCGAGCCCTCCTGGGCCAGCGGCTCGACCTGGCTGCGCCGCGCCGACAGCAGCGCGAACTCTGCGCCCACGAAGAAGGCGTTGAGCGCCAGGAGCACGACGGCGAGCAGGACGCCGAACAGGTCGCCGTTCATGCCGGGCTCCCCTCGGTCGAGGCGGCCAGCACGCGCAGCTCGAGGCGGTCGATGCGCAGGCCGTCCATCCGCTCGACGGTGAGGGTGACCAGCCGCTCGCGCGGCTCGTGGGGGTCGGTGCGGTCGGGAACGGCCACCTCGACGCGGTCGCCCGGCGCCGGGATCTTGCCGAGCTCGCGCATCACCAGGCCGGCGACGGTGTCGTAGTCCTCGTGGTCGGGCAGCTCGACCTCGGTCGCGTCCTCCACCTCGTCGGGACGCAGCAGGCCGCTGAGCGTCCAGCTGCCGTCGCGACGCTGGCGGATCCGCGCGCCGAGTCGGTCGTGCTCGTCGGAGATGTCGCCGACGATCTCCTCCACGACGTCCTCGAGGGTGACGATGCCGGCGTGGCCGCCGTACTCGTCGAGGACGATCGCCATCTGGAAGCCGTCCTGGCGCAGCAGCGCGAGCAGCGGGTCGAGGCGCAGGCTGTCGGGCACGACGACCGGCTTGACCATCACGTGCTTGATGCGGGTGGTGGCCCGCTCGTGGACCGGAACGGCCACGGCGTGCTTGACGTGCACCGTGCCGACGACGGTGTCCTCCGCGTCGAGCACCGGGAACCGGGAGTGGCCGGTGTGGCGGGCCAGCTCGATGACCGCCGACACGCGGTCGCCGTCCTCGACGGTCGTGGTGCGCACCCGCGGGGTCATGATCTCGCCCGCCGTGCGGGTGCCGAACTCGACCGAGCGCTCGACGAGCTCCGCGGTCTCGGCGTCCAGGGTGCCCTGGTCGGCCGAGCGCTGCACGAGGGAGGCGAGCTCCTGGGAGCTGCGGGCCGAGCGCAGCTCCTCCTGCGGCTCGATGCCGAGGCGTCGCACGATCGCGTTGGCCGAGCCGTTGAGCGCCCGGATCGGGCCCTTGGTCAGCGCGGTGAAGGCGCGCATGAAGCCCTGGGTCGTCCGGGCGGTCTCCAGCGGCCGGGCGATGGCGATGTTCTTGGGCACCATCTCGCCGAAGATCATCGTCAGCACGGTGCCGAGCGCCAGGCCGAGGCCGAGCGACAGCGGGGTCACCACGCCCTCCGGCATCCCGAGCGAGGTGAGCGGCCCGTCGATGAGGTCGGAGATCGCCGGCTCGGCGAGGAAGCCGATGGCCAGGTTGGTCACCGTGATGCCGACCTGGGCTCCCGAGAGCTGGGTCGACAGCGACCGGAGCGCGATCTGGACGCCGCGGGCGCCCTCGTCACCGTCGGCGGCAGCGCGGTCGACGGTGGCACGGTCGACGGTCACGAAGGAGAACTCCGCGGCCACGAACAGCCCGCACGCGGCGACCAGCGCCAGCGAGACGAGCAGCAGCACGACGGGGGTCACGACACGCTCCCGGTGGACGGGGCGGTCGTGCGGGGACTTTGACTCTCCATGGCGGGTGCTGGGGGTCCTCGTTCTCGGTGTCAGGAGGGCGCCAGACTACCGGCTGGCACGGGGTTGTCCCCAGTCGACGTGTCGCCTTGGGAACGGGCCCGCAGGCGTCCTACCCTTGCGCCGACGTACGGAGATGACTTCGGGGCTGCGCTTCGGGGGCGAGACACCAAGGGCCCTCGGGCTCGGGCGAGGACCAGGTAGATGCGAGCGTGGGCGCAGTCGATCACGGCTGCACTGCTGGTGGTGCTCGTGGCGACCCTCGCGACGGTCTCCCTGACCGACGGCTCGGGCGACGGGCCCGACTCCGTGACCATGGTGCAGGGCACCCGCTCCCCCGCGGTCCGCTCCTCCGACCGCCCCAACATCGTCTTCGTCCTCACCGACGACATGCGCGACGACGACCTGGCCGCGATGCCGATCACGCGACGGCTGATCGCCGACCAGGGCATGGAGTTCACCGACGCCATCTCGCCGCACCCGCTGTGCTGCCCGGCGCGCGCCGAGCTGTCCACGGGCCAGTACGCGCAGAACAACGGGGTGCAGCACAACCGCGGGGTGCACGGCGGGTTCCAGGCGCTCGACCCGACCGAGGAGGCCAGCACCTGGTTCCGCGACGCCGGCTACCGCACCGGCTTCGTCGGCAAGTTCCTCAACGGCTACGGCCCCCACGACGTGCGCCCGTCGGGGTGGACGCGCTGGGACGCCCTGACCCGCGGCGTCTACGACTACACCGACTTCTCCATGACCGGCGACGGCGACCCGGTGCGCTACACCGACAGCTACATCACCTCGGTGGTCGAGGACCGCGCCAACGCCGACGTCCGCGACTTCGCCCGCAGCGGTGACCCGTTCGTGGTCTACGCCTGGCACCTCGCGCCGCACTACCGGATCACGCCCGAGGGCGGGCGCAGCCTCCCGCCCCCGATGCCGCAGGACCGCGGCCTCTACCGCGACGCGCGGCCCACGTCGTTCGACGCCCCGTCGTTCAACGAGGCCGACGTCTCCGACCAGCCCCCCTACCTCCGCAACCTCCCCCTCGCCGACACCGGCGAGGTGCAGGCGGAGAACTCGGCCCGCCTCGAGGCGCTGCAGGCCGTGGACCGGGCGGTCGGGTCGCTGGTGCGCACCCTCGACGAGGAGGGCGTGCTCGACGACACCTACATCGTCTTCTCCTCCGACAACGGCTACTCCCTCGGCGAGCACCGCTACGTCGGCAAGGACGTGCTCACCGACGAGGCGATGCAGGTGCCGCTGCTGGTGCGCGGCCCCGGCATCGCCCCCGGCAGCACCTCCGACCTCCCGGTGACCCTCGTCGACGTCCCCGCGACGCTCGCGGCACTCGCCGGCGTCTCACCCCAGTGGCAGGTCGACGGCGCGTCGCTCGAGCCGACCCTCCACGGCCGCACGCAGCCCTTCCGCGACACCACCCTCGTCCAGACCGGTCGCACCCTGGGAGACGGCTGGTCCCACCGCGGGGTCCGCACCGACCGCTACCTCTACGGCACCGACGGCGTCGGCGGGTTCCTCTACGACCACGCCACCGACCCCGACGAGATGGTCAACCTCATCGACGACCCGCGCTACGCCGCGGTGCGCGACGCGCTGGAGCTGCGCCGCAGCGAGCTCGTCGACTGCGCCGGGTGGACCTGCAACCAGGCCTTCGGGCCGGTCCCCGACACGCTCCCCACCGACCCGCTCCTCGAGCGGCGTCGCGGCGGCGCGCAGCGACCGCCCTCCTGAGCCCCGTGGACGAGGTCCTCCACCAGGTGCTGCCGGTCGCGGTCTTCCTGGTCGCGATCACCGTGACGGCCGAGGTCGCCCAGCTCGCCGGTGTCTTCGACGTGGCTGCGCACGGCCTCGCCCGCCGCGCCCGTCACCGCGTCGTGCTGCTGTGGCTGCTCTTCGCGCTCCTCGCGGTCGGGTGCACGATCGTGCTGAGCCTCGACACCACGGCGGTCCTGCTCACCCCGGTCGGGCTCGCCGTCGCGCGGCAGACCGGCATCGCGCCGATGCCGTTCGCGCTCACGACGCTCTGGATCGCCAACACCGGCTCGCTCCTGCTGCCGGTCTCGAACCTCACGAACCTGCTCGCGGTCCACCGGTTCGAGGAGCTCGGGGCCTCGCACGGCGACTACGTCCGCACCGCCGCCCTGCCGGCCGTGACCGCGATCGTGGCCACCCTCGTCCTGGTCGCGTGCCTCCAGCGTCGCGCGCTGCGCGGGACGTACGACGTCGAACCCCCGCCGGAGCCCCACGACCGGGTCCTGCTGGTCGTGGGCGCCGTCGTGTGCCTGGCCATCGGCCCGCTCTTCGCGGCCGGTCTCGAGCCGGCAGCCGTGGCGCTGTGCTCCGCGGCGGTGCTGCTGGCGGTGGCGCTGTGGCGCGCGCCCGCGCTGGTGCGCGAGGTGCGCCCGCCGTGGCTGATGGCCGGCGTGTTCGTGCTCGTCTCGGCACTGCTGCGCCTCGCACAGGCCGAGGGCCTGCTCGACTGGGTCGCCTCCCTCGTCGGCGCGGGCACCGGTCCCCTCGACCTGCTGCACGTCTCCGGGTCGGCGGCGCTGACGGCCAACGTGGTCAACAACCTGCCCGCCTACCTCGTCGTCGAGCCCGCCACCGCCGACGACGTGCGCCGCCTGGTGGCCACCCTGGTCGGCGTCAACGCCGGCGCGCTGGTGACGCCGTGGGCGTCGCTCGCCACGCTGCTGTGGCTGCAGCGGTGCCGCTCGGCGGGGCTGGAGGTGCCGCTGCTGCGCCTGGCCGGCTGGGGCCTGCTGTGCGCCACCGTGTGCGTCACCGCCGCCACCCTCGCGATCCGCTGAGGGCCCGCACCCCGATACTGGGCCGGGTGACCACCTCGCCTGCCGTCCCGTCCCTCGTCACGCGCGACGACGTGCTCGAGGCCCGCGAGCGCATCGCCGGCCGGGTCCGGCACACGCCGCTCCTCGCCCCGCTCGGCGACGACCGGGTGTGGCTCAAGCTGGAGCACCTCCAGCTGTGCGGGGTGTTCAAGACCCGCGGCGCGTTCAACCGCCAGCTGGCCGCGCTCGAGCGCGGTGAGCTCGGCGACGCGGGGGTCGTGGTCGCCTCGGGCGGCAACGCCGGCCTGGCGCAGGCCCACGTCGCGCGCCGGCTCGGCGTGCGCGCCACGGTCTTCGTCCCGCAGGCGGCACCCGCGGTGAAGGTCGCGCGGATCGAGGCCGAGGGGGCCGAGGTGCGGCGCGTGGGCCGGGAGTACGCCGAGGCCTGGGCGGCCGCCGTCGAGCACGCCGCCGCCACGGGGGCGACCTTCGCGCACGCCTACGACCAGCCCGCCGTCGTCGCCGGCGCGGGCACGCTGGCCGAGGAGGTCCTCGACGACGAGCCGGGCATCGACACGCTCGTGGTCGCCGTGGGCGGTGGTGGGCTCTACGCCGGGGTCGCGGCCGCGGCGCGGGGCAGGGCACGGGTCGTGGCGGTCGAGCCGGTCACCATCCCCACGCTGCACCGCGCCATCGCGGCGGGCCACCCGGTCGACGTCGAGGTCTCGGGGGTCGCCGCGGACTCCCTCGGTGCGCGCCGCGCGGGCGACCTCGCCCACGCCGCGGCCGTGGCCGAGGCCCCGGTGTCGGTGTTGGTGGACGACGACGCCATCGTGGCCGCGCGCGCCCACCTGTGGCGCGAGCACCGCGTCGCCTCCGAGCACGGCGCCGCGACCGCGTGGGCGGCGCTGCTGTCGGGCGCCTACGTGCCCGCGCCCGGTGAGCGGGTCGCCGTCGTCGTCTGCGGCGCCAACACCGACCCCGCGACGCTGTAGGTCAGGGCCGCTCCCCCGTCGCCCCGGCGGGGTCCGAGCCTTGCGGGGCCCGGCTCAGGACTGGGGCGTGGGCAGCTGGTCCGGCGCCTGGAGGTCCGCGCCGGGGTCCGCGAGCGCGGCGGCGACGTACTGCATCAGGACCTGCAGGCTGAAGGGCTTGGCGATGAAGCCGGTCGCACCGGCCTCGTTGGCGCGGGCGCGGGTGGCCTCGTCGGTGTAGGCGGTGACCACCAGGATCGGGATCTCGGCCAGGTGCGGGACGGCGCGCATGCGGGCGCACAGCTCGCCGCCGTCCATCACGGGCATGCTCCAGTCGAGGAGCGCCAGGTCGACGTGGCCCTTGGTGGCGTAGGCCAGGGCCGCGCGCGGACTGTCGAAGGTCCGCGCCACGTGGCCCGCCCTCTGGACGCACATCGCGACCAGCTCACGGATGTCGTCCTCGTCGTCGACGACCAACACCTCTGCCATGTCACCCCGATATCGCTCGGTCTTGTGGTTGTGCAGCCCCGCACGTCCTGGGACCCCTGAGAACACCGCTGACACTAGGTGACCGGGGAGGCGCGTGTGGGCGGTTCGGCACAAACGAGGCGCACGTCGCACGGATCGGCCCGATCGGACTAGTGCGGACGGGTCCCGCGGGTGGTCCCGATGGCCCGCCCGACGACCGCGGCGGGATACCGGAGAGGATGCGGTCGTGAGCGTCTCCCCCGCCCGTACGTCGTCCCGGGCGCCGTTGCGTGCGGCCCCGACACAGCCCTCGCAGGTGGCGTGGCGCCAGCGCAGCCGGCTGGTCCGGTGGTGGCGCCTGTGGCGGACCCGCTCACCGCGCAGCTTCACCGAGAAGGTGCGCTACAAGATGCTGCGCGACCACCGGCCGCTGATGGTCACCTTCGTCGACAAGGTCGCCGTCCGCGACCACGTGGCGGCCCTCGTCGGGCCGGACGTGCTCCCCCGCGTGCTCCACGTGCTCGACGACCCTGCCGACCTCGCGCGCGTCGAGCTGCCCGCGGCCTACGTCGTCAAGCCGAGCCACGGCAGCGGCGTGGCCGTCGTCGTCTCCTCGACCGCGCCCGACGACGCGTGCCTCCCACCGGCCGAGCACGGGTGGGTCTACAGCCACGTGCGTCCCGAGCACGTGCCCGTGGACCACCTCGTGGCGATGGCGCGGAGGTGGGTCGCCCAGCTCTACGGCCGCGGACCCAACCACGAGTGGGCCTACGGGCACGTCCCCCGGCGGGTGCTCGTCGAGGAGTTCCTCGGCGGAGCCGACGGCTCCGTGCCGGACGACCACAAGTTCTTCGTCTTCCACGGGACCTGCCACTACGTCCAGGTGGACCGCGGCCGTTTCGACGACCGCACCCAGGACTTCTTCACCCCCGACTGGACGCACGTGCCCCTCAGCGGCGGCCACCCGTGGGCGTCCCCGCCCCCTCCCCGCCCCGAGCGGCTCGACGAGATGCTCGCCCTGGCCGAGCGGCTCGGCCAGGGCACCGACTTCGTGCGGGTCGACCTGTACGCCGTCGACGGCCGCATCGTCTTCGGCGAGCTGTCGAGCTTCCCCGCCGGCGGCGACAGCCCGTTCGAGCCCGCGTCCTTCGACGAGGTGTTCGGCAGCCACTGGACGCCGCCCCGCCGCTACCGGTGATGCGCGTCGACGCCTGCGTCCACGTCATCAATCGGGGGTAGCTCGGGGTCGCGGCACACGGGAGGACCGCGCCCGGCGCCTACCGTCGAGCCATGCCGATGACGGTCGAGACCAGCGCATCGCCGCGCGTGCCGGCGGTCCGTCACCCGGTGCCGCCCACCCCGCAGCCAGCGGTCCGGATCCTCCACCTCGAGGTCCACCCGGTCGTGCAGGACGTGCGCCTGCAGGCGCTGGTCCGTGAGGCGGCCGCACGCTACGAGGGGCACGGCACGCACCTGCTCGGCGACGTTCCGAGACCGGGCCCCACGGCACAGGCGGCGGCTCCCGGCACGGCCGACGGATGGACGGTGGTCGGCCGCTGGCTGGCGTTCGTCGCCGTGGTCACCCTCCTGGCCGTCGCGCTCGCGCTGGTGGGCCACACCCGCTGATCCCGGAATCCGGCGTGTCCGGGAGCGATCACGGGGCGCCGGTGCTAGACCGGGTCCATGCGACTCCCGGAATCCACGCTGACGGGTCTGGACACCGGCCGCCAGGAGCGCGGGGCGCTCTGGGTCCGCAGGACGGGGCTCTGCGCGCTGCTCGCACTCGTCCTGGCGGGGGTGACCGGGCTGCTGGGCGTGCGCACCGGCACGAGCACGGCGAGCGGGAACGGCTACGACCTCAGCGTCACGTACGCCTCCGTGGCCCGCGCCGGCCTCGACGTCCCGTGGCAGGTGACCGTCACCCACCCCGGCGGCTTCGGCAAGGAGGTCGTCCTGGCGGTGACCGGCGACTACTTCGACATCTACGAGACCCAGGGGTTCACCCCGGACCCGTCGTCCGGCGTCCGCGACGCCGACACGCTCTACCTCACGTTCGACGCACCCGACGGCGACGTCCTGCGGGTCTCCTACGACGCCTACATCCAGCCGTCGGCCCAGGTCGGCCGCGAGGCCACCGTCTCCGTGGTGGACGCCGACCTGCGTCCGCTCGCGTCGGTCGACATCGACACCCATCTGGTCCCCTGAGGAGGTCGCACGGTGGAGATCGTCATCCGGGCCCTGGTCCTGTTCGCCTTCCTGTGGTTCGTGACCCGGGCCGTGGGTCGCTCGACACTGGGTGAGCTGAGCACCTTCGAGCTGCTGCTCTACGTCACCATGGGCGACCTGATCCAGCAGGGCGTCACGCAGCAGGACTACTCGGTCACCGCGGCGGTCCTCGCGGTCGGCACGTTCGCGCTGCTCACCGTCGCCCTGTCGTGGGTCCAGTGGCGCTTCCCCCGGTCCCGCCCCGTGCTGACCGGTCGCCCGCTGCTGGTGGTGAAGGGCGGCCAGGTCCTCGAGGACGCGATGAAGACCCAGCGGCTGGCGGAGGCCGACCTCCTCGTCGCCGCCCGCGAGCAGGGCATCCGCCGGACCTCCGACATCGAGTACGCCGTGCTGGAGGCCGACGGCCGGCTCTCCTTCTTCACCTACGACGACGACGCCACCGAGGGCGCCCCGGAGAAGCCGCCGGTGGGCTAGGTCCGTCCTCACCCGGGCTGCATGACGGCGCGCCTCCCGGGGCACCTCTGCGCATGGCGGACGGTGTACCGGCCCACGTGCCGGGCGGCGACTACTCGGTGGGCGTCGAGGAGGAGCTGATGCTCGTCGACGAGCGCACCGAGCTCCTGGGCGATCGGGGCGCCGAGCTGGTCGCGGCCCTCTCCGGACCGAGCGGCTCGGGTGTCGTCACGGGCGAGATCTACCTCGACCAGGTGGAGCTGAACACCCCGGTCTGCCGCACGGCCGAGGAGGTGTGGCGCTCGCTGCGCGACCTCCGGGGCGCCGTGCGTGAGAGGGGCGCACACCTGCTCGCGTCAGCGGTCCACCCGACGGCACCCGTGGGCGTGGCCCACGTCGCCGCGTCGCCGCGCTACTCCGCCATCGTGGAGGAGTACGCCGGGCTGCTCCGCACCCCGACGGCGTCGTTGCAGGTGCACGTCGGCCTGCCCGACGAGGACGCGACCATCCTGGCCTACCGCGGCCTGCGCAACCGGCTGCCGCTCCTGCGCGCCCTCGCGGCGGGATCGCCGTACTGGCACGGCCTCGACTCGGGGCAGGCGTCTGCCCGGGCGGCCCTCATCCGGTCCTACCCGCGCACGACGATGCCGCCGTTGCTCCGCTCCTGGGAGGACTACGTCGCTCGCACGGAGGCGCTGCTGCGCGCTGCCGAGGCCGCCGACCACACCTACGTGTGGTGGGAGATGCGTCCCCGTCCGCTCCTGGGGACGCTGGAGGTCAGGGTGATGGACGCCGTCCCGTCGCTGTCGGTCGTCGCCGCGCTGACCGCCCTCGTGCAGGGGATCGCGCTGCGCGCGGTCACGTCCCCGGACGCGTACGACCTCAGCGACGACGTGCTCGCCGTCAACGACCACCGCGCGGCCCGGTACGGCCTCGACACGCGGGTCGTCGACGTCGACCAGGAGCTGCGCCCGCTGCGCGAGGTCGCCGCGCGGGTGGTCGCGGAGGCGGGCGAGGTGGTGCCCGGCGGGCCCGCGGCGCTGGAGGGCCTGGACCCGGTGGTGGCCGGACCCACCGAGGCCGACCGTCAGCGTCACGTCGTCGCGGCCGGTGGCTTCCCCACGCTCCTCGCCGACCTCGCCGCCCGCACCGCGGACCTCGACGGCTGATCGCGTGTACGCCGACCACCTGCTGCAGCCGTGGTACGACCGGCTGCTGGACGACCTGCCGGCCCTCGAGCCCCTCGACGTGCACACCCACGTGGGCCAGCGGGACCCGAGCGGCATCACCGCGAGCGTCGAGGAGCTGCTCGGTGCCCTCGGCGCGGCACGGGCCCGGGCGCTGGTCTTCCCCCTCTCCGAGCCCGACGGATACCGGGCGGCCAACCGGGCATGCCTGGAGGCGGCGCTCACCAGCGAGGGCCGACTGACGGCCCTGGTGCGGGTCGTGCCCGACGAGTCCGACGCCGTGGAGGGGTTGCTCGACCGGGGCGCGGCGGGGCTGAAGCTGCACCTGTCCGGTGACGGCGTCGACCTCGACGACCCCCGCCTGGCGCCGGTGTGGGCCCTCGCCGACGAACGACGGCTGCCCGTCGTCGTGCACGCCGGTCCCGAGGTCGGCGTCCTGGCCGACCGGGTCCTGGCCGCCAGCGCCCGGTGGCCCGGTGCTCGCCTGGTGCTGGCCCACTGCGGCCTCGCCGCGCTCGGCCGGCTCCACCGCCACGTGCCGGACCACCCCAACCTGTTCTTCGACACCTCGTGGTGGACCCCCGCCCACCTCCTCGGCCTGTTCCGGCTGGTGCCGCCCGGCCGGGTCCTCGCCGCCAGCGACCTGCCGTACAGCACCCCGGTCTCCCACCTGATGGCCACGGCTCGCTGCGCGTGGCAGGCGGGCCTCGGCCGGGAGCAGGTGGCCTCGGTCCTGGGCGGGCAGGCGGCCCGCCTGGTCGCCGGGCTCGACGCGACCGACCTCGGGCCGCCCCCGACCGAGGAGGTGCGGCGGCCGGGGCCGTTCCTGGAGATGGCGTCCTCGAACCTGCTCGCCGCGCTCGAGGCCGTGCAGCGCGGCCTCGAGCCCGGGGTTCCGCTCGACGTGGCCCGGCACGCGTGCGACGTGCCCGACGACGACCCCGACGCCGCCGTGCTGGCGTCGGTGCGGACACTGCTCGACGCGTACGAGGAGCACCGGTCCCGCCTTCCACGTCGCAACGGCTTCGGTCCGGGCTGGGACCTCCTCGCCGCTGCGGCAGTGGTCGCCCGGACGCCGGCAGCCCCGCTCCCCCGACTCGGGTGACGCGAGGATCGCGACCTGCCGCCGGGGGCACCCACGGGGGTGTGGCTGCCCCCGGCGACGAGGCGTAGACCGGGACCGAGTCGACCTCGGAGGCCCCCATGGCACTGCGCACCCTCATCGCCCCGACCACCCTCGGCCTGGTCGTGACGGCCCTGGCGCCGGCACTGCCCGCGCCCGGTGCGGACGCGGACCGCGCGGCACCACCTCGCGGCGCGAGGAGCACGTGGACCGAGGCCGACAAGGCCGGGTTCGGGACCGCCCGCACCCGGGGCAGCAACGTGTGGTTCACCCTCCAGGACGGGCGCGTCAGCGAGGTGTTCTACCCCGACCTGTCGACGCCCAGCACCCGCGTGCTCGAGCTGGTGGTCACCGACGGTCGCACCTTCACCGACCGTGCCTCCGACGACATGGAGGTCGTCACCACGCGACCCGACGAGCGCAGCCTGCGGTTCCGGCAGGTGGCGACGGCGACGTCGGGCCGCTACAGGCTGACCCAGGACGTCGTCACCGACCCCCACCGCGACGCACTGGTGGTCCGGGTGCGGCTGGAGTCGCTCGACGGTGGCCGATACCAGCTCTACGCCGTGCACGACCCCGCCCTCGCCAACTCCGGCATGGACGACTCGGGCCGCGCCCCGGGTCGCGCGCTGGTGGCCACGGACGGCTCCGAGCGCGTCGCGTCGGCGCTGGTCTCGCGTCCGCGCTTCGACCGGACCAGCACCGCGCTGCTCGGGGACGGCGACGGGTGGAGCGACCTCGAGGCCGACCACCGGCTCTCCCGCCGCCACCGGGCCGCCGGGCCGGGCAACGTCGTCCAGGCCGGACGGGTCGCGGGCGTGACCGGGCTCCCGGGCGACCAGCGCGCCACGCTGACGCTCGGCTTCGGCGCTGACGCGCGCGGTGCCGTGCGCGTCGCGACGGCGACCTCACGGACCAGCAGCCGGGCGGTGGCCGCTCGCTACGACCGCGGCTGGCACCGCTACCTGAGGAGCCTGAGGCGGGTGCCCGCGAGCGCGGCAGGCGTCCGGCGGGAGTACCTCGCCTCGGCCCTGGTGCTCGCCGCCGCCGAGGACAAGCTGAACCCCGGGGCGCTCGTGGCGTCCCCCTCCGCGCCGTGGGTCTGGGGCGACGAGGTGAAGGACCTCTCGTCGCCGTCGGGGGCCTACCACCTGGTGTGGTCGCGCGACGCCTACCAGTTCGGCACCGCGCTCTGGGCGATGGGCGACCGCGCCGCGGCCCGGCGGACGGTGGACTGGCTCTTCGGCGTCCAGCAGCTGCCCGACGGCTCCTTCCCGCAGAACTCCGACGTCGAGGGCACCCCGGTCTGGTCCGAGCTCCAGCTCGACGAGGTCGCCCTCCCGATCGTGCTGGCGCGGCTCGTCGGCCGCGACGGTCCGCGCACCTACCGGGGGGTGAAGAAGGCGGCCGACTTCCTGGCCGGCTTCCGCGACGAGGAGACCGGGCGCCGGGCGCCGTACTCACCGCAGGAACGGTGGGAGAACCAGTCCGGCTACGCCCCGCACTCGATCGCAGCGCAGGTCGCCGGCCTGGTCTGCGCGGCCGACCTCGCGCGGAGGAACGGCGACCGTGCGTCCGCACGCCGCTGGCTGCGGCTCGCCGACCGCTGGCAGTCGAACGTCGAGCGCTGGACCGTGACCACGACGGGTCCGCTCAGCGACGACCCCTACTTCCTCCGTCTCACCAAGGACGGGCGACCCGACGCCGGGACCGAGTACGGCATCGGCGACGGTGGTCCGTCGGCGGTCGACCAACGGCGCGTGGTCGACCCCAGCTTCCTCGACCTGGTCCGGCTCGGCCTGCTGCCCGCCGACGACCCCGCCGTCCTCACCACCCTCCCGGTCGTCGACCAGGACCTGCGCGTGGACACGCCCAACGGTCCGTTCTGGCACCGCTTCTCCTTCGACGGCTACGGCGAGACCCGCACCGGCGGGCAGTGGGAGATCACCGAGGAGGACACCGGCACGACCCTCGGCCGCGGCTGGCCCCTGCTCACCGGCGAGCGTGGCGAGTACGCCGTCGCGGCCGGCCAGGACGCGACGTCCTACCTCGCGACCATGGCGGCGGCCGCCGGTGCCGGCGACATGATCTCCGAGCAGGTCTGGGACGGGCGTGCGCCGACCGGCGAGGCCTGCTGCCCCGCAGGGAAGGGCACGCGCGCTGCGACGCCGCTGACCTGGTCGCACGCCGGGCTGGTGCGCCTGGCGTGGACGATCCAGCGTGGCTCGCCCGTCGACCAGCAGGACGTGGTCGCGCGGCGCTACCTGCCGTGACGCACGGCTGAGGGCGGAGTCCAGGACTGACGCGGCCCGGCGTCCACGGACTGCGTGCTACGGGCGGGCGCCCAGCTCTCGACGCAGCGCGGAGGTCAGCTCCTTCACGTCCTCGGTCCAGCAGTCGTCGACCAGTCGTTGTCGGACGAGGAGGACCCCGATCACGGTGAACGCCACCGCGGCGATCACGGCGATCACGGTGGCGGGGTGGACGAACACGCCGGCGACCACGAGAGCGACGACGCCGAGCCAGCAGAGCAGCGGGAGGGCCACGAACACGTGGGTCGCGAAGACCTCGTTGCGGCTCTCCAGCACGGAGCCGCGGACCACGACCCCACGGGCGCCGGTGCTGCGGACGCGACCACGGAAGTAGGGCCCGGTGCGTAAGCGCCCACCACTCAGCACCCGCGCGTGGAGCTCGCCCCCAGGAGTGACCTCCGCCCGAAGTCGTCCGTACCTGTAGCTCCGGTGGTGCTCGCGACAGACGGACCGCAGCTGGTCGACGGAGGCGTTCGGGAAGTGGAGCTCCAGGGCCTGGCGGTGCCGGCGCAGTGCGTCCACGATGCTCATCGGGCCCCCTTCGTCGGTGACGCACCAGCACGGCGCTGGGCTCATGGACGACGAAGCCCCTGACCCGCAGGTCAGGGGCTTCGACTCGGTCGGGCTGACAGGATTTGAACCTGCGACCCCCTGACCCCCAGTCAGGTGCGCTACCAAGCTGCGCTACAGCCCGAGTGCTCCCGGCGCGAGCCCGGCGGAGCGTGGGGAACACTACCGCAGGAGCATCGCGGTCGCCGCATCGACCCGCACATGACCCGTCCGGGTCGTCGGGAGGCGTCCGGACGGGCCATTTGTCGCCGATCCGCGGACCTGGCCGGCAGCCCGTCCGACGATGGAGGACCGCTCCCGAAGGATCCCCCGTGCTGTCCGTCCCCCGCCCCGCGAGCCTCCTGCTCGTCGCCCTCCTCGCGACTGCCGGGCTCGCGCTCCCCTCTCCCCGCGCCGACGCGGCGCCCGAGGTCAGCGTGCGCCAGGACCCCCACCAGGCCGAGGTGCTGGCCCTGGCCCGCCAGGTCCGGGCGCGCCAGCGGAGCCTCGCCGCCCTCAACCGCCAGGCCGATGCCCGCGACCGGGCGCTCATGGGACGGCGGGCCGTCCTCGCGACCTACGGCTGGACCGGCGACCCCGAGCGGGTGACCGCGGTCCTGCCGCTGGCGTCCTACACGCTGTCGGCCGGCTTCGGCCTGACCGGTCCGCTCTGGGAGGCCGAGCACGGCGGTCAGGACTTCAGCGCACCCGCCGGCGAGCAGGTCGTCGCCGTCGCCGCGGGCACCGTCACGGACGTGGGTGACGCCGGGCCCTACGGCCTGCGGACCGTCGTCACGCTGCCGGACGGCACCGAGGTCTGGTACTGCCACCAGACGGACGCCGAGGTGGTGGCCGGGCAGGCCGTGGACGTCGCGGACCCGATCGGCACGGTCGGCTCCACCGGCAACACCACCGGGCCGCACCTCCACCTGGAGGTACGGCCCGACGGCGGGGCCCCGGTCGACCCGTACGACTGGCTGGTCGGGGCGGGACTCACGCCGTGAGCGCCGCGAACCCGATCAGCGCTTGCGCTTCTCGCGCGGCTTCTGCTCGATGACGATCGGCGTGCCGACGAACCCGAACTCCTCGCGCAGCCGACGCTCCACGAAGCGCTCGTAGGCGGCGTCGAGCTTGCCGCTGGTGAAGAGCACGAACGTCGGCGGCGCGACCGAGGGCTGCGTGGCGAACAGGATCTTCGGCTGCTTGCCGCTGCGCACCGGGTGCGGGTGCTCGGCGACGAGACGGCCGAGGAACGTGTTGAGGGCGCCGGTGCCGATGCGGGTCTCCCAGCCCTCGAGTGCCTTGTCGATCGCCGGCACGAGCCGGTCGACGTGCCAGCCGGTGCGCGCGGTGAAGTTGATCCGCGGGGCCCACTTCAGCTGCACGAGGTCGCGCTCGATCTCGCGCTCGAGGTAGTAGCGCCGTTCTTCGTCGACGAGGTCCCACTTGTTGAAGGCGATCACCATCGCGCGACCGGCGTCACGGATCGTCTGGATGATCCGCATGTCCTGCTCCGAGACGGTCTGGCTGGCGTCGAGCACCAGCACCGCCACCTCGGCGCGGTCGATCGCCGTCGTGGTGCGCAGCGACGCGTAGTACTCGTGGCCCGAGGCCTGGTTGACCCGCTTGCGGATGCCGGCGGTGTCGATGAACCGCCAGGTGCGGTCGCCGAGGGTGATCAGCTCGTCGACGGGGTCGACGGTCGTGCCGGACGCGTCGTCGACGACGACCCGGTCCTCCTTGGCGAGCATGTTGAGCAGCGACGACTTGCCGACGTTGGGCTTGCCGACGATCGCGATCCGGCGCGGGCCGCCGACCTCCTCGAAGGACTGCGCCGGCGTCTCGGGCAGCGCAGCCAGGACCGCGTCGAGCATGTCGCCCGAGCCGCGACCGTGCAGGGCCGACACCGGCCAGGGCTCGCCCAGGCCGAGGTTCCACAGGCCGTAGGCCTCAGCCTCGGTGCGCTGGTCGTCGACCTTGTTGGCGGCGAGCACCACGGGCTTGCCCGACGCCCGCAGGATCCGTACGACGGCCTCGTCGGCGTCGGTGATGCCGACCGTGGCGTCGACGACGAACAGCACGGCGTCGGCCAGCGAGACCGCGACCTCCGCCTGGCCGGCGATGCGCTCGGCCAGGCCGCGGGCGTCGGGGTCCCATCCGCCGGTGTCGACGACGGTGAAGGCGCGCCCGTTCCAGTCGGCGTCGTAGGAGACGCGGTCGCGGGTCACGCCCGGGCGGTCCTCCACGACGGCCTCGCGGCGGCCGATGATCCGGTTGACGAGGGTCGACTTGCCGACGTTGGGGCGGCCCACGACCGCGAGGACCGGGGTGGGCCCGGTGGACTCACCGGCGTCGGTCGGGTCGGCGGACTCGACGCTGGGGGCGTCGTACTCACTCATGCGTGATCACAGCTCTCTGGGGTGCTCGACGAGCCCGGTGTCGGGGTCGTCCTCGGATTGTCCCGCAGGAAGGGGCCCGGGCAAGGATCGCCGCGTCCGCGAGAGGGCGCCGTCCAGCTCGGACAGCATGTGTCCCCGGAGCAACACCGACGCTGCACCCACCTGTTCCCGGGTGCGGGGCCACGGCTGCTGTGCCGTGCGCCACGCCTGCCCGAAGACCAGGTCGAGGGCCTCGCCGCGTGGGGGGAGCGCGTTGGTGCCACCTCCGGGCGGACGGGTGCCGATCATCGTCACCGGCACCACAGGGGCGCCGGTGACCAGGGCGAGGTAGGCCGCGCCGTGGTGGAACCGCTCGAGGCGGCCCGCGCCGCGGGTGCCCTCGGGGAAGATGCCGACCACTCCCCCGTCGCGCAGGACCCGCAGGCAGCTGCGGATCGCCGCGGGGTCCGGGTGGAAGCGGTCCAGCGGGACCTGCCCGGCCGCGCGCAGGAAGGCGCCGAGCGGTCCGGCGAACATCTCCTGCTTGGTCAGCGCGTGCACCGGGCGCGGCGCGAGGACCGCGAGCAGCGGCCCGTCGATCACCCCGACGTGGTTGGCGGCCAGGATCACCCCTCCGTGCGTCGGCACCTGCTCCGTGCCGTGCACCCGGACCTGCCAGCGCCGCCGGACCAGCCACGCCGCCAGCGGCCGGAGGCCGCGCAGCACCCGGGTCGGCGGGTGCTCGGTGCTGCTCGCCGGGAGCTCGGCGCTCACGCGTCCTCGTGGGCGGCCTGCGAGGCCAGCCCCACGATGCGGTCGATCACCTCGTCGAGCGTGAGGTGCGTGCTGTCGACGTGGACGGCGCCGTCGGCCATCGTCAGCGGCGCGGTGGCGCGTCCGGAGTCGATCCGGTCGCGCTCGAGCAGCGACTGCTGGGTGGCGGCGACGTCGGCGCCGCCCTCCTCGGCCGCACGCCGCGCGGCGCGCGCGTCGGGGTCGGCGCTGAGGTAGACCTTCACCTCGGCCTGCGGCCACACGACCGAGCCGATGTCGCGACCCTCGACCACGATGCCGCCGGCGCCGATCACCTCGCGCTGCAGCTCCAGCAGCCGGCTGCGCACCGCCGGGACGGCGCTGACCGGGCTGACGGCGGCGTTGACCTCGTCGCTGCGGACCTCGACCGAGACGTCCGTGCCGTCGACGGTGATCGTCGGGGCGAGCGGGTCGGTGCCGGAGGCGATGCGCGGGCGGTCGGCGACCGCGGCCACCGCCGCGGCGTCGTGGACGTCGACGCCCTCGCGCAGCAGCCACCACGTGATCGCGCGGAACATCGCCCCGGTGTCGAGGTAGCGCAGGCCGAGGCGGGCGGCCACGCCGCGCGAGGTGCTCGACTTGCCGGATCCCGAGGTGCCGTCGACGGCGATGACGAGGGACCCGGGGACCGGTGCGGTGTCGGCGCTGCTCACGGGCGAGAAGGTTACCGGTGGGTGGTCCAGCCGCGGGATTCGAGAGCCGCCAGCAGGTGCTCGGCGCGGGACTCCTCCACGACCAGCTCGGTGAGGCCGACGGGACGGCCCGGGTCGTGGTCGATGTGCACGTCCTCGATGTTGACCCCCACCTCCCCGGCGTCGCCGAAGAGCCGCGCCAGCTCCCCCGGGTGGTCGGGCACGGAGACGAAGACCGAGCGGGTGGGACGCACCGGCCCGCCGTGCTTGCCGGGGATCGCCGCGGTGCCCGCGTTGCCGCGGGCCAGGATGGTGGTGAGGTCGGGCGAGCCGGGGCGGGCCACGGCGCCGATGAGCGCGTCGAGCTCGGCGCGGACCTCCCCCAGCACGTCGAGCACCGCCGGTGCGTTCGCGCCGAGGATCTCCAGCCACAGGGCGGGGTCGCTGGCCGCCACCCGCGTGACGTCGCGCACGCCCTGCCCCGAGAGCGCCAGGTGGGCGGGCGGGGCGTCGGCGAGGCGACCCGCGACGAGCACCGCGGCGAGGTGCGGCAGGTGCGACGTGCGGGCCACCGCGCGGTCGTGGTCGGCCGGTGCCAGCCGGGTGGGCACGGCACCGCACAGCAGCGCGAGCGCCTCGACGACGTCGGTGGCCTGCGGGGTGGAGGTCTCGTGGGGCGTGACGGCCCAGGGCCGCCCGTCGAAGAGCGCCGCCGTCGCGGCCAGCGGGCCGGACCGCTCGCTGCCCGCCATCGGGTGGCCGCCGACGTAGCGCTCGAGGTCGTCGTCGCCTCCGGCGCGCAGCGCCGTCAGAGGAGCCTCCTTCACGCTGCCCACGTCGGTGACGACCGCGTCGGGCCACGTGTCGAGCGCCGCACGGATGCTCGTGGCGAGGTGCTGGGGCGGGGTGGCCACGACGACCAGGCGCGGCAGGTCGCCCTCCGAGAGCGGCCGCCCGGCGCCGAGGCCGGACGCGGTGCGCAGGTGCTCCGGCGAGACGTCGTCGAGCAGCACCTCGACGCCGGCGCGCCGGCAGGCCAGGGCCACCGAGGTGCCGAGCAGGCCGGCGCCGACCACGAGGACGGGACCCGCCACCTGACCCTGAGCCTCCCCCGGACCGTCCGGGTCAGTCATGACTGGTGGTGCGGGTGAGGTCACGGCGCAGGTTCGCGGCACCGTGCAGGTAGACGTGGGTGACGTCCGCGCGCGGCAGCTCGGTCTCGACGTGGGCCATCAGCCGCACCACGCGCGGCATCGAGCCCTCGATCTCCAGCTCGCGGGCGCACACGAGCGGGACGTCGGAGAACCCGAGCTGGCGTGCCGCGTAGGCCGGGAACTCGCTGGTGAGGTCGCTGGTCGCGGTGAAGATGATGGAGATGAAGTCGTCGACCTCGAGGCCGTTGGCGCTCATCACGTCGGTCACCAGCTCCGCGACCCGGTCGAGCATGTGCTCGCGCGTGTCCTCGTCGAGCTGGGTGGCCCCTCGCACTGCCCGTACTGCCATGGCTGAACCCTAGGCCAGCGCCGGCGGCCGGGGCGGCGGGCGTCTCGCCTGCCGTGCTCAGGAGGGCTGGTAGTCCCCGAACGACCAGTGGTTGCCCTCCGGGTCGAGCACGCTGCCGCCACGCCCGCCGTAGTCCTGGTCGACCATCGGGCGCACCACCGTCGCACCCGCGGCCACGGCCGCCTCGAACGCCGCGTCGGGGTCGGGCGTGACGAGGTACGCCGCCGCCGGGCCGGTGCCCGCGATCGCCGAGCCGGGTCGCTCGGAGCCGAACATGATCCCGCCGCCGCCCGGCCAGACCCACTCCGCGTGCACGACCACCTCCGGGTCGGCCTCGTCGCGGTAGGTGGCGTGCTCGACGAAGCCGACGGCGGCGAGCCAGCCGGTCATCAGGCGCACGTCGCGCACGCTGAAGGTGTGCCACAAGGTGGTGCGGGAGAGGTCGTCCACGAGGTCCTCCTCGGTCGTCGGATGTGCTCAGCCTCCCTCCGGGAGCACCGCCGTGGCTTGGACGGAGGGGAACTCCCGGCGTGCCCACCCGGTCGGGCTGCAGCCGGCGAAGGCCCGCCACTCCCGCGCGAGGTGGGCCTGGTCGGCGTAGCCCGCGGCAGCGGCGACTGAGGCCAGCGACCCGGTCCCGGCGAGCAGGCAGGCCCGCCACCTCCGGTGTGCGTCGGCGAAGCGGGCCAGCCGCTGCAGGTCCTGTGGCGTCACGCCGACCTCCTCGCGCACCAGGGTGGACAGGCGGCGCCGGCTGTAGCCGACCTCGTCGGCGGTGTCGGCCACCCGCGCGCCGCGGGTGAGCAGGGCCATGGCCCGGGCGACCTCCGGGCGCGGCGACGGGCCGCGGTGGCGACGCAGCGCCCGCAGCAGCTCCGCCTCGACGAGCGTGAGCCGCTCGGCCCAGGTCGCGGCGCCGGCGAGCCGCTCGGGCAGGTCGGCCCAGCCGGGGTCGAGGTCGCGCAGGTCGAGCAGCTGCCCCGACAGCGCCGCCGCCGGCGTGCCCCACAGCGCGCGGGCGCCGGCCACGGTGAGCGCGAGCTGGATGCCGCGCTGACGCGGGCCGTGGTGGATCGCGGCGGGCCGGGTGTGCAGCCCCGACGCCGACGCCCACGACGTCGTGCGCGTCGCCGGCTCGCCCTCCCAGGACACCACCAGCGGGTCGTCGACCGGGAGCACGAACGTCAGCTCGGTCGACGGCATCCCGATGTGCACGCCCGCGGGCGCGTCGTGGACCACGTCGTACGCCGTGACGGAGGCGACGTACGGCGCCAGCGCCGGGTGCACGGGGCCCATGCCGCCACCGTACGCGCGTCCGGCGTCCAGCGGGCGACGACGTCGGAGGTGCACGCGGATCCTGGGTTGTCGCGCCGGACGCCAGCTGGGCCCGGCCGCGGTCGGTGGGGGTGACCGCGTTGCCGGGCCCACACGCGGCCACGTGGGGGCGTCGGCTCGCGCGGTGTAGCGGGGTGCCCTCACCATCGCCCTCGACGTCCGGCTCCCCCCCACCCGCACGGGCGAGGTGCCGGCAGGATCATGCTTAAGTCGCGGGGCGGGTGCGGGTCAGAGCTGGGCGGAATCCATCAGCTCGCCCAGCTCGGCGACGGTCAGCTCGCGCATCTCGCCCGAGCGCAACCGGGCCAGCGTGACGGGGCCGATCTCGGTGCGGGTGAGGCGGCGGACGGGGTGTCCGACGTGATCCAGCAGCCGTCGCACGATGCGGTTGCGACCCTCGTGGATGGTCAGCTCCACGATCGAGCGACGGCTGCCCTCGCGGCGCGGGTCGCCGCCGAGCACCCGGGCCCGGGTGACGGTCACGGGCCCGTCCTCCAGGGTCACGCCGGCGAGCAGCTCGCGGACCGTGCGCAGGTGCACCTCGCCCTCGACCTCGGCGACGTAGGTCTTGTCGACCTCGTGGGAGGGGTGGGCGAGGTGCTGGGCGAAGTCACCGTCGTTGGTGAGGATGATCAGGCCCTCGGTGTCGGTGTCGAGGCGCCCGACGTGGAACAGCCGCTCGGGCCGGTCGGCCACCAGGTCGCCGAGCGTGCGCCGACCCTCCGGGTCGGACATCGTCGAGACGACGCCGCGCGGCTTGTTGAGGACGAGGTAGACCTTGTCGCTGATCGGGGGCAGGCGCTTGCCCTGCACCCGGATCACGGCGGTGCGGGGGTCGACCTTGGTGCCGAGCCGCGTGACGACCTCGCCGTCGACCTCGACGAGGCCGTCGAGCATGAGCTCCTCGCACTTGCGCCGGCTCGCCACCCCGGACTGCGCGAGCAGCTTCTGCAGCCGGATCAGGCCGTCCTCGTCGGTCTCGGGGCGCTGCGAGGCGGGCTGGTCGTTGTCGGGTGCGTCGTGCGGCTTCATGAGACCTCGGTCCCGCCGTCGGGCTCGGTGCCGGAGCCGGAGTGCGGGGAGTGGTGGGGGGTGGGGCCGGGCTCCGGTGCGGGCTCGGCCGGTGCGTCGGCAGGGGCCTCGGGCGCGGCGTCGAGTCCGGCCACGCTGGCCAGCTCGTCCTCGAGGTCCTCCATGTCGGGGAGGTACGGAGCGAGCTCGGGCAGCTCGTCGAGCGAGCTGACGCCGATGCGCTCGAGGAAGTAGGAGGTGGTGCGGTAGAGGTGGGCGCCGCTGTGCTCGTCCTGCCCGGCCTCCTCGACGAGCCCGCGCGAGAGGAGCGTGCGCATCACGCCGTCGACGTTGACGCCGCGGATCGCCGAGACCCGGGCCCGCGAGACGGGCTGCTGGTAGGCCACCACCGACAGGGTCTCGAGCGCGGCCTGGGTGAGTCGCGCCTGCTGCCCGTCGAGCACGAACGTCTCGACCACCGAGGCCAGCTCGGGCCGCGAGTAGAACCGCCAGCCGCCGGCCACCTCGCGCAGGTCGAACCCGCGGCCCTGCTCGGCGTACTCCGCGGACAGCGCCACCAGCGCCGCCTCGACGTCGGCCACCGGGTGGCCGACCACGGAGGCGAGCCGCACCCGGTCGAGCGGCTCGTCGGCGACCATCAAGATCGCCTCCAGGGCCGGACGCAGCTCGACGAGGGGGACCTCGAGGGTGTCCGGCTCGGCAGCAGCCTCGCGCTGGTCGCTCACGCGTCCTCCTCGGTTGCCTCGGATGCCTCGGATGTCTCGGGGACCTCGGTCGGCGCCCCGGCTCCATCCTCGTCGGTCGGCGGTGCCCCGTCGAACTCGTCGTGGATCTCCACGTCGTCGTCCTCGGTGCCGGTCCAGCGCACCGAGAGCTCCCCCAGCGGGGTCACCTGGTCGAACGACACCACGCCCTCGCGGAACAGCTCGAGCAGCGAGAGGAACCGGGCCACGGTGGTGAGGCGGTCCGGGGAGTCACCGCACAGCGCGCGGAAGGTCATCGTCCCGGCGCGGCGCAGGCGGTCGACGACCACCTGGGCCTGCTCGCGCACGCTCACCTTCGCGGCGTGGATGTGCTGCAGCGAGACCTCCAGCACCGGCTTGGGCTCCATCGCCCGGGCCGCGAGCTGGGCGAACTGCTCGAGCCCGATGCCGATGAGCACCTCGGGCAGCAGGCTGGCGTAGCGCTCCTCGAGTCCGACCGCGCGCGGGAAGCGGAGCGACTCGGCGGCCAGGCGCTCCTCCAGCACCGAGGCCACCTGCTTGTAGGCGCGGTACTGCATGAGCCGCGCGAAGAGCAGGTCGCGCGCCTCGAGCAGGGCGAGGTCCTCCTCGTCCTCGACGTCGCCCTGGGGCAGCAGCCGGGCGGCCTTGAGGTCGAGGAGCGTCGCGGCGACGAGGAGGAACGACGTGGTCTGCTCGAGGTCCCAGGTCTCGCCGAGCGCCTTGACGTGGGCGATGAACTCGTCGGTGACCTGCGACAGCGCGACCTCGGTGATGTCGAGCTTGTGCTTGGCGATCAGGCCGAGGAGCAGGTCGAACGGCCCCTCGAAGTTGTCCAGCCGGACCGCGAACGCGGGCGACTCCGGGGACAGGTCGGCCGCGGCGCTCACTCGTCCAGCAGTCGCCGGACCAGGGCGCTGTCGGCACCCTGGGCCTCGAGGTCGGCGAGCACGAGCGCCACCGCCTCGCGCACCAGCCGGCCACGGTCGACCGCGAGGCCGTGCTCGCGGCGCAGCACCAGGCGGGCGTGCTCGATGTCGAGCAGCTCGTCGGCGGTGACGTAGACGGTCATCTTCTCGTCGTGGCGGACCCGACCGCTGGGCCTGCGGGGAGCGGGCTCGGCCTCCTCGACCGCCTGCTCGGCGACCGCGCGGACCCGTCGGGGTCCCTGCTCGGGCTCGGGGGCGTCCGTCGACGGCGGCGAGGTGGGCCGGAACAGGTCGTCCGCGGCCGGCATGCTCACTCGGCGGGCCATCGGGTGACCACCTCCTTGGCGAGCTGGCGGTAGGCGTCGGCACCGGTGGAGGACGAGGCGTAGGAGGTGATCGGCTCGCCGGCGACCGTGGCGTCGGAGAACTTCACCGTGCGCCGGATCACGGTGTGGAAGACCTTGTCGCCCCAGGCCGAGACGAGCCGCTCCATCACCTCGCGGCTGTGGAGCGTGCGGCCGTCGAACATGGTGCCGAGCACGCCGTCGATCTCCAGCTTGGGGTTGAGGCGCTCGCGGACCTTGTCGATGGTGGTCTTGAGCAGGGCCACGCCGCGCAGGGCGAAGTACTCGCACTCGAGCGGCACGATGACGCCGTCGGAGGCGGTGAGCGCGTTGACGGTCAGCAGGCCGAGCGAGGGCTGGCAGTCGATGAGGATGACGTCGTAGTGCGCCAGGGCGGGGGCGAGCACCCGCTGGAGGGTCTGCTCCCGCGCCACCTCGTGCACGAGCTGCACCTCGGCGGCCGACAGGTCGATGTTGGAGGGCAGCAGGTCCATGCCCTCGATGCCTGAGGGCACGACGACCTCGTCGAGGGTGACCTCGCGGTCCATCAGCAGGTTGTAGATGGTGAGGTCCATCTCGTGGGGGTTGAGCCCCAGCCCCACCGACAGCGAGCCCTGCGGGTCGAAGTCGACGAGCAGGACGCGGCGGCCGAGCTCGGCCAGCGAGGCGCCGAGGTTGATGGTCGTCGTGGTCTTGCCGACGCCGCCCTTCTGGTTGCACATCGAGACCACCCGGGCACCGCCGTGCTCGCGCACCGGCGCCGGGTCCGGGAAGACCGGCATCGGCCGGCCGGTGGGACCGAGGGGCACGTCGGCGGCGGTCTCCTCGCGGAGGGGGCGCTCGAACGGGAGGGGCTGCGTCACGGTGTGCTCGTCTCGGGGGGAAGGACCTGGTGGGGCGGAGGTCGTGGGCTGCGGCGGACGGACCAGGGGCGGCACCTCGGCCGCGCTGCTCCCGACGTTCCCCGGACCCGGGAATCCCGCACCGCTCATGTCCACTCCTCCGCATCGACTGCTCCGATTGGACCACGCCGGGCGCCCGGGAGTTTGTCGACACGTCGACACCCTAGAACGCCGTGCGCGACTCTAGGGCCACCGCGGCGCGCGGTCGACACCGGGCCGGTCGGGCGGACGGGTGTCGGGTCAGCCACCCAGCCGACGCACCGCCACCGTCGCCAGGACCAGCTCGCCGGACTCGTCGGTGGCGTCGCAGTCCACGACCGCCTCGACCACCCAGTCGTGGTCGCCCTCGGGGTCGTGCAGCGTCTGGCGCACGTCGCGCAGGCGCGCGGTCGTGCCGTCTTCGGCGCCGACGGGCTCACCGGTGCGCTCCTCCCCCACGACGAGCAGGTCCGGGCCGCGGGCGTCGCCGTCGGTCAGCACGCGGTCGTGCTCGGCGTAGTAGTCCTCGAGCGCGGCGTCCCACACCGGCCGGCCCACCACGACCTGGCGCGGCGGGTCGGTGCGATCGGCTGCCGCACGCTCGAGGCGTACGAGCGTGTCGAGGTCGTCGCGAGAGATCGCGTCGACCCGGGCCCACATCGCGTTGCGCACCATCACCCGGAACGGGCGCTCCTGGCGTGAGAGCGGGCGCGGCGGGGGCGGCGGCTCGTGGTGCGCCACCGCGCTCGAGGCGTGGTCGGGGTCCGCCAGCGCCTCCCACTCGTCGAGCAGCGAGGAGTCGGTCTGCCGCACGGTCTCCCCCAGCCACTCCACGACGTCCTCGACCTCCGGCGAGCGGTGCGCCTCGGGGACGGTCTGCCGCAGGGTGCGGTACGCGTCGGTGAGGTAGCGCAGGACCAGGCCCTCGGAGCGGGCGAGCTGGTAGCGGGAGACGAAGTCGGTGAATCCCATCCCCTCCTCCCACATCTGCCGCACGACCGACTTCGGGCCGAGCGCGTCGTCGGGGAGCCACGGGTGGGTCTGCCGGTAGGTCTCGTAGAGCGCCTCGAGGAGCTCGCGCAGCGGCTGCGGCCAGGTGACCTCCTCCAGCAGCGCCATCCGCTCGTCGTAGTCGAGCCCGTCGGCCTTCATCTCGCCGATGGCCTCGCCCCGCGCGGCGTGCTGCTGCGCCATCAGGATCTGCCGGGGCGCCTCCAGCACCGCCTCGACCACCGACACGACGTCGAGGCCGTAGGTCTCGGACTCGGGGTCGAGGACGTCGAAGGCGGCGAGCGCGAAGTGCGCGAGCAGCTGGTTGAGCGCGAAGTCGTCGGGCAGCGCCTCGGTCATCACGTAGCGGCGCCCGTGCTGGTCGGGCTCGTCGAGCCGGGCCACGATGCCCGTGCGCACCAGGGAGCGGCCGAGCCGCAGCGCGCGGCGGGCGAGCCGCACCCGCCCGCGGGCGTCCTCGTGGTTGTCGGTGGTGAGGCGCCGCAGCACCCCGAACGCGTCCTCCTCGCGGGACAGGACGTTGACCAGCATGGCGTTGTCGACCTTCATCCGGCTGGTCAGCCGCTCGGGCACGCCGGCCACCAGCTTGTCGAAGGTCTGCTCGGTCCACACGACCGTGCCCTCTGGCGGCTTCCTCAGCTGCGCCTTGGACTTCTTCTTCCCGGCCGCCACCCGGGCGGCCGCCTTGGCCTTGGCCTGCTCGTTCTCGATGACGTGCTCGGGGGCCTGCACCACGACGTAGCCGGCCGTGTCGTAGCCGGCCCGGCCGGCGCGTCCGGCGATCTGCTGGAACTCGCGGGTGCGCAGCACCCGCTGCCGGTTGCCGTCGAACTTCGCCAGCCCGGTGAACAGCACCGTGCGGATCGGGACGTTGATCCCGACGCCGAGGGTGTCGGTGCCGCAGATGACCCGGAGCAGGCCGGACTGCGCCAGCGTCTCCACGAGACGGCGGTACTTCGGGAGCATGCCGGCGTGGTGCACGCCGATGCCGTTGCGCACGAGCCGCGACAGGGTCTTCCCGAAGCCGGCGCCGAACCGGAAGGCGCCGATGCGCTCGGCGATGGCGTCCTTGTCCACCTTCTTCGGCGGGTGCTTGAGCAGCGTGGTGGCGTGCTCGACCGCGGCGGCCTGGGTGAAGTGGACGACGTAGACCGGGTCCTGCCCGGTGGAGACGAGCTCCTCGAGGGTGTCGTCGAGGGGCTCCATCGACCAGCGGAACGACAGCGGCACCGGCCGCTCGGCGTCGTCGACGACCGCGGTGTCGCGACCGGTGCGGCGCCGGAGGTCCTCGACGAGGAACGACACGTCGCCCAGGGTCGCCGACATCAGCAGGAACTGCGCGTCGACGAGCTCCAGCAGCGGCACCTGCCAGGCCCACCCGCGGTCGCCCTCGCCGTAGAAGTGGAACTCGTCCATCACCACGAGGCCCACGTCGGCGGCGCGGCCCTCGCGCAGCGCGATGTTGGCCAGCACCTCCGCGGTGCAGCAGATGATCGGGGCGTCGGGGTTGACGGCCGCGTCGCCGGTGAGCATGCCGACGTTGTCGGCGCCGAAGACCTCGATCAGCGCGAAGAACTTCTCGCTCACCAGCGCCTTGATCGGTGCGGTGTAGAAGCTCACCTCGTCGCGGGCCAGTGCGGCGGCGTGCGCGCCGATGGCGACCATCGACTTGCCGGAGCCCGTCGGCGTCGCGAGGACGACGTGGTTGCCGGCGAGCAGCTCGATGACCGCCTCGTCCTGGTGGGGGTAGAGCGGCAACCCGCGGGCCTCGGCCCACCCGGTGAAGGCCTCGTAGACGGCGTCCGGGTCGGCGCCCGTCGGCACGAGCGTGTCGAGGCGGGAGCGGTCGGGCATGCGTCGATCCAACCACCCGGCGCCCGGGTCGCGAAGCCGCCGTGCAACCGCGGTGAAACCGGGCCGCACCACGATGGACGGCATGACCACCACCCACCCCACCCACGCCGGTCCCGGCGGTCCGACCGGCGAGCCCGCCGTGCTCGCCCGGGGCCTCGTCAAGCAGTTCGGCGACCAGCGCGCCGTCGACGGCATCGACCTCGAGGTCCGTCGCGGCGAGGTCTTCGGCGTCCTGGGACCCAACGGCGCCGGCAAGACCACCATGCTCCGGATGCTCGCGACCCTCCTGCGCATCGACGGGGGCAGCGCGAGCATCTTCGGCCACGACGTCGCCGCCGAGCCCCACGTCGTACGACGCCTCCTCGGCGTCACGGGCCAGTACGCCTCGGTCGACGAGAACCTCACCGCCACCGAGAACCTCTGGCTCTTCGCCCGCCTGCAGGGCATGCCCCGCACCGAGGCGCGCCGCCGCGGCGCCGAGCTGCTCGAGCAGTTCGACCTCACCGACGCCGCCAGCAAGCCGATCTCCGCGTTCAGCGGCGGCATGCGGCGACGCCTGGACCTGGCAGCCAGCCTGCTCACCCGTCCACCGCTGATCTTCCTCGACGAGCCCACCACAGGCCTCGACCCCCGCACCCGCGGTCAGATGTGGGACACGATCCGCGACCTCGTGCGGTCGGGGTGCACCGTGCTGCTCACCACGCAGTACCTCGACGAGGCCGACCAGCTCGCCGACCGGATCGCGGTCATCGACCAGGGTCGCAAGGTCGCCGAGGGCACCGCCGACGAGCTCAAGTCGTCGGTCGGCCAGTCCACCCTCCAGCTCCAGCTCGCCGACCAGGCCGACCTCGCGGTCGTCGCCGAGGAGGTGCGCCGCCTCCTCGGGGAGGACGCCGTCCCCTCCCCCGAGGCCCGTCGGGTCAACGTGCCCCTCACCCGCACCGACCAGGCCGTCGACGTGCTGGTCGCGCTCCGCGACCGCCGGGTCGGCATCGAGTCCGTGACCGTGCAGAAGCCCTCCCTCGACGAGGTCTTCCTCGCCCTCACCGGTCACGGCACGAGCCACACACCACCCGCCGACGGCACCGACGCGGGCAGCGACGCCGGCACCGACGACCTGCAGATGGAGGCAGCCCGATGAGCACCGTCCCCACCACCGACCCCGCGACGGCCCCCGCGACCGACCCGGTCGGGCTCGCGCAGGTGCCCGAGGGCGCCGATCGCGTCAGCCTCGCCGACACGCTGAGCCAGACCATGACGCTCGCCTGGCGCGCCACGATGAAGATGCGCCGGAGCCTGGAGGTCATGTTCGACGTGACCATCCAGCCGCTCATCTTCACCGCGATGTTCGCCTACATCTTCGGCGGCGCCATCTCCGGCGACGTCGGGTCCTACCTGCCGCTCATCATCCCCGGCCTGATCGGCCAGACCGTGCTCACGGCGTGCGTGGCGACCGGGGTGCAGCTGCGCACCGACATGGACACCGGCGTCTTCGACCGCTTCAAGGTGCTGCCGATCTCCCGCATCGCCCCGCTCGCCGGACCGATGGTGGCCGACCTGCTGCGCTACTTCATCGCCTCGACGCTGACCTTCGCGGTGGGCATCGCGATCGGCTACCGACCCGGCGGCGGCGTGCTCGGCGTCGCCGGCGCGATCCTGCTGGCGATGCTCGCGGGCTGGTCGCTCGCGTGGATCTTCACGCTGTTCGGCATCCTGGGCCGCAACGCCCAGGGCGTGCAGGGCATCTCGCTGCTGGTGATGTTCCCGCTGACGTTCCTGTCCAACGCGTTCGTCCCGACGCAGACGATGCCGGCCCCGCTGCGTGCCTTCGCCGACGTCAACCCGGTGTCGCTGGTCATCACCGCGATCCGCGACCTCGCCAACGACGGCGCCGTCACGGCCGATGTCGGCTGGGCGCTGGTGGGGTGCGCAGCGGTCATCGCGGTCTTCGCCCCGCTGTCGGTGCGGGCGTTCAACCGCCGGATGTGAGCCCCCACGCGGCGGCCAGCCGGTCGACGACCGCCGCCGCCTCCGGCACCAGGCCCGGGCCCGGGCGGTCGGCCAGCTCCGCGACGAGCCGGCCGACCAGCTCGGGCGCGGCGGCGTCCGCCATCGCGGCCAGGGGCTCCCACGCCATGACGGGGATGCTGCGGTTGTAGGCCCACCGGTGTGCCAGCGCGAGCAGCCGCACCCCGTCCTCGTGCTGGTCGGCTGCCCCGAACCGGAGCACCCAGGCGCCCAGGGCCGCGAGCAGCAGGCCGTTGAGCGGCAGGTCGGTGAACCACAGCGCACCCGGCTGCCTCCGGCCGTCCGGACCGACCACCAGGTCGCGCAGCTCGTCCGCGCGGGTGTCGAGGTCGTCGCTGCCGTGGCGCGCACGCGCGACGAGCGCGGCCGACGCGGCCAGGGCCACCCACGGCGAGGCGACCGGGCCGGACTCCGGCTCGCTGACCATGTCGACCACGGCGTCGTACGCGCCGAGCGCCTCGGCGACCTGGCCGCGGGCCAGCGCGACCTCGGCGCGGGCGATGTGCCACGTCATCCGCGCCCCGGTCTGTGCCGCCTCGCCACCCGGCGGACCGACCCGGTCGAGGATCGCCTCGGCCTCGTCCACCCGGCCGTCGAGCAGCGGGGAGATCGCGGTGGCGACCTGGAGGCTGTACGCGTCGGTGACCGAGTGCAACCGCTCGAGGAGCGGCCAGGCCACCTCCGCGTGCCGCGCGGCCCGGTGGTGGTCGCCGACCGCCATCGCGAGCTGGCTGAGCTCGGCGTGCACCGATGCCTGGAGGTAGGGCGGCAGCGGGTGCGCGAGGGCCGACTCGGCGTGCCGCCGCGCGACCTCGACGTCGCCGTCGTTCTCGGCCACGATCGCGGCCCACAGCAGCAGGGCGCCGGCCACCGCCGGGCGCGACTGCCCCGCCGCCACCTGTGCCAGCCGGGCAGGCGCCGGAGCCTCGTCGACGTGCACGGTGTGCGCGATGAGGCCCCAGGTGCCGGTCGGCGGGCCTCCCTGGACCAGCAAGTCCCGCAGGCCACCCAGGTCGACCCCGGGCATCCAGCTGAGGTGGACCATCAGCACGCCGGCGGCCTCCTGCGCGTCGCGCCACAGGGGCTCGGGCACCTCCCACCCCGCCAGCACGTCCGCGGCGGCGTCACAGACGGCGAAGACACGCGGCTGGTCGCCGGTGACCGTCCAGAGGCTGCCCAGGAGGCCGACGAGGCGGGCGACGAGCCCGCGGTCGGCGGCCGCCAGCCCGTGGCGCAGGACGTCGGTGAGGTTGTTCTGCTCCCGCACCAACGCATCGACCAGCGCCGCCTGGTCCTCGGCCACCACCAGGTCGCGGCACCGCTCGGCCAGCGCGCAGGCCCACTCCCGCTGGGCCTGCGCCGCGAGGTCGGCCTCGCCCCGCTCGACCAGTCGCGCCGCCGCGTACTCCCGGATCGTCTCCAGAGCCCGCAGCCGGACCACGCCGTCGTCCTCGACGAGGACGAGCAGCGACTGCTCGACCAGTGCGTCCACGAGGTCGGGCGCACCCGGCCCGAGCAGCGCCGTGGCGCTGGCCCGGTCGAAGCCGTCCTGGAAGACCGACAGCCAGGCCAGGGCCCGCTGCTCGGGTGCGGTGAGCAGGTCCCACGACCAGGCGATGACGGCCTCCAGGGTGCGGTGGCGGTCGGGCGTGCCGCGCTCGCGGCTGCGCAGGGCGGTCAACCGGTCGTCGAGGGCACCGGCCACCTCGGCCAGGCCCATGGTGCGCAGCCGGGCCGCCGCGAGCTCGACGGCCAGCGGCAGCCCGTCGAGCCGCTCGACCACCGCGCGCACCGTCGCCGGGTCGAGCACGGCGCCGGGCCGCACCGCCCGGGCCCGGCGCACGAACAGCTCCGCCGCGTCGTCAGTCGCGAGCTGGGACAACGGCACCACCCGTTCCGCCGCCAGGCGCAGCGGCGCGCGGCTGGTCGCCAGCACGACGAGGTCGCGGGTGGAGGCCAGCAGGAACGCCACGAGCGAGGCGACCGGCTCCAGGACGTGCTCGCAGTTGTCGAGCACGAGGAGCGTGGGTGCCTGGTCGAGCTCCTGGACCAGCCGTCCGCGGACGTCGGCCTGCTGCGCGGGCGTGAGCGTCAGGCGCGAGGCGACCGAGCCGCGCACCCCCAGGGCGGCGCCCACCGCGGCCACCACGTCGTCGCCGGCGCCGACGCCGACCAGCTCGACCACGTGGACCCGAGCCGTGGCCGACTCCCGCGCGACCAGCTGCGCGGCGCTGGTCTTGCCGATGCCGCCCGGACCGACCAGCGTCGTCAGCCGGCCCGAGGCGAGACCGGCGCGGATCCGGGCGAGGTCGGCCTCCCGCCCCAGCAGGTCACCCACGGCGTGGTCGAGGCCGGTGCGCACGGGCCGGTCCGCGGACAGCAGCTCGCGGTGCACCCGCTGGAGCTCCGGGGCCGGGTCGACCCCGAGGCGGGCGGCGAGGTCCTCGCGGTAGGACTCGTAGCGTGCCAGCGCGACCGCCGGCCCGGCCACGGCCGCGGTCGAGCGGAGCAGGTCGACGAGCACACCCGTGTCGTCGGTCCACCGGTCGGCGGCTGCCTCCAGCAGGGGCAGTGCCTCCGCGTGCCGACCCTGGTGGCCCAACGCCCGGCCGAGGAGGTCGTCGGCCGCCTCGAGGGTGCTCGCCGCCAGCTCGCGCAGCCGCCCCAGCGGTCCGGAGACGTCGTCGTCGACGGGCTCGGGCCAGGAGCGCGCCGCCTCGGCGAGCTCCGCGGCGCGCAGCGCGTCGCCCGCCCGCAGCGCCTCGCGTGCGTCGGCGACCTGCAGTCCCAGGGCCAGCACGTCGACCTCCTCCGGCGGGAGGCCCAGGCCGTAGCCGGACTCGGTGGAGCGCACGACACCGGCGTCGGTCGCCGACCTGAGACGTGACACCAGCACCTGGAGCGCCTTGCCGGGCGCGGCCGGCGGGTCGTCCTCCCAGACCTGCGCGACCAGCTGCGCGACCGACAGCCCACGCGGCTCGAGCACGAGCGCGGCGACCAGCGCCCCGACGCGCGCACCGGGCAGCGCGACGCCCTCCCACACCACGCCGTCGAGGAGGCGCAGCCGCACCGGCGCGGCCGTCGCTCGCGAGCCCGTCACTCGCGCGCCCGGGGGTGCGCGGTGGCGAAGACCTCGCGCAGGTTGTCGACCGTCACGAGGGTGTAGACCTGCGTGGTGGTCACCGACGCGTGGCCGAGGAGCTCCTGGACCACGCGGACGTCCGCGCCGCCGTCGAGCAGGTGGGTGGCGAACGAGTGCCGCAGCGTGTGGGGCGACACCGACGCGGTCACGCCCGCGCGCTCGGCCGCCTTGACCAGGACCGCCCACGCACTCTGCCGGGACAGGCGCCCGCCGCGGGAGTTGAGGAACATCGCCGGTCCGCCGCGCCCGGTGCCCACCAGCTCGGGGCGCGCCCGGGCCAGGTAGGCGCCGACCGCCTCCCGCGCGTACGCGCCGACCGGCACCAGCCGCTCCTTGCCGCCCTTGCCGCGCAGCAGCACGGTCGCGTCGACCGTGTCGAGGTCGTCGACGTCGAGCCCCACGGCCTCGGAGATGCGCGCGCCGGTGCCGTAGAGGACCTCCAGCAGCGCCCGGTCGCGCAGCGCCAGGACGGTGTCGGGCGCCCCGGCCGCCTCGAGGATCGCCTCGACGTCCGAGAGCGGCAGCGCCTTGGGCAGCCGCTTGGCCGGCGACGGCGGCTTGACCGCGGCGGCCGGGTCGGCCGCCGCGAGGCCGTCGGAGACCGCGAAACGGTGGAACCCGCGCACCGCGACCACCGTCCGTGCGGCCGAGGTCACGCTCAGCGGCGGGTGCGTCTGGTTGCCCTCGCGCAGGCTCACCAGGAACGCCGTCACCGTCGACTCGGTGACGGCGTCCAGGTCGTCCACGCCCTGCTGGCCCAGGAACTCCTGGTAGCGGTCGAGGTCGCGACGGTAGGAGCTCAGGGTGTTGGCCGCCAGGCCCCGCTCCACCGTGAGGTGGTCGAGGTAGGTCCTGACGGCGCGCCCCAGCGTCGCCCCCGTGCTCACCCCGGGTTCATCCCTGCGTCATGCCAGGACGCTGTCCAGGCCCACCGACTCGATGCCGACCGCCGCGCCGACGGGCGCGTTGGTCAGCTGCCCGTCGTGGGTGTTGAGGCCCAGCGCCAGGCTGCGGTCGTCGCGCAGCGCCTGCTGCCAGCCCTTGTCCGCCAGCGCGACGGCGTAGGGCAGCGTGGCGTTGGTCAGTGCGTAGGTCGAGGTGTTCGGCACGGCGCCCGGCATGTTGGCCACGCAGTAGAACACCGAGCCGTGCACCTCGTAGGTGGGGTCGTCGTGGGTCGTGGCGTGCGAGTCCTCGAAGCAGCCGCCCTGGTCGATGGCGATGTCCACGAGCACCGAGCCGGGCTTCATCCGCGAGACCAGGTCGTTGGTGACCAGCTTGGGCGCCGCGGCACCGGGGATGAGGACCGCGCCGATGACCATGTCGGCCTCCATCACCTGCTGCTCGATGGCGAGCTTGGAGGACGCGAGGCCGTGGACGCGGTTGTTGTAGCGCCAGAACGACATCCGCAGCTTGTCGAGGTCGGTGTCGAGCAGCGTGACGTCGGCGCCCATGCCGAGCGCGATGTTGGCGGCGTTCTGGCCCGAGACGCCGGCACCGATGATGACGACCTTGGCGTTGGCGACGCCGCCGACGCCGCCCATCAGCACGCCGCGACCGCCGTTGGCCTTCATCAGCGAGTACGCACCGACCTGCGGGGCCAGGCAGCCCGCGACCTCGGACATCGGGTAGAGCAGCGGCAGCGCGCCTGAGGGCAGCTGGACGGTCTCGTAGGCGATGCCGGTGACCTTGCGGTTCATCAGCTCCTCGGTGAGGGGCTTGTCGGCGGCGAGGTGCAGGTAGGTGAACAGGGTCTGGCCCTCGCGCATCCGCGCGTACTCCTCGGCGACCGGCTCCTTGACCTTGAGGACCATGTCGGCGGTGCCCCACACGTCGTCGGCCGCCTCCAGCATCGTGGCGCCCGCGGCGACGTACTCCTCGTCGGGGATCTGCGAGCCCTCGCCCGCGGTCTTCTCGATGACGACCTCGTGGCCGTGCTGGACCAGCTCGTGCACGCCGATGGGGGTCAGGGCCACGCGGTACTCGCGGTTCTTGACTTCCTTGGGTACGCCGACCTTCATGCCTTGCTCCTCGTGATGAAAGAGGGGCCACGGGTGTGGCTCGCCTCACAGCGGGAGCGAGACTACTCCCGGCGGGCCTCAGTCGTCGTCGAGGGTGCCGCGCTGCCGGAGGACCTCGTAGGCGAGCACGGCCTGCACCAGCGGACCCTGTCGCACCCGCCCCGCGAGCGCCGCCTCGAGCAGGTCGTCGAACGGCACCCAGAAGTGCTCCATCTCCGCCTCCTCGTGCTCCATCGCGAAGTCCCCCCGCGGCGCGTGGCTCAGGCCGCGGGCGAGGAAGATCTCGTGCACCTCCTGGCTCACCCCCGCACTGGCGAACGTGCTGAGCAGCCGTCGCCAGCGGGTGGCCTCGAGCTCGACCTCCTCGCGCAGCTCGCGCCTGGCCGTCTCGACGGGCGGCTCGTCGCCGGCGTCGCGCAGGCCGGCGGGGAGCTCGACGAACTCGTGGAGGTTGGTGTGGCGGTACTGCCGCAGGCACATCACCCGCTCGTCGTCGTCGACGGCCAGGACGACCACCGCACCGGGGTGCTCCAGGGTGATCCGGCTGAAGTGCTCGTCGTGCCCGGGCCGGGTGATCACGTCCTCGCGCAGCGCCACCACCCAGTCGTCGCGGTGCAGGTCGCGCGAGGACACCACGGGCCAGGACATCGGCCGGTCGGCGAGCTGCTCCGGCGGGACGTCTGCGGTCGGTTCGGTCGTGGGGTCAGCCATGCCCCGCACGCTAGCGCGGCCTGCTCGGTGAGTAGCGTCACCCTCATGAGCGAGCGCAGCGAGCGAATCATCCGGTGCAGTGCGACACGCGCCTCATGCGCGCACGGAGCGAAGCGAGCACGTGCATGAGCCTCTCGAGCCTGACCAAGGACGAAGCCGCCGCCCGATCCGCCCTGCTGGACGTGCAGCGCTACGACATCACGGTCGACATGACCGGCCTGCTGGAGGGCGAGCTCTTCGCCTCGACCAGCACCATCACCTTCACCTGCTCCGAGCCCGGCGCGACCACCTTCGTCGACGTGGCCATGGACGTCGCGCGGGCCACCCTCAACGGCCAGGACCTCGACGTGTCCACCTGCGCCGACGGTCGGCTCCCGCTCCCGGCCCTCGCCGCCGACAACGTCCTGGTGGTCGAGGCCAGCACCACCAACACCGGCTCCGGCGAGGGCATCCTCCGCACGGTCGACCCGACCGACAAGCTCGTCTACGTCTGGACCAGCCTCGAGCCCGACGAGGCCCGCCGGGTCTGGGCGTGCTTCGACCAGCCCGACCTCAAGGCACCGCACCGGTTCGTCGTCACTGCCCCGTCCTCGTGGCTGGTGACCTCCAACGGCGCCCCGGAGTCGGTCGTGGACGCCGAGGACGGTGACGCGCGGGTGTGGACCTACCCGGACACCCCGCGGCTGTCGACCTACGTCGTCGTCGTCAATGCCGGCCCCTTCCACGAGGTGCGCCGCCAGCACGACGGCCACGACCTCGGCTTCTACTGCCGCCAGTCGCTGGCACCGGTCCTCGAGCGCGACCTCGACGAGCTGGTCACCCTCACCCGCCAGGGCCTCGCGTTCTTCGGCGAGCGCTTCGCCTGCCCGTTCCCGCAGGAGCGCTACGACCAGGTCTTCGTGCCCAACCTCGGCGGGGCGATGGAGAACTGGGGGTGCGTCACCTACGGCGACGGCCAGCTCTTCCGCACTCCCCCGACCCACGCCCAGCGCGGCGTCCGGGCGGAGTTCATCTTCCACGAGATGGCCCACATGTGGTTCGGCGACCTGGTCACGATGCAGTGGTGGGACGACCTGTGGCTCAACGAGGCGTTCGCGTCGTGGGCGGCGAACTGGGGCATGGCGGGCGCCAGCGAGTTCACCGACCAGTGGGCCACCTTCCTCGCTGCCGGCAAGCGCACCGCCTACGAGATGGACATGAGCCCCGCGCGCCACCCGATCCGCGGGGAGGTGCCCGACGTCTCGGCCGCGATGTCGAACTTCGACGCGATCACCTACGTCAAGGGCCAGAGCGTGCTCCACCAGCTCGTCGCCTACATCGGCGAGGAGGCGTTCGTGGAGGGCCTGCGCGACTACTTCGCCCGCTACGCCTTCACCAACACCCGCCTCGACGACCTGATGGACTGCTACTCCCGCGCCGCCGGGCGCGACCTGTCCGCCTGGACGAAGGCCTGGCTCGACGAGGCCGGCACCGACGTCATCTCGCTCGACGGCGACGCCCTGGTCGTGGAGACGACCGACGACCAGGACCCGCGACCCCACCGCCTCGACGTGGCGGTGTTCGACGCCTCCGGCGACGGCCTGGCGCCCGTCGGCCGGACGTCCGTCGAGATCGACGGGACCCGCACCCCCGTAGACCTTCCGGCGGGTGACCTGCGCCTGCTCAACGCCGGCGACCTCACCTTCGCCGCCGTGAAGCCCGACGCCGGCTCGCTGCGCCTCATGCTCGAGCGCATCGACCGCCTCGAGGACCCCCTGGACCGCTCGCTCGTCGCCGCGACGGCCGGTCAGCTGCTGCTCCTCGGCGACGTCGCACCCCGCGACGTGGTCGGTGCCCTCACCCGGGCCCTGCCGGTGGAGACCAGCCCGGCGCTCGTCGAGCCCTTCCTCGCCCAGGCGTTGCTGGTCGCGGACCGCTGGGCCCCGGGCAACGAGTCGCCCGAGCTGCTGCACCGTCTCGCCGACGCCGTCCTGGGCCTCGTCGACGTGCCCGACGCCCGCCAGGCGGCGCTGCGCACGCTCGCCGCGTCGGCGTCCACCGACGAGCACTGGGCGGTCCTCGACCGCGCCGTCGAGGAGGCGACCGACCTCGACCTGGCGTGGCGCTGCGCCGTACGGCGCTCCGAGCTCGGCGACCTCGACGAGGACCGTGTCGCGCGGCTGCTCGAGGCCGACCCCGACCCCGACGCCGGGATGCGCCGGCTCGCGGTCCTGGCCGCGCACCCGACGCTCGAGGCGAAGGAGGAGGTGTGGCGCGCGTTCTTCGTCGACTACGCCGTGCCGGCCAGCCGCGAGACGCTCGTGCTCGGCGCGACGTTCTGGCGTCCCGGCCAGGCCGAGCTGCTCGCGCCCTTCACCCACCGGTACCTCGAGGAGCTGCACACGCTCAAGGGCGGCCTGCTCAACCAGGGCCTCACGATCCGCGCGATGTTCCCGCTCGGCGCCGGTGACGAGACGTTCCTGGCGGCCGCCGAGGCCGCCGCCGAGGACTCCCGCCTGATG
>NZ_JBHLXH010000005.1:8650-10565 GCF_042432345.1 Nocardioides zeicaulis | reverse complement strand
GCCCCGCCCACCAGCAGGTGGGCGGGGCCGTCGCTCGTGTGGCTCAGGCCTCGGCGGGCTCGTCCTTGCGGCGCAGGCCCGACTCGTCGAGCGGGAACCGCTCGGAGCGCTGGCGCTCGATCGCCGCGCCGACGAGCCCGGCGAACAGCGGGTGCGGGCGGGTCGGCCGCGAGCGCAGCTCGGGGTGAGCCTGGGTCGCGACGTAGTAGGGGTGCACGTCTGCGGGGAGCTCCACGAACTCGACCAGGCCGAGCTCGGGGTTGATGCCCGAGAAGACCAGGCCGGACTCGGCGAGGGTCTCGCGGTAGGCGTCGTTGAACTCGTAGCGGTGGCGGTGGCGCTCCTCGACCGTGCCGGAGCCGTACGCCGCGCGCACCACGCTGCCCTCGCTCAGCTCGGCCTTCTGGAGCCCGAGGCGCATGGTGCCGCCCAGGTCGCCCGCGCCCTCGACGAACTTCTTCTGCTCCTCGATGGTGGAGATGACCGGCTCGACGGTGTCGGGGTCGAACTCGGTGGAGCCGGCCTTCTCGAGGCCGGCGACGTTGCGGGCGTACTCGATCACCATGCACTGCAGGCCCAGGCACAGGCCGAGGGTGGGGATGCCGTGGGTGCGGGCGTAGTGCAGCGCCCCCAGCTTGCCCTCGATGCCGCGCACGCCGAACCCGCCCGGCACCAGGACCGCGTCGACGTCGCCGAGCTGCTTGGCGGCACCGGCCTCGGTGTCGCAGGTGTCGGAGGCGACCCAGCGGATGTTGACCTTGGCCTCGTGCGCGAAGCCGCCGGCGCGCAGCGCCTCGCTGACCGAGAGGTAGGCGTCGGGGAGGTCGATGTACTTGCCCACCAGCGCCACCGTGACCTCCTCGGACGGGTGGTGCACCCGGCGGAGCAGGTCGTCCCACGTCGTCCAGTCGACGTCGCGGAACGGCAGGTCGAGGCGGCGCACGACGTAGGCGTCGAGGCCCTCGCGGTGCAGCACCTTGGGGATGTCGTAGATCGACGGCGCGTCGGCGGCCGTGACCACCGCGTCGTCGTCGACGTCGCACATCAGGGCGATCTTGCGCTTGATCCCGTCTGGCAGCTCGCGGTCGGCGCGGCACACGATCGCGTCGGGCTGGATGCCGATGGAGCGCAGCGCGGCCACCGAGTGCTGGGTGGGCTTGGTCTTCAGCTCGCCGGAGGGCCCGATGTAGGGCACCAGCGAGACGTGGATGAAGAAGCAGTTGTCGCGCCCGATCTCGTGGCGGGTCTGGCGTGCGGCCTCGAGGAAGGGCAGCGACTCGATGTCGCCCACCGTGCCGCCGACCTCGGTGATCACCACGTCGATGTCCGGGCCGCCCATCGCGAGGATCCGGTCCTTGATCTCGTTGGTGATGTGCGGGATCACCTGCACGGTGTCACCGAGGTAGTCGCCGCGACGCTCCTTGGCGATGACCGTGGAGTAGACCTGCCCGGTCGTGACGTTGGCGATCTGGTTGAGGTCGGTGTCGAGGAACCGCTCGTAGTGACCGATGTCGAGGTCGGTCTCGGCGCCGTCGTTGGTCACGAAGACCTCGCCGTGCTGGAACGGGTTCATCGTGCCGGGATCGACGTTGAGGTAGGGGTCCAGCTTCTGCATCGTCACGCGGAGGCCGCGCGACTTCAGCAGGCTGCCCAGGCTCGAGGCGGTGAGCCCCTTGCCGAGGGAGGAGGCGACGCCTCCGGTGACGAAAACGTGCTTGGTCGGCGTCGGGCTCTTCACGGGCTTCGATCTTACCCGAGAGGGAGCGGTCCGTCGGCACCCGACGCACCGAACGCGCCGCCGGGCGCGCTGAGCGCCTTCTGGAGCGTGAGCACGGTCGCGATCCGGCCGGCCGGGGTGTCGATGCCGTCGACCGTCGCCACGGAGGCGGCCGTGGGGTCGGCGCGCAGTCGGCCG
>NZ_JBHLXH010000005.1:0-8552 GCF_042432345.1 Nocardioides zeicaulis | reverse complement strand
CGCACCATCGGCTCGCGCACCCGTCGTTCCGCGGCGACGAAGGCCACGGCCGCGGCCACCCCGACGCCGGCCGCCTGGGCGCCGAGGCCCTCGGCCAGTCCGGCCAGGACGGCGTCCGAGCCCTCGTCGCCGGCGTCGGGGCCCAGCACGAGCAGGACCAGCGGCGAGCGCTGCGCGACCTCCTCCGGCGCCGTCACCAGCCCGGCGCCGGCCACGGCGTCCACGACCGCGCGCGACTTCCCGGTGACGTCCTCGCCCTCGGCGGTCTTCGTCGCGACGGCCAGCCCGAGCAGCTGGCCCATCCGGTCGTACGTCGAGGCGTCCGCGGGCACGGCGTCCTTCGCCTGCTGGGTCAGCAGCTGGCTGCCGAGGGTGTCGACGAGCGACTTCTGGTCGGGGTCGACCATGTCGTCGGAGAGCGCGTAGCGCGCGCTCACCGTGCCGCCCGCGGCCGCGACCTGGTCGCCCAGCGCGGTGACCAGGCGCTCGTCGGCTCCCGGGACCGTCACCAGCGCGACGGACCGCTCGGCGAGCCGGCCGGCGACGAACGAGGGACCGAGGGAGTCGAGGAACGCGGCGTCGTAGGTCGCGCCGGGGTCGACCCCGGGGTCGCTCGACCTCTCCTCCCCCACCGCGGCGACCTGGGAGCCGACGTCGGAGAGCGGCCCGCCTCCCAGGACGATGCCGACCGCGAGGGCCAGGAAGACGGAGACGAGGGTGAGCAGGTGGTGACGCAGGGTGATCACGGGAGGATTCCTCGGACGTTGTCGATCAGGTCGGACGTGGTGCGCGAGACGACGGGCGTGGCGTCGTCGACCCACTGCTGGCCGACGGGGGTCACGCTGACGGCCGCGGCGACGGCCAGCACGCCGGCGACGAGCGCGCCCACGAGGTGGCGGGGGCGGACCGCGCCGTCGTAGAGGCGCGGGATCGCCGCCGCGTCCACGAGGTCGGGCCCGACCTTGAGCCGGGTCAGGAAGGTGCTCGCCAGGCCGGAGCGACGGCGGTCGAGGAACTCGTCGAGGGTGGCGTGCATGCCGACGCCGACGATGAGCGCGGGCTCGTGCGCCGCGGCGAGGAGCAGCGCCGCGTCCTCGGTGGTGGCGGTGGTCTCGAAGCGAAGCGGCCGGATGCCCATCCGCTCGAGCTGCTCGGTCACGTTGCGGGGTGCGCCACACTCGACGAGCACGACGACGTCCCTGGCCTTGCGCAGCACCGCGGCGGACGGCAGGTCGTCGCTGGTCGCGGTCACGACCACGACGTCCGGGCGGTGACCGCTCGCCGCGAGGGCGTCCGCGCCCTTGTCGACGCCGACGAGCACCGGTCGCTGCTCGCGCACGAACGGCCGGATGCCGCGCAGCTCGGCCTCCCAGCCGTGCGACCGCACCGCGACGACGACCGGCCTGCCGGCCATCGACGTGGCCGTCTCCGGCACGCCGTGGCCGTGCAGGAGGAGGTCCTGCTCGCGGCGGAGGAACTCGGTGCTGTTGTGCGTGAAGCTCTCCAGCTGGGCGGCCAGGCCGCTGCGGGCGGCCGCCATCTCGCTGCGGACCAGGTCGGGGGTGAGCTCCCGCGCGGTCGCCACCAGAGTGTCGCCGGCGTGGACGATGCCCGCGTCGACGCGTACGTCCGTGCCGTCCCTGAGCCGCTCGAACACCTCGGCGCCGGCCTGGTCGACGACCACCACCCCTGCCTGCACGAGCAGTTCAGGCCCGAGGTTGGGGTAGCGCCCGGAGATCAGCGGCCCGGCGTTGACCACGGCCACGACCCCTGCGTCGACGAGCGCCTGGGCCGTCTCGCGGTCGAGGTCGACGTGGTCGAGGACCGCGACGTCACCGGCGTGCAGCCGGCCGAGGAGCGTGGCGGTGCGCCGGTGGATCCGGGCAGGGCCGTGCACTCCGGGCAGGGTGGGGGCTGGGCGGGAGCGGACTGCGAACTTCATGACCGCGCCATGGTGTCAGCCGCGACCCTGCCCTTCGGGGAGGCACGCCCGCTCGGGCGCGGCGGTCTCGAGCAGCTCGCGGGCGTGGGCCCGGGCGCTGTCGGAGTCCTCGACGCCGGCCAGCATCCGGGACAGCTCGCGCTCGCGCTCGGCGTCGTCGAGGGTGACCAGGCCCGAGGTGGTGACCGACCCGTCGCTGGACTTGTGGACCACGACGTGGCGGTCGGCGTAGGCCGCGACCTGCGGGAGGTGGGTGACGACCAGGACCTGGGAGGAGCGGGCGAGGGCGGCGAGCCGGCGGCCCACCTCGATCGCGGCCCGGCCGCCCACGCCGGCGTCGACCTCGTCGAAGACGAACGTGGGCACCGACCCGGTCCCGGCGAGGGAGACCTCGAGGGCGAGCATCACCCGTGAGAGCTCACCGCCGGAGGCGCCCTTGTGGAGCGGCCGCGGGTCGGCGCCGGTGTTGGCGGCGAGCAGGAGCTCGACGTCGTCGACGCCGTGCTGGGTGGCGCGCAGCCACCGGTCCCCCACGTGCAGGACGGGGCCGGCGGGCGTCTCCGGGGCGGGCACCTCCTGCTGGCGGACCTCCACGCTCACCACCGCGTGCGGCATGGCCAGCGAGGTGAGCTCGTCGCTCACGGCGGTGCCGAGGCGGGCCGCGGCCGTCGAGCGCTGGTCGGAGAGCCTCGCGGCCAGCGTGCCGAGCTCGTCGCGCAGCCGGTCGCGGCGGGCCTCGAGCTCGGCGACCTGGTCGTCGGTGCCCTGGAGGTCGAGCAGCCGCTTGGCTCCCTCCTCTGCCCACGACAGCACGTCGTCGATGGTCTCGCCGTACTTGCGGGTCAGCCCGGTGAGGGCGGCCCGGCGCTCCGACACGGCGGCGAGGCGGGTGGGGTCGGTGTCGAGCGAGGTCGCGTAGGAGGCGACGTCACCGGCGAGGTCGACCAGGAGGTGGCTGAGCTCGGCGAGACGGTCGGCGAGCTCGCCCGCCGTGGCGTCGTGCTCACGGACCGACTCGAGCGCGTGGCGCGCCGCAGCGGTGGTGCCCAGCGCGTCGGGGGCGCCCTCCTCGCTCGACAGCGCCTCGCGGGCCTGCTCGGCGGCGACCCGCAGCGTGTCGGCGAAGCCGAGCCGGGTCTCCTCCGCGGCCAGCTCGACGTCCTCACCGGGGCGCGGGTCGACGGCCTCGACCTCGCCGAGGCCGAAGGCCAGCTGGTCGGCCTCGCGGGCGCGCTCGCGCACCGAGCCGAGCACCTCGGCGAGGGTGCGCTCGGTGCGGGCGAGCTCGGCCCAGAGGTCGGCGTACGCCCCGGCGGTCGCGGAGAGCTCCTCGCCGCCGAACCGGTCGAGGGCCGCGCGCTGCGCACCCGCGCGCAGCAGCCGGTGCTGGTCGGACTGGCCGTGCACCGCGACCAGCGGCTCCGCCACGTCGGCCAGGGTGGTCACCGGGACGGTGGCCCCGCCCACCCACGCGCGGGAGCGGCCCTGCGCGGCGACGTTGCGCGCGAGCACGACCTGGTCGTCCTCGACCTCCCCGCCGGACTCCTCGACGGCGCCGCGGAAGGCGTCGATGGTGGTGGAGGACGCCCGGGTCGAGACCACGCCCTCGACTCGGGCCTGCTTCGCGCCCGACCGGACGGCGCCGCTGTCCGCGCGCCCGCCCAGCAGCAGGCCGAGCGCGGTGACCACCATCGTCTTGCCGGCGCCGGTCTCACCCGTGATGACGGTCAGGCCCGGGCCGAGCTCCAGCGTGGAGGAGTCGATGACGCCCAGCTGGCTGATCCGCAGCTCCTCAAGCATCGTGCTCGCCCCCGTCGCGGCGGCGGCGCTCCCGCTCGGCCGCGCCCCGCCAGCCCTCCACGGGCAGGTCGAACTTCGCCACGAGGCGGTCGGTGAACGGGGCGCGGTGCAGCCGCACCAGGCGCACGGGTCGCTCGCCGCGCCGCACCTCGATGCGCGCACCCGGCTGCAGGTCGACGGTGCGGCGACCGTCGCACCACAGCACCCCGGCGCCCTCGGTCGTGGAGAGCACCTCGACCGCGAGCACCGACGAGGGTGCGACCACCATCGGGCGGGCGAACAGGGCGTGCGCGCTCAGCGGCACCATGAGCAGGGCCTCGACCTCGGGCCACACGACGGGGCCGCCCGCGCTGAAGTTGTAGGCCGTGGACCCGGTGGGCGTCGCACACACCACGCCGTCGCAGCCCCACCGCGAGAGCGGCCGGTCGTCGACCTCGACGACCACCTCGAGCATCCGCTCGCGCGCGGCCTTCTCCACGCTCGCCTCGTTGAGCGCGAAGGTCGTGGCCACGACCTCCTTGCCCTGCAGGACCCGGACGTCGAGGGTGAGCCGCTCCTCGGCGGTGTAGGCACGGTGGACGATGGCGGCGATGGTCGACTCGACGTCCTCCTGCTCGGCCTCGGCGAGGAAGCCGACGTGGCCCAGGTTGACCCCGAGCAGCGGCGTGCTGGTGGCCCACGTCAGCTCGGCTGCGCGCAGGATCGTGCCGTCACCGCCGATCACCAGCGCGAGCTCGCAGCCCTCGCCCAGCGCGGGGTGGGGCGCGGTCGTCTCGACGAGGTCGTCGTCGGCGGACAGGCCGAGGTCGGCGGCCTCGTCGGACAGCAGCCGGACGCCGATGCCGTGCCCGGTGAGGGCGCCGACGCACTCGCGCGCGACGTCGCGCACCTGGGCGCGACCGGTGTGGGCCAGCACCAGCACGCGGCGCTCAGGGGTCTGGGTGGTCACGGATCCACCCTCTCACCCGCCACCCCCAACGACGCCGCGCGCTCCACCTCGGCGCGCACGTCGTCGGCGTCGATCGCGGCCGGTGCCTGCCTCAGCAGCAGGAAGAACTCGACGTTGCCCGACGGACCCGGCAGCGGGCTCACCGTGACGGCCTGCGCGCCCCACCCCCGTGCGGCGGCCAGGTCGGCGATGGTGGTGACGGCCTCGGCCCGCAGCGCCAGGTCGCGGACGACGCCGCCCTTGCCGACCCGGTCCTTGCCGACCTCGAACTGCGGCTTGACCATCAACGCGAGCGCGCCGTCGTCGCGGGTGACCGACAGGAGCGGGTCGAGGACCAGCGCCAGGGAGATGAACGAGAGGTCGCCGACCACGAGGTCGACGGGCTCACCGACGACGTCCGGCGTGAGCTCGCGGATGTTGGTGCGGTCGTGGACGACGACCCGGTCGTCGCTCTGCAGCGACCACGCCAGCTGGCCGTAGCCGACGTCGACGGCGACCACCTCGCGCGCACCCGCGCGCAGCAGGACGTCGGTGAAGCCCCCCGTCGACGCGCCGGCATCGAGGCACCGCCTGCCCTCGACCGTGAGGCCGTGGTCGGCGAACGCTGCCAGTGCACCCGCCAGCTTGTGCCCGCCGCGCGAGACGTAGTCGACCGACGTGGGGTCCTCGCGCACCACGATGGCCACGTCGGTGGTCACCCCGGTCGCGGGCTTGGTCGCGGGCGCACCCGACACGGTGACCCGGCCGGCGGCCACCAGCTCGCTGGCGTGCTCGCGCGACCGGGCGAGCCCGCGGCGGACCAGCTCCTGGTCCAGGCGAAGTCGACGGGGAGGCACGGCCGTTCAGGCACCCCGCTCGTCGGTCGCGGGCGGTGCGGCGTCGAGGGCGCGCCGCAACTGCTCGTGGGCCCGCTCGAAGACCGCGACGTGCTCGGCGACCGGGCGGTCGGACAGGCCCGCCACCTCGGCCAGCACCGCATCGACGTGCTCGGCGCCGGTGGCCTCGACGTCGTACGACACCGCGCTGGCGCGGGCCTCGTCGGGTACGTCGTCCATGGCGGCGAGCCTACTCGGCGTCCAGGGTCCGGGCAGGCCCGGGCGGCTCCGTGTCGGACACGTCCGCCGGCGTCCCGGTCGCGTCCAGGTGCAGCCAGCACGCGGTGGCCGCGACCCGCCACCAGTCGGCCTCGTTGCCGCTCCCGGTGACGACGAGCCGGCCGTCGTCCACCGTGGCGGACCAGCCGCCGAGCTCGGCCGTGCCGTCCGTCGTCGACGGCACCGGGTGGGGCTCGAACAGGCCCTCGAGCGTCGTGGCGACGTAGGTCGGACGCAGCTCCGGCGCCGCGCCGGCGAGGTCCTCGAGCCAGCTCACGCCCGTGAGCACCAGCATCGACGGGATCCCGATGGCGTGTGCTCCCTCCATGTCGGTGTCGAGGCGGTCGCCGACCATCAGCGGCCGCTCTCCCCCGACCCGGCGCACCGTCTCCTCCATCAGCGGCTTCTCCGGCTTCCCGGCCACGACCGGCCGCACACCCGAGAAGCGGCTGATCGTCTCGACGAGGACCCCGTGGCCCGGGGCCAACCCGTAGGGCGTCGGGATCGTCATGTCGGTGTTGCTCGCGACGTAGGGCATCCCGTCGCGCACCAGCGTGGCGACCCGCATGATGTCGCGCCACCGCACGTCGGGGCCGTAGCCGCTGGCCACCGCGACGGCACCGTCCGGCCCGTCGACCGGGACCAGCCCTGCCTCCTCGAGCGCGACGTGGAGTCCCTTGCCGCCGAGGGCGAGGATCTTCGCGCCCTCGCCGTGCTCGTCGGCAAGCAGCCGCGCGGCCGCCTGGGCCGAGGTCACGACGTCGGTGGGCTCGGCGCGCACGCCGAGGCCCTCGAGCTTCGCCGCGACGTCGTCGGGTGTGCGCGAGGCGTTGTTGGTGACGAACGCGACGTGGACGTCGAGGTCGCGCACGCGCTCGATCCGCTCGGAGACCCCGTCGATCGCCTCGCCCCCGACGTAGACGACGCCGTCCAGGTCGAACATCACCAGGTCGTGGGCCTCCACCACCGGCGTGTCGGACTTCTCGAGCATGCTCCACCCCTCTCAGGACTGTGACCAGCGTCCCCCTACGATGCTCCGATGGACGTCGCCGGGACCGTGCCCCCCTACGTGGGGAGACCGTTCCGGCTCCAGCCGTTCACTGCGGTGATGCTCGCCCCGGCTCGTGTCGGGGACCCCGCGTCGGCTCGGGCACTGGCGCGACCTTACCGCGACGTCGCGGCACGCCTGACCCGCTGGATCGACGGCGGCCGGGCGACCTCCGACGACTCGCCCGCGCTCTACCTGCACGAGTACACCGTCGGCGGCCTGACCGTCCGCGGCTTGGTCGGAGCGCTCGACGTGTCGCACCGGGCACACGCCCCCGCGGACCGGGCGGTGTGGCCGCACGAGGCCATCCATCCCGACCAGGCCGGCGAGCTCGCAGCCCGGATGCACCAGATGGCGCTCAACCCCGCGCCGATCCTGCTCGTCCACCACGGCTCGGCACGACTGCGGGCCGTGGTCGGGGAGGTCGCTACCCGCGAGCCCGACTGGCGCTACCTCGACCGCACGGGGCAGAGGCAGCGCATCTGGGCGCTGCGTGAGCCGGCCCTCCTCGAGCAGGTCGCGGACCTGCTCGCCGGGGCGACCTGCCTGATCGCCGACGGGCACCACCGGTACGCCGCCTACCTCCGACTGCAGGAGCAGAACCCCGGCACCGGCTGGGACGCCGGGCTGGCGATGCTGGTCGACCAGGACGACACGCCCCTCTTCCTCGGCGCGATCCACCGCACCCTGACCGGTCCGTCGCTCGACGACCTCGTCGCCGCCGCGACCGCGGCTGGCGCCGCTGTGAGGGTCGAGGGTCGGGTGGACGCGCTCCGCGTCCTCGACAGCCGTCACCTCGTCCTGACCGACGGCAGCGCCTGGCTCACCGTGTCGCCGGTCGACCTGGAGCACCGCGCCGCGGTGGCGTGGCTCCACGAGGACGTGCTCCCCCGCCTCCCGGTCCCGCCCGAGCGGGTCGAGCACCACCACAGCGCCGACGAGGCGCTGGCGCTCGCCAGCCCGTCGTCACCCGCAGTCCTGCTGCCGAGCCCGGACTTCGCGCAGGTCAAGGACCTGGTCGAGGCGGGTGGGCTCCTGCCCGAGAAGGCGACCTCGTTCCAGCCGAAGCCCAGCCTCGGCGTGCTCATGAGGCCCGTGAGCGACGGATGACGCGGGCCGAGCTCACCTCGACCTCCACCCGCGAGCGCGTCGCGCCGCCTGCCTGGTAGAACCGGCACCGCACGGCGCCCCCGACGGTGACGACGTCGCCCGGGCGCCACGTCAGCACGCTGCGGCGCACCCGGGCGACCCAGACCGTGCACGGCACCGAGTCGACCGTCTGGGCACGTTGCCGCTCACCGCGTGTCGCCGGGGGTCGCTCCACCGTCAGCCGGAACGTCACCAGCTCGTCACCGCTCGGGAGCGTCCGCGCCTCGGGCACCGCCCGCACCGTGCCGACGAGCCGCACGTCGTTGACGGCCTGCTCGTCAGCCAAAATCTGCTCCTGCGTGATGGCCTTGACCATCTCGTCCACCTCCGTCTCCATCTCCGTGTCACCGACAGCCTCGCGGCACGGGGTGACACCAGGAGGACGCCGGTCGAGCCGGCTGTGGAGAAGAGCTGATCCAAGGCATCTGTGGACCGAAGGTGGCGCGAGGGCCGGCCTGCCCGGGAACGCAAAAGTGGGGCCGCCCCGAAGGGCGGCCCCACTCTCACAATGGTTGTCCGGCGGCGTCCTACTCTCCCACAACCTCTCGGTTGCAGTACCATCGGCGCTGA
>NZ_JBHLXH010000004.1:0-4170 GCF_042432345.1 Nocardioides zeicaulis | reverse complement strand
GCCGCCACCCTGGCGGCGTACGACATCCGGAACCGCCCGCACGATGTCGTCTGCCGCCACCCTGGTCGCGGCGTCAGACGCCCTGGGAGACGCTCGACATGTTGAAGTCGGGGATCCGGAGGGCGGGGGTCGCGGTGCGGGAGAAGTAGTCGTCGCCCCACTCGCGGCTGAAGCTCGGCACCGTCTCGGTGGCCGCGCTGAACCGGTTGAGCAGGTCGATCGGGCTCTCGTTCCACCGGAAGTTGTTGGCCGCGCCGACGATCTCGCCGTCCTCGACGACGTAGACGCCGTCGCGGGTCAGGCCCGTCAGGAGCATGGTCTGCGGGTCGACCTCGCGGATGTACCAGAGGCAGGTCAGCAGCAGGCCGCGCTGCACGCCGGCGACCATGTCCTCGACCGTGCCGGCGCCGTCGCCGACCTCGAGGACGAGGTTGTCGATCATCGGGGTGACGGGCTGGCCGGTCATCCCGGCCGAGTGGCGGGTCTGCAGCAGGCCGGTGAGCAGCCCGTCGCGGATCCAGTCGGTGCGCTCGAGGGTCAGGCCGTTGTCGAAGACCGAGTCGGTGTTGTCGGAGGAGCCTGCGACCACGAACGGGGCGCACTCCAGCCCGGGGTGGGCCGGGTCGGAGAACAGGCTCACGCCCGGGGCGGCCACCTTGTCGCCGATCCGGGTGCCGCCCCCGCGGCGGCTGTAGACCGACTCGCCCTCGTGGGCCACGCGGGCGCCGGCGCCCCAGTAGGCGTCGATCATCAGGTCGGCGACCGACGACGGCGGCAGGATCGTGTCGTAGCGGCCGGCGGGCAGGTCGATGCGGCGCTCGGCCCAGGCCAGCCGGCGCGCGACGTCGCCGGCCATGGCGGCGGCGTCGACGTCGCGGAAGTCGCGGGTGGCCCCGCCGACCCAGGCGCTGCGGGTCAGCGAGGTGTCCTTGGCGGTGCAGGCGTAGTGGCCGGACGGCTGCGCGTGGCGCAGGCGCAGGCCGCGGGAGGAGCCGAGGTAGGTGGTGGTGACGTCGTGGTTGACGAAGCCGTAGAGCAGGCGCTGCTCGGCGCCAGCCTGCTTGAAGGCCTCACCGAGGGCGGGCGCGAACGCGTCGTAGACGCCGATGTCGGTGGTGGCCGCCGCCGTGTCCCAGTCGGGAGAGGTGAGGTCGGCGACCAGCTCGGCGGCGTCCTCGGCCGGCGAGCCGGCGCGGGCGGCGGCGTCGGCGGCCTCGACCAGCGTGGTGACCTGCTCGGGGGTGGAGGCGCTGCCCGAGACCGACCCCGAGGCGATGCCACCGGCGACCGACGCGAAGCTGACGACCGTCACCGACACCTCGGTCATCACGCCGTTGGTGGTGAGGGTGTTGTTGGCCCAGCGCAGGTTGGCGCTGGTCGTGTCGCGGACGATCGCGATGCAGTCGTCGGCGGTGGAGGTCGCGAGCGCGTGCTCGACGAGCTGCTGGGGGGTGGTGCGCAGGGAGGTCATCAGTGTCCCGCCTCGTCGATGGTGTTGAGGATGTTGACATCGCGGAACAGTGCACTCGGGCAGCCGTGGCTGACCGCCGCGACCTGGCCGGGCTGGGCCTTGCCGCAGTTGAAGGCACCACCGAGGACCCACGTGTCAGGTCCGCCGACCGCCTCCATCGAGCCCCAGAAGTCGGTCGTGGTGGCCTGGTAGGCGACGTCGCGCAGCATCCCGTCGAGCCTGCCGTCGGTGATCTTGTAGAACCGCTGGCCGGTGAACTGGAAGTTGAAGCGCTGCATGTCGATCGACCACGACTTGTCGCCCACGACGTAGATGCCGCGCTCGACCTTGCCGATGAGGTCGTCGGTGGACAGGTCGTCCGTGCCGGGCATCAGCGAGACGTTGGCCATCCGTTGGATCGGGATGTGGCCCGAGGAGTCGGCGTACGCGCAGCCGTTGGAGCGCCCGCCGTTGAGCTCGGGCTTGAGGTGGCCCATCGACCGGTCGAGCTGGTAGCCGACGAGGACACCGTCGCGGACGATGTCCCACTCCTGGGTCTGCACGCCCTCGTCGTCGTAGCCGACGGTGGACAGCCCGTGGGGCGTGGTGCGGTCGCCGCGGACGTTCATCACCGGCGAGCCGTACTGCAGGGTGCCGAGCTTGTCGTAGGTGGCGAACGACGTGCCCGCGTAGTTGGCCTCGTAGCCCAGCGCCCGGTCGAGCTCGGTCGCGTGCCCGATGGACTCGTGGATCGTGAGCCACAGGTTCGACGGGTCGACCACCAGGTCGTAGGAGCCGGCCTCGACGCTCGGCGCGGCGAGCTTCTCGGCGAGGAGGTCGGGCACCTCGGCGAGCTCGGCGTCCCAGTCCCAGTGGGTGCCGTCGAGGTACTCCCAGCCCCGGCCGACGGGGGGCGCGATGGAGGCCATCGTGTCGAAGATCCCGGTCGTGGAGTCCTCGCCCGAGGCCTCGAAGCCGGGCTGGAGGCGGACCCGCTGCTGGGTGGTGCGGGTGCCGGTGAGGTCGGCGTAGTACTTGTTCTCCTGCACCTGCTGGAGGTACGCCGTCGCGTGCGCGACCGCGGCCCCTGAGCGCAGCCGCTCGGTCCAGTCGACGAGGAGGGCGGCCTTCTCGCGCGTGGGCACCTCGAGCGGGTTCACGTCGTAGCCGGAGACCCAGGTGACGTCGTCGTGGACCGGCTCGGCGGCGAGCTCGACGGGGGTGGTGGTCATCGCGGCCGCGACCTTCGCGACGGCGACCGCCGTCTCGGCGACGCGGCGTGCCTCGTCGTCGGTCAGCACGACCCCGGAGGCGAAGCCCCACGCGCCCTGGTGGACCACGCGCACCGCGAAGCCGAGGTCCTCGGCGTCGCTGGCGGTCTGCAGGACGCCGTCACGGGCACCGAGGTACTGGTAGCGGTTGCGCTCGAACCGGAAGTCGGCGTGGCTCGCGCCGAGCTTCTGGGCGCGGGCCAGGGCCACGTCTCCGAGCCGGCGGTGCGGCAGGTCGCTGAAGGTCGGGTCGAGCCCGGGCGCACTCATGGGACGAACCTATCCGAGTCCCTCACCCACAGTGGAGGGACACACGGCTGCCGTGGCGGCCGCGGTGCAGCCGGAGCTGGGTGGGGATCCGGGTCTGCAGCTCGGGCACGTGGCTGACCACACCGACCACCCGGCCGCCGTCGCGCAGGGTGTCGAGGGTGTCCATCACGTCCTCGAGGGTGTCGGCGTCGAGGGAGCCGAAGCCCTCGTCGACGAAGAGCGTGTCGAGGTCGGCGCCGCCGGCCTCGTGCGTGATGACGTCGGCCAGGCCGAGGGCGAGCGCGAGCGAGACCACGAACGTCTCGCCCCCCGACAGCGTGGCGGGGTCGCGGTCGTCACCGGTCCAGTCGTCGCGGACCAGCAGGCTGAGGCCGCCGCGGGTCTCGCCGGCGCCGCGCCGACCCGTGTGCACGAGGGAGTAGCGGCGGTCGCTCATCGTGGACAGGCGGAGGTTCGCGGCGTCGACCACCTGTCCGAGACGGTGGGCGAGGACGTAGGCCGACAGGCGCATCTGCAGCTGGTTGTCGGGGTGCTTGCCCTCGACGAGGGCTGCGAGGTCGGCAACGGCGTCGAGGTCGCGCCGGACCGGACGCCACCCGGCGAGGGCACCGTCGACGTCGTCGGCGAGGCCGGCCAGACGGCGCACACGGTCGTCGAGGGTCGCGGCGTGCTGGCGTGCCGCGGCGGCCTCGCCACGGGTGCGGTGCTGCTCGTGCGCGAGCCTCTCCAGGTCGGGGGCCGGCGCGGTCGCGGCCGAGACGACGTCGGGGTCGGCGAGCTGCTCCTCGACGCGGGCGAGGTCGCGCTCGCGCTCCTCCACCAGCCGGCGCAGCCGGGCGACGGCCTCGGGAGCCAGCCAGGCCGCCTCGGCCTCGGTCGCCGAGACGAAGCCGTGCTCGACGGCTGCGGCCGCGACGGCCGCCTCAGCGCGGGCGGCGGCGGTGCGGACCCGCTCCAGGTCGGCCGTGGCGTCGAGCAGCCTGGTCGCGACGTCCTCGACGTGACGCAGCCGCCGGTCGAGGTCGTCGAGGTCGTCACCGTCGGCGAGCACGTCGGCGAGGCGGTCGAGGAGGTCGGTGCGGCGGCTGGCGAGCACGGCGGCCTCGGTGTCGTGGCGCGCCAGGTCGGCCCGCAGGTCGGCCACCTCGGCGGTCGCGGTGGCGAGCTCGGCCCGCAGCG
>NZ_JBHLXH010000003.1:259298-295313 GCF_042432345.1 Nocardioides zeicaulis | reverse complement strand
CCTGGTGGCGGCATACGTCGTCTCCCGCCCCCCAGACGTGCAGAGGCAGGAGGCGTCTACGGCGGGCGGGTCAGAGGGTGCGGTAGATGTCGAGCGTGCGCTGGGCGATGGCGCCCCAGCTGAACGACTCTTCAGCGCGGCGGCGGCCGGCGAGCCCGAAGGCGCGGGCGCGGTCGGGGTCGGAGACCGCGTCGACGAGGGCGGCGCCGAGGTCGGTGACGTAGCGGTCCGGGTCGAGGGGGGTGCCGGTGCCGTCGGTGGCCTGCTCGATCGGGACCAGCCAGCCGGTCTCCCCGTCGACGACGACCTCGGGGATGCCGCCGGTGGCGGTGGCGACGACCGCCGTCTCGCAGGCCATCGCCTCGAGGTTGACGATGCCGAGGGGCTCGTAGATCGACGGGCAGGCGAAGACGGTGGCGGCGCTCAGCAGCGCGACGACGTCGGCGCGGGGCAGCATCTCGGCGATCCAGACGACGCCCGAGCGGGTGGCGGCGAGGTCGTCGACGAGCCCGCGCACCTCCGCCTCGATCTCCGGGGTGTCGGGCGCGCCCGCGCAGAGCACCAGCTGCACGTCGGGCGGCAGCTGGGCGGCCGCGCGCAGGAACAGCGGGAGGCCCTTCTGCCGGGTGATGCGACCGACGAAGACCACGCTCGGGCGGTCGGGGTCGACGCCGAGCTCGCGCACCCGGTCGGGGTCGGGCGCGGGCGCCCACTCGGTGGTGTCGATGCCGTTGTGCACGACGTGGACGCGGGCGGGGTCGACGGCGGGATAGCTGCGGAGCACGTCGTCGCGCATCGCGGCGCTGACGGCGATGATGCCGGCGGCCCCCTCGTACGCGGTGCGCTCGGCCCAGCTGGACAGCCGGTAGCCGCCGCCGAGCTGCTCGGCCTTCCACGGACGCATCGGCTCGAGCGAGTGGGCGCTGACGACGTGGGGCACGCCGTGCATCAGCGAGGCGAGGTGGCCGGCCATGTTGGCGTACCAGGTGTGGGAGTGCACGACGTCGGCGCCGGCGCAGTCGTCGACCATCGCCAGGTCGACCCCGAGGGTGCGGAGCGCGCCGTTGGCGTGGGCGAGCGTCTCGGGCTCGGGGTAGGCCGTCGTGCCGGGCTCGGAGCGCGGCGCGCCGAAGCAGCGCACCCGGGCGTCGACGTCGGGCACGACCCGCAGCGCTCGGACGAGCTCGGCGACGTGCACGCCGGCGCCTCCGTAGACCTCCGGCGGGTACTCCTTGCTGAGGACGTCGATGCGCATGGGCCGAACCTAGTCCGTCACGCGAGCGCGTGGGTGGTCGACCGGGCACCCGTGGGACGGCTAGTTTCGTCGCATGGCCGCCACCCCCCGTCGCAAGAAGGTCCTCGCCATCGTCCTCGCCGGAGGTGAGGGCAAGCGGCTGATGCCCCTCACCGCCGACCGGGCCAAGCCGGCCGTGCCGTTCGGCGGGATCTACCGCCTCATCGACTTCGCGCTGTCCAACGTCGTCAACTCCGGCTACCTCAAGGTCGTCGTGCTGACGCAGTACAAGTCCCACAGCCTCGACCGCCACGTCACCACCACCTGGCGCATGTCGCAGCTGCTCGGCAACTACGTCACCCCGGTGCCGGCCCAGCAGCGCGTCGGCAAGCGGTGGTACCTCGGCAGCGCCGACGCGATCTTCCAGTCGCTCAACCTGCTCACCGACGAGCAGCCCGACATCGTGGTGGTCGTGGGCGCCGACCACGTCTACCGGATGGACTTCGCGCAGATGGTCGCCGACCACGTGGAGTCCGGCGCCGGCTGCACGGTGGCCGCGATCCGCCAGCCGATCGGGCTGGCCGACCAGTTCGGCGTGATCGACGTCGACCCCGCGAGCCCGCAGCGGATCCGCGCGTTCCTCGAGAAGCCCACCGACCCGGTCGGCCTGCCGGACTCCCCGCAGGAGGTCCTGGCCAGCATGGGCAACTACGTCTTCGACGCCGACGCCCTGCGCGACGCGGTCACCCGCGACGCGGCCCGCGAGCAGTCCAAGCACGACATGGGCGGCGACATCGTGCCGTGGTTCGTGGACAAGTCGGAGTCGGCGGTCTACGACTACAAGGACAACGACGTCCCCGGTGCGACCGACCGCGACCGTGGCTACTGGCGCGACGTCGGGACCATGCGCTCCTACTACGACGCCCACCTCGACCTGGTCTCGCCGCTGCCGGTCTTCAACCTCTACAACACCGCCTGGCCGATCTACACCAGCTACGGCCCGCACCCGCCGGCCAAGCTGGTCGAGGGCGCCAGCGGTGCCGGTGTGTCGACCTTCAACTCCATCCTGTCTCCCGGTGTCGTCGTCAGCGGCGGCGCCGTCAACCAGTCGGTGCTCTCGCCGGCGGTGTGGGTCAAGGACGGCGCCGAGGTCTCCGACTCCGTGCTGATGGACGGCGTGTGGGTCGGCGAGGGCGCCGTCGTGCGCAACGCGATCATCGACAAGGGCGTCGTCATCCCGCCGGGCGTGCAGATCGGCGTCGACCAGGAGGCCGACCGCGCCCGCGGGTTCGTCGTCGAGGACGGCCTCACGGTCCTGGCCAAGCAGCAGCCCGTCCCGGAGGCCTGAGCTCAGCGCGGCAGGGTGTCGCGCTGCTGCTCCAAGAAGGCCCGCTCGACGTCGTTGCGACACGCCGCCACGGCCTGGTCGTACGCCGCCCGCGCCGCGGCCGTGTCGCCGGCGCGGCGCAGCAGCTCGGCGCGCACCGCGGCGGGCCGGTGGCTGTCGGGGATCTCGAGCCCCTCGAGCGCGGCGAGCCCGGCCGCGGTGCCGCGGTCCTCGGCCACGGCGACCGCCCGCGCCAACCGCGCCGAAGGCGACGGCGCGACCTGGAGCAGCAGGTCGTACCACCCGACGACGCGGTCCCACCGGGTGTCGTCGGCCGAGGCGGCCGTCGCGTGCTCGGCGGCGATGCGCGCCTGCAGGGCGTACGACGCCGCGAGCGGCGTGACGGGCCCGGTCAGCGCCGGGTGGGCGAGCAGCCGCATCGCCTCGGCCACCTCGTCGTGGTGCCACCGGGTGCGGTCCTGGTCGGCCAGCAGCACCAGCCGGCCATCGTGGACGCGCGCGTCGCGCCGCGAGTGCTGCAGCAGCTCGAGCGCCAGCAGGGCCAGCAGCGCGGGCTCGTCGGGCCGCAGCCCGAGCACCACCCGCACCAGGCGGACGGCCTGGCCGGCGAGGTCGGCGCGCAGCAGGTCGGGCCCGGTGCCGGGGGAGTAGCCGGCGGTGAAGGCGAGGTAGGCCGTCTGCGCGACGGTGTCGAGGCGGTCGGGCAGCACCGAGGCGTCGGGAACCGCGAACGGGATGCCGGCACCCACGATGCGCTTCTTGGCGCGGGTGATCCGCGCCGCCATCGTCGCCTCCGGCACCAGGAACAACCGCGCCACGTCGGCGGTCGGCACGCCCAGCACGAGCCGCAGGCTCAGCGCGCTCGCGGACTCCGCGGCGAGCGCCGGGTGCGCGCACATCAGCACCAGGCGCAGCACGTCGTCCTCCACCAGCGCCCCACCGTCGGCCATGGTGCGCGCTCCCTCCTCGCGGTGCTCGGCCTCGGTGAGCAGCAGCGGCTGCTTGCGGCGCGAGACCTCCTCCGTGCGCAGCCGGTCGAGCACGCGCCGCCGGGCCGCGGTCATCAGCCAGCCGGCCGGGTTGGCGGGCGTCCCGTCCACGGGCCAGTGCCGCTGCGCGGCCTCAACCGCGTCGCCCAGCGCGTCCTCGACCAGGTCGAGGCGGCGGAACTGCGCGAGGAGCAGGGCGACCAGGCGGCCCCACTCCTCGCGCACGACCTGCTCGAGCGCGGCGTCGGCGTGCACGATCAGTAGGGGTCCACAGCGGGCGAGAGCTGCATGTCGTAGGGCGGCAGCAGCCGCAGCAGCTCGAGCAGCACGTCGAGGTCGGGGGTCTCCACCAGGTAGAAGCCGCCCATCTGCTCGATCACCTCGGCGTAGGGACCCTCGGTGAGCGTCGTCGTGCCCCCGCGGGTGCGGACGGTGGTGGCGTGCGCAGGGCCGGCGAGCGCCTCGCCGGCGAGGATCTCCACGCCCTCGCGCTCGGCGACCGCGGCGTGGAACGCCTCGAAGCGCTGCATCACCGCGGCCTGCTCGTCGGGGTCGTGCTCCGACCACGGCTTGAGCTCGCCGTCGCCGATCAGCAGCACCAGGTACTTCACGACGGCCTCGCGTCGGGGACGACGGTGGGGACGACCTGCACGGCGTCACCGAGCGCGGCGATGATCCGGCAGCACTCGAGGAGGTCGTCGAGGTCGTCGGTCTCGATGTGGAAGTAGCCGCCCACCTGCTCCGTGGACTCCGCGTAGGGGCCGTCGGTCACGGCGGCGCCACCCGGCTGCACGGTGCGGACCGTGGAGCTGGGCTGGAGCTCGGCCCCGCCCACGATGCGGTGGCCGCGCTCGGTGACCTGCTGGGCGAAGCGGCCGTACTCGGCGTACCCGTCCTTGCGCTCCTGCTCGGTCATGGTCGTCCACCACCGGTCGGCGTCGCCGACGATCAGCACGACGTACTCGGACATGGTGATCTCCTTCGTGTCGCGGACCGCGGGTGCGGCCTCACCACTCTGACGGACGAGCGGGTCCGCCATCGACAACCCACCCGGAGGATTCTCGACGCAGGTGGTCGAACCGGACAGGATGGGGCCATGGCCACCCACGCACGAGCCGGACAGCCCGCACGCCCCGAGGACCTGGTGGACGTCTCCCACCTCGTGACGGCCTACTTCGACCACGAGCCCGACCCCGACGAGGTGTCGCAGCAGGTCGCCTTCGGCACCAGCGGCCACCGCGGCACCTCGCTCACCACCTCCTTCAACGAGGTCCACATCGCCGCCACCACGCAGGCGATCTGCGACTACCGGCGCGAGCAGGGCTACGACGGCCCGCTGTTCATCGGCCGCGACACCCACGCGCTGTCCGAGCCGGCCTGGGCCACCGCGCTCGAGGTGCTGGTCGCCAACGACGTCACCGTCCTGGTCGACGACCGCGACGGCTTCACCCCCACCCCCGCGGTCAGCCACGCGATCATCCGCGCCAACCAGGGGCGTACGACGGGGAGCGGGCTCGCCGACGGCATCGTGGTCACCCCGTCCCACAACCCGCCGACCGACGGCGGCTTCAAGTACAACCCGCCCCACGGCGGGCCGGCTGACTCCGACGCGACGAGCGTCATCGCGGCGCGTGCCAACGAGCTGATCCGCGGCAACATCGCCGGCGTGAAGCGGGTCGCGTTCGCGAAGGCCCGCGCCACCGTCGGCACCTACGACTTCCTCGGCACCTACGTCGACGACCTCCCGAGCGTCCTGGACCTCGACGTGGTGCGCGACGCGGGCGTGCGGATCGGTGCCGACCCGCTCGGGGGCGCCAGCGTGGCCTACTGGGGCGAGATCGCCGAGCGGCACCGCCTCGACCTGTCGGTGGTGAACCCGCTCGTCGACCCGACCTGGCGGTTCATGACGCTCGACTGGGACGGCAAGATCCGCATGGACTGCTCCTCGCCCCACGCGATGGCCTCGCTGGTGAGCCGCAAGGACGAGTACGCCATCGCCACCGGCAACGACGCCGACGCCGACCGCCACGGCATCGTCACGCCCGACGCCGGCCTGATGAACCCCAACCACTTCCTCGCCGTGGCGATCCAGCACCTCTTCGGCGGCGCCCGGCCGGGCTGGCCGGACTCCGCGCGGATCGGCAAGACGCTGGTCTCGAGCTCGATGATCGACCGCGTCGCGGAGGCGCTGGGCAAGCCCCTGGTGGAGGTGCCGGTGGGCTTCAAGTGGTTCGTGCCCGGCCTGATCGACGGCTCCTTCGGCTTCGGCGGCGAGGAGTCGGCGGGCGCGTCGTTCCTGCGCCGCGACGGCTCGACGTGGACGACCGACAAGGACGGGCTGCTGCTGGCGCTGCTGGCCAGCGAGATCCTCGGCGCGACCGGCCGCACGCCCAGCGAGCACTACGCCGACCTCGTCGCCCAGCACGGCGACCCCGCCTACGCCCGCATCGACGCCCCGGCCTCCCGCGAGGAGAAGGCCAAGCTGGCCGCCCTGTCGTCCGACGACGTCCGCGCGACGACCCTGGCGGGGGAGGAGATCACCGGCACGCTCACCGAGGCGCCGGGCAACGGGGCGAAGATCGGCGGGCTCAAGGTGACGACGAAGTCGGCCTGGTTCGCCGCCCGACCGAGCGGCACCGAGGACGTCTACAAGATCTACGCCGAGTCGTTCCGCGGTCCCGAGCACCTGGCACAGGTGCAGGACGAGGCGCGCGAGGTCGTCGCGGCCGCCCTGGGCTGAGGCGACGGGCGGGGGGCCTCAGCCCCCGACGGGGCCGGCCTCGATGGGCTGGCGCTCCGCGCCCCAGTGCGCACGGGCACCGCCGTCCTGCTCGGCAGGCTCGGGCTCGCCGTCGATCGCGGCGCGCGAGAAGCTCACCGCGACGATGGAGTCCAGTCGCACCAGCACCTGGTGGCCGTTGCCGTCGTCGAGGATCACCCCGAGGCCGTCGGCGCCGACGATGACGCCGTCGAGCCAGGTGCCCGACACCAGCACCCGCACCGGTGCGGCGGCGTCCTGGGCATGGCGCAGCAGGGTGCCGACGGTGAAGAGCGTGCTCGACTGGGACAAGGTGGACCCCCTCAGATCCCGACCACCCTAGGCGGCGGCCGCCGCGGGCGTGGCGTTTCGCGCAGACGGGTCAGACGACAGGAGTCGCGCGGTCGACGACCGCCCGCAGCCCGCCGCTGGTGAGCATGCCGAACGTGCCGCCGTAGGACGCCCCGAACCGGCTGCCGCAGAACGCGTCCGCGACCTCGGCCGGCGCGAAGCGCACCAGCAGCGACCCTTGCAGGCAGGCCGCCATCTGGCCGGCGAGGCGTCGCGCGCCCACCTCGAGGCCGCCGGAGTCGCCGAGCAGCGACAGCGTGTCGTCGACCGCGCGGTCGAGCCGGGCGTCGGCCCCGCGGGCCGCACCGACCTCGGTGATCCACGCCTGCAGCACCTCGGGCTCGCGCCCCAGCGCGCGCAGGACGTCGAGGGCGTTGACGTTGCCCGAGCCCTCCCAGATCGAGTTCAGCGGCGACTCGCGGAACATCAGCGGCAGCCCGGACTCCTCGACGTAGCCGTTGCCGCCCAGGCACTCCAGCGCCTCGGCGACCATGGCGGGGGTGCGCTTGCACACCCAGAACTTCGCCAGCGGCAGCGCGATCCGGCGCAGCGCGACCTCGTGCGCGTCCTCGGGTCGGTCGACCGCGGCGGCCAGGCGCATGGCCAGGGCGGTCGCGGCCTCGGACTCGACCGCGAGGTCGGCGACGACGTTCTGCATGAGCGGCTTGTCGACCAGCAGGCCGCCGAAGGCCGCGCGGTGCGACACGTGCCACGACGCCTCGGCGAGCGCGTGGCGCATGAGCGCGGCCGAGCCCAGGACGCAGTCGAGGCGGGTGGCGGCGACCATCTCGATGATGGTGCGCACCCCGCGGCCCTCGTCGCCGAGGCGCTGGGCGAGGGTGCCGTCGAGCTCGAGCTCGCTCGAGGCGTTCGAGCGGTTGCCGAGCTTGTCCTTGAGCCGCACCACGTCGATGCGGTTGCGGGTGCCGTCGGGCAGCACGCGCGGCACCACGAAGCAGGTCACCCCGCCGGCGGCCTGCGCGAGGACGAGGAAGACGTCGTTCATGGGGGCGGAGGTGAACCACTTGTGCCCCCGCAGGGCGTACCAGCCGTCGCCGTCGACCGGCACGGCCTCGGTCTGGTTGGCCCGCACGTCGGAGCCGCCCTGCTTCTCGGTCATGCCCATGCCGGCCAGCGCCCCCGACTTCCGGGTCGGCACCCGCACCCCGGGGTCGTAGGAGCGCGCCGCGAGCAGCGGCGCCCACTCCTTCGCGATCGCCGGGTCGGCGCGCAGTGCGGGGACGGCGGCGTAGGTCATCGAGATCGGGCAGCCGTGCCCCGGCTCGGTCTGCGACCAGGCGTAGAACCCCCCGGCGCGGCGCAGGTGCGCGTGCGGGTCGCCGGCCTCCTGCTGCTCCCACGGCGCGGCCTGCAGCCCGTGGGAGACCGCGCGCTCCATCAGCCAGTGCCACGAGGGGTGGAACGCGACCTCGTCGACCCGGTTGCCCCAGCGGTCGTAGGGCACGAGCTCGGGGTGGTGGCGGTTGGCCAGCACGCCGTGCTCGCGCGCCTCCGCGCTCCCGGCCTCGCGCCCGAGCCCGGCCAGCTCCCCGACGAGGTCGGGGGAGCCGTGGCGGGCGAGGGCCTCGGTGAGCGCGGCGTCGCACCCCACCACGTCGTGGCCCACCAGCGGCGGGGCCTGGTTGGTGGCGCGGCGGTCGGGCCGCGGGCCGGACGGAGGCCGGTCGTACGTCTCGGGCATGGGGCCACCGTAGGCGGCCCGCGGGTGGATACCGTGACGCCATGGTCGAGGCGCGCGAGGACATCCCTGCCCCGCGCCGCGCCGAGGTGGTCCTGCGTCGCTGGCGCGAGCACCTGTGGCGCATCGTCGTCACCACGGTCGGCGCGTGCCTGCGCCACCGGGTGACCGGCCTGGCCGCGGAGGCGGCCTTCTTCGCGGTGCTGTCGGTCCCGCCGCTGGTCTTCGCGCTCGCGGGCGCGGTCGGCTTCGTCAGCGAGCGGTTCACCGACACCCAGGTGGAGGACGTCCGCAACGCGGTGCTGGAGATCTCGCGGCAGGGGCTGACCGAGAGAGCCGTCAACAGCATCATCCGCCCGACCATCGACACCGTCCTCGACGGCGGGCGCTACGACGTGATCTCGATCGGCTTCGTCCTCGCGCTCTGGTCGGGGTCGCGGGCGCTCAACGTCTTCGTCGACACCATCACGATCATGCACGGCCTCGGCGGTCACCGGGGGATCGTCGCCACCCGCGCCCTGTCCTTCGTCCTCTACGTCCTGGCGATGGTCACCGGTGCGGTCAGCCTCCCGCTGGTCGTGGCGGGCCCGAGCCTGGTCGACCGGCTGGTGCCACCCCGCCTCGACTTCGTCAACGCGCTCTACTGGCCCGTCGTGCTGGTGGTCTGCATCTGCTTCCTCGCCACGCTCTACCACGTGTCGGTCCCGGTCCGGACGAGCTGGAGCTTCAACCTGCCCGGTGCGGCGTTCGCCCTGTTCTGCTGGATCGCGGGCTCGTACGTCCTGCGCTGGGTGCTGACCGTCACCGCGGCCGAGTCCCGCAGCATCTACGGCCCGCTCGCCGCCCCGATCGCGGTGCTGCTCTGGCTCTACCTCCTGGCCCTCGCCGTGCTCGTCGGAGCAGCGGTCAACGCGGCCTTCGACACCGTGTTCCCCCAGAAGAACACCCAGCGCGCGCGACGCGAGATGGTGCAGCGGCTGCGCGCGCGCATGGGCGTGGGAGACTCCTGACCGTGCACGAGGCCAGCCACCACCCGAGCGTGGGCCGGGTGTCCCTGCCCGAGCGCCAGAGGTCGCCGTGGTGGGAGCTCGGCCGTCGCGTGCTGATGGCCCTGGCCATCCTCGTGGGCACGGTGCTGTTGGTCTACTTCGACCGCGAGGGCTACCGCGACAACGCGCACCCCGGTCGTGACCTCTCGCTCCTCGACGCCTTCTACTACACGACCGTCACGCTCAGCACGACCGGCTACGGCGACATCGCCCCGGCCGACCCGCAGGCCCGCCTGATCAACGCGATCGTCATCACGCCGGCACGCATCGCCTTCCTGGTCCTGCTGATCGGCACCACCCTGGAGGTCCTCGCCTCGCAGGGCCGCGAGATGATCCGGGTCTCCCGGTGGAGGAAGAAGATGGACCAGCACGTCGTCGTCGTCGGCTACGGCACCAAGGGCCGCAGCGCGATCGAGACCCTCGTGAGCAACGGCTACGACCGGTCCTCGATCGTGGTCGTCGACCCGGGCCTGGTCGCCATCGAGGAGGCCAACCGCGACCAGCTGGTCGGCATCGCGGGCGACGCGACCCGGCGCGGCGTCCTGCGCCAGGCGGGCGTGGAGAAGGCCACCCACGTCATCATCACCACCGACCGCGACGACTCCAACGTGCTGGTCACGCTGACGGTGCGCCAGATCAACCCCGACGCGTGGATCGTGGCGTCGGTGCGCGAGCAGGAGAACGTGCCGCTGATGCGCCAGTCGGGCGCCAACTCGGTGATCACCTCCTCCGACGCGGTCGGCCGGCTGCTCGGGCTGTCGTCCATGTCGCCGATGCTCGGCTCGGTGATGGAGGACCTGATGACCTACGGCGAGGGCCTCGAGGTCGCCGAGCGCGACCTGCTGGTCAACGAGGTCGGCAAGCAGCCGCAGCGCCTGCCCGACCAGGTCATCGCGGTCATCCGCGACGAGAAGGTCTACCGCTACTTCGACCCGGTGGTCTCGCTGCTGGCCCGAGGCGACCGGCTGGTGGTCGTGCGCCCGGCCAAGGAGCTGCCGTGGGCGCCGCGTCCCGGCACCCACGGCGAGGAGTCCGCGGACGAGGACGACTGAGGCCGGCCCCGTGATCGCCTCCCACCGGCACCGCTTCGTCTTCGTCAAGACCCGCAAGACCGCCGGCACCAGCCTCGAGATCGCGCTCTCGCGCCACTGCGGGCCCGACGACATCGTCACCCGGATCAGCCCCGAGGACGAGGAGCTGCGCGCGGCCGCCGGGGGAGTGGGCCCGCAGAACGACGACACCACCCCGTCGTCGTACGCCCACATGGGCGCGCGCCGGGTGATCGAGGTGATCGGCCGCGACACGTGGGACGCCTACTTCACCTTCGCCGTGGAGCGGAACCCGTACGACGTGGTCGCCTCCTCCTACCGCTACAGCGCCCGCAAGCCCACCTTCACCAAGACCTTCGCCGAGTTCGTCCGCACGCCCCGCCGGATGGAGCGGCTGGCCCTCAACGAGCGGCTCTACCGCCTCGGTGGTCGCGTCGTCGTGGACGAGGTCTACCGCTACGAGGAGCTGCCCGCCGCCGTCGCGGACCTCTCCGCGCGCCTCGGGCTCGCGCTGGACCTGCCGCACGCCAAGCGGGGCAGCGGACCGCACTACCGCGAGCTCTACGGCCCGGGCGACGCGGAGATCGTCGCGGAGCGCTTCGCCCGCACGATCGCGCACTTCGGCTACGAGTTCTGAGCCGACGACGCCCGGTCGTCGGGCAGGTCAGGCCGGGATGGAGACCGTGACGACGGTGCCGTCCCCCGGCGCGGAGCGGAGGTCGATGGTGCCGGCGTGCTGGTCCACGATCGTCTCCACGACGCTCAGCCCGAGGCCGGATCCCTGGATGGCGAGGTCGCCTGCTGCCGCTGTGCGGTAGAAGCGGGAGAACACCTTGGGCTGGTCGTCGTCGGCGATGCCGATGCCGGTGTCGGCGACGACGACCTGGGCGTGCAGGTCGTGCACGTCCGTGGCGTCCGGTCGGGGCCCGGGAGCGACGGTGCGGACGGTGATGGTGCCCCCGTCGGGGGTGAACTTGACCGCGTTGCTCCAGAGGCCGACGACGGCGCGCTCGAGCAGGCCCCGGTCACCGCGTACCAGGACCGGGCCGGGGTGGAGGGCGAGGCATGTCTCGAGCCGACGGCCGTCGGCCTGGAGCTGCACCATGTCGTGGGCCGCCCGGACGACGTCGTTGAGGTCGACCTCCTCGTGCGCGAGCGGCGTCGGCCCGGACTCGGACTCGGAGAGCATGAGCAGGTCCTCGACCAGCTGGCGCAGGCGGGTGCTGTTGCGCTCGACGCGTCGCACGGCGGCGGCCTGGCTCGAGGTGAGCTCGCCGAACGCCCCCTCCTGGAGGGCCTCGGTGTAGCCGGCGATGCTGGTGATGGGCGTGCGGAGCTCGTGGCTGACGACCGAGACGAGCTTGCGCTTCATCTCGTCGGCCTCGCGCAGCGCCGCGACCGACCCGCGCTCACGCTGGTAGGCCACCTCGAGCGCGGACTGGGCGCGGGCCCGCTCGGTGACGTCCTCGCCGCTGGCGATGAAGCCGATGGGTGCGCCGCCCGGCTCGGTCAGCCGGCTGATGTTGAGGGAGACGATGCGGACCCCGCCGTCGTCGCGCAGGAACTCCCAGTCGCGGCGCACTCCGGCCCGTGTCTGCGCGAGGGTGGCGGCGTTGTAGAGCGCCTGGTGCTCCCGGGTGGACTCGTCGATCCCCAGCGCCCGGGCCTGCCGACGCACCTCGGCCTCGCTGTGCAGGGTGTGGGTGAGCCGGCCGAGGAGTGCGTCGGCGGACACCCCGAGGGCGGTCTCGGCGCCCTTGTTGCAGTGCGTCACGACACCGGCGAGGTCGGTGGCGATGAAGACGGTCCCCGAGGTCGAGTCGAGCATCCGCTGGACGGTGGAGGCCGACGCCACAGCCGCCCGGCTCACGGCGCGCAGCCGTTCGACCGTGAGGGCCAGGGGCACGAGCAGGCAGCAGACGGAGGCGATGAAGAGGTAGAGGAGCATCGGCGCGAGCGAGGCGTGGCCGGTGAGGCTCGCGAGCGACATCGGCCCGTGGCCGCCCAGCGTCGCGGCGAACGCCACCACGGCGACGACGAGCACCTGCTGGTGGGTCTCGGTGGCGGTCCCACGGATCGCGACCCAGCCGAGGATCGGGAACAGCAGGAAGGTCACCGGCAGGGTCGCCTCGGGCGAGAAGACGACGGCGAGACCCACGGCCAGCACGGTGCGCTGCGCCCAGATCTCCAGCCGAGCCGTCCCGAGCGTCCAGCCGCCGGCGCGGCGCAGGTGGAAGGGGAGCAGGACGAGCTGGGCCGTCGTGGCGGCGAGGAACGCGGTGAACCAGGTGAGCAGGACGTCCATCGGCCCGTCCGGGCTGGTGAGCGCGACCGCGGCGGCGCTCAGCGAGGCGCACAGGAGGCCGACGCCGGCGGTGACGCCGTGGTAGGCGTCGACCTCGCCCTCGTTGAACCGGCGGTACGCAGCGGTCCCCGGTCGCAGCAGGTGCAGGCTCAGGAGCGCGGGGACGGTGACGACCAGGCTGATCGCGGTCCCGGCCCACCACTCCAGGTCGTAGGTCAGCGTCAGCACCACGCCGAGCGCGACGGTCTGGAGGACCAGCATCGAGCGGCGTCGGCGCTCCCCGGCCATGCCGAACAGCAGCGCGGAGAGGCCGAGGGCCGGCCACCCGGCGTACGACTCCGCGTCCCAGCGCGCCCCCGCGTCGAGCGCCGGCGCCCCGACGCAGGCGAGGAGGGCCACGAGCACCGCGGCGCCCACGGCGATGCGACACGCGGCGCGGGAGCGCGCGGACGCCCCGTCCGCTGCGTGGGGCTGGTGCATGATGGGGCGACTCCCGAGCTGTCGTCGTGTGGTCCTCGTGCCCGGAACCGACACGGTGGTGCTGACCGCCCCAGTGTCCGTCCCCGGACGGCGCTGCGGAGCCGTTCGGCAGGATTGGTGGCCAGGCGTGACGATCCCGACACGCCGGCGCCCGAGGGTACCGCTGAATTACATGATTGTTATTCATCCAACGGCGTGGCGCGCTTGACGAGACCCTCATAGGGTCTCCACTCGTGCACCAAAGGCCACACGAATCCCACCCGCCCCACCGCCGCGCCGGCGTCCGCGCGGCGGCGGGTGTCGTCGTCCGCCGAGCGCTGCGCTCGACGCTGCTGGCCACCGGCGTGCTCGCCCTCGTGGTCGCGGTCGTGCCGAGCACCGGCACGACGGTGAGCCTGGCCTCCTCGACGTACCTCTGCACCGGCTACCAGGGCTGCGCCGCCGCGGGCTACAGCGACTCCGGCTACCGGCAGGCCTCCGGCTCGATGTACTGGCGGATGTACTCGGGCCACAACTGCACGAACTACGTGGCCTACCGGCTGATCAGGAACGGCATGCCGAGCACCCGCCCCTGGAGCGGTGACGGGAACGCGTCCAACTGGGGCGTCGCGATGGCCTCGATCACCGACCAGGTGCCGGCCGTCGGCGCGGTCGCCTGGTACAAGCCGAACGTCACGCCGGCCGGGGGCGCCGGCCACGTGGCCTACGTCGAGCAGGTCATCTCCGACACCGAGATCGTCGTCTCCGAGGACTACTGGGGCGGCGACTTCTACTGGCGTCGGGTGACCAAGACCGGTGGGGGCTGGCCGAGCGGGTTCATCCACTTCAACGACCGCGTGGTCAAGCCCACGACCCCGCCCACGATCATCGGCTCGCCCATGGTCGGTGCACCGCTCGAGGTCGCCGTCGGCGGCTGGACGCCCGCCCCGACGGCCGTGACGTACCGCTGGCTCGCCGACGGTGCGGCCATCCCGGGCGCCACGGGGCCGGGCTACATACCGACCGCCGACGTCAAGGGCAAGACGCTCACGGCCGAGGTGACCGCCCAGGTCGACGGCTACGCGCCCGGCGAGGCGAGCCTGGCCACCGCCCCCGTCGCGCCGGGGACGTTCACGCCGGCCGAGGTGCCGAGCATCCAGGGGACGCCCGAGGTCGGCTCGACGTTGAGCCTGACCGCGTCGTCGTGGACGCCGCAGCCGGCGAAGACCCAGACGCAGTGGTACGCCGACGGCAAGCCGCTCGACGGCGCCACCGGACCCACCCTCACGCTGACCCGCGACCACGTCGGCGCCGCGATCAGCGCACGCGTGACCGCCAGCTCGAAGGGCTACCTCAAGTCGCGCTCGAACGCCGCCGCGACCGCGCCGGTGCAGGCCAAGCAGGTGGCCCTGCGCTCCCCGTCGCAGGTCTCGGGCAAGGCCGAGGTCGGGGGACGCCTCACCGTGACCCCCGGCACGACGCGCCCCACCGGCGCGACCGCGAGCTACCAGTGGACGCGTGACGGCAAGCGGATCGCCCGGGCCAACCACCCGACCTACACGGTCCGCAAGGGCGACCTCGGCCACGCCCTGGCCGTGCAGGTCACCCTGGAGCACCGCAACTTCCGTCCCTCGGTCGAGACCGTCGCGGTGAGCGCCGTGTCGACCACGCCCACGCTCAAGGTCCGCACCGACGCCACGAAGAAGCGGGTGAGCGTCGAGGTCCGGGTCAAGGCGATCGGCGCCCGCAAGCCGGCCGGCGCCATCACCATCAGCGTCGGGGGACAGACCCTCGAGGGCCAGGTCGTCGACGGCACCGCCCGCCTGGTCTTCCGCGGCCTGAAGCCGGGCGCCCGCCCGGTCGTCGTCCGCTACGCCGGCACCGACGTCGTCCAGGCGGCGACGGCTCGCGCCCGCGTCGTCGTGCCGCGCGGGAAGTAAGGGTTCTCGCCCCTCGTTCGCCTAGCTGCACCTGCTGCGCAGACGTCCGCTCATGCCGATGAGCGCGAGTGCCTGAGGGTGTCGTGGCAGCATTCGCGCATGAGCCGGGAAGCAACACTTCGAGCCACAGCCGAGTCGGGCGACACTGTCGACGATCCGTCTGAAGACGCCCTGTTCATGATGTTCGAGGACATCGAGGCTGGGCACGGCACGTTCCTCATCGTGGAGTCGCTAGTCGATCAATCCGGCCAGACGTACGCGCAGTCTTCACGAAATGACGACGGGACCTACGTCGTCGAGCACCGTGACGGCCGCCCGGACCGCCACTTCGGGACGACCGTCGCCGACATGCGAATCGCCCATGGGCTCGTCACCGGATGGGCATTCAATCTGCCCGAGTGGGACAAGTCGGCGACCTGGACGCCGATCTCGATCTGAACCCCGACAAGCGTTCGGATCTGCCGCGATCAGGTCGCCCGGATCTGCCGATGAGCGGGCAACTATGCCCGGTACTCGTCGTGCCAGAAGGAGTGAGTGAGTTGGGGCAACCCAGCTCGGGTGTTCATTTGATCGTCGTGCTTGTAGTCGTACTCCCAGGGCAGGTGACGGCCGATGCGGTCAGCAACAGTCTGCCAGTTCGGACCCGGGCTCGCGGCGGTGACTAAGCGTTCGACGGCCGCCTCGAACGCCACGCGTGACCACGCTTTCATGAGCCACACTCCATGAACGGGCAGGACCTCACCACCCGGTAGCACCTCATCGGCGAGTGCAGAGCCCCATCCAGCAACGCTGAATCGTTCGGCAAACATGCTTGGAGAACATAGGATGCAGTCGAACGAGTCGGCCAATTCGCTGTCTGCCGAGCCGATGAAGACCTGGGCCGTGACCCCGAAGTGGCCTTGTCCTGCCGCGGGTTCGGCTCCGTCCCACCAGTCGTAGAGGACTTGCTTGACTTCCGCAACGACCCCGGCACTCATGGTGTGAGTGTGTCAGGAACGCACTCATCTGCGGCGATGAGCGTGCGGGTCTTCCGATGAGCGGGACGTCAGTCACTCGGGGTCAGCCGGAACCGCGCCTCTGCCACTAGATCGGCGTAGCCCGGGTCGAAGGGCTGCCGTATTTCACGCTCCAACAATCCTGGCAGGTTCCAGAGGGCGACCTGCTCGGCCGCATGCTGAGGAGCGTTCCCGTGATCGTCGTCTTCCCACCAGTGCGGAAAGTCCAAGAGGACGAGCGCCTCGTCTGCAGTCAGCGCGCTAGACGCGTCGGCAGGGTTAGCCACGCCAGGCATCCTCGCTCACCGAACGTCCGGATCTGCCGCGATGAGGGCGCCGCCGGGAGTGCGGTATCCGTGACGCACCTGGCACGTCATCAGCACCGCACTCGACGTGAAGGCTGCCGGGGGCGTCCGGGTCTGCCGCTGTCAGCTCGCAGGCATGCTCAGGCTCGAGGACACCGCGACGTCAGGCAAGGACGGGAGGGAGAACGGGGCGTGGCACCGAGCGATCAAGGTTGGGGAAACGCGCCCGGACGCCGCCTGACGTGAGTCGCGTGCCCGGCGAGCCGCCACCCGAACCCCCACTCGCCATGACGTCCTGCGATCGTCGTCGGTGGCCGGGGGAGCGAGCGCACCCAGAACCGGACGAAGGGCCCCGGACGATGTCCGGGGCCCTTCGGTGCTGGTGGGCGATACTGGGTTTGAACCAGTGACCTCTTCCGTGTCAAGGAAGCGCGCTACCGCTGCGCCAATCGCCCGTGTTGAGTTGTCCAGCGAGGTGGGTACGGGATTTGAACCCGTGTAGACGGATTTGCAGTCCGTTGCCTCGCCTCTCGGCCAACCCACCGTGGAGGCCCACGTGTGATGGGAGACCCCTCAGAGCGGACAACGAGACTCGAACTCGCGACCTCAACCTTGGCAAGGTTGCGCTCTACCAACTGAGCTATGTCCGCCTGTTCCCCTGGGCGGCTGACCGCCCCTTGGAACGAGTGGAACAGTAGCCCATGGGTCACGAGGGGCCAAAATCGGGTCCCCCCTGGCGTGTTCCGGGGCGCCCCGGAGCCCGCCGGCGGACGCGCGGCGGACCGCGAGGACGCCGGGGGAGCGGCCCTGGAGTCCCTAGAGTGAGGCCATGCGCGCGTGGCTCAACGGTGACCTCCTGCCCGACCCGACCGCGGGTGCCCTCGCGGTCACCGACCACGGCTTCACCGTGGGCGACGGCGTCTTCGAGGCGGTCAAGACGATGTCTGGCACGCCCTTCGCGCTGACCCGGCACCTCGCGCGGCTCGAGCGCAGCGCGGCCGGGCTGGGCCTGCCCGCTCCCGACCTCGACCACGTGCGCCGCGGCGTGCAGGCCGTGCTGGCCGACGGGGCGGAGGCCGACCCGATCGGACGCCTGCGCCTCACGTGGACGGCCGGACCGCACCCGATGGGCAGCGGCCGGGGCGGAGGCCCGCCCACCCTGGTCGTCGCCTACAGCGCGATCGAGCACGCGCCCGCCGCCACGACCGTGGTGACCGTGCCATGGACCCGCAACGAGCACGGCGCGACCGCGGGCCTCAAGACGACGTCGTACGCCGAGAACGTCATCGCGCTGGCCCACGCCCACGAGCGCGGCGGCAGCGAGGCGCTGTTCGCCAACACCGCGGGCCACCTGTGCGAGGGCACCGGCTCCAACGTCTTCTACGTCGTCGACGGCGAGCTGCGCACGCCGAGCCTGGCCTCGGGCTGCCTCGCCGGCATCACCCGCGAGCTGGTCGTGGAGTGGTGCGGCGCCCGCGAGGTGGACGAGCCGCTGGCCGAGTTGCGCGAGCGCGCGAGCGAGGTGTTCCTCGTCTCCACGACCCGCGACGTGCAGGCGGTCTCCCGCTGGGACGAGCGCGACCTCCCGGCCCCGGGACCGGTCACCGAGGCGTGCGCGCGGACGTGGGCCGCCCGCGAGGCTGAGACGATGGACCCGTGAACACCCCTGCTCCCGCCCCGCGTCTCGACCCCGCCCTCTCCGAGCGCCTGCGCCCGACGGCCGAGGGCCTGGTGCCGGTGGTCGTGCAGCAGCACGGCTCCGGCGAGGTGCTGATGCTGGCCTGGGTCGACGACGAGGCGCTCGCGCGCACACTCGACACCGGCCGGGCGACGTACTGGTCGCGCTCGCGCCGCGAGTACTGGGTCAAGGGCGACACCTCCGGTCACGTGCAGCACGTCAGGGAGGTCCGCCTTGACTGCGACGGCGACACCCTGCTGTTCGTCGTCGAGCAGACCGGGGCCGCCTGCCACACGGGTGACCGCACCTGCTTCGACGCCGACCTGGTGCACCGGTTCGATGGCTGAGCAGGAGACGCCGGCGCCGCGCCGCCCGCGCAGCACCTTCGGGCCCGTCGTCCTCCTCGGCCTGGTCGCGGCGGGGACGGCCGCCACCGCGGCCAACAAGCCGTGGGCGTCGGGCAGCTCCGGGCGGATCGACACCGCCCAGGGCGAGGAGATGAACGCGATGCTCTCGCTCGACGGGGTGCGCGACTCACCGCTCGCGGGGGCGCTCGCGCTCGTCGTCCTCGCGTGCTGGGGCGTGCTCCTGGTGACGCGCGGACGGTTCCGGCGCGCCGTGGCCGTGCTGGGCCTGGTCGCCGCGCTCGGCACCGTCGTCGTCACCGCCGAGGGCGCGCGCAGCGTGCCGGACAAGCTGTCGGGGGCCCTCATGGACGCCTCCGGCCGCGACACCGCCGCGGTCTCGCTGACCGGGTGGTACGCCGCCGCGCTGGTGGGCGCGGTCGTGTCGGTGCTCGCGACCGCTGCGGCCGCGCGGTTCGTCGGCTCGTGGCCCGAGATGGGCGCGCGCTACGACTCACCAGCCGGTGCGAGCGCCGCAGGGGGTTCCGCAGGGGGTGCCGCAGCGGGCGCCGGGGCGGGTGCCGGCGAGGCGGGGTCCGGCGAGGTGCCCCGCGAGAACATCGACATCTGGAAGGCCCTCGACGAGGGCCGCGACCCGACCGCCTAGACTTCCCGCGCACCCTGCAGGTTCGACGAAGGAGCTTCACCATGGCTGGTGGCCACGGCAACACCCCCGCTGCTTGGACGGCTGTCGGGGTCGCGATGCTCGGCTTCGTCATCGGCAGCATCGCGCTGCTGCAGGTCCCGACCCAGATGACGCTGCTCTGGATCGGCATCATCGTCGCGGTGGTGGCCTTCCCGCTGTTCCTGGTGCTCTCCAGGCTCGGCTTCAACACCTCCGACCACTGATCCGCCACCCGGCGGACGGAGCGTCCGGCCGCTGGCACCGGTGCCGGGACGACTGGCACCGGGTGAGAGGCTGAGGGCATGCCTGCGACCGGTTCCGTCCTCGACTCGATCGTCGCCGGAGTGCGCGAGGACCTCGCCCGCCGCGAGGCCGCGCTCCCGCTGGAGGAGCTGCTCGCCCACCTCGCCGACGCGCCCGCCCCGCGCGACCCGATGCCGCACTTCCGGGCGCGCGGCTCGAGCGTCATCGCCGAGGTCAAGCGACGCAGCCCCAGCAAGGGCGACCTCGCCGACATCCCCGACCCGGCCGACCTCGCCCGCGCCTACGCCCGCGGCGGCGCCGCGGCGATCTCGGTCCTCACCGAGGAGCGCCGGTTCGGTGGGAGCCTCGACGACCTGCGCGCCGTGCGCGCCGCCGTCGAGGTGCCGCTGCTGCGCAAGGACTTCATCGTCGAGACCTACCAGCTCGTCGAGGCCCGCGCGGCCGGCGCCGACCTGGCGCTGCTGATCGTCGCCGCCCTCGACGACGACACCCTGCGACGCCTGCACGACGAGGCCGGCGAGCTCGGCCTCACCGTGCTGGTCGAGGTGCACGACGAAGCCGAGGTCGAGCGTGCGCTGGCCCTCGACGCCGAGCTGGTCGGCGTCAACAGCCGCAACCTCAAGACCCTGGAGGTCGACCCCGACGTGTTCGGGCGCCTGGCCCCGCAGATCCATGCCGACGTCGTGAAGGTCGCCGAGAGCGGCATCACCGGCGTCGGCGACGTGCAGCGCTTCGTCTCGGAGGGGGCCGGCGTGGTGCTGGTCGGCGAGGCGCTGGTCAAGGACGGCGACCCCGAGGCCGCCGTACGAGCCATGACAGGAGTGACGGCACCATGAGCCTGCCCACGAGCCCCACCAGCCCGATCCGCTACGAGGCCGACGAGCGCGGCTACTTCGGCCAGACCTGGGGCGGGCGCTTCATGCCCGAGGCCCTCGTCGCGGCGCTCGACGAGCTGACCGTGGCCTGGCAGGACGCCATGGCCGACGAGGCGTTCGTCTCCGAGTTCGAGCGGGTGCTGCGCGACTACGCCGGCACCCCGAGCCGGCTCTACCACGCCGAGCGGCTGTCGGCGAAGGTCGGCGCCCGCGTGCTGCTCAAGCGCGAGGACCTCAACCACACCGGAGCCCACAAGATCCGCAACGTGATGGGCCAGGCGCTGCTGACCAAGCGGATGGGCAAGACCCGCGTCATCGCCGAGACCGGCGCCGGCCAGCACGGCGTGGCCAGTGCGACCGCAGCGGCGTGGTTCGACCTCGACTGCACCGTCTACATGGGCGCCGTCGACACCCGCCGGCAGGCGCTCAACGTCGCCCGCATGCAGCTGCTCGGCGCCAAGGTGGTGCCGGTCGAGTCCGGCAGCGCGACCCTCAAGGACGCCATCAACGAGGCGCTGCGCGACTGGGTCGCCAGCGTCGACCACACCGCGTACCTCTTCGGCACCGCCGCCGGGCCGCACCCGTTCCCCAGCATGGTGCGCGACTTCTGCCGCGGCATCGGCGACGAGGCGCGCGCGCAGTGCCTCGAGCAGTACGGCGTCCTGCCGGACGCGGTCGCCGCGTGCGTGGGCGGCGGGTCCAACGCGATCGGCCTGTTCACCGCGTTCCTCGAGGACGAGGGCGTGGAGATCCACGGCTTCGAGCCCGGGGGCGACGGCGTCGAGACCGGCCGGCACGCCGCCACCATCCACGCCGGCGAGGCCGGCGTGCTGCACGGCGCGCGCACCTACGTGCTGCAGGACGAGGACGGCCAGACCGTCGAGTCGCACTCGATCTCCGCGGGGCTCGACTACCCCGGCGTCGGGCCGCAGCACTCGTGGCTCGCGGCGTCCGGGCGCGCGACCTACACGCCCGTCACCGACGCGCAGGCGATGGAGGCGATGGCGCTGCTCAGCCGCACCGAGGGCATCATCCCGGCGATCGAGACCGCCCACGCGGTGGCCGGCGCGCTCGACGTGGCCCGCCGCCTCGGTGAGGAGAAGGGCCCCGACGCGACGGTGATCATCAACCTCAGCGGTCGCGGCGACAAGGACATGGGCACCGCCATCGAGTGGTTCGGCCTCGGCGACGCCGAGGGCGAGGCGGAGCCCGTCGTCGCCACGGCGCCGGGGGAGGAGGCCTGATGCCCTCCACCAGCACCGCCTTCGCGACCGCTCGCGCGGAGGGCCGCTCGGCCCTCGTCGGGTACCTCCCGGCCGGCTTCCCCAGCGTGGAGGGCTCGATCACCGCGCTGCGCACGTTGGTCGACGCCGGCTGCGACGTCATCGAGATCGGCCTGCCCTACAGCGACCCGGTCATGGACGGCCCGACCATCCAGGCCGCCGCTCAGCAGGCGCTCGAGGGGGGTGTGCGCACCCGCGACGTCCTCACGGTGGTGGAGGCTGTGGCCGCCACCGGTGTGCCCACCCTCGTGATGACCTACTGGAACCCGGTCGAGCGCTACGGCGTGGACCGGTTCGCCGCCGACCTCGCCTCCGCCGGAGGCGCCGGCCTGATCACGCCCGACATCACGCCCGACCACGGCGGCGAGTGGGTGGCCGCCGCCGACGCCCACGACCTCGACAAGGTGTTCCTCGTCGCTCCGAGCTCGACCGACGAGCGCGTCGCGATGACGGCGGCCGCCAGCCGCGGCTTCGTCTACGCCGCCGCCGTCATGGGCGTCACCGGTGCGCGTGAGGCCACCTCCGACCTCGCCTGTCCGCTGGTCGGTCGGGTGCGCGCGAACGGCGACGTGCCGGTCGCGGTCGGCATCGGCGTCAGCAACGGCGACCAGGCCGCCGAGGTCGCGGGCTTCGCGGACGGCGTGATCGTCGGCTCGGCGTTCGTCCGCACCCTGCTCGACCACCCCGACGACGAGGCCGCCGGCCTGGCGGCGCTGCGTGCGCTGACCGAGGACCTCGCCGGAGGCGTACGTCGTGGCTAGGCCCCGGGCCCTCGTGCTCGCCGCGCTGCTCCCGCTCCTCGCCGCGTGCGGCGGGGCCGGGGCGGCGCAGGGCACCGAGCTGACCGGCACCCGCCTCGACCCGCCCTTCGAGGTGTCGTCCACACCTCTGGTCGACACCGCCGGCGACTCGTTCAGCCTCACCGACGACACCGACAAGCCGCTGACGCTGGTGTTCTTCGGCTACACCCACTGCCCCGACATCTGCGGCCAGGTCATGGCCACGCTCGCGGGGACGCTCGCGCGCCTCGACGACGCGCAGAAGGACGACCTCGACGTCGTCTTCGTCACCACCGACCCGGCCCGTGACGACGAGACCACGGTGAAGCACTACGTCGACGCGTTCGACCCCTCGATCATCGGTCTCACGGGCGCGCTGCCCGACATCGTCGAGGTCGGGCGGAGCATGGCCATCGGCATCGACAAGGGCAAGAAGCTGCCCAGCGGTGGGTACGACGTCACCCACGGCACGCAGGTGATGGCCGTCGACGCCGACGACCAGGCGCCGGTGTTCTGGGACTATGACGTCTCGCAGGCCCAGCTGGCCCACGACGTCACCGTGCTGCTCGACGAAGGATGATGATCCCCGTGCTGTCCTCGATCACCCCGCTGGTGACCCTGATGTCCATCCCCAGCCCGTCGCAGGGCGTGTGGCACCTCGGGCCGATCCCGGTCCGCGGCTACGCGCTCTGCATCATCGCCGGCATCGTCGTCGCGATCTGGCTGGGCGAGAAGCGGTGGGTCGCCCGCGGTGGCGCCCCCGGCGAGGTCAGCGACCTGGCGATCTGGGCGGTGCCCTTCGGCCTCGTCGGCGGCCGGCTCTACCACGTCGCCACCGACTGGGAGCTCTACTTCGGCGAGGGCAAGAACCCCGTCACCGCCCTCTACGTCTGGCGCGGCGGCCTCGGCATCTGGGGCGCGATCGCCCTCGGCGCCGTCGGCGTGGTGATCGGCTGCCGGCTGCGCGGGATCAGGGTGCTGCCGCTGCTCGACGCGCTCGCACCCGGCGTGCTGGTGGCGCAGGCGATGGGCCGCTGGGGCAACTGGTTCAACCAGGAGCTCTACGGCGGCCCCACGAACCTGCCCTGGGGCCTGGAGATCGACGTCGCGCACCGCGAGGCGCGCTACCTCGACGTCGCGACCTACCACCCGACGTTCCTCTACGAGTGCCTGTGGAACCTCGCCGCCTTCGCCGTGCTGATCTGGCTCGACCGGCGCTTCCGCCTCGGCCACGGCCGCGTGGTCGCGCTCTACGTCATGCTCTACACCGCCGGGCGGGGCTGGATCGAGAACATGCGCATCGACGAGGTGCAGATGAACGACGTGCTCGGGCTGCGGCTCAACGTGTGGACCTCGATCGTGCTGTTCGTGCTCGCCACGGCCTACTTCGTGTGGTCCACGCGCGCGCGCCCGGGGCGCGAGGAGGTCGTGCGCACCAAGCCGCCACTCGGCGGGGAGCCGGCGGCGACCGCCCCCGCCGAGGAGCGCTCGACCGCCGATCCCACGGCCTGAAACGGCACCCGCCGGCGCGATCGGCCGGTGATAGGTTGCGCAGTGCTCGGGCCAACGTCGTCCCCAGCGGAAACGCCCACCCCTCTGCTCGTCCGGTCCCCGCGGGGAGCCGGCGCGCGAGACGACGACGGGAGAACCAGTGGCCTCGATGCACGCGTTCCCGCCGAACTTCCCCCCGCCGCAGGGTCTCTACGACCCGCGCCACGAGAAGGACGCCTGCGGCGTCGCCATGGTGGCGACGCTGACCGGTGAGGCCAGCCACGACATCGTGGCCAAGGCGCTCACCGCGCTGCGCAACCTCGACCACCGCGGCGCCGCCGGCGCGGAGGTCAACTCCGGCGACGGCGCCGGCATCCTGATGCAGGTGCCCGACGCGTTCCTGCGCGAGGTGACGGCCGACCTGGGGTTCGACCTGCCCCACGCGCGGTCGTACGCCGTCGGCACCGCGTTCCTGCCCGGTGACGCCGACGCCGTCGCGGCCACCCGCCGCCGGATCGAGGAGATCGCCGACGAGGAGGGCCTGGCCGTCCTCGGCTGGCGCGAGGTCCCGGTCGACGACTCGACGCTCGGCGCCACCGCCCGGAGCGTGATGCCGTCGTTCGCCCAGCTGTTCGTGGCGGGCAAGGGCTCGCGGGTGAGCGGCATGGCGCTCGAGCGCCTGGCCTTCTGCCTGCGCAAGCGCGCGGAGTCCGAGACCGACGTGTACTTCCCGTCGCTCTCCTCGCGCACCCTGGCCTACAAGGGCATGCTCACCACCGACCAGCTCGACCAGGTCTTCCCCGACCTGACCGACGAGCGGGTGGCCTCGGCGATGGCGGTCGTGCACTCGCGCTTCTCCACCAACACCTTCCCGAGCTGGCCGCTGGCCCACCCGTTCCGGTTCATCGCCCACAACGGCGAGATCAACACCGTGATGGGCAACCGCAACTGGATGCGGGCCCGCGAGGCGCTGCTCGAGAGCGACCTGATCCCCGGAGACCTCGAGCGCCTCTTCCCGATCTGCACCCCCGGTGCCTCGGACTCCGCGTCGTTCGACGAGGTGCTCGAGCTGCTGCACCTCGGTGGGCGCACGCTGCCCCACGCGGTGCTGATGATGATCCCGGAGGCCTGGGAGAACCACCGCGACATGAACCCGCAGCGGCGGGCCTTCTACGAGTTCCACTCCACGCTGATGGAGCCGTGGGACGGGCCGGCGTGCGTCGTGTTCACCGACGGCACCCAGGTCGGTGCGGTCCTCGACCGCAACGGTCTGCGCCCCTCGCGCTACTGGGTCACCGACGACGGCCTCGTCGTCCTCGCCTCCGAGGTCGGCGTGCTCGACCTCGACCCCGCGACGGTCGTGCGCAAGGGCCGCCTGCAGCCGGGGCGGATGTTCCTCGTCGACACCGAGGAGCACCGGATCATCGAGGACGAGGAGATCAAGGGCCAGCTCGCCGCCGAGCACCCCTACGACGAGTGGCTGCACGCCGGGCTCATCCAGCTCGACGACCTCGACGACCTCGAGCACATCGTCCACACCCACGCCTCCGTCGCGCGCCGCCAGCAGGTCTTCGGCTACACCGAGGAGGAGCTGCGGGTGCTGCTGAGCCCGATGGCCTCCACGGGCGCGGAGGCGATCGGGTCGATGGGCACCGACACCCCGATCGCGGCGCTCAGCGACAAGCCGCGGCTGCTGTTCGACTACTTCGCCCAGCTGTTCGCGCAGGTGACCAACCCGCCGCTCGACGCGATCCGAGAGGAGCTGGTGACCTCGCTCAGCGGCTCCATCGGCCCCGAGTCCAACCTCCTCGACCCGAGCCCGGCGTCGTGCCGCCAGGTCGTGCTGCCGTTCCCGGTGTTCTCCAACGACGACCTGGCCAAGATCCGCCACATCAACCGCAACGGCGACATGCCCGGCTTCCAGGTGCACGTCGTGCGCGGCCTGTACGAGGTCGAGGGCGGGGGAGCGGCCCTCGAGGCGCGGCTCGAGGAGCTGTGCGCCGAGGTCTCGGCGGCCATCGCCGACGGCGCCCGCATCATCGTGCTCTCCGACCGCCACTGCACCGCCGAGCTCGCGCCGATCCCGTCGCTGCTGCTCACCGGCGCCGTCCACCACCACCTGGTGCGCGAGAAGACCCGCACCCAGGTCGGGCTGCTGGTCGAGGCGGGCGACGTGCGCGAGGTGCACCACGTCGCGCTGCTGGTCGGCTACGGCGCGGCCGCGGTCAACCCCTACCTCGCGATGGAGTCCGTCGAGGACCTCGCCCGCGAGGCCTACTACGTCAAGGTCGAGCCCGAGAAGGCCGTCGCGAACCTCATCAAGGCGCTCGGCAAGGGCGTGCTCAAGGTGATGTCCAAGATGGGCGTCTCGACCGTGGCCTCCTACACCGGCGCGAAGATCTTCGAGTCGGTCGGGCTGTCGCAGTCGGTCATCGACCGCTACTTCACCGGCACCACCTCCAAGCTCGGCGGCATCGAGCTCGACACGATCGCCGAGGAGGTCGCGCGCCGCCACGCCGTGGCGTACCCGCGCGGCGGCATCTCGCCGGCGCACCGCGAGCTCACCATCGGGGGCGAGTACCAGTGGCGCCGTGAGGGCGAGCCGCACCTGTTCGACCCCGAGACGGTCTTCCGGCTGCAGCACTCCACCCGCTCCGGCAGCTACGACGTGTTCAAGCAGTACACCGACCGGGTCAACCAGCAGTCCGAGCGGCTGATGACGCTGCGCGGGCTGTTCACCTTCAAGGAGGGCGTGCGCGAGCCGATCGACATCGACGAGGTCGAGCCGGTCTCGGAGATCGTCAAGCGCTTCTCCACCGGCGCGATGTCCTACGGCTCGATCAGCCAGGAGGCGCACGAGACGCTGGCGATCGCGATGAACCGGCTGGGCGCGAAGTCCAACACCGGTGAGGGCGGCGAGGACCCGGACCGGCTGCACGACCCCGAGCGGCGCTCGGCGATCAAGCAGGTCGCGTCGGGGCGCTTCGGCGTGACGTCGGAGTACCTCACCAACGCCGACGACATCCAGATCAAGATGGCCCAGGGCGCCAAGCCCGGCGAGGGCGGCCAGCTGCCCGGCCACAAGGTCTACCCGTGGGTCGCGAAGACCCGGCACTCCACGCCCGGCGTGGGCCTGATCAGCCCGCCGCCCCACCACGACATCTACTCCATCGAGGACCTCGCCCAGCTGATCCACGACCTGAAGAACGCCAACCCCTCGGCGCGGGTCCACGTCAAGCTGGTCTCCGAGGTCGGCATCGGCACGGTCGCCGCGGGCGTGTCGAAGGCGCACGCCGACGTCGTCCTGGTCTCCGGACACGACGGCGGCACCGGCGCCTCGCCGCTGACCTCGCTCAAGCACGCCGGCGGTCCGTGGGAGCTGGGTCTCGCCGAGACCCAGCAGACCCTCCTGCTCAACGGCCTGCGCGACCGGATCGTGGTGCAGGCCGACGGCCAGCTCAAGACCGGACGCGACGTGGTCGTGGCCGCGCTGCTCGGCGCGGAGGAGTTCGGCTTCGCGACCGCGCCGCTGGTCGTCAGCGGCTGCATCATGATGCGGGTCTGCCACCTCGACACCTGCCCGGTGGGCGTGGCCACGCAGAACCCGGTCCTCCGCGAGCGGTTCAGCGGCCAGGCCGACTACGTCGTGAACTTCTTCGAGTTCATCGCCCAGGAGGTGCGCGAGCTGCTCGCGCAGCTCGGCTTCCGCAGCCTCGACGAGGCGGTCGGCCAGGTCGGCACGCTCGACGTCGCCGGCGCCGTCGACCACTGGAAGGCCGCCGGGCTCGACCTGACGCCGATCCTCCACCAGGCCTCGCGGCACGGCGAGTTCGGCCAGTTCGAGGACCAGGACCTGCGCTGCACGAAGTCGCAGGACCACGGCCTCGACAAGGCGCTCGACAACGAGCTGATCGCCATCGCCGCGCCGGCGCTGGAGAGCGGCGAGCCGGTGCGCGCCCAGGTCGCGATCCGCAACGTCAACCGCACCGTCGGCACCATGCTCGGCCACGAGGTCACCAAGCGCTTCCACGGCGACGGCCTGCCCGACGGCACGATCGACATCACCTTCACCGGCTCGGCGGGCCAGTCGTTCGGCGCCTTCGTTCCGCGCGGCATCACGCTGCGCCTCGAGGGCGACGCCAACGACTACGTCGGCAAGGGGCTCTCGGGCGGCAGGATCGTCGTACGCCCCGACCGGGCCGCGACGTTCGACGCCGGGGAGCAGATCATCGCCGGCAACACGATCGGCTACGGCGCCACGTCGGGCCAGATCTTCCTCAGCGGCCGGGCCGGCGAGCGCTTCTGCGTGCGCAACTCCGGTGCCAGCGCGGTCGTCGAGGGCGTGGGCGACCACGCCTGCGAGTACATGACCGGCGGCGTCGTGGTCGTGCTCGGCCCGACCGGGCGCAACCTCGCGGCCGGCATGTCGGGCGGCTACGCCTTCGTGCTCGACCTCGACGAGCACCTGGTCAACCCCGAGCTCGTCGAGCTGTCCCCGGTCGCCGGCAAGGCGGCCGAGGAGCTCGAGGACCTGGTGCGCCAGCACGCCGAGGAGACCGGCTCGGCGATCGCCCGGGCCCTGCTCGACGACTGGACCGCCGCCCTCACCCGGTTCACCGAGGTCATGCCGCGCGACTTCAAGCGGGTGCTCGAGGCCCGCGAGGAGGCCCTCGCGGAGGGCCTCGACGACGAGCAGGCCGACGCCCGCATCATGGAGGTCCTCCATGGGTGAGCGCAGCACGACCACCACGACGAGCAACGACCGGCGCTCATCCACGGAGCAGGAGGCGCAGCATGGCTGACCCCAAGGGATTCCTGAAGAACGGGCGCGAGGTCCCCTCGCGCCGCGACGTCGCCGAGCGGGTGCAGGACTGGGACGAGGTCTACCCCGACGGCATCGGCCGCGCGCTGCTGCCGATCATCACCACCCAGGCCGGGCGCTGCATGGACTGCGGGATCCCGTTCTGCCACCAGGGCTGCCCGCTGGGCAACATCATCCCCGAGTGGAACGACCTGGTCTGGCGCGACGACTGGGACGGCGCGATGGACCGGCTCCACGCGACCAACAACTTCCCCGAGTTCACCGGGCGGCTGTGCCCGGCGCCGTGCGAGACCGCGTGCGTGCTGGGCATCAACCAGGACCCGGTGACGATCAAGAACGTCGAGGTCTCGATCATCGACCGCGCCTGGGGCTCGGGCTACGTCCGCCCCCAGCCGCCCGAGTGGCTCTCGGGCAAGACCGTCGCCGTGGTCGGGTCCGGCCCGGCCGGGCTCGCCGCCGCCCAGCAGCTGACCCGCGCCGGCCACACGGTCGCCGTCTACGAGCGCGCCGACAAGATCGGCGGGCTGCTGCGCTACGGCATCCCCGAGTTCAAGATGGAGAAGAAGCACCTCGACCGCCGCCTCGACCAGATGCGGCGCGAGGGCACGGTCTTCCGGGCCGGCGTCGACGTCGGCGGCGACCTCACCGGCCCGCAGCTGCTCGCCCGCTACGACGCGGTCGTGCTCGCCATGGGCGCCACCCAGGCCCGCGACCTCCCCGTCCCCGGGCGCGAGCTCGGTGGCATCCACCAGGCGATGGAGTTCCTGCCCCAGGCGAACCGGGTCGCGCTGGGGGAGGCGCCCACCTCCGACGGCTCGGAGCAGATCGTCGCGACCGGCAAGGACGTGGTGATCATCGGCGGCGGCGACACCGGCGCCGACTGCCTCGGCACGTCGATCCGTCAGGGCGCCCGCTCCATCACGCAGCTCGAGATCATGCCGCGCCCCGGCGAGGACCGGCCCGCCGGCCAGCCGTGGCCGACGTACCCGATGACGTTCAAGGTCTCCTCCGCGCACGAGGAGGGCGGCGACCGGGTCTACGCCGTCTCGACGCAGCAGTTCGTCGGTGACGCCGACGGCCACGTCGCCGAGCTCCGCCTGGTGGAGGTGGACGCGCGGTTCCAGCCCGTCGAGGGCACCGAGCGGACCATCCCGGCGCAGCTGGTGCTGCTCGCGATGGGCTTCACCGGCCCGGAGCGGCCCGGCATCGTCGAGCAGCTGGGCGTCGAGCTCGACGAGCGCGGCAACGTCCGGCGCGACTCCTCCTACGCCTCCTCGGTGCCCGGCGTCTACGTCGCCGGCGACGTGGGGCGTGGCCAGTCGCTCATCGTGTGGGCGATCGCCGAGGGCCGCAGCGCCGCGGCGTCGGTCGACGCGTTCCTCACCGGCTCCACGACGCTCCCCTCGCCGATCAAGCCGCACGAGCGGCCGCTGACCGTCTGAGCCGTCCTGCCCTACCCCGTGCGGGGGCGGTCCCGGTGCGACCCGGGGCCGCCCCCGCGCGCGTTCTCGGGCCCTGGCCCACCTTCGGGCACGTTCGTGGACGAACTCTCGTTGGAACGATCCAACGTCCGCTAGGGTGGTGGCGTGCGTAGAGCCAAGATCGTCTGCACCCTCGGCCCCGCGGTGAACACCCCCGAGGGCATCCGCTCGCTCGTCGACGCCGGCATGGACGTCGCCCGGCTCAACATGAGCCACGGCGCGTACGCCGATCACGAGGCCGTCTACCGGCTGGTCCGCCAGGCCTCCGACGAGACCGGCCACGCGATCGGCATCTTCGCCGACCTGCAGGGCCCCAAGATCCGCCTCGAGCGGTTCGCCGACGGCCCCCACAAGCTCAAGCGCGGTGACACCTTCACCATCACCACGCGCGACGTCGAGGGCACCGCCGAGATCTGCGGCACCACCTACAAGGGCCTGCCCGGCGACGTGAAGCCCGGTGACCCGCTCCTGATCGACGACGGCAAGGTGCGCCTGGAGGTCGTCTCGGTCGACGACACCGACGTGGTGACCGAGGTCGTCGTGCCGGGCAAGGTGTCCAACAACAAGGGCATCAACCTGCCCGGCGTCGCGGTGTCGGTGCCGGCGCTGTCGGAGAAGGACACCGAGGACCTGCGCTGGGCGCTGCACCTCGGCGTCGACTTCATCGCCCTCAGCTTCGTCCGCAACGCCCGTGACGCCGCCGACGTGCGCGAGATCATGCGCCAGGAGGGCGTCTTCGTCCCCGTGATCGCCAAGATCGAGAAGCCGCAGGCGATCGACAACATCGACGAGATCGTCGACGCCTTCGACGGCATCATGGTCGCTCGCGGCGACCTCGGCGTGGAGTGCCCGCTCGAGGACGTGCCGATCCACCAGAAGCTCATCATCGACAAGGCCCGCCGCAACGCCAAGCCGGTCATCGTCGCCACCCAGATGCTCGAGTCGATGATCAGCGCGCCCGCGCCCACCCGCGCCGAGGCCAGCGACGTCGCCAACGCGGTGCTCGACGGGGCCGACGCCGTCATGCTCTCGGGCGAGACGAGCGTGGGGGAGTACCCCATCGTCGCCGTGGAGACGATGGCGCGCATCGTGCAGTCCACCGAGGAGCACGGCCTGTCCCACATGGCCGAGGTCGAGTGGCAGCCGCACACCCGCGGCGGCATCATCGCCAAGGCCGCGGCCGAGGTCGCCGAGCGGGTCGAGGCGAAGTACGTCGTCGCGTTCACCGTCAGCGGCGACTCCGCCAAGCGGCTCTCCCGCTACCGCGGCCCGATCCCGGTCCTGGCGTTCACCCCCAATCCCCGCACCCGCTCCCAGCTGGCCCTCACGTGGGGCGTGGAGACGTTCCTCGGTGAGGACGTCGAGCACACCGACGAGATGGTGCGCCAGGTCGACGAGGCGCTGCTGGCCATCGGCCGGGTCAAGGAGGGCGACCTCGTCGTCATCATCGCCGGCAGCCCGCCCGGGATCCCGGGCTCGACCAACGCGCTCCGCATCCACCGGATGGGCGACGCGATCAACGGTGCTGCGCCGGCGTACCGCCGCATGTCCTGACGCCGGGGGCAACTTCTCCTGCCGAAGTCCTCAGGACCTCTGGCGGCGGGGCGATGGGGGAGGCGGTGACCTGACGACACGGAGGTCGACGGCGCCGCTAGCCACTCGGAGACCCGCCACCCATGACTTCGCCACGACGAGCCCTGCAGGACCTCAGGATCGGGGTGCGCCTCACGGCCGCCTTCGCGATCTGCGGCCTGCTGGTCGGCCTCGCCGCCTTCCTCGGACTGTCCGCCCAGAGCAAGGCCGACGGCCTGCGTGACGACCTCGAGCAGGTGGCCGCCCACCGTGCCCTCGCGGACCGGATGCTCATCAACATCAACGACATCACCGGCTGGCAGGGCCTCTACCTCGCGGACGCGGTCGCCTACGGCGTCGACGAGGCGCTCTCCGCCGACGGCTACAACCGCAGCGGATACCTCGAGAGCCAGAAGGCCATCGAGGCGATGTTCGCCGACGCCGACACCTCCGGGCTCACCGCAGACCAGCGCGCGCTCTTCGACAGCACCCAGGACAACTTCCAGCAGCTCTTCGACCAGGACGACTGGGTGGTCAGCCGCCTCGAGGCCGACGGCCTGAAGGCGATGCCCGAGATCATGGACAGCATCAACGGCGGAGAGGCCGGCGAGGCCTGGAGCGCCGTCTACGACGACATGAGTGCCTTCGGCGACTCGCTGGCCAAGCAGGACAAGTCGATCCGCGCCGAGCTCGCCGACGTGTCGAGCCGCGGCAGGACGACGATCTACGTCGGCCTCGCGCTGGTCGTGATCGCCGGCACCGTCGTGGTCGTGAGCGTCACCCGCTCCATCACCCGTCCGCTGGGCCGAGCGATCGCCGTCCTGCAGTCGGTCGCGGCCGGCGACCTCGCCTCGCGCCTGCAGGAGGACCGCAAGGACGAGATCGGCGACCTCGCCACCGCCCTCAACAGCGCGGTCGGCGACCTCGGCAGCACGCTGTCGGAGATCGCGGGCACCGCGGTGCAGCTGGCGGGTGCCTCCGAGGAGCTCTCCGCGGTCTCGGGCCAGATGACCGGCTCTGCGGCCGACGCCTCGGCCCAGGCCGGCCTGGTGTCGTCGGCCGCCGGCCAGGTCTCCAGCAACGTGCAGACCGTGGCCGCCGCCACCGAGCAGATGGGCGCCTCGATCCGCGAGATCTCCGTCAACGCCAGCAACGCCGCCGGTGTCGCGGCACGCGCCGTCGTGGCCGCCGAGTCGACCACCGCCACCGTCGCCAAGCTCGGCGACTCCTCCTCGGAGGTCGGCGAGGTCGTCAAGGTGATCAGCTCGATCTCCGAGCAGACCAACCTCCTCGCGCTCAACGCCACCATCGAGGCCGCCCGCGCCGGCGAGTTCGGCAAGGGCTTCGCCGTCGTGGCCAACGAGGTCAAGGAGCTCGCGCAGGAGACCAGCAAGGCCACCGGCGACATCGACCAGCGGATCCGCGCGATCCAGGCCGACACCCAGGAGGCCGTCACGGCGATCGCCGAGATCGCCGGGATCATCGCCCAGATCAGCGACACCCAGACCGTCATCGCCTCGGCGGTGGAGGAGCAGACCGCCACGACCCACGAGATGGCCCGGTCCGTCGCCGACGCCGCCACCGGCTCGACCGACATCGCCGACAACATCTCGGGCGTGGCCCGCACCGCCTCCGACACCCAGGCTGCTGCCAGCAGCACGAGCTCGGCCGCCGAGGAGCTCTCCCGGATGGCCCAGCGCCTCCAGGGCCTGGTCGGTCGGTTCAGCTACGACGCCTCCGGCGCGGCCGTCTCGGGCTGACGGTGGCCCGCGCCGGTTGTGGGGCCGGCGCGGGTCCCCGCTCGTCGGGCGGTGAGCAGGACACGTTCCGCGCCGCCGGAACGTGCGTGGCTCACTGCTGGGCGCCTCGTCCGGTGGAGCGGTGAGCAGGACACGTTCTGCGCCGCCGGAAGCTGCGTGGCTCACCGCCCGGTGGGTGGGTGGTGCCCCGGGTGAGATTCGAACTCACACTGAATGCTGTTTGAGAGCATCGCCTCTGCCGTTGGGCTACCGGGGCGGAATCGGCGTCGGAACCCTATCCGAACTAGCCTTGCGCGCGTGACGCAGCCCGCCGAGACCAGCCCCGCCGCCGCCGACGTACGCCGCGTGGTGATCGCCGAGGACGAGGCCCTGATCCGGATGGACCTCGCGGAGATGCTCGGCGAGGAGGGCTACGACGTCGTCGGGCAGGCCGCGGACGGCCAGCGGGCCATCGAGCTGGCGCGCGAGCTGCGGCCGGACCTGGTGATCCTCGACGTGAAGATGCCCCGGCTCGACGGCATCGCCGCCGCCGAGGTCATCGCGGGGGAGCGGATCGCCCCCGTGGTCATCCTCACCGCATTCGCCCAGCGCGAGCTGGTCGCGCGTGCCCGCGACGCCGGCGCGATGGCGTACCTCGTCAAGCCGTTCCAGCGTGGCGACCTCGTGCCGGCGATCGAGATGGCGGTGAGCCGGTTCGCCGAGATCACCGTGCTCGAGCGCGAGGTCTCCGACCTCCAGGAGTCGCTGGCCACCCGCAAGTCGGTCGACCGGGCCAAGGGCGTGCTGCAGGCCCAGCTCGGGCTGAGCGAGCCCGACGCGTTCCGCTGGATCCAGAAGACGGCGATGGACCTGCGCCTGTCGATGAAGCAGGTCGCCGACGGCGTCGTGGAGCACGGCGTCGCCGGTCTCGGCGGCGCCGACCAGGGCTGACCCCCCGCCCCGCCGCGCCACCCTGGCGGCGTACGACATCCCGGAGAGCCGGCGGCATGTCGTATCCCGCCACCCTTCTCTGCTCGCGCGGCACCCTGGCGGCATACGACGTCCCGGAGAGCTTGCGGCATGTCGTATGCCGCCACCCACCGGCCGGCAACGAGGACCACGGCACCCCGCCCCGGAACGTCCGAAACCGTCCGATGTTGCCCGTTCGACTGCGAACACGCCCGGTTCTTGCGTGCGCGAACCATGTTTCGGTTGCGTTTCCGGTACAGACCGGTTGGTCACGAAACGACAACGGCGCGCGATTCCCGGCTCTCATTCGTGTCCCACGCCACATCCCGGGTGTTAGGTTCCCGCCACGAGGCTGCCGAGGTGGACAGCCCAGAGACTGTGGAGGGATCCATGATCCGCTCATCCAAGAGGTGGCAGGCACTCGCCGTGACGTCCGTCGCGGCACTCGCGCTCGGTGCGTGTGGGACGACCGACGACAGCGGGAGCGACGCCTCCTCCGACGGCGGCGACAGCGGCGGCTCCAGCGCCCTGTGCGGCAAGAGCATCGCGTTCCTCGGTGCTCTCACCGGTGACGCCGGCGCGCTCGGCCAGAACATGGTCGGCGGCATCCAGCTCGCGCTCGACGAGCACAACAAGGACAACCCGGACTGCAAGGTGGAGCTCAAGCAGTTCGACTCGCAGGGTAGCCCGGACACCGCTCCGGGTCTGGCGACCCAGATCGTCAACGACGACGACATCTTCGGCCTCGTCGGCCCCGGCTTCTCCGGTGAGTCGCTCGCGACCGGCAAGACCTTCTTCGAGGCCGGCCTGCCGTCGATCTCCCCGTCGGCGACCAACGTCACGATCACCGACCAGGGCTGGACCACCTGGCACCGCGTCATCGGCAACGACGACGCCCAGGGCACCGCCGACGCCAACTACCTGACCGAGAAGGCCGGCGCCGCCAAGGTCTACGTCGTCGACGACGGCCAGGACTACAGCAAGGGCCTCGCGGGCAAGGTCTCCGAGGTCCTCGGCGACGCCCAGGTCGGCTCCGACCAGATCTCGGTCGGCCAGACCGACATGTCGGCCGTCGTCACCTCGGTGAAGGCCGCCGACGCCGACGCCGTCTTCTACGGTGGCTATTACACCGAGGCCGGCCTGCTCGCCAAGGCGCTGCGCCAAGGCGGCTGGAAGGGCACCTTCATGTCGGGCGACGGCTCGGAGGACCCGGCGTTCGTCGACGTCGCCGGCCCGGCGGCCGCCGAGGGCGCCGTCCTGTCCGCTCCCGCAGCCCCGGCCCCGGCCGACTTCGGTGCGACCGGTCTCTACGCCACCCAGGCCTACGACGCGACCAACATCTTCCTGGCCGCGCTCGACGACGGTGCCGAGACGGGCGAGGAGATCAACGAGTTCATCGGCAGCTACAACGAGGACGGCGTCAGCGGTCCGATCTCCTTCGACGACAAGGGCGACATCGAGTCCTCCTCGATCTACGCCTACTTCGTCAAGGGCGGCGAGCTCGACCTCGAGAACCCCGAGCAGATCCAGTAGTCCCTGGCCTCACACCTGA
>NZ_JBHLXH010000003.1:256605-259252 GCF_042432345.1 Nocardioides zeicaulis | reverse complement strand
CTCGATTGGTTGAAGGAAACGACCCTTGGACTTCGGCGCGCTGTTCGGCAGCTTCGACAACTTCATGAGCTACACCGCGGGTGGACTGGTCTTCGGTGCCATCTACGCCCTCATCGCCCTCGGCTACACGATGGTCTACGGCGTCCTCCAGCTCATCAACTTCGCCCACTCGGAAGTCTTCATGTACGGCACCTTCGCCGTCGCGTGGACCTTCGTCTTCCTCCACGGCACCGACCGTGTGAACCAGGGCCTGGGTGAGGCCCTCCCCGTCCTCCTCGCCGCCCTCGTGGCGGCGATGCTCGTGTCAGCGGCCGTCGCGCTGCTCCTCGAGCGCTTCGCGTACCGCCCGCTCATCAAGAAGGGCGCGCCCAAGCTGATCGCCCTCATCTCGGCCATCGGCGCCTCGTTCGCCCTCGCCGAGGCGATGGGCCTGCGTGACCGCTTCGCCTCCTGGGTCGGGCTCGACGACAACCTGAGCGACTACGTCGTGCCCGGCAAGGCGCGCGACGTGTACTCCAACCCCGTCTCGATCCAGCCCAAGGGCCTGTTCGACATCGGCGGCTACACCGTCACCGACGTCGACCTGGTCATCCTCGTCGCCGCGCTCGCGATGATGGTCGCGCTCGACCAGTTCGTGCGCCGCACCCGCTTCGGGCGGGGCATCCGCGCCACGGCGCAGGACCCGGAGTCCGCGGCCCTCATGGGCGTCAACTCCACCCGCGTGGTGCAGCTGACCTTCCTGATCGGCGGCCTGATGGCCGGCGCCGCCGCGACGCTCTACATGATGAAGATCGGCTCCACGCGACAGAACGCCGGCTTCATCCTCGGCGTCAAGGCGTTCACCGCCGCCGTCATGGGCGGCATCGGCAACCTGCGCGGCGCCCTGCTCGGTGGCCTGGTGCTCGGCGTGATGGAGAACTGGGGCTCCGCCGTGTTCGGCTCGGAGTGGAAGGACGTCGTGGCGTTCGTGCTGCTGGTCCTGATCCTCCTCGTCCGACCGTCCGGCCTGCTGGGCGAGTCCCTCGGAAAGGCGCGTGCGTGATGGCCAACGACACCAAGGTCAAGGAGACCAGGGTCAAGAAGGACCGCGTCGGCCTCGGCGAGCGCTACGCCGGCCTGCCGATGCCCGCCAAGGTCGTCGCGGTGACGCTGCTGCTCGTCCTCGTCTACGCGCTGCCGCTGCTGCGCCCGCCGATCCTGACCACCAACAGCATCGACTTCGGCACGGTCATGTTCCGCGTCATCGCCTTCGCGCTCGTGGCGCTCGGGCTCAACATCGTGATCGGCTACGCCGGCCTGCTCGACCTCGGCTACGTCGGGTTCTACGCCGTCGGCGCCTACACCACGGCCGTGCTGACGACCTACCACTGGCACTGGCCGTTCTTCCTGGCGCTGCCCGCGGCGGTGGTCGTCACGATGGTCTCGGGCGTCCTGCTGGGAGCACCGACGCTGAGGGTGCGTGGCGACTACCTCGCCATCGTGACGCTCGGATTCGGCGAGATCATCCGCATCACCGTGCAGAACGTCGAGTGGGTCGGCGCCTCGGCCGGCATCAAGGACATCCCGCACCCGACCGGCATCGGCGCCGCGCCGAACCCGCCGTTCGACCAGGGCGGCCTGTTCCAGATCCCGCGCCTGACGTGGGACGGCTTCGTCCCGATCGTCGACCTCGAGCACAAGACGTCGTTCCTGGCCTTCGGCTCGCGCGACGCCGTGCCGTACTACTGGCTGATCCTCACCTTCATGCTGCTGCTCCTCATCGGCGACAGGATGATCAAGGCCAGCCGCGTCGGCCGCGCGTGGGAGGCGACCCGCGAGGACGAGGACGCCGCCGAGCTGATGGGCGTGCCGACCTTCAAGTACAAGCTGATGGCCTTCGCCCTCGGTGCGGCGATCGGCGGGCTCTCGGGCTCGTTCTACGCCAGCAGCCAGGCCGGCTACATCAACCCGCAGAGCTTCCCGCTGCTGCTGTCGATGCTGTTCGTGGCCGCGGTCGTGGTCGGTGGCTCGGGCAACCGGTGGGGTGCGATCGCCGGTGGCGCGATCGTGGCCTACCTCCCCGAGCGCTTCCGCGACTTCGCCGACTACCGCCTGCTGGTCTTCGGGCTGGCGCTGACGGTGCTCGCGATCTGGCGCCCGGAGGGCCTGTTCCCGCCGCGGCGCACCCGCCGGGCGAAGGCGGCCGAGGCGGAGATCGAGGCACTCGAGGAAGGCGCCGACAACGAGGAGGCGACCCATGCCTGACACCACGCCCGACACCGCGACCGACACCGCGCCCCGCACCACGGGCCGGACCGTGCTGCGGCTGTCCAACGCCACGCTGAAGTTCGGCGGGCTCACGGCGCTCAACGACGTGAGCTTCGAGATCAACGAGGGCGAGATCTTCGGCCTCATCGGTCCCAACGGCGCCGGCAAGACGACGTGCTTCAACGCCATGACCGGCGTGTACGCGCTGACGTCCGGCACCATCGAGTTCAACGGTCAGGACCTGGCCGGCCGCAAGCGGCACAAGATCACCAAGCTCGGCATGGCCCGCACCTTCCAGAACATCCGTCTCTTCAAGTCGATGACGGCGCTGGAGAACGTGATGGTCGGGGCCGACGCCCACAGCAAGGTGAGCTTCTTCGAGGCGCTGTTCCGCCTGCCG
>NZ_JBHLXH010000003.1:130018-256550 GCF_042432345.1 Nocardioides zeicaulis | reverse complement strand
GTCGGCATCGAGGGACGCAGCGACGAGCTCGCGGCGAACCTGTCCTACGGCGACCAGCGTCGCCTGGAGATCGCCCGCGCGATGGCCACCAACCCGACGCTGCTCTGCCTGGACGAGCCTGCTGCAGGCTTCAACCCGGCGGAGAAGCAGCGCCTGATGGAGCTCATCCGCAAGCTTCGCGACCGGGGCGTGACCGTGCTGCTCATCGAGCACGACATGCGCCTGGTGATGGGCGTGACCGACCGCATCGTGGTCCTCGAGTTCGGTCGCAAGATCGCCGAGGGCACCCCCGCGCAGATCCGGGAGAACCCGGCAGTCATCGCGGCCTACCTGGGAGTCGAGGAAGAAGATGCTTCTTGAGGTCGAGGGCCTCTGCGTCAACTACGGCCACATCGAGGCGATCCGCGACATCTCGTTCGGTGTCGAGGAGGGCACGGTCACGACGCTGATCGGCGCCAACGGCGCCGGCAAGACCACCACGCTGAAGACCCTGTCGGGCCTGCGCAAGGTGCGGGCCGGGAAGGTGACCTTCGACGGCACCGACATCACCGACATGTCTCCGGAGAAGCGGGTGAAGCTGGGCCTGTCCCAGTCACCCGAGGGTCGCGGGATCTTCCCGGGCATGACCGTCCGGGAGAACCTCGACATGGGCGGGTTCGTCCGGCGCGACAAGGCGGGCCTCGCGGCCGACCTCGACCGCGTCATGGCGTTGTTCCCGCGCCTGTCCGAGCGCATCTCGCAGGTCGCCGGCACCATGTCGGGCGGCGAGCAGCAGATGCTCGCCATCGGCCGCGCCCTGATGGCGCGTCCGCGCGTGGTGCTGCTCGACGAGCCGTCGATGGGACTGGCGCCCAAGCTCATCCAGCAGATCTTCGCCATCATCAAGGAGATCAACGAGCAGGGCACCACCGTCCTGCTCGTCGAGCAGAACGCCGCCCAGGCGCTCAAGGCGGCCGACCAGGCCCACGTCCTGGAGACCGGTGAGCTGGTCCGCTCGGGCACGGGTGCCGAGCTCGCCGGCGACCCCTCGGTGCGCGCCGCCTACCTCGGCGGCGACATCTGACGCACCGCCACTGCACGACGAAGGGCCCGGCCGTCACGGCCGGGCCCTTCGTCGTGGGTGCAGGTGGGTGCCAGGTGCTGCTCAGAGGACCTTCGAGAGGAACGCCTGGGTGCGCTCGTGCTGGGGGGTGGCCAGCACGGTGTGCGGGTCGCCCTCCTCGACGATGACGCCGCCGTCCATGAAGACCAGCTTGTCGCCGACCTCACGGGCGAAGCCCATCTCGTGGGTCACGACCATCATCGTCATGCCCTCGGAGGCCAGCGTCTTCATCACCTCGAGCACGTCGCCGACGAGCTCGGGGTCGAGCGCCGACGTGGGCTCGTCGAAGAGCATCATGTCGGGGTCCATCGACAGCGCTCGGGCGATCGCCACGCGCTGCTGCTGGCCGCCCGAGAGGTGTGCGGGGTAGGCGTCCTCGCGACCGGCCAGCCCGACCTTCTCGAGGTTCGCGCGGGCGACCTCGACGGCCTCCTTCCTCGACCGCTTCCGCACCTTCTCCTGCGCGACCGTGAGGTTGCGCAGGACGCTCATGTGCGGGAAGAGGTTGAACTGCTGGAAGACCATGCCGATGCGCGAGCGCACGGCGTCGAGGTCGGTCTCGGGGTCGCAGACGTCGATGCCCTCGACCAGGATCTGGCCCTGGTCGGCCTCCTCGAGCCGGTTCACGCAGCGCAGCAGCGTGGACTTGCCCGAGCCGGACGGGCCGATGACGCACACGACCTGCCCGTTGTCGACGTGGAAGTCGATGCCCTTGAGGACCTCGTTGGAGCCGAAGGACTTGTGCAGCCCCCGGACGTCGATCGCGGCACCCGAGCGTTCGGGTCGAGCCGTGGTGGTCATCGAGACCTCCTCTGTCGCTTCTCCAGGTAGCTGACCAGCTGGGTGAGCGGCAGCGTGATGACCAGGTAGAGGATCGCCGCCTGGATGTAGCTGGTGGACGTGCCCGCGCTCGGGCTCGAGGCCACGAAGTCACGCGCGAGCGTGGTGAGCTCGCGCTGGTCGGCCGCGAAGCCGATGACGAACAGCAGCGCGGTGTCCTTGATGAGGAGCACGAACTCGTTGGTCAGCGGCGGGATGACGATGCGGAACGCCTGCGGCAGGACCACCGTGACGGTGGTGCGGGCTCCGCTCATGCCGAGCGAGCGGGCCGCCTCGGTCTGCCCCTTGGGGACCGCCTGGATGCCGGCCCGCACCGTCTCGGCCATGTAGGCGCCGGCGACCAGGATCAGGCCGATGACGCCCGCACCGACGGCGCCGCCCGGCGGGGTCCACTGGAAGGCGATCGGGATGCCGAAGGCCATCAGCAGGACCACCAGCAGTGCCGGCAGGCCGCGGAAGAACTCGATGTAGACCGTGGCCAGCCAGCGGTAGGGGCCGACGGGGGAGAGCCGCATCAGGGCGAGCAGGACCGCCAGGACGAGGCCCGCCGCGAACGCGATGGCGGTGTAGATCAGCGTGTTCTTCACGCCGACCGTGATCAGGTCGGGCCACGTGCCCCAGTCGCCCTTGAACGGGTTGCCGAAGCCGCCCGGGGCGAAGAAGTTGTCGTGGATGGTCGGCCAGTCGGCCGCGAACGCGAGAGCGACCGCGACGCCCAGGAGGACTGCGTACAGGACCCCCTGGACGACGCGGCGCTTCGTGGTGCGCTTCAGTGCCATGGAGAGCCGGCGATCACTCAGTCGAGAAGTACGTGTTGTAGATGTCGTCGTAGGTGCCGTCGTCGCGCATCGTGGACAGCTGCTCGTCCACCGCGTCGACGAGGGCGGTGTTGCCCTTCTTCATCGCCAGGCCGTACTGCTCGTCGGTCTTGTAGGTCTCCACGACCTCGAAGCCGCCGGCCTTCTGGTGGTCGAGGTTGACCGGGAGGTCCTGCAGGAGCGCGTCGACCTGGCCCGCCTTGATCGCCTGGAACATCTCGGCGTCGCTCGGGAAGGAGATGATGTCGGCACCCGAGGCGTTCTCCTCGGTGTAGGACTTGCCGGTGGTGCCCTGCTGCACGCCCACCTTCTTGCCGTCGAGGTCGTCGATCGAGGCGATGTCGGAGCCCTCGGGCACGAGCAGCGACTGCTCGGAGTCGTAGTAGCCGTCGGAGAAGTCGAGCGCGGCCTTGCGCTCGTCGGTGATGGTCATGGCGCTGGCGGCCATGTCGCACTGGCCGGCGTTGAGCGCCTGGCCGCTCTGGAGGGCGTCGAAGGAGGAGTCCTTGACGGCGAGCTCCAGGTCGAGGCCGTCGGCGATCGCCTGGACGACGTCGATGTCGAAGCCCTTGAAGCCGGACTCGGCGGTCTCGTCGAAGTCCTCGAAGGGCGGGTAGGGGACGTCCGAGCACACCGTCAGGGTGCCGCTGGAGACGGTGGTGAGGCCGGACGCGCTGCCGGAGCCGTCCTTGCCGCTGTCGCCGCTGTCGTCGGACCCACCGCAGGCGGTGAGGGCCGTGGCCAGGGCCAGCGTGGAGACGAGAGCGAGGGAGCTGCGGACGATGCCGCGCGAGCGCGGGTGTGTGCTGGATGACATGCCCGGGAGACTAGTGCACCCACCACCCCGCGGGCGCGAGCGGCGTGGGCTTCGTCACGCGGACGTTACAAACCGCTGTCCGTCGTGGGAGCCGCGTGCACGAGCCGGTGACGGACCGTTGTCGCGGTTCGGCTGCGAAGTCGCCGACCTCGGCGTAGCGTCGAGGCCCACGTGGGCGTAGCCTCGCCCGGGTGTGGCGCCGGGACGGGCCGGTGGGGGGCCACAGGAGCACGGAAGAAGTGGTGGGTCGATGAGTCGGACGCCGGTGACCGTACGCGCCGCAGGGGCCTGCGACGTGGCCTCGTTGCGTGAGCTGTGGAGCGACATCCTCCGTCGTGGAGGGCTCGACGAGCAGCTCGCCGATGTCGGCCGCATCGTCACGATTGCCGCCGGGCGCGACGACCAGTGCGTGGTGGTCGCCGAGGTCGACGGCGAGGTCGCCGGTGCGGTCTACCTCGAGGCCGGCACGTTCACCCCGCTCAACCTCGAGCCCGCCGTCCTGGCCGTGTCCCCGCACGTCTTCCCCCGGTTCCGCCGCAAGGGCGTCGGCAGCGCCCTCATGGAGGCCGCGTGCCGCTTCGCCGAGCAGCACGGCATCGCCCACGTCCAGACCGCGGCCGCGGCCGAGTCGCGTGACGCGAACCGCTTCATGGCCCGGCTGTCCTTCGCCCCGCAGGCGATGCTGCGTGCCGCCACGACCAGCTCGGTCCGTGCCCGGCTCCCCAAGACCCGCCAGGCCGCCACCCCGGCCGCGAGCAGCAAGCAGCGCATCGACCGGGTCCTGGCGGCCCGCCGGGTGCGGCGCGGCGAGCGCGTCCCTGGCTGAGCCTCCGGGCGGTCAGTCGCGGGGCGCGTCGATGAGCGCGCAGGTGATCCGCGAGGTGCAGACCCGCTTGCCGCGCTCGTCGGTGATGACGATCTCGTAGGACGTGCTGCTGCGGCCGAGGTGCACGGCCGTCGCGACGCCGGTGACGGTGCCCGAGGTGGCGGCGCGGTGGTGGGTGGCGTTGATGTCGACGCCGACCGCCACCTTCTCCGGGTAGGCGTGGATCGCCGAGCCGATCGAGCCCAGGGTCTCGGCCAGGACGACCGACGCGCCGCCGTGGAGCAGGCCGAACGGCTGGGTGTTGCCCTCGACCGGCATGGTCGCCACGACCCGCTCGGCGGAGACCTCGACGAGCTCGACGCCCATCTTCTCGTTGAGCTTGCCGTTGCCCTCGGGCATGAAGGCGATCAGCTCCTCGACGGTGAGGCCGGCCAGGGACGCAGGGGCGGGAGTCTCGCTCATGGCGCCATTGTGGCGCGCCCGCCCGCGACCCCGGCGGGCGCCTTCCCGCGCGTCGCGGTGTCGGTCCCGGCGGATAGAGTCGGCGGGTGCCCGAGACGAGCGACACGACCCGCCCCCGCCTCCTGCTGCTGGACGGCCACTCCCTGGCCTACCGCGCGTTCTTCGCGCTGCCGGTGGAGAACTTCGCGACCGCCTCGGGCCAGCACACCAACGCCGTCTACGGCTTCACCTCGATGCTGGTCAACGTGCTGCGCGACGAGGTGCCCACCCACGTCGCCGTCGCCTTCGACAAGTCGCGCCAGACCTTCCGGCTTGAGCAGTACTCCGACTACAAGGCCAAGCGCAACAAGACGCCCGACGAGTTCAGCAGCCAGCTGCCGCTGATCCGGCGGATGCTCGACGCGATGGCGATCCAGCACCTCGACGTGGCGGGCTACGAGGCCGACGACATCATCGCCACGCTCGTCACCGAGGCGCTGGCCGACGGGATGGAGGTGCTCGTCCTCACCGGCGACCGCGACTCCATCCAGCTCGTCACCGAGAGCTCGACCGTGCTCTACCCCATGCAGGGCGTGAGCAACCTGGCGCGGCTGACGCCTGCCGCGGTCGAGGAGAAGTACGGCGTCCCGCCCCACCGCTATCCCGAGCTCGCGGCGATCGTGGGTGAGACCTCCGACAACCTGCCGGGCGTCCCCGGCGTCGGGCCCGGCTTCGCGGCGCGCTGGATCAACCAGTACGACGGACTCGACAACGTCATCGCCCGCGCCGACGAGATCAGCGGCAAGAAGGGCGAGGCGCTGCGCGAGCACCTCGGCGACGTGATCCGCAACCGCCAGCTCAACGCGCTGGTCCGCGACCTGCCGCTGCCGCTCCACCCCGGTGACCTGGCGCGCCGGCCGTGGGACCGCACCACCGGTCTCGAGCTGCTCGACGAGCTGGAGTTCCGCGGCGAGCTCCGCACCCGCCTGCTCGACACCATCGACCCCGAGCCCGACGCGACGGTCGAGGCCGAGTCGGGCTTCGAGCTCGACGGCCGGAGGCTCGCGGCGGGCGAGGTCGCGACGTGGCTGGCCGAGCACGCGCCCGCGGGGCAGCGCGTCGGCGTCGCGGTGGGCGGCACCTGGCGGGCGGGCACCGGCGAGGTGCACGCGATCTCGGTGGCCACGGAGTCGGGCGACGCGGCGTGGATCGACGTCGCCGAGCTCGGTCCCGACGACGACGCCGCCCTCGCCTCGTGGCTCGCCGACGAGGCCCGCCCCAAGGCGCTGCACGACGCCAACGGCCCCAGCCTGGCGCTCGCCGCCCGCGGGTGGCGGCTCGGTGGGCTCGAGGTCGACACCGCGCTCGCGGCCTACCTCGTCCAGCCCGACCAGCGCTCCTACGACCTGGGCGACCTCACCCTGCGCTACCTCAAGCGCGAGCTGCGCCAGGACACCACCGACGCCGACCAGCTCACCTTCGACACGATCGACGACACCGCCGCCAGCGACACCGGCATGCTCACCGCCAAGGCGGTGCTCGACCTCGCCGACGCGCTCGACGGCGCCGTCGAGGAGCACGGCGGCACCCGGCTGCTCCGCGACGTCGAGCTGCCGCTCATCGGCACGCTGGTGCGGATGGAGCAGACCGGCATCGGCGTCGACACCGACCACCTCGAGGCGCTGGAGTCCGAGTTCGGCGACCAGGTGCGCGCGGCCGCCGAGGACGCCTACTCGGTGATCGGCAAGGAGATCAACCTCGGCTCGCCCAAGCAGCTGCAGGTGGTCCTCTTCGACGAGCTCGACATGCCGAAGACCAAGCGCACCAAGACCGGCTGGACCACCGACGCCGACGCGCTGCAGCAGCTGTACGAGAAGACCGAGCACCCGTTCCTCCAGCACCTGCTCCGCCACCGCGACGTGATCCGCCTGCGCCAGACGGTGGAGGGCCTGCTGAAGACGGTCGCCCCCGACGGGCGCATCCACACCACCTACAACCAGATCATCGCCGCCACGGGGCGGCTCTCGAGCACCGACCCGAACCTGCAGAACATCCCGATCCGCACCGAGGCGGGCCGACGCATCCGCGAGGGGTTCGTGGTCGGCGAGGGCTACGAGTCGCTGATGACCGCGGACTACAGCCAGGTCGAGATGCGGATCATGGCCCACCTGTCGGAGGACGCGCTGCTCATCGAGGCGTTCCGCTCGGGCCAGGACTTCCACTCGATCACCGCCGCACGGGTCTTCGGCGTCGACGCGGCCGCGGTGAGCGTCGAGCAGCGGGCCAAGATCAAGGCGATGAACTACGGCCTCGCCTACGGCCTGTCCGCCTTCGGGCTCTCCCAGCAGCTGCGGATCAGCACGAGCGAGGCGGCCGGGCTGATGGAGGAGTACTTCCAGACCTTCGGCGGCGTGCGCGACTACCTCGGCGGCATCGTCGACGAGGCGCGGCGCTCGAGCTTCACCGAGACCATCCTGGGCCGCCGGCGCTACCTGCCCGACCTCACCAGCGACAACCGGCAGCGCCGCGAGACCGCGGAGCGGATGGCGCTCAACGCCCCGATCCAGGGCTCGGCCGCCGACCTCGTCAAGGTCGCCATGCTGGGGGTGGAGCGCGCCCTGCGCGAGGAGGGCCTGGCCTCGCGGATGCTGCTCCAGGTGCACGACGAGCTCGTCTTCGAGGTGGCGCCGGGCGAGGCCGACACGCTCGCGGAGCTGGTGCGCCGCGAGATGGGTGGTGCGGCCGACCTGGCGGTCCCGCTCGACGTCTCAGTCGGTGTGGGGCGCAGCTGGCACGACGCCGCCCACTGACCCGTCGTCGCCCGAGCCGACCGAGCCGGCGTCGGCGCGCAGGCTGGTCGCGACCAGCAGGGCGGTGAGCACGGCGCTGGTGGAGATCATCACCGTGAGCAGCCCGGTGGGAGTGCTGGTCGTGGCCCCCGCGGCGACGCAGGCCGCCAGCGCGAGCCAGACGAGGGCGATCGAGAAGCGACCCCGGCGCGCCAGGGTCGCGTAGACCAGCAGCTGGATGATCGAGAGCAGGGTGCCGAGCACGGCGAAGAGCCAGAGGTGGCCCGCCACGGCGGCGAGCTTCTCGCTGCGGAGCAGGTCCGCGGCGACGCCCGCCAGCAGGACGACGCCGAGCGTGCAGGCGGCCCCGAGCGCGAGGATCGCACCCGTACCGCGCACGACCGCCCGACGACGCTCGTGGGCCGTGGCCAGGGACGGGAACATCACGATCACCACGAACTGCGGCAGGTAGAGCATGATCTTGGCGACGAGCAGCCCGACCGCGTAGAGCCCGGAGTCGTGCTCGCCCATCACGTGGCGTGCCACGACGATGTCGACGTTGGCGAGCGCGAAGAAGGCGAGCAGCGCCTGCGCGCTGTGCAGCGCCTCGCGCAGCACCGGCCACGGCGAGCTGTCCTCGACCGGCTCGGCGGTGACCGGGCCGGTCCCGTGGGTGTGGCGGGGTCGCCGCAGCACCCACCACCCGAGGACGACGGGCGCGACGTAGCCCAGGCCGCTGCCGAACAGCGCCACGCTCTCACCGGGATGGAGCCAGAGCAGGGCGAGGCCGGCGATCCGGGGCACGCCGGCCAGCACGTAGACCCACGACAGCTCGGGCCAGCGCTTCTCGCCCTGGAGGATGCCGACCTGCGCGCCCATCATCGTGGTGGGCACGGCGAGGGCGGCCAGCACCAGGGCCGGCACGACCGAGTCGAGCTGCAGCAGCCACGTGACGGCGGGGGAGAGCACCAGCAGGGCGCCGCCCACGGCGAGGGACGTGGCGTACCCGACCCGCAGGATCGACCGCTCGACCACGTCGACGGCGCCCGGGTCGGCCACGATGCGGCGCGCCGCGGTGGCCTGGAGGCCCATGTTGACCACCGAGACGACCATCAGCAGGTTGAGCAGCGCGAAGAACGCGCCGTAGGAGGCGGTGTCGAGGATGCCGGCGGCGACGATCGTGAAGCCGAACGTGCACACGTTCATCACCGCCGTGCCGACGACGATGCCGCCGCTGCCGGCGAGGAAGCGCCGGATGCTGCCGGCGGTCACGGGGCCTGCGTCGGGGCGTGGACCGGGCGTGCGGCGCGCGAGCCGAGCACGCCGAGCACCACGAGCAACGTGGCGTCGACGGCGGTCACGGTGACCACGAGCCCGGTCACGGTCGTGGCCTGCGAGCCGAGCAGCACGGCCGCGACGAGGGCCGCCCACGCGAGCGCGACGGCGCGCCGGCCCTGTCGCGCGAGCGCCGCGTATACCTCGAGCTGCAGCATGGCCAGCACGGTGCCGAGCACCGCGAAGAGCCACAGCACGTGCTCGACCTCGCCGAAGTCGTCGCCGCCGACGAAGATCATGGCCACGCCCGACAGCACGGTGGCGCCGGCCACCGCCACGGCGCCGACGGCGGCCACGACGAGCAGGCTGCGCGTGCGGGCGCGCTGGCGGCCGTCCTCCGCCGCCATGTCGGGGAACGCGATGACCACCACGAACTGCGGGAGGAACAGCATCACCTTCGCCAGGATGAGGCCGGCCGCGTAGAGGCCGGCGTCGTGCTCGCTGAGGACCTGGCGGGCCAGCACGATGTCGACGCTCGACAGCGCGTAGAAGGCGAGCAGCGCCTGCATGTTGTGCCCGGCCTCGACGAGGAGCGAGCGGGTGGAGTGCTCGGCGGCCGGCGGGGCAGGGAGGTCACGGCGCTGCCGCAGGACCCACCACCCGACGACCACCGGGAAGCACATCCCGAGCAGCACCCCGGCCATCGCGCTGGTGGAGTCCGGGCGCCAGACGACGAGGGCCGAGCCGAGGAGCAGGCGCGGGACGCCGCTGGCGAGGTAGAACACCGCGAGCGCGCCCCAGCGCTTCTCGCCCTGCAGGACACCTGCCTGCGCGCCTGCGAACGTCAGCGGCACCGCGCTGAGGCCGACGAGGGCGGCCAGGGTGAGGTTGTCGAGGTTGAGCAGGCGGTCGACCAGCGGAGTCGCGGCCACCAGGGCAAGGCCGAGCAGCACCGAGACCTTCGCCCCGAGGGCGAGCACCACCCGCTCGATCGTGGCGACACTCGCGCCGTCGACGGCGATCCGCCGCGCCGCGGCGGCCTGCAGGCCGTACGCGACGACCTGGATGACGAGCACCAGGCCGAGGCAGGCGACGAAGGCGCCGTACTCGCGAGGGCCGACCAGGCGCGCGGTGAGCATGGTGTAGCCGTAGGTCGACACGTTCATCACGCTCGTGGCGACGGCGACCGCGCCACCGTCGAACGTGCGTCGCGTGCGCACGCTGCTCTGGCCGGTCACGTCGAGGATCCTAGGTTCACCGCTGGTCGCCGCTCAGTAGGGGTCGGCGCTGCCGGTGTGGCCCAGGAGGCGGGCCAGGGGACGAGCGTGCAGGCGGAGCAGGACCTTGAAGACGAGGTTGCGGGCGAACCACGGCAGCTCCCGCAGCACGCGCACCCGGTCGGACGCGGACGGCGTGCCCACCACGAAGCGCGCCAGCGACCCTGTCCGGCCGACGTAGCGGTGCCGACGCCCGAGGAGGGTGTCGCGCAGGACGGCGAGGGTGACGCCCAGGGAGGAGAAGGCGTCGTGGACCAGCACGGTGTCGCCCTCGCGCAGGAAGCGGCTCCAGCGCAGGTCGTCGAGGCAGGACCACACGTCGTGCTTGCCGTCGACGTAGACCATCCGCACCGGGGCGTCCCACTGCTCGCGCACGGCCCGGCTCGTGGCGACGTGCAGCTCGACCCGGTCGGAGAGCCCGGCCGCGGCGAGGTGGCGGCGGAAGCGCTGCTCGGTGTCGGGCCGCCCGTACCTCCAGTCGTCGGGGAACGGGTCGACGGCGGCGACGGCCGCGCCGCTGGCGGCCAGCACGATGGTCGAGCGGCCGAGGTGGCTGCCGATCTCGACGACGCGGCCCGGTGCCACGGCACCGGCGGCCTGGTGGAGGACGCGCGCCTGCTCCTCGGTGAGCCACCCGTCCACCTCGCGCGCGGAGCGCCACGCGGCCTCGAAGTCGAGGACCGGCTGGGTCGGGTCGGGCACGGTGGTCCTCGTCGAACGGCGGCTGGGGGATCCCGGACAGCATAGGCTTGCCGGGTGGTGGCGACCCGGGATTCGGCCGACCCGGCGGTGCGGGCCCGCGGCGCCCGGCGTGACCGGGCCGACTGGCTGGTCGTGGCCTGGCCGGCCGTGCTGGCGGTGGTGCTGGTGCTGCCGCTGCTCGTCCGGGCGGGCCACCCCCTCGCGCGCGACCTGGTCTTCGTGCCGCGCCAGCCGTTCACCGACGCCACGTGGGGCCTAGGCGACGTCGCACCGCGCGCGGTGCCGCTGGACTCCGTCGTCGCAGCGCTGACGCACCTCGTCGACGGGGGACTGCTGGCGCGCGTCGTGCTCCCCCTCACCCTCGCCGTCCTGGGGTGGGGCGTGTCCCACCTCCTCGCCCCGCTGGGGCGCACGGCGCAGGTGGCGGGCGCGGGCTTCGCGGTCTGGAACGCCTACACCGTCGAGCGCCTCGCCCTCGGCCAGTGGGCGCTGCTGCTGGGGGTGGCGGCGCTGCCGTGGCTGGTGGCCGCCGCGACCAGGTTCCGCCGCGACGGTCGCGTGGCCGACCTGGCGTCGGCGCTCGCCTGGTCGGCGCTGGCCTCGCTCACGCCGACCGGGGGCCTGCTGGCGCTCGCCGGGCTGGTCATCGCCTGCTCCCCGCGCGTACGACGCCTCGCCCCCGCCGTGCTCGGCGGCCTGCTGCTCCAGCTCCCGTGGGTCGTCGCCGCCGTCACCGGTCCGGCCAGTCCCGTCTCCGACGCCGCCGGTGTGGCGGTCTTCGCCCCCGACACCGAGTCGCGCTACGGCCCCGTGGTGGCGCTGCTGGGCCTCGGTGGGATCTGGGACCGGCTGTCCGAGCCCGCGACCCGCGCGACGTGGCTCGCCCTGGTGGCCGCCGCCGTCGTCGTGGTGGTGCTGCTGGTGGGGCTTCCGCTGCTGCGCCGCGCCTGGGGCACGGGCGACACCGTGCGCTGGCTCGTCCTCGCGCTGGTGCTGGGCGGCACCGCGGTCGCGGCCGCGACCCCGTGGGGCGGCCAGGTGATGGAGCAGCTCGTGAGCACGGTGCCCGGCGCGGGCCTGCTGCGCGACACCCAGAAGCTGCTGGCACCCGTCGTGGTCCTCGCCGCTGCCGCGTTCGGGGCCTGCACCGCCCGGCTCGTGCGGCCCCTGGCCGGGCGTGAGGCGGCGCCGATGGTGGCGTTCCTGCTCGCCCTGCTCCCGCTCGTCCTGCTCCCGGACGCGACGGTCCGCACCTGGGCGACGGTGTCGCCAGTGCACCTCCCCGACGACCTGGACCGGGTCGCCGAGGCGCTGTCGGGCCAGGACGGTGTCGTCGTCACGCTGCCGTGGCGTGCCTACCGGGCCTTCTCGTGGGGACACCCCGGGATGACCTCGTCGGACCCCGCGGTGCGGTTGCTCGACACGGACGTCGTCACGAGCGACTCGCTGCAGGTCGGCGCGACGTTGGTGCCGGGGGAGAGCACCCGTGCCGCGGAGATCGGGGCCGCGCTGGAGGACGGTCGACCGGCGGACGTCCTGGCCCCGCTCGGCGTGACGTGGGTGCTGCTCTACCCCGACGACCGCGAGGCCCAGCTGGTCGACCTGGCCGGGCTGGAGCCGGTGGTCGTCGGCGACGACGCCGCCCTCTACCGGGTGCCCGGAGCGGCGGCGCGCAAGGAGCCGGACGCGGAGGGCCGGCGCGTCGCCGTCCTGGGCGCCCACCTCGTCGCGCTCCTCGTGGCGCTGGGGGCGCTCGGCACCCGCGCCCGGGACGTGGTGGCGGCCCGTCGGCGCCGCCGCTGAGCAGCCCGCAGCGACCGTGTCGGGAGGCAGACGCGGACCCCGCGTTGATGTACCCTGACGCTCGGTAACTTCGGCAGAGGGAGACATTCAGTGAGCAGCACGGGCACCTCCGGTTCGGCAGTGGGCAGCTGGCTGACCCTGTTCCTCCCGATCCTCATCGGCTGCATCCTGGCTGCCATCGGTCTCTTCGGTCTCGTCTACAGCCAGACCACCGCGCCGGACAAGAACCCCGCCAGCCAGCAGATCCTCGTCTACGGCGACTGATCGCCCCGTGCTCCGGCCGCTGACCGGAGCACCTGCTCGGCCCGCTCGGCACACGCCTCCCAGGTCAGGCCTGCGGCGAGCTGCCGTGCCGACGCGCCGAGCGCGCGGCGCTGCTCCGGCGCCTGCAGGAGCTCCCGGGTGACGGCCACCATCGCGTCGAGGTCCTCGACGAGGCGGCCGCTCTCGCCGTCGCGGATCGACTCGGTGACCCCACCCGCGCTCGCGTAGGCGATGCTCGGCGTCCCCTGCGCGCCGGCCTCGGTGATCGCCAGGCACCAGCCCTCCTTCACCGAGGGCATCAGCATCACCCACGCGCGGGCGACGAGCTCGTCGCGCCTCGCGGTGTCGACGTGGCCGTGGAAGGTGACCCGGTCGGTGACGCCCTCGGCCGCCGCCGCGGCCTCGAGCTCGGCGCGCCACCACCCGTCGCCGACGACGTCGAGGTGCAGCCCGGGCAGGTCGTCGGCCAGCCGGCGCACCACCGTGAAGGCGTGCTCGATCTGCTTGTGCGGCACCAGCCGCGAGAGGACCACCAGCCGCGGGGTGGGCGACTCGGCCGGCGGGTGCTCGGGCGGTGCGGCCGCGAGGCCGTTGCGCACCACGGTGGTCCGCTCGGCCGGCACCCCCAGGGCCGCCAGGTCGCGGCGCGACGCCTCGGAGACCGTCAGGAAGCTCCGTCCGCGGTAGAGCAGCGGGACGGCCCGGCTCTCGACGAACCAGCCGACCCGGCCGGCGAGCCCGGGGTAGATGATGCGCCACTGCTCGGCGTGCACGTGGTGCACCAGCGCGACCACGCCGCGCCGTCGTACGAGCGGCGTGGCGAAGGGCAGGCCGTTGACCACGTCGACGACCACGTCGACGTCGTGGCGGTGCCGCACCAGCCACGCCAGGCCCCAGGGGTAGACGGAGAGCCGGCCGCCGAGGCGCCGCAGGCGTACGCCGTCGCGCACCTCGCGCCGGGCGGCGCCGGGGTGGCGGGCGCACAGCAACGTCACCTCGTGGCCGCGCCGGACCAGCTCGCGGCCCACCGACTCCACGAACACCTCCGAGCCGCCGCCGTCGGGGTGCGTGGTGTCGCGCCAGGACAGGAAGGCGATCCGCAGGGTGCCGGGGCGCGTCATCGCGCCGCTTCGGCCTCGCCGAGGACCTCCGTGCGCAGGCGCTCGCAGATGCGGGGCGGGAGGCTCTCGCCCCGCTCGGTCAGCACGTGCCTGGCCAGCGGGCGCGCCGCCCGGCTGGGCTGGAGCGTCGTGATGTCGACGGGGAGGTTGTCGAGGTCGTCGTCGCGGTAGGTCGACCTGAGGTAGCCGGCCCACCCGCCCGGCGTCGACCACACCTCGACCCAGCCGAAGCCGGTGAGGTCGGTGACGCCCACGTTGACGCGGTAGGGCGGGAGGACGTCGAACCACGGCGCGGCGAAGAAGCCGTTCTCGTCGCGCAGCAGCACCCGCGCCCGCCCGTCGCCGCTGGTCTCGAGGAGCACCTCGCGGTCGGGATCGGTCTCGATGTCGGCGATCGGCACGCGGCCGGCGGTCGCCCGCGGCGGCACCTCCACGCGCACGATGGCCTGGCGGCGCTCGACGAGCATCCAGTGGTCGGCGGTCGCGCCGGTGCTGTAGTAGAGCGCGTCGCAGTCGCCCTGGATGTAGAGCCGGTCGGGCCCGGCCGGCACCGGGGGCAGCCCCTCGCCCTCGTCGACGAGCGGTGCGAGGCGGGACCCGCTGACCGAGATCTGGGTGTCGACGTAGCGGTTGAGCTCCGGGCCCGCGGACGTCGTGGCCGACGCGGTGAAGCCCACGAGCAGCATCGCCGCCACGGAGTACGCCGTCCCGGTGGCGAGACCGCCGGCGAGGGCCGCCCGCAGCGCCGGTCCGCGCTCGACGACCCGGTCGACCAGCACGACGGTGGCCACCATGCCGCCGAGCACCAGCAGGGGGACGAACTCGCTGGTGTAGCGGAAGGCGATGTAGCCGTAGTTCAGCACGCCGGCAGGCACCACGAGCGCGGCGATCATCGGGACGCGCAGCAGCCGGCGCTCCAGCGATCGCCGGCCGAGGAGGAGCACCATCGCGGCGAGCGTCAGGAGGACGAGGGCCGGCATGAAGGCGGTCACGCTGCCCGAGCGGTAGGACTGGTCGAGCGTGGCGCCGGCGTAGGCCCGGGCTGCGTGCTCCGGCATCGTGACGAACGGGAAGTAGTCGACGAAGCGGATGCCGAGCGGGTCGAAGTAGCTCACGAGCGTGCTGGGCAGGAACTGCAGCCCGGTGATCGACCCGCCGTTGACCTCGAGCGCGAGCTGGCGCTGCGGGCTGATCCGGGTGAAGACCTGCTCCTGGAGGGGGAACATGTAGGGGTGGTCGAACTTGGCGTAGTTGTAGGCCGCCGCCACCAGGACCGGGGCGAGACCCACCCCGAGCAGCACCCAGCCCCACCGGCGTGACACGTGCAGCCGCCCGGTCAGCATCCACAGCCCGGCCAGCACGGCGCCGCCGCACATCGCCCACCCGCCGGTGGTGCGGGTGAGCGCGAGCGCCAGGAGCGTGACGAACAGCCAGGAGGCCGCGGGTCGCGTCGGCTGGACGAGCACGCGCAGGAGCCAGTAGAGCGCCGCGATCGACAGCGGCACCGCCCACGCGTAGACCTCGTGGAAGGCCCAGGGGAGCGAGGCGTCGAAGGTCAAGGTGGTGCCGCCGAGCGCCAGGGCCAGGAACGTCCCCGAGACCACGGCCTCGAAGCGGCCCACCGGCGCACCGTGCCGCAGCAGGTCGCGCACCAGCCAGAACAGCCGCAGGGTCATCACGACCATGAGGACGTAGGCGAGCAGCATCGAGAACACGGTGAGCTCGCCCTTGAGCCCGTCGGTGACCGCGAAGACCGGCACGCGCAGCAACGCCGGGAACGGCCCGAAGTACTGGAACTCCTGTCCGTCGTGGATGAAGCCCTCGATCCCCATCGAGCCCGGCGGCAGGTGGATGTCGCCGTTGAGGAAGGCCTGGGCCTGCACGTCGAAGAAGTCGGAGGCGTAGCGGGACTCGGTCCCGGTACGGGTCGGCTGCCACGACCATGCGAGGAGGGTCAGGACGTAGGCCAGCGACCCGACGACGACCCCGACGGTGCTGGACAGTCGGCGCCAGAGCCGGCTGCGGTCAGCCATCGTCAGTCTCGCTCCAGCCGGTAGAGGAACTGGTAGCCGAAGAGGGTGGGCCACACGCGCGTGGCGAACCGGTCGAGGCGGCTCATCAGCCGGAGGCCCCGCGAGGTGACGTCCTCGGCTCGGCCCCGGTCGAGCACGTCGATGGGGGAGCCGACGACGTCGCGCTCGACGACGTGCAGGTTGCTCCTGGCCACCAGGCGCTCGAAGCTGCGGCGGGTGAAGAAGCGGACGTGCCCCTCGTCGAGCGGACCGCGCGAGTCGTACGCGAAGGTGCCGCTCGCGGCGCGGAAGCGGGGGTACCAGTGGCCGAAGTTCGGCACCGACACCACGACCTCGCCGCCGGGCGCGAGGCGCTCCCCGAGCTCGTCGAGCAGGGTGGCCGGGTCGATGACGTGCTCCAGCACGTCACCGGCGACCACGACGTCGTAGGGGCCGTCGACCCCGGCGGGCAGGCCGCCGTTGAGGTCGGCCTGCACGAAGGAGTCGACGCGCGTCTCGACCCCGGGCTCCTGCACCAGGTCGGTGCCGGTGACGTGGTGGCCCTGCTCGCGCAGCAGCGAGGCGAACATGCCGTCGGCGCAGCCCACGTCGAGCACGCGGGCCCGGGAGCGGCGCCCGGTCCACCGCAGCAGCACGCCGTGGGAGGAGTGGGCGGAGGGCTTGAGCGGGTACGCGCTCTCCACGGCGGGCGCGACGCCGTCGGTCGAGGTGCCGAAGCCCATCGACCGGGCGCGGAACTTGACCACGTCGACCATGACGTCCTTGGCGTAGGCCATGCCGTTGACGCGGCAGATCTCGTCGCCGTAGTAGGTCGGGATCGGGACCTCGCGGATCCGCTTGCGGTGCGCGAGCAGCCCCAGGATGATCTCGGTGTCGAAGTCGAAGTCGTCGCTGTAGGTGTCGAGGGGCAGCTCGTCGAGCGCCTGCACGCGGTACGCGCGGTAGCCGCTGTGCCACTCGCTGAGCTCGAGCCCGGTCAGCTTGTTCTGGGCGGTCGACAGGATGCGGTTGCCGACGTACTTGTAGAGCGGCATGCCGCCGCGCAGCGCCGAGCCGGGCTGCATCATCCGCGAGCCGAACACCGCGTCGGCCTCGCCGCGAACCAGCGGCTCGACGAGCGACTCGATGTGCTCGGGGGCGTACTGCCCGTCGGCGTGCAGGAGGACCACGACGTCGAGGCCGTGGTCGATGGCCCACCGGTAGCCGGCCTTCTGGTTGCCGCCGTAGCCCAGGTTGGACTCGCGCGAGACCACGGTCATCGGCAGCCGGCCGCTGGCCTGGAACCGGACGCCCACCTCGTAGGTGCCGTCCTGGCTGGCGTCGTCGGCGACGAGGAGGTGGTCGGCCATCTCCACGAACGAGCGCGGGAGCCGGGCAAGGGTCTGGGCGAGCGTGGTCTCGGCGTTGTAGGCCACGACCAGGACACCCACCCGCGGATGGGGCACGGGCTCCGCGGGGGCGCCCGCGTCGACCTCGGGCGCGGGGGTGATGCTCATGACTTACTCCTCAGTAGCTAGCCGGCGGTGGCAGTGTAGGCACATCCCGCCTCGTCGTGGGCGAACCCCGCACCAGCCGTCCCACGGTGTGCGATAGTACCCGCCATGCAGCGTCTGAGCTTGGTGAACATGGAGAAGCTTCGCGACCAGATGGACGCGAAGTCGCAGGCCTACCGGACCGCCTCCCCGTTCCCCTACATCGTCCTCGACGACGTCCTCACCACCGACGCGTTCGGCCGGTGCGTGGAGGAGTTCCCGGGCATCGGCGACGAGTTCTGGAAGGGCTACCTCCACGTCAACGAGACCAAGTACTCCAACACGGTGCCCGACAGCTGGGGCTCGACCCTCAAGGCGGTCGCGGAGGAGTTCTGCTCCCCGGAGTTCGTGCAGTGGCTCGAGGACCTCACCGGCATCCCGGACCTGATGCCGGACTGGTCGATGGACGGCGGGGGCCTGCACCAGACGCTGCGCGGCGGCCACCTCAACATCCACGCCGACTTCACCACGCACCACGAGCACGACAGCTGGAAGCGCCAGGTCAACATCCTGCTCTACCTCAACGAGGAGTGGCGCGACGAGTGGGGCGGCAAGCTCGAGCTCTGGGACCAGCAGATGCGCTCGTGCCAGGCCACGGTGACGCCGGCCGGCAACCGGATGCTCGTGTTCACCACCTCGTTCGACAGCTTCCACGGCCACCCGGACGGCCTGGAGTGCCCCGACGACGTCGCCCGCCGGTCGATGGCCCTCTACTACTTCACCGAAGAGGTCAACCCCGAGCGCCGTTCCACCAACTACCAGGCGCGTCCGGAGGACGGCGCGGTGGCGAAGGCCGCCGTGTGGGCCGACCGGACCGCGCTGGCGCTCTACGACCGCGCCAAGCGCCGCCTCGGGCTCAGCGACGACTTCGCGCAGCGGGTGATGTCGAAGGCTGACCGGCTGCGTCCCAGACGGCGCTGAAGTCGACGGGGTCCACGCGGCGGGTGTCGTCGCGCGGAAGGTCCACCCGTGACCACCACCCGGCCGCCAGCAGGTGGCGGACCTGGCCCTCGACGAAGTACTCGCTGGCCGCGGCCAGCAGCAGCGCGAGCGGCCACGCGACGGCGACCCGCTGCCACGACTCCCAGTCGGCGCCGTGCGCGGAGACCTGGTTGAACACCGGGAAGTGCCACACGTAGACGCCCAGTGAGCGGCGTCCGAGGAAGGCGAGCGGACGGGCTCCGACCGTGCGGGCGACGGCCACCGGGACGGACGGTGCGACCGCCACGCCGGCCAGCAGCGCCATGAGCGTGAGGTCGAGGGCGACCCCGCCCCACCCGAAGTGCCAGGACTCGTCGAGGGTGACCCAGGCCAGGGGCACGAGCGCGAGGACCGAGACGACGACCACCGCGCGGGCGTGGGGCCGGACGTGCTCGAGCCACCCGGTCGCGGTCGCGGCACCGACGGCGGCACCGGCGAGGGCGGCGTCGGCGCGGGTCGTGGTGCGCAGGAGTGCGTAGAACTGGCCCTCCTCGACGAAGACGTGGTGGCGCCAGGCCCAGCAGGCCACGAGGAGCAGCAGGAGGACGACCACCAGCGTCGTGGCGTGCCGGCGCAGCACGTGGACGAGCAGCAGGACGGCCAGGAAGACCTGGAAGTCGACCGAGACGTACCAGAGGTGGCCGAGGTCCGGGCGGGCGAGTGCCACCTCGTCGAGGACGAACCAGTTCCAGCTGTGGGTGAGCACGTGCACGGCGGAGCGCCCGAGGTCGGTGCCCGGGTAGGTGTCGCCCCCGTCGAGGACGGTCACCGCGGCGACGGCGAGGAGCAGCACCGCCACCTGGGCGGTGAGGCGGACGTAGCGACGGGCCACCACGACCGGCGGGTTGATCCCGAGGTCGGCGCGGTCGCGGCGGCGCACGAGCGAGCGGGTGTAGAGGAAGGCGCCCACCGCGAAGAAGATGCTCACCGCGAGGTTCCCGCTGTCGAGCAGGGTGGCCACGACGGGGTTGGTGTCGTCGGTGACCGGGCTCCACAGGTAGTAGTGGTGCGAGAGGAACACCAGGATGATCGCCACGCCCCGCAGGCCGTCGAGGACGCCGATCCGCTCGCCGACGAGGGTCCTTCGCGACCTGCTCCCGGACCCGTGCCCGACCCCGCTCCCGACCGTGCTGTCGACCGTGCTCTCCGCCGTCACGGGGCGTGACTCTAGTACGGGCGGGGGAAGTCCTCCGGCGAACGCCCGCACCTGTTAGGTTGCAGCCCGCGTCGCACCGAACGGATGGGGGACACATGGACGACGACAGCGAGTGGAGCCGTCCCTCGCCTCGCCGGACCCCACGCTCGCTGCGCACCCGGCTGCCCGAGCTGGTGCTCGTCGCCGGCATCGCCGTGCAGACCCTCGTCCTGGTCTCGATGTCGCGTCGCCTGTGGTTCTTCGGCGACGACTGGGACTTCCTGCTCACCCGCGGCACGATCGACGGCGGGCCCGACCGCGGCCTCTGGGCCCCGCACAACGAGCACTGGTCGACGCTGATGGTGCTGCTGTTCCGGGCGATCTTCCCGTTCGCCGGGCTCCGCAGCTACCTCGCCTACAGCATCGTGCAGATCGTCATGCACGCCGTCGTCGTGCTCCTCGTCTTCTCGGTGTTGCGCCGCGTCGGGGTGTCGCGCTGGACCAGCGTGGTCACCGCGTGGTCGGTCCTGTTCCTCGGCGTGGCCACGGAGGCGCTGCTCTCCACCACGTCGATGAACCACACCGGGTCGACGATGTTCGCGCTGGCCGCACTGCGCTGGGCGATGGTCGAGGACCGCCGGCGCCGGCACCTCCCGGTGCTGTGGCTGCTCATGCTGCTGAGCCTCATGTTCTCGGCGACGGGCGTGCCGATGGTCGCCTTCGTCGCCTACTACCTCCTCTTCTCCCGGGGACCCCGCGCATTCGCGGTCGGGCTGAGCGTGCCGGTCGCGCTCTACCTCCTCTGGTACGCCACCGCGGGCCGCGGCGAGGCCCACGACTTCGTCAGCGCGTGGGACTACACCCGCTCCACCGAGTTCGTCTGGAGCGCGGTCGCGCACGCCTTCGACGGCGCGACCGGCCTCCCCGCCGGTGGCGCCGTGCTCGCCGTCGTGCTCGTCCTGGTCCCGCTGCTCGGCATCGACCGCGAGCTCCGCGACCCGCGCCTCGACACGCTGTGCTGGGCGGGGCTCGCGGGCTACGCCAGCCACATGATCCTGGTCGTCGCGCTGCGCCTGAGCTGGGGCTTCGAGGACGCGCTGGGCGGGCGCTACGCCTACGCGGCCTTCGTCTACCTGAGCCCGGCGCTGGCGGTCTGCCTCGGCGTGCTCGCCCGTCGGGTCGTGGCGCCGCTCACGCTGCTGGTGCCGCTCACCGGGCTGGTCCTCCTCGCCTACGCCCTGCAGGGGGCGAGCACCGCCCACGCCTACTACCAGGACCTCCACACCTTCACCCGGGTCTGGCCCGACCGGCTGCTCGGGGCCGGCCAGGCGGTCGACGCCGGCCAGGAACCGCTGACGCAGTCCACCGGCGACTGGGGCGGCCCCACCATCACCGCTGACCTCGTCACCTCGCCCGAGATCCGCGACGCCCTGCCGGACCGGCTCCCGTCGGGCAAGGGACGCGTCGACGCCGAGTCGATGTTCTTCGTGGGGGTGGGCCCCGACTCCTACGACCTCGCGGCGCCCACCGCCATGCTCGGGTGGTCGGGGTTCGGCTCGCCGCTCGACGCGTCGTCCGGCTGCCGCGCCTACGACACCGCCGGGTCCCTCGAGTTCTCGCTCGACGTGGACGAGGGCGGCTCCGAGGTGCGCCTGGAGGCGGACGAGCTCACCTCCGTGCGCACCCGCATCGAGCGGTTCGGCGTGGAGTCGTGGACCCGGGACTGGTCGGTCGACTCCGACGAGGTGGTGATCGGGTCGACCGCTGCGGCGTCCACGCTGATCGTCCAGGTCGAGGGGACCGGCCCCGTCCGGATCTGCGTGCCATGAGCCGGCTGGTGTCGACGTCCACGGCGCTCGCCGAGGAGATCATCGCGCGCGACCTCCCCGACGTGGGCCCAGAGCGCCGCGCGGCTGCCGTGCGCCAGGTCGGTCGCGCCGTGGCCGCCCTGCCCGACTCGGTGCGGCCGGGGGTCGCGATCGCCGGCCGGGCGGTGCTCGTCCGGCGACGCTGGGCGGGGGAGCGGTGGCTCGACACCGACCTCCCGGTCCTGCGCGAGTACGTCCGGCTCGTGCGCGGCCTCGCCCTCGCGGCGGCCTGCGAGGCGGCCGACCCCACCCTTGGTTCGGACACGGGCTCGGACACGGGCTCGGACACGGGCTCGACGACCGGCTCGGCGACCGGGGAGGGCCCGTGAGCCGCCGGGTCGACGCGGTGGTGGTCGGCTCGGGTCCGGGTGGCTCGGTCACCGCGGACGGGCTCGCCGCCGCGGGGCTCGACGTCCTCGTGCTCGAGGAGGGCCCACGGGTCGCCCCCGAGACGCAGGTCCAGTACTCCCTCGACCAGATGGCGGAGTCCTACCGCAACGCAGGTCTCACCGCGGCGCTCGGAGCGCCGACCATCGCCTACACCGAGGGGTGCGTGGTGGGCGGGGGCAGCGAGGTCAACTCCGGGCTCTACCATCGCCCGTCGGCCCAGCTGCTCGCCGACTGGACGCGGACGCACCGCATCGAGGACCTCGCCCCGGAGGCGTTGCTGCCCCACCACCGCCGGGTCGAGGAGTCGCTCGGGATCGACGACGACCTCGGCGCCGCGCACGGCGGCGGGGCCGGACGGCTGCTCCGCGACGGCGCCGACACGCTGGGCTGGCACGCGGTGCACGTGCCGCGGGCGGCCCGGGCGTCGGCCTCGGGCACCGTCGAGCGCCAGACGATGAGCCGCACCTACCTCGCCCGGGCCGAGCAGGGCGGTGTGGAGGTGCAGGACTCGACGCGGGTCGTGCGGGTCCTCCGGCGCGGTGCCCGGGCGGTCGGCGTCGAGGTCGTGCGTCGCGCCGGCGGCCGGGACGTGCGCGAGCTGCTCCACGCCGACGTGGTCTTCGTGTGCGGCGGCACCATCCAGACCCCGGCCCTCCTGCAGCGGTCGGGCTGGCGCCGGCACGTCGGGGGCAACCTCTCGGTGCACCCGACGGTGAAGGTGGTCGCCGAGCTGCCCGAGCACGTCGACGACCTCGGCGACCTGGGCGAGGTGGCGTCGGTGCAGGTGCGGGAGTTCGCGCCCTGGCTCAGCTTCGGGTCGTCGGCCAGCACCCACGCGATGGTCGCGCTGGCGCTGTCGGAGAACTGGGACTCCTTCGGACCCCAGCTCGAGCGGTGGCAGCGCCTCGGCGTCCACTACGCCGCGATCCAGACCACCGGACGGGGACGCGTCCAGGCGGTCCCGGGCCGTCGCGACCCCGTCGTCACCTATCGCCTGTCGGCCCTGGACCGCGCGCGGCTGCGGAGCGGGCTCGCCCGGCTGATGCACCTCCTCCTCGCCGGCGGCTCACCGCAGCTGCTGCCCGCGTTCTCCGGCGCCCGGGCGGTGACCGGTCGCGACGACGCCGTCTCCGTCGCCGAGGGCTTCCGGCCCACCCGCTCGAGCCTGATGACCGTCCACCTCGCCGGCACCGTCCCGATGGGGGAGGACCGCGACCGCTGCGGGGCCGACTCGTTCGGTGCGCTGCACGACGCCGAGCGGCTGTGGGTCAACGACGCGTCCCTCCTGCCCTGGGCCCCCGGCATCAACCCGCAGGGGACGTTGATGGCGATCGCCCACCGCAACGTCGCCCGTTTCCTCGCCGACCAAGGAGCCCGCTGATGCCGACCGACCGGCCGGAGAGCCTGCCGCCCCTGCTCGCCCCCCCGGGGATGACGGTCCTCACCGGTGCCGGCGGGTGGTTCGGCCAGGCCTACCTCCGTGCGCTCGCAGAGCCGGCACCACGCCACGGCCCGGTCGGACGGTCCGGGACGGTCCGCGCGCTCGTCCGGGACCCCGCCGAGGTGCCCGGCGTGCTGGCGGCCTTGCCGGGCTGCGAGGTGCACGTGGGCGACGTCGCCGACGAGGTCGTCGTCGCGCGCCTGCTCGACGGCGCCGACGGCGCGTCCGTCGTCCACGCGGCGGGGGTCATCCACCCCGAGCGGGTCGCCGACTTCGAGCGGGTCAACGTCGGGGGCACGCGCACGGTGCTGGACGCCGCGGCCCGGGCCGGCGCGCGTCGCGTCGTGCACGTGTCGTCCAACTCGCCCTTCGGCGTCAACGTCGCCGGCGACCGGTTCCGCCAGCACGAGCCCTACCGCCCGGTGCTGGGCTACGGCGGGTCGAAGATGCGCGGCGAGCAGGCGGCCCTCGCACGGCACGACCCCGACGGGCTCGAGACGGTGGTCGTGCGCCCGCCGTGGTTCCAGGGCCCCCACCTGCCCGAGCGGCAGGTGCGCTTCCTCCGCATGGTGCGCGCCGGCCGGTTCCCGGTCCCGGGGTCGGGCGAGCAGCAGCGCTCGGTCGTGCACGTCGACAACCTGGTCCAGGGCGTCGCGTTCGCCGAGCGCTGCCGCGACGCCGGCGGCCAGGCGTTCTGGGTCGCCGACCCCGAGCCGCTGCGGCTCGTCGACATCGTGTCCACCGTGCAGGACGCCTTCGAGGCGGAGGGGCTCACCGTGCGCCGCGGCCACGCCCGGCTGCCGGCCGCGGCATCGGCCCTCGCCGAGCGCGCCGACGCCTTCCTGCAGGCACGCGGACGCTACGTCTCCGAGCTCCACGTCATGGGGGAGCTCCGGCACTCCATCGCCTGTGACGTCAGCGCGACGCGCGACGTGCTGGGCTACGCGCCGCGGGTCGGCCTGCTCGACGGCACCCGCGAGGCGATCCGCTGGTGCCTGGCCCACGGCGTCGAGCTGTGAGCACCGGCGACGCGCCCCGTCGCGCCCTGGTGACCGGCGGCAGCGGCTACCTCGGCTCCGAGGTGGTCCGCCAGCTGGTCGCGGCCGGGGTGGACGTCCGCGTGCTCGACGTGGTGGACGATCCCGGCCGCCCGGCGTCCGCCGACCTCGTCGTGGGTGACATCCGCTCCTCCGCCGACGTCCGGTCGGCCCTCGACGGCGTCGACGTCGTGCTGCACAACGTCGCGCAGGTGCCCCTGGCCAAGGACCCGGAGCTCTTCGAGTCGGTCAACGTCGGCGGCACCGAGGTGCTGCTGCGGGCGTGCGCCGACGCGGGTGTGCGCAAGGTGGTGCACACCTCCTCGTCCGCGGTGTTCGGGGTGCCGCGGGCCAACCCCGTCACCCGCGACACCGAGCCCCGCCCGGCCGAGGCCTACGGCCGGGCCAAGCTCGACGCGGAGCACCTGTGTGCCGCGGCCGTCTCCCGCGGCCTCGACGTGAGCATCGTGCGTCCGCGCACCGTGGTGGGCCCGGGCCGGCTCGGCATCTTCGGCATCCTCTTCGACTGGATCGCCGACGGAGCGGCGGTCCCGGTCCTGGGTCGCGGCGACAACCGCTACCAGTTCGTCCACGCCCACGACATCGCGACCGCGTGCCTGCTCGCGGCGGCGCGCCCCGGACCGTCGGTCTACAACATCGGCTCCGAGTCGTTCGGCACGATGCGCGCGACGCTCGAGACGCTGTGCGCGCACGCCGGCACCGGGGCGCGCGTGGTCGGCCTGCCCAAGGCGGTCATGCGGCCGCTCGTCCAGGCCACCGGGCAGCTCGGGCTCTCACCGCTCGGCCCCTACCACTGGCTCATGTACGGCGAGTCGATGTGGTTCGACGTCGCCCCGGCGCGCGACGAGCTCGGGTGGCGCTCGCGGTACTCGACCGACGACGCGATGCGCGAGGCGTACGACTGGTTCCTCCAGCGCCGCGACCAGCCCGAGCAGGCGGGCACGTCGGTGCACCGCCGCTCGGCTCCCCAGGGCGTGCTGCGCATGGGCAAGCGCGCCAGTCGCGCGCTGCTCGTGCGTCAGCCGCGGGCGTAGACGGCCACCACGACCAGCGCCAGCCACGCGGCGCCGAAGAGCTGCAGCACCCGGTCGCCGAACGCGAGGTCCTCGGGCTCGCCCGCGGCACCGCTGTCGACGTCCATCGCGTAGCGAAGCACGCCGAGCACGAAGGGCACCATCGACCCCGCCGCCCACGGCATGTTCTCGCGGTCGGAGATCTCGAACGACCACAGGCCGTAGGACATCACCAGCACGGCCGCGCTCATCGTCCACACGAAGCGCAGGTAGGTCGCGGAGTAGCGCCTCAGCGACGTGCGGGTGACCGACTCGCCGGCTCCCATCAGGCTCACCTCTCCGTACCTCTTGCCCGCGGCGACGAAGAGCGAGCCGAACGCGGCGATGAGGAGGAACCACTGCGAGAGGGAGATGTCGTTGGCCGCGCCCCCGGCGATCGCGCGCAGCAGGAAGCCCGAGGCGATCAGGGCGATGTCGACGACCGGCTCGTGCTTGAGGCGCAGGCTGTAGGACACGTTGAGCCCGACGTAGCAGGCGTAGATGGCCAGGACCTGCCACCCGATGAGGGCGGTGAGGGCGAGGCCGGCGACGGCGAGCACGACAGAGAGGACCGTCGCCAGGCGCAGGGGCAGCGCCCCCGACGCCACGGCACGGTGGCGCTTCACCGGGTGGGCGCGGTCGAGCTCGACGTCGCAGACGTCGTTGAGCAGGTAGACCGCCGAGGACCCCAGGCAGAACGCCGCGCAGGTGAGCAGCGTGGCCCCGACGACACCCGGGCTGGCGACCTCCCCGGCGAAGACCGGAGCGGCCAGGACCAGGAGGTTCTTGGTCCACTGGCGAGGCCTCAGGGCGGACACGATCGCGCCGCCGCGACGCCCTCGCAGGAGCGGCTCCACGGGCCTCGTCTGGGTCACCGGACGAGGCTACACAGATGGGTTGATCGGTTCCCTACCAATGAGTCACTTCGCTGCTAGAGTTCCCCCGACCTAAGCACTGACCAGGAGGAAATCGGTATGCGTAAAGGCTTCGGCATCGGCTTGTCGGTGCTGGGTGGATTCTTGGTCACCCTCGCCATCCTGGCCCAGTTCTGGGCCCCCGGGCGCCTGATGAAGACCCCCCTGGACACCGACAGCCTGACGCTGCTGGACGGCACCGCGGAGCTCTCGGACGGCACCGGCGGCACCACCTCCTTCCCGGTCAAGGCCTTCAGCGTGACCCGTGCCGACAGCGAGCGGTCCGACTCCGACGTCATCGTCTTCCAGAACTCCAGCTGCCTGGTCAAGGACGAGGGCGAGATCGACGAGTGCGTCAGCGCCGACGACCCGCAGGAGCGGCTGGTCTCGGCCAGCACCGACAACTTCGCCACGAACCGCCGCACCGCGATGGCCGTCGACGACCCGAAGTACCTGCCGCCGAGCGCCGAGCCCAAGCAGGGCCTGGTCAACAAGTGGCCCTTCGAGGCCGAGAAGAAGACCTACGAGTACTGGGACGGCTACGCCGGCCAGCCGGTCGACGCCACCTACGACCGCACCGAGTCGGTCGACGGCCTCGAGACCTACGTCTACAAGATCGAGGTCTCGGACGCCCCGATCGAGCTCAGCGACGGCATCCAGGGCACCTACTCGGTGGACCGCGAGATCTGGATCGACCCGACCACCGGCGCGATCATCAACCAGTCGGAGCACCAGGAGCGCGTCGACGACGAGGGCAACCCGTTCCTCATCCTCGACTACGGCTTCACCGACGACCAGGTCGCCGGCAACGCCGACGACGCCAAGTCCAACGCCGGTGCGCTCGACCTGGTGACCAAGACCGTGCCGCTCGTCGGCTGGATCGTCGGCATCCCGGCGCTGCTCATCGGGATCGCCCTGCAGCTGATGCGCCGCCGCACCGCCTGAGCCACCCCCCGTACGACCTCGAGAGGCGGCTCGACCCCCGCATGTCCGACATCGCGACCGTCCACACCGACGACGTCCGGTGGTACTCCGACACCTTCGACCGCGCCGTGCGCAACGTCGAGTCGGCGGTGCTCGGCAAGCGGCACGTCGTGCGCCTCGCCATGGCCTGCATGGTGTCGGGCGGGCACCTCCTGCTGGAGGACCTGCCCGGCACCGGCAAGACCATGCTCGCCCGGGCCGTGGCCAGGTCGGTGGACTGCTCCTTCGCACGGATCCAGTTCACCCCCGACCTGCTGCCCTCCGACGTGACGGGCGTGACCGTCTACGACCAGGCCCACGGCGAGTTCTCCTTCCACCCCGGCCCGATCTTCCACAGCGTGGTGCTCGCCGACGAGATCAACCGGGCCTCGCCGAAGACCCAGTCGGCGCTGCTGGAGGTGATGGAGGAGGGACACGTCACCGTCGACGGCCGGACCCACGACGTGGGCCGGCCCTTCATGGTGATCGCGACGCAGAACCCGATCGAGCAGGCCGGCACCTACCAGCTGCCCGAGGCCCAGCTCGACCGCTTCCTCATGCGCACCAGCGTCGGCCACCCCGACGCGGAGTCCACCGAGGCCCTGCTCGCCGAGTCGCGGGTGCGTGACCGCGCCGCTGGCCTGCAGCCGGTCGTCACCGCGAGCGAGGTCCAGCAGATGGGCCAGCTGGCCGACCTCGTCCACGTCGACCGGTCCCTCATCGCCTACGTCCGCCGCCTCGCCGAGGCCTCGCGCGAGGTCCCCGACGTCCGCATCGGGCTGTCCACCCGCGGGGCGCTGGCGTGGGTCCGCACGGCGAAGGCCTGGGCGCTGGCCGAGGGCCGCGGCCACGTCGTGCCGGAGGACATCGCCACGCTCGCCCACCCCGTGCTCGTGCACCGGATCGTGATGGCCTCGGGCGCGGCCTTCGGCGGCCTCACCCCGGACCAGGTCATCGACGACCTGCTCGCGCAGGTCCCGGTGCCGCGCAGCGGCTCGTGAGCCGTGCCGGTCGCCTCGGGCCGCTGGCGCGGGGTGCGCGCCGGCTGCCGGGCCTGCTGACCCCGCTGGGGCGCGGCGTCCTGGCGCTCGGCGTCCTCGCGCTCGGGACCGCCGTCCTGCTCAACTGGCAGGAGTTCGTGCAGCTGGGCGTGGTCGCCCTCGTCCTGGTCGCCCTCGGCCTGCTGTGGCAGGGGCTGCCCGGAGAGCCGGCGACCGGGCTGGTGCTGCGTCCCAGCAGGCTGGTCGAGGGTGGGTCCACCGCCACCGCGACGATCCGGTTGAGGGCCGGCGCCACCCCGATGCTCTTCCCGCGGCTCGTCGTGCCGGTCGGGCACCGCGAGGTCGGCCTGCGGCTGCCGTTCACCGCCCCGTTCTCCGAGCACACCGCGTCGGTGGCGCTGCCGGCGCTCCCGCGGGGGGTGCACCGCGTCGGGCCCGTGGCCCACGACAAGGCCGACCCCGTCGGCCTGGTCAGCAGGCGGGTCTCGACCGGGTCGGCGGCCGAGCTCTTCGTCGCGCCGCGGGTGGTCGACCTGGCGGTGTTCGCGGGCGGTCTCACCAACGACCTCGACGGCGCGACCAGCCAGCAGCTCTCGATGAGCGACCTGGCCTTCCACGCGCTGCGCGAGTACGTCCCCGGCGACGACCTGCGCCACGTGCACTGGCGCAGCTCGGCCAAGGCGGGGGAGCTGCTGGTGCGGCAGTACCACGAGACGCGCCGCGGCCACGTGACGATCCTGCTCGACGACCGGGTCGCGTCCTACCGCCGTCCGGGCGACTTCGAGCTGGCCGTCTCGGTGGCCGCCTCGATCGCGCTGCGGGCGGTCCGCGACGACTTCGACACCTACCTGCGCTGCGGACCCCACGTGGCGCGCGGGCGCGACGCGGCGGCGATGACCGACGCGACGTGCCGCTTCGTCACCGACACGGCCGACCACTACCTCGCGCTCTCCGCGGAGTCCGCGGGGGCCGTCACCGGCACCGGGCTCCTCGTGCAGGTCACGGGCGCGGCGCGCGACGTCGTGGAGCTGCACGCCGTCGCGGCGCACTTCGGCCAGGGCGTGGAGTGGATGGTGGTGCGGGCCGACGGAGCAGGCACCGCCTCGATCGACGACTCGTCCCTCGCCCGCCAGCTGACCGTCCCCGAGCTGGGCCTGCTGCCCGAGCTGCTCGCCAGGGGCCGTCGGTGAGGGCCGCACCGGCCGGCGCCGGGGCGAGCCTCGCCGACGCCGCGGTCACCCTCGGCTCGATCGCGCTCGTGCTCACGCTGCTCGACGAGAGCTTCTGGTCGCGCGACTACCTGGTCGCCGGCCTGGTGCCGGTCGTCTTCCTCCTCGCCCTCGCCTGGCTCGCACGCCGCTCGCCGGAGGGCGTGTGGCTCTACCTGCTGGGAGCCGTGGTGGCCTACGCGCCGCTGGGTGCGCTCGCGGCGCTGCGCCGACCGGGTCCGTGGATCGTGCCGGGCCTCGACACGATGAACCGGGTGCTCGGCGACACGTGGGCCGCGCCGCGCCTGTTCGTCAGCACCCTGCCGCCGGTCGACGCGTCCGGCAGCGTGATGCTCCTGCCCTACGCCCTGGGCTTCCTCACCGCCCTGCCCGCGGCGTGGCTGGCGCTCGGCACGCGACGTCCGCTGGCGCCCGGCGTGGCGGTGCTCGCCGGCCTCGCCGCGACCATCCCGCTCGCCGTCCTCGTGCCCGACCACTACGTCCTGCGGGGCGTCGTGCTCACAGTCGTGCTCGTCGTCTGGGCCGCCGTCCGCTCCCGCCGCAACGAGTCCCTGCAGTCGCTGGGCGGCGCGACGCGGAGCGGGATCGTCGCCACCCTCGTCGCCGCCGTCCTGGTGGCGGGGGTCTCCGGACTGGTCGGGCTCCTGGCGAGCGACGACGACCAGACCGACCGGATCCGGCTGGAGCCGGCGGGCGCGGCGGTGGCCTCGGACGCGCTCGACTCGCTCGTGACACCCTCGGCCGGGCGCGCCGAGCTGCTCAAGGTGATCGGCGTGCCCGACGGCGAGCGCATCCGCTTCGGGGCCCTCGACACCTACGACGGCCAGGCGTGGGTCCCGGCCGACCAGTCGCCGGGCGCGGGACCCGCAGGGTCGTTCCGCCGGCTCTCCGAGCAGGTCGCGCCGCTGCACCCCGGACGCGAGGTGGGGGTCCGGGTGCAGGTCCGTCCGGCCTACGTCAGCGACTGGCTGCCCACCTTCGGTGAGCTGACGTCGCTCCGCCTCGAGTCGACCGACGGGAGGACCCAGCTGGCGGACGTCCGCTACAACCAGGCGTCGTCGAGCGCGCTCGTGCAGGGCGGGGTCAACCCGCGCGACGACTACACCTTCACCGCGGTCCCGCCGCCGGGGCTGCGGGAGGGCGACCCGACGATGGAGCCCACCGACGACCAGCGCCAGCCCGAGGGCGCGTTCCTCGACCAGTTCCTCGAGCCCTTCGACCGCGCCGAGCTCGCCCCGCTCCGGCGGGTGCTGCTGATGGCGCGCTACCTGCGGCTCAACGGAGAGGTACGGCTCAGCGGCACCTCCTCGCAGGACCCCGTCGACCTCGGCCTGCGCCTCATGGGCGCGCGCCACATCGTCGCCACGCCCTTCCAGTACTCCGCGGTGACGGCGCTCGCCGCCTCCAGGCTCGGCGTGCCGGCGCGCGTCGTCGTCGGCGCGGCTCCGGGTCGCGGCGGCAGGGTCTCGCAGTCCGACGTGCTGTCGTGGGTCGAGCTCCAGTTCGCCGACGGCACCTGGCGCACCCTCGAGCCCAGCCGCTACACCGGCGTCCACCCCTACACCGAGGACGAGAGCGACGACGTGGTGAGCGCCGGCGCGTGGGTGACCCGCGAGCTGGAGATCGACGAGGACGAGGTCAAGATCCCGAAGGGTGCCGACATCGACCTGCCGGCCGACGCGGTGATCGAGGAGAGGCGCGGACCGTGGGAGACGGCCGGGCTCGGGCTGGCCGCGGCGGGCGGGCTGGTGCTCCTGGCCTGGGCGGCGGTCCCGGCGGCGAAGGCCGTGCGCCGTCGGCGGCGGGCGTCGGCGGGCTCGCCGGCCCTCCACGTGCACGCCTGGCAGGAGGTCCTCGACACCGCCCGTGACCTCGGCTCGCCGGTGCCGGAGGGGTGGAGCCGGCTGGCGCAGGCACGGTCGCTCGGTGTCGACCCCGCGCTGGCCAGACGGGCCGACGGCGTGGTCTTCGCGCCCGTCCCGGCACCCGAGGAGGAGGCCCGGCGCTACTGGGCCGACTGCGCGGAGGCGCGGGCGATCCTGCTGGACCAGGCCGGCCCCCGGCGACGGCTGTGGTCCCACCTCAACCCGGCGTCGCTGCTCGCCGGGCGGGCGCGCCGCCGGGCGGCGCGGGCCTCAGGGTCGCGCGGCGTGGGCGACGAAGATCGCCGTGCCCGGCGTCAGCCGTCCCCGCAGGCGTGACCAGCCGCCCCAGACACGGTCGTGGTGCTCGGGCCACTCCGGCTCGACCAGGTCGGTGAGCCCGAGGCCGTGCGCGGTCAGCAGCCGGACCCAGTCGCCGAGGGTGCGGTGGTGCTCCACGTAGGACACGACACCGCTCGCGTCGTCGACCTCGACGTAGGGGGTGCGGTCCCAGTAGGACTGCGTGGCGGTGAGCCCGGGCTCACCGGGGTCGTCGGGGAACATCCACCGGGTCGGGTGGGTCACGGAGAACGCGAAGCGCCCGCCCGGTCGCAGGACGCGTGCGACCTCGGCCACCGCGTCGTCGATGTCGCTGACGAACTGCAGCGCCCCGAACGAGCAGAACACGACGTCGAACGACGCGGTCGCGAAGGGGAGGGCGGTCGCGGTGGCGCGGACGGACGGCACGCTCGTCCCGGTCTCGGCGTCGAGGCGGAGCGAGTGCTGGAGCTGGCGGTGCGACAGGTCGAGGCCGTACGAGCGGCCGCCGTGGGTGCGGACCCAGCGCGAGCACTGCCCGGCGCCGCTGCCGACCTCGAGCACGTCGAGCCCGGCGACGTCGCCGAGGACCCGGAGCTCGTCCTCGGTGTGGCCCTCGGGGCCCCAGACGAAGCCGGCGTCGCCGAGGAACGCCCCGTGGGTCGCCTGGTACTCGTCGGCGTACCTGTCCCAGTCGGGGCCGTTGGCCCGGCGCGACTCGGACTCGGTGACCGGCCGCCGCTCGACACGGACGGACTGGGGCAGGTGGTCCTCCACGGCACGAGGGTAGTCAGGTGGGGCACCGGGCCACGACGCCCGGTGCCCCACCGTGTGCCGCTCAGCCCGCGGCGGGCGGCAGGCGGTGGCCGTGCACGTGGGGACGACGCGGGACCGAGCGCACGTCCGCGGGGTTGGACCCGAGCCGCACCTCCCGGCCGTCGGAGACGCCACCCCGGTCGGTGTCGCACGTGCTCGGGTCGGTCTTGGCCCGGCCGAAGAGCCTGTTGGCCCGGCCGGACTTCTCCACCTTGTCCGTCAGTCCGTCGCGGTCGGTGTCCTTGCGGCGCGGGTCGGTGCGGGTCCTGCCGATCACCAGCGTCCTGCCGTGCTTCAGCACGACTCGCTGCTCGATCCGGTAGCCCTTGACCTCGAGGCCGTCGGTGAGCCCGTCGCGGTCGGTGTCCGAGCGCAGCGGGTCGGTCCGGACGGTGAGGGACGTGCGCACCTTGCGCCCGCAGACCTGGAACCTCTCGCGGATCCTGATGCCCTGCACCTCACGACCGTCGGTGAGCCCGTCGCCGTCGGTGTCGGCGGCCAGCGGGTCGGTGTGGTGGGTGGTGACCTCGGTGCCGTCGGACAGCCCGTCGCCGTCGGTGTCGGCGTCCAGCGGGTCGGTGCCGAGCCCTCCCTCCTGGCCGTCGGTCAGGCCGTCGCCGTCGGCGTCGCCGGGGACGGGGGTCGGGCCGGGCGTGGGACCGGGGGTCGGCCCCGTCTCCGGGGCGGGCGCGAGGACGGTGTAGGTCACCGTGTCGGCGTCGCTGGTGTTGCCGGAGGCGTCGGTCTGCGTCGCGGCGAGCTCGTGCGGCCCGACCGGCAGCGCGACCGCCGACGTGCAGGCCCACGTGCCGTCGGCGGCCACGACGGCGGTGCACAGGACGGTGCCGCCGTCGCGCACGGTGACGGTGGCCCCTGCCTCGCCGGTCCCGGCGACCCGCGGGGTGGGGTCCTGGTCGGCCGCACCGTCCGCGGGAGCGGTGATCTCGGGTGCGTCCGGTGCTGCGGGGTCACCGGGGCTGACGACCACCACGGTGAAGGTGGTCGAGGCGGTCGAGGTGTTGCCGGCGACGTCCTCCGCGGTCGCGGTGAGGGTGTGCGGCCCGAGCAGGAGTGGCACGGTGGGCGTGCAGGACCAGGAGCCGTCGGGGCCGGCGGTGGTGGTGCAGACGGTGCGGCCGCCCTCGCGCACGGTGACGGCGGCGCCGGCCTCGCTGGTGCCGGTGACCGCCGGGGTCAGGTCGGTCGTGCTCGCACCGTCGGCGGGCGTGAAGACCGTGACCCCGGGGCCGGTCGTGTCGACCGTGAAGGTGGTCGATCCCGGCGGGGAGGTGTTGCCCGCCGCGTCGCTCGCGGTGGCGGAGTAGGGGTGCTCGCCCTCGGGCAGCGGGCCGGCGGGGGTGCAGCCCCAGTCGCCGGCCGCGTCGGCCTGCCCGGTGCACACCTCGTTGCCCGCCGCGTCGCGCACGACGACGGTCGCGCCGGGCTCGGCCGTGCCGCCGAACGGCGGCGTGGCGTCGGAGGTGACCGAACCGGTCGGCGGTGCGGTGATCTCGGGTGCGGCGGGAGCCGTGGTGTCGGCGGCGTTGCACGCGACGCCCCCGCTGGGGGCCGTGGCCTCGGCCGCCATCGGCGCCACGGCGAGGGAGACCTCGGTGGTGGCGCCGCCGGGGACGAGGCTGAGCACCTCGAGGTCGATGCGGAGGAGCGCGTCGAGGCTGCCCCGGCCGGTGGCGCCGGTCGAGGTGTCCGTCGGGGTGAAGGCCGTCACCGACAGGTCGACGAGTGCGTCGAGCGCCCCGAGGTCGAGGGACTGCGGCCGGCCGTCGAGCGGGATGCCGACGGTGCTGCCGCCGACGGTGGCGGTGACGGTGGGCGGGCTGACGAACCCGGAGGTGCCGGTGGTGCCGTCGGAGCGCGCCTGCAGCACGACGGGGTCGGTCACGTGGACGTTGACCCGCCCGCCGAGGAGGTCGATGTCGCCGACCGTGGTGGTGGTGCGGGCGACGACGTCGGAGCTCGCGCCGCGGTCGACCAGCGCCGTGCGGGTGCGGGTCTGCGAGGCCGTGACGTCGGCGAGCGTGCCGATCGGCTCGGGGAGCGAGGCCAGCCGCACGCCGGACAGCGTGGTGAGCGCGTCGGACAGGACGCGTTCGCCGCCCGCGCCGAGCGGCACGCAGGCGTCGTTGCCGGCCCAGGCGGCCCGGACGTCGCCCCTCAGGAGGCCGACGTCGGCGACGGGATCGAGCGGGAGGTCGAGGAGGTCGCGACGGGGCGGGTCCGACGTCGGCGGCGCGGTCACGGACTCGCGGTCTGGCCGGACCGGGACGCCCCCGAGCAGGAGCGAGGCGTCGAGGTTGGACGACGAGGCATCGCTCGCCCCCGTCGTCCCGGTGCTCGTCACCGCGCTCCGGCTGTGCCCGATCACCGCCCCCGCGAGCGTGCCTCCGAGGACCCGGGCGTCGAGGTCGACGATGTCGCCGTGGGCCGACGCGGAGTAGGTCGTCGGCAGCGGAGCGGCCGCGGCTGGCGCCTGCGTGAGCGTGACGAGCGCGGCCGGTGCGACGACGGCCAGGACGACCCCTGCCGCGGACGACCGTCGTGGTGTGCGTAGGTGCATCTTCGGTTCCCCCTGTGGTGAGCGCCCCGTGATCCACGTCAGATCCACGGGACTGTGGCAAAGAACTCACCGGAGCAACGAGCGAGACCCAGGGAGGTAACGCACGACGTCGAAGAGGTGGCGGTGGCGGCGTCCTCCGTCGGGTGGTCGTGCCACCATGCGGGCGTGAGCGACCTCGGAGACCTGCTGGCGCCGTTGCCGGGCGGGCACTCCGGGCGCACCTTCGTCTCCGACGTGGCGGGGGAGCGCACGGTCGTGCGGGTCTACCCGCCCGGCGACCCGCGCGGCGAGCAGGCCCCGGAGGTGGACGAGGCGGTGCTTCGCCTGGTCCGCGGGCTGGTGCCGGTGCCGGACGTGCTCGAGCTGCGCCGGCCGCGGGCGACCTCCGACGAGCCGGGCCTGCTGGTCACCAGCTGGCTGACGGGGGAGCGGGGCGACCTCGTGCTGGCCCGACCGGTCGACGACGGCCGACGCCGGGCGCTCGGCGTGGCGCTCGGGCACGTCGCCGGCACGCTGGCCGGCATGCCGTTCCTGCGCCCCGGCGCGTTCGCCGACTCGACCCTGGCGCTCACCGCCCTGCCCGGCGACGACCTGGAGCAGTGGGTCGCGAGCCGCCTCGCGCACTGGCCCGAGCCGGACCTCGCGAGGCTGCGGGAGGTCGCGGACCGGGCGCAGGACCTGCTCGACGCGACGGGTCGGGCCTGCCTCGTGCACGGGGACCTCAACCCCAAGAACGTCCTCGTCGACGCCGCGGAGGCGCGCGTCGTGGGCGTGGTGGACTGGGAGTTCGCCCATGCCGGGCACCCGTGGACCGACCTCGGCAACCTGGTGCGTCTCGACCGGTCGCAGCCCTGGGTCGACGGGGTCCTCGAGGGGTGGACCGCCCTGCGTGGCGGGGACCCGGCCGAGGTCCTCGACGGGGCCCGCGCGGCCGACCTCTGGTCCCTCGTCGACCTCGCCGCCCGCGCCGGTCAGAACCCCGTCGCGGACCGGGCGGAGGTGCTGCTCCGCGCGGTCGCCGCGAGCGGCGACCTCCACGCGTGGCCCGAGGGCGCCTGAGCGTGGATGCGAGCGTGGACGGGCGGCGGCCGCCCGGTTGGACGACGGCACGCGCGCACGCGTAGGCTTGGGAGTTGCGCCAGTCGTCCGCCCTGTTCCCGTACCGAGCGGATCGGGGGCTCGCCGCGTCCCCCACGACCACCCGTGGTCGAGAGGACCAGTGAAACAGACGACTGCGTGCGTCCGCACGACTCCATCCATCCAAGGAACCTCCTTCCACATGACGAGCACCCTCTCCACTCTTCCGGACTACGACGCCCCGCAGGTGGCTGTCAACGACATCGGGTCCGAAGAGGACTTCCTCGCGGCGATCGACGCGACCATCAAGTACTTCAACGACGGCGACATCGTCGACGGCACCATCGTGAAGGTGGACCGCGACGAGGTCCTCCTCGACATCGGCTACAAGACCGAGGGCGTCATCCCCTCGCGCGAGCTGTCGATCAAGCACGACGTCGACCCCAACGAGGTCGTTTCCGTGGGCGACAAGGTCGAGGCCCTGGTCCTCCAGAAGGAGGACAAGGAAGGCCGTCTGATCCTGTCCAAGAAGCGCGCCCAGTACGAGCGCGCCTGGGGCACCATCGAGCAGGTCAAGGAGGAGGACGGCGTCGTCGAGGGCACCGTCATCGAGGTCGTCAAGGGCGGCCTCATCCTCGACATCGGCCTGCGCGGCTTCCTGCCGGCCTCGCTCGTGGAGATGCGTCGCGTCCGCGACCTGCAGCCCTACGTCGGCCAGACGCTCGAGGCGAAGATCATCGAGCTCGACAAGAACCGCAACAACGTGGTCCTGTCGCGTCGCGCCTGGCTCGAGCAGACCCAGTCCGAGGTCCGCCACGGCTTCCTGACCCAGCTCCAGAAGGGCCAGATCCGCAAGGGCGTCGTCTCCTCGATCGTCAACTTCGGTGCGTTCGTGGACCTCGGCGGCGTCGACGGCCTCGTCCACGTCTCCGAGCTGTCGTGGAAGCACATCGACCACCCGTCCGAGGTCGTCGCCGTGGGCGACGAGGTCACCGTCGAGGTCCTCGACGTCGACATGGACCGCGAGCGTGTCTCCCTGTCGCTGAAGGCGACGCAGGAGGACCCGTGGCAGCACTTCGCCCGCACCCACCAGATCGGCCAGATCGTCCCGGGCAAGGTCACCAAGCTGGTGCCCTTCGGTTCGTTCGTCCGCGTCGAGGAGGGCATCGAGGGCCTCGTGCACATCTCCGAGCTGGCCGAGCGCCACGTGGAGATCCCGGAGCAGGTCGTCCAGGTCAACGACGACGTCATGGTCAAGATCATCGACATCGACCTCGAGCGTCGCCGGATCTCGCTGTCGCTCAAGCAGGCCAACGAGACCGCTGCGGCCGCCGACGTGGAGGAGTTCGACCCGACCCTCTACGGCATGACCGCCACCTACGACGAGCAGGGCAACTACGTCTACCCCGAGGGCTTCGACCCCGAGACCGGCGAGTGGCTCGAGGGCTTCGAGGAGCAGCGTGCGGTCTGGGAGGACCAGTACGCCAAGGCGCACGCCCGCTGGGAGCAGCACGTCAAGCAGCAGGAGGAGGCCAAGCAGGCCGAGGTCGAGGCCGGCGAGGCCACCTCGTACTCCTCCGGTGGCGACACCGCGGCCGAGACCGGTGGCGACACCGGTGGCTCGCTCGCCTCGGACGAGGCGCTGCAGGCGCTCCGCGAGAAGCTGACGGGTGGCCAGGCCTGATCGCCTGACCCGCACACGCACGACACGACAGCCCGCCGGGGAGACCCGGCGGGCTGTCGCCGTTCCCGGCCGCTCCGTGCCGCACCCCGCGCCTCAGGTCCGGTCCGCTACAACTGGGCCCATGACAGGCAGCGGCACCTCAGCACTGGTCCTCGGCGGCGGGGGCATCACCGGCATCGCGTGGGAGCTCGGCATCCTCGCCGGCCTCGCGCGCGAGGGCGTCGACCTCACCGACGCCGACATGGTCGTCGGCACGTCCGCGGGATCGGTGGTGGGCGCCCAGCTCGGCAGCGCCGTGCCACTGGAGGACCTCTACGCAGCGCAGCTGGAGCCCCCGGACGCCGAGCTCGGTGGGCGCCTGTCGCGGATTGCCGCGCTCAAGCTGGTGCCGCCCTACGTCCTGCCCGGCAGCGGCCGGCAGAAGCTGGCCCGGGTCGGGCGCGTGGCCCGCGCCGCCCACGCACCCGGGAGCATCGACCGGGCGGCGGTGATCCGCGCGCGGCTGCCCGTGCACGACTGGCCCGACCGCGACCTGCGCGTCACGGCGGTCGACGCGGTGAGCGGCGAGTTCACCGTCTTCACTCGCGACTCCGGGGTCGACCTGGTCGAGGCCGTGGCGGCCAGCTGCGCGGTGCCGACGGTCTGGCCCCCGGTGGGCATCGACGACCGGACCTACATGGACGGCGGCATGCGGTCCACCGCCAACGTCGACGTCGCGGCGGGCGCTGAGCGGGTCGTCGTGCTGGCGCCCCTGCCCCGTTCGTTCAGCAGGCGGACGTCGATCCGCGTGCAGCTGGAGCGGGTCGGCCCGCGCGCCTGGTCGGTCGTGACGCCCGACCCCGAGGCGCTGGCCGCCTTCGGCAAGAACCTGCTCGACCCCGCCCGGCGGGCGGTGGCCGCGGAGGCCGGGTTGCGGCAGTCGCGTGACCTCGTCGCGCAGCTGCGCGGGGTGTGGGACGCCTAGGGTCGTTGCTCCGCCGCGACGCTGCCCGGGTCCTGGCCGGTGACGGACCCCGCGAGCAGCTCGGCGAGGCGGTCGCGTCGCACCTTGCCCGTCGCGGTCAGCGGCAGCTCGTCGACGCGGAGGTAGTCCTTCGGTCGCTTGGCGGGGGCGAGCACGTCGCGCGCGTGGGCGCGCAGCGCGTCCTCCTCGGCGACCCCGACGACGACCGCGACCACGCGCTGACCCCAGTCGGCGTCGGGCAGGCCGAGGACAGCGACGTCGTCGACCCCGCTGACCTCGCGCAGCGCGTTCTCGACCTCGAGCGGGTAGACGTTGACGCCGCCGGTGATGATGAGGTCGGTACGACGGCCGTCGAGGTGGAGGTACCCCTCGGCGTCGAGGCGTCCCACGTCGCCGACGGTCAACGCCGGCCCGTCAGGGGTCTCGCGCCACGCCGCTGCGGTCTGCTCGGGCGCGCCGAGGTAGGTGAACCGGGCGTGCTCGGGCACCGCGCACCAGATCCGGCCGTCCTCGTCGGTGCTGAGCACACGACCGGGTCGTGCCCGCCCCACGGTGCCCGGGTGGGCCCGCCACTCCTCGGAGCGGCACGCGGTGAACTGGCCCTCGGTGGAGCCGTAGAACTCCCAGGTCGACCCGTCGGGGAACAGCTCGACGATCCGCTCCTTGACGGCGGGCGGGCACGGGGCACCTGCGTGGGCCACCAGCCGGAAGGACGTCAGGTCGGGCATCCCCGCCTCGTCCCAGTACGCCAGCAGCCGCTGGAGGTGCGTGGGGACGCAGAACATCGTCGTGGGCCGCTCGGACGCGATGGCTGCGGTGACCCGGACGGGGTCGAAGCGGCCCGGCACGACGATGCGGCCGCCGGCCAGGAGCGTGCCGGTCGCGAAGCGGAGCGGCGCGGAGTGGTGCAGCGGGCTGAGCACGAGGTTGACGTCGTCGTCGCGGAACCCCCAGAGGTCGCGCTCCTCGGCGACGAGCGCCGCGGCGGACACCTCGTCGAGGAGTCCGGACCACACGCCCTTCGGCGTCCCGGTGGTGCCGCTGGTGCAGTGGATCGGCCGTCCCCGGGGCAGCCCGCGCGCCCGGTCGGCCCGCTCCGCCAGGAGGTGGGCGACGTCGTGCTGCTCGGTGACGACCAGGTCGGGCCGGATCGGCGCGAGGATCCGCTCCCGCTCGGCCGCGGTGAGGGCCGGGTCGAGCGGCACCGGGAAGATCCCGTCCGCGAGCAGGGCGAGCACCAGGTCGACGTACGACGGCGTGCCCGGGACCAGGAGGGCGACCCGCGACCCCGGCGCGAGCTCCGGCCTCCGCGCGGTCGGGCTGCTGGCTGCCATGCCGGCATTGTGCCGGGCGTGGTGGCGCGGCCGCTGGCGGGTCAGCCGCGGGCGGGTCAGCCGCGGGCGGGTCAGCCGCGGGGGACGAGGTGGTGGCGCTCGTCGACCGGGCCGAGGTCGTCGAGGTGGTGCGCGGTGGCACCGGGACCGGCGAACCGGTCGTGGCGGGCGTAGCCGACCAGCAGGGGAGCGAGGGCGGCGAGGACGAGGAGGGCGAGGATGGTGGTCATGGCAGCAATTCTCCGCTCGCAGGATTGCTGCCACCAGTGGCAGCAATGACAGTGAGCGTTGACTTCCTGCCACTGATCGAGCAGGGTGGCAGCATGCAGAAGGTCGCCGTTGTCGTGCAGGAGCAGCCCGAGCCGTTCGGTCTCGGCGCGCTGTGCGAGGTGTGGTCCGAGCCCTACCACCCCGAGGACGACAACCCGGTGTTCGACTTCCGGGTCGTGACCCCGCGCCCGGGCCGGCTGCGCACGCGCGCCGGGTTCGACCTGGTCGTCGACCTGGGGCTGGAGGCGGCGGCCGATGCCGACCTGCTGTGCCTTGCGCCCAAGAGCCACCACCGCGGGTCAGACCCAGCGGTGTCGGAGCTGCTGCGGGACGCGCACGAGCGCGGCGCACTGATCTTCGCCCACTGCTCGGCGACGTTCATGCTCGGCGAGGCCGGCCTGCTCGACGGCCGCCGGTGCACCACGCACTGGCGCTACGCCGCCGAGCTCGCCGAGGCCTACCCCGGCGCCGTCGTCGACCGCGACGTGCTCTACGTCCAGGACGGCAACGTCGTCACCGGGGCGGGCTCCGCGGCCGCCCTGGACGCCGCGCTCCACGTGATGCGCCAGCAGTTCGGGGCGAAGGTCGCCGCCACCACCGCACGACGGATGGTCGTGCCGCCGCACCGCGACGGTGGGCAGGCGCAGTTCATCGAGCGCCCCGTGCCGGTCTGCGAGTCGGAGGCCCTGGCGCCGTTGCTGGCCTGGATCAGCGCCCACCTCGCCGAGGAGCTCGACGTCGAGACCCTGGCGCGGCAGATGCACATGTCGGCGCGGACGTTCGCCCGCCGCTTCAAGGAGGAGACCGGGACGACGCCGTACTCCTGGATCCTCGGGGAGCGGGTCCGCGCCGCGCAGGAGCTGCTGGAGCAGACCGACCACCCCATCGACTGGGTCGCCAGCGAGGTCGGGTTCGGCAACGCCGCCACCCTCCGACACCACTTCGGCCGCTCGCGCGGCGTGAGCCCGCAGGAGTACCGCCGCAGCTTCAAGACACCCGCCTGACCCGGGCGCGGTGATCGGTAGCCTTGGGGGCGTGAACGCGACCCCGCTGGCCGACCTGTCCGCCGACGACCTCGCCGCGCTGCTCCACGAGCAGCAAGCCGCCTACGAGGAGCTCAAGGCGAAGGGCCTGAGCCTCGACCTCACGCGCGGCAAGCCGTCGGCCCAGCAGCTCGACCTGTCCGACCGGCTCCTGCAGCTGCCCAGCACGACGAGGTCGGCGTCGGGCGTCGACGTGCGCAACTACGGCGGGCTCGAGGGCCTGAAGGAGCTGCGCGAGATGTTCGCCGAGCTGCTCTGGGTCGAGCCCGAGCAGCTCGTCGCCGGCGGCAGCTCCAGCCTGACGATGATGCGCGAGTGCCTCGTCGACCTCGTGCTCTTCGGGGGCGTGGACTCCGAGCGGCCGTGGGGCCAGGAGGAGAAGGTGCGCTTCGTGTGCCCCGTGCCGGGCTACGACCGCCACTTCACGCTGCTCGAGAGCCTCGGCATCGAGATGCTCACCGTGCCGATGGACGACGACGGCCCCGACGCCGAGGCCGTCGCCGCGCTCGTGGCCGACGACCCGACCATCAAGGGCATGTGGGTCGTGCCGACCTACGCCAACCCGACCGGTGCCGTGGTGACCCAGGAGGTCGCCGCCCGGCTGACGTCCATGCCCACCGCCGCGCCCGACTTCAAGATCTTCTGGGACAACGCCTACGCGCTGCACCACCTGACCGAGGACGAGGCCAAGAGCGCCGACGTGCTCACGCTCGCCTCGGCCGCGGGCCACCCGCACCGCCCGATCATGTTCGCCTCGACCTCGAAGATCACCTACGCCGGCGCCGGTGTGGCGTTCCTGGCCGCCTCGACCGACAACGTCGCGTGGTACCTCCGTCACCTCGGCAACGGCTCCATCGGCCCGGACAAGGTCAACCACCTGCGCCACGTCGAGTTCTTCGGCACCCCGCAGGGCGTGCGCGACCACATGGTCAAGCACCGCGAGATCATCGCCCCGAAGTTCGCCGAGGTCGACCGCGTGCTGACCGAGCGCCTCGGAGGACGCGGTGTCGCGACGTGGAACACCCCCGCCGGCGGGTACTTCGTGAACCTCGACGTCGTGCCCGGCACCGCCAGCCGCGTCGTCGAGCTCGCCCGCGAGGCGGGGGTCGCGCTGACGCCCGCCGGGTCGTCGTTCCCCTACAAGCAGGACCCCGACGACACCAACATCCGCCTGGCGCCCACGATGCCGCCCGTCGCGGAGGTCACCGGCGCGATGGAGGCGGTCGCCACCTGCGTGCTGCTGGCTGCGGCGGAGAAGGCGTCCCAGGGCACCCAGGACGCCTAGGCGGGGGCCGGCGGGCCCGGCGGCACCGCCCCGGCGCCGTCACGCCGCGACGGGCTCGGTCCCGAGGCCGCTGCGGACCAGGTCGGCGTAGCGCCCGCCCAGGAGCAGCAGCTCCTCGTGGGTCCCCACCTCGACCACGCGCCCGTGGCTCAGCACGGCGATCTGGTCGGCGTCGCGGACCGTCGAGAGGCGGTGCGCGATGGTGATGGTGGTGCGGGTGCGCGCGAGCTCCTCGAGGGTGGCGAGGATCGACCGCTCGGTCTCGTTGTCGAGCGCGCTGGTCGCCTCGTCGAGGACCAGGACCGCCGGGTCGCGCAGGAGCGTGCGGGCGATCGCGATCCGCTGCTGCTCGCCGCCCGAGAAGCGGTGACCGCGGGAGCCGACGACCGTGTCGTAGCCGTCGGGCAGCGACATGATGAGGTCGTGGACCCGGGCGTCGCGGGCCGCCTGCTCGACCTCCGCGTCGCTGGCGTCCGGGCGGGCGTGGCGGAGGTTCTCGCGCACCGTGGCGTGCAGGAGGTAGGTCTCCTGGGTGACCACCCCGACGAGCTCGGCCAGGTCGGCGGTGGCCAGGTCGCGCACGTCGACGCCGTCGAGCGTGACGCGGCCCTCGGTGACGTCGTGGAGCCGCGCGACGAGCGAGGCCAGGGTGGACTTGCCGCTGCCGGTCGCGCCGACCAGCGCCAGGCTGGTGCCGGCGGGGACGTGGAGGTCGACGTCGGCCAGGACGGGCCGGTCGGGGTCGTAGGCGAACCCGACGTGGTCGAACCGCACCTCGCCGCGCGCCGCGGAGCGCGGCAGCCGGACGGGGGAGGCCGGCTGCGCGATCTCGACCGGGAGGTCGGCGTACTCGAAGATGCGGCTGAACAGCGCCATCGACGCGGTGAGGTCGACCCCCACGTTGAGCAGGCCCATGAGCGGGCGGAACAGGCCGCCCTGCAGGGCGATGAAAGCCACCAGCGTGCCGATGGTCATCCCGCCCGACGTGGCCGGGAACCCGGCGGCCAGGTAGATCGCGGCCGGGACGGCGGCGAAGACGATGTTCATCGTGGCCATCCGCCAGCGGCCGGCGAGGCGCGAGCGGATCTCGAGACCGACGAGGTCGGAGGAGGTCTCCTCGAAGCGGGCGGCGAGGCGCGGTCCGGCACCGAGGGTCTTGGTGAGGAGCACGCCGCTGACCGAGAGGCCCTCCTCGATCTGGACGTGCAGGTCGGCGAGGCGCCGCTGACGCTCCCCGGTGACGCGGTGACGCATCCGGGCGACCTGGCGGGTCAGCAGCACCGCCGGCGGGAGCACCACGAGCGAGATCAGCGCGAGCCGCCAGCTCAGGGCGACCATCGCGACGGCGGTGCCGACCACGACGGTGAGGTTCGCCGCGACGGAGGTCGCGGTCTGGGTGACGACGCCCTGCATGCCGCCGATGTCGTTGACCAGGCGCGACTGCACCTCGCCGCCGCGGGTGCGGGTGAAGAACCCGAGGGACTGCTGCTGGAGGTGGGCGAAGAGGTCGCTGCGCAGGCGGTGCATCACGCGCTGGCCGACCGACGTGGACAGCCAGGTCTGGACGACGCCGATGACGGCGGTCGCGGCCGCCACGCCGAGCATCGCGCCGACCAGGAGCAGGAGCAGCCGCACGTCCTGTCGGGGCAGGGCGTCGTCGATCACGTGGCGGACCAGGAACGGCTGCGCCAGGCCCACGGCGGAGCTCAGCACGATCAGCGCGACCACGACGGCGAGCGCGGCCCGGTGGGGGGCGAAGAGGCGGGCGATGCGGCGCAGCGGGACGGGGGAGAGCTCGAGCTGCCGGACGTCGGCGGGATCGGGGCGCCCGCCACGCGAGCCGCGCGGACCACGGCTGCCGTCGCGCTCGCCCGGCGGGGTCGCGGAGGGGGAGCTGAAGGGGGTGGTGGTGGGGTGGACGGGGGTGGAGCGTCGGTGGTCTGCCACGCGGCCGGCTCCTCTCTGGTTCCGGGAAGGTGAGGTAACCTCACTGTGAGGCAACAACGCCACTGCGACAGGATGTATTCCGTGGAGCCCGACCCCGACCGGACCCAGACCGGCGACCTCGTGATGGCCGTCGCCCGCCGGATCCGCCGCGCCCACCTCGAGGCGCTGGCGCAGTGGCAGGTGACGCCGTCGCAGTCGCGCGCGCTGCGGGTGCTCGCCTCGCGGGAGGGCGGCATGCGGCCCTCGGTGCTCGCCGACGAGCTGCACATCGCACCCCGGTCCGCCACCGAGGTCGCCGACGCGCTGGAGGACCGGGGCTGGGTCGCCCGCACGCCCGACCCCACCGACCGCCGGGCGACGGTGCTGACCCTCACCGACGAGGGTCGCGACCTCGTCGCCCAGGTCGACGACGTACGGCGGGCCGCCTCCGAGGGCGTGCTCGACGTGCTCAGCGCCGCGCAACGTCGTACGCTCCACGACATCCTGACCGTCGTCGTGGGGGAGGACAGATGACCCTGCGGGTCGGCCTGACCGGAGGCATCGCCTCGGGCAAGAGCACCGTGTCGGCCATCCTCGCCGAGCTGGGCGCGGTGGTCGTCGACGCCGACCTGCTCGCCCGGGAGGTGGTCGAGCGGGGCACGCCCGGCCTCGCGGCGGTCGTCGAGGAGCTGGGGGACGACGTCCTGACGCCCGAGGGCGACCTCGACCGCGCCGCGGTCGGGGCGCTGGTCTTCGCCGACCCCGACGCCCGTCGACGCCTGGAGGCGATCGTCCACCCGCTCGTCCACGCCCGCGCCGCCGAGCTCGAGGCGGCGGCCCCCGAGGACGCCGTGGTGGTCCACGACATCCCTCTGCTGGCCGAGGGCGGCCGCGCCGACTCCTTCGACGCCGTGCTCGTCGTCGACGTGCCGACCGAGGTCCAGGTCGAGCGGATGGTGCGCGACCGGGGCTGGACCCGCGAGCAGGCGGAGGCCCGGATCGCCGCCCAGGCCGGCCGGGCCGACCGGATCGCCATCGCCACCCACGTGCTCGACAACACCGGGTCCCGCGAGGAGCTGCGCGCCGCCGTCGAGCGGGTGCTCGCCGAGCTGGTTGCGCGCGCCTGACGTTTCCGCGCGTTCAGGGTGCGGCCGGTAACCTCCCGGGGTGCTCTCGATCCGACCCCGCCTGGCCGCGATCGCGACGGGACTGCTGCTCGTCAGCGGCTGCGCGAGCCTGGGCGCCGACGGCGGCGAACGGGCCTCGACGTCCTCCTCGACGTCCTCCCCGTCCGCCTCCGCGACGTCGTCCCCGGAGCCCTCCGCGTCGCCCGCCGTCGACCCCGACACCCCCACGTCGTGGGGCCCGACGGTCGGCGAGCTCGAGCAGGCCCAAGAGCTGGTGAGCAGCTGGTCCGACGACCGGCTGGCCGGTCAGGTCATCGTCGGGCGCTTCCACGGCTACGACCCCGAGGTACCGGCCCAGATGGTGCGCGACCTGCACCTCGCCGGTGTCTCGATCACCGCCGACAACGTGACCGACCGCGACCAGGTGCTCGCCATGACGTCGGCCATCACCCGGGCTGCGCGGTCCGACGGCCGCCCGTTCCCGCCGGTCATCGGCGTCGACCAGGAGGGCGGCTACGTCTCCCACCTGCGCGGGATCGCCACCGACTTCCCCCACTTCCAGTCCGCCGGCCTCGCCGTGCAGGGCGACGCGCGACTCGGACGCCGGGTGACCCGCGCCGCAGCCGTCGCGACCGGCCTCGAGCTCCGCGACCTCGGCTTCACCTGGGTCTTCGCCCCGGTGGCCGACGTGACGATCGGCGCCGCCGACCCCACCATCGGCGCGAGGTCGCCCTCGGAGGACCCGAAGGTCGCGTCGCAGGCGGTGGGCGCGGCCATCAAGGGCTACGACGACGCCGGCATCGTCTCGACCGTCAAGCACTTCCCCGGCCACGGCACGGCGACGACCGACAGCCACGACACGCTGCCCGTCGTGGACTCCACGCTGGAGGAGATGCGCGAGCACGACCTGCCGCCGTTCGAGTCGGCGATCAAGCACCACGCGCCCGCGGTGATGATGAGCCACCTCGACCTCACGTCCATCGCGCCCGACGTCCCGGCGAGCATGGCGCCCGAGGTCTACTCGCTCCTGCGCGACGACCTGGGGTTCGAGGGCGTCACGATCACCGACTCGCTCGGCATGGGCGCCGTCGCGGGCCGGCCCACCCCGGCGCTCCAGGCCCTCGAGGCGGGCGCCGACCTGCTGCTGATGCCGGTCGACAACGCCGCCACGCACCAGGTCATCGTCGACGCGCTGCGCTCGGGCGAGGTCTCGCGCGACCGGGTCGAGGAGGCAGCCGCGCGGGTGGTGGCCCTGCAGATGTGGCAGGCGCGCCTGGCAGCACAGCGGCCCGTGCCCCCCGACGTGGTCGAGAGGGCACGGGCCGCGAGCGCGGACCTGCTGTCCGCGGCGTACTGACCAGGCGTCAGGCCGCGAGGTCGGGGTCGCCGGCGCGGCGGAGCTTCTGCAGCGCCTCGCGCTCGAGCTGGCGGACCCGCTCGGCGGAGATGCCGTGACGGGCACCGATGTCGGCGAGCTTGTGCTGGCGTCCGTCGGCCAGGCCGTAGCGGGCCCGGACGATGTCGGCCGAGCGCTCGTCGAGGATCCCGACGAGGTCCTCGAGCCGCTGGCGGGCCTCCGCATCCAGGACGTTGAGGTCCGGACCGGGCGCGGTCTCCTGCGCCATGAGGTCGCCGAGGGAGGTGTCGCCGTCCTCGTCGACGGGCGTGTCCAGCGAGACGTGGTCGCGACCCCAGCTCATCAGGTCGAGCACCCGGTCGAGGTCCATGCCCAGCTCGGTGGCGATCTCGTGCGGCTCGGGGTCGCGGCCGAGCTGGCGCTCGAGCGTGCGGCGGGCGCTGCCGACCTGGTTGAGCTCCTCGACGACGTGGACGGGGAGCCGGACGACGCGGGCCTGCTGCGCGATGCCGCGCGTGATGGCCTGGCGCACCCACCAGGTGGCGTAGGTGGAGAACTTGTAGCCCTTGGTGTAGTCGAACTTCTCGACCGCGCGGATCAGGCCGGTGTTGCCCTCCTGGATCAGGTCGAGCATCGGCATCTGCGAACGGCCGTACTTGCGGGCGATCGAGACGACCAGGCGCAGGTTGGCCTCGATGAAGCGGTCGACCGCGAGGCGGCCCTGCTCGGCGAGCCACTCGAGCTCCTCCTCGCTGGCGCTCATCGGGGCCCCGCCCTTGCGACGGCCGACGCGGCCGGAGTCGAGGAGGTGCTGGGCCATCAGGCCGGCCTCGATCGTCTTGGACAGCTCGACCTCCGTCTCGGCGTCGAGGAGCGGGGTGCGCGCGATCTCGTCGAGGTAGAGGCCGACGCTGTCGCGGCCCTCGATCTCACGGGTCGTGCTTGTGGTGCGGTTGGCCTGTGCAGTGCTCATCTCGTCCTCCTGCTTCAAGTGCGAGCACCCCGGTGCCGCACGCCTTGTCCAACACCTGTGTTCGTCGCGGGATTCCCCGCCGATTGCCGGTGCCTTCATCTCTCTCGACGTCCAGGGAGTACCCGGAATTCCGAGAAAGAAGAACTCTCAGGGTCTTCTCAGCCCGGACTCACCCCTGGGAGCGGGGACGGTCCCCGGACCGACCCCGGCCCACCGCCGGTCTGTGGAGGGTGGGACGCGCGCTGTGGAGATCGGCACGACTTCTGTGGGCAACCCTGTGGGACCGCGGGTTTGTCGTCGCGACCCCTTGCGGGGCGTGCGCACCGGGGCATAGAACTCTGCCTACCGACACCGCTCCGGCGGGGTCGGGGACCGGATCGGATGGCACGTTCCCAGACGGCGAGCCCTGCTCGCCGCGCAGGCCCGGTGACGGGGTCGGCGGGGCACGGTGCCCGGTCCGGTGGACCGGACGTCACCTCACCCGGTCGAACGAGGGGCTCCCGACGCTCATACCGTCGGGAGCCCCTCACCCGTTCCCGCCGGTGGCCCGGCGCGTGCTCGTCGCTGTCAGTCCTCCGACGGGGGTACGACCCGGTGCAGCGCCGGGTCGTCCATGCGGAAGCTGCGCACCGGACCGGGCGGCGTGTGCGCGGTCTCGAACCGCACGGTCACCACGCCCGACCCCGAGCCCCAGACCCAGCCGGCCCCCATCTCGTCGTGCACCACGTCGGCGCCCGGCGGCCAGGCACGACGGGGAGGCTCGGGCAGCACGACCTCGTCGTCCTCCTCCTCGCCCGGCGCGTCGCCGAACAGGTCCTCCTGCACCCAGTCGGCGAGCCCGGAGACGCCCACGCCCAGCAGGCGCACCCCGCCGGTCGTGTCGAGGTCGCCCAGCAAGGTGCGCGCGACGCGGGCGATCGTGGCGCCGTCGTCCGTCGGGCTCGACAGGGTGCTCGAGCGGCTCAGCGTGGTGAAGTCGTGGAGGCGCACCTTGATCGTGACCGTGCGCCCCGAGTGGCCGTTCTTGCGCATCCGCGCGCCGACCTCGCGCGCCTGGCGGGTGAGCAGGCCCTCCATCAGCCGGCGGTCGGTGAGGTCGGAGTCGTAGGTGCCCTCGGAGCTGATCGACTTGGTCTCCCGCTCGGCCAGCACCGGGCGGTCGTCGCGGGCTCGGGCCAGCTGCCACAGGCCGTGGCCCTGGGCCTTCCCCAGCAGCCCGACCAGCTCGTCCTCCTCGACCCGCTCGAGCTCGGCGATCGTGTGGATGCCGGCGCGCCGCAGCCGCTCGGCGGTGGCCGGGCCCACGCCGGGGATCACCGAGACCTTCATCGGCCGCAGCAGGTCGAGCTCGGTGCCCGGCGGCACGACCGTCATCCCGTCGGGCTTGTCCAGCTCGCTGGCCACCTTGGCGAGGAACTTGGAGGAAGCGATGCCGACGGTGGCGGTCAGCCCACCGGTGACCTCGTGGATCCGGGCGCGCAGCCGGGCCCCGGCCTCGGTGACGGTCGCGACCTCGAGGTCGGGCAGCCCGGCCGTGGCGAGGTCGACGAAGGCCTCGTCGAGCGACAGCGGCTCGACCAGGGGCGAGAGCTCGCGCAGGACCTGCATCACCCGCCCGCTGGTCTCGCGGTAGGCGTGGAACCGCCCGCTGAGGAACGCCGCGTGCGGGCAGCGGGCGCGGGCCTCCCGTCCCGACATCGCCGACCCGACGCCGTAGCGGCGGGCCTCGTAGGACGCGGTCGCGACGACGCCCCGCCCGCCGGTCCCCCCGACGATCACGGGCTTGCCGCGCAGGGAGGGCTTGTCGCGCTGCTCGACGGCGGCGAAGAACGCGTCGAGGTCGACGTGGAGCACCGAGGCGGTCGCCCGCATCAGTCGCCTCCCGTGCCGTCGCCGCGGGGGTCGGCGGCGGGGGAGCAGGTGGTCACGCACCCAGTCTCCCAGCCCCGGTCGCGGGCCGGGAAACGTCCACAGGCGGACCCACACCGCCGTCGTCCACAGGCCGGGAGGCGGTCAGGCGTGAGGTGTCGGTGGATGCGGAAACCGTCCTGCCATGACACCGACCCAGCCCTCCCGGCCCACCCCGTCCACCCCGTCCCCCCAGCCCACCGCGCCCACCCTCACCCTGTGCGCCCGCACGCCCGACGACCTCGTCGCGTTCGTGCCCGTCGCGCTCGGTTTCGTCCCCCAGCACTCCGTGGTCGTGATGAGCGTCGGCGGACCCGGGATGCACGCCCGCGTCGACCTCCCGCACGACCCCGACGACGTCGACGACGTGGTCGAGGCCCTGCTCCGGGCGACCCGCCGCAACCAGGTCACCGACGTCGTGGTCGTGGTCTACGACGACGACACGACCGTGGCCGACGAGACCGCCTGGGCGGTCCACGAGGAGCTCACGGCCGCCGGCACCACCGTGCACGAGGTGGTCCGCGTCCACGACTCCCACTGGTACGCCGTCCTCCCCGGCGCGCCGCTCGCGGCCTACCGCGGGGTGCCCTTCACGCTCGCGGACCACCGCTTCACCGCGGAGGGGGTCCTCGCCGGCCGGGTGACGCACGCGAGCCGCGACGACCTGCGGGCCACCCTCGCCTGCGACCCGGCCGCCGCCCGGGCGACGGCGGCCCTGCTCCCGGGTGCGCCACCGCTCGCGCCCGGAGTGCTGGCGGCCCTGGTGCGCCACCACCTCGCGGCCGGGACGGGCTTCACGACCGCCGAGCTCGCCTCGGTCGCCGTCACCGTCACCGTCGGCGAGCGACGGGACGAGGCCTGGGCGTGGCTCACGCGGGAGCAGGCCCGGTCCGCGGTCGACCTGTGGTCCGACGCCGTGCGCCGCCTGCCGTCCTCGCACCTCGCCGGGCCGGCGGCCGTGCTGGCGTTCGCCGCCTGGCTGCTCGGTGACGGCGCCCTCGCGTGGTGCGCGGTCGACCGCAGCCGCGAGGACCGGCCCCACCACTCGCTCGCCGCGCTGGTGGCCGACCTGCTCGAGGATGCCGTGCCGCCCTCGTCGTGGGAGCGGCTGCGCCCGGGGCTGGCCGGCTCGAGCGATCCCGCAGCGTGAGCACGCCCCTGCGGGCTGTTCCCGGCAGCCACCGGCCTGACTAGGGTGCGGTCATGGGAGAAGAGGTCGACCAGCAGGACTTCAGCCGCGCCGACCGGACGCGCCACCGCGAGAAGGTGCGCCGCAACCTCGACGTGTTCGCGCGCATGCTTCGCGAGGCGCGCTTCGACACCGACGACCCGATGACCGGGCTCGAGATGGAGCTCAACCTCATCGACGAGGTGGGCGACCCGGCGTTGAAGAACGCCGAGGTCCTCGAGGCGATCGCCGACCCCGACTTCCAGACCGAGCTCGGGCAGTTCAACATCGAGATCAACCTCGCGCCCGCCAAGCTGCGCGAGGGCGGTCTGTCGACCTTCGAGGACAGCCTGCGCCGCTCGCTCAACGACGCGGAGGAGAAAGCCGCCAGGGTCGGCGCCCACCAGGTGATGATCGGGATCCTGCCCACGCTCGCCGAGGGCCACATGCGCCTCGACACCCTCAGCGCGAACCCGCGCTACAAGCTGCTGTCCGAGCAGATCCTCGCCGCGCGCGGCGAGGACATCACCATCAGCATCTCCGGACGCGAGCGACTCACCACCACCGCCGACTCGATCGTCCCCGAGGCGGCGTGCACCAGCACGCAGTTCCACGTGCAGACCTCGCCCGATCAGTTCGCGGCCTACTGGAACGCCGCGCAGGCGGTCGCCGGCATCCAGGTCGCGGTCTCGGCGAACTCGCCGTACCTCCTGGGCAAGGAGCTGTGGCGCGAGACCCGGATCCCGCTGTTCGAGCAGGCGACCGACACCCGCAGCGAGGAGCTCAAGGCCCAGGGCGTGCGCCCCCGCGTCTGGTTCGGCGAGCGGTGGATCACCTCGGTCTTCGACCTGTTCGAGGAGAACGTACGCTACTTCCCGGCCCTGCTGCCGGTCACCGACGAGGAGGACCCCCTCGAGGTGCTGGAGTCCGGTGGCACGCCCAGCCTCCACGAGCTCCGCCTCCACAACGGCACCATCTACCGCTGGAACCGCCCGGTCTACGACATCGCGGACGACGTGCCCCACCTGCGGGTCGAGAACCGGCTGCTGGCGGCCGGGCCCACCGTCGCCGACACGATCGCCAACGCCGCGCTGTGGTTCGGCCTGGTGCGCCACCTCGCGGAGAGCGAGCGACCGCTGTGGTCGCAGATGTCGTTCTCGGCCGCCGAGGAGAACTTCCACGTCGCTGCGCAGACGGGCGTCGACGCCCAGGTCTACTGGCCCGGCATCGGGCAGGTACGCGCCACCGAGCTGGTGCTGCGGCGGCTGCTGCCGATGGCGCAGGAGGGCCTCGAGTCCTACGGCGTGCCGGCCGATGAGGTCGACCGCTACCTCGGGATCATCGAGCACCGCTGCAAGGCCGAGACCAGTGGCGCGGCGTGGTTCGTCCACCGCGTGCGCGAGCGCGGGGGAGAGGACCGCTACGACGCCCTCCGCGCCACCCTGCTCGACTACCGGGAGCGGATGCACAGCAACCAGCCCGTCCACGAGTGGGACTGACCCGCCTCCGCGTGCTCGGCGTGCTCAGCGTGCTCAGCGTCGGCGCAACCGGCGCCACTCCCGGCTGACGCCCGACACCGGGTCGAACCACCCGCGCCGGGTCACCACCACCAGGCTGATCGGGAGTCCCAGCGCGGACGCCGCCCAGGTCGCGGGCCCGAGCCACCTGAGGTCGTCGTCGTGGGCCGTGAGCTCGCCGGGTCGGGTGAGCCACAGCCGTGGTCGCGGGTGCAGCCGGGACCCGCGCCGCAGCAGCGCGAGCGCGAGGTCCGCCCGCAGCCCCGCGTCGGCGACCGGGACGTCCTCGCGGTGGCGGGCGCTGCGCCCCGGCACCCCGGCGTGCACCGTCGGGGCGAACCCGCGCGAGGGCGAGCCCTCGACGAGCTCGAGCACCGCGGCGCGCAGCACCAGGTGCGTCTCGCGGTCGACGGGCGCCTGGAGCGCGGCGACGACTGGCATCCGCCCAGCCTGCCCCACCTGCGCGGGTGCGACGCGCCTGTCCACAGGTGCCCAACGCTGACGGTTTCCGTTACGGTGCCAACAGGCCAGCCACACGGGCTCTGCGGCCACGAGAGGAGACCCCCATGGGCACCGTTGTCGTCGGATACGTCCCCAAGCCGGAGGGCGAGGCCGCGCTGGCCGCCGGCATCAGCGAGGCCAAGCTGCGCGGCGCCACGCTCGTCGTCGTCAACTCCCACCGCGGCGGGCAGGACTTCGACGGGGCGAGGGCGGCTGCCGCCGAGGACGACATGTCCGCGATCAAGCAGAAGCTCGAGGAGTCCGGCGTCGAGCACGACGTGCGCCAGCTCGTCCGCGGCTTCGAGCCGGCCGAGGACCTCATCAGCATCGCCGAGGCCAACGACGCCGAGCTGCTCGTCATCGGCCTGCGGCGCCGCTCGCCCGTCGGCAAGCTGATCCTGGGCAGCAACGCCCAGCGCGTGCTCCTCGACGCACCCTGCCCGGTGCTGGCGGTCAAGGCGCAGTAGCGCGCGACCCGCGCCGGTCGGGCACAATCGCCCCATGGGCTTGCAGATCACCGGTGACCCGGCCGCCGACAAGGTGCTCGACGACTCCGCGTTCGCGCTGCTCGTCGGCATGATGCTCGACCAGCAGTACCCGATGGAGCACGCGTTCCGGGGGCCTGCGAAGGTCCTCGACCGGTTCGGGACCGTCGAGCCGGGCCCGATCGCCGCCGCCGACCCCGACGAGTTCGCGGCGATGGCGGCCACCCCGCCGGCGATCCATCGGTTCCCGGGATCGATGTCCGCGCGCCTGCAGGAGCTGGCGCGGATCGTCGAGGACACCTACGGCGGCGACGCCTCGCGGCTGTGGGAGGAGGCGAGCGACGGCAAGGACCTGCTCAAGCGAGTGATGGCGCTGCCGGGCTTCGGCAAGCAGAAGGCGCAGATCTTCGTCGCGCTGCTCGCCAAGCAGCTCGGCGTACGTCCCCCGGGCTGGGAGGCGGTCGTCGGCGACTACGCCCTCGAGGGGCACCGCTCGGTCGCCGACGTGGTCGACGCCGAGTCGCTGCAGAAGGTCCGCGACCACAAGAAGGCCGCCAAGGCGGCCGCCCGCGCGCCGAAGTAGGCCGAAACCGCCGCCGGAACAGGCCCGGTGCGCCGGGCGTCGGGTCGTCCGTGGCAGAATGAGCGAGCGGCTCTTGACGTCTCCGGGCCTCGCCGCGCCCCGAAGTTGCTGGACGAGAGGTGTTCGTGTCCTCACACGCACGCAAGTTGCTCCCCGCAGAGGTGCTGTCGCACCCCTCCATCACCGCACTGGTCGAGGGCGGCGCCCCGACCGGCACCGTGTCCCCCGAGGACGTGCGGCGCGCCAGTGACGAGGCCGGTGTCGAGCCTCGCCACCTGAAGGCGCTGCTCGTGCACCTCGGCGAGCTGGGCATCACCGTGCAGCTCGACGCCTCGAGCCTGCGCGCCGTGGCGGCGACCAGCAAGCGTGCCTCGACCTCGGCCGCCGCCAAGAAGGCGCCGGCGAAGAAGGCCGCGACCGCGTCCGCCGCGACGAAGGCTGTCGAGCCCCAGTCGAGCGACGTGGAGACGGCGCCCGCCAAGGCCGCGCCCGCCAAGAAGGCGGCCGCCAAGAAGGCACCGGCCAAGAAGGCCGCCGCGAAGACCACCGGCGAGCCCGTCGACCTCGGTGCGGCCGAGGCCCCGGTGGTCGGTCCCGACGGCAAGAAGGCCCTGCCCGACATCCCGGACGACCAGTTCGAGAAGGACGTCGCAGCGGACCCGACGATCAAGGAGGACGAGAAGCAGGCCTTCACCGTCTCCGCGGCCGACGAGACCGACGAGCCCGAGCAGCAGGTCATGGTGGCCGGCGCGACCGCCGACCCGGTCAAGGACTACCTCAAGCAGATCGGCAAGGTCCCCCTCCTCAACGCGGAGATGGAGGTCGAGCTCGCCAAGCGGATCGAGGCCGGACTGTTCTCGGAGGAGAAGCTCGCCAAGGGCGGCCGGATCAGCCCGAAGATGCTCGAGGAGTACGAGTGGATCGCCGAGGACGGTCGGCGCGCGAAGAACCACCTGCTCGAGGCCAACCTCCGCCTCGTGGTGTCGCTGGCCAAGCGCTACACCGGTCGCGGCATGCTCTTCCTCGACCTGATCCAGGAGGGCAACCTCGGCCTGATCCGTGCGGTCGAGAAGTTCGACTACACCAAGGGCTACAAGTTCTCGACCTACGCCACGTGGTGGATCCGCCAGGCGATCACCCGCGCCATGGCCGACCAGGCCCGCACCATCCGCATCCCGGTGCACATGGTCGAGGTCATCAACAAGCTCGCGCGCGTCCAGCGCCAGATGCTCCAGGACCTGGGCCGCGAGCCCACGCCGGAGGAGCTGGCCAAGGAGCTCGACATGACCCCCGAGAAAGTCATCGAGGTCCAGAAGTACGGCCGCGAGCCGATCTCGCTGCACACCCCGCTCGGTGAGGACGGCGACTCGGAGTTCGGCGACCTGATCGAGGACTCCGAGGCGATCGTGCCGGCGGACGCGGTGTCGTTCACGCTCCTGCAGGAGCAGCTGCACGCGGTCCTCGACACGCTCTCGGAGCGCGAGGCGGGCGTGGTGTCGATGCGCTTCGGCCTCACCGACGGCCAGCCCAAGACCCTCGACGAGATCGGCAAGGTCTACGGCGTGACCCGCGAGCGGATCCGCCAGATCGAGTCGAAGACCATGTCGAAGCTGCGCCACCCGAGCCGGTCGCAGGTCCTGCGCGACTATCTGGACTGACCGTAGGTGCCTCTGACCGGTGTTTGCGCAGGTCAGACGCCCAATCGGACTGTAGGCAGCGACACGCCGAGGTCGCACAGCGCTCCTAGTCCAGATATCGGGCCTAGGCTCAGCGTTGTGTCGACCTCACTCACGGTCCCTCAGGCCGAGCTCCTTGCGCAGTCCTGGCAGCTCTCCCTGCGGGCCGAACGCAAGAGTCCCCAGACGCTGAAGTCCTACGGCGACGGGGTGCGTCAGTACCTGGCCTGGTGCGCCAGCCACGACGCTCCGATGGCCTCTCGAGCCAGCCTCAACCAGTGGGTCGCGGCGATGCTCGACGCTGGGGCGGCTGCGTCCACTGCTCGGGCCCGCCAGCTCGCGGTCCGCCGCTTCGCCTCATGGCTCGCCGAGGAGCGCGAGATCGAATCCGACCCATTCCTGGGGGTCAAGGCCCCGAAGCTGGACGAACAGGTCGTGGAACCGCTCACCGACGACGAGCTCCGCTGCCTCCTCAAGGCCTGCGCCCCGGCGAAAGGCGCAACGCCGGCCGAGGCGCTTCGGCATCGGCGCGATGAGGCGATGATCCGGCTCATGTTCGAGACCGGCATGCGTGCCGGTGAGGTCGTCGCCCTGGAGCTGGTTGACGTCGACCTGGCCAGCGGTACCGCCACGGTCCGACGTGGCAAGGGCGGCAAGGGGCGCACGGTGCCGTTCGGTCCCGACGCCTCGCTCGCCCTGGATCGGTACATTCGCCTACGACGCGGCCACCGCCTCGCAGACACCCCCGCACTCTGGCTGGGGGACCGCGGCAAGCGGTTCTCCTACGACGCGCTCCACAAGACACTCGCCGCACGCGCTGCCCAGGCCGGCGTCATCGGATTCCATCCCCACAAGCTCCGGCACACCGCGGCCCACCGCTGGCTCGCCGCCGGAGGCTCAGAAGGCGGCCTGATGGCCGTCGCTGGATGGACCCGACCGGACATGCTGATGCGCTACACGAAGGCGCAGGCTTCCGCGCGGGCCGCCACCGAGGCACGGGCACTGAATCTGGGGGAGCTCTGAGGGACGATCAGTCGTCTGGCCGTGCCCAAGCCGCAGACAGTCGCCGCCGGCGACGGGACGTGACAGCCGACGATCTCCCCACCCGAGACGACCTCCTCGGCCTGCCTGCCTATGAGCACGCCTGGACACTCGACGTCCTCTTGCTGTGCCCGAGCAATCGCCGGCATCGGCTCGGGTGGATGCGCGCGTCCTTGGGAAGCGGTTGGCGCCCGCACCTGGAAGACGCTGAGCCGTCCCGCACCACCGATCGAAGGCGCCCACCACTTAGCGGCGACGAGGAATCCGCAACGTCGCTCTTCCAGCCCATGGAGGACGCCACCGCCGACGAACCTCCGCTCGCGCTGCCCGTCGCGCCGCAGCCTCCGCGCACCTCCCGTCTCACCTGGGACCTCGACAAGGCCACCGGCGAGGTCCACGGTCTTCGCTGGTCCTGCGCACGCTGCGCTCAAGACCGGACACGCAGGAACAGGGCCGGAGGCATCCCCAAGGACGACAACGTCGTCCGTGCGCAGCCACTGCTCGACCTGCTGGCGGCGATGAAAGACCACGGTCCCGCATCCCTACGCGTGCGGCTGACCCGCAAGGACGTCGAAGTACTCACCGCAAGACTCGCCGAGCGAGAACCGGGCTGAGCCGGCGCACGACCGTCTATGGTCGGAGGACAAGCAACAGGGAGTCCGGCACCGGCTCCATAAATCGGGTGCGCGTTCCGAGTCGCCTCACCGGGCTTGACTCATCGGTTCCGACCTCGCGTCACGCGACGGTCGGTTGTGTCCGCAAGGTCGGACACGACGCGCAAGGAGACCCGCGCCGTGAGCAACCCCAGTAACGATGCCCGCACCCTCGCCGCACGCGCAGCTGCCGCCACGCGATGGGGGACATGCCCGGACAGAACCGCGGCTACCCAGCCAGCCCGAGAAGGTCTACGCGCCAAGTTCGCACGGGAGGTCGACCCTGACGGCACACTGGCGCCAGCAGAACGCGAGTACCGCGTCGAGCAGCTGCACCGCGCACACATGCTCCGCATGGCCATCGCCTCGAAGCGAGTGCGTGCCGCCAAGAATAATGCGGCAGAAGCATGACCGGCCGTACGACGACCCGCGCGCCCGCGGCGCGATGGGCTCACTCGGACGCAACCGCGCCGTTCAACGCCGCGTCAGTACACGACGCCCACGCGTCAGCATCCCGGGAGAGCAGCTGAATGGGCGCACAGCTCGTATCCGCGGCCGTCTCGACGGCGTTACCCCACCTCCGCAGCGATCGGTCTCGCACCGTCCTCCTGGTCATGGCCTTGGTCGCGCTCGACACGGACGAGCAACCGGTCTACTTCGGCGGCTCGGACCACCTCGCTCGTTGCCTGGGCTATGGACATGTCGCGACCTGCACCGGCTGCAGTCGTCGCCAAGACGGAAGACCTAGGTCCACCTGTGATCCTGCTGGTGAGCGCGCTGTGCGGCGCGCTCTGGCAGAGCTAGAGGCAGCCGACCTCATTCGACAGGCAACTGACGGCTCGGGGCGAAGGGTCGGCAATCGACACCACAACAGGAGATGGGAACTCACCCTTGCGCCGCGGGCGGCGCCTGTGGAGAACAATGACGCTGCTGTCGCTCCCGAGCGGACGTCATCGACCGGTCCCGACTCGACCCAGGAGTCCGGTCGCGGGAGCGCAGGCGGACAGCCTGGACCGGTCGGGAGCGGACAGCCCAGTCCTCACCAGAGGAACCAGCTTGAGGAACCACAAGAAGAGGAAACACCGCTACGACCAACTGCCGCTCTCGCTGCCCCAGTCACAGACCGCGCGCGCGAGCATGACGACGACAGAGGAAGGGGGAAGGCAGCCGCATGCCGCGACGCCATCGCGGCGGCAGCACTCCAGCCGTGACCCAGGAAGTGCGCCTACGTGCAGTCAGTCCGAATACCGTTGTGGCCGCGGCGCGCGCCCTCGTGCCGGCGTCGCCCATTCTTTAAGGCAAAACGCCCGAAGACCCGGCAGTCTTTCGTTTTCACACGGGGAACTGAGAAAAAGTCCTGGATATGCGGGATTCAGCGAGAAATCATGCGAGCGCCCGCGGCCGACGTCGGAAAGGCGCTGTTGCATAGTTCTCCCAACGGCGGCACACGATCCATCAGGGGGCGCAGGCGTGGCGAGCGACAGGAACCCATTCGACAGTGAACGCGTGCGAGAAGTCGAGAACAGCCCCGGCGTACATGTCATTTGGGACGCGCAGGGGCGGTGCCTCTACGTGGGGGAGAGCGCGAGCACCAGAACACGGATGCACCAGCACCTGTCCGGGGACCGGCAAGCGTCGTCCCTGCACGACAAGGTCGGTCGCCGGCTGGACGCAGAACTAGGACGAACAGCGACGCGCGACGAGATTCGGGAATGGCTGAACACCTGCACGTTTACGGTCGAGCCCGACACAGACCCGACACCGCGGAAGCGAGAACTCATCCTCGATCTCAAGCCACTGTTCAACGACAGGTTGCCCGCGGAGTTTCAACCCGAGAACGAAGCGGCGTACGCGCAAGGGGAGGATTCGGCGTCCAGCTCGGAGCACCTGGACCTGTCCGATGCGCTTAGTAGAGTCCTGACCGGCCTACAGGGTCGGAATGGCGGGCCAATTGGCGCTGAAGTCAAGAGCCTCGTCACCCAGACGATCCCTGAACTTCTCCGACGCGTCGTGCCTGCCGACGTCTCAGTCCGGGGGAGTACCGGCTACGGGTCCGACGCTGACGTCCCATGGGTCGCCATCACGGGTGGCGGCCCGGCATCCTCGCCGCGAACCGGCGTGTACTTGGTCTATCTCTTCGCGGCAGATGGATCCGCCGTGTACCTGAGCCTCGCTCAAGGCACCACGCTCGTCTCCGGCGGGACCCAGGTCCTGCGGAAGCGATGTTGGGACGTTCGCCGGGCACTGGGCCCGCAGGCGGACCTCGTCACGGAAATCGATCTCAAGTCCACCAACCAGCGCCCCCGCTCTTACGAGGCAGGGACTGCCTTCGCAGCCCCGTACCCAGCCAATGAAGTCCCGCCAACCGAGCGGCTGGTACACGACCTCGAACGAATGCTCGCGCTGCACCAGACCCTGCGAGATCTAGGCCTCACGACACCACCCGAGCATGAGCCCGTCCACATGCTCTTGAAGTGGAGTCGCGAGGTCAGGTCGGACACGATCGAACGCCACCGCGCAGTCGCTGAGGCCCTTGGCAGCGTCTGGTGGGGCAAGATCGGCAAGCCCGGGACCAACGCGATGAGTCCTCAACGACTGGCGCTCGTGAAGGACCAGCTCGCCTCCGGCCAGACGACCTACTGCTACCTCTACCGCACCGGAGAGGTCTGGCGGACGCGCGTCGAGGACATCGTCACCAAGCGCAGCGAGGTCGACGAGGAACGCGTCCCGGCCTACTACGGCGACGAGCACCACACGATGTTCGTCCGTCTCAGTGACTTCCACCAACTGCCTGCGGACTGGCCTAGCAAGAACCTGCTCTCCAACACCAACCCGGACCCAGCGACCCTTCCTGGAGCCTTGAGCAACCAGACGAGTCCTCTGCTGATGTATCGGCTCTGGTCGCCTACGGACGCCTCCGACAAGGACGCAGGCCCCCCCGCTGCGATACCGCCAGAGCCCGAACTGGTTGTTGTTCGTCCCGCACTCGACCTCGCCTGGCTGGAGGCAGAGACGTTGTGCGACCGCGGATGGCTCGAGGACCTGGTCGAGACCTTGCGCCGCCGCCCTCAAGTGGTCCTGGCCGGACCGCCTGGAACCAGCAAGACCTGGATCGCGCGCGCCGTGGCGCGATATATGACCCAGGACGTCCCGCTCTCCTACCGGATCCTGCAGTTCCACCCCTCGTATGGCTACGAGGAGTTCATCGAGGGCCTGCGCCCCGTGCCGGCCGGTGGCGCCATCACCTTCGACCGGGTTGATGGCGCTGTGCTGCGCATGGCGGCTGACATCGACGAGGAGTCCGACCAGCGATACGTCCTCGTCCTCGACGAGATGAACCGTGCCAATCTCCCTCGAGTGTTCGGTGAGCTTCTGTACGCGCTGGAGTACCGTGGTCAACCTGTCGACCTGATGTACACCCCGAACTACTCGCTTCCTGAGCAACTGCTGTTCGTAGGAACAATGAACACCGCCGACCGGAGTATCCGCAGCATCGACCTCGCGCTGCGCCGGCGGTTCGAAGTGTTCGACTGTCCGCCGGACGCCGCGATCCTTGATCGCTACTACGCCACGAGATCGTGCTCGGTCCCGAAACTGGTGGACGGCTTCGTCGCCCTCAACAATCGGCTGACCTCGCTTCTGGACCGTCATCACACGGTCGGTCACTCGTTCTTCATGCGCGACGGGTTCGACGTCGCTGCTCTTCGATCCACGTGGCAGCGTCAGTTGCAGCCGCTCTTCGAGGAGTACTTCTTCGATCGACCGGACGTGGCAGCCAGCCTCAGCCTGTCGGACTTCTGGCCCGATGCCTGACACCACGCTCAGCTACCTGCGCGAGTCCCGCTGGCATCCGGTGGATATCACCGACGACGAAGCCATGACCGTGGCGGCGCTGGGAAAGTCGCTCGCGGGGCAGTCGACCTGGTGGGGTGAGTCCGACTCGAGCGACGCGGAGATCTCTAAGGACTCGTCGGCGGTCCACGTCCGACGGTCCCAGCAGGGCGGGTGGGAGGTGCGGGCCGTTGATGCCGTCGGGGTGATTCGCGTCGGGGAGAAGGTCCTGGCCGTCCGTCCGAAGATCCCTGGGGACCACGTGCTTCGGTTGTTGGCAGTGGGCGGGGCCATACCTCGGGTGGCTAGCTCACCTGTGAACCTGGAGACCGGCGAGCAGTTCTTCGACCTGCTGGCGCGCTGGCTGGTGGGTTCCAGCGAGGACGTGCTCCGAGGCGACCTCATTCGTGAGTACTCAACGAGGGACGAGGAGCTCCCTTACGTGCGCGGTCGGATCGACGTCCGGCGTACGTCCCTGCGCCTGTTGGGTGGCCGGATCGAGATGCTGTGCGAGTTCGATGAGCTCGACGTGGACAACGCGATCAACCGCGTTCTTCGCGCCGCGATCCGGGTCGTGACTCGCAGTCCCTTGGCGCAGGCGACAACCCGGACCCGGGCGAATCGACTGCTCGGTCACTTCACCGGCGTCGCCGACCTCCAGCCGGAAGACCTCAAGGTCCGGGTCGGACCGCGCACCTGGTACTACGAACAGGCGCTGTCACTGGCGAAGCTGGTCCTGCGCGGCACCGCCTTCGACTTGGCTGCCGGAGAGACCTCCGCTTGCGCGTTCCTGATCCGAACCCCAGAGGCCGTCGAAGCGGGCATCCGCGCGCTGCTCGCCAGTCGCCTCGAGCCGGACCACGTCGTGACGAACAAGAGACTGCCCCTACACCCTTCGGCGAAGACCCTGAACCCGGACCTTGTGTTCGACGGAGGCCGTTCCGTCGGGGACGTCAAGTACCAGTTGCAGGGTGGCGACTGGGAGACAGCACACCTCTACCAAGCGGTGGCCTTTGCTACCGGATACCGCGCTCCTCAGGCCCTCGTCATTACTTTCACGACTGGACCAGGACCGCGACCGAGCCTGCAAGTAGGAGACGTGCGCCTGACGAATCTCTGCTGGGACGCACGCCCAGGGATCACGTGCGAAGAAGCAGCCGACGCCTTGACCAGAGATGTACGGGCTTGGCTCTCACATAGGGACACAGTTCCCAGTGCGGTCAGGACCGGCTAATGGCGTCCGTCAAAAAGCACTCTGAGCAGGTCATCGGTTGGTATCCAACTGGGACCGGAGATCCGCGAGGAGGTCATCGCCAATACGCCACCAGATCCAACCGTTGACCGACGTCCCTGTGATGTACGTGGCTGCTCCCGTTGGAGAGTCGAAATATCGACCGTCAAGGTAGATGGTCCCGTCAGACTGGAGCGTGGCCGTGTGCAAGGCGCCTTTGTGCCGCCCACGCAACTCGGTCCCTGGGACCACGACACCGGCCCCGAGCAAGTCACGCATCTTCGGATCGATCGTGCGCTTCGAACCGGTGCCGCGCTTAGGGAGCGCGCCCTGCTCCTGGGAACAGTCCGAGCACCAAGCGGCCGTAAGCCCATGAACGCACTCAACGCCGCCGTCTTGCGACATCTCCACCGCCTCCGTGCACCCAGGGAAACCCGCCGCCCATCTTTGCGCGCAAGGCCGGGCCTGCCAACGTCCCGCGCTGACGCGATGCCTCGGGCGACATGGAATTCTCGCGAGGGGGAGCGGTGACGCCAGCTGACGCCCTTGCCGGCCGCAGGCGCGCCAACGCCTCTGTAGTGGGGACCTCCGTCGCCCAGGACCCTCGGCCACGTCGGTCAGCCGTTCAGTCCGTGCCGTCGAGAGTCGAGGGCGTTCTTGAAGTGACTTTCAGCAGCGTTAACGACCGGCTCGGGGGTAGTTGGGTCGAACACCCGGAGCACCGAGAAACGGAAGGTCGACGGGTCGAGACCGCGCAGTTCAACGTTGCCACCGTGCCCGTTGGTCGCGTACGCCGACCACCGCTGCAAGATGGTCTCGGCCCCGTCCGCCTTGCCGACGTACTGCCGGCCATCACGAGTGTCGGTGATGAGGTAGATCCCGACGACCGAAGACAGAGCCGTGCGCCACGCGGCATATCGGTGTTCCCGGACAACCGCCTGAAGCTGCTGGTGCTCCAGGACAAGCGCGTCGAACCCAGGAAACCTCACTGGCTGGGCGTCGGCGATCTCCATGACCTGGTACGACGCGGCCGTGGTGGCGTTGACCCGCCACGTGCGCGGCGAGCGCCACTGGATGACCAGCCGGTTCCGCAGGTCGCTCATCTCCTCAGAGACCTCGAGATCGAACGTGCGGTTCACCTCATTGCGCTCGAGTTCGCCCTTGTTGATCAGGACCCGCCACAGTCGAGCCCGATCGCCGCCCTCTGGCAGGAACACGACCCAGACTCGAGGAGGCGCAGCCGGGAACGTGCGTGCGCTGACTGACTGGACGCGGGTGTACGCCAAGAGCTCGGTGTCCGACGAGTCGGCGTGGATGCCGGGGGTTCCATCTGCATGCATGGGCACGTACGCGTGCCGAATAATGAGGGTCTCGGCGGGATCGATGTCCGTACTAGACAGGATCGAGGCGAACGTGAGGGTCATCTGAGATAACTCCGTCCAGTCGGTTGTGTAGCGACCCTAGTGATCGCAGCGCGCTCCGGCCGGTTCTTCCCGGTTGCCCTTCACAGAGGGTTGGCCACTGGCGTCACGCCCGTCGCCATCTCGTGCTTGAGCCTGGCGGCCAAACGACTTGTTTACTTGTCGTCCGTGCCGCGGCGCATCCGCCTTGCCCGTTCCGCGACTCGGTTAGAGAGGCGGCTTCTCGAGAGGATGGCACGCTCGTAAGTCTCCGATCCGAGCGCGCGGGCGGCGTCGACGCGCCTGCTGCCTGACACGAGCGCCTTGTCTCGTAGGTCTGTTGCGGCGTCTGCCCAGCGTTTCGCCTCTAGCCGTTCTCGATTCGACTCCATGCCGAGCCTCTGCTCGAAGTCGACCACGACGTCCAGCACGTGCAAACCCGCCCGCACCACCTCGGGTGACCGGGATGGGTGCAGCAGCACCTTAGTGTTGGCAAACCCCGCGGCGGTGTCGATGCGTGACACCAAGCCGTCCGTTGTCCTTGAGATCGTCTCGAGCCGTTCGTTCCGTGCCGCCTTCAAACCGAGGCGGTGGCCGTCGAGATCGCCCGGCGTCGTAGCCAGCACGCGATCGAGCTCAAGCACGGCGATCGCGTCTTGCAACTGAATGGTCCGGGCCAGGATGGCGAGCCAGTGGCGAGTCCTGGACTCGGCGTCCTCGCTCGCCGTGACAAGGTGACCGAGCTTGGACCTTCCCTCGAGCCTTTCCGCCAAGCCGTCGAGCTGAAGCAACGTATACGCCTGGACCTCCGCGATAGTCCCCGACGAGGACTGCACCTTCGACCACGTGACCTCGTTGACCGCCCCCACGTGTGCCCTAAGTTGCATTGCTTCGTCGATCTGGAACCCGACCCCGATCAACGGAGCGACCACAGCGTCCTTCTGAGCGCGGATCAGATCGTCGAGCTTCCCGTCGATCCGGGCCAGATAGTCCGTGATCTCGCCCATGGTCTGCTGCATCGCGAGTTGAGCCATCAGCCCCGCGGCCCCGGCGAGCACGGCCGGGTTAGTCGCGAGCGCCCCAGGCCGGGTAGTGATCTGAAGCCACCCCTTGATGTCTCCGGGCTTGCCTGCCATGGCGTGGCTGACGCCTGGAATCTTGCTCTCCATCAGGCCGTACTTCTTGATCTTCTGGGCGGACTCCTCGGTCAGCTTCACCCATCGGCCCGAGGAAGACGCGATCTCCGAGCCGGCCTGCAGTCCGGCGGAACCGTGAGTCAGGACCCTCCTTAGCTGGGGCAGCCCCAGTTCTCGAGACGGCAAGTCCTCCGCCTGAAGGAACAGCTCGACAGCGGCGGGCTCACCGATGATCGCCAGGCCGTCGCCGTCGCTGATCAGTTGAACCTGGTTATCCACGTCCGCTCCTTATGGCATTGAGCCTCCCGAGCCTCGTCGCCAGAACCACCGATCCTAGGCGCCCTCGCCGGGAATGCTCGCGAGTGGGGCCTGACCTTGCTAAGCGGCTCCGCACTCCTCGTGAACCCAGCCGACGTCGGTCTTAGTGACACTCGTCCCTTCCGAGTAGCGGTCACCGCACGCCTTGCAGTTGGCACTCCACTTTGCGCTGACAACGAAGCGCCCCGCGGTCCCGGCGCCCTGCGCAGCGCTTAGCACCAGCCCGGCGAGGTCAAGCGGCGCCGCCACCGGTTCGCCTAGCATGCCGGCGTTTGCGAGCCGGTCGGCCACCTCATTGAGGTGGACCCCTGAATGACCCCTAACCCAGCGAAACGAGACCTTGCCGGTGGCCACGAGCTCAACGAAGGGCTCCCAAAGGTCCCTGTTCTTCACGGGCTCCTTCTTGGAGTTCAACCAGCCGTTCCTTTGCCAGGTGCGCCACCAGGACCGCTCGAAGCAATCGACCACATAACGGGAGTCCGACCAAACCGTCAGCGGCCGGGGCAGGGCGCGGACCGCCTCCAGCGCCGCACGGATCTCCATGCGCTGGTTCGTCGTCGCGGCGTCGCTGCCGAAGCCGAAGGTGTGTTCATCAACCACCCACCCCCAGCCCCCTCGGCCCCCGGGGTTGCGCTCGCACGCTCCGTCGGTGAAAACCACTGTCGACGCCGTCATCCGACCAGTGTCCACGTTTGCGCGCTTGGCACACCGTTGCTGTGCCCGAGCCGGGCCAACGCCATCCCGCGATCTCGCTCGGACACTCCGCGCTCACCTTCTACGCGCCCGGCCACTGATGTCCAGGCATGACACACGGGTCGACATTGCACACGGACGGGCGGGTCGCGACCACCTCAGCCCGAAGTGGGCTCTGGCCTCAGGCGGTGCCGTCTTCCGGCTCCAGGAGGGGCAGCAGTGTGCCGTCCTCAGACCGACACTCGAGGAGGTCGCGGTGCGGCAGGTCGTCTTGCGCGTAGTGATACCGGCGTTCGAGCAAATCGCGCATGGCGTCAACGTCTACCAAGGCGGTGGGGCTGTGGACGTCCCAGCCTTGGCCAATGGTGAGGAGCTGGCCGGCCATGGAGTGGTCGAGTCGGGCCAGTAGAAGGTCGATGGAGGGCCTCGGTTCGTCCGGTGTCTCGACATGGTCCATCAGGGGTCGCGCTCGCTCGTAGGTCGCGGTCTCGGGGTCGAGGCCCGCGGCTTGCATCCGCAAGCCGACGCCGACATTGGCGATGCCCATGAGGATTTGCCAGTCCTTCCATCCTTCTTCTTGGAGACGCCTGATGGTTGCGCGTCCGCGGTCATCACCGAGGAACTCAGCGACGGTGAGGTGCCAAGACCGCTGTACAACTTCGTAGCGCTCTCTGATGCGTGTCAGCGCGAGTGCGTTGTCGTACTCCGGGCCGTCTTGGGTGGACGCCTTCAGGTGCTCGTTCTCGTTCGGTTCGTACGCCTCAACGGCTGATGGGCGAGAAGCGACGGAGCAGCGCGTGTAATGGTTGGCTGGGATGAGGTCCGCGGCGTCCTCGTACGGCCGTCCGACAATGACTTTCGTGGAAAGTCCCTCGCGGAAGAGGTCGTCGGTGAGTTGGGCGAGGGCGTGCTGCGGCCCAGCGTGCACCGCTTGGAGGAGTTGGAACGCGACGGCGGTCCGGAGAACGGAACTCTCTTCAAAGTTGCTGGTGTCGTTAGACAACCGGATGGCTAGTTGAGGGCCAGAGGCTGTTTCCGCCAACTGAACGTCATTGGTGCTGCCGGGTGCGCCCTCAACGACGGTGACGTTCGCACGGACCGTTGTTGAGACTAGGACGGGGTGGTGGCGTGCGGCGTCCGCGAGGAGAATCTGAAATGCGGCGACCAAGCCTTCTGTCGTGAGGACGGTAGTTCGGTCGTTCCTGAAGGTGAACACCCAGCGAGTGCCTAGCGCCTTGAAGTCGATGATGCGGGTGAGCCCGAGGTCGGATAGGACCGGGCCAGCGAACTGTTCGGCTGCCAGGTCCAAGAACTCTGGTTCGGTGAATGGGACCTCGTTCTGCGGTTCACTCAGCTGTTCGTCGATCAGTTGGTACCAGCCGCTCGTTTGATGTTCAGCAGCGAGCAGGTGTTCGAGGTGAGGCCAGAACGCACGGATGAGGCCCGCGATTCGTAGCTCGTTCTCGCTGAGCGTGTCGAGGTCCGGGTGCTTCTCGAAGTCGAACGGGGCTGACGCGTGACGGTCTTGGACGTGGAGAGCAAGCTCAGTGAGGGCGGCAGAGTCGAGCCAGCATCCGCCGTGCTGAGTGAACTGAGCAGCTTCCATCAGCGCCTTCGGAAGATGGTTCTTGACCTCGGGGTCCGGGTTAAGATGTGCGATGGCGGCTGCGCTACAGGCATACAGCTTCGCCGCGTAAATAAGCCCTAGTCGGTCGTAGACGTTGCCGATAAAGCGCATCGTCATGACGGACCCGTACATAGTCGAGCCGTGGAACCATCGTACTTTCGCGTTGTGAAACTCGTGCAGAGCTTCAAGTGGTTTGTCGGCCCTATACAGCGCCATGCCTCGCTTGCGCGCCTTGTCGGCGATGGCGGCGTCGCCTTCGACGGCACTTAGGGATGTGTCGAGTGCGTCTCGCACCTTCGCGTACCCCGGGTGGCTTGCGAGAGTCGGAGTGAACATATCGAAGACACGCGACAGTGTCCGGGCCGAGTACGGGCGCGCGCTCGGGAGTAGGTCGGCGAGTTGCTCAAGGTAGGTCATGGCTTCGTCAAAGTCGACCAGCCCGCTCCCGGTGAGGAAGGACGTGTCAGCGTCGTCGTCGCTGAACTTGACGCCGACGTGGGCTGCGACCTCAACCGGTTCGGGTGTGCCACGTTGGGCTTCGGCTCGGTCCCAGTTGGGGTGGAGGTGAAGAGAGGCAAGGGTGCCAAGCAATGTGGCTGCGCGAACTGGATTTGCATCTCGATCGGTCCCATCGAGTTCTGCAACAATGTGGGCGCGGAGGCGTTCGTCGGCAGCGGCTATCTCTGCCGCGTTGGCTCGTCCCACGCCAGTGACCCACATGACGCCCCAGTAAGAGACGAGGGTGACAGCGTCGTCGAGGATGTCGGGGCGGTGGCTTGTGCAGGCGAAGTCGACGGCTCGGCGGACGAGATCTTCGACGCCATCGGCTACCCCCATGCCGCGAAACCTGGCGACCGACATCTCGTAGCAGGCGTGGAAGACGAGGTCGGTGTCTCCGTCGCCCTCGTCGGCAGGTGCGGTGTCGCTGAGGAACGCGGCCATGAAGTCGAGCCACTCTGGGAGCTCGGCGTTTGTGGTTTTGTCCCACGTTGCATGTCTAAGCCCGCGGATGACTTCGCCTTGAGCTGCGGGCGTCATCGCTGCTGGGCCGCGATTGCGACGAAGGTCGTCCAGAAGTTCGGCGTACCACTCGGGCGCAGTTTCGCCTTCGGGTTCCGGCTCTAGGTCCGATGGCAGTTCGAGGTAGTGCCTGGCAACCCAGATCAGATCTGGCTCTGCCAGGAGGTTTGCGACCTTGTTGCCGCTGAAGATCTCGAGGGTCACGCCGTACTCGTCGCGGGCTGCTCCCTGGAGTTCGTGGGTGGTCGCCTCGGGGATGGGGTGAACGCTGAAGAGGGCGACGATGTCGGGCGATGTCGCCCCGTCGCGGCAGATGCTGGCGAGGTCGTCGAGGACCTTCCGCTTGAGGCCAGTGCGCTGAATGGTGCACGCGACGACGACGGGTGAAGTGGACGCCGAGGCGGAGAAGCCGGCCGAGTGCGGAAGTTCATCGGGGATGCGAGTCGTGTAGGACTCTGCGTCGCGGCCTTGGTCTCCGCCTGCGCTAACCGGGCCTGTAGCGACAAGAATGTTCGAGCTGATGCGCTTGCGGGCGATGCGGGTCGCGATCTCTTCGAACTGGTGGTGTTGGTTTCGCTCTGCCAGGTCGCTCAGGCGCCATCCGATGTAGGACTCAGCTGCAGGAATCGGCTCGGTCACTTGTCCATCCTCTCGTGTCTTCCGGGCCTAAGCGGCGAAAAGACCACGACAGCCCTCTGGAACTCGCGAGACTTGGCCGCGTTCCGGGTGGTTCGCGTGCGCTCGCGATCACCGGCGTATCGCCGCCCCGCGTCGTCTGGTACCGAGGCGTAGGGGTGACACGATGCCGGGTCATCCGCATACGCGCACCCTCCGAGGCGCCCCAGCGGCGGAACCACGCTTCTCGGACTGCACGGCATGCCCGGTTACACCTGCCGCTTCCCGGCGACCGTATCTCTCTCGGGAATCATGTCGACAAGGTGGCCCGTCTGAAACTGATCCTCAGTCGCCGCTGAAGGGGACCGTAGGGTTAGCGATATGGCCAAGGATCGAGATGAGTTCACGCCCGAGTTGGTTGCCGGGCTGGTTGGGATGGTTCCGCTGGTTGGATCATTGGCTCAACCGCTCGCCCGGCACGTCACCACGAAGATGATGGAAGAGCGTGAACGAAATGCATCAGTGGTGCTGCAACTTGCTTGCCAACGGTCTGGGTATTCGAGGGAGGACCTAAACGAGCTCCTGGAGCGGGAGCCGGCATTAGTGACCCTTGTCAATCGAGTCCTCTATCAAGCCGCCATGAATGGTCAGACCACGGTACTCCAAGTACTCGCCGGGTTTCTCGGCGATGCGCTGAGCGACACCTCAAAGATCGACGACGTCCATGCTCTTCTCGCCCCTATCGCCACGCTGAGCGATCATCACATCCGGGTTCTTGTCGAACTCAACGCTTCTTCCGAAGAGCCGGACGACCTAGCAACATGGAATTTCTCGGCGCTGCTCGCGGCCGTCCCAATCCGAAGCGAAATTGTTCTCGCCGCGATTCAGGGGTTGTACGCCGGAGGCTTCGCTCAGTCGCGGGGCCTGGACGGGGGAGACGCGTCCGGTCTGCTAGGCGGCGAACTGATCTCGATCACACCTCTCGGGCAGACCTTGCTCGAGGTCTTGAGCGCCATTCGCAGCGACGAGGGGACGGGCTGAAAGGGAGACGCGCCTCGTTGGCTCGCTTCGGGAGGGCGCGACAGCGGCGGCCGACCGCCGCTGAGTCGCGTCGAGACTTGGGGCTGCCCGCAATCGGCAACTCGTGCGTCCGACCAGCGTCGGACACACGTCGTGATTCCGTCCGTCGAGCTGCCCCAGTGGCCTAGCCTCTGAGGTGGCCGGACTTCACTGCGGGATAGGGGCCCCCTTGCCTGAGAGCCGCTTCAAGTACCTGTATGAGCGCCTGGGTGACCACAACTTCCAGTTGTTGATCAACGCGCTGCTTGGTGCCCGTTTCAGCGACTACACACCGCTCCCGCTGCGCCAGGCTGACGGCGGTCGAGATGGGATTCGCCGCGGTACTTCAAGGACGCTGATCTACCAGGTGAAGTGGTCCGTGCATGGTCAGGAGAAAAGGCCCGTCGCCTGGCTCGAGTCGACGATTAAGGGGGAGGAGGACAATCTGCGGCGTCTTGCTGCCGAGGGGGTGAAGAACTACGTCTTGGTGACGAACGTGCCGAGTACGGGCATGGCCGAGCACGGCACCTTCGACAAACTCAACAAGCGCCTCGACCAATTGGCTTCGGACTATGGGCTCGAGCAGATGACGTGCTTGTGGCGAGAGTCGATCGACGCCATGGTCGACGATGCGCCCGACTCCGTGAAGTGGGCCTATGCCGACATGCTGGCCGGCTGGGACTTGGTTCGATACCTGATCGCTGAGGACACCGTCGCAAAGCACGAAACCAGACTGCGCGCACTCATTCGCAAGGTCGCGGCAGTGCAGTGGGTTGCTGACGAGCGCGTGAAATTCAGCCAGGTCGACATTGACCGGGAGAAGGTCGCCGATCTCTTCATCGACGTGAAGGCTGAGCGAATCAAGCAAGTCGGCCAGGACATCCAGGTCCAAGAGTCTGTGAAGGGCGCCGCGGCCCACCTCCTCGACCCCCTAAGCGTTACGCGCTCCGGTGCCTGCACCCTAGTTCGAGGCGCCCCCGGTCAAGGTAAGTCGACACTGTCTCAGTTCGTCGCCCAAGCTCACCGCAGCGCCTTCATCCCCGAAAAGTTGCGCTCGATGAAGCTACCGATTGTGGATGACCCCCTGTTTCCCATCCGCCTCGACCTCAGCGACTATGCGCGCTGGGCAGGCGGCGTGGACATCTGGGATCCCGAGGAGAAGAAGGGGAGGCGTCGTAGTGCAGCACGGAGCACGATCGAGTGTTTCGTTGCCGACCTGATGTCACACGCGAGCGGAGGGGCATCCCTCGATGCTCAGTGGGTTCAAGATCTGCTCGACCGGGTCCCGGCTGTCGTAATCCTCGACGGACTCGACGAGGTCGGTCGAATCGAGGTCCGCGCGGCGGTGGTGGCCGAGATTGACCGGTTCGTGACCCGGAGCCGCACCTACGCTCGCCCCCCGCAGGTCATCGTCACGACGCGTCCGAGCACGAACGAACTGCCCGAGCCCTCGACGCAACACTTCGACGTGCTCGTGCTCAACCCTCTCGACACCCGGCAGCGCGAGCAGTACCTGCGCAACTGGACCAAGGTGCGCGGCATTGAGGGCGCTTCAGGCAGGAAGTTGCGCAAGAACTACAAGGCCAAGATCAACGAGCCCTATCTCGACGAGCTCGCCGGCAACCCGATGCAGCTAACCATCCTCCTCGACCTACTCCACAAGCACGGCGAGGCGACACCAACCCAGAGAACCGCGCTGTACGACTCCTACGTCGAACTGCTGCTGGCTCGCGAGGCCAACAAGCATCCGGACTCGGTTCGCAAACACCAGGACGAGCTCCGCGAGATCATTCCTTTTCTTGGATGGCACCTTCATGCCCACACCGAGATCGACGTGGTCAACGCGAGGATGTCGGTTGAGGACCTGAAGGCCACGATCCGACACTTTCTCCAGACCTACGGCAATGAATTGTCGGTGGTCGACGACTTGTTCGAGGCTGCGAGTGACCGGCTCTGGACCCTGACCAGCAAGGCTCAAGGGGCGTATGAGTTTGAGGTGCTCTCCCTGCGGGAGTACTTCGCGGCTAAGTTCCTTTATGAACTCGCAGGTGAGGATCAAAAGGGGTTCGATCGACTGACGGTCATCCGCGAGTTGATGAGTCGGCCCTACTGGCTCAACACTGCCCGCTTCTACGGGGGCAACGCAGGTCTGGGTGGTGTTTCCGAGCTCGCCGACGGGGTCTTGGAACAACTCGAGGGACAAGCATCGCGCCCCTCCGTTATCGCCGCATGGACGCTGCTGACCGATGGTGTCTTCAACCGGCGGCCCCGGCGGGCGCAGGAGGTGCTTGACGCCCTGCTCGCCGACCGGCACCTGATAACCCTCGACATCGCCCAGGCAACGGGCGACATCGGTGCGCTGCCGCGGGCAGCGGCCGGTGGCCCGGAACTAGCGGATCCAGTGTGGGAACGGATCACGAGGGACCTCGCAGCCTCGCCGCGAGATCCCTTGACGCCGCGGCGAGTCGCAGCTTTGCGGGTCCTCCTCAACCGCCGCGACGATTTTGCGGCGTGGTGGAAGAACCAGATTGAGCTGGCACTCGTTGGTGGTGGCGACGTGACCGGGTGGCTGTGGATGGCGTCGAGCCAGCTCGACGCACCGCTGGCAGGTCTCGTCGTCGATTTGAACGGACTCGACCTCGCCGCGCCAAGGGTCGCAGAACGAACCCTTAACACGGGCCTAGTCCCTCCTCGCGACAGCGACTTCGAGGGTGACCTCGTTCAAGCGGTCCTAGACGGGCGGTGCATCAGCGTTCGCACAGCAACGTCCTTCCCGGCGCAACTGGCTGTTGCCTTCAGTGCCGCGACGATGTTCAACGACTCGTCGTCGAGCTTCGGGGGCGACTCTCACGACCCAACCAGCGAGCTACGACGGACCGCGGTCAACGGTCTTCGACGGCGACGACCGCAGTTGGCAGAAGCAGCACGACAGCGGCGATTTAAGGCCGGCGAAAAGGGCAGCACGTTCCCATGGGCCAACACGGCTACCGCACTCCACGAGGCAGTCGGGTGGTGCTGGCTTGTCTCGCAGACGGCGATCATTGGAGCTGGCTCACGTATGCGGTTGGGGCTTACGCGACAGCCGGACAAATCAGCCTTCGGTCCGAACGGGCATCCGGCGGCGCTCATCGAATTGACTCGAGCTAACGCCGACGCGGCGCCTTGGTGGCGCGAGCAGCTGGCCACGCTGAACCAACTCCCTGATGACGTTCGCGAGCTAGCACTCGCCGAGTGGTGCCTCGCGGCGTGGTGTGTCGCGTCGGCACCAGTTGTGACCGAGCTATTCGACACTTGGGAATCGCTCTACCTAAACCTTCCCGACAGCAGGCGCCACACTTTGGCTCACATCGGAGACTACATGGGTCGGCTCGGCTGGTTAGGGGAGTTGCCCAGTACCGTCACGACACAATCCCCGGTCGTCCGCGAACTCATTGAGTCTCGTCGTGATGTGCCGCCCGAGCCGCCGACGGGGGGCGGACGTACCGGCACCGGCGATACCCCCCGTCTCACTCCGCCGCCTCTCCTCGAGATTGCTCGAGAGCAGCAATGGTTCAGGGTTGACCGTACGGGACGATATCGGTGAGCCGTGGAACGTTCAGCTGCTACGGGCAGGGCTCCTATGCGCCGAAGATTCCACCTACTACCGCGCGTCATTCTGGGCCGCTCGGGCGCAGTGGCGGTTCGAGGATGGCCTGGTGGAGCAGCGGCTATGGTCACGAGGCAACTAGCACCTCAGCGGGTGGGTTCCGGCCCGCTCAAGGCGACGGGCATGCAAATTTTCAGTCAAGGATATTGCGACGCATAGTGCTGCATACGGGCCACTCGTGAGGGCTGACTCGCACAAGGGTCAGCCATCCCTAATGCGCGACTACCTGGATTGACGCCCCGGCCCCCTGGGCAGCACGACGGGCACCACGACGGGCACCACGACGGGCAGCACGACGGGCACCACGACGGGCACCACGACGGAGGGCCCGACCGCACCAGCGGCCGGGCCCTCCGTCGTCCCACCCCCGGAAGTGGGTGGACGCGACCGGGGTCCGTGGTGCCACACTCAGCGCATGGGAACTCGGACCTCTCTCGTCGCCGCAGCCGTCCCCGCGCTCGTGCTCGCCGGGCTCGTCGCGGCCCCCGCGCACGCGGAGTTCTACTCGATCGACGACCCGGCCGACGCCACCGCCTCGCTCAGCGACGTCTACGGGCTCGAGGCCAACCACGGCACCGCCAACCTGCTGGTCAAGGTGCGGTTCAACGACCTGGTCCGCTCGAGCGCGGCCGGGCTCTCGGTGTACATCGACACCGACCGCGACCAGCGCGGCCCGGAGTACGTCCTCAGCAGCGGCCTGGGCGACGGCACGGACTACGTCCTCACCAAGGCCGACGGCTGGCACGGCAGCGACTCGCCGGTCGACTGCGACTACTCCGCCCGGCCGAAGTGGCGCAAGGACGTCTTCCGCACCGTGATCAGCCGCCGCTGCCTCGGCACGCCGTCGACGGTGCGGGTCTCGGTGAAGATGGTGGACCAGGCCGACGGGTCGCACCCGGTCATGGACTGGGCGCCCAAGCGCCACCGCTGGAGCCTGCCGATGGCCTCCGGCCTCGGCGTCTGACCCTCCGACCGCGGCCGCCCGCGGTGCTCAGGTGACCGCGACGCCGACGGCCCAGGTGAGCGCTGCCAGGAACGCGGCGACCAGCTCGATGAGGATCGACACGCCCACGGCGCGCAGCGCGGCGGCGGTCGAGGGCCAGGCGCGCTCGGCGCCCACCCGGGCCCGCTCGGCGACGTACACGCCCAGCACGAACCCGAGGAACATGCCGACCAGCGGCACCACGAAGAAGCCGACGAACGCCAGGAGCGCACCGATGGCCAGGGTGCGGCCGGGGACGCCCGAGGCCTTGAGGCGCCGGCCGGGGACGAGGTACTTCACGACCGCGCCGCCGGCCAGCAGGACGGTGCACAGCGAGAAGACCACCCAGCCGGTCGAGGTGCCGACGTCGAGCGCCCAGACCAGGACCGCGCCGAGGACCAGCAGCGTGCCGGGGAGCACGGGGACGATGATGCCGGCGATGCCGACGGCGATCGCGACGGCGACGAGGACCTCGGTCAGGGACACCGGCACAGCCTCGCAGATCCTGCCCCAGACGCAGCACGACCCCGGAGAGCGTGTCCGGGGTCGTGCTGGGAGTCGGGGTGGTGCTGGTCGATCAGGCCTCGCTGCCCGCGGAGGGGGTGTCGAGCTTGTGCGTCTCGTCGTGGACGGAAGCGGCGACCTCGCGCAGCTTCTCGCCGTGCTCGCGGGCGTGGTGGGCGCAGAAGAGCAGCTCGCCGCCCGACTGGAGCTCCACGCGGAGGTAGGCCTGGGCGCCGCAGCGGTCGCAGCGGTCACCGGCCGTCAGGACGGCCTGGGTGGGTGCGGTGGCAGTGGTCACGTCAGCCTCATTTCTGTTCATCGGTGTCTGGCCCAACGTAGCCAGTGGGACAAAGATTCCCGCTGACGCCCTCGGTGCTCGAGCTCCTCCAGTGAATCACGCCACGCTCGGTCGCGTGGGCGTTGTCCGCAACGAGGGATCCCCGGTGTGTCGCGCCGAGACCCTGAGGTACCCCGTCCGGCCCGGTTCCAGCCCCCGATCCAGCCCCCGTTCCAACCGTTGGTCGGGTCGGGTCGGCGCCGCAGCCGCCGGAGGCACGTACGGCTCCGCCGCAGGCGTGCCTGCGCCGGGTCCCGGCGTGTCGCAGGTAGTGTCGGGGCGTTCCGAGATCGACCCGAGCACGACAGGACGTCCGTGGCAGCACCGGCAGACAACACCTACAACGCAGCACACCTCCTGGTCCTCGAAGGACTGGACGCGGTGCGCAAGCGCCCGGGCATGTACATCGGCTCGACCGACACCCGGGGCCTCATGCACTGCCTGTGGGAGATCATCGACAACGGCGTGGACGAGGCGCTCGCCGGTGTGGCCCACCGCGTCGAGGTGACCCTCCACGACGACGGCTCGGTGGAGGTCTTCGACGACGGCCGCGGCATCCCGACCGACAAGGAGCCCAAGACCGGGCTCCCCGGCGTCGAGGTGGTGGCGACCAAGCTGCACGCCGGCGGCAAGTTCGGCGGCGGCTCCTACGTCGCCACGGGCGGCCTGCACGGCGTCGGCCTGTCCGTGGTCAACGCCCTGTCCTCGCGCATGGACATCGACGTCGACCGCTCGCCGACCCAGCAGGGCCTGTCGTTCCAGCGCGGCGTGCCCGGGGTGTTCGACGGCGACGGCCCGTCCGCGCCGTTCACCCCGCAGTCGGGCCTGACCCGCAGGGGCAAGCGCGTCGCCAAGGGCCGCACCGGCACCCGGATCCGGTTCTGGCCGGACCGCCAGATCTTCACCCAGGACGCGCGCTTCGAGATGGAGGGCCTGGTCGGGCGCGCGCGCCAGACCTCGTACATCGTTCCCGGGCTCGAGCTGGTCATCCGCGACCAGCGCAGCGGGGAGATGGTGGAGGAGAAGTTCCGCCACGACGGCGGCATCGCCGAGTTCGTGGAGTTCCTCTCCCACGGCGAGCCCGTCACCGACATCCTCCGGCTCCAGGGCACCGACACGTTCACCGAGACCGTGCCGCTGCTCGACGACCAGGGCCACATGACGCCCCAGGAGGTCGAGCGCGAGCTCACCGTCGACGTCGCCGTGCGGTGGGACACCGCCTACGACACCGAGCTGCGCTCCTTCGTCAACGTGATCGCCACGCCCAAGGGCGGCACCCACGTGAGCGGCTTCGAGGCCGCGCTCACCAAGACGTTCAACGACGCCATGCGCGCTGCCAAGGTGCTCAAGGCCGCCGACACCGACGTGATCAAGGACGACGTCCTGGAGGGCCTCACCGCGGTGGTGACCGTGCGCCTGGCCGAGCCGCAGTTCGAGGGCCAGACCAAGGAGATCCTCGGCACGCCGGCCGCGCGCAGCGTCGTCCGCAAGGTGGTGGCCGGGGAGCTCAAGGAGTTCCTCACCTCCACCAAGCGCGCCGAGAAGGCGCAGGCAAAGCTGCTCATGGAGAAGGTCGCCGGCGCGTCGAAGACCCGCCTCGCCGCGCGCCAGCACAAGGAGAACCAGCGCCGCAAGAATGCGCTCGAGTCCTCGGCGCTGCCCGCCAAGCTCTTCGACTGCCGCAGCACCGACACCGAGCGCACCGAGCTGTTCATCGTCGAGGGTGACTCGGCCATGGGGACGGCCAAGGCCGCGCGGAGCAGCGAGTTCCAGGCGCTGCTGCCCATCCGCGGCAAGATCCTCAACGTGCAGAAGGCATCGGTCGGCGACATGCTGAAGAACGCCGAGTGCGCCTCGATCATCCAGGTCGTCGGCGCCGGCTCCGGCCGCACCTTCGACCTCGAGGCCGCGCGCTACGGCCGGATCATCCTCATGGCCGACGCCGACTCCGACGGCGCGCACATCCGGTGCCTGCTGGCCACGCTGTTCTTCAAGTACATGCCCGAGCTCGTGCGCGACGGCCGGCTCTACTCCGCCGTGCCCCCGCTGCACCGCATCGAGCTGTCCAACCCGAAGAAGGGCATGGACAAGTACGTCTACACCTACTCCGACGCCGAGCTGCAGCGTCGGCTCGCCGACCTCAAGCGCCGCAACGTGCGCTGGAAGGAGCCGGTCCAGCGCTACAAGGGACTCGGCGAGATGGACGCCGACCAGCTGGCCGAGACCACGATGGATCCGCGCCACCGCACGCTGCGCAAGCTCACGATCGACGACGTCGACGAGGCCAGCCGGGTCTTCGACCTGCTCATGGGCTCCGACGTGGCGCCCCGCAAGGAGTTCATCGTGCAGGGTGCCTACGAGGTCGACGTCGAGGCGCTCGACGCGTAGGGCGCGCCCGGCCCCGGGCCCGTGCTCGACCGTGACAGTCGTTGTGTCGTGGTCGTGGGCTGAGTACGTTTGTGGTCCGCGTCACACCGGTCGAGAGGACGTCCCATGCCCGGCGAGCAGTACGACTACATCGTCATCGGTTCGGGCAGTGCGGGCGGCGTCGTCGCCGCCCGGCTGAGCGAGGACCCGGGGGTGCGGGTCCTGCTGCTGGAGGCCGGTCCCGCCGACGACGACGACAACATCCACATCCCGTTGGCGTTCTCGATGCTCTTCAAGACCAAGTGGGACTGGAACTACGAGACCACGCCCCAGAAGCACCTCGACGGACGACGGGCGTACTGGCCGCGGATGAAGGCGCTCGGCGGCTGCTCCTCGATGAACGCGATGATCTACATCCGCGGCAACCACGCCGACTACGACGAGTGGCGCGACGCCTACGGTGCGACCGGGTGGGGGTTCGAGGACGTCCTGCCGTACTTCACCCGGGCCGAGGGCAACACCCGCCTCGCTGGCCCGTACCACGGCACCGACGGCCCGCTCCACGTCGAGGACCGCAGCTACGACCACGAGCTCAGCACGGCTTTCATCGAGGCCGGGGTCGCCGCCGGGCTGAAGCGCACCGACGACTTCAACGGGGCTGAGCAGGAGGGCATCGGGCCCTACCAGGTCACCTGCAAGAAGGGTCGCCGCTGGTCGGTGGCCGACGCCTACATCCACCCGGCGTCGGGGCGTCCCAACCTGACCGTGCGCACCGAGGCGTTCGTGACGCGGATCGTGCTCGAGGGCACCCGCGCCGTCGGGGTGGCGTACACCAAGGACGGCGAGGACCACGAGGTGCGCGCCGACGCCGAGGTCGTCCTCAGCGGCGGGGCGATCAACAGCCCGCAGCTGCTCATGCTCTCCGGCATCGGCCCCGGCGCACACCTGCGCGAGATGGGCATCGACGTCGTCGTCGACTCCCCGGGCGTCGGCCAGAACCTCCAGGACCATCCCGTGTCGGGGATCCTGAGCTACACGAAGGACACCACCGACGTCGCCGAGATGCTGGGGATCGGCAACCTGCTGAGGTGGAAGGCCCGGGGCACGGGACCGCTGAGCTCGAACGTCGCCGAGACCGGCGCGTTCTACGCCTCGCGCGACGACCTCGGGCTGCCGGACATCCAGCTGCACGTCGCACCGACCGGCTTCTACGACAACGGGATGCACGAGCCCGTGCGCCGGGCGCTGACCACGGCCGTGACGCTGGTCAACGTGCAGAGCTCGGGCCACGTGCGGCTGCGCTCGGCCGATCCCACCTGGCACCCCGAGATCGATCCCGGCTACTTCGACGACCGCGCCGACCTGGAGGCGATGATCGGCGGCTTCCGCACCGCCCTGGAGATCCTGCGGCAGGGGCCCATCGCCCGGTTCGTCGACGAGCCGTGGATCCCGGCGTCGGCCGACCCGAGCGACGACGACATCATCGAGGGCATCGGCCGGCTCGGCCAGACGCTCTACCACCCCGTCGCGACGTGTGCGATGGGCACGGTCGAGGGCAGCGTCGTCGACCCCGAGCTCCGCGTCCACGGGGTCGAGGGCCTGCGGGTCGCCGACGCCTCCGTCATGCCGCGGGTGCCGCGCGGCAACACCAACGCCCCCACGATCATGATCGGCGAGAAGTGCGCCGACCTCCTCAAGGAGTCACGATGAGCACCACGCTCGACCCGACCGCCGCATCCGCGACGTCCGCCACCGCCGCCCCCTCCGGCACCTCCGGCGACGACGCGCCCCGGGAGACCTTCGACTCCCTCGACCCCGCCAACGGCGACGTCGTCGGCACCCACCCGGTGTGCAGCCGTGCCGACGTGGACGCCGCCGTCGCCCGCGCGCGGGAGGCCGTCGACTGGTGGGGCAACCTGTCGTTCGACGAGCGGGCCGAGCACCTGCTCACCTGGCGCAGCGTGATCACGCGGCGGATCGCCCAGCTCGCCGACCTCGCCCACCGGGAGACCGGGAAGCCGCACGGCGACGCCCAGCTCGAGATCGTGCTCGCCGTCGACCACATCGCGTGGGCGGCCCGGAACGCCAAGAAGGTGCTCGGCGCCCGCAAGGTGTCCTCCGGCCTCCTGATGGCCAACCAGTCCGCGACCGTGGCCTACCACCCGCTCGGCGTCGTCGGCGTGATCGGGCCGTGGAACTACCCCGTCTTCACACCCATGGGGTCGATCGCCTACGCCCTCGCGGCGGGCAACGCGGTCGTCTTCAAGCCGTCGGAGCACACTCCCGGCGTGGGGCAGTGGCTGGCCGACACCTTCCGCGAGGTGGTCCACGGTCGCGACGTGCTGCAGGTCGTCACCGGCCTCGGCGAGACGGGGAACGCGTTGTGCCGCGCGCGGATCGACAAGCTCGCCTTCACCGGCTCGGGGCGCACCGGCAAGCTGGTGATGGCTGCGTGCGCGGAGAACCTGACCCCGGTCGTCATCGAGGCCGGCGGCAAGGACGCGCTCATCGTCGACGAGGACGCCGACGTCGCCAAGGCCGCCGAGGCGGCGCTGTGGGGCGGGATGTCCAACGCCGGCCAGACCTGCATCGGCACCGAGCGCGTCTACGTCCACCAGAACGTCTTCGACGCCTTCATGACCGAGATCCTCGACCAGGCGAAGGGGCTCCGTGCCGGCGCCGACGCGGGCGCGAAGATCGGCCCGATCACGATGCCGTCGCAGCTGGGGGTCATCCGCAGCCACCTCGAGGACGCGGTCGCGCGCGGCGCGAAGGTCGCGCTCGGCGGGCCCGACGCGGTGGGCGAGCGGTTCGTGCAGCCGACGATCCTCACGCACGTGCCCGAGGACTCGACGGAGATCACGGAGGAGACCTTCGGCCCGACGCTGGCCGTCAACCCCGTCGCCAGCATGGACGAGGCGGTCCGCCTGACCAACGCCACCGAGTACGGCCTGGCGGGCGCCGTCTTCTCCCGCGCCAACGGCATGTCGATCGCGCGCCGGATCCGGTCGGGCATGACCTCGGTCAACGCGGTGATCGCCTTCGCCGCGGTGCCGTCGCTGCCCTTCGGCGGCGTCGGGCAGTCGGGCTTCGGCCGGATCCACGGGCCGGACGGGCTGCGGGAGTTCACCTATGCCAAGGCGATCACGCGCCAGCGGTTCGCGCCGGTGATGAACCTGACGTCGTTCGCGCGCGACGCGGCGACCGACAGCAAGGTCGCGCAGCTCATCACGCTCCTGCACGGGGGCAAGCAGACACTGAAGTAGGCCGGTCGCGTACCGCATCGACCGCACGGACCGGCGCATCGCCCAGGTGCAGGCCGACCCCCAGTTCCGCCGGGCGCCCGGGGAAGCCGACCCGCGCTCCTGACGAACCACCGAGGTGGGGAACCACCCGCAGCGAGCGGAGCCGGACCCGGCCGCTGGCCCTGGGCTGCGGTCATGGTCAGCGTCACGACGGGACGAGCGCGAGCGGCGACGCGAGGAGCAGCGGCGGGTGCAGGAGCAGAGCGAGCGGATCCGCGCGATGGAGCAGGACTGACCCCGTGCCTCACACGTGCCGGGTCAGCAGCCCGGAGTCGACGTCGTAGAGGAAGCCGGCGACCTTGGCGCGCTCGCCGATGAGCGGGTGCGTGCGCACCTTGGCGACGTCCTGGCGCAGCTGGTCGAGCTGGTCGGTGACGACGCCGAACGACGCCCAGCTCGCGTCGGTGCCTGCGGACTCCCCGACCTTCGCCCTCAGCTCGGCCTCGCTCGCCGAGGCCATGGCGCAGCGGGTGTGGGGGACGACGAGGATGCGCTGGACGTTGAGCAGGTGCACGCCGAGGACGAGGGCCTCCAGTGCCTGGGGCGTCACCCGCGCTCCCGGGTTGCGGAAGATCTTGGCGTCGCCGTGCTCGAGCCCGAGCATGCGCAGCGGGTCGATCCGCGAGTCCATGCAGGTGATCAGGCCGATACCGGCGTTGGCCCGACCGTCGAACCCGCCGAGGTCGAAGTCCTCGGCGAAGGCGCGGTTGGCGTCGAGCAGGTCGTCGAAGTCGTGCGAGAAGTCAGCCACGACCCGCAGGGTAGCGTCCGTCACCCGCCGCCGGGGAAGAGGTCCCGGGTGCTGAGCCGGGTCGACCGCACCTGCCGGAACAGCACCAGCGCCAGCACGCCCGCGACGACCGCGCAGCCCGCCGCGCCCCAGAAGACGGCGTGCTCCTGCGCGATGCCGGCGACACGGAGCAGGTCGGAGAAGGCCTTGCAGCGGCTCTTGCCGTCGCAGACCTCCTGCACCGGCGGGACGGCCAGCTGCTCGGAGTAGTAGCGGCGCAGCCCGACGGTGGTGAGGGCGGAGATGCCGACCAGCATGCCGACCATCCGGGCGACCACGACGAACGCGCTCGCCACACCGTGGACGTCGTCGTCGGTGGCCGCCAGCAGCGCGGCGTTGACCGGCGCCAGGGCGAGCCCGAACCCGAGGCCGCCGACGACCAGCGCGACGTTGGCGACCGGTTCCTCGACCGTGGTGAGGCCCCACCGGGTCATCAGGACGAAGCCGGTCGCGGCGAGCGCCATGCCCGCGGCGGTGACGATCCCGGGGGAGAGGGTGCGGATCAGGTACCCCCCGAGGACGGCGCCGACCGGCAGCGCGAGCAGGAAGCGCACGAGGACGAGCGCCGCCGGGAGCTGGTCGTCGGGGTAGACGGTGGTGCGAGCGAAGAGCGGGATGTCGATCAGCGCGGCGATCAGCGCGGCCCCGACGAAGAAGCTCACCACCAGCGCACCCCACGCGGGCGTGCGCCGCAGCGCCCCGCGCGGCACGAGCGGGTCGGCGGCACGGCGTACGTGCCAGGTGAAGGCGGCTGCCGCGACGAGGGCGCCGAGGAGGTACCACCGCCCGCGCGGGGAGAAGACCTCGACCTTCGGGTCGGCGGTGGCGAAGGCGAGGATGACGCCGCCCAGGGCGAGGGCCAGCAGCAGGGCGCCGACCAGGTCGGCGTCGAGCAGCACCCGCACCCAGCCCCGCAGGTCGAGCAGGGGCCGCGGGGCGAGGGCGCACCACGCCACGAGCAGCACCAGGGCGACGACGGCCAGGGCACCGACGGGGGTGAGCCAGCGGCCGTCGCCGGCGAACGGGATGAACAGCTGGCCCCAGGTGAGGTCGCGCATCAGCCCCGGGGGCCGCACGAACACGACCCCGCCGGCGGCGACCGTGACGAGGAGCAGGACCAGGCCCACGACATCGGGTCGGCGTCTCGAGGCGCTCTGAGGTCGCGCCCCGACCACCGAGGGGGCGCGGGCCGCGACCGCGCGCACGGCGGCGACCAGCACCAGTCCGACGGCGAGGTTGACGGCGAAGATGGCGCGCCAGTCGGCCAGCGACAGCACGAGCGCGCCGAAGAGCGGGCCGAGCACCGAGCCGATCTCCTGCACGGCCGAGACGACCCCGAGAGGCACGCCCCGGCGATCGACGGGGTAGAGGTCGGCGACGAGGGCGAGCGTGGCGGGCACCAGCCCGCCGCCGCCGACCCCCTGGAGGAAGCGTCCGGCGACGATGCTGGGCATGTCGTAGGCGAGCGTGGTGACCAGCGACCCGACCGCGAAGAGGGCCAGCGCCATGACCAGGACGGGCACCCGCCCCTGGAGGTCGGCGATCCGGCCGATCAGCGGGAGCATCGCGACGTAGCCCAGCAGGAAGCCGCTGACGATCGGCGCGGCCCGCTGGAGCTGGTCGATCGGCACGCCGACGCCCGTCATCATGTCGGGCAGCGCGAGCACCACCACGTAGGTGTCCGCGGCCGCGAAGGCGACCGCGACCGCGGCGATCGCCAGGAGCAGCCGGGACGTCCGGGGCACTGCGTCGGGGGACCGCTCCGGCGTGCGGGTCACGGTGCGGAGATGTCCTTGGTCGTGCCGTAGTCGGCGAAGTCGACGGTGTAGGTCATCGGGTCGGTGTGGGGGTAGAAGACACCGGTGAGGGTGGCCTTGCGGAGCTCGCCGTCGTCGGTGACCTGCCACTCGGCGTCGAAGGAGTCGCCCGACGCCGACGGGATCACGGCGTCCATGGCGTCGCCCGGGACCGTGCCGGAGTAGGTGGTCAGGACCTCCTTGTTGTCGGCACCCCCGCGCACGCTCTCGCCGGCCTCGGGGGAATCGGTGAGCTCGAGCAGGCCGGCGAAGCCGTCCTGACCGACCAGGCCGGAGGGGTCCGGAGCTCCGTACTCCTTCGGGTCGACCTCGTTCCACCCCGGGGTGAAGGGCAGCTGGGCGTAGACGGTGTCGTCGACCGCCACCACCGGCACGTCGACGGTCTGGCCGGCGAACACCACGGTGATGGTGCCGTCGAAGGCGGGCGCGTCGGTGACGGTGCCGGTCGCCTCCTTGATGCCGGCCACCCCGTCGGGCAGCGCCCCCGTGGCGAGCGTGAGCTCCACGCCGCTGGTCGTGGCGAGCTTGTCGGAGGCCTCGGCCAGCACCTCCTCGGGCGTCTGGCCGTCGGCTGCCTGGGAGTCGTCGCCGGAGCAGGCGGCGAGGGTGGGCAGGGAGAGGAGGACGGCGGTGGCCGTCGCGGCGAGACGACCGGCGGGCCGGGCACGTCCGACGAGGGGAGCACGCATGCGGCTCAGCCTTCCACAGCGTCGCCGGCGGGGGCGTCCGCCGCGGCGGCGTCGCCCGTGACCTGTGCCGTGACGGGGGAGGCGATCGCGGCGATGGGCTGCGGAGCAGGTACGCCGGACCCGTCGCGCCGGCCGTTGGCCGCGGGCAGCTCGACCGGGGCGCCGCTCGCGGCTGCGGCCCGCGCGGGGCCGGGCCCGGCCCAGGCCGCGACGAGGGTGTCCTCGCCCTTGAGGAATCGGTGGCTGCGGACGCCTCCGGTGGCACGGCCCTTGCCGGGGTACTCGGTGAACGGCGTGACCTTCACCGAACCCGGCTCGGTGCCCTCGAGCGCGGTGGAGGACCCGGACGAGGTGACGACCACGGCGTCGGCAGGGTCGAACGCGCCGAAGAACACGACCGTCTGGCCGGCCGCGAGCTTGATGCCCGCCATGCCCCCGCCGGAGCGGCCCTGGGGACGTACGCCCGGGGCCGGGAAGTGCAGCAGCTGGGCGTCGGTGGTGATGAAGCAGAGCTCCTCCTCGCCCGTGCGCAGCTCGACCGCGCCGACGACCTCGTCGTCGTCCTTGAGCCCGATGACGTCCCAGTCGTCGCGGTTGAGCACCTCGGGGTTGACCCGCTTGACGACGCCGTCGCGGGTGCCGAGGGCGAGGCCGGGGCCGTCGCCGGCCAGCGAGGTCAGGGCCAGCACCCGCTCGCCGGCCTCCAGCGCCACCAGCTCCGACAGCGGGACGCCGCCCGCGACGTGGGGGTCGTTGGCGGTGGAGGGCAGCTCGGCGCCGATGTCGAGCACCGGGACCTTCACCAGCCGGCCGCGGTTGGTGACCAGTCCGATCTCGCCGCGCTTGGTGGTGCGCACCGCGGAGACCGTCACGTCGTGGTTGGCGCGGTCGCCGCCCGACCCGAGCGGCCCCGCGTCGCGGGTCCGGGCGAGCAGCCCGGTCGAGGACATCAGCACGAAGCAGGGGTCGTCGGAGACCTCGACGGACGCGGCGGCCGAGATCGCCGGAGCGGCGCCGAGCAGCACCGTGCGGCGCGGCGTGCCGTGCTCCTTGGCGACGTCGCCGAGCTCGTCGGAGACGACCTTCCGCAGCAGCTTCTCGTCGGCCAGGATCGCGTCGAGGTGCTCGATGGTGCGCTCCAGCTCGGCCTTCTCCTTGTCGAGCTCGAGCTTGGAGAACTTCGTCAGGCGGCGCAGCGGCATGTCGAGGATGTAGTCGGCCTGCAGCTCGGACAGCTCGAAGACCTGGATCAGCCGCTCCTTGGCCGCCGCGGCGTTGTCGGAGGACCGGATCACCTGGATGACCTCGTCGATGTCGAGGATGGCGATGAGCAGTCCGTCAACCAGGTGCAGCCGGTCGGCGGCCTTCTTGCGGCGGAAGGTCGAGCGACGCCGCACCACCTCGAAGCGGTGCTTGAGGAACACCTCGAGGAGCTGCTTGAGGCCGAGGGTGCGCGGCTGCCCGTCGACCAGGGCGACGGCGTTGATGCCGAAGGAGTCCTCCATCGCGGTCTGGCGGTAGAGCTGCTCGAGCAGCGCCTCGGGCACGAACCCGTTCTTCACCTCGATGACCAGGCGCAGGCCGTGGTCGCGGTCGCTGAGGTCCTTGATGTCGGCGATGCCCTGGAGCTTCTTGGCCATCACCAGCTTCTTGATCTGCTCCATCACCCGCTCGGTGCCGACGCCGTAGGGCAGCTCGGTGACGACGATGCCCTTGCGGCGGGCGGTGACGGACTCGACCCGCGCGGTGGCGCGCATCCGGAAGGTGCCGCGCCCCGACTCGTACGCGTCGCGGATGCCGTCGAGCCCGACGATCTTGCCGCCGGTGGGCAGGTCGGGGCCGGGGATGAACCGCATCAGGTCGTCGAGGCCGGCCTGCGGGTGGGTGATGAGGTGCTTGAGCGCCTGGACCACCTCGACCAGGTTGTGCGGCGCGATGTTGGTGGCCATGCCGACGGCGATGCCGGCCGAGCCGTTGACCAGCAGGTGGGGGATGGCCGCGGGGAGCACGACCGGCTCCATCTCGCGCGAGTCGTAGTTGGGCTTGAAGTCGACGGTGTCCTCGTCGATGGAGGCCGTCATCGCGACCGCGGCCGGCGCCATCCGGCACTCGGTGTAGCGCATCGCGGCGGGGGAGTCGTCGGGCGAGCCGAAGTTGCCGTGGCCGTCGACGGTCCGCAGCCGCATCGACCACGGCTGCGCCATCCGGACCAGGGCGTCGTAGATCGCGCCGTCGCCGTGCGGGTGCAGCCGGCCCATCACCTCGCCGACGACGCGCGCGCTCTTGACGTGGCCGCGGTCGGGACGCAGCGACATGTCGTCCATCGTGTAGAGGATGCGGCGCTGGACGGGCTTGAGACCGTCGCGGGCGTCGGGCAGGGCCCGGGAGTAGATGACGGAGTAGGCGTACTCGAGGAACGAGGTCTGCATCTCGTCGCGGATGTCGGTGTCGAGGATGTGCTCCTCGAAGTCGTCCGGGAGGGGCTGCTTCGTCGTACGGCGTGCCATGCGGCCCATTCTCGCCGGTGCCGGTGCGCCGCCGGGCGGGGGCTCGCCGGACGGGTCGACATCGGTCGGCGCGGACGGCCGGTGATTCGTTAGATTGATGCCGTGACCGACGTCGACGCCGAAGCAGCCGGGCCGGGCACGACCTCGCCCCCGCGCCACTGGGAGGCCGACGTCCTGCTCCGGGACGGCCGCACGGCGCACATCCGGCCGATGCAGCCCGAGGACCGCGCCCTGCTGGTCGAGTTCTACGCGCGCGTCTCCGACCAGTCGAAGTACTACCGCTTCTTCTCCCCGATGCCGGAGCTCTCCGAGCGCGACCTCGACCGCTTCACCCGCGTCGACCACCGCGACCGGGTGGCGCTGATCCTCACCGTCGCGGGCGAGATGATCGCGGTGGGTCGCTTCGACACGATCCGGCCCGGCTACGCCGAGGTGGCGTTCCTGGTCGAGGACCGCCACCAGGGCCGCGGCATCGGCCAGCTCCTGCTGGAGCACCTCGCGCAGGCCGGCCGCGAGCGCGGCGTCGAGGAGTTCGTCGCCGAGGTGCTGCCGGACAACCAGGCGATGATCCACACGTTCAAGGACGCCGGGTACCAGGTCAAGAGCGCCTTCGAGGACGGCGTGATGGAGCTGGTCTTCCGGATCGACCCGACCGAGACGGCCATCGGGGTGATGGAGCAGCGCGAGCACCGCGCCGAGTTCGCCTCGATCGAGCGGTTCTTCTCGCCCCGGTCCGTCGCGATCATCGGCGCCAGCCGCCGCCAGGACACGATCGGCCGCGCGCTCGTGCGCCACCTCGTCCTGGGCAACTTCGCCGGGCGCATCCACGTGGTCAACCCGAGCGCGGACTCGGTGGCCGGGATGCCGGCCTGGAAGTCGGTGGGCGAGATCCCCGGCGAGGTCGACGTGGCCATCGTCGCGGTGCCCGCCGAGGCGGTCCAGGACGTCGTCCTCGACTGCGCCGCCAAGGGCGTGCACGGGCTCGTCGTGATCTCCTCCGGCTTCGCCGAGACCGGCGAGGAGGGCCGCCAGCGCCAGCGCCGGCTCGTGGGGCTCTCGCGCTCGTACGGCCTGCGGCTGATCGGGCCCAACGCGCTCGGCATCATCAACACCGACCCCGACGTCTCGCTCAACGCCTCGCTGTCGTCGGTGATGCCGCCGCGCGGGCGTGCCGGCTTCTTCTGCCAGTCGGGCGCGCTCGGCTCGGCGATCCTCGAGAAGGTGCAGAACCGCGGCCTGGGCCTGACCACCTTCGTCAGCGCCGGCAACCGCGCGGACGTCTCGGGCAACGACCTGCTGCAGTACTGGGAGGAGGACGACGCCACCGAGGTCGTCCTGCTCTACCTCGAGTCGATCGGCAACCCGCGCAAGTTCTCCCGGATCGCGCGACGAGTCAGCCGCCGCAAGCCGATCGTCGCCGTCCGCTCGGGCCGCAGCTCCCAGGGCGTGCCGATGGGCCACGCGGTCCGCAAGATCTCGGCGCCGGCCGACGCGGTGGACGCGATGTTCCGCCAGGCGGGGATCATCCAGGTGGAGTCGCTGGAGCAGATGTTCGACGTCGCCCAGCTGCTGGCGCACCAGCCGCTGCCCCGCGGGCGGCGGGTCGCGATCGTCGGCAACTCCGACGCCCTGGGCCTGCTGGCGGCCGACGCCGCGAACTCGGTGGGCCTGGTGGTCAACAAGCAGGAGGCGCTCGGCGCCGACGCGACGGCCGAGGACTTCGAGGACGCGCTCGACGCGGCGATCGACGACCCCGAGGTCGACTCGGTGGTCGCCATCTTCATCCCGCCGCTCAATGTCGCCGGCGCCCGCGAGGACGTCGCCAACGTGCTCGCCGCGGTCGGGGAGCAGTCCGACAAGCCCATCGTGTCGACCTTCCTCGGCACCGAGGGGGTGCCCGAGCTGCTCCGGGTGCCCGACGTGGCCGGCTCGAGCGCCGGCCGCGGGTCGGTGCCGTCGTACCCCGAGGTCGAGGCGGCCGTGCGCGCGCTCGCGCGCGTGGTTGAGTACGCGGTGTGGGTGCGCGTGCCCCAGACGTCGAGCGTCGAGCCGGGCGAGGTCGACCGCGACGCCGCCCGCCACCTCGTCAACGAGGTGCTGATGCGCCACCCGGAGGGTCGTGAGCTCGACTTCCCGGAGCAGCTGCGGCTGCTGGAGGCCTACGGCATCCACCTGTGGGAGACCTACGCCGTGGAGTCGCTCGACGAGGCGGTCGCGGCGGGGGAGGACCTGGGCTGGGACGTCGTGCTGAAGGCGACCGCCGACCACCTGCGCGACCGGCCCGACCTCGCGCACGTGTGGCGCAACATCGACACCCCCGACGAGATGGCGGACGCCTGGACCACGCTCAACCAGGTGATCACCGACCCGTCGCGCGCCGGCTTCGTGGTGCAGCGCAACGCCCACCCCGGCGTGCCGGTGACGATCTCGACGATGGAGGACCCGCTCTTCGGCCCTGTGCTCTCCTTCGGGATCGGCGGACCGCTGACCGAGCTGCTCGGCGACCGCTCCTACCGGATCCCGCCGCTGGCCGACCACGACGCGCAGGACATGGTCCGCGAGATCAAGGCCTCGCCGCTGCTCTTCGGCTACCGCGGCAGCGAGATCGTCGACGTGGAGGAGATCGAGCGGCTCGTCCGCCAGGTGGCGCAGCTCCAGCACGACCTGCCGCAGGTGCGCGCGCTGCAGCTGCCGCTGGTCCTCGCCGGCGCCGACGGTGCCGCGGTGCTCGGGGCGACCGTCCGGGTGGAGCCGGTGAAGGACCCCCGCTCCGACTGGTTCGTGCGCCGGCTGTCCACGATGCCCGGGGACACGATCCCCGACTGAGCGGGGACGCGTGACAGACTTCCCCCATGGCCCGCTCCACCCGTGACGCGGACGTCTCCGACGACCTCCGCCAGGCGATCCACCGCACCGGCTACTACCCGGAGGTCGTCGCCGACGGCGTCTTCTCGGCAGCCGGGGGTGAGGACGTCGTCTCGTTCTTCGTCCACCACGAGACGACGTTCGACCACGAGGAGGTGCGACGGCACCTCACGGCGCTGCTGCTGACGCCCACGCGCCTGGTGATCGCCCACACCGACGAGCACCCCGGCGACGACCTCCTGCCCGAGCCCTACACCTCGACGACCACCGAGGCGGTGACACTCACCTCGATCCGCACGGTGGTGGTGACCCGGATGGTGGCCAACCCCACGGCGGGCGTCGCCCCGCCGGCCGAGGCGGTGCTCACCATCGGCTGGGGAGGCGTCGGACGCCTCGACCTGGAGCCGGCCGGCTGCTCGGACCCGAACTGCGACGCCGACCACGGCTACACCGGCACGCTGGCCGGCGACGACTACACCCTGCGTGTCTCCGCCGCAGCCGAGGGCAAGGACGCCGTCGGCGGCCTGCTGGCCTTCGCGGACGCGCTCTCCGCGCGCACGCGCGGCTGAGGCTGTCGGTGACCTCCACCCCGGACGCGGCCGGGCTGACCGCGCCCGCCTACGGCGACCGCTCGCTCGCCGACGTGCTCCCGTCGGTGGCGCGGGCCCTCGGCTCCCCGCTCGAGGGCCACCCGGTCGGTCTCGACCTGCCCCCGGCGCCGTCGTACGTCGTCTTCCTCGTCGACGGCCTCGGCGCCGAGCTGCTCACCCGCCACGGCCACGCCGCGCCCTACCTCTCCTCCCTCCTCGACGGCGGCACCACCGGCACCGCGGGCGTCCCCTCGACCACCGCCACGTCGCTGACCTCGCTCGGCACCGGCCTGCCCCCCGGCGCCCACGGCCTGGTCGGGTTCACCGCGCGCATCCCCGGCACCGACCGGCTGCTCAACCACCTCGGCTGGGACAAGCACGTCGACCCGACCGAGTGGCAGCCCCACCCGACGGCCTTCGGGCGGCTCGCCCACGCCGGGGTCCACGTCACCTCGGTCAACAAGCGCGACTTCAACGGGTCCGGGCTCACCGTCGCCTCCCAGCGCGGCGCCACCTACGTCGGCGCCGACCGGGTCGGCGAGCGGATCGCCGCCACCGTCGCCGCCTCCGCCCACGCCCCGTCGCTGACCTACGTCTACGACTCCGACCTCGACTGGACCGGCCACAAGTTCGGCGTCGCGTCGTCGCAGTGGCTGCAGCAGCTGGCGATGGTCGACGCCGAGGCCGAGCAGCTGCGCGAGGCGCTGCCGTCCGCCACCCGCCTGCTCGTCGTGGCCGACCACGGCATGGTCGACAGCCCGTCGTCCGCGCGCGTCGACGTCGACGAGGTCGACGGCATGCGTGACGGCGTGGCGCTGATCGGCGGCGAGGCGCGCTTCCGACACGTCTACTGCGCGGCCGGTGCCGTCGACGACGTCGTCGCGACTTGGCGCGAGGTGCTGGGCGCCCGCGCGACCGTCCTGAGTCGAGAGGACGTGGTCGGGCGTGGCTGGTTCGGCTCGGTGGCCCCGGGCGTGCTGCCGCGCCTCGGCGACGTGATGGTCGCCTGCCACGACGACACGGCGATCGTGTCCACCCGCGACTTCCCCTACGAGAACACCCTCGTCGGCCTCCACGGGTCGCTGACGCCGGCGGAGATGCGGATCCCCATCCTCGTCGGCTGAGGACCACCCCGGCCCTCGTCCGGCGTCCGGATGAGGCGGCGGTCGCGACACTGGCCCATGAGTCTCCTGGAGACTCACTGCTCCGGGCCCCCCGTCGGCGCCCGCCCGGCCGGCACTGGCCCTTGAGTCTCCTGGAGACTCAAGGTCGTGGCCTGGCCGCGCGTGCGGTCGGCGTCGGGGCCCATGCTGGCCCTCGAGTCTCCTGGAGACTCACGGTCGATCGGGGGGGAGCGGAGACGCCGCAAGATGCCGTGAGTCTCCGAGAGACTCACTGGCCAGTGCCGCGGGGGAGTCCGTCGCAGGACTCGCCACGGGGTCGGGATGGGCCGGCCGCTCAGCCGAACGGCAGCGGCTCCGGTGCCAGACTGACCGCCTTGGCGCGCGCGGCGGTGAGCCGGCGGCGGTGGTGCTGGCGGCAGAGCACCTCGTACGCCACGTCGGCGGGCGGCTCGTCGGCCTGGTCGACGTCGCCGACGACGACGACCTCGCCGTCGGTCACCATGGCGCCGTTCTCGGTGCGGGCGTTGTGGGTGGCGCGCTTGCCGCACCAGCACAGCGCCTCGACCTGGAGCACGTTCATCCGGTCGGCGAGCTCGACGAGCCGGCCGCTGCCGGGGAACAGCTGGGTGCGGAAGTCGGTGAGGATGCCGAAGGCGAAGACGTCGATCTGCAGCTCGTCGACGACCTTGGCGAGCTGGTCGATCTGCGCGGCGGAGTAGAACTGGGCCTCGTCGCAGATCAGGTAGTCGATCCGGCCGCCACGGGTGAGGGTGTCCACGACGTACTTCCAGAAGTCGAAGTCGCTGTCGACCTCGAGCGCGTCGTGGGTCAGGCCGAGACGGCTCGACAGCACGGCCTGGCCGGCGCGGTCGTGGGTGGTGAAGATCCGCCCCACCCGGCCGCGTGCGGCGTGGTTGTGGTTGGTCTGGAGCGCCAGCGTCGACTTGCCGGAGTCCATCGTGCCCGTGAAGAAGTGCAGTTCAGCCATGTCCGGGCGATCTTGTCACAGCCGCAGGCCCGGACGACGGCTACCGTGCCGGGCATGGACCAGGTCGTCAGCCCCGCCCCGCGCAGGCAGCCGCTCATCAGCACCGACGAGCTCGCGGCGACGCTCGGGGAGGTCACCGTCCTCGACGTGCGCTACGCGATGGGGGGTCCGCCCGGGCGCGAGGAGCACCGCGCCGGGCACGTGCCGGGCGCGGCGTACGTCGACCTCGACGCCGACCTGGCCGACCTGCCCGGCGACGGTGGCCGGCACCCGCTGCCCGACGAGGCGCGCTTCGCCGAGGCGATGCGGCGCGCGGGCGTGCGGGGCGACCGCCCCGTGGTGGTCTACGACGACTGGCAGGGCCGCGCGGCCGCGCGGGCGTGGTGGCTGCTGCGCTTCCACGGCCACGACGACGTACGGGTGCTCGACGGCGGCTGGACCGCATGGCGCGAGGACGGCCACCCGGTCGAGTCGGGCGACGTCACGCCAGACCCAGGGGACTTCACGGTGTCGGCCGACAAGCAGATGGCGGTCGTCGGGCCCGACGACGTGCAGGACGTGGAGGTGCTCGTCGACGCCCGCGCGGCGGAGCGGTACGCGGGCGAGACCGAGCCGGTCGACCGGGTGGCCGGACACATCCCCGGCGCGGTCAACGTCCCGACCACCGAGAACCTCGACGAGCGAGGTCGCTTCCTCCCGCCCGAGCGGCTCCGGGAGGTCTACGCCCGCGTCGGGGCAGAGGTGGCGGGGACCGTGGCGGCGTACTGCGGGTCGGGTGTGACCGCCGCGCACGACCTCGTGGCGATGGAGGCGGCCGGCATCGAGGCGGCGCTCTACCCCGGCAGCTGGAGCGGGTGGGTCACCGACCCGGACCGGCCGGTCGCGACCGGACGCTGACGGCCGCGGGCAGCCACGGGTCAGCGGGCGACGACCTCGTCACCGACCGACACGCGGCCGGTCGTCTCGGGCACCACGTGCACCGCGAACAGCGTCTTGCCGCCGACGAGCCGGCGACGCGCCAGCGTGCGGACCGGCTCCTTGCCGGTCGTCAGCGTGTCGAGGTCGATCGTCGTGACCACGCATCGGCCGACCGGCTTGGCGACGCGGAAGCGGACCTCGCCGACCGTCAGCGACGTCCATCGGTCCTCCGCGAACGGCTCGTCGCCGTCGACCACGAGGTTGGGGCGGAACCGGTCGATCGCGAGCGGACCAGGCGGTTCCTCCCCACGCTCGAGCGCCTCCTCGACGATCCAGTCGTCGAGCTGCCGCAAGGAGGCCAGCGAGGCGACCGTGACCGGGAACGAGTCGGCGAACGCGGTGTGGTCGCGCTCGGAGGAGTAGCCCGGCTGGAGGCGTCGCCGGTGCGGCTCGTGGCACCACACCAGACGTACGTCGTCGCGGCCGAGCGCCTTGGCCAGCCAGGCGTCGGCGTCGGGGATCGGCACGGCGGTCAGGTCGAGGGAGAACAGCCGGACGGGCAAGGCGTCACCGGTCGGGACGTCCAGGTCGAGGTCGTCGAGGTCCGGGGCCCGCAGGCGCAGCGCGCGCCTCACCGTGGGGTCGGTCGACGGCGTGTCGGCGACGACGGTGAGCAGCGCGTGGACCTCCCGTGACGACACGAGCCGTCCCGAGCCGTCGACGACCATCCACGACCGGTCGTCGACCAGGCCGCGGGGCTCCACGGACGCCGAGGCCACCGACCGCACCGCGCCTGACTTGAGCGGGTGGACCCCCAGGCGAAGCAGCCGCATCAGTCGTTCTTGCCGCCGCCGAACATGATCTCGTCCCAGCTCGGCACCGAGGCGCGGCCGCGCTTGCGGGCGGGCTTGCTGCGCGGCTCGACCGGCGGCTGCGCGGCGGGCGCCTCCTCGGCGGGCTCGCCGGCGTCGTCGCGCGGGGCGGCGCCGCGGTCCACCGCACCGCGATCGGCGCTGGGGACGTCGGTGCCCTCGAGGTAGGCCTCGACGGGCCGCTCGGCGCCCAGCTCGTCGGACAGGGCGGTCAGCTCGGCCGTGGCCTCGTTGGCCGAATCGTCGTCGGGTGCCGGGGCACGGTCGGTCGTGACCATCTCGATGGCGTCGTCACCCAGGGGGAGCTCGTCGGCGCCGACCGAGCTGAGCCGACGCTGGCGGGCGGCGGCCAGGTCGTCGGAGGCCGGCGCCGCGGGGGAGGCTTCGGCTGCGGGGGCAGGGACGTCGCCGACGAGCCATCGGGCGTCGTCGTCGTCGACGGTGACGAAGCTGCCGCGCGGGTCGTGGGAGAAGGTCGCGGTGCCGATGCGGCCGGCGACGTCGTAGGCCGCGGTGAGGGTCCAGCGACCGTCCTCCCGGCGCCAGGCGTCCCACTCGACCTGGGAGGGGTCGACGTTGTGCGAGCGGAGCTGGGCGCCGACCGCCTCGCCGAGCGTCCGGGCGCCGGACTCGGTCGAGCGGCGGCGCACCGACGCCAGCTGCGCGCGCTCGGCGACGTGGGCGCGCTCGGCGAGGACCGGTGCCGCGAACGGCATGATCTTCTCCACCGAGGTCCCCGCGGCGTGAGCGACCGACTCCGGAGTCTCACCCGCGCGGATGCGCGCCTGGATGTCGCGGGGGCGGAGGCTTGATTCCATCGGGATCTCCAACTGGCCGGTGCGGTCGGGCACGCCCGTGAGGGCGCGGCGGAGCCGGGCGTCGATCACCAGCGTGTGCTCCCGACCCTCGTCGTCCACCAGCAGCAGGCGCTTGCCGTCACCGCTGCGTCCGGTGAACGTCAGCTGGGCCATGGTCGGCGGGCTCCTGACTGCGGCTGGTGGTCGGCTGGTGGTCTCGGCTGGTCGCGGGTGGGCGGGTGTCGTGCGCTCGGCGTGCGTTCCGGCGAGCCTACGCCAGCGCGGGGTCGCCACGGCGCTCCACCTGCGGCGCGCCCGCGGGTGGCCGGCGGGATAATCTTCGCGCGTGCCGTCGCCCGAGCTGTCCACCATGCTGGTGGTCCTCGACCTCGTCGGCATCTTCGTGTTCTCGGTCACCGGGGCCCTCGTCGCGGTCCGCAAGCACCTCGACCTCTTCGCCGCCACGGTGCTCGCCGGCGTGACCGGCCTGGGCGGCGGGTTCATCCGCGACGTCCTCATCGGCGCCACCCCGCCGGCGGCGCTCGCCGACTGGCGCTACCTCCTCGTCCCGGCCACCGCGGGGCTGCTCACCTTCGTGTTCCACCCGACGGTCGGCCGTCTCGAGCGGGTGGTCACCCTCTTCGACGCCTTCGGGCTCGCGCTCTTCTGCGTGACCGGCGCGCTCAAGGCCGTCGACTACGGCCTCGGCCCGCTGCCCGCGGCGCTGATGGGCATGGTCACCGGCATCGGCGGGGGCGTCATCCGCGACGTGCTCGCCGGTCGGGTGCCGGTCATCTTCGAGGGCGTCCTCTACGCGACCCCGGCGCTCGCGGGCGCGGCCGTCGCCGTCGTGCTCGACCGGGCCGACCTGTCGCTGCTCGTGGTGGCCGCCGCGGGCTTCGGCACCTGCCTGGGCTGGCGGCTGCTGGCGCTGGTGCGCGGGTGGCAGGCGCCGATGCCCCGCGGCCCGGCCAACGTCTGAGACGGTCTCAGTCGCCGAGCACCCGGCGCAGGTACGCGTTGGCGAAGACCCGGTAGGGGTCGAGCCGCTCGCGCATCGCGAGGAAGTCGTCGAAGCGGTCGTACGCCGGAGCGAGGTCGGCCGCCGTGCGGGTGTGGACCTTGCCCCAGTGCGGGCGACCCCCTGCCTCCCGCAGCACGGGCTCGAGGCCGCCGAAGTAGGCGCGGTGGTCGGTGTCCATCGGCACGTGGAAGGCCAGGTAGAAGCTGTCGCGTCCGTGCGAGGTCGACAGCGGCACGTCGTCGGCGGGCGCGGTGCGGATCTCGACCGGGAACGCGACGCGCCAGTCGCTCGCCTCGACCAGGCGGCGGCACTCGCGCAGCACGTCGAGCCCGACCTCGCGCGGGACGGCGTACTCCATCTCGCGGAACCGGACCCGGCGCGGGCTGACGAACACGCGGTGCGCGAGGTCGGAGTAGGTGCGCTCGGACAGGGCGTGACCGGCGAGCCGGTTGATCCGGGGGACCAGCGCCGGCACCCGCGACCCGACGCGGCACAGGGCGCCGAACACGGTGTTGGAGACCAGCTCGTCCTCCCACCACGCGGCCAGGGCCGACGGCGGGTCCTGCTCGCCCGGCTCCAGGTCGGTGCGGACGTTCTGCTTGACCATCATCGCGTCGGTGTGGGGGAACCAGTACATGTCGACGTGGTGGGACGCCGCCACCATGTCGTCGTAGGACTCGAGCGCCTCGTCCCAGCGCATCGGCTGCTCGTGCGCCTCGACGACGAAGAGCGGCTCGACGTGGAAGGTCAGCGCGGTGAGCACGCCGAGGGCACCGAGCCCGACGCGGGCGACGTCGAGGACGTCGGGGTTCTCCTCAGCCGACGCACGCACGACCTCGCCGGTGCCGTCGACGAGCTCGAGGCCCGCGAGCTGGGCGGCGAGCCCGGCGGCGACCCCGCCGGTGCCGTGGGTGCCGGTCGACGTGGCGCCGGCGAGGGTCTGCTCGGCGATGTCACCCATGTTGTGAAGCGACAGGCCCAGCCGCTCCAGGGTCAGGTTGAGCTCCTTGAGCGGGGTGCCGGCCCGGGCGGTGGCCGTCATGGCCTCGCGGTCGACCGCGAGCACCCCGGTCATCGCCCCTGGCGTCAGCAGGGTGTGCTCCGGAGCGGCGATCGCGGTGAAGCTGTGGCCGGTGCCGGTCATCTTGACGGTCGTGCCGTCGCGCCGGGCCCGGCGCACGGCGTCGACGACCGCCGCCACGTCGGCCGGTTCCTCGACGTGCTCCGGCACGGCCTCCTCCAGGCCTGACCAGTTGCGCCAGCGGGTGCCGTCGAAGGGCGTGCTCATGCCCGCACGTTAGGGCATCAGGTGGGGCCCGGGCGGGCGGTCTGCGCGACGAGCGCGCCGAGGACGCCGCCGGCGAGCGCGACGACGTACGCCGCCGACGCCCCGCTGTGGTCGACGACGAGGCCGGCGACGCTGGCGCCGGGCGCCACGCCCGCCACGATCCCCGTGTGGAGGATGGCCATCCCCTCGGTGAGGCGGCCCGACGGCACGTGCTGCTCCACCATCGTCATCGTGCCGATGAGGGTGGGCGCGATGGACAGTCCGCCCACCAGCAGGACCACCGCCATCACCGGCACCGACCCGATGAACGGCAGCGGCGCCATCGCCAGCGCCATCGCGGCCGAGCCCCAGCGCAGCCGGTGCTCGGGCCCGCTGCGCCACGCGATCGCGCCCGTCACCAGCCCGGCGACCAGGCTGCCGAAGGACCACGCCGCCAGCAGCCAGCCGGCGACCCAGCGCCGTCCCTGCTCCTCGGCGAACGCGACGGTGGTGACCTCCGCGGCACCGAACAGCGCCCCCAGCGTGAGGCAGACCAGCGCCAGCGGCAGGACCAGCCGCCACGGCATCGGCGGGCGCTCACCGGCCGGCGACGTCCGCCGCGCCGGTGGCTCGGTCGACCGCTGGAGCGCGAACGCGAACGTCCCGACGACCCCGGTGACCAGCGCCGTCGTGAGCCCCGCGACGGGGTGCCAGCTCGTCGCGAGCAACGTCACCACGACGGGACCGACCACGAAGACGACCTCGTCGAGCACCGCCTCCAGCGCGAAGGCCGTCTGCTTCTCGCCGGACTCCTCGAGCAGGTGCGACCAGCGCGTGCGCACGCTCGCGCCGACCTGCGGCAGCGCCGCACCGGCGACGGCGGCGAAGACGTAGGTCCACGGGCGCGCCCAGCCCTGCTCGACCGCCAGCATCATCAGCGCGAGGCCGGCGCCGAACACCGAGATCGCGACCGGCAGCACCCGGAACTGGCCGAAGTGGTCGACCCAGCGGCCGTGCAGCACCGCGAACGCGGCCTCGGCGAGCACGAAGGTGGCCGACACGGTCCCGGCCAGGCCGTAGGAGCCGGTGCGGTCCTCGACGAGCAGCACGATGCCCAGCCCGACCATCGAGATCGGCAGCCGTGCGACGAGTCCGGCAGCGCTGAAGGCGAAGGCGCCGGGGCGCCGCAGCACGCGGCCGTAGGAGTCGAGCATCGCCCGTATCGTAGGGCGATCTACGCTGACGGCATGAATCCTGCGCAGCCCGACGTGCAGCCCTACGACGCCCTGCTCCTGCTCTCCTTCGGAGGCCCGGAGAAGCCGGAGGACGTGGTGCCGTTCCTCGAGAACGTCACCCGCGGCCGCGGCATCCCACGCGAGCGCCTGGAGCAGGTGGGCGAGCACTACTTCCTCTTCGGCGGCAAGTCCCCGATCAACGACCAGAACCGGGCCCTCATCGCGGCCCTGGAGAAGGACTTCGCCGAGCAGGGGATCGACCTGCCGGTCTACTTCGGCAACCGCAACTGGGACCCCTACCTCGCCGACACCCTCGCCCGGATGACCGCCGACGGGGTGCAGCGGGCGGCGGTCTTCGCCACGTCGGCGTACTCGTCGTGGTCGTCGTGCCGGCAGTACCGGGAGAACCTGTACGACGCCGTGGAGGCCGTGCCGGGTGCGCCGCGGCTCGACAAGCTCCGGCAGTACCACAACCACCCCGGCTTCGTGGACCCCAACGTCGACGCCGTCCTCGCCGCGCTGGCCGAGCTGCCCGACGGTGGCGAGCGGGCGCGCCTGGTGTTCGTGACGCACTCGATCCCGACCGCGATGTCCGAGACGAGCGGCTCGCTCGACCCGGCAGGTCAGCCGCGCGGCGCGTACGTGCGCCAGCACCGCAGCACCGCCGACGAGATCGCCCGGCGGGTCAAGGAGGCCACCGGCCGCGCCCACCGCCACGACCTCGTCTACTGCTCGCGCTCCGGCGCCCCGTCCACGCCGTGGCTGGAACCCGACGTCAACGACCACCTCGAGGACCTCGCGACCGACGGCGTCGACTCCGTCGTCATCGCGCCGATCGGCTTCGTCTCCGACCACATGGAGGTCATCTACGACCTCGACACCGAGGCGATGGAGACCGCCGAGAAGCTCGGGATCCGCGCCGTCCGTGCGGCGTCGGCCGGCGTCGACCCACGATTCGTGGCGATGGTGCGCGACCTCGTGCTGGAGCGGGCCGCCGCCGAGCGGGGCGAGTCGCCCGAGCGTCCGGTCGTCGGCTCGATGGGGGCCGGCCCCGACGTCTGCGGTGTCGGCTGCTGCCCCAACGCCCGCGGCGAGCGCCCGGCACTGTGCGGCGCTGACTCGTGAGCGCTGCCCGGGGTGTCCCGGCGCCGGCCGACCTGCGTGACCTCGCCGTCGCGCTCGCGCGGGAGGGTGCGGAGCTCGCGCGCGACATGCGCCGCGGCGGCATCGAGGTGGCCGACACCAAGAGCAGCGCCGTCGACGTGGTCACCGAGGCCGACCGCGCCGTCGAGGACCTGCTGAGGCGCCGCATCGCCGAGCACCGGCCCGACGACGCGGTGCTGGGCGAGGAGGGCGACGACCTCCCCGGCACCAGCGGGGTCCGGTGGGTCGTGGACCCCATCGACGGCACGGTCAACTACCTCTACGGCCTCGCGGACTGCGCCGTCTCGGTGGCGGTCGAGGTCGGCGGCGAGGTCGTCGCCGGAGCGGTCGTCGCGATCTGGACCGGCCTGACGTACGCCGCCGCCCGCGGCGAGGGCGCGACGCGCGACGGACTCCCCATCCGGGTCCGCCCGGTGCCGCCCGCGGGCGAGCGGCTCGTCCTCACCGGGTTCGGCTACCAGCGCGAGGTGCGCGAGCACCAGGCCGCCTGCGTCGCGCGGCTGCTCCCCGAGGTGCGCGACATCCGCCGGATGGGCTCGTGCGCGCTCGACCTGTGCCACGTCGCGGAGGGCGCCGCCGACGGCTACGTCGAGGCCGGCCCCCAGCCCTGGGACCACGCTGCCGGGGGACTCGTCCTCGCCGAGGCCGGCGGGCGGTTCGAGCTGCTCGAGGGCCGGACGACGCCCGGCGGGACGCCGGCGCGGGTCGTCGTGGTCGGGAGTCCTGCGGACGGCTGGGACGGGTTCGTGTCGACGCTCGCGGACGCCGGGTTCTTGGAGTCCGTGGCTCCCTGACGCCCCGGCTGCCGAGGCGTTCGGGACCGCCCGAACAGGTGGTCGGTTCCGGGCCGTTCCCCGGGGGAGCTGCCGCGCAATTGTCGGGGATCCGCCTGGGGCTCGCCGGGGAATAGGGAGACCGGTGCCACTGTTCAGGCGACACGTCGCGGACCGGCTCACCACGGAGCCGGTTCATGGTGCACAATCTGGCGCCGACGACGAGCACAGCTGGCGACGTCCGCGCCGCGATCCAGCGCGACGCCCGCCACGGCAGGGGAGAGGGAATCGATGGCTACCGACTACGACGCACCACGCAAGACCGAGGAGGACCAGAGCGAGGAGAGCATCGAGGAGCTCAAGGCGCGGCGTCACGACAAGAACTCGGGCAAGGTCGACGAGGACGAGACCGAGGCGGCCGAGTCCTTCGAGCTCCCCGGAGCCGACCTGTCGCACGAGGAGCTCGCGGTCGAGGTCATGCCTCGGCAGGACGACGAGTTCACCTGCATGAGCTGCTTCCTGGTGCACCACCGCTCGCAGCTGGCGGACGAGAAGAAGCTCATCTGCCGCGACTGCATCTGAGCAGTCCACCACCGGTCACGACGGCGCCCGGCCCTGTCAGGGGCGGGCGCTGTGTCGTGCCCGGGGTCAGGACGCCAGGTCAGGACGCCGGGTTGGGACGCTCGAGGACCGCTCGACGCCGTGCCTCCCGCCGCTCGTCGAGGTGCACGACCTCAGCAGCGAGCTGGTGGAGCGCCGGGTGGTCGTCGGGCGTGCCGTGCATCAGCCGCTCGACCCGCTTCCAGTGGTGACCCAGGCGGTACCTGATCGCCGGGTCCTGCGCCTGACGGGACCGGCGGACCCACGCGAACGCCTCCACCGACGTCATCGTCCGCAGCTCCCGTGGCACCCACCACCCCGTCGCCCTCAGGTCGACGTGCGCCGGGAACCGGCTGCCGCCGCGCGTGCGGGCACCGTCGGCCCGCATCGGGTCCACCTGCTCGCCCGTGAGGCGGTCGTGGACCGACGCGACCAGTCCGGCCAGGCGCAGCAGCCGCTCGAGCACGCTCACGCGGGGGCTGGTGCGGCCGGTCTCCCACCGGGCCACCACCGACTGGGAGACGTCGAGCAGTGCGGCGAGGCCGCGCTGGGAGACGTCCAGGATGCGACGTACCCGCCGCACCAGGCCGGGCACCTGCCCCGCGAACGGGCCCATCCACCACCAGGCGCGCTCCTCCTCGGTCCACGTCGCGAGGCACTCCCACGGCGGGTCCTCCTGGCTGAACGCCGGCTCCCGCGTTCCTTCGCCGCCGTGAGGGGAGTCCGTGCCTGTGGCCGCGTTCCCGCTGACGCCAGTGTCGGACCCAGCGCCTCCGTCCGTCCGGTCTCCTCCGTCGTCCCTCGTCGCCATGGCAGCTCCGTCCTGGTGGGGCGTCCCCGGTGGACGCCGCTGGGGAGCCATCACACGCCGCCCGTGCGACAACCGCTCGTCGTCTTCCACAGCGGGGCTTCACGAGCAGGTCGGAAGTGGGTCTGTGGACGCCTGCTGGCCCGCTTCACCGCGCCATCGCCGCACTGGCCCGTGAGTCTCCAGGCGACTCAGGGTGCCGACGCCACCCGCCCCGCCTTGAGTCGCTCAGCGACTCACCGGCACGGGATTGACGGGTCCGGCGGCGACGCATCGCATTGAGTCTCTGACGGACTCACGGGCGAGGGTCGCCGGCTGTCGAGGCGGGGACGCGCTGACGTTGAGTCTCTGACGGACTCGAGGGTGAGGGTCGCCGGGCCTGCTGGTCGCCGGGTTCGCGCCACGAACGGTTCTGCCCTCAGGGGCAGGGCGCGTCGGCGCGAGCACGGGCTCGGACGGCGCGCGCGTGCGACGGACCGAGCTTGGGGAGGGAGCCGAAGGGATCAGGACTGGGCGGCAGGCGCGTTCTTGGCGTCCTGTCCGTCTTTCTGCAGCTGCGGGGGGAGGTGGCCGGTGGAGCGGGCGTAGTAGTGCGCCGCTCGGCGCGAGGCCAGCATCCGGGCCACACCGATCAAGGCGCCGCTGATCGTGGCCCACATGACCGCCTCGGGCACGCTGACGTCGGGGTCGGCCGGGTTGGCCGGCGGGTTCTTGCCGGTGGTGGCGCGCCACGAGGTGGTGAGGGCCTTCTTGGCGACGGCCGCGGCACCGAGGGCGGCGGCGAGCGAGAACGCCGAGTAGAACTTGCTGGACGAGTCCGAAGAGGCCATGGGCGCAACCCTACCCAGCAGGCGTGCCGGTCCGGCCCACCCGCACGGCCGAGACGAGGTCGTCCGGGCGGCGGCAGCTGAGCAACCAGTACGGGGCCGGGTCGGCCGGGTCGGTGATCTCCACCTTGACCGCACGCTTGAGGTAGGGCCGGAGCAGCAGGTACGCGCGGGCGTCGGCGTCGCGGCCCGCCATCAGGCGTACGTCCTCCGGCGCGAGAGCGACGACCTCACCGACGTGCTGGAGGCCGACGTGCGCCTTCCCGGCGCGGAGCTCGCCGGCGCCCACGCCGACGCGGGCGCGGCCGTAGGAGAGGAACAGGGCGGCCATCAGCGCGATGCAGGCCGCGCCGACGGCGTGGCCCCACGCGGTGTGGTCGGGGACTGCGGCGACGATCGCCAGCCAGAGGGACGCCACCAGCATCGTGCCCTGCGCCCACCAGCGCAGCGGGACGGTGAGGCGTTCGGCGTAGTCCACGGCGCAGAGCCTATAGATTGCCTCCTCGTGCCCGACCACGACCCACACCCGCCCGCCGCCGACCTCGAGATCGCGGTGGTCCGGCTCGACACGGAGCTCCCGCTCCCGTCGTACGCGCACCCGGGAGACGCCGGCGCCGACCTCCACACCACCGTCGACCTGACGCTGGCGCCGGGGGAGCGGGCGCTGGTGCCGACGGGCATCTCGATCGCCCTGCCGGACGGGTACGTCGCGCTGGTGCACCCGCGCTCGGGGCTGGCCTCGCGGCACGGGCTGTCGATCGTCAACACCCCCGGCACGGTCGACGCGGGCTACCGCGGTGAGATCAAGGTCCTCCTCATCAACCACGACCCCGTCGAGCCCGTGACCCTGCACCGCGGCGACCGCATCGCGCAGCTCGTCGTCCAGCGCTTCGAGCGCGCCCGCTTCGTCGAGGTGGGGGTGCTGCCCACGTCGGTCCGCGGTGACGGGGGCTACGGTTCTACAGGTACCGGTTCGCGTCCGTGAGCCGAGACGAGCACGAAGGAGCAACGACGTGAGGTTCCGCCGCAAGGCCGAGGAGACCGCCACGAGCGCCGAGGCGACCACGACCCCGGTCGCGTCGTCCACCGAAGCCCACGACGCGCCCGACGCAGCCGCGGCGGGCACCTCGCCCGCAGCCGGCGCTGGGCCATTCGACGCCGCTCAGGTCGAGGGCGACGGCATCGAGCGGGCCGACCTCGGCTCGGTGCTCGTCCCCGCGATCGCCGACCGCGAGCTCCGCCTCCAGGTCGACGAGGCCTCGGGCGAGGTGCGCGCGGTCATGCTGGCCGGCCCCGACGGCGCGTGCGAGTTCCAGGCGTTCGCCGCCCCCCGCAACGGCGACCTCTGGTCGACCGTCCGCCCCCAGATCGCCGAGGACCTCGCCCGCCGTGGCGGCACAGCCGAGGAGCGCGAGGGTCGCTGGGGCACCGAGCTCGTCTGCGCCCTGCCGGTGCAGCGTCCCGACGGCACCGTCGCGACGCAGCCCTCGCGGATCATCGGCATCAACGGCGAGCGGTGGTTGCTGCGCGCCTCCTTCCTGGGCCGGCCGGCCGTGGAGCCGGAGGCGACCCCGGAGTGGGAGGACGCGCTCGCGCAGGTCGTCGTACGCCGTGGCGAGCAGGCCATGCCCGTCGGCGAGCCGCTGCCCGTCCGGCTGCCGGACGACGCCCGTCGGGTGCGGTGAGCCGTGCCGAAGAGCCGCGTCCGGCAGGCGCTCTCGAAGTGGGCCGACAGCCAGGACCAGCACCAGCGTGACCTGCGCCAGTCGCACGCCACGGGCGAGGCGGTCGCCATCGCCGACGCGCCGGAGCGCGAGCGGGTCGTGGTCAACGGCGTGCTCCACACCGTGACCCTGCGTCCGCGCGGCGGCGTGCCGGCCCTCGAGGCCGAGCTCGAGGACGGCTCCGGTGCTATCACCATCGTGTGGCTCGGGCGTCGCCGGATCGCCGGCGTCGACCCCGGGCGCTCGGTCACCGTCACCGGCTGCATCGGCCGCCAGGGCGGGGTGCCGATCATGTTCAACCCGCGCTACGAGCTCCGCCCGTGACCCAGCCCCCCGCCGAGCAGCCCCAGCCGCAGCAGCGGCAGCCCGACCAGGTCGAGGCGGAGCAGCCCGAGCCCCGGCCCGTCGCTGCCGCCACGGTCGAGGAGGTCGTGCGCGCGCAGCTGGCGAAGGCCCTCGGTGGCCGGCGCGGCATGGCCGAGGCGGCCGTGCCGACGATCCTCTTCACCCTCTCCTGGCTGACCCTGCGCGACCTCCAGCTCGCGCTAGGCATCAGCATCGGCGCGGCGCTGGTGCTGCTGGCGGTCCGGCTGGTGCAGCGCTCGACGGTCCAGTTCGTCGTCAACGCGCTCCTCGGCATCGGCATCGGGTGGTACTTCGTGCACCGCTCGGCCGCGTCCGGCGGGTCGGCCGAGGACCAGGCGCTCGCGTACTTCCTGCCGGGCCTGCTCTACAACGGCGGGTACGCCGTCGTGCTGGCCCTGACCTGCCTCGTCGGCTGGCCGCTCGTCGGCTTCATGGTCGGCAGCATCACCGGCGACGCGACCGCGTGGCACGGCGACCGGCAGGTCGTCCGGCTGTGCTCGCGACTGACGTGGCTGCTCGCGCTGCCGTGCGCGCTGCGGGTGGCGGTGCAGGCGCCGATCTGGCTCGCCGGGTCGTCGGGGTCGATGGACGCCGACGCGGCCGTCGCGGCCCTCGGGGTGCTGAAGATCGTGCTCGGGTGGCCGCTGCAGCTCGCGGCGCTGGGCACGATGGTCTGGCTGCTCTCGCGCAACCGCACGCCCGTGGCCCCCGGGGTCTCGGGCGTCCCGGACGCCCCCTCCGCCTGAACGCGCCCCGGCCTGTCGGGGCGGGGGCTCAGGACGAGCGGCGGTCGGGGGAGAGCAGGTCCTCGAGCTCGCCCTCGACCTCGGCCGGGACGACGAACAGCAGCTCGTCGCCCGCCTCGAGCGGCTGCTCGGCGTCGGGGGTGTAGACCTGACCGTCGCGCAGGATGGTGACCAGCGCGCAGTTGTCGGGGAACGGCACCAGCCCGCTCGGGGTGCCGACGTAGGGGGAGCCGGCGGCGAGCGTCAGCTCGACGAGGTTGGCGTTGCCCTGCCGGAAGGTGAAGAGCCGCACCAGGTCGCCGACGGAGACGGCCTCCTCGACCAGTGCCGACATGATGCGCGGGGTCGAGACGTTGACGTCGACGCCCCACGCCTCGGTGAAGAGCCACTCGTTGTTGGGGTGGTTGACCCGGCCCACGGTGCGCGGCACGCCGAACTCGGTCTTGGCCAGCAGCGAGGTGACCAGGTTGGCCTTGTCGTCGCCGGTGGCCGCGATCACCACCTCGCACGTGCCGAGCTGCGCCTCGGCCAGCGAGGACAGCTCGCAGGAGTCGGCCAGCAGCCACTCCGCGTTGGGCACCCGCTCTGGGCGGATGGACGAGGGGTTCTTGTCGATCAGCAGGACCTGGTGGCCGTTCTCGATCAGCTCGCGGGCGATCGAGCGACCCACGGCTCCGGCTCCGGCGATGGCGACGCGCATGTGTGCAGTGCTCCTGGCTGAGGTCGGGGCGGTCAGTCGGCTTCGGGGCCGGACTCGAGGACGGAGTAGGCGTGGGCGGCGTTCTCCTCGCGGATGACCAGGTGGAGCATGTCGCCCTCCTGCAGCACGCTCTCGCGGGTCGGGAGCATGCCCTCGCCGAGGCGGTCGATCCACGCGATCCGGCTGCGCGACTGCATCTGGAACTCGACCGTGCGGCTACCGATCCACGCCTCCGGGATCGGGACGTGGTCGACGCGGATCGTGCCGGACGGGTCGCGGAAGTCGGGCTCGGCGCCGGCGGGCAGCAGGCGCCGCAGGACCTGGTCGGCGGTCCACTTCACCGTGGCGACGGTGGTGATGCCGAGGCGCTGGTAGACCTCCGCGCGGCCCGGGTCGTAGATGCGGGCGACGACCTGTTGCAGGCCGAACGTCTCGCGCGCGACGCGGGCGGCGATGATGTTGGAGTTGTCACCGCTCGACACGGCCGCGAAGGCGTCGGCACGACGGATGCCGGCCTTCTCCAGCACCTGCTGGTCGAAGCCGTAGCCGGTGATCTTGTCGCCGTTGAACTCCGGCCCGAGACGACGGAACGCGTCCGGCTCGCTGTCGATGATCGACACGGTGTGGTTGCGGTCCTCGAGGCTGCGGGCGAGCGTCGATCCGACGCGGCCACAACCCATGATCACGACGTGCACGCGTGAACCGTATCCCAGCGAGGAATCCCGTGCCCCCGGGTCTAGGCTTCCCCACCGTGAGTGTCGGCGACGTGTCCAAGCGCATCCTGCTGGGCCGCAAGCTGCGGAGCAGCCAGCTGGGCGAGACCCTGCTGCCCAAGCGCATCGCCCTGCCCGTCTTCGCCAGCGACGCGCTGTCCTCGGTCGCGTACGCGCCCGACGAGGTCTTCATCATGCTCGCCGTCGCGGGGGCCTCGACCTACGTGTGGTCGTGGAAGATCGGCATCGCCGTCGCCCTCGTGATGCTCACCGTGGTCGCGAGCTACCGCCAGACCGTCCACGCCTATCCCTCGGGCGGCGGCGACTACGAGGTCGCCACCGTCAACCTCGGGCGCAACGCCGGGGTGACCGTCGCCAGCGCGCTGCTCGTCGACTACGTCCTGACCGTCGCGGTGTCGATCTCCTCGGCCGCCCAGTACGCCGCCGGCGCGATCAACGGCCTCATCGGCCACGAGGCGACCATCGCGGTCATCGCGGTCATCGTGCTGACGGCGATGAACCTGCGCGGGGTCCGTGAGTCGGGCGCCTTCTTCGCCGTCCCGACCTACTCCTTCATGGTCGCGATCCTCGGCATGTGCGCCTACGGACTCCTGCAGCTGCTGACCGGCGACCTGCCGCAGGCCGAGAGCGCCGACCTCGTCATCGAGCCCAAGGAAGGGTGGGAGGGGCCGCTCAACCAGGTCGCGCTGCTGTTCCTGCTCGCGCGCGCCTTCTCGTCGGGCTGTGCCGCGCTCACCGGCGTCGAGGCCATCAGCAACGGCGTCCCGGCGTTCCGCAAGCCCAAGAGCCGCAACGCCGCGACCACGCTCCTCCTGCTCGGCATGATCGCCATCTCGATGATGATGAGCGTCATCGTGCTGGCCAAGCAGATGGCCATCAAGTACGTCGACCCGCACGAGCTGGACCGGCTGCGCACCGCGTCCGGCTCCGCCGTGCCGGACGGCTACGACCAGCACCCGGTCATCGCGCAGATCGCCGCCGGGGTCTTCGACCACTTCTCGCCGGGCTTCTACTTCGTGCTCACCGTCACCGGCATCATCCTGGTGCTGGCGGCCAACACCGCCTTCAACGGCTTCCCGGTGCTGGGCTCGATCCTGGCCCAGGACGGGCTCGCGCCCCGGTCGCTCGGCTCGCGCGGCGACCGGCTGGCCTACAGCAACGGCATCGTGTTCCTGGCGGCCATGTCGATCCTGCTCATCTGGATCTTCGACGCCGAGACGACCAAGCTGATCCAGCTCTACATCGTCGGCGTCTTCGTCTCCTTCAACCTCAGCCAGCTCGGCATGATCCGCCACTGGACCCGCCACCTGCGCAGCGAGCAGGACCCGGTGGCGCGCCGCCGGATGATGCGCTCGCGGGCGATCAACACCTTCGGCCTCGGCATGACCGCCGTGGTGCTGGTCATCGTGCTGCTCACCAAGTTCCTGGCCGGCGCGTGGATCACGATCCTGGCGATGGGCTTCTTCTTCCTGCTGATGAAGGCGATCGGGCGTCACTACGCCCAGGTCGAGCTCGAGCTCGCCGCCGACGAGCAGGACAAGATCATGCCCACCCGCGTCCACGCGATCGTGCTCGCCTCCAAGCTGCACAAGCCGACGCTGCGGGCCCTCGCCTTCGCCCGGGCCACCCGCCCCAACGTGCTCGAGGCGATCTACGTCAGCATCGACACCAAGGCCACCAACCGACTGCTGGAGGAGTGGGACGAGCGCCACCTCGACATCCCGCTCAAGGTGCTGCACTCGCCCTACCGCGAGGTCGTGCGCCCCATCGTGGAGTACACCCAGGAGATCCGCCGGGCCAGCCCGCGCGGCGTCGTCGCGGTCTACATCCCCGAGTACGTCGTCGGCCGCTGGTGGGAGCAGCTCCTCCACAACCAGACCGCGCTGCGCCTCAAGGGCCGACTGCTGTTCACCCCGGGCGTCATGGTCATCTCCGTGCCCTACCAGCTCCGCTCCTCGCTCGTCGCACGCGAGCGGGAGGAGCGCGACGAGGTGCGGGTGCACGCCGGTGACCTGCGCCGCGGCCGGGTGTTCTCCCGCGGCGACTCCCGTCGACAGGGCGACCAGTGACGAGGCGACAGGCACGCTCCCGCACGCCGCGCGGCCGCTCCCGCGTCGGGGAGCGCTTCGAGGTCGAGGTCGGTCCGGTCGCCCACGGCGGGCACTGCGTGGCCCGGCTGCCCGAACGCGAGTCGCGCGTGGTGTTCGTGCGCCACGCCCTGCCCGGCGAACGTGTCGTGGTCGAGGTCACCGAGGGCACCGACGGCGACCGGTTCTGGCGCGGTGACGCCGTCGAGGTGCTCGAGGCCTCGGCCGACCGCGTCGAGGCGCCCTGCCCGTACGCCGGCCCCGGGCTGTGTGGCGGCTGCGACTTCCAGCACGTCGCGGTGCCGGCGCAGCGCGACCTCAAGACCGCCGTGGTGCGCGAGCAGCTGGTCCGCCTCGGACGCCTCGACGCCGACTCCGCGCTGGTGCGCGAAACGCAGGTCGAGGCCGTCCCCGTCCCGGGCCGCCCCGACGACGGACTGCGCTGGCGCACCCGACAGCGCTACGCAGCGCTGCCCGACGGCATGCCCGCGATGCGGGCGCACCGCTCGCACCGCCTCGTCCCGGTCGACGACTGCCTGATCGCAGCCGACGGCGCCCGCCCGGCCGACGCTGACGGACTCCTGGTCGACGAGGGCACGTCGCAGGTCGCCGCTCACGACGTCCTCGTCGGTGACACCTCCCACGCCTTCAGCGTCGCGACCGACGGCTTCTGGCAGGTCCACCCCGAGGCACCCCGCGTGCTGGTCAGCACGGTCATGGAGCTCCTCGACCCGCAGCCGGGGGAGCGGGCGCTCGACCTCTACTCTGGCGTCGGCCTCTTCGCCCGGTTCGTCGGCGCGGCGACCGGTGCCCGGGTCGTCGCGGTCGAGGCCGACCGCGACGCCTGTCGTCATGCCAGGGCCAACCTCGCCGGCCTCGAGCGCGCCGCCGTCGAGTGCGGCCCGGTCGACCGCGTTCTGCGCCACGGCTACGACGAGCCCTTCGACCTCGTCGTCCTCGACCCGCCGCGCGAGGGCGCCAAGCGCGCCGTGGTGGAACAGGTCGTCGACCGCCGCCCGCGCGCGGTGGCCTACGTCGCCTGCGACCCCGCCGCACTGGGCCGTGACGTGGCGATCTTCGCCGAGCACGGCTACGAGCTCACCGCCATCCGCGCCTTCGACCTCTTCCCGATGACCCACCACGTCGAGTGCGTGGCGCTGCTGACCCGGACCGGCCCCGGGCAGGCGTGATCCCCACCTAGGATCGCCGGGTGCGTCTGATCTCGGCAGTCCTGGGCTTCGCGCTGCGCAAGGCAGGACTCGTCGCAGCGGTCGCGCTGTCGCTGTTCCTCGGGCTGCTGCTGGTGTCGGCCCTCGTGCCGGTGCTGCGCGAGGCGGAGGCCGAGCGTGACCGGCTGCAGGAGGTGTCCCAGCGCCGCGCCGCGCTCGAGGACCAGCTCGCCGGGCTGCAGAGCTCGTACGAGGCGGCGCAGGCGAGGGCGACCGAGACCCTCACCACCGAGGTCGCCGCCGAGGTCGAGGCGGGCACCGGACGCGTCGCGGAGCAGGCGTCAGAGGTCGAGGCGCGCCAGGGCGACCTCTGCGGCCGGCTGGAGGCGCTCGCGGAGGACGTGCTGCCCGGGCCGAACCCGTGCGACGACGCGCAGAAGGCGCTCGACGCGGCGGAGGACGCGCTGGCGACGTTCGAGGACAACCTCGCCGACGCACGCGCCGACGCCGCGGTGCTGGCCGACCCCGCGCTGAGCAACGAGGAGAAGCTCGACCGGCTGGGCGAGGACGGCGGACTCGCCACCCAGCAGCGCGAGATCGACAACACCGGGTCGGAGCTGGCCCAGGCCGAGGCAGACGAGGCGCGCCTGGAGCGGGCGCAGGGCTCGTGGGCCGGCAGGGTGGTGGACCTGTGGGCGCGGTCGTGGCGCTGGATCGTCCTCACCGCGCTCCTGCTGGTGCTGGCCCCCGGCCTGCTGCGCGTGGTGAGCTACTTCGTCCTGATGCCGCTGGTCAGGCGGGCCCACCGCCCGATCCACCTGGCCGAGGACCCCGATCCCGCCGCGTACCTCCGCACGTCGCAGGCGCAGCGCACCCTGACGGTCCGCCTGGAGGACGGCGAGGTGCTCTCGGCGCGCTCGGAGCACGTGCGCCCGGTGCAGGGCACGGTGCGGGGCCGGCTGCTCTACGACTGGTCGTCGCCGTTCATCAGCTTCGCGGCCGGCCTCTACGGCCTGAGCCGCGTCACGGGCGACGGCGGCGCCACGTCGGCCACGCTCGCGACTCCGAACGACCCCGACTCCTACCTGATGCGCATCGACTTCCGGGACCACCCCGGCGTCGTGATGCGCCCGCGTCACGTCGTCGGCGTGGTGGGCGCGCCGGAGCTGCAGACACGCTGGCGCTGGGGCATCCAGTCGCTCGCCACGTGGCAGGTCCGCTACATCCTGTTCTCCGGCACGGGCAGCCTGGTCGTGCAGGGGAGCGGCGACGTCGTGGCGACCGACCCGGGCGGCGCGTCGACGCGGATGGAGCAGAACCTCGTCATGGGCTTCGACTCCCGCCTGGTGGTCAGCGTCAACCGCACCGAGGTGTTCTGGCCCTACCTGTGGGGCAGGACGCCGCTGGTCGACGACGAGTTCTCCGGCGCCCACCCCCTGTTCTGGCAGAAGTCCACCGGTGACGGGCCGAGCAGCCCGATCGCGAAGGTCTTCGACGCCTTCTGGTCCGCGTTCGGCAAGGTGCTCGGGTTCTGAGACACGCGGCGCCGTGCGCCGGCGTGCGACAGTGGGGTCATGGCCCGCTACGCCGTCAACCAGGACGCCGTCGCCCACGCACGCCGCCTGATCGAGTCCCGGCAGTACGTCCTCGACAGCGACTGGGGCGACGTGCAGCCCGGCACCGACGCCCAGAACGCCTACCTCGAGCGGCACTCGTGGGACGACTACGCGGCGTGGCACCTCGCCCTCACCGAGGGTGCGAACGACCAGACGAAGGCGCGGTACGCGTTCGTCTACGGCGACCTGCGTCGGGTCCACCGCTCGGGCCTGGTCGCCTGCGTCTACCGGGCGGCGGAGTGGAGGCACAAGGCGGTCGAGCTCGCGGCCCACGACCTGCTGCAGGAGCTGGACCGACGCGCCGGCATCGGGTAGGTCAGCCGACCAGCCCGGCGAGGCGCGCGAGCGCTGCGGCGCGGTCGGTGGTGTCGACGACGGTCCAGCCCTGCTGCGGCGCGAGGTCGAGGAGCTCACGGCGTCCGCGCAGGACGAGCTCGTCGCCGCCGCGCTCCTCGATGATCCGCGACACGACGGCGCTGACCGGGGTGACGGTGCGGCCGTGGAGCCGCTCGAGCAGGTCGCCGGGGGCGACGTCGAGCACCACGCCGACGTACGCCGCTCCCGCGTCGGCCGCGGCGGCCTCGAAGCGCGCGCACTCGCTCGGGGTGACGATGAGCTGGGGGAGGACGACGTCGCGCCCGGTGGCGAGGTAGGCGGTGATGAGCGCGAGCGCGGACGTGCGGACGGCCGCCCCCGTGCCGACGAAGTCGTCCTCCCAGCCCGAGACCCACGAGCGGAGGTCGTCGATGTCGCAGACCAGCGTCCCCGGTCGGTTGGCTGCATGAGCGCGGGCGAGGGTGGACTTGCCGACCCCCGACGGGCCGTTGAGGTGCAGGAGTGTCGCCACGCCGGGAGGCTAGCGGGCCGGCGCGACGCGTGTGATATCTTGACGTCAAGATACTGCGACGTCTGAAGATGAGGGTTGCCTGTCTTCCGGTCCCCTCGCGCACGAGGGCAGGATGGACGGCGTACCCCGCGAACTCCCCGAAGGAGATGTGGCTGATGGCCAGTCAGGACAGCTTCGGTGCCAAGGGCACCCTGGACGTGGACGGACAGTCCTACGAGATCTACCGCCTCGACGCGGTCAAGGGCGAGGGCCTCGACGTCGAGAGCCTGCCCTTCTCGCTGAAGGTGCTGCTGGAGAACCTGCTCCGCACCGAGGACGGCGCGGACATCACCGCCGACCACATCAGGGCCATCGCCGGCTGGGACGCCAGCGCCGCGCCCGACCAGGAGATCCAGTTCACGCCCGCCCGCGTGATCATGCAGGACTTCACCGGTGTGCCCTGCGTCGTCGACCTCGCCACGATGCGCGAGGCGATGGCCGAGCTCGGCGGCGACGCCACCAGGATCAACCCGCTCGCGCCGGCCGAGATGGTCATCGACCACTCCGTCATCGCCGACGTCTTCGGCTCCGCCGACGCCTTCGAGCGCAACGTCGAGATCGAGTACGAGCGCAACCGCGAGCGCTACCAGTTCCTGCGCTGGGGCCAAGGCGCCTTCGACGACTTCAAGGTCGTCCCCCCGGGCACCGGCATCGTCCACCAGGTCAACATCGAGCACCTGGCGCGCGTGGTCATGGTCCGCGACGGCGTGGCCTACCCCGACACCTGCGTCGGCACCGACTCCCACACCACGATGGTCAACGGCATCGGCGTGGTCGGCTGGGGCGTCGGCGGCATCGAGGCCGAGGCCGCGATGCTCGGCCAGCCGGTCTCCATGCTGATCCCGCGCGTGGTCGGCTTCAAGCTGTCCGGCGAGCTGCCCGAGGGCTCCACCGCCACCGACCTGGTGCTGACCATCACCGAGATGCTCCGCGAGCACGGCGTGGTCGGCAAGTTCGTCGAGTTCTACGGCGAGGGCGTCTCGGCGCTGCCGCTGGCCAACCGCGCCACGATCGGCAACATGAGCCCCGAGTTCGGCTCGACCATCGCCGTGTTCCCGATCGACGACCAGACCGTCGACTACCTGCGCCTGACCGGCCGCAGCGAGGAGCAGCTCGCGCTCGTCGAGGCCTTCGCCAAGGAGCAGGGCCTCTGGCACGACCCGAGCGCCGAGCCGCGCTACAGCGAGCGCCTCGAGCTCGACGTGTCGACGGTCGTCCCGTCGCTCGCCGGCCCCAAGCGCCCGCAGGACCGCGTCGAGGTCTCGGCCGCCAAGGAGTCGTTCCGCGGCGCGCTCAAGGACTACGTCGACGAGGGTGACAGCGACCCCGACGACGCCGCTGCCGCGTCGGGCTACGACGAGGCCGTCGAGGAGTCCTTCCCGGCCTCCGACGCCCCGAGCCACTCCGGTGGCAACGGTGCGCCGGTCCACGCCAGCACCGCGACCGGTCGCGCCAGCAAGCCGACCAAGGTGACGGTCGACGGCCAGGAGTTCGAGGTCGACCACGGCAGCGTGGTGATCGCCGCGATTACCTCGTGCACCAACACCTCCAACCCGAGCGTGATGATCGGTGCGGCGCTGCTGGCCAAGAACGCCGTCGACAAGGGCCTGGCCCGCAAGCCGTGGGTCAAGACCTCGCTGGCCCCCGGCTCCAAGGTCGTCTCCGACTACTACGACCGCGCCGGCCTCACGCCGTACCTCGACAAGCTCGGCTTCAACCTCGTCGGCTACGGCTGCACCACCTGCATCGGCAACTCCGGCCCGCTCATCCCCGAGGTCTCCGCCGCGGTCAACGAGGCCGACCTCGCGGTCGTCTCGGTGCTCTCGGGCAACCGCAACTTCGAGGGCCGGATCAACCCCGACGTGAAGATGAACTACCTCGCGTCCCCCCCGTTGGTCGTGGCCTACGCCCTCGCCGGCTCGATGGACGTCGACCTGTTCAACGACCCGCTGGGCCAGGACACCGACGGCAACGACGTGTTCCTCAAGGACATCTGGCCGAGCCCGCGGGAGGTCGAGGAGACGATCGCCCGTGCGATCACCTCCGACATGTTCGGCTCCTCCTACGCCGACGTCTTCAAGGGCGACGAGCGCTGGCAGTCGCTGCCCACCCCGGAGGGCAACACGTTCGAGTGGGACCCCGAGTCCACCTACGTCCGCCGCCCTCCCTACTTCGACGGCATGCCCACCGAGCCGGAGCCGGTCACCGACATCGTCGGCGCCCGCGTCCTGCTCAAGCTCGGCGACTCGGTCACCACCGACCACATCAGCCCGGCCGGTGCGATCAAGAAGGACAGCCCCGCGGGCCGCTACCTCGCCGAGCACGGCGTGGAGCAGCGTGACTTCAACTCCTACGGCTCGCGCCGTGGCAACCACGAGGTCATGATCCGCGGCACGTTCGCCAACATCCGCCTGCGCAACCAGATCGCGCCCGGCACCGAGGGCGGCGTGACCAAGGACTTCACGAAGGACGGCGAGGTCACCAGCGTCTTCGAGGCGAGCGAGAACTACCAGGCCGCCGGCACCCCGCTGGTCGTCCTGGCGGGCAAGGAGTACGGCTCCGGGTCCTCGCGCGACTGGGCGGCCAAGGGCACCGCGCTCCTGGGCGTCAAGGCCGTCATCGCCGAGTCCTACGAGCGCATCCACCGCTCGAACCTCATCGGCATGGGTGTCATCCCGCTGCAGTTCCCCGCGGGCAAGACGGCCGACGACCTGGGCCTGACGGGTGCGGAGGTCATCTCGATCTCCGGCATCACCGAGCTCAACGACGGCACCACGCCGAAGACCGTCACGGTCAAGGTGGAGCCGGCTCCCGGCACCGACATGGCGCACGGCGAGACCAGCGAGTTCGAGGCCGTGGTGCGCATCGACACCCCTGGCGAGGCGAACTACTACCGCAACGGCGGCATCATGCAGTACGTCCTGCGCAACCTCCTGCGCGCCTGACGCACCGCTGAGCGGACCCTGACGGGCCGCGTCCGGGACCTCCCGGGCGCGGCCCGTCGGCCATCTCGGGAGCGACGGTGGAGCGCCCGGCCCGTAGGTCGGGCCGGACGCTCCACCGTCGCCACGTGTCGGACCTCGTGGGGGCGCCGGTAGCCTGACGCGCGTGGACGACCCCGCTGCGCACGACGCCCCCGACGCACCGTCGGAGGAGCAGTCGGCGGAGGTGGACGGGTCGCCCGAGACGCCGGCCAGCACCGCGAACCGGCTGCCGCTCGTGCTCTCCACGGTGCTGGCGATGCTGGTGATGGCTGGGGCGCTCGTGGCGCCGCTGGTCGACAAGGCGCTCCACGGCGAGGAGGAGGCCCAGCGGGCCCGCGACCTCCGCGCGGTGCAGACGTGGGACATCACCTCCCGCGAGCACACCCCGGGCGACGTCGCGTACCCCCAGGACCCGCCGGCCGGCGGCCCGCACGCGCCGGTGTGGCTGGCGTGCGGTGTCTACGAGGAGCCGGTGCGCGAGGAGAACGCGGTCCACGACCTCGAGCACGGCTCGGTGTGGATCACCTACGACCCCGACCTCGCGATCGACGACGTCGAGCGACTCGCGGAGGCGCTGCCCGACAACGGGATCATGTCGCCGCGCGAGTACCTTCCGGCGCCCGTGGTCGTCACGGTCTGGGGAGCCCAGCTCCGCCTCGACGGGGCCGACGACCCCCGACTCGCGCTGTTCATTACGGAGTACGGCGACGGGCACACCGCCCCCGAGATCGGGGTCAGCTGCCAGGGCGGCACCCCGGACCCCCAGGGCGCGCTCCCCGGCGGCGCCAACGCCTGACCCGACGGGTCCGCAGCCGCGCGCTGCGCCCTGAGTCTCCTGGAGACTCAAGGCGCAGCGGGGCCCGGCACCGACCGTGAGTCTCCTGGAGACTCACGGCGCAGCGTCAGTGGTTCAGCGCTCCAGGAAATGCAGGAGCGCGCGGTTGAACTCCTCCGCGTGGCTCACGTTGAAGCCGTGAGGGGCGCCCTCGACGACGACGAGGTCGGAGCTCGCGATCGCCGCGTGGGTGCGCTGGCCGGAGCCCTCGAACGGCACGATCGCGTCGGAGTCGCCGTGGATCACGAGCGTCGGGACGGTGACCTTCGTCAGGTCGTCACGGAAGTCGGTGGTGCCGAAGGCCTCCATGCAGCCCAGCGCGGCCGTCTGGTCGCTCTGGTGGCACAGGGCGATCGCCTCCTGGCGTTGCTCCTCGGTGACCTTGAGCTCGCCGTCGGCGGAGAAGAAGTCCCTCGTGAAGCCGTCGAAGAAGGTGGTGCGGTCGGCCTTCAGGCCGTCCTCCATCTCCTTCGCGGCCTCCTCGGTCAGCGGGCCGTCGGGGTTGTCGTCGGACTTCATGAGGTACGGCGGGACGGCGGCCGCGAAGACGACGGAGTGGATCCGGTCCTCACCGTGGCGGGCGATGTAGCGGGCCACCTCGCCGCCACCCATGGAGAAGCCGACGAGCGTCACGTCGGTGAGGTCGAGCTCCTCGAGCACGCCGTCGAGGTCGTCGGCGAGCGTGTCGTAGTCGTAGCCCCCCGAGGGCTTGTCGCTGCGACCGAAGCCGCGGCGGTCGTAGGCAACCACGCGGTGGCCCGCGGCGCTGAGGGGGCCGACCTGCTCGCTCCACGACTCGCCGGACAGCGGCCAGCCGTGGATGAGGACGACCGGGCGGCCGGGGCCGCCGGAGTCCTCGACGTGGACCTTGGTGGAGTGGAGGAGACCGGAGCTTGCGGTGACGTCGGGCACGTGCGTTCCTTCCGTTGGGACCCCGGTGGGCCGGGGCCTCTCAGAGGGTTCGAACGTAGGCATGCGACCGGATGGGACGTCCCACCCGGGCGGGTGGCGGGCCCTGGGACAGGGGTGCCGCCCGCGTGCCCTAGCGTGGGCCGCATGATCGTCGCCTTCTCCCTCTCGCCCATGTCCGGCGACCCCACCGGGTCCGTCACCGACGCCGTCGCAGCCGCCGTGCGGGTCGTGCGCGAGTCCGGGCTGCCGTGCGAGACCAACGCGATGTTCACCAACATCGAGGGGGAGTGGGACGAGGTGATGGCGGTGGTGAAGAAGGCCGTCGACGTGGTGGCCGAGGTGTCGCCGCGGGTCGGGCTCGTGCTCAAGGCCGACATCCGGCCCGGCTACGACGGTCAGCTGACCGCCAAGGTCGAGCGCATCGAGCAGGCCCTGCGGGACTGACCGGGAAGGGCCGCTAGCGTGGCGGCATGGACTCCGAGACCACGACCCACCGCACGGGTGGCGAGGAGACGGTGCTCGACCTGACCCGCGTCGCCGCTGACTTCGTGGCCGGTCGCGGCGACGGCCTGCTGCAGGTCTTCGTGCCGCACGCCACCGCCGGCATCGCCGTCATCGAGACGGGTGCCGGGTCGGACGACGACCTGCTCGCGGCCCTCGCCGACCTGCTCCCCGCCGACGACCGCTGGCGCCACCGCCACGGATCGCCCGGCCACGGGCGCTCCCACGTGATGCCGGCCGTCGTCCCGCCCCACGCCACTGTGCCCGTCCTCGACGGCCGGCTCGCGCTCGGCACGTGGCAGAGCATCTGCCTGGTGGACCTCAACGTCGACAACGACGAGCGCACGGTGCGCTGGTCGTTCCTGGCGGGCTGAGCGGTGACGGCCGAGGTTGCACTGGAGGTCCGTGAGGCGGGCGACAGCGACACCCCCGCCGTCGAGGCCGTGGTCGAGGGGGCCTTCGGCGAGAAGGGTGCGGCGGTCAACGACGTGATGGCCCGCCTGCGCGGGGTCGAGGACATGGCGGTCGAGCTGGTGGCCGTCGAGGACGGAGAGGTCGTTGGGTGCGTGGCGCTGTCTCGCGCCTGGCTCGACGCGCGCGAGCGGCTGGTCGACGTGCTGGTGCTCAGCCCGCTGGCCGTGGCTCCCGCTGCACAGGGGCGGGGAATCGGCACCGCCCTGCTCGCTGCCGTGCCGGACGTCGCGGAGCGGCTCGGCGCACCGCTGGTCTTCCTGGAGGGCTCGCCCGCCTACTACGGCCCGCGCGGCTGGCAGGCGGCGTCGGCCCACGGGCTCGACCGGCCCTCGCCCCGGATCCCTGAACCCGCCTGCCAGGTGCTGCTGCTCGGGGGTCATGAGCCATGGATGACCGGGAGGCTGGTCTACCCCGATGCGTGGTGGCGCCTCGACCTCGTCGGGCTCCGCGACCCCGACCTGGCCGCGATCGAGGCTCAGCTGGCCGACTGACCGCAGGTCGAACACGCGTTCGATAGGGTGGTCACGTGTTCCCCGTCCCGCAGCCGCACCCCAGGCCCGAGGCCCCGCAGGGCCACAGCGGGGTGGCGCCGCCGGGATGGCCGCGCCAGGTGCGTCCGCCGGACACCCCGGACTGGGAGGTGACGGCTGCGGCCTGGCTGCTCGACCTCTGCCCGCCCGACTACCGCAGGTTCCCCGGGCTGCGCCGCCACGTGGTGGTGCTGGCGCGCTTCGCTGTGCTCCACGTCGAGGCGCAGCAGCTGGCCACGCGTCGCGGGCTGAGCGAGATCCGCGGCGACCTGAAGCACGTCGCGAGCGAGGCGGTCGTGCAGGCGGCGGTGCAGACCTTCCAGCTCGAGGACGCCCGGCTGATGGCGGTGCGGCGCGAGGTCGGCCTCGTCGAGGACGCCCTGCGCGGCACGCGCTACCGCGTGCGGATGTGAGCGTCGATCGTGCCGGCCTTCCTCCGGAGCGACGTCTACGCCAGCATGGCGCCATGACCCCGACCGCGCAGACCCTGACCGTCCACCCCGTCCCGGCGATGGGCGCCGAGGACGTCGTCGTCGCACCCGACGGCACGGTCTTCACCGGCACCGAGGACGGCGCGCTGTGGGCCCTCGACCCGCGCACGGGGAGCACCCGCCGGGTCGCGGACACCGGGGGTCGCCCGCTCGGCATCGAGCTGCTCGACGGCGGCGACCTGCTGGTGTGCGACGCCCATCGCGGCCTGCTCCGCGTCGCGCCCGACACCGGGGCCGTCGACGTGCTCCTCGACCGCGTCGAGGGCCGGCCGATGCGGTTCTGCAACAACGCCGCGGTCGCGGGCGACGGCACGATCTGGTTCAGCGACTCCTCCCTCCACTTCGGCGTCGAGCGGTGGAAGGACGACTTCGTCCAGGACACTCGCACCGGGCGGCTGCTGCGCCGCGATCCCGACGGCACGGTCGAGGTGGTCCTCACCGGGCTCGCGTTCGCCAACGGGGTGGCGCTGGCCGCCGACGGGGCCTACGTCGCGGTGGCGGAGACGCGCGCCCGCACCGTCGTACGTCTGTGGCTCACCGGTCCGAGGGCGGGGGAGCGCGACCACCTGGCCGCCGACCTGCCGGGATACCCCGACAACATCAGCCGCGGCAGCGACGGGCTCGTCTGGGTGACGATCGCCAGCCCGCTCGACCCGGTCGTGGAGCGCCTCGGCTCGGCGCCGATGGTGCTGCGCCGCGCGGTGACCCGGATCCCCGAGGCCCTGCAACCCAAGCCGAAGCACACGATCCGGGTGCAGGCGTTCGCCGACGACGGGTCACTCGTGCACGACCTCGACGTGCCCGCGCCGGCGAGCGGGCCCGGCTACCACATGGTCACGGGCGTGCGGGAGCACGAGGGCCGGGTCTGGATGGGGAGCCTCCACGAGCCGTCGGTGGCGGTCCTCGACCTGCCATGAAATAGACTCCCGGACCATGGGACTCCTCGACTCGATCGCGTCTCCGCGTGACCTCCGCGGCCTCTCCGCGGAGCAGCTGGACGAGCTGGCCGCCGAGATCCGGGACCTGATGATCCGGACCGTCGCCACCAACTCCGGTCACCTGGGACCCAACCTCGGCGTGGTCGAGCTGACCCTGGCCATCCACCGGGTCTTCGACTCCCCGCACGACCGGGTCGTCTTCGACACCGGCCACCAGTCCTACGTGCACAAGCTCGTGACCGGCCGCCACACCGACTTCGCCACGCTCCGCAAGGAGGGCGGCATCAGCGGCTACCCCAGCCAGGCCGAGTCCGAGCACGACATCGTCGAGAACTCGCACGCCTCCACGGCGCTCTCCTACGCCGACGGCCTCGCGAAGGCGTACGCCATCAAGGGCGAGGACCGCCACGTCGTCGCGGTCATCGGCGACGGAGCGCTCACCGGTGGCATGGCGTGGGAGGCGCTCAACAACATCGCCATCGCGCGCAACAGCCGCCTGGTGATCGTGGTCAACGACAACGAGCGCTCCTACACCCCGACCATCGGCGGGCTCGCGACCGCGCTGACCTCGCTGCGCACCAACCCGCGCTACGAGCAGGTCCTCGACCTGGTCAAGAAGCGCCTCAACGCCGTCCCGGGCGTGGGCCACGCGGCCTACGACGCGCTCCACGCGGTGAAGAAGGGCATGAAGGACGCCCTCGCGCCGCAGGGCCTGTTCGAGGACCTCGGCCTGAAGTACGTCGGACCGGTCGACGGCCACGACCGGGCCGCGATGGAGCAGGCGCTGGCCAGCGCCAAGCGCTTCGCCGCGCCCGTCATCGTCCACGCCATCACCCGCAAGGGCCAGGGCTACGACCCAGCGATGCGCCACGAGGCCGACCAGTTCCACGCGCCCGGGCCCTTCGACGTGCAGACCGGTGCCGAGAAGCCCAAGGGCAAGATCTGGACCGACCACTTCTCCGAGGCCATCGTCGGCATCGGCGAGCGCCGCGACGACGTCGTCGCGATCACCGCGGCGATGATGCACCCGGTCGGGCTCGACACGTTCGCCCAGAAGTTCCCCGAGCGCACCTTCGACGTCGGCATCGCCGAGCAGCACGCCGCGACGTCCGCCGCCGGGCTCGCGATGGGCGGCATGCACCCCGTCTTCGCCGTCTACGCCACGTTCCTCAACCGGGCCTTCGACCAGGTGCTGATGGACGTCGCGCTGCACCGGTGCGGGGTCACGTTCGTCCTCGACCGCTCCGGCGTGACCGGCGACGACGGTGCGAGCCACAACGGCATGTGGGACATGTCGATCCTGCAGGTCGTGCCCGGCCTCCGGCTCGCCGCGCCCCGCGACGTCACCCGCCTGCACGAGCTGCTCGACGAAGCCGTGGAGGTCGACGACGCCCCGACCGTGGTGCGCTTCCCCAAGGGCCCGCCGCCGGCCGACGTGCCCGCCATCGACCGTGTCGGTGGGGCCGACGTGCTGGTGCGCGAGGGGGACCAGGACGTCCTGGTCGTGGCCGTGGGCTCGATGTGCACCACTGCCGTCGAGGTCGCCGGGCGGCTCACCGCACAGGGCATCGGCGTCACCGTCGTCGACCCCCGCTGGGTCAAGCCGGTCGACCCGGCCATCGTCGAGCTCGCCCGCGAGCACCGCCTGGTCGTGAGCGTGGAGGACAACGGCCGCGTCGGCGGCTGCGGCGCCACGCTGCTGCAGACGCTCAACGACGCCGGCGTGCGCACGCCGTTCCGGCTCCACGGCATCCCGCAGGAGTTCCTCGACCACGCCAAGCGCGACGCGATCCTGGCCCGCATCGGCCTCGACGCCCAGACCATCGCGCGCGGCATCGTCGAGGACGTCACCGCGCTCGACCAGGGCGTGGCGCTCGTCGAGGTCGACCACACCGCCTGAGCGCGCGGCGCGCCGCGTCCGCGCCGACGGGGTGACCCGCCGGTAGCGGTTCCGGGTGCCCTAGGTTGCTGGGATGAGCATCTGGCGCACCAAGTCCATCGAGCACTCGATGGCCGACACGGAAGATCCCGAGTTCAAGCTCAAGAAGAGCCTCACCGCCCTCGACCTCACCGTCTTCGGCATCGGCGTCATCATCGGCGCGGGCATCTTCACCCTCACCGGGCGTGTGGCGCAGGCCTACGCCGGCCCCGGTGTCGTCTTCTCGTTCATGGTCGCCGCGATCTGCTGCGGCCTCGCGGCGCTGTGCTACGCCGAGTTCGCCTCGACGGTGCCGGTGTCGGGCTCGGCCTACACGTTCTCCTACGCCACGATGGGCGAGCTGGTCGCCTGGATCATCGGCTGGGACCTGATCCTCGAGCTGATGCTCGGTGCCTCGGTCGTCGCGCAGGGCTGGTCGTCGTACTTCGAGACCTTCCTCGGCGAGATCGGCCTCACCTGGCCCGAGAGCATCGGCTACGGCGACACCTTCGACGCGCCGGCGTTCCTCCTCGTCGCGGTGCTCACCGCGCTGGTCGCCTTCGGCATCAAGGAGTCGCTGCGGGTCAACCTGGTGCTGGTGGCGCTCAAGCTCTTCATCGTGCTGTTCGTCATCATCGCCGGCATCCAGTTCATCGACACCGACAACTACAAGCCGTTCGTCCCGCCGAGCTCGCCGGGCACGACCGCCGAGGGCTGGCTGCACACCCCGCTGATCCAGACCGTGTTCGGTGCGCCGGGCGTCTACGGCGTCGCCGGCATCCTGTTCGCCGCGTCCCTGGTGTTCTTCGCCTACATCGGCTTCGACGTCGTGGCGACCACGGCCGAGGAGGCGCGCAACCCGCAGAAGGACCTGCCGCGCGGCATCATCGGCTCGCTCGTGGTCTGCACGATCCTCTACATGGCCGTCGCGCTGGTGATCACCGGCATGGTCAAGTACGACGACATCAACCCCGACGCGGCGCTCGCGACCGCCTTCATCGACCAGGGCAGGGACGGCTACGCGACGCTGATCTCCGCCGGTGCGGTCGCGGGTCTCACCACCGTCGTGATGACGCTGATCATCGGCGCGGTGCGGGTGTTCTTCGCGATGAGCCGCGACGGGTTGATGCCGACGGCCCTGGCCCACGTGAACCCGAGGACCGGCACCCCGGTGCGGATCACGATCGCCATCGGCGTCGTCGTCGCGCTCGTCGCGTCGCTGACCCCGATCGGCAAGCTCGAGGAGATGGTCAACATCGGCACGCTGTCGGCGTTCGCCCTCGTCTCGATCGCGGTGCCGATCCTGCGCAAGAACCGTCCCGACCTCGAGCGCTCGTTCCGGGTGCCGTTCTCCCCGGTCCTGCCGTGGGTCTCGGCCGCGATCTGCGTCTTCCTGATGCTCAACCTGACCGCGGAGACCTGGCTGCGGTTCCTGGTCTGGATGGCGCTCGGCTTCGCGATCTACTTCGGCTACGGCTACAAGCACAGCCGGGTCGGCCGGGGCATCGGCGAGCCCGCGCGCGACTACTCCGTGCGCGACTGACCTGACGCACCTGCACGCGCCAGAGGGCGCGAGCTGACGCATCTGCACACGTGCTCGCGTGCAGATGCGTCAGCTCGGCGGTCCGTCCGCGTGCGTTTGCGTCAGCTCGTCAGGAGTCGAGGTGCGTCCCCAGCGGGAGCTGGAAGCCGCCGTCGAGGGTGACCGGCTCGCCGCAGGCCCCCGTGGAGACGGTGCACGGGAGCAGGTGCGCGACCTCCTCGCCGTCTCCGTCGACGCCGCTGAAGGCCAGGACGGCGACGGTGTCGTCGTCGAGCCACTGGAACGGCAGCGCCCACGCGAAGCCGGTGTCGAGGTCGGTGCGCTCGCCCGACGCGGTGTCGAGCAGCACGCCCGTGTCGTCGCTCTCCGCCACGACGTGGCCGCCGTCGGGCGAGAGGTGCGCGAAGCTGTCGACCGTGAGGGTGAGCGAGCGGCCCGGACCGGTCGCCCGCGCGGTGCGGTCACCGGTCGAGCGCAGCAGCGTGCCGGCCTGCGCGTCGATGACGACGCCGCCGGGGTCCGTGCCGAGCCTCTGGTACGCCTCCGGTGTCACCGGCTGCCACGTGTGCACGCCCTCGGAGCTCGCGGCGTAGACCGTCGCCCCGTCCATCGCGGTCAGGCGCACGTCGCGGCCGGGGAGCCGCGGACCCGTCACCCTGTCGCCGGTGGCGACGTCGAGGCGCACGGGGCGCCCGTCGGGATCCACCCACGCGACCCGGGTGTCGTCGGCCACCAGCTCGGCGTCGTCCACCTCCGGCTCGGCGACCTCGCCCACCACGTCGAGGGCGTCGCCGCTCCAGACCCGGACCCGCCGCTCGGGGTCGGTGAAGACGACGTCATCACCCGCCCAGACCCACGCCCGCACGTCGACGCCGAGGTCGACGTCGGGCTCGCCGACACGGTGGAGCGTGCTGCCCGTGACCCACGCGAGCGCGAGCGGGTGCGCGTCGGTCCCGTCGGCGACACGGTCGGGTCGCGTGTCCGGCGTGCCACCGGCGCCGCCGCCCAGCATCGCCACGCCTCCGACGACGACGACCGCAGCGGCGGCCAGGCCCCCGAGGACCGCGGTACGCCGCCGGCGTACGCGCCGCTCGCCGTCGCGGGTGATGGTCGCGAGGTCGACGTGGGGAGCGTCGAGCCCGTCGGCGCGCTCGTGGAGCAGGTCCTGCAGCATCCCGGTCATCGGGTGGCCTCCAACAGGTGCAGGGGCAGCACGTCGCCGTCGGCGCGCTCGCCCAGGTGGTCGCGGAGCTTGCGGAGCCCGGCGGAGACCTGGCTCTTGACCGTGCCGGGCGCGCAGCCGAGGACCTCGGCGGTGCGGGCCTCGGACAGGTCCTCGTAGAAGCGGAGCACGATCGCGGCCCGCTGGCGCGGCGGCAGCGACTGCAGCGCCGACCACAGCAGGTCGCGCGTCGAGAGGTCGTCGGCGTGGTCGCCCGGCGAGCGCCGCTCCGGCACGGTGTCGATGGGCCGCTCGGCCCAGCTGCGCCGGCGGAACCAGGTGATCGCCGTCGTCGTGATCGCCTTGCGGGTGTACGCCTCGGCGTTCGCCGGGTCGCGCAGCCGGGGCCAGGCGACGTAGGTCTTGGTGAGCGCCTCCTGCAGCAGGTCCTGGGCCAGGCCGCGGTCGCCGACCATCAGGTACGCCGTGCGGTGCAGGGACGCCGACCGCGCAGCCACGAACTCGGCGAAGGCCGCCGGGTCGCGTCGGGTCATGGGATCTCCTCGTGAGGGGGAGTGGGTCACCCCTACCGACGATCCGACCACGCGATCCGGTTCGTCGGGCCGCCGACCCGGCGCGAATGTCCCCCGAAATGGCACCGAGTCGGCGCCA
>NZ_JBHLXH010000003.1:604-129962 GCF_042432345.1 Nocardioides zeicaulis | reverse complement strand
CGTTCGCGCCGACTCGACGGCCCTCCGCGGGACGCTCGCGCCGACTCGCGGTCAGTGGAAGCGCTGGCCGGTCGCCTTCTCCGAGATGCCGGCGACGTCGAGCATGAACGTCAGCCCGCCGTTCCAGAACGAGAACCCGGCGCCGGTGATCATCGCCAGGTCGATGTCCTGCGGGGCGGCGACGACCCCCTCGTCGAGCATCAGGCGCGCCTCCTCGGCCAGTCCGGCGAGCGTGCGCGCGCGGACCTCCTCGGCGGTGAGCACGACCGGCTGCTCCGGCTTCTCCAGCAGCGCCTCGACCTCGGGGTCGATGGAGAAGTCGGGCAGGTAGTAGGACGACTTCCTCGCCTCGACGACGCGCTGGAGGGCGGGGGAGACGTAGAAGCGGTCGGGGAACGCGCCCTCGAGCGTCTCGTTGTTGTGCAACGCGATGGCCGGGCCCACCAGCGACAGCAGGAAGAACGGCGGCATCGGGGCGACGCCGGCGAAGGCGCCGTCGGCGACCTGCAGCGGCGTGCCCTCGTCGACGATGCGGCCGACCTCGCTCATGAAGCGGCCGAGCAGCCGGTTCACGATGAAGGAGGGGCTGTCCTTGACCAGGATGGTCGTCTTCTTCAGCGCCTTGCCGGTGGCGAACGCCGTGGCCAGCGTGGCGTCGTCGGTGGCGTCGCCCTTGACGATCTCCAGCAGCGGCATGACCGCGACCGGGTTGAAGAAGTGGAAGCCGACGACCCGCTCGGGGTGCTCGAGGTCGGCGGCCATCTCGGTGATCGACAGCGACGAGGTGTTGGTCGCGAGCACGCACTCCGCGCTGACGACCTTCTCCACGTCGGCGAAGACGGTCTTCTTCACCGACATCTCCTCGAACACGGCCTCGATCACGAAGTCGGCGTCGCCGAAGGCGACCTGCTTGTCGGTCTCGCCCGAGACCAGCGCCTTGTGGCGGTTGGCCTTGTCCTGGTTGATCCGGCCCTTGGCGAGCAGCTTGTCGATCTCGGCGTGGACGTAGGCCACGCCCTTGTCGGCCCGCTCCTGGTCGAGGTCGGTCAGCACGACCGGCACCTCGAGGCGGCGTACGAACAGCAGCGCCAGCTGGCTGGCCATGAGGCCCGCGCCGACGATGCCGACCTTGGTGACCGGGCGCGCGAGCGACCTGTCGGGCGCGCCGGCGGGGCGCTTGGCCCGCTTCTGCACCAGGTCGAAGGCGTAGAGCGAGGCGAGCAGCTCGGGGGTCCTCGACATCGCCTCGAGGGCGTCGTCCTCGGCCGCGAAGCCGGCGTCGCGGTCGGTGTCGCGGGCCGCGGCGATGAGCTCGACGGCCTTGGCGGCCGCGGGGGAGGCGCCACCGGTCTTGCTGGCGACGATGCCCTTCGCGCGCTCGATCGCGTCGTCCCAGGCCTCGCCACGGTCGACCTCGGGCCGCTCGACGGTGGTCTCACCGCGGACGACCGAGGCCGCCCACAGCAGCGACTGCTCGAGGTGGTCGGCACCGTTGAAGACGGCGTCGGCCAGCCCCATCTCGAAGGCGGCCTGCCCGCCCAGGGTCTTGCCCTGGTTGAGCGGGTTCTCGAGGATCAGCGTGACCGCCTTGTCGGCCCCGACGAGGTTCGGCACGAGGTAGGCGCCGCCCCATCCGGGCACCAGGCCGAGCATGACCTCGGGCAGGCCGACGGCCGGCGCGGAGTCCATGATCGTGCGGTAGTGGCAGTGCAGCGCGACCTCGAGGCCGCCGCCGAGGGCGAGGCCGTTGATGAAGCCGAACGACGTCTTGCCGCCGTCCTGGAGCTTGCGGAACACCGCGTGGCCGAGCTCGGCCACGGTGCGCACGGCGTCGGGGCCGCCGCCCTGGATCGAGGTGAGGTCGGCGCCCGCGGCGAGGATGAACGGCTTGCCGGTGACGGCGATCGCGTCGACCGTGTCGTCGGCCAGCGCCTCGTCGATCGCCGTGTCCAGCGCGAGCAGCGAGGCCGGGCCGAACGTGTTGGGCTTGGTGTGGTCCTCGCCGTTGTCGAGGGTGATGAGGCCGAAGGTCACACCGGGCAGGGCGACCTTGCGCAGGTGCGCCTGCGTCACGCGCTCGGCGTCGGAGACGATCGCCCGCGCGCGCTCGAGGAGTGCGGCGTTGTCGGTGGTGCTCATGCGTTGTCTCCAGTCCAGTGCGGGTTCTCCCAGATCACGGTGCCGCCCATGCCGATGCCGATGCACATGGTGGTGAGGCCGTAGCGGACCTCGGGACGCTCCTCGAACTGACGGGCGAGCTGGTTCATCAGCCGCACGCCGGAGGAGGCCAGCGGGTGGCCCATGGCGATCGCGCCGCCGTAGGGGTTCACGCGGGCGTCGTCGTCGGCGATGCCGTAGTGCTCGAGGAACGCCAGCACCTGCACGGCGAACGCCTCGTTGACCTCGAAGGCGTCGATGTCGTCGATGGTGAGGCCGGCCAGGCGCAGGGCCTTCTCGGTGGCCGGGATCGGGCCGGCGCCCATCACCTCGGGCTCGACGCCGACGAAGGCGTAGGTCACCAGGCGCATCTTGACCGGCAGGCCGAGCTCGCGCGCCGTCTCCTCGTCGGCCAGCAGCGCAGCGGTCGCGCCGTCGTTGATGCCCGCGGCGTTGCCCGCGGTCACCTTGCCGTGCGAGCGGAACGGCGTCTTGAGCCCGGCGAGCGACTCCATCGTCGTCTCGGGGCGCATCGGCTCGTCGAGGGTGGCCAGGCCCCAGCCGGCCTCGGCCGAGCGGGTCGCCACCGGGACGAGGTCGGGCTGGATCTTGCCGGCGTCGTAGGCGGCCTTGGTCTTCTGCTGGCTGCGCACGGCGTACGCGTCCACGCGCTGCTTGGTGATCGTGGGGTAGCGGTCGTGGAGGTTCTCCGCGGTCTTGCCCATCACCAGCGCGTCGGGGTTGACGATGCGCTCGGACAGGATGCGCGGGTTGGGGTCGACGCCCTCACCCATCGGGTGGCGGCCCATGTGCTCCACGCCGCCGGCGATCGCGACGTCGTAGGCGCCGAAGGCGATGCCGGACGCGGTGTTGGTGACCGCGGTCATCGCGCCCGCGCACATGCGGTCGATCGAGTAGCCCGGGACGCTCTGCGGAAGCTCCGACAGGAGCGCGGCCGTACGGCCGATCGTCAGGCCCTGGTCGCCGATCTGGGTGGTCGCGGCGAGCGCCACCTCGTCGACCCTCTCGGGCGGCAGGGACGGGTTGCGGCGCATCAGCTCGCGGATGCACTTGATGACGAGGTCGTCGGCGCGCGTCTCGGCGTACTGGCCCTTGGCCTTGCCGAACGGGGTGCGCACGCCGTCGACGAAGACGACCTCACGCTGGGGACGGGGCACTGGCTGCTCCTGGGCTCATGGGTGGGACAGGGTGCGATCACGTTACCCCTGAGTAACAATGCCTGCCCAGATGCGCGGGTGTGTGTCGGGTCACGGAGCGCGGGTCACTAGGCTCCACCCATGGTCGAACGACTCGTGCACATCGTGGACGACGCAGAGGTCCTCGCAGAGGCGGGCGACCTCACCATGGTCTGCGTGCTCACCGGGTTCCTCGACGCGGGCAAGGCCGCCGAGCTCGCCGCCGCGCACCTGGCGGGCCTCGGCCGTGGGCAGGGCGACGGCAAGGTGGTGGCCACCTTCGACGTCGACGCCCTCCACGACTACCGCGCGCGCCGCCCGCCGATGACCTTCGTGCGCGACCACTACGCCGACTACGAGGCGCCGCGCCTGGTGGTGCGGGCGCTGCGCGACACCGGCGGCACCCCGTTCCTGCTGCTCACCGGCCCGGAGCCCGACATCCGCTGGGAGGCCTTCGCCCGCGCGGTGCGCGAGGTCGTGGAGCACTTCGGCGTGTCCCGCACGGTGAGCCTGGGTGCGGTCCCGATGGCCGTGCCGCACACCCGCCCGATCGCCATCACGCCGCACGCCAACCGTCCCGAGCTCGTCCCGGGCGAGAGCCCCTGGCAGGGCGAGCTGCGGGTGCCGGCCAGCGCTCAGGCGCTGCTCGAGCTGCGGCTGGGGGAGTGGCGCCTCGACGCGCTCGGCTACGTCGCCCACATCCCGCACTACCTCGCGCAGATGGAGTACCCCCAGGCCGCCCTGGTGCTGCTGGAGCACCTCGAGATCGGCGGCCGGCTGACGATCGACCTCGGCGAGGTCCGCGAGGCCGCCGAGATCACCGAGACCGAGGTCGACCGCTACCTCGCCTCCCACGACGAGGTCGGCGACGTGGTGCGCGGCCTGGAGCAGCAGTACGACTCCTTCCGCGAGGCCGAGGCCGCCGGCAGCTCGCTGCTCGCCGGCGACGGCCCGCTGCCCACCGGCGAGGAGATCGGCAGCGCCTTCGAGGCGTTCCTCGCCGAGCTCGACGACTCGGGCAAGGGCGACGACGACGCCGACGGCACGGGCTGGGAGGACCGCTGATGGCCGGCAGCGCCGAGGAGCTCGTGGGCCTGCTCGAGCTCGAGCAGCTCGAGGTCGACCTCTTCCGGGGCGGGCAGGCGCGCACCGAGCGCCAGCGCGTCTTCGGCGGGCAGGTGGCCGCCCAGGCCGTGGTCGCCGCCACCCGCAGCGTGGAGGGCGAGTTCGTCCTGCACTCGCTGCACTCCTACTTCCTGCGTCCGGGCGACCCCGCGGTGCCGATCGTCTACGACGTCGAGCGGATCCGCGACGGCCGCTCCTTCGCCACCCGCCGCGTCTCGGCGCGTCAGCACGGCCGCCCGATCTACTACATGACCGCCAACTTCCAGATCCCCGAGCCGGGCCTCGAGCACCAGGACCGGATGCCCGACGTGGTGCCGCCCGAGCAGGGCATGCCGCTCGTCGAGCTCGTACGCCGTCGCGGCGCCGGGGCCGTCGAGCACTGGGAGCGCGAGTGGTCGGCGCTCGACGTGCGCCACGTGGGCGTCACCGGCATGGGCCTGCCCGACGACCCCGACCACCCCGCGCAGGCGCGGCTGTGGATCCGCGTCGACGGCACGCTGGCCGACGACCCGACCGTGCAGGCGGCCGCGTTCACCTACGCCAGCGACCTCACGCTGCTCGGCGCGGCGCTGGTGCCCCACGGCATCGACATCGCCTCACCCCGGCTCCAGCCGGCCTCGCTCGACCACACCATCTGGTTCCACCGGCCGTTCCGCGCCGACGAGTGGTGGCTCTACGACCAGTTCTCCCCGTTCGCCGGCGGCGCGCGCGGCCTCGCGCTGGCGCGGGTGTTCTCCCAGTCGGGCGAGCTGGTCGCGACGGTGGCGCAGGAAGGCCTGATCCGGCTCCGCGAGCGCCGCGAGCAGGCCTGAGGTCAGGCCCCGCCGGCCGACCCGGCTGCCCCGGCTGCGCCGGCCGGGACCGCCCGGCCGACCAGGTGCGGTGAGTCGTCCTGCGGGTTGGTCAGCGCGAAGGTCCACGTGTCGTCGTCGCGGCGGGCGGCGTAGGCCACCGTGCTGGGCAGGAAGACCGGCTTGCGGAACACCGCCTCGACGGTGACCGCCTCCGGCAGCCGGTTCTCGATCGCGGCCACCGAGCGTGCCAGCGTCCACATGCCGTGGGCGATCTGGCGCCGGAAGCCCAGGGCGCGGGCGGTGAGCGGGTACAGGTGGATCGGGTTCGCGTCGCCCGAGACGCCGGCGTACGTGCGGCCGAGGTCGGCCGGCAGCCGCCACTGCGTGCCGCCCGTGGGCTGGTGGGGGATGACCAGGCCCGGCGCCGGGACGCCGTCCACGGTGCTGCCCCGGCGCAGGTAGGTCGACCGGGACTCCCAGACCGGCTCGCCCGCGGCGCGGACGGTCGTGTCGAAGTCGAGCAGGACACCCTTGTCGTGCGGGCGCGCGGCCCCGACGGAGACCCGGACGTCGAGCCGCTCGCCGACGGCGACGTCGCGGTGGGCGGTGATCGTGTTCTCGACGTGCACCATCCCGAGCGCGGCCCAGGGGAAGGCGGGGTCGGACATGACCGCCATGTGCAGCGGGAACGCCAGCATGTGCGGGTAGGTGACCGGCACGACGTCGCGGCGCGGGAACCCGCAGACGGCGGCGTACTGCTCCACGTGGGCTCGCTCGACCACCGCGCCGGGGCGGTCCCAGGTCAGCCCGCCGAAGCCCTCGGCGGGCGCCTTGCGGACGCCGGGCAGCAGGTTGAGGCCGGGCACGGCCGGCAGGGCGGCGCGCAGGAGCGTCGTCACGCTGCCGGGGTCGGCGGCGAGGGTGCGGGGGCCGGGCATCAGGCGCCCAGCATCATCTGGCCGCAGACCCGCACGACGTTGCCGTTGACCGCGCCGGACCCGGGGCTGGCGAACCAGGCGATGGTCTCGGCGACGTCGACCGGCAGGCCGCCCTGCGCCATCGCGTTGAGGCGCTGGCCGACCTCGCGGGTCGCGAACGGCACGGCGGCCGTCATCTGGGTGATGATGAAGCCGGGCGCGACCGCGTTGACGGTGATGCCGTCGGTCAGCTCGTCGCGCAGGCTCTCGACGAGCCCGATCACCCCCGCCTTCGACGTCGCGTAGTTGGTCTGGCCGACGTTGCCCGCGATGCCGGCGATCGAGGCGACGCCGACGATGCGGCCGCCCGCGTTGACCACGCCGGCGTCGAGGAGCTCACGGGTGATCAGCTCGGGCGCGGTGAGGTTGACCGCGACCACGCTGCGCCAGCGGTCCTCGGCCATGTTGGCGAGCTTCTTGTCGCGGGTGATGCCGGCGTTGTGCACCACGACGTCGACCCCGCCGTGGTGCTCGCGCAGGTGGTGGGCGATGCGCTGGGGCGCGTCGGGCGCGGTGATGTCGAGGACGAGGTGGTCGCCGTCGAGCTCGGCCATGAGGGTCTGCAGCTCGCTGGCGGCCTGGGGGACGTCGACGCCGACGACGGTCACGCCGTCGCGGTGCAGGACGCGGGCGATCTCCTCGCCGATGCCGCGGCTGGCACCGGTGACCAGCGCGACCCTGCCGGCCAGGGGACGGGACCAGTCGTCGACCGTGTCGGTGGTGGCGCCACCGTGCGCCCCGATGCGCACGACCTGGCCCGAGACGTACGCCGACTTCGGCGAGAGCAGGAACGCGAGCGTCGAGGCGATGGCGCCGTCGGCGGCCGGGGCGACGTAGACCAGCTGGACGGTGCCGCCGCGGCCGACCTCCTTGCCGAGCGACCGGGTGAAGCCCTCGAGCGCGCGCTGGGCGATCCGCTCGGAGCCGGTGCGCTGCTCGGGCGGCGTGCCCAGCACGACGACGCGGGGGCAGGACTCCAGGCGACGCATGAGCGGGGTGAAGAACTCCTGCAGCGCCACGAGCCCGGCGGTGTCGGTGATGCCGGTGGCGTCGAAGACCAGCGCCTTCGCGCGGGCGCCGTCGTCGAGCGTGGTGGCCGAGGCGACGCCGAGGCCGTCGAGCACGCTGCAGAGCGAGCCGGCGAGGCGGCCGTCGCCGCCGAGGACCACGAGGCCGTCGACCAGCGGGGCGCCGTCGTGCCACCGCTCGAGGGCGGTGGGGTTCGGCAGCCCGAGGTTCTTCACGACCAGCCGGCCGATCGGGGAGGACGCGAAGCCCTGGTAGCGGTCGCTCATGGGGCGGGACTCCTGTTCGCAAGGTGGGGCGGGCGGTGACGGGGTGGGCTCTGTGTAACTCAGTGTCAAACCAGTCGTCCAGATTTCGTGACGTGGCCCTCACCCCGTTGGCGGCCACGCCCTCACCGGCAAGGATAGGAACATGCAGCCCACCACCCGCCCCGTCGCCGTCGTCGGCGGCAACAGGATCCCGTTCGCCCGCTCCAACACCGTCTACGCCGACGTGTCCAACCAGGAGATGCTGACCGCGGCGATCGACGGCCTGGTGGACCGGTTCGACCTGCGCGGCGAGCGCCTCGGCGAGGTCGTGGCCGGTGCGGTGCTCAAGCACTCGCGCGACTTCAACCTGACGCGCGAGTCGGTGCTGGGCTCGCGGCTCGCGCCCGAGACGCCGGCGACCGACATCCAGCAGGCGTGCGGCACCGGGCTCCAGGCCGCCGTCCAGGTGGCCAACAAGATCGCCCTCGGCGTCATCGACGCCGGCGTCGCGGGCGGCACGGACACCACCTCCGATGCTCCCGTCGCGATCAGCGACAAGCTGCGGCGCAAGCTGATGAAGGTCAGCTCGGCGAAGGACACCGCCAGCCGGCTCAAGGCGCTCGGCGCGATCCGGCCCGGCGACATCGGCCTCGACATCCCGCAGAACGGCGAGCCGCGCACCCGCATGTCGATGGGCGAGCACGCGGCGCTGACGGCGCTCGAGTGGCGGATCACCCGGGAGGCGCAGGACGAGCTGGCGGCGCGCTCGCACCACAACCTCGCCCGCTCCTACGACGAGGGCTTCCAGGACGACCTGATCACCCCCTTCCGCGGCGTCGAGCGCGACAACAACCTGCGCCCGGACTCGACCGTCGAGAAGCTCGCCACCCTCAAGCCGGTCTTCGGCAAGGGCACGGCGGCGACGATGACCGCCGGCAACAGCACGCCGTTGTCCGACGGCGCCTCGGCGGTCCTGCTGTCCTCCGACGAGTGGGCTGAGGAGCGGGGACTGCCCGTCCTGGCGCACCTCGTCGACGCGGAGACGGCGGCGGTCGACTACGTCAACGGCCACGAGGGCCTGCTGATGGCCCCGGCGTACGCCGTCCCGCGGATGCTGGCGCGCAACGGGCTGACCCTGCAGGACTTCGACTACTACGAGATCCACGAGGCGTTCGCCTCGCAGGTGCTCTCCACGCTCGCGGCGTGGGAGGACCCGGTGTTCTGCCAGCAGCGGCTCGGCCTCGACGCCCCGCTCGGGTCTATCGACCGCGACAAGCTCAACGTCACGGGTTCGTCGCTCGCGGCGGCGCACCCGTTCGCTGCGACCGGCGGGCGGATCCTGCCGGTGGCGGCCAAGCTGCTGGCCCAGCGGGGGTCCGGCCGCGCACTGATCTCGATCTGCGCCGCCGGTGGGCAGGGCGTGGTCGCGATCGTCGAGCGCTGAGGCGCACGACGCCACGGTCAGCGTCGGGTCAGCCGGAACCAGGTGCCCGACCCTTCGGCGCCGGCCGCGTCGGGCTCCTCGTCGACCGTCCAGCCGCGGAAGGCCCGCTGCACGTCACCCCGCTCGGCGCCGCGTCCTCCGCGCAGCCACGAGCGGGGACCCGCGGAGTGCAGCAGCACCGTGGCGTCCGGCTCGGCGAGCTCGGTGATGCCGCGGGCCATCAGCGTGCGTCCCGGGTCGTCGAGGCCCTGGAAGCAGCCGACGTCGAGGAACAGGTCGAAGTGCGAACCGACGCCGGAGTGGACCAGGTGGCGGACGTCGCCGATGACGAAGCGGGCGTCGTCGACGCCGTTGCGGCGCACGGCGGTGTCGACGGCCTGGCGCACGTCGTCGACGCCGATCGCGTCCCACTTCCGGTCGAGCAGGAGCTTGGTGTGCGCCCCGCGGCCGCAGCCGAGGTCGATGGCCCGGCGGATCTTGTCGGGGCGGGCGACCTCCTCGCGCTCGAGGAGGCGTTCGAGGACGGGGAGCCCGGTGCGGCCCGCCTTCTCCCAGGGGGTGATCCCGGTGCGGTATGCGGTGGCGTAGCCGATGCCCATGTTGAGTTCCTGACCTGCGTGGCCGGAAGGTACCGGCCACTGGCCACGCTACTCCCACCGCCGTCGCTGCTAGGGTCATCGACGATCGACATCCTTTAACGAGCCGTCCCGTGAGGCGGAGAAGGAGGTCCGGCGCGCAGATGCCTGCACCCGACGCCCCACCCGGACACGAGTCCACCCGGACGGACCGCACCGTCCTCGACGCCCGTGACATCTCCCGGGCCCTCACCCGCATCTCCCACGAGCTGCTCGAGCGCAACAAGGGCGCGACCGACCTGGTCCTGCTCGGGCTGCACACCCGCGGCGTGCCGCTGGCGCGGCGGGTGGCCGAGAAGATCGCCGCCGTCGAGGGCGCGCCCGTCGCGGTCGGTGAGCTCGACGTGACGATGTACCGCGACGACCTGCGCTCGCAGCCCACCCGCCGCGCGCACAAGACGGCGCTGCCGCCCGGCGGCATCGACGGCAAGGTCGTCGTCCTGGTCGACGACGTGCTGTTCTCCGGCCGCACGATCCGCGCCGCCCTCGACGCACTGGCCGACCTCGGGCGCCCGGCCGCCGTACGCCTCGCCGTCCTGGTCGACCGGGGCCACCGGGAGCTGCCGATCCGCGCCGACCACGTCGGCAAGAACCTGCCGAGCGCCCTGGCCGAGCGCGTCAGCGTCCGGCTCGCCGAGGTCGACGGCACCGACGAGGTGACGATCTCGTGAGGCACCTGCTCTCGGTCGACGACCTCTCCGTCGACGACATCACCACGCTGTTCGCGACCGCCGCCGACATGCACGACGTGCAGTCGCGAGAGGTCAAGAAGCTGCCCGCGCTCCGCGGGCGCACCGTGGTCAACCTGTTCTTCGAGGACTCCACCCGCACGCGCTCGTCGTTCGAGATCGCGGGCAAGTGGCTCTCCGCCGACGTGATCAACATCAGCGCCAAGGGCTCGAGCACGTCGAAGGGCGAGAGCCTGCGCGACACCGTGCTGACCGTGTGCGCCATGGGCGTCGACGGGCTGGTGATCCGCCACCAGGCCAGCGGCGCCGCGCTGCAGGTCAGCCAGTGGGTCGACGCCGCGGTCGTCAACGCCGGCGACGGCACCCACGAGCACCCGACGCAGGCGCTGCTCGACGCGTACACGCTGCAGCGCCGCCTCGGCTCGCTCGAGGGACGCCACGTCGTGATCGTCGGCGACCTCACCCACAGCCGGGTCTTCCGCTCCAACGTCCAGTGCCTCACGCGCCTCGGCGCGCAGGTCACGGTGGTCGCTCCGCCGACCCTGATGCCCAGCGGCATCGCGGCGTGGTCGGCGGCGGCGGGCTTCGAGACGTCGTACGACCTCGACGAGGTCCTGCCGACGGCCGACGCGGTGATGATGCTGCGGGTCCAGCGCGAACGGATGTCGGGCGGGTTCTTCCCCAGCGCCCGCGAGTACACCGTCGGCTACGGCCTGACCCGCGACCGGCTCGGCGTGCTCGGCCCCGACGTGCCGATCTGCCACCCCGGCCCGATGAACCGTGGCCTCGAGATCGCCGCCGACGCCGCCGACGCGGCGCAGTCGGCCGTGCTGGAGCAGGTCTCCAGCGGGCTCGCGATCCGGATGGCCGTGCTCTACCACCTGCTCGCAGGTGACACCCGAGGAGGGACTGCCTGATGGCGCTGGTGATCACGGGGGCCTCGCTGCTCGGCGAGCGCACCGCCGACCTGTTCGTCGACGACGCCGGGGTCCTGGTCGACTCCGCACCCGCCGGCGCCGAGACGATCGACGCCGACGGGCTGGTCGCCCTGCCGGGTCTCGTCGACCTCCACACCCACCTGCGCGAGCCCGGCCGCGAGGACGCGGAGACCGTCCTCTCCGGCTCGCGCGCCGCCGCGCTCGGCGGCTACACCGCCGTCCTGGCCATGGCCAACACCTCGCCGGTCACCGACACCGCGGAGGCCGCGACCCGGGTCTGGGAGCTGGGCCGGGAGGCCGGTCTCGTCCACGTCCAGCCGGTCGGCGCGGTCACGCGCGGGCTCGCGGGCGAGGAGCTCGCCGAGCTCGGGCTCATGCACCGCTCCCGGGCGGGCGTGAGCGTCTTCTCCGACGACGGGAAGTGCGTCCACGACGCCCGGGTGATGCGCCGTGCGCTCGAGTACGTCAAGGCGTTCGGCGGCGTCGTCTCCCAGCACTCCCAGGACCCCGACCTCGCCGGCCCGACCGCGTGCTGCCACGAGGGCGAGGTCTCCGGCCGGCTGGGCCTGCCCGGCTGGCCGGGCATCGCCGAGGAGGTCATCGTCGCCCGCGACGTGATGCTGGCGCGGCACACCGGCTCGCGCGTGCACGTCGCCCACGTCTCGACCGCGGGGTCCGTCGAGGTGCTGCGGTGGGCCAAGGCGCAGGCGGAGCGTGACGGGCACTGGTCCGTCACGGCCGAGGTGACCCCGCACCACCTGCTCCTGACCACAGACCTGCTCACCGGTTACGACCCGACCTACAAGGTCAACCCGCCCCTGCGCCCGCAGGAGGACGTCGACGCGCTCCGAGCCGCGCTGGCCGACGGCACCATCGACGCGGTGGCCACCGACCATGCGCCGCACGCCCGCCACGACAAGGAGCACGCGTTCGTCGACGCCGCCTTCGGGATGCTGGGCCTCGAGACGGCGCTCGGGGTCGTCCGCACCGCGATGCCCGACCTCTCGTGGGCCGACCTCGCGCGGGTGATGTCGGTCGCGCCGGCCCGGATCGCAGGGCTCGCCGACCAGGGGCGCGCGCTGGAGCCGGGCTCGCCCGCCCACCTCGTACTGGTCGACCCGGACGCTTCGGTGACCGTCGACCGCGACGCCTCGGCCTCGCTCTCGCGGAACAACCCCTGGCACGGTCGTACCGTCACCTCCCACGTCGTCCACACGGTCTTCGGGGGTCGGGTCACGGTCCGCGACGGCGCCCTCGCCTGACCCCGGCTGGACGGTGAGTCTCCGAGAGACTCACCGGTGCATCCCGGGTGTGTCGTGAGCTGTGCTGGGCAGTGAGTCGCTCAGAGACTCAAGGTGGAGCCCCGGGCGTGTCGCGGGTCGCCGGGACAGTGAGTCTCCGGGGCCGGACTTCTCGCGCGAGTCCCGTGGTTCTCGAGATTTGCAAGCCGCGAGAACCACGCATTCCCCCGGTGAGCCGGGGGAACCCGAGGTCGAGAGCGAGATGGGTGCGGGCCGGGCGCGTTGCGGGTCGCGGGGTCGGTGAGTCTAGGGGCCGAACTTCTCGCGCGAGTCCCGTTGTTCTCGAGGTTTGCAAGCCGCGAGAACCACGAATTCCCCCGGTGAGCCGGGGGAACCCGAGGTCGAGAGCGTCAAGGGCGCGGGATAAGGGGCGTCGCGGGCGCAGGCCGGGAGTGGCTCGCCGGGAGCCGGGTCACATCACCCGCGGCCGCCGGTCGCGGGGTCGCGGTCGGTGAGGCAGTAGACCTGGCCGCCGGGGGCGACGAGCACGGTCCAGAAGTCGTGGACGCCCCTCAGCTCGGCGCCGAGCTCGACGTGCCGCTGGGTGTCGCCGGCACGGTCGGCGGTCGCGAGGTCGGGGTGGGCGCGGACCGGGCCGTCCGTGTCGCCGGTGCGCTGGAGCAGGATCCGGGGCTTGCCGGGCTCGACGAGGCGCACGAACTCCGGCAGCGCGCCCACCTCGGGCGTCCGGCCGGTGAGCGCAACCCAGAACGCGACCTCGGTGTCCCAGTGCGCCTGCGGGACGTCGATGCAGACCTGGTCGAGGATCGTCGCGCCGTCGCGCGCCAGCGTGGGGCGCCCGTCGACGAGCGTGTGGCACAGGAGCAGGCCGCCGGGGGAGCGGACGACCTCCACGTCGTGGTACGTCCACGCGGGTGTCGCCCCGAGGGAGGCCGCACGGGCCGCGGCTGCGGCCCTGTCGTCGGAGTCGAGGTCGAGGTGGACGCCGCCCGGCCCGTCGACGGCCTGCACCTTCACCCACGCCGGGCCCTGCTCGGGCAGCAGCGTCAGGAACTGCCCGTCCTCCCCGCGCCGCTCGGACGGGCGCCAGCCGGTCACCTCCGACCAGAAGCGCACGGCGTCCTCGACGTGGTCGGACGGGGTGTCGAGGAACAGCTGGATCCACGGGACCATGCCCTGATCCTCACACCTCGTAGGGTCGGGGAATGAGCGACGTCCCGCAGCTGCTGCACACGGTCCTCGACGCGGTCGACGTACGGGGCGAGGCGGAGTTCTGGCGACGGCTGCTCGACCTGGCCTACCGCGAGGGCGACGAGGTGCCCGCGGACGGTCCCGACGACGCCGACTGGCTGGTGCTGGTGCGCCACGACGGGAGCCGGCTGCTGGCGGTCCAGGAGGTCGAGCGGCTCGAGCCGAGCCGCTGGCCCGAGCCGGGGGAGCCCGCGGTCTCCCACCTCGACACGACGGTCACGACCCGTGAGGCGCTCGACGCGGCCCACGAGAGGGTGCTGGACCTGGGCGGCGAGCTGCGCCTGGACCGCACCGACGACCCGGACGAGCCGCTGCGCGCCTACGCCAGCCCCGCCGGTCACGTGTTCTGCGTCTTCGTCGCCTGACCCGAACTGGCAGGGAGTTCAGGGGAGGGCACGGGAGGGCAGGAGGGGCCTCAGGCCAGGCCCAGCCCCCGCGCCTCCTCCCACAGGTCGTCGCGCACCGCCGGGTGCGCCGCGTGCTCGATGAGGTTGCGGGCCTGCTCACGCTCGTCACGGCCCCACATCCACGCCACGCCCTGCTCGGTGACGACCGCTCCGTGCTGGAACGACGTCACCGGTTCGTCCACGAGCGGGACGATGGTCGACACGTCGGCCTTCGGGTGCCAGCTGCGCAGCGCCATGAACGCGCGACCACCGGGCGAGTGGCTGGCACCGACCGTGAAGTCGGTCTGCCCGCCGAAGCCGCTGTGGATCCGGGCCCCGATCCGCGAGGCGTTGGCCTGGTCGAACAGGTCGACCTGCAGCGCGGTGTTGATCGACGTCATCGCGGGCTGCTGGGCGATCTCGGCGGGCGCGTTGGTCGTCTCCGTGCGCAGCATCCGCACGCGCGGGTTGTCGTCGACCCAGTCGTAGAGCTCGTGGCTGCCGAAGACGAATGACGTGCGCACCGGGGTGCCGCGGTCGAGCGCGCCGGCCTTCTCCAGCGTCAGCACGCCGTCGCTGAACATCTCCGTCCACACGCGCAGCCCCCGTCGTTCGAGCACGCCTGCGACGGTCGCGTCGGGGACCTCTCCGATCCCGGCCTGCAGCGTCGCGCCGTCGCCGATCTCGGCGGCGACGCGCGAACCGATCAGCCGGGCGTCGTCGCCGGGGGTGGCCGCGACGTGCGCTGCCATCGGCGCGTCGACCTCCACGCCGAGGTCGACCTCGTCGATGGCGAGTTCGGCGTCGCCGAAGGTCCACGGCATGCGCGGATTGAGCTGCGCGACCACCAGCGCCCCGCGGGCACGCGCCGCCTCCACGGCGGCCGGCAGGACGTTGACCTCGAGGCCGAGCGACACCTTGCCGTTGCGGGCCAGCGTGGTGTGGACGACCACGACGTCCGGCGCCAGCGGCCCGTGGAAGAGCCGGGGCACCATCGAGAGCCGGCACGGCACGTAGGACAGCCGCGGGTGCCGCCGGAAGCCGGGGCCGACGAAGCACGTCTCGGGCACGACGCCCTCGTGCAGCGGCAGGTCGGGCTGGGCGTTGAGGGCGTGCAGCCGCGCCGCGGGAAGCTCGGCGAGCAGCGGGCCGAGGAGGGTGACGGGAGAGGCGAAGTTGCCGCTGGTGACGACCCGCGGCGAAGCAAGGGACCCGCAGTGCTCCCGCACCGCTCGGACGGCCTGGTCGAGGTCGACGACGCGCATGCCCCCAGCGTGCCAGCCCGGTGGAGGACGCCCGCACCCGTGGGCCGTTCGGCCCTGCGGGTGCGGGCCCTCAGGCTCAGGCCCTGCGGTTCAGGCCTTGCGGTTGACCCGGACGACGTTGTTGGCCCCGCGGACGCTGACCTCGGTCTTCCCCTTCGTCACGGTGACCCGGTTGTTGGGGCCGACGACCTTCAGCGAGGGCAGCTTGACGAGCCGGACGGTGTTGTTGGCGCCACGCACCACGACCTCGGTCGAGCGGTCGGCGCGCAGGGTCGCGTTGGCTGTGCGGACCAGGACCGCGCCGGTGCGGCCTGCGACGAGCCGGGTGTTGCCCTGGAGCAGCTGCACGCGCCCGACGGTGCCGGCCACCCGTGCCGAGGCGTTGCCCTCCGACAGCGTGAGGTCGCCCGTCTCGGGCGCGGTGACGCTGCTGTTGCCGCCCGACACGACGACGGTGCCCAGCGCGCCAGACGCGGTGACGTCGGTGTTCGCGCCCGTGACCGTCAGGCTGGTGGCAGCCGGCATCGTCACGACCGTGTTGCTGCCGGAGACGACGACGTCCGTGCACGTGCCGGTGAGGGTGACGTCCTCGATGCTCTGGTCCACGGTGACGGCTCCACCGGCGCAGTCGATGACCACAGCCGCGTGGGCCGGGCCGCTCAGGAGGACGGGTGCGACGGCCACCGCGGCGGCGAGCGCGGCGCGGGAGAGGACGGTGCGGGACAGGACGGGGTGCGAGGACTTCATGGTCGAGGTGCTGCCCCGTGGGCGCCGCGCCAAACGTCGCGACGGCAATTCGGTGGCACGGTCCGGCCCGCGGTGGCTAGGCTCCCTGCACCATGTGGATCCAGGACTGACCCGACTCGCGTCCGCGGCGGCGCCCACGCGCGCCCGTGCCCGGCGAGTCACCCCTTGCGACCGTCAGGCTCCCGCATGTCATCCGTCCCTCCCTCGTCCCCCGCAGGCGGCGCCGTCCTCGCGCCGCTCGTCGTCACCGGTCTCTCGGTCAGCTATCCCGACCGCACCGTCCTCACCGGGATCGACCTGGTCGCCCAGCCGGGCCGGCGGATCGGCCTGGTCGGCGAGAACGGCGCCGGCAAGTCCACCCTCCTGCGCGCCGTCGCCGGACGACTGCCGGGCCGGGCCCGCACCTCCGGCAGCATCGTCGCGCCCACCGACCTCGTGCTCCTGGGCCAGGAGCCGCCGTTCCGCGACGAGGCGACGGTCGCCGAGGTGCTCGCCCTCACGCTCGCGCCGCTGCGCCAGGCGGTCGCCGACGTCGAGCGCCTCGCCGCCCACCTCGACAGCGCGGAGGGCGCCGCGGCGTACGAGCGGGCGCTCGAGCTCGCGGTCGTCCACGACGCCTGGGACGCCGACCGTCGCGCCACCGTCGCGGCCGCGCGCCTGGGCCTCGACCACCTCGACCAAGGGCGACGGGTCCGGACGCTGTCCGGCGGCCAGCGCACCCGGCTCGCGCTCGCCACGATCATGACCACCCGACCCGGCTGCCTGCTGCTGGACGAGCCGACCAACCACCTCGACGACGACGCGATCGAGGTGCTCACCGGCTTCCTGCGCGACCTGCCCGGCGTCGTGCTGCTGGCCAGCCACGACCGGGTGCTGCTCGACGACGTGTGCACCGACCTCGTGGACCTCGATGCCGGCGAGCTCGGCACGGACGGCAGCGGCGGGCGACGGTTCGGCGGAGGTTGGAGCGCGTACGAGGCCGCCCGCAGCGACGCGCGAAGGCGCTGGCAGGAGACGTACGAGGCGCAGCAGGAGGAGATCGCCCGGCTCCGCGCGGCGACGAGGATCGGCACGGGCGCGATCGCCCACGACCGGGGGCCGACCGACGGGGACAAGTACATCTACGGGTTCAAGGGTGCGCGCGTCGAGCAGACGCTGTCGCGGCGCAAGAAGGACGCGCAGCGCCGCTTGGACGTCGCCGAGCGCGAGCAGGTGCGCAGGCCGCCGGTGCCCCTGCGCTTCCGGGGCGACCTCACGGGAACGGCGGCGGGCCGGCTCGTGCAGGCCCGCGACGTGGTGGTGGAGAGCCGGCTCCGCGTCGACCGGCTCGACCTCGCGGCGGGGGAGCACCTCCTGGTCACCGCGGCGAACGGCGCCGGGAAGTCGACACTGCTCGGCGTGCTCTCGGGCCGGCTGGCCCCGACCTCGGGCTCGGTCGACGTCACCGCGCGCACCGTGCGCGAGCTGACCCAGGACCCCGAGGTGGCCGACCCGACGCGCTCCGCGCTGGCGACGTACGACGACGCGGTGCGCGACCTGCCCGGGGCGCCGCCCCTGCGTGACCTCGGCCTGCTCCACCCGCGCGACCACCGCACGGCCGTGCGGAGCCTGTCGGTGGGCCAGCGGCGCCGGCTGCTGCTCGCCGTCGCGATCGCGGCCGCGCCCGACCTGCTGCTGCTCGACGAGCCGACCAACCACGTCTCGCTGGCCCTCGCCGGCGAGCTCGAGGAGGCCCTGGCCACGTCGCCCGGCGGCGTCGTGCTGGCCTCGCACGACCGGTGGCTGCGCCGACGCTGGGAGGGCCCGGAGCTGGCCCTCGCGCCGTGGTCGTGAGCGGTCGTAGGGTCGGCGGGTGGCCACCCCCTACGACGTCGTCCCCGGTGAGCGTGCCGGCACCGCGACCTTCCGCCTGATGCCCTCCGACGACCCGGCGTCCGGCCCGTCGACCGGCACGGTCGAGGTCGCGGCCGGCGGGCGCGCGCTCACCGTGACCTACACCTGGACCCACCCCGACGACGGCGAGCAGACCGGAACGCTGCTGCTCGGCGTGGCGGACGCCGGCGGCGACGTGACGGCCGGCTGGGTCGACACCTGGCACCAGCCCGACGTGGTGGCGCTCCGGGGCCACGCCACGCCCGTGGGCGCCGTCGTCGGCTACGAGTACGGCGACGGCTGGCGCTGGGAGGTCGAGCTCGAGGTCGCCGACGGCGTGCCGCAGCTCGTGATGCGCAACCTGGTGCCCAGCCACGACGGCGGCCCGGCGACGGCGTACGAGGTGTCGCGCACGAGCTGGGCGTGAGCGTCCGCGACGCGTCTCGACAGGCGTCATGCGATGCCGGGCACGGGCTGCTGCGCTGGTAGTGTCGCCGTCGGCTCGAACATCCTTTAACGATCCGTCCCGTGAGGCGGAGAAGGAGGTACGGCATGGCTCTGCCTGCCCACGCCCAGACCCGATCTGGCCCCCGACCGGCGCTGCTGGTCCTCGAGGACGGTCGCGCGTTCCGCGGCGAGTCCTTCGGCGCCGAGGGTGAGACCTTCGGCGAGGCGGTGTTCTCCACCGGCATGTCCGGCTACCAGGAGACGCTGACCGACCCCAGCTACCACCGGCAGGTCGTCGTGATGACCGCCCCGCACGTCGGCAACACCGGGATGAACGACGAGGACCCCGAGTCCTCGCGCATCTGGGTCGCCGGCTACGTCGTGCGCGACCCCGCACGCGTGCCGAGCAGCTGGCGCAGCACCCGCACCCTGGACGACGCGCTGCGCGAGCAGGGCGTGGTCGGGATCAGCGGCGTCGACACCCGCGCCCTGACCCGTCACCTGCGCGAGCGCGGCGCGATGCGGGTGGGCATCTCCACCACCGAGACCGACGCCGAGCGCCTGCTGGGGCGGGTGCGCGAGTCCGGCGAGATGGCCGGGGCCAACCTGAGCGAGGCGGTCACCACGACCGAGGCCTACGTCGTCCCGGCGGTCGGCGAGAAGCGGTTCACCGTCGCGGCCGTCGACCTCGGCATCAAGGCCAACACCCCGCGGATGATGAGCGAGCGCGGCATCGAGGTGCACGTGCTGCCCGCGACCGCCAGCCTCGACGACGTCCGCGAGACGGGCGCCGACGGGCTGTTCTTCTCCAACGGTCCCGGCGACCCGGCCGCGACGACCGGCCAGGTGGAGCTGCTGCAGGACGCCCTGCGCGCCGGCGTCCCCTACTTCGGGATCTGCTTCGGCAACCAGCTCTTCGGTCGCGCGCTCGGCTTCGGCACCTACAAGCTGAAGTACGGCCACCGCGGCATCAACCAGCCGGTGATGGACCGCACCACCTCCAAGGTGGAGGTCACCGCCCACAACCACGGCTTCGCGGTCGACGCGCCGCTGGAGGGCTCGACGACCACCGAGTTCGGCGAGGCGACGGTCAGCCACGTGTGCCTCAACGACGACGTCGTCGAGGGGCTCGAGCTCCGCGACGCCGACGGGGCGCTGGTGAGCTTCTCCGTCCAGTACCACCCGGAGGCCGCGGCCGGCCCGCACGACGCGGCGTACCTCTTCGACCGCTTCTGCGACCTGATGTCCGACCGGAAGGACGCCTGACATGCCCAAGCGCACCGACATCCAGAGCGTCCTGGTCATCGGCTCCGGGCCGATCATCATCGGCCAGGCGTGCGAGTTCGACTACTCCGGCACCCAGGCGTGCCGCGTGCTGCGCCAGGAGGGCCTGCGAGTCGTCCTGGTCAACTCCAACCCGGCCACGATCATGACCGACCCCGAGTTCGCCGACGCGACGTACGTCGAGCCGATCACCCCGGAGTACGTCGAGAAGGTCATCGCCAAGGAGCGCCCCGACGCGCTGCTGGCGACCCTCGGTGGCCAGACCGCGCTCAACTGCGCGATGGCCCTCGACAAGGCGGGCGTGCTCGAGAAGTACGGCGTCGAGCTGATCGGCGCGTCCATCGACGCGATCGAGCGCGGCGAGAACCGGCAGCAGTTCAAGAAGATCGTCGAGGAGCTCGGCGGCGAGTCCGCCCGCAGCGTCATCTGCCACTCCGTCGACGACCTGCTCGCCGCCGCCGGCGAGCTCGGCTACCCCATGGTGGTGCGCCCGTCGTTCACCATGGGCGGCACCGGCTCGGGCATGGCCTACGACGAGGCCGACCTCCGCCGCATCGGCGGCGCGGGCCTGGCGGCCAGCCCGACCACCGAGGTGCTCCTCGAGGAGTCGATCCTCGGCTGGAAGGAGTACGAGCTGGAGGTGATGCGCGACCGCGCCGACAACAGCGTGATCGTGTGCTCGATCGAGAACCTCGACCCGATGGGCGTGCACACCGGCGACTCGATCACCGTCGCTCCCGCGCTCACCCTCACCGACCGCGAGTACCAGAAGATGCGCGACCTCGCGATCGCCATCATCCGCGCCGTGGGCGTCGACACCGGCGGCTGCAACATCCAGTACGCCGTGAACCCCGCCGACGGCCGGCTCATCGTGATCGAGATGAACCCCCGCGTCTCGCGGTCCTCCGCGCTGGCGTCCAAGGCCACCGGCTTCCCGATCGCCAAGATCGCCGCGAAGGTGGCCATCGGCTACACCCTCGACGAGATCCGCAACGACATCACCGAGGAGACCCCGGCGTCCTTCGAGCCGTCGCTCGACTACGTCGTGGTCAAGGTCCCGCGGTTCGCGTTCGAGAAGTTCCCCGAGGCCGACCCGACGCTGACCACCCACATGAAGTCGGTCGGCGAGGCGATGGCGATCGGGCGCAACTTCACCGAGGCGCTGCAGAAGTCGCTGCGCTCCCTGGAGAGCAAGCACGCGCCCTTCGACTGGCACAAGGAGTTCGTCGAGCTCGACAAGGCCGCGCTGCTGGAGGAGATCACGGTCCCCCACGACGGCCGGCTGAAGAAGGTGATGGACGCGATCCGCGCCGGTGCTACGCCGGAGGAGATCTTCGACGCCACGAAGATCGACCCGTGGTTCCTCGACCAGCTCGCGCTGATCAACGAGGTCGCGATCCAGCTCATCGACGCCACGGAGCTCACGCCCGAGCTGCTGCGTCTGGCCAAGCGGCACGGCTTCTCCGACGAGCAGATCGGCAAGATCCGCGGGCTGAGCGCCGACGTCGTCCGCGGGGTGCGCCACGCGCTCGGGATCCGACCGGTGTTCAAGACCGTCGACACCTGCGCGGCGGAGTTCGCCGCCCGCACGCCCTACCACTACTCGTCCTACGACGAGGAGACCGAGGTCCAGCCCCGCACGGAGGGCAAGGAGGCGGTGATCATCCTCGGCTCGGGGCCCAACCGCATCGGCCAGGGCATCGAGTTCGACTACTCCTGCGTCCACGCCTCGCTCGCGCTGGCCGAGGCCGGCTACGAGACGATCATGGTCAACTGCAACCCGGAGACGGTCAGCACCGACTACGACACCTCCGACCGGCTCTACTTCGAGCCGCTCACGCTCGAGGACGTCCTCGAGATCGTGCACGCCGAGCAGCAGGCCGGTCCGGTCGCCGGCGTCGTGTGCCAGCTCGGCGGCCAGACGCCGCTCGGCCTGGCCCAGGGCCTCGCCGACGCCGGGGTGCCGATCGTGGGCACCACGCCCGAGGCGATCCACCTCGCGGAGGAGCGCGGCGCCTTCGGCCGCGTGCTCGCCGACGCCGGCCTGCCGGCGCCCAAGCACGGCACCGCGACGTCGTACCCCCAGGCGCAGCGCATCGCGCACGAGATCGGCTACCCCGTCCTGGTGCGGCCGTCCTTCGTGCTCGGCGGTCGCGGCATGGAGATCGTCTACGACGACGCTGCGCTCGAGGCCTACCTCGAGAAGTACGTCGCCAACGGGCTCATCAACGAGCGGCAGCCGGTGCTGGTCGACCGGTTCCTCGACGATGCCGTCGAGATCGACGTCGACGCCCTCTTCGACGGCGAGGAGCTCTTCCTCGGCGGCGTGATGGAGCACATCGAGGAGGCCGGCATCCACTCCGGCGACTCCTCGTGCGCGCTGCCGCCGATCACCCTGGGCCGCGAGGAGATCGACCGTATCCGGCGCTCCACCGAGGCGATCGCCCGCGGCCTGGGCGTGCGCGGCCTGCTCAACATCCAGTTCGCGCTCGCCTCCGACGTGCTCTACGTCCTCGAGGCCAACCCGCGCGCCTCGCGCACCGTGCCATTCGTCTCCAAGGCGACGGCGACGCCGCTGGCCAAGGCCGCGGCGCGGGTGATGCTCGGCGAGTCAATCGCCGACCTGCGCGCGGCCGGCGTGCTGCCGGCGGAGGGCGACGGCGGGCACCTCGCCGACGGCTCGCCGATCGCGGTCAAGGAGGCGGTCATGCCGTTCGACCGCTTCAAGACCGCCGACGGCCGCACCGTCGACGCCCTCCTGGGTCCGGAGATGCGCTCCACCGGCGAGGTGATGGGCTTCGACGCCTTCTTCGGCACCGCCTTCGCCAAGGCGCAGGCGGCCGCCTACGGATCGCTGCCCCTGTCGGGCAAGGTGTTCGTCTCGGTCGCCAACCGCGACAAGCGGCACATGATCTTCCCGGTCAAGCAGATCGCCGACATGGGCTTCGAGGTGCTTGCGACCGCGGGCACCGCCGAGGTGCTGCGCCGCAACGGCGTGGAGGCCACGGTCGTGCGCAAGCAGTCCGAGGGCGAGGGCCCCGACGGTGAGAAGACCATCGTCGGGCGGATCCTCGACCGCGAGGTCGACCTCGTGATCAACACGCCGCACGGCGCCACCAGCGGCGGCTCGCCGCGCGCCGACGGCTACGAGATCCGTACGGCGGCGGTGCTCACCGACATCCCGTGCATCACCACCATCCAGGGCCTCGGCGCCGCCGTGCAGGGCCTGGAGGCGATGCGGCGCGGCGACATCGGCGTGCGGTCGCTGCAGGACTGGGCGGCACGACTGACCACGACGCCCACCAGCCCGGTCGTCGGCGGCTGACGTGCGAGCGCAGCGAGCCTCGAAGCCACGCCCCTACGACATCCTGTTCGCCCACGGCCTCTCGCGGGTCGACCCGGAGCGGATCCACCACGCCGCGTTCCGGGCGATCCGCGGGGCCGCCCCGCTGACCTCACGGGCGGTGCGCATGCCGTCGGCCCCGGTGCACGCGCTCGGGCTCACCTTCCCGCACCCGCTGGGGCTCGCGGCCGGCTTCGACAAGAACGCCGTGGGGATCGACGGCCTGGCCGCGCTCGGCTTCGGGCACGTCGAGGTCGGCACCGTCACCGGGGAGCCCCAGCCGGGCAACCCGCGACCGCGGCTGTTCCGACTCACCGCCGACGGCGCGATCGTCAACCGGATGGGCTTCAACAACGACGGCGCGGAGGTCGTGGCGCGCCGCCTGGCGGCCTGGCGCACCTCGGGACGCTCGACGATCCTCGGTGTCAACATCGGCAAGACCAAGGTGGTCCCCGAGGAGGAGGCGGTGCGCGACTACGAGAAGTCCGCCGGGCTGCTCGCCCCGCACGCCGACTACCTCGTGGTCAACGTCTCGTCGCCCAACACCCCGGGCCTGCGTGACCTGCAGGCCGTGGAGAAGCTCGAGCCGCTGCTGGCCGCGGTGCGCCGGCGAGCCGACGAGGTCCGGCCCGACCACCGGGTGCCGCTGCTGGTCAAGATCGCCCCCGACCTGAGCGACGACGACGTGCTGGCCGTCGCCGACCTGGCCACCGCCACCGGCCTCGACGGCATCATCGCCACCAACACGACGATCAGCCGTGACGGCCTGGCGACCCGGGCCGCCGATGTCGACGCGGTCGGCGCCGGCGGCCTCAGCGGGCGGCCCCTGACGTCGCGGTCCGAGGACGTGGTCCGGCTGCTGCGCGAGCGGGTCGGCCCCGACCTCACGCTCGTCGGGGTCGGCGGCATCACCACGGTCGACGACGCGCGGCACCGGCTCGCCGCGGGCGCCGACCTGCTCCAGGCCTACACCGCCTTCGTCTACGAGGGCCCGCTGTGGCCGCGCCGGGTCGTGCGCGGGCTGGTCGCCGGTGCCTGACGCCCATGGGTGACACGGATGGCTGAGCCGCGCGAGCCGGTGCACGTGCACGGCGAGGTCGTCGCGACCAAGCGGGTCGGGGCCTACCGCCACCTCACGCTCGCCGCGCCCGGCGTGCCGCAGCGCTTCCGCGCGGGCACGTTCGTCGCGGTCAGCGTCGCCGGGCACGTCGCGCGCCGCGCCCTGTGGATCCACCGGGTGCGGGCGTCCAGCGCCTTCGGCCCCACCCTCGACGTGGTCGTCGACCCGGTCGGGCCGGGCACCCACTGGCTGGCCGCGCAGCCGGTCGGCGCCGCCGTGGAGGTCACCGGGCCCCTCGGGCGTCCGTTCGCCCTGCCGCGCGACCCGGTCTCGTGCCTGCTCGTCGGGGAGGCCTACGCCGCCGCGCCGCTCTTCCCGCTCGCCGAGCGGCTGCGTGAGCGCGGCTGCGCGGTGTCCCTCGTGGTGTCCGCGCCGGAGGAGTCACGCCTGCTCTCGGCGCTGGAGGCGCGTCGCTCGGCCCGCTCGGTGACGGTCCTGACCGCCGACGGCTCCGTCGGGCGGCGCGGCACCGTGCCCGACCACGTCGACGACCTCGTCGCCCGCGACGTCGACGTGGTCTACGCCGCCGGGCCGACCGCCGTGCTGCAGGCCACCGCTGCCGCAGCCGAGCGCCACGGCGCCTGGTGCCAGGTCGCGCTCGAGCAGCCCACGCCCTGCGGCACGGGGCTCTGCCACGGCTGCCCGCTGCCCGTCGTGGGGGAGGACGGCGTCGACCGGGTGGTCCGGGCCTGCACCGAGGGCCCGGTCGTCCGCGGCGACCGCGTCCGCTGGAGCGAGCTGTGAGCGCCGTCGTCCCCGGCCCGGTGATGACCGCCGCCGGCTGCGGCGGCACCGGGCGCGAGCTGGCGCCGTTCGCCGGCCCCGACGGTCTGGCCGGCCTCGCCTTCGTCACCCGCTCGATCACGCTCGACCCCCGCGCCGGCACCCCCGGACGACGGATCGCCGAGGTGCCGGGCGGGCTGGTCAACGCCGTCGGCCTGCCCAACCCCGGGCTCGAGCACTTCCTCGCCACCGAGCTGCCGTGGCTGGTGCGGGCGGGCGCGGAGGTGATCGTCTCGGTCGCGGGCGCCACGATGGGGGAGTACGCCGACCTCGCCCGCCGCCTCGCGCTCGCGCCGGGCGTCGCCGGTCTGGAGGTCAACGTCGGCTCCCCGGACGACGCCGGCAACGGGCTCTTCGAGACCCGAGAGCCCTTCCACGCCGCCAGCGTCGTGGCGGCCGTGCGGCGTGAGTTCCCGGCCGACCGGCCGGTGCTGGCCAAGCTGCGCCCCGACGTCTCACGCGTGGTCGAGGGCGCGCGCGCCTGCCACGAGGCCGGCGCGAGCGCGGTCGTGGTGGGCAACGCCGTGCCCGCGGCCTTCGCCGACGGCCGACCCGGCGGGTTGAGCGGTCCGGCCGCCGCGGCGGTCGCGCTGCGCTGCGTCGTGGCCGTGGCGCGCTCCCTGCCGGCCGTGCCCGTCGTCGCCTCCGGCGGCGTGCACGACGTCCGGTCCGCGCGGACCTACCTCGCCGCGGGCGCCGTCGCCGTGCAGGTCGGCACCGCGCTGCTCCACGACCCCACCACCGTGGCCCGGTTGCGGGCCGACCTCGCACCCTCCAGGGAGGACGCATGACCCCGTTCGGCACCCGGCTCGCCCGCGCCATCGAGGACCGCGGGCGGTTCTGCGTGGGGATCGACCCCCACGTCGGCCTGCTCCACGAGTGGGGACTGTCCGACGACGTCGCCTCGCTCGAGCGGTTCGCGCTGACCGTCGTCGAGGCGGTCGCGCCCGTCGTCGGGGTGGTCAAGCCGCAGAGCGCCTTCTACGAGCGCTTCGGCAGCCGCGGCGTCGCGGTCCTCGAGCGCGTCGTCGAGGAGTCGCGCGCGGCCGGCGCCCTCGTGCTGCTCGACGTCAAGCGTGGGGACATCGGCTCGACCAGCCAGGCCTACGCCGACGCCTACCTCGACCCCACCTCGCCGCTGGCCTGCGACGCGATCACCGCGAGCCCCTTCCTCGGCTTCGGCTCCCTCGACCCCATGGTCGAGGCGTGCCGCGCCCACGGCGCCGGGCTGTTCGTGCTGGCGCTGACCTCCAACAAGGAGGGCCCGGAGGTGCAGCACGCGCGCGACGGGGAGCGCACCGTGGCCGGCACGGTGCTCGATCACCTGCGTCGGCTCAACGACGGCGCCGACCCGGTGGGCTCCTTCGGCGCGGTCGTCGGGGCGACCATCGGCGAGACGGGCGAGGACCTCGACACCGGGGGGCCGCTGCTCGTCCCCGGGTTCGGTGCCCAGGGCGGCACGGTCGCCGACCTCGAGCGGATCTTCGGCCGTGCGGCCCGCTGGGCCCTGCCGAGCTCGAGCCGTGAGGTGCTCCGCGCCGGGCCCGACGTCGCCGCGCTGCGCGAGGCCGCCCTGCGCGGCAACGACGCCGTGCGAGGGTTGGGGGCGTGACCCGTGCCCGCCTGCTGCTCGCCGTGGCGCTGCTCCTCCCGGTCGCGCTGACCGGCTGCGGTCGCGACCCCCAGGACGTCTACTGCGACGCGGTGCGCGAGCACCAGGGCGACCTCAGCGACGTCGCCGCCTCCGAGGACCCCGGTGCGGTCCTCGGAGCCCTCGACGCCTACGACGACCTCGCCGACAAGGCGCCGCGCGACGTCGCGGACGACTGGGTGGCGGTCGTGGGTCCGCTGCACCGGCTCCGCGACGCGGTCGCGGACGCGGGCGTGGACCCCGCGACGTACGCCGCCGACGACCCGCCGCCGGGCCTCGCGGGCGAGGACCGCGCCGCCATCGAGGCGGCTGCCCGGGAGGTGGGGGCCGAGCGCACCGTGACCGCGATGGCCTCGGTGGAGCAGCACGCGCTCGACGTCTGCGGCACCCCGCTGGCCCGCTGAGCGCGCGCCGCGGGCGCCGCCCCATGGCGAAGATCACCCCCACGCCCGGGCGCCGCGGGCTCGATTGCCTGTGGGCGCGGGTCCTGACTAGATTGGCCCGCACGGTCGGCCCTCGGGGTCGGTCACCGAGCACCGCCGAGCCCCACCGACGAAGGACAGCTTTCGTGGCCTTGCCCCCTCTGACGCCCGAGCAGCGCCAGGCAGCCCTCGACAAGGCCGCGGCCTCGCGCCGTGAGCGCGCCGAGGTGAAGAACCGACTGAAGAACTCCGGGGGCTCGATCCTCGACGTGATCAGCGAGGGCCAGACCAACGAGGTCATCGGCAAGATGCGCGTGGTGGAGCTGCTGCAGTCCGTGCCCGGGCTCGGCCGGGTCCGCGCGCGCCAGGTGATGGAGCGGCTCGGGATCGCCGAGAGCCGCCGCGTGCGTGGGCTGGGCGTCAAGCAGGTCGCCGCGCTCGAGCGCGAGTTCGGCCCCGACGCGTCGTGACCGGACCTGCAGCAGGCACGTCACCGGGTCGTTCGCGGCTGATCGTCCTCGCCGGGCCCACGGCCGTCGGCAAGGGGACCGTCGCGGCCGCCGTCCGCGAGACCCACCCGGAGGTCTGGCTGTCGGTCTCCGCCACCACCCGAGCGCCGCGCCCGGGGGAGGAGAACGGCGTCCATTACTGGTTCGTCTCCGACGAGGAGTTCGACGCCATGGTCGCCCAGGGCGACCTGCTGGAGTGGGCGGTGGTCCACAAGGCCGCGCGCTACGGCACGCCGCGCGGCCCCGTCGACCTCGCCCTCGCCTCCGGCAAGCCCGCGATGCTCGAGATCGACCTCCAGGGCGCGCGGCAGGTCCGCGAGACCATGCCCGAGGCGCTCTTCGTGTTCCTCAAGCCGCCGTCGTGGGACGAGCTGGTCCGCCGGCTGGTCGGACGGGGCACCGAGACCGAGGCCGAGCGCGAGCGCCGGCTCGAGACCGCGCGCGAGGAGCTGGCCGCCGAGAGCGAGTTCGACGTGACCATCGTCAACCACGAAGTTCACGCTGCCGCCGACGAGTTGGTAGCCTTGATGGTTGGACCTGCATCACCCCCTTCTGACTAGCGAGGCACCTGCATCGTGGCTTCTCCCACCATCGCCGCCGAGGGCGTGACCAACCCCTCGATCGACGACCTGCTCAGCAAGACCGACAGCAAGTACAAGCTGGTGCTCTACAGCGCCCAGCGCGCCCGTCAGATCAACGCCTACTACTCCCAGCTCGGCGAGGGCCTGCTGGAGTACGTCGGCCCGCTCGTCGACACCCACGTGCAGGAGAAGCCGCTCTCGATCGCGCTCCGCGAGATCAACGACGACCTCCTCACCTGCGAGGACATCGACCCCGCCGCCGAGGCCGAGGCCGCCGAGGCAGCTGCCGGCGACGCCACGGAGTGACGCGGTCACCTCGATGACCGACGGACGCCGCGTCGTCCTCGGCGTCGCGGGCGGCATCGCGGCCTACAAGGCCTGCGAGCTCCTGCGGCGCTTCACCGAGTCGGGCCACGACGTCACCGTCGTCCCGACGGCGTCAGCGCTCGAGTTCGTGGGCGCGCCGACCTGGGCCGCCCTGTCGGGCAAGCCCGTCTCCACCGTCGTGTGGGACCAGGTGCACGAGGTGCCCCACGTCCGGATCGGCCAGGAGGCCGACCTGGTCGTGGTGGCGCCCGCCACCGCCGACCTGCTGGCCAGGGCCGCCCACGGCCTGGCCGACGACCTGCTCACCAACACCCTGCTCACCGCCCGGTGCCCGGTGGTGCTGGCCCCGGCGATGCACACCGAGATGTGGGAGCACCCCGCCACGCAGGCCAACGTCGCGACGCTGCGTGAGCGCGGCGTGGTCGTCGTCGAGCCGGCCGAGGGCCGGCTCACCGGGGCCGACACCGGCAAGGGCCGGCTGCCCGACCCGGCCGAGATCTTCGAGCTCGCGACCGGCGTGCTGGCGCGTGGCAGCGCCGCGCCGCAGGACCTCGCGGGGCTGGAGGTGGTCGTCTCCGCCGGCGGCACCCGCGAGTACCTCGACCCGGTGCGCTTCCTCGGCAACCGGTCCTCGGGCCTGCAGGGCTACGCCCTGGCCCGCGCGGCCGCCTCGCGCGGCGCGCGCGTGACGCTCGTCAGCGCCAACGTCTCGCTGCCGGACCCGGCCGGCGTGGCCGTCGTCCGGGTCGAGACCACCGAGCAGCTGCGGGAGGCCGTGGTGGCCGCCACGGCCACGGCCGACGCCGTCGTGATGGCAGCAGCGCCGGCCGACTTCCGCCCGACCTCGGTCAGCACCGCGAAGATCAAGAAGGCCTCGGACGGCTCCGCCCCGGCGATCGAGCTCGTCCAGAACCCCGACGTGCTCGCCGAGATCTCCCACGAGCGTGCCCGCGAGGGCGCGGTGATCGTGGGCTTCGCCGCCGAGACCGGCGACGACAGCGGCACGGTGCTCGAGCTCGGCCGCGCCAAGCTGGCCCGCAAGGGCTGCGACCTGCTGGTCGTCAACGACGTCAGCGGCGGCGCCGTCTTCGGCAGCGCCGACAACGAGGCGGTGGTCCTCGGCGCCGACGGTGCCGTCGTCGAGGTGCCCCACGGCAGCAAGAGCGCCCTCGCGCACGTCATCTGGGACGAGGTCGTCCGGCGGGTCGTGCGCTGAGACGTACGTCCCGGATCGTGGGCGGCTAGTAGGTTGGCACACTGCACGTGCGAACCGTTCGAGAGAAGAAGTGAGAGAGATCAACGTGGCTGGACGACTGTTCACCTCCGAGTCCGTGACCGAGGGACACCCCGACAAGATCGCGGACCGGATCAGCGACTCGGTCCTCGACCACCTGATGGCCGCGGACCCCGACCGCGCCAACCTGCGCGTGGCGGTGGAGACGCTGCTGACCACCGGCCTGGTGGTCGTGGCCGGCGAGGTGCGCACGGGGGCCTACGCCCCGGTCGCCGACATCGTCCGCAGGGCGATCCTGGAGATCGGCTACGACTCCTCCGAGAAGGGCTTCGACGGCACCACCTGCGGCGTGCAGGTCGCCATCGGCGCCCAGTCGTCCGACATCGCGGCGGGCGTCGACGCCGGCCACGAGTCGCGGGTGGGCTCGAGCGAGGACGAGCTCGACAAGCGCGGCGCCGGCGACCAGGGCCTGATGTTCGGCTACGCGTGCGACGACACGCCCGAGCTGATGCCCCTCCCGATCACGATCGCCCAGCGCCTCGCGCAGCGGCTGACCGAGGTCCGCAAGGACGGTGTGCTCGACTACCTCCGCCCCGACGGCAAGACCCAGGTCACCATCGAGTACGACGAGGACGACCGCCCGCTGCGCATCGACACCGTCGTGCTGTCCACCCAGCACGACCCGGGCATCGAGCACGCGACGCTCGAGTCCGACGTCAAGCAGCACGTCATCGACCCCGTGCTGGCGACCTTCGACATCCCGTCCGAGGGCTACCGCATGCTGGTCAACCCGACCGGCACGTTCGTCATCGGCGGCCCGATGGGCGACGCCGGCCTCACCGGCCGCAAGATCATCGTCGACACCTACGGCGGCATGGCCCGCCACGGCGGCGGTGCCTTCTCCGGCAAGGACCCGTCGAAGGTGGACCGCTCCGCGGCCTACGCGATGCGCTGGGTGGCCAAGAACGTCGTCGCCGCCGGTCTCGCGCGTCGCTGCGAGGCGCAGGTCGCCTACGCCATCGGCAAGGCCGCCCCGGTCGGCGTCTTCATCGAGACCTTCGGCACGGGCGTCGTGCCCGACGAGGCGATCCAGCAGGCGGTGCTCGAGGTCTTCGACCTCCGCCCGGCCGCGATCATCCGCGACCTCGACCTGCTGCGCCCGATCTACGCTCAGACCTCGGCCTACGGCCACTTCGGTCGCGAGCTCCCGGACTTCACCTGGGAGAACACCGACCGCGCCGACAAGCTGAAGGCCGCCGCCGGCGTCTGAAGCAGCGCACCGACAGCTCCACGACAGGACCCCCGCCACCCGGCGGGGGTCCTTCGCCTTTCGGACGAATCCGCGGACAGGCCGTTCCGCTGTGGCCCGGGTCACCCCTAGGCTGCCCGAGCGCACACGGGGGTGTGCTGCGTCGACGGAAATGGAGCCTCGATGAGGATGCACAGGAAGGCGACCGTGGCCCTGGCCGCGGCCGCCGTGGTGGCGGGCGGACAGCTCGCCTGGGCAGGGGCGCAGGCCGCGCCCACGGGACGGGACGACGGGGCGTCGCTGCTGCGCGCCGACGCGTCCTCCGGGCTGCGGCTCGAGCGCGACCCGCAGGGCGTCGTGGACTTCGTCGGGACGACCGACGGCGGCAGCGTGGTCAACCCGGGGGTGACGGGTGAGGAGTCGCTGCGCGACGCCGCACGGGCCCACCTGGACCGTTACGGCTCGGCGCTGGGCCTGACCCGCGCCTCGCAGCTCCGCGCCACCACGACCACGGCCACGCCCTCGGGCCAGGAGGCGGTCCGCTTCCAGCAGTCCGTCGACGGGGCGCCGGTGATCGGCGGCCAGGTCGTGGTCAGCCTGCGGCCCGACCACCAGCTCGGCTCGATGCTGGCGACGCTCTCGCGCACCCGCGCGCTGCCGTCCGCCACGGTGACCGAGTCCGCCGCCCGCACCACCGCCGCCCGTGCGGCGGCGCGCTCCGCGGACGCGAAGGGGCTCACCACCACCCCGCAGGGCCGGGCCGTGTGGGACCCCGCCGTGTTCGGTGGGGCCGGCTCGGCGCAGGGCGTGTGGAGCTTCGAGGTGGGCGACGGCGAGGCCGTGCGCCGCCTCGTCCTGGTCGACGACACCTCGGGCCGCGTCCTGCTCGACCTCGACCAGGTCGAGCACCTCGACCGCGTCGTGTGCGACGCCAACAACGTGGCGACCGACGCCGTCCCTTGCACGTCCGGCTTCGCCCGCACCGAGACCAGTGGCCCCAGCGGGGTCGATGACGTCAACTATGCCTTCGACCACGCGGGGGAGGTCGCTGCCGCCTACCAGGAGATCGCCGGGCTGGACCTGACCCAGGCGATCGGCATCGACGTCGGGGGCGTGAAGAAGCTCGCCTCGACCGTGCGTTACTGCGCGCCCGGGTATGACTGCCCGGTCAACGACCCCTACGAGAACGCGTTCTGGAACGGGACGCAGATGTACTACGGCGACGGGTTCGCCAATGCCGACGACGTGGTCGGTCACGAGATGACCCACGGCGTCATCGACCAGTACTCCGAGCTCTTCTACTGGGGCCAGAGCGGCGCGATGAACGAGTCGATCGCCGACATCATGGGCGAGGTCGTCGACCACCGCGCAGGTCTCGAGGCCGGGGACGCGGACTGGAAGCTTGCCGAGGACCTCTCGATCGGCGCGATTCGCGACATGAAAGACCCGACGTCGTTCGGCGACCCGGACCGGATGACCAGTCCGCTCTACACCGCGGACCTGACACGGTGGAACCTCTACGGCGCCTACCCCGACGGGGGCGGCGTGCACCAGAACAGCGGTGTCGGCAACAAGACCGCGTACCTGATCTCCCAGGGCGGCACCTTCAATGGTCAGACCATCGCTGGCATCGACGGCGGTGACACGGGACTGACCAAGACCGGCAAGCTCTACTTCGACGCGATCACCAGGCTCACGTCCGGCAGCGACTACGCCAACCTGGCCGCCGTCCTGGAGCAGAGCTGCGCCGACTTCGCCGCAAGCGGCACGGCCGGCTTCACGACTGCCGACTGCGACAACGTGAAGAAGGCGGTGCTGGCCACCGAGCTGCGCACCACGCCGACCAACGCGCCGCAGCCGGCCGATGCCGTCAGGGCGTGCCCGACCGGCACGACCCTGCGCGAGCTGTTCAACAGCGAGACCGGTGACCCCGCTACGAAGTTCACCACGACCTCGAGCGCGATCTGGGGCTACGGTGTCAACCCTGACTGGGACGCCAACGCCACCTCGGGCAAGACATCCTGGTTCGGCTACAACCCCGACCCCGACCTCTACGGGGACCCGACCTCGGCCTCCATCACCGCTGCGCAGGGCATCGCGTTGCCGGCTGGCCAGAAGTCGTTCCTCAGCTTCAACCAGTGGCGGCTCTTCGAGTGGTATCCGGAGGGTTACCTGCCGTCCGGGACGACCTACGTCGACGGGGGCACCGTCGAGGTGGACTCGGGAGCCGGCGCGGTGGACGCCTCGTCGCTGCCGTGGGTCAATGGCCCGCAGCAGACGCTAACGAATGGCCCGGCTGGCACGAATCCGTGGGCAGGTCGCCGGGCGTTCGCCGGCGACAGCTTCGGCTGGACCACCAGCCAGGTGGATCTGTCGTCGCTGGGCGGCAAGACCGTGAAGCCGTCGTTCACCAACCGGAGCGACGAGGCAAGCTCGTTCATCGGCTGGTTCCTCGACGACATCAGCGTCTACACGTGTGACGTCTTGCCGGTGGCCACCCCGTCGGCTCCGACCCCGCCTGCCCCGACGCCGACGCCGACTCCTCCTCCGGCCACCAAGGCACCGTCGACCACGAAGCTGAAGGTCACGAGCAAGGCCGGCAAGGTGACGGTCACCGCCAAGGTCAAGGCGTCCGGCGCCCGGGCCAGCGGCAAGGTCACCTTCAAGGTCTCCGGCAAGAAGAGCATCACCAAGGCCGTCAAGGTCAAGAAGGGCAAGGCCGTGCTGGTGCTCAAGGGCAAGGTGCTCGACAAGCTCGGCAAGGGCAAGCACAAGGTGAAGGCGACGTACAAGGGCTCCGACACCGTCGCCCGCAGCAAGGCACGGGCGAGCTTCAACCTGAGGTGACGTCCGTCCACAGGACGGGGCACACAGCCTGACGCCCCGTCGGAGGCCGCTGGTTGAATGCGGCCCATGAGCGAGCGCGAGGCCCCGGAAGCAGACATGCTCCCGGGGCTTCGTGCTGCCGTGGACGACGCCCGCGCGAAGGCGGCCGCGACGCGCAGGCGCAAGGCGGCCGCGTGGGAGCCCGCGGCGGTCGACCCGGTCGCCCGCGTGCTGGTCGACATCGCCCTCGCCCACCTCGACCGTCCCTTCGACTACGCCGTCCCGGTGGCGATGGCCGACACGGCGGTCCCCGGCGCGCGGGTGAAGGTGCGCTTCGCCGGGCAGGACGTCGACGGCTACCTCGTCGAGCGGGCCTCGACGACCGACCACACCGGCCGGCTCCAGCCGCTGCGGCGCGTGGTCAGCCCCGAGCCCGTGCTGGCCCCCGAGGTGGCCCGGCTCAGCGAGACCCTGGCCCACCGCTACGCCGGCGCCCGGTCCGACGTGCTCCGCCTGGCCGTGCCGCCGCGCCACGCGGCGGTCGAGAAGGCGGTCCTCGACCCGTCGCCGCCGCTCGCGGAGCCCCTGCCCACGACGTGGGGCGAGGTGGAGCACGCAGCCGCCTTCCTGAGGCGCCTCGCCGCAGGCGGGTCGCCGCGCGCCGTGTGGTCGGCCGCGCCGGGGGACGACTGGCCCGCGATGGTCGCCGAGGCCGTCGCGGCTACCCGAGCAGCGGGCCGCGGCGCGCTGGTGTGCGTGCCCGACAAGCGCGACGTGGACCGCGTCGACGCGGCGCTGCGCGAGCGTCTGGGCGCCGACCAGCATGTCTGCCTCACCGCGGACGACGGGCCCGCCGCCCGCTACCGGCACTTCCTGGCCGTCTCCCGCGGGGCGAGGCGCGTCGTGGTCGGCACCCGGTCCGCGGCGTTCGCCCCGGTGCACGACCTCGGCCTCGTCGTCGTCTGGGACGACGGCGACGACCTCCACGCCGAGCCACGGGCGCCCTACCCCCACACCCGGGAGGTGCTGCTCACCCGCGCCGAGCAGCAGGGCACGGCAGCGCTCGTCGGGGGAGTCGCCCGCACCCCGGAGGCGCAGCAGCTGCTCGTCTCCGGGTGGGCCCACGAGCTGGTCACGCCGCGGGACGCCCTGCGCCGGCGGGTCCGCGTCGAGGCCGTCCCCGCGGAGGACCGGTCCGTGGGCACCCGTGTCCCGCGGCCGGCCTACGACGCCATCCGGCGCGGGCTGCAGGACGGACCCGTCCTGGTGCAGACGCCCCGCGCGGGATACGCCGCCGCCCTCGCCTGCGACACCTGCCGCACCCCCGCCCGCTGCACGGTCTGCACCGGCCCCCTGACGATCGCCGGCCCCGCGGCGCCGCCGACCTGCCGCTGGTGCGGGCACGCGGACGAGGCCTGGTCCTGCCCCACGTGCGGCGGTCGCGGGCTGCGGGCGCCCGTGCGCGGCGAGGCACGCACGGCGGAGGAGCTCGGTCGGATGTTCCCGGGCACGACCGTGCGCAGCTCCAGCGGCGAGCGGGTGCTGGCCGAGGTGACCGACCAGCACGACCTCGTCGTCGCCACGGTCGGCGCCGAGCCGGTGGCCGAGGGCGGCTACGCGACCGTCGTCGTGCTCGACACCTGGCTCACCCTGGCCCGCGACGACATGCGCGCCACGGAGGAGGCGTTGCGCCGGTGGCTCAACGCCGCCGCCCTGGTGCGTCGTGGCGGCCACGTCGTCGCGGTCGGTGACCCCGCCCACCCGGTGCTCCAGGCCCTGGTGCGCTGGGACCCGGCCGGGTTCGCGCGCCGCGAGTCCGAGGAGCGCGCCGCCGCCCACCTCCCCCCGGCCGCCCGGATCGCGACGCTGACCGGGGACCTCGGCGCCCTCGACGACGCCCTCCACCTGATCGACCTGCCCGAGGGAGGGGAGTTGCTCGGGCCGGTGCCGGCGGGCGAGGAGCACCGCCTCGTGGTGCGGGTGCCGTGGGCCCATGGCGCCGCGCTGTCGCAGGCCCTCGGCGACCTGCAGCGGATGCGGTCGGCGCGCAAGCTCGACCCGGTCCGCGTCCAGGTCGACCCGCTGTCGATCTGACGGGCGGCTCCCGTCTGGGGCCACGGCGCGCGGCTCCCTAGACTGGGGCGTTCGCGTACCCGCCCCACGAAGGAGATCCGTGGCCGTCCAGCCGATCCGCCTCTTCGGTGACCCCGTGCTGCGCCAGCGCGCGGTCGAGGTCGACGACTTCGACAAGGAGGTCCGCCAGCTCGTCACGGACCTCACCGACACGATGCTCGCCGCCCCCGGCGCGGGCCTGGCTGCTCCGCAGATCGGCGTCGGGCTGCGCGTGTTCACCTGGAACGTCCACGGCGAGGTCGGTCACCTGGTCAACCCGTCGCTGGAGCTCTCCGACGAGACCCAGGACGGCGCCGAGGGCTGCCTGTCGCTGCCCGAGCTCACCTACGACTGCCTGCGGGCGCTGCGGGTGGTCGCCACCGGCTTCGACATGCACGGCGAGCCGCTGCGCATCGAGGCCTCCGACCTCCTCGCCCGCGCGATGCAGCACGAGACCGACCACCTCGACGGCATCCTCTTCATCGACAAGCTCGACACCGCCGCCCGCAAGGCCGCGATGAAGGAGATCCGGGAGTCGGAGTGGTTCGGCCTGGAGCAGCCGACCGTGCGGGTGAGCCCCCACGCGACCCACGGACTGGGGTTCTGATGCGCGTCGTCTTCGCCGGCACCCCCGAGGTCGCCGTCCCCGCCCTGGACGCGGTCGCGGCCAGCCGTCACGAGCTGGTCGGGGTGGTCACCCGTCCCGACGCCCCCAGCGGTCGCGGTCGCAGGCTGGTCGCGAGCCCGGTCGCGCAGCGCGCCGAGGAGCTCGGCGTACCGGTCCTCAAGCCCGAGCACCCGCGCGACCCCGCCTTCCAGGCCGAGCTGGCCGCGCTGCGGCCGGACGCCTGCCCGGTGGTCGCCTACGGCGCGCTGCTGCCGCAGTCGGCGCTCGACCTGGTGCCGCACGGCTGGATCAACCTGCACTTCTCGGTGCTCCCGGCGTGGCGCGGCGCCGCGCCCGTGCAGCACGCCCTGTGGGCGGGCGACGAGCTCACCGGTGCCAGCACCTTCCGGATCGTCAAGGCCCTCGACGCCGGCCCGGTGTTCGGCGTGATGACCGAGCGCATCCGGCCCGACGACACTGCCGGCGACCTCCTCGCCCGGCTCGCCGAGGGCGGCGCCGGGCTGCTCGTCCAGACCCTCGACGGCATCGAGGACGGCACCCTCGAGGCACGTGAGCAGACCGACGACGGCGTCTCGTTCGCCCCCAAGATCGTCGTGGACGACGCCCGCGTCGACTGGACGCACCCGGCCGTCGCGATCGACCGCCAGGTCCGGGCCTGCACCCCGGCGCCCGGGGCCTGGAGCACGTTCGAGGGGGAGCGGATCAAGATCGGCCCCGTCCGTCCGGTCACGGACCGCGAGCGCCTCGAGCCGGGTGTCCTGGAGGTCACCAAGAACGCGGTCCTCGTCGGCACCTCGACCGTGCCCGTCGAGCTCGGCGAGGTGAAGGCGTTCGGCAAGAAGCAGATGCGCGCCGCCGACTGGGCCCGCGGCGTCCGGCTCGAGTCGGGCACCCGGTTCGGCGACCCGGCAGGGGAGACCGGGCCCGAGAGCGAGACCGAGGCGGCAGGCACCGGTGACGACGCCCGCTGACCCGGCTGCCGACCGGCCCGCCCGTCCGGAGGACGTCGACGAGATCTGCGCGGCGCTCCCGGAGACCGAGCTGTCCACGTCGTGGGGCGACGTCCCCACCTGGAAGGTCCCGCGGGGCGAGAACGGGAAGGGTTTCGTGCTCTACCGCCACCCGCACCAGACCGCCGTCGACCCGGCGACGGGCGAGATGTACGACGACCTGCTCGTCATCATCACCCCGACCGAGGCCGACAAGACAGCGTTGGTCGAGGATCCGTCCACGCCGTTCTTCACCATCGACCACTTCCGCGGGCACAACGCGGTGCTGGTGCAGCAGTCCCGCCTGGGCGAGATGGGCCGCGCCGAGCTGGCCGAGGTGATCACCGAGGCGTGGGCCCACCGAGCACCGAAGCGGCTGGTCCGGGAGCACCTCGGTGGCTGAGCGCAGGCGCCCCGTCGACCGCCCCCGCCGCGCCGCGCTCGACGTCCTCACCGCTGTCCGGGCCGACGGGGCGTACGCCAACCTCGTGCTGCCCCAGGTGCTGCGCAAGCACCGCCTCGAGGGCCGCGACGCCGGGCTGGCCACCGAGCTGGCGTCCGGCGCCATCCGGATGCACGGCCTCTACGACGCGGTCATCGACGCCTGCCTGACCAAGCCGCGGCTGCAGCCGGAGGTGCGCGACGTGCTGCGTCTCGGGGTCCACCAGCTGCTGTCGATGCGGGTGCCCGACCACGCCGCGATCTCCACGAGCGTCGACCTGGTCCGGGCGGTCGTGGGCCAAGGCCCGTCGGGGCTGGTCAACGCGGTGCTCCGCAAGGTCAGCCGCCGCTCGCTCGAGGACTGGGTGGCCGACGTCGCGCCGGACCGCGCCGCCGACCTGCACGGCCACCTCGCCGTCGCACAGTCGCACCCGCTCTGGGTCGTCGACCTGCTGGCCGAGGCCCTCGGCTCCGACGACGAGCTCGAGGCGTTGCTGGCCGCCGACAACGCCGCCCCCCGGGTCACGCTGGTCGCGCGTCCCGGGCTCGCCGAGGTGGCCGAGCTCGAGGCGGCGGGAGCGGTCGCCACGGAGCGCTCGCCCTACGGCGCCGTGCTGGCCGGGGGCGACCCGTCGGCGGTCCCGGCCGTCGTCGAGGGGCGCGCTGGCGTGCAGGACGAGGGCTCCCAGCTGGTCGCCCTCGCGATGGCCGACGCGCCGATCGAGGGCCGCGACGAGCGGTGGCTCGACCTGTGCGCGGGTCCCGGCGGCAAGGCCGCGCTGCTGGGCGCGCTCGCGGCGCAGCGGGGGGCACGGCTCGTGGCGAACGAGCGCCAGCCGCACCGGGCAGCGCTCGTGGCCTCGGCGATGGCCGCCCTCCCCGACGGCGTCGTCGACGTCCTCGCCGGTGACGGCACCCGTCCTGCCTGGGTCCCCGGCACCTTCGACCGGGTGCTGGTCGACGCCCCGTGCTCCGGCCTCGGCGCCCTGCGCCGCCGGCCCGAGTCGCGCTGGCGCCGCACGCCCGCCGACGTCGACGTGCTCGTGGGCCTGCAGCAGGTGCTGCTCGACGTCGCGCTGGAGTCGGTGCGACCCGGCGGCCTCGTCGTCTACGCGACCTGCTCGCCGGTGCTGGCCGAGACCTCCCGAGTGGTCGAGGCCGTGCTCGGCCGTCGCGACGACACCGACCTGGTCGGCTCGTTCCAGCTCTGGCCCCACCGCGAGGGCACCGACGCGATGTACGCCGCCACGCTCCGGCGTCGCGCCACGGCCTGACCCGCAACCCGGCCCGGGTGCGTCACTCCTCGAGGTGGCGCAGGTAGGCCGACGGGTCGGCGAGGTAGCGGCGCCAGTGCTCGACGAGCTCGAGGTCGGCCCAGGTGGTCTCGCGCAGTCCCCACGGACCGGCCTCCAGGATGCGGGCGCCGGGCATCGCGGCGAGCACGGGGGAGTGGGTCGCGCACAGCACCTGACCGCGCCCGGCCACGACCCGCTGGAGCACCGCGACGAGCCCGAGCGTGGAGGAGAACGACAGCGCTGCCTCGGGCTCGTCGAGGCAGAAGAGGCCCGGACCGGTGAAGCGCCACTCCAGCACCTTGAGGAACGACTCTCCGTGGCTCATCTCGTGGAAGCGAGGCTCGGGCTCGGGGTCCTTGCTGCTGGACGGGTTGTCCTCGAGGTAGGAGTACCACCCGTGCATCGTCTCGGCGCGCAGGAAGAACCCCCACCGGCTCGACCCGACGCCCCGCACGAGGTGGAGCGCGTCGCCCAGCGTCGACTCGGTGGGCCGGGTGGAGTGGCGGCTCCCGCTGCTGCCCCCCTCCGGGGAGAGGCCGAACGCGGTGGCGACCGCCTCCACCACCGTCGACTTCCCCGACCCGTTCTCCCCGACGAGGAACGTCACGCCCGGCCCCAGGTCGAGGCCCTCCTCGAGGACGTGACGGACCGCCGGGATGCTCGCGGGGTAGGCCGCCGGGTCGAGCCCGTGGTCGGCGACCGCCTCGACCCGGCGTACGGGGTGGCGCGGCACCGGCGTGCTCCTCAGCGGCATGGACCGAACCTAGCCACCTGCCCCGACACCGCCCGTCCATCCCTCGCCCACCCAAGTTGGGGGTTCCGCCGCTGAGGGGGTGTTCCCATGCTGGGAGGGGTCGAGCATGATGGCGTCGGACGGCGCGCACCATCGGGGTGCGTCGACGTGACGGGGAGCAGGTCACAGGGATGGGCGAGGGATGAAGGCGTCGTTGGCGCGGACGGTGGTCGCAGTGGGCGGCCTGCTGGCGCTCGGCGTGGCGGCACCGGCTCAGGCGCAGGACACCCGCACCCTCACCGGGCCCTCGACCGGCGACCAGGGGGTCTTCCTGACCTACGTCGCCTGCGACGGCCTCTTCGGCGCGGCGACCGCGCCGGTCCCGCGGCTCAACCTCGGCCCCTACGCCGCGCCGATGGGCCGCAGGTCGCTCGGGCTGGTGCCGTCCGGCAGCGGCACCGCGTCGGGCCCCTACGTCCGCTTCGACTCGCTCACCGCGCTCGACACCTCGGTCTCCGTCGCCGCCACGAGCGGCACGAGCGGCGTGTCGCAGGTGCTCGCCGTGACACCCGCCAGCCCCGCCGGCACCGCCTGGTCCGGTCGCGCCACCCTGTCGGTGGCGCCGGGGTCGTGGTCGGACGTCGCGCCGTCCGCCCTGACCTACGACTGGTCCCTCGTCGACCTGGCCTCCGGTGCCACGGTCTCCCGGGCCGGGTCCGCGACCCCCGCCGCCTTCGCGGCCGAGCACGGAGACGGTGCCGGCTTCGTCGTGACCGGGTTCGGCTGCGACGGGCGCGCGTTCAACCTCGACGCGATCAGCGCCGGCGCCACCCGGTACGACTTCGAGGGCGTCACCTTGACGACGTCGGCCGCCCTGGCCGGGCCGCGTACGGGCGACGAGGTCACCGTGACCGGCCGGGTGAGCGACCCCGGTGGTCGCCTCACGGGCGACCCGCTCGTGCTCGAGCGACGCACCCCCGGCGGTGAGTGGCACGCCGACGGCGCGCCCGTGCTGGCCGACCCCGACGGCGTGGCGCGCGCGGTGGTGCGGGTCACCGAGACCACCGAGCTGCGCTGGCACCGCCCCGAGAGCCAGTACGCCGACGAGGGCTGGTCCGACCCGGTCACCGTCACCGTCGACCCGCAGCCCGCACCGAGCGGTCCGGCGCCCGCCGAGGTTGCGCCTGCCGCGAAGAAGTAGCGACCGGCGCTAGGGTCCACCTGTGGCGTCACCGTTCATCGAGGTCGAGGTCGACGACCGCGTCGTCAAGGTGACCAACCCCGACCGCGTCTACTTCCCCGAGACCGGCGCGACCAAGCTCGACCTGGTCGAGTACTACCTCGCCGTCGGCGACGGGATCGTCAACGCCCTGCGCGAGCGGCCGTGCATGCTCCACCGGTTCCCGAAGGGCCTGGCGGGCGACAAGGTGCACCAGAAGCGCCTGCCCGCCGGCGCGCCGCCGTGGGTCGAGACCGTGCAGCTGTTCTTCCCGCGGTGGAAGCGCACCGCCGACGAGCTCTGCGTCACCGAGCTCGCGAGCGTCGTGTGGGCCGTCCAGATGTCGACCGTCGAGTTCCACCCGTGGAACAGCCGTCGCGCCGACACCGAGAAGCCCGACGAGTGGCGCATCGACCTCGACCCCGGTGCGGAGTGCGACTGGGCCACGGTCCAGCGCGTGGCCCACGTCGTCCACGAGGTCCTCGACGAGCTCGGCGCGGTCGGGTTCCCCAAGACCAGCGGCGGCTCCGGGCTGCACGTCTACGTCCGGATCCCGCCCGACCACGGCTTCTCCGACGTGCGCCGCGGCGCGCTCGCGTTCGCGCGCGAGGTCGAGCGACGCGCTGGGGGAGACGTCACGACCGCGTGGTGGCGCAAGGACCGCGACCCCTCGCAGCTCTTCGTCGACTACAACCAGAACGCACGCGACCACACCATCGCGGCGGCGTACTCCGTGCGAGGGGTCCCGAACGCCCGGGTCTCCGCCCCGGTCCGGTGGGACGAGGTCGACGACTGCGAGCCCGACGACTTCACCATCGTCACGATGCCGCCGCGCTTCGCCGAGATCGGCGACCTCCACGGCTCCATCGACGACCACCCCTTCGACATCGCCCCACTGCTGCACTGGGCCGACCGCGACGAGGCGGAGGGCCGCGAGGTCCCGCCCGAACCCGACGACGCCTGACGCCCGTCGGCCGTGGGCCGTCCGACCACGGGGTGACTCGAGCGGACCGTTGTCCGCTCGACGCACGCAATATCGTGCGTCCAGCGTCAACGGCGTGCGTCCAGTCTAGCCCAGCACCCCCCGCGAGGACCGTGCCGACGCGACGACCGGGCCGGTCCCTAGGATCATGGCCGTGGGCATCCAGATCACTCCGAGCATCCTCAACGCCGACCTGTCGCGCCTCGCCGACGAGGTGGCGCGCATCCCGAGCGCCGACTGGGTGCACGTCGACGTCATGGACAACCACTTCGTGCCGAACATGACGCTCGGGCTCCCGGTCGTCGAGGCGCTGAGCAAGCACGCCACGCAGCCGCTCGACGCGCACCTGATGATCGAGGACGCCGACCGGTGGGCTCCGGCGTACGCCGAGGTCGGCTGCGGCTCGGTGACCTTCCACGCCGAGGCCGCCAAGGCCCCGGTGCGCCTGGCCCGCGAGATCCGCGCCCAGGGCGCCCGGGCGTCGATGGCGCTCAAGCCCGCCACCCCGATCGAGCCCTACGAGGCGCTGCTGCCCGAGCTCGACATGGTGCTCATCATGACCGTCGAGCCCGGCTTCGGCGGCCAGAAGTTCCTCGACCTGTGCCTGCCCAAGATCCGCACCGCGCGCGAGCTGATGCGCAAGCACGGCGTCGAGACGTGGCTCCAGGTCGACGGCGGGGTCTCCCTCGAGACCATCGAGCGGTGCGCGGAGGCGGGCGCCGACGTGTTCGTCGCGGGCTCGGCCGTCTACTCCGCCGACGACCCCGACGCGATGGTCGAGGCGCTGCGGGCGAAGGCCTCGAGCGCCTCCGCCTGACGCCGGGTCCCGCTGGGACCCGGGTGCTTGGATGGCGGCATGACCGAGTCCGTGTGGGACTACCCGCGACCGCCGCGGGTCGACCCGAGCAGCGAGCACGTCGTCGTCACGCACGCCGGGATCGTGCTGGCCGACACCACCGCCAGCCTCCGGGTGCTGGAGACCAGCCACCCGCCGACGTACTACCTCCCCGCGTCGTCGTTCGCCGACGGGGTGCTCCGCCCGGGCGAGGGCGCGTCGTGGTGCGAGTGGAAGGGCCAGGCGGCCTACTACGACCTCGTCGTCGGCGACGAGGTGCTGCCGGCCGTGGCGTGGACCTACCCGACGCCGTCGAAGGGCTTCGAGCAGCTCGTCGACCACGTCGCGCTCTACCCCGGCCGCGTCGACCGCTGCACCGTCGACGGAGAGGTCGTCGAGCCGCAGCCGGGCAGCTTCTACGGCGGCTGGATCACCTCGAGGGTCACCGGCCCGTTCAAGGGAGCGCCCGGCACCTCCGGCTGGTGATCGCGGGAGCCTGACGCGGGAGCGGTGCCGACCGGCGCTCAGCCGGCGAACAGCGTCAGCCGCTGGCGGATGATCTTGCGGCGCAGCACCACGCGGCGCTTGCCGTCGTTGCCGATCCGGAGCCGGTCGAGCTCCCAGCCGCCGTGCTCCGCGCGCTCGACGAGCATGCGGGTGACGACGTTGCGGGAGAAGTCCTTCGGCAGCACGAGCGTCTCGAACTCCCACTCGACGCCACGCCCCGGCGGGCGGCGGTGTGCCCTGGCCATCTCGGTCTCCTCTCGTCGGTGTTACGGCGGTGGTGCTGCGGTCGGCGGTCGGTCTCCGGCTCAGTCCGCCGAGACGTCGTCGAGGGCGTCGACGATCTCGGGCGGCAGGACGAGGTCCTCGACCCCGAGGGCGCCGTCGAGCTGCGCCGCGGTGCGGGCGCCCACGATCGGCGCGGTGACGCCGGGCCGGTCGCGGACCCACACCAGCGACACCTCGAGCGGGGACCAGCCCAGCCCGTCGGCCGCGCGGGCCACGGCCTCCACGATGCCACGGCCCCGGTCGTCGAGGTACGCCCCGACGAAGCGGCCGAAGTGCTCGCTGGCGCCGCGGGAGTCCGACGGCGTGCCGGTGCGGTACTTGCCGGTGAGCACGCCGCGGCCCAGCGGCGACCACGGGAGCACGCCCAGGCCGAGCGCGTGCGCCGCGGGGAGCACCTCGTGCTCGACGGTGCGGTTGAGCAGGGAGTACTCGACCTGCGTGGAGGCCAGCGGCACACGTCCGGGCACCGCGCGCTGCCACGTCGCGGCCTGCGCGGTCTGCCAGCCGGTGTAGTTGGAGATGCCGACGTAGGAGGCCCGGCCGGAGGTGACGGCGAGGTCGAGCGCGCTGAGCGTCTCCTCCACCGGCGTCTCGTCGGTCCACACGTGCACCTGCCACAGGTCGACGTGGTCGACACCGAGACGCTGCAGCGAGGCGTCGAGCGCGGTGAGCAGGTGCCCCCGCGACGTGTTCGTCACCCGCTCGCCGGTCCGGCGCGAGATGCCCGCCTTGGTGGCGAGCACGACGTCGTCGCGCTGCACCACGTCGCCGACCAGCCGGCCGATGAGCTCCTCGCTGGCGCCGTCGCCGTAGCCGGCCGCGGTGTCGAGGAGCGTGCCGCCCGCCTCCGTGAACGCCACGAGCTGGTCGCGGGCCTCGTGCTCGTCGGTGTCGCGACCCCAGGTCATCGTCCCGAGGCCGAGGCGCGAGACCTTGAGACCGGTGGCGCCGAGCGAACGCTGCTGCATGGGGTGAGGGTAGCCACGGGTCGTGCGCCGACCGGCACGGACTCGCCCGTAGGCTGACCTCCCGTGACGGATCTCCTCAAAGCGGTCGTGCTCGGCATCATCCAGGGGCTCACCGAGTTCCTGCCGATCTCCAGCAGCGCGCACCTGCGGATCTTCCCCGAGCTGCTCGGCTGGGGCGACCCGGGAGCCGCGTTCACCGCCGTCATCCAGATCGGCACCGAGCTCGCGGTGCTCATCTACTTCCGCAAGGACATCTGGCGCATTGGCAGCGCATGGGTGCGCTCGATGTTCCGCGCCGAGCTGCGCGGTGGCATCGACGCCCGGATGGGCTGGTTCATCATCGTCGGCTCGCTGCCCATCGTCGTGCTGGGCGTGCTGCTCAAGGACGTCATCGAGCGCGACTTCCGCAACCTCTGGATCGTCGGCACCACCTTGATCGTGATGGGTGTCGTGCTCGGCATCGCCGACCGCGTCGGGCGCACCGACCGCTCGCTCGGCAGGATCACGCTGAAGGACGCGGTCCTGATGGGCGCCGCGCAGGCGCTGGCCCTCGTCCCGGGCGTCTCGCGCTCCGGGGCGACGATCTCGATGGGCCGCTTCCTCGGCTTCGAGCGCGAGGCCGCGACCCGCTTCGCCTTCCTCCTCGCGATCCCCGCCGTCGTCGGCGCCGGCGTGTTCGAGCTCAAGGACATCCCCGACGGCCACAACGACTTCGGCTGGGGCCCCACCGTCACCGCGACCGTCGTGTCGTTCGTCGTCGGCTACGCCGCGATCGCGTGGCTGCTGCGCTACGTCAGCACCCGGTCCTACACCCCGTTCGTGGTCTACCGGATCGCGCTCGGCGCCGCCACCCTCATCCTGCTCGGCGCAGGCGTGCTGAGCGCCTGAGGGTGTCGGCGAGCAGCACCAGCGCCACGACCTGCGTGAGCGCGACCGCCACGACGAGCGCGACGAGCGAGCGCTCGTAGAGCCAGCCCGCCCCCACGCCGCCGATGATGGCCAGGAGGCCCTGGACGCCCGCGAAGACGCCGTACGCCGTCGCCCGCCGCGCCGGCTCGACGAGGTCGGCGACGACCGCCTTGACGGTCGAGTCCTGCACGCCCTGGGCGAAGCCCCAGGCGACCACACCGACGAGCACGGCGGCGAGCGCCGGGCCGAGCGCGAGCGCCGGCACCAGCGCCACGAGCACCGGAACGACCAGCAGCACCTGCGGGCCGGTGCGGTCGTAGGCCAGGCCGACCCCGAGGGCGGCGAGCGCCTCGACGGCCATGGCGCCGGCGTAGACGAGCGGGACGGACGCGACGGGCACCAGGCCCTCGGTCACCAGGTGGTAGCCGATGATGCCGAAGGTCACGAGCCCGCCGGTCGTGAGGGAGGCGGCGAGGGCGTAGCGGAAGAACACGGCCGGCAGCCCGGCCCCGACGGCCTGCGCCCACCAGCCGCTGCGGGGGGCCGGACCGGGCCGCTCCGGCGATGGCGGGGTGTCGTCGTAGACCGACGGGTCAGGGACCCGCCGCCGCAGGGTCAGGAGCAGCAGCATCGCGGCGGCACCGGGCACGGCCAGCACGGCCATGCCCCACCACAGCGAGGCGACGGCGACCACCGCGGCGACCACCAGCGGACCCGCGAACGCGCCGACCTGGTCGAGCGCCTTGTGGACGCCGAACCCTCGTCCGCGCCCCACCCCGGAGGCCACGTGGGCCAGCAGCGCCGACTTCGACGGCGAGCGCACCGCCTTGCCCAGCCGCTCGAGCAGGATCATCGTCGTGGCGAAGGCCAGCCCGGCCGCGCCCAGCCGCGGCGCGACCGCGAGCAGCGGCACGCACACGGCGGTGAGGCCGTAGCCGGCGATGGTGAGCGACCAGTACCGGCCCGTGCGGTCGGCCAACGGACCGAACGCGAGGCGGGCGACGAGCGCCACGGCCTCACCGGCACCGGTGACCAGCCCGACCACGACCGCCGACGCACCCAGCGCGGCGAGCAGCGGCCCGTAGACCGACCGCGCGCCCTCGTAGACCATGTCGGCGGCCAGGCTCACGAAGCCGAACCACCACACGACCCGCCAGGCCGGGGGAGGGGTGGCGCTCACAGCCACCCGGACTTCTTGAACCAGAACCACAGCGCGGCGACCATCGAGGCCATCAGCATCAGCGCGTAGGGGTAGCCGTACTGCCAGTGCAGCTCGGGCATGTGGTCGAAGTTCATCCCGTAGACGCCGGCGACCAGCGTCGGCACCACGACGAGCGCCGCGCCCGCGGAGATCTTGCGCATGTCCTCGTTCTGCTGGATCGAGATGCGGGCCACGTGGGCGTCGAAGGCGGTGGACAGCAGCTGGTCGAGGCTGTCGACGACCTCCGAGACCCGCTGGAGGTGGTCGGCCACGTCACGGAAGTACGTCGCTGTCTCGGCGGAGACGGCCGGGTGCACGCCCGTCGCGAACTTGCGCATCGGCTCGCGCAGCGGGAGCACCGCACGCCGCACCTCGGCGATCTCGCGCTTGAGGACGTAGATGCGGTCGGCGTCGTTGGTGCGTGCGGGGGAGAACACCGACGCCTCGACCTCGTCGACGTCCTCCTCCAGCGCCGCGCCGACCTTCTCGTACTCGTCGACGACGCGGTCGCAGATGGCGTAGAGCACCGCCATCGGCCCGTGCTCGAGCACCTGGGCGCGCAGCTCGAGGTCGCGGCGGGCGCTCGAGAGGTCGATGCCCTGGCCGTGGCGCACCGTCACGACGAAGTCGCGGCCGACGAAGATGTTGATCTCCCCGGTCTCGACCGCGTCCTCCTCGTCGACGTACCAGAGCGTCTTGAGCACCAGGAACAGCGTGTCGCCGTAGCGCTCGGCCTTGGGGCGCTGGTGGGAGTCGCCGGCGTCCTCGACGGCCAGCGGGTGGAGGTCGAAGGTGCGGGCGATCTCGTCGAGCTCGCTCGGCGTCGGGTCGTGGATGCCGACCCACTGGAAGTCGCCCGGGTCGCAGGGCACCCGCGCGTGCCCCAGGCTCTCGTGGCCCTCCTCGCCGAGCGCGACGCGCTGTCCACGGTGGTAGAGGGCGTTGTCCACGATCACCTCGTCAGGCTAGTCGCTCGGGGTGCCGCACTAGGGTCGTGACATGGCAACCGTGATCCTCGTCCGCCACGGCCGCTCGACGGCCAACGCGACCGGCGTGCTGGCCGGGCGCACGCCCGGGGTCCACCTCGACGACACCGGCGTCAAGCAGGCCGCGGCGGTGGGTGAGCGCCTCGCCGCCGTACGTCTCTCCGCCGCCGTGTCGAGCCCGCTCGAGCGCTGCCGCGAGACCGCACGGGAGGTGCTGCGCGGGCAGGCGCAGGCGATGCGCGCCACGACCGACAAGCAGCTCACCGAGTGCGACTACGGCGACTGGCAGGGCCAGGCGCTCAAGGACCTCGCCAAGGAGAAGCTGTGGAAGGTCGTGCAGACGCAGCCGTCGGCCGTCACCTTCCCCGGCGGCGAGTCGATGCGCACCATGCAGGACCGGGCGGTCGCCGCGATCCGGCGCCACGACGCCCGCGTCGCGGCCGAGCACGGCGACGACGCGGTGTGGCTGGCGGTCAGCCACGGCGACCTCATCAAGTCGATCCTCGCCGACGCCCTCGGCACCCACCTCGACCTCTTCCAGCGCATCCACGTCGACCCCGCGTCGGTGTCGGTCGTGCGCTACACCGACTCGCGGCCCTACGTCCTCGGCACCAACACCCACGCCGGTGACCTGTCCTGGCTCACGCCGCCGAAGAAGGCCCGCAGCCGTCGGCGCACCGACGCCGCGGTCGGCGGGGGCGCAGGCCCGGAGGCACCGACGAGCGGCCAGACAGGGAGGTCCTAGGGTGAGTGACATGCCCGTCGTGCACCGTTTCGACCCCCCTGAGCGCTTCGTCGCCGGCACCGTCGGCGAACCCGGTCAGCGCACCTTCTTCCTGCAGGCCCGCGAGGGCACGAGGGTGGTGTCGGTGGCGTTGGAGAAGCAGCAGGTCGAGGCCCTCGCCGAGCGCGTCGACGAGCTGCTCGACGAGCTCATGACCGCCGCCGGCGACGACGTGCTGATCCCGGCGATCGCCCCGCGCGACATGCTCGACAACCGACCGCTCGAGCAGCCGATCGACGAGCAGTTCCGCGCCGGCACCATGACGCTGTCGTGGGACGCCGCCGACGAGCGCGTGGTGATCGAGGTCTTCCCGTTCACCGAGGCCGCGGTCGTCTCCCCTGAGCAGCTCCAGGAGGACCTCGAGGACCTCCTCGAGCCCGAGCCGGAGGAGATCTTCCTCGTCCGCCTCACCGCGGCGGCCGCCCGCTCGTTCGTCGAGCGCTCGCGCAGCGTGATCGGCGCCGGTCGCCCCGACTGCCCGTTCTGCGGGGAGCCGGTCGACCCAGACGGCCACCTCTGCGTCCGCGCCAACGGCTTCCGCCGCCGTGAGCCCTGACGGTCCCGTCCCGGCACGCGTGCCCGAGGGCGACCTGACGCTCCACGGCCGGGTCATGCCCGCCTCCAACGCGACGTTCGTCGGCGAGGCCGACGGCGTCCGCGTGGTCTACAAGCCGATCGCGGGGGAGAAGCCGCTGTGGGACTTCCCCGACGGCACGCTCGCCGCACGCGAGGTCGCGGCGTACGCCGTCTCGGAGGCGCTCGGCTGGGACGTCGTGCCGCCGACGGTCCTCCGCGACGGCCCCCACGGACCGGGCATGGTGCAGCTGTGGCGTGACGAGGACGAGGAGCAGGCGCCCGTCGACATCGTCCGCGAGGGCCGGGTGCCCGACGGGTTCCGCCACGTCTTCGACGGCCTCGACGCCCACGACCAGCCGGTGTCGCTGGTCCACGAGGACACCCCCGCGCTGCGCCGCATGGCGCTGTTCGACGTGGTGGTCAACAACGCCGACCGCAAGGGCGGCCACGTCCTGCCGATGCCCGGCGGCCACCGCCACGGCGTCGACCACGGCCTCACCTTCCACGTGGAGTCCAAGCTCCGCACGGTGCTGTGGGGCTGGGTGGGGGAGCCGGTGACCGGCGAGGAGGTCGAGGGCCTGGAGCGGCTGCGCGCCGCCCTCGACGGCGACCTGGGCGCCACGCTCGCCGACCTGCTCACGGACGACGAGGTCGCCGTCACCGTGCGGCGCGTCTCGCGGCTGCTCGCCCGCCGCACGTTCCCCGCCCCGCCGTCGTCGGCCTACCCCGTCATCCCCTGGCCGCCCTTCTGACCCGGGCTGCAGGTCGGTCGATAGGCTGCGCGTCATGCGCGCCTGGACGTCCCCCGAGGTTCCCGAGCTCCCTGTCACCGGCCCGGCGGTCCGGGTGCACGACACGTCGACGGGGTCGCTCGTGGAGACGCAGCCCGAGGGCCCGGCGCGGCTCTACGTGTGCGGCATCACGCCCTACGACGCCACCCACATGGGGCACGCCGCCACCTACGTCGCCTTCGACCTGCTCCACCGCGCCTGGCGCAACGCCGGGCACCAGGTGACCTACGTCCAGAACGTGACCGACGTCGACGACCCGCTGCTCGAGCGGGCGGCCAAGGTCAAGGTCGACTGGGTCGAGCTCGCCGAGCGCGAGACGCAGCTGTTCCGCGACGACATGGTGGCGCTGCGCGTGCTGGCCCCCCACCACTACACCGGTGCCGTCGAGTCGATCCCCCAGGTGATCGCGCTCATCCAGCGACTCGAGCAGACCGGCTCGGTCTACCGCGTCGACGACGACCTCTACTTCTCCGTCACTTCCGACGACGCCTTCGGGACGGTCTCGGGCTGGGACCGCGAGACGATGCTGCGGATCTTCCCCGAGCGAGGCGGCGACCCCGACCGTGCCGGCAAGAAGGACTCGCTCGACTGCCTGCTCTGGCGTGCCGAGCGTCCCGGCGAGCCGTCCTGGGACAGCCCGTGGGGCCCGGGTCGCCCGGGGTGGCACATCGAGTGCTCCGCGATCGCCCTCGACCACCTCGGCACGTCGTTCGACGTCCAGGGCGGCGGCAGCGACCTGGTCTTCCCGCACCACGAGATGTCCGCCGGCCACGCGCAGGTGGCGCACCCCGGCGAGCGCTTCGCCCGGGCGTACGCCCACGCCGGCATGGTCGCCTACGACGGCGAGAAGATGTCGAAGTCGAAGGGCAACCTCGTCTTCGTCTCCGCGCTGCGGATGAGCGACGTCGACCCGATGGCGATCCGCCTGGTCCTGCTGCGCCACCACTACCGCAGCGACTGGGAGTGGACCGACGACCAGCTCTGGGACGCCGTCGACACCCTCGCGGCGTGGCGCCGCGCGCTGTCGCTGGGCGCCGGCGCGCCCGCGGCCCCGGTCGTGGAGCGCGTGCTCGCCGCCCTCGCCGACGACCTCGACGCCCCCACGGCGGTCGCGGCCGTCCAGCAGTGGGTCGACGCCACCCTCGGCACCACCGGCCTGGCCGACACCTCCGACCGCGACGCCGCGGCCACGGTCCACCGCCTCCTCGACGCCGCGCTCGGCCTCGGGCTCTGACGTACGCCGCTCGCGGCGGGCCGTCGGGCCTCCTGGTCCGCTCGAGTGCACCCGTGGACGCGCGTCAGTCGGTGTCGCGACGCTTGAGGTAGCGCTCGAACTCCCGGGCGATGGCCTCGCCGCTGGCCTCGGGGAGGTCGGCGGTGTCGCGGGTCTCCTCGAGGGCGCGGACGTAGTCGGCGACGTCCTCGTCCTCGGCGGCGAGCTCGTCGACGCCGCGCTCCCACGCCTTGGCGTCCTCGGGCAGGTCGCCGAGCGGCATGGGCGACTCGAGCAGCTCCTCGAGACGGCCGAGGAGGGCGAGGGTGGCCTTCGGGCAGGGCGGTTGCGCGACGTAGTGGGGGACCGCGGCCCAGTAGGACACCGACGGGATGTCGAGCTGGGTGCACGCGTCGTTGAAGACCCCGAGGATCCCGGTGGGTCCCTCGTACGTCGACTGCTCGAGGTCGAGCCGGTCCACCAGGTCGGGCTCGCTGGCCGTGCCGGACACCGGGATCGGGCGGGTGTGGGGCGTGTCGGCCAGCAGCGCACCCAGGGTGACGACCAGCTCGGCACCGAGGTCGTCGCAGGCCGCGAGCAGCTCGGCGCAGAACTGCCGCCAGCGCATGTTGGGCTCGATGCCGCGGACCAGGATGACGTCGCGGTCGAGCTCGGCCGGGCGGGCGACGGCGATGCGGGTGGTGGGCCAGGTGAGGCGACGGTGTCCGTTCTGGTCCGTGCCGACCATGGGCCGGTTGACCTGGAAGTCGTAGAACTCCTCGGGGTCGACCGCCCCGATGACCTCGGCCTTCCACTCCTCCATCAGGTGGTCGACCAGGCCCGAGGCCGCGTCCGCTGCGTCGTTCCAGCCCTCGAAGGCGGCGATCACCACGGGGGAGGTGAGGTCCTTGACGTCGTCGAACTCGATCACCCGCCCAGCCTAGGCGCAGGCCCGGAACGGCGGCCGGAGATTTCGCCGGGGTCGTGGCGGGTGCCACCATGTGGAAAGCCGGTCCGCAGGTCGGACACCCTTCCTAGGCTGGCCGTACCGCCCGCCCGAGAGGACCCACCCACCCGTGAAGCCGCAGCACCGCCCCGACGCCGCCGCCGCCCTGACGGCACTCCTGGGCGAACGGATCATGGTGCTCGACGGCGCGATGGGCACGGCGATCCAGCGCGACCGCCCGGACGAGGCGGGCTACCGGGGCGAGCGCTTCGCGGACCACCCGAGCGACCTGGTCGGCAACAACGACCTGCTCACCCTCACGCAGCCGCAGGTCATCCGCGCCATCCACGAGGAGTACCTCGCGGCCGGCGCCGACGTGATCGAGACCAACACCTTCAACGCCAACGCCGTCTCGCTGGCCGACTACGGCCTCGAGGAGCTCGCCTACGAGCTGAACTACGAGTCCGCGCGCCTGGCTCGCGCCGCCGCCGACGCGGTGGCCACCGACGAGCACCCCCGGTGGGTGGCCGGTGCGCTCGGCCCCACGACCCGCACCGCCTCGATCTCCCCGGACGTCAACGACCCCGGTGCGCGCAACGTCTCCTTCGACCAGCTCGCCGAGGCCTACCTCGTGGCCGCCCGCGGGCTCGTCGACGGCGGCGCCGACCTGCTGATGATCGAGACGATCTTCGACACCCTCAACGCCAAGGCCGCGATCTTCGCGGTCGAGACGCTCTTCGAGGAGCAGGAGCGTCGCTGGCCGGTCATCATCTCGGGCACCATCACCGACGCGTCCGGTCGTACGCTCTCCGGCCAGGTCACCGAGGCGTTCTGGGACTCCGTGCGCCACGCGCGTCCGCTCGCCGTCGGCCTCAACTGCGCCCTCGGTGCGCGCGACATGCGGCCCTACGTCGCCGAGCTGAGCCGCCTGGCCGACTCGTTCGTCAGTGTCTACCCCAACGCCGGGCTGCCCAACGCCTTCGGCGAGTACGACGAGACCCCCGACCAGACCGCGGCGGTGCTCGCGGAGTTCGCGGACGCCGGCTTCCTCAACGTCGTCGGCGGCTGCTGCGGCACCACCCCCGACCACATCGCCGCGATCGCTCAGGCCGTGGCCGGCAAGCCCCGCCGCGAGCCGGCCGCCCACCAGCCGGTGATGCGGCTCTCGGGCCTCGAGCCGCTGACCATCACCGACGACAGCCTCTTCGTCAACGTCGGCGAGCGCACCAACATCACCGGCTCGGCCCGCTTCCGCAAGCTCATCAAGGACGGCGACTACGACGCCGCGCTGGCCGTCGCCGCGCAGCAGGTGGAGGCCGGCGCGCAGGTCATCGACGTCAACATGGACGAGGGCATGATCGACGGCGTCGCCGCGATGGAGCGCTTCCTCAAGCTCATCGCCGCCGAGCCCGACATCAGCCGCGTCCCGGTGATGGTCGACTCCTCGAAGTGGGAGGTGATCGAGGCCGGGCTGAAGTGCGTGCAGGGCAAGGCCATCGTCAACTCCATCTCGATGAAGGAGGGCGAGGAGCCGTTCCGCGCGCACGCCCGCCTGTGCCGCAAGTACGGCGCCGCCGTCGTGGTGATGGCCTTCGACGAGGACGGGCAGGCCGACAACCTCGAGCGTCGCAAGGCGATCTGCGAGCGGGCCTACCGGATCCTGGTCGACGAGGTCGGCTTCCCGCCCGAGGACATCATCTTCGACCCCAACGTCTTCGCCGTCGCCACCGGCATCGAGGAGCACGCCTCCTACGGCCAGGACTTCATCGAGGCCACCCGCTGGATCAAGCAGAACCTCCCCGGCGCCAAGGTCAGCGGCGGGATCTCCAACGTCTCGTTCTCGTTCCGCGGCAACAACCCGGTCCGCGAGGCGATCCACGCGGTCTTCCTGTTCCACGCGATCCGCGCCGGGCTCGACATGGGCATCGTCAACGCCGGCGCGCTCGTCGTCTACGACGAGGTCGACCCCGAGCTGCGCGAGCGCATCGAGGACGTCGTGCTCAACCGGCGTCCCGACGCCGCGGAGCGGCTGCTGGAGATCGCCGAGGCCCACAACCGCTCGGCCGAGGCCGTGGAGGTTGCCGAGGACGAGTGGCGCGCCCTGCCGATCGGCGAGCGGATCACCCACGCGCTGGTCAAGGGCATCGACGCCCACGTCGAGGCCGACACCGAGGTCCTGCGCCGTGAGATCGCCGAGCGGGGCGGCCGCCCGATCGAGGTGATCGAGGGGCCGCTGATGGACGGGATGAACGTCGTCGGCGACCTGTTCGGCGCCGGCAGGATGTTCCTGCCCCAGGTGGTCAAGAGCGCCCGCGTGATGAAGAAGGCCGTGGCCTACCTCATCCCGTTCATCGAGCAGGAGAAGCTCGACAATCCCGAGCTCGCCACCGCCAAGGACACCAACGGCACGATCGTGATGGCGACCGTGAAGGGCGACGTCCACGACATCGGCAAGAACATCGTGGGCGTGGTCCTGCAGTGCAACAACTACGAGGTCATCGACCTCGGCGTGATGGTGCCCGCCCAGAAGATCCTCGACACCGCCCAGGAGGTCGGCGCCGACATCATCGGGCTGTCCGGGCTGATCACGCCGTCGCTCGACGAGATGGTCAACTTCGCCACCGAGATGCAGCGCCAGGGCCTCACCATCCCGCTGCTCATCGGCGGGGCCACGACCTCGCGCGCGCACACCGCGGTGAAGGTCGACCCCAGGTACGACGGGCCGGTGGTCTGGGTCAAGGACGCGTCGCGCTCGGTGCCCACGGCGGCCGCGCTGCTCCACGAGACCGGCCGCGCCAGGCTGATGGCCGACGTGCAGGCCGACTTCGACTCGCTCCGCACCCGCCACTCGGCCAAGAACGACCGCCCGCTGACGACGCTCGAGCAGGCGCGCGCCAACGCGACGCCGATCGACTGGAGCGACTACCACCCGCCCCGCCCGCGGATGCTGCTGCGCCAGGACCACGCCGTGTCCCCGGTCATCGGGACCCGCGTCACCGACCACGTCCGGGTGCTGCGCGACCAGGACCTGTCGGTGCTGCGCCGCTACATCGACTGGCAGCCGTTCTTCAACGCCTGGGAGATGAAGGGCGCCTTCCCCGACATCCTCAACAACCCGAGCTCGGGCCCTGCGGCGCGCAAGCTCTACGACGACGCGCAGGCGATGCTCGACACGATCATCGAGGAGCGCTGGATCCGCGCCCACGGCGTGGTCGGCTTCTTCCCGGCCGCCTCCGTCGGCGACGACGTCGAGCTCTACCTCGACGCCGGGCGCAGCGAGGTGCACGCCACGCTCCACCACCTGCGCCAGCAGGGCCAGCACCGCGAGGGCGTCCCCAACCGCTCGCTCGCGGACTTCGTCGCACCCAAGGGGTCCGGTCTCGCCGACCACGTCGGCGCGTTCGCGGTGACCGCCGGCGACGGCGTGACCGAGCGCGTGGAGGCGTTCCGCCGGGACCTCGACGACTACAACGCGATCCTGCTCGAGTCGCTGGCCGACCGGCTGGCCGAGGCGTTCGCCGAGCGGCTGCACGAGCGGGTGCGCAAGGAGCTGTGGGGCTACGCCCCCGACGAGGACCTCGACAACGTCGGGCTCATCAAGGAGCAGTACGACGGCATCCGTCCCGCGCCCGGCTACCCCGCCTGCCCGGAGCACACCGAGAAGCAGACGCTGTGGCGCCTCCTCGACGTCGAGCAGCACACCGGCATCCGCCTCACCGAGTCGATGGCGATGTGGCCGGGCGCGTCGGTGAGCGGCTTCTACTACTCCCACCCCCAGTCGCAGTACTTCGTCGTGGGGCGCGTGGCGCGCGACCAGGTCGCCGACTACGCCGAGCGCAAGGGCTGGACGCTGGCCGAGGCCGAGCGCTGGCTCTCGCCCAACCTCGGCTACGACCCGGAGGACTGACCCCCCAGGGCCGGCCCCTTGGCGGCCCCGGCCGCCGTCCGGGGGCCTGTCCGGGACCCGGCGGCAGGTGTATCGTGCGACGCCGCTCAGGCAACCGGCCCGGTGCAGGTGGGCCGGCGAGGTGAGGAGGGTCGAGGTGCAGGACTCCCGGGTGTCGGTGGTGCTGATCGACGACTCCGTCGACGTCCGCACGCTCGTCCGGCTGCGGCTGGAGGCCTCGGGGGCCTTCGACGTCGTCGGGGAGGGTGCCGACGGGACGGATGCGGTCGAGCTGCTGCTGGTCCACGAGCCCGACCTCGTCCTGCTCGACGTGTCGACACCGGTCATGGACGGGCTCGAGACCCTGTCGGCCGTCCTCGCCATCCGCCCCGAGACCCACGTGGTGATGTTCACCGGCTTCGGGGGAGCAGACCTCGTCGCGAAGGTCCGCGAGCTCGGCGCCCTCGACCTCGTCGAGAAGTCCATCCCCCTGGACCAGCTGCCCGACCGGCTCCTGCAGGTCCTGCACGAGGCCGTCCACGCGCCGGACGGGGAGCCGGGGCCTGCTCCGGCACCCGCGTCGCCGCCTCGCGCCCTCCGCCTCGTCGAGGACCCCGACCACGAGGTCATGGACCTGGCCGCGGTCGAGCAGGAGGTCCTCGACGAGCACGTGGAGGGGTTCCGCGCCCTCTTCGAGCGGGCCGCCATCGGGATGGCCACCCTCACCGTCGACGCCACCATCGTGCGCGCCAACGCGGCCCTCGCCCGGCTGATGTCCTGCGAGCCCGCCGACCTCGTGGGGGTCGACTACGGCCGTCTGGCCGGGGGCCAGGGTCACGTGCTCGACCACCGCCTGGAGTCGCTGCGGCTCTCCGACGGCGCCGTCGCCACGTTCGAGCACCCGCTCCCCGTGGCGCCCGGGGCGGGCGCTGCGCGCACCGCCCTGGTGACCCTCGTCCCCATCCGCGACTCGCACGGCCAGGTGCTCTACGTCTTCGCGCAGGTGCAGGACATCACCGCGCAGCGCACGGCCGAGACCGAGCTGCACCGCAGCGAGGAGCGGTTCCGGCTGCTGGTCGACGTGGTCGAGGAGTACGCCATCTACATGCTCGACACCGACGGCGTCGTCCTGAGCTGGAACGCCGGCGCCCGGCGGATCAAGGGCTACCAGGCCCGCGACGTCGTCGGCCGGCACTTCCGCATCTTCTACCCCGTCGAGGACCAGCTCACCGGCCACCCGGAGCGCAACCTCGAAGCAGCCCTGGAGCACGGCTCGTACGCCGAGGAGGGCTGGCGCGTGCGCCAGGACGGGACGCGGTTCTGGGCCAGCGTCGTCATCACGGCCATGCGCGACGACCGGGGCACGCACGTCGGCTTCACCAAGGTCACCCGCGACCAGACCGAGCAGCGCGAGAACGCGGAGCAGCGCTCCGAGGCCATGGCGGAGCAGTCGCGGCTGCTCGCGCTCACCGCCCACGAGCTGCGCAACCCCGTCGCGGTCATCGACGGCAGCGCGCACGCCCTCATGGACGCCACCAGCCTCACTCCCGCGGAGCGCGGGCAGCTCCTGCGGGGGATCCGCAGCAGCGCCGACCGGCTCCGCCGGTTCGCCACCGACCTCGCGACCACCTCCCAGATCCAGGGCGCGGGGATGCACTTCCGCCGCCGCACCTTCTCGTTGACCGACCTCGTGCACGCCACCGCGGCCCGCCGGCGCAGCGCCATCCCGTCGGTGCACGTCGACGTCGACGCGCCCGAGGAGGTCGTCGTCCACGCCGACGAGGTGCGTCTCGGGCAGGCGCTCGACAACCTGGTCGACAACGCGGTCCGCCACGGTGCCGGGCCGGTCCGCCTCGCTGTCCGGGCCGAGGGCGAGCAGGTCGCGGTCGAGGTCACCGACGGGGGCGACGGCGTCCCCGCCGAGCTCGTCCCGCGCCTCTACGACCGCTTCGCGACGGCGGGCCCGAGCAGCGGCACGGGGCTCGGGCTCTACCTCGTGCGCGAGATCGCGGCACGCCACGACGGCGAGGTGGCCTACACCGCACCGGGGGAGGGCAGGCCCACCACCTTCACCGTCCGGATCCCGCTCCCCGCGGACACCTGACGGCGTGGCCGGCCGCGTCGCCTAGGCTGGCCGGACAGGCCGGTGCGCCGGCGCCTGCCCGATCCCGATGTTCCCGACGTCCTCGCCCAGGAGCACCCGCTGACCTCCACGACCCTCTCCGCCGTCCTGTGGGACATGGACGGGACGCTCGTCGACACCGAGCCCTACTGGATCGACACCGAGTACGCGATGGCGGACAAGTACGGCGGGACCTGGTCGCAGGAGCACGCGATGAACCTCGTCGGCAACGCGCTCCTCGAGTCCGGCGACTACATCCGCGTCCACATGGGCATCGACCGCACGCCGCAGCAGATCGTCGACGAGCTCCTCGACGGCGTGGTCGCGCGGGTCCAGGAGGAGGTGCCCTGGCGCCCCGGTGCGCGCGAGCTGCTCACCGACCTCCACGAGCACGGGGTGCCGTGCGCCCTCGTCACGATGTCGTGGCAGCGCTTCGTGACGCCGATCCTCGCCCAGCTCCCGGCCGACACCTTCGCCAGCGTCGTGACCGGTGACCGGGTCGAGTTCGGCAAGCCGCACCCCGAGCCCTACCTCACCGCCGCGGCCGAGCTCGGCGTGACCCCGGCCGACTGCGTGGCCATCGAGGACTCCAACACCGGCGCCAAGTCCGCTGTGGCGGCCGGGTGCACGGTGCTCTGCGTCCCGCACCACGTGCCGATCCTCGAGGGAGAGCGCCGCGTGTTCGCCGACACCCTCGCCGGCCTCGACACCGCCGCCCTGCGCACGCTGACCGCGGGCTGACGGGCCGCGGGTCGCAGCGGTCGGCGAGGGCCCGGACCCGATCTGGTAACGGATCGGCGACTCCCGGTCGGGGGAGTGGCGCGGGCCACACCTCGCGGAGTACGTTCCCAAGCCGGAGCGAACACCGACGTCCGCGATGCGGACGAGAAACGAGGGAAGATGCGGCGGAACACCCTGGTCCGGATCGGGGCGACGGCCCTGCTCGCCACCAGCCTGGCAGCCTGCGGCGGCGGTGACTCGGACGACGGCGGCAGCGGTGGCAGCGGTGGCAGCTCCGGCGGCGGGGGTGGCGCACCCTGGATCCTCGGCACCACCGACACGGTCACGGCCCTCGACCCGGCCGGGTCCTACGACCTCGGCTCGTCGACGCTGGAGTACAACCTCTACCAGACCCTCCTCACGGTCCCGGCGAACTCGACCGACATCGTCGGCGACGCCGCGGAGTCGTGCGACTACGACGACCCGCAGACGCTCACCTGCACGCTGAAGGACGGGCTGAAGTTCTCCAACGGCGACGACCTGACGTCGTCGGACGTGAAGTACAGCTTCGAGCGCGCGATCAACATCCAGGACGCCAACGGGGCCGCGATCTACCTGCTCGGCAGCATCACCAGCACCGCCGACGACGGCACGGTCACCCTCGACGACGGCGCGATCGAGACGCCCGACGACACCACGGTCGTGTTCCACCTGAACAAGCCCGACACGACGTTCCAGTACGTCCTGACCTACCCGGGCGCGGCCGCGATCGTCGACGAGGACGTCTTCCCCGCCGACGAGAAGCAGGCCGACGAGGACATCATCGGCTCCGGCCCCTACAAGCTCAGCCAGTACAAGGCCGGCGAGCAGGCCGTGCTGGAGATCAACGACCAGTACACCGGCGACAACGTCGGCAAGTCCGACCAGGTCTTCGTGAAGTACTACTCCGAGCCGTCCGCGCTCAAGCTGGCCGCGGAGAACGGCGAGGTCGACGTGGCGTGGCGCAGCCTCAGCCCGACCGACATCGCCGACCTCAAGGACAACGACGAGGTCACCGTCGCGACCGGCAAGGGCTCGGAGATCCGCTACTGGACGTGGAAGGTCGACGGCACGGTCGGCAAGCAGAAGCCCGTGCGCCAGGCCGCTGCCCAGCTGATCGACCGCGACGCGATCGCCCAGGACGCCTACGACGGCACCGTCGACCCGCTCTACTCGATCGTCCCGCCCGGCTACGCGGGCCAGAAGGACTCCTTCCAGGAGGCCTACGGCGACCCCGACCCGGCGAAGGCCAAGCAGATCCTCGACGACGCGGGCATCTCCACCCCCGTCGACCTGACGGTGGGCTGGACCCCGACGCACTACGGGCCCAACACCGAGGACGAGGCCAACGAGCTCAAGCGCCAGCTCGAGGACGGCGGCCTGTTCGACGTCACCCTCAAGAGCACCGAGTGGGAGCAGTACCAGACGATCTACAAGGAGGGCGCCTACGACCTCTTCGTCCTCGGCTGGTTCCCCGACTACCCGGACACCGACGACTACCTCTCGCCCTTCATGGTCGACGGTGGCTTCTTCCAGAACGGCTACCAGAGCGACGAGGCCAACAAGCTCGTCGACGAGGAGCAGGGTTCCGACGACCCCGCCACCCGCGAGAAGGCCTTCGGCCAGCTCCAGGACCTCGCCGCCGAGGACGTGCCCTTCATCCCGTCGTGGGTCGGCCAGAACACCGGCGTCTACGGCGCCGGCATGGAGGGGGTCGAGGACACGCTCGACCCGACGTTCATCTTCCGCTTCTGGCTCGTCAGCAAGAGCTCCTGACCGACGCAGTGACCGTGGGGTGCGGCCGTTCGCGGCCGCTCCCCACGGCGCATGCGTGGAGAGCAGCACATGTCACGTTCCGGCTCCGGCTCCCTGCCGCGCTACATCCTCCAGCGGGTGCTGCTGGTGATCCCGATGATCTGGGTCATCCTCACCCTCGTCTTCCTCGTCCTCCGCGTCGCTCCCGGCGACCCGGTGTCGGCGGCCCTCGGTGGCAAGCTCAACGAGGACGCCCTCGACCAGCGCCGTGAGGCGCTCGGCTTCAACCGCCCGCTCCTCGAGCAGTACTGGGAGTACCTCTCCTCGGTGATCAGGCTCGACTTCGGCACGACCTTCAGCGACAACCAGCCCGTCCTGCACGTCGTGCGCGACAAGGGCGGCGCCACGCTGAGCCTCACCCTGGCGGCGTTCGCGGTCGCGCTGCTGGTGGGCATCCCGCTCGGCCTGCTGGCCGGGCGCTACCGCGACTCGGTGGGCGACGTGGTGATCCGGGTCTTCGGGATCCTCACCTACGCCGCGCCGATCTTCTTCATCGGCTTCCTGCTCCAGGTCTACGTCGCGCAGCCGCTGGGGCTGCCGACCTCGGGGATGGCCAGCCCGATCACCGTCTTCACGGTGCAGCCGACCACCCACATCCTGCTCGTCGACGTCTTCCTCAGCGGCGACGGCACGGCCATCACCGACGTGCTGAAGCACCTGCTGCTCCCGGCCGCGACCCTCGGGCTGCTCATCTGCGGCGTCTTCATCCGGCTCGTGCGGGTCAACATCCTCCAGACCAGCCAGGCCGACTACGTCGAGGCGGCCGAGGCGCGCGGCATCTCGCCGGGCAGGGTCACGCGCAACCACGCGTTCCGCAACGCCCTGGTGCCCGTCATCACCGTCATCGGCCTGCAGTTCGCGCTGCTCCTCGGCGGGGCGGTGCTGACCGAGTCCACCTTCAACTGGCCGGGGCTGGGTCAGGAGCTGGTGAAGTACATCAACGACCGCGACTACGGTGCCGTGCAGGGCATCATCACGATCTTCGCCGTCGCCGTCGTCCTGATCAGCCTGGTGGTCGACATCGTCAACGCCCTCGTCGACCCGCGAGTGAGGTATTGATGTCCGGGGTTCTCAAGATGCTGGCCAAGCCGTTCACCGACACGGTGGGCCTGGCCCGGTGGATGCTCGTGATCGGGGTCGTGCTGACGGCCGTCTTCGTCGTCTGCGCGCTCTTCGCGCCTTGGCTCGCGCCCTACGGCTTCGCCCAGTCGGCGGCCGACGGGACACGCTTCCCGAAGGTCGGCGCGCCCAGCGCCGAGCACTGGTTCGGGACCGACCGGCTGTTCTTCGACGTGTTCTCGCGGGTCGTGTGGGGTGCGCGCACGGCGATCCTCGTCGTGGTGCTCTCGATCCTGTTCTGCGTCGTGATCGGGGTCCCGCTCGGTCTCGTCTCCGGCTACTTCGGCGGCTGGCCAGACCGGATCCTCGTGCTCGTCATGGACGCCGTCTTCGCCTTCCCGTCGTTCCTCCTCGCGATCGTCTTCTCGTTCCTGCTGACCGGCATCATCGGGGGCAGCGTGATCGCCGTGGCGCTGTCGCTGACCGCGATCTACATCCCTCAGTACTTCCGCGTCGTGCGCAACACGACGGTCAGCGCCAAGGAGGCGACCTACGTCGAGGCGGCGCGGGCCATCGGCGCCACCGACGGGGTCGTGATGCGGCGCTACCTGCTCGGCAACGTCGTGCAGAGCGTCCCCGTGCTGGCCACGCTCAACGCGGCGGACGCGATCCTGACCCTCGCCGGCCTCGGCTTCCTCGGCCTGGGCATCCAGTCCACCGACGCGGCCGAGTGGGGCCACGACCTCAACCGCGCGCTGGCCGACGCCGGCGCCGGCGTGTGGTGGACGGGCCTGTTCCCGGGCCTGGCGATCGTGCTCCTCGTCACGGGCCTGACCCTGGTGGGCGAGGGCCTCAACGAGACGCTGAACCCGACCCTGCGTCGACGCCGGCTGCTGCCGGTCGTGCTCCCGGCGCGCCAGACGATGGACGAGGTGCGCTGACATGGACGCCCAGAGGGACCTGGTCGACGCACCGGGCACGACGACGTCCGAGGGTCCGGTGATCTCCGCGCGCGACGTCCGTGTCTGGTACGGCACCACGCGCGGCGCCATCCGGGCCGTCGACGGCGTCAGCTTCGACCTCGCGCCGGGGGAGACGCTGGGGCTGGTGGGGGAGTCCGGCTGCGGCAAGTCGACGCTCGGACGCGGCCTGATCGGGCTGCTGCCCGACGGGGCCAAGCGCGACGGCGAGGTCGTCTACCACGGTCGCGACGTGCTGGCGATGAGCCCCAAGGAGGCCTACCGGCTGCGTGGCAGCGACCTGGGGATGATCTTCCAGGAACCGCTGACCCGGCTGAACCCCCTGATGCGGATCTCCGAGCACTTCGAGGAGACCATCCGCCAGCACGAGCCCCGGCTGGGCAAGGAGGAGGTCCGCCGGCGCGGCCTCGAGGCGCTCCGGCACATGGGCATCCCGCCGACGCGCTACCGCTCCTACCCCCACGAGTTCTCCGGCGGCATGCGGCAGCGGCTCATGATCGCCCTCGCGCTCGTGCTGCGGCCGGCGTTCGTGGTGGCGGACGAGCCGACCACGGCGCTCGACGTGCTGGTCGAGGCGCAGATCGTGCAGATCCTCAACGACCTCCGCAAGAACTTCAACACCGCCCTCCTGCTGATCACCCACAACGTCGGCATCGTCGCCGAGGCGTGCGACCGCGTCGCGGTGATGTACGCCGGACGCATCGTGGAGCAGGGTCGCGTCGAGGACGTGTTCAAGAACCCGCAGCACCCCTACACGCGCGAGCTGCTGCGCTCGACGATCAGCCTCGACACCACCGGCCTCGACTTCATCCCCGGGTCACCGCCCGACCTGGTCGACCCGCCCGACGGGTGCCGGTTCCACCCCCGCTGCCCCGACGCCATGCAGGTCTGCGCGACCCGCAACCCGATCGAGGTCGAGCGGGTCGGAGGCGGTCGGGTCGAGTGCTGGCTGCGGGGCCCCGAGGCCGCGATCCCCGAGGGCGGGACCGCGCCGTTGAAGCAGGAGGAGCTGGGCGTTGCCGACGAAGCCTGAGACCCGCACCACGAGCGACCTGATCGTGGACGTGCGCGACCTGTCGGTGCACTTCGACCTGCGCGGGGGCAGCCTGTCGCGCCTCCTGGGCCGTGACACCGGGACGGTGAAGGCCGTCGACGGCGTCGACCTGACGCTGCGACGCGGCGAGGTCGTCGGCGTCGTGGGCGAGAGCGGGAGCGGGAAGTCCACGCTCGGCCGCGCGCTGCTCGGCCTGGTGCGCGCCACCGGCGGGAGCATCGAGTTCGACGGGCGGGACGTCGCCGGCCTCAGCCGTCGCGAGCTGCGGGAGGTGCGCCGCCACATCCAGATGGTCTTCCAGGACCCCAACGCCGCGCTCAACCCGGCGATGACCGTCGAGCAGGCGATCGGCGACGCCCTGCGCGTGCAGGGGGTCAGGTCGGCCACCGAGCGGCGCACGCGGGTGGTCGAGTCGCTCGAGCGCGTCGGGCTCTCGCCGGTGGAGCTGTTCCTCGACAAGTACCCGCGCGACCTCTCGGGCGGGCAGAAGCAGCGAGTCGTGATGGCGCGGGCGATCATCAACGGCCCGAGCGTGCTCGTGGCCGACGAGCCCATCTCGATGCTCGACATGTCCGTGCGCGCCAAGATCCTGCAGCTGATGCTCGACCTCAAGCAGCAGCTCGACCTCAGCTACGTCTACATCACCCACGACCTGGCGAGCGCGAAGTTCTTCTGCGACCGGATCGCGATCATGTACCTCGGCCGCATCGTCGAGATCGGCGACACCGCGGAGATCTTCGCCCACCCCCGACACCCCTACACCCAGGCGCTGCTCAAGGCGATCCCCAACCCCGACCCGTCGGTCTCCGTCGCCCGCGACCTGCCACGGGGAGAGATCCCGGACGCGGCCAGGCCTCCGCTGGGCTGCGCGTTCCACCCGCGCTGCCCGCTCGCCACCGCGACCTGCGGCTGGGAGTCGCGCGACCTGCGGACCGTGCTGGAGGAGCACTGGCTGCGCCGGGGTGCCGACGTCTACGCCGAGGAGTCGCGGATCCTCGGCGACCTCTCGGCGCTCGACGAGCCGGCCACGACGGCCGTCCTGGGCAAGGCCGACCCGGCTGCCGCGACCGAGCTGGTGGAGCGGATCCGCGCGGAGAACCCGGACGAGCCGATGTGGCGGGGAGTCACCTCGATCGACCAGACCGACGCCGGGGTGGCCATCGCCTTCCACGACGGCACCGACCCCGCGCTGCGGCGCGACGGGGGCGTCGAGGTGGCGTGCGTCCTCTACGGCGACGAGGGCCCGGACGGCGCGGAGGCCGGGACGGGCGCTGCGGCGGTCTGAGCCTCCGGGCGCTCCGGCAACGGCGGGAGCGTGCCGCCCTTGGCGGGGCAGAGCTGGTGGAAGGAGCACCAGTCGCAGAGGCGCGAGGGGCTGGGCTGCCAGTCGCCGGTCTTCCGGGCCAGCGTGATCGCCCGGTGGATCGCCTCGACCTTGCGCTCGGTGGCGCGCAGGTCGTCCTCGTCGGGCTCGTAGCGCAGGATCTCGCCGTTGCCGAGGTAGACCAGCTGCAGCACCGAAGGGACGACGCCGCGCAGCCGCCAGATGACGAGCGCGTAGAACTTCATCTGGAACAGCGCCTTCGCCTCGTAGCCCTCCTTCGGGGCGCGTCCGCTCTTGTAGTCCACCACCCTGATCCGGCCGTCGGGCGCGACGTCGATGCGGTCCACGAAGCCCCGCAGCAGCAGGCGGGAGTCGAGCACGGTCTCGACGTAGAGCTCCCGCTCGGCGGGCTCGAGCCGCGTCGGGTCCTCGAGGTCGAAGTAGCGCGCGAGGACGTCGCGGCACGACTGCATCCAGGCCACGACGTCGGGGCCCTCGTCGCCGAACATCGCCTGCAGCCCGGGCTCGGCCTCGAGCAGCGCCTCCCAGCGCGGCGCGAGCATCGCGGCGGCGCGGTCGGGGGTGCGGTCGGCGGCCGGCAGGTCGAAGAGGTCCTCGAGCACCTTGTGCACCAGCGTGCCGCGCGTGGCGTCGGGCGAGGGCTCCTCGGGGAGCCGGTCGAGGGTGCGGAAGCGGTAGAGCAGGGGGCAGGCCAGGAAGTCGCTGGCCCGGCTCGGCGACAGGGAGCCCACGACCTCGACACCGTCGACCGGCGTCGAGAGCCGCTCGGCGGGAGAGGCCGCCGGGTCAGCCGCCGGGTCAGCCACCGGGTCAGCGGCCGGGTCGGGGAGCGAGGTCGTCATGTCGCGGCCACCCTAGGCGGCCCCACCGACAGCCGTCGGGACCTCTGGGCCGTGGGCGGTGTTCGTTAGGGTCGAGGAGTGTCCACCCCCGCCCCACGCCAGCCCGGCACGCTCCGGATCGGCTCGATCTCGGGCATCGACGTGCTGGTCACCAGCTCGTGGTTCGTGGTCGCCCTTCTCATCTCGCTGACCTTCGCGCCGCGCATCGAGCAGGTCGAGCCCGGCCTGGGCGTGTGGAAGTACGTCGCGGGGTTCGTGTTCGCCGTCGTGCTCTACCTGTCCGTGCTGCTGCACGAGGCGTCCCACGCGGTCACCGCGAAGCGGCTCGGCTACGGCGTCACCTCGATCACGCTCCACTTCCTCGGCGGCATGACCGAGATCGACGGCCAGTCCCGCCGGCCGCGCCACGAGTTCTGGATCGCCGTCGTCGGGCCGTTGACCTCCATCGCCGTCGGCGCGGTGGCCTTCGCCCTCGGGCTCGTCGTCGAGGGTGAGCTCCTGAGGCTCGCGGTCGAGGGCCTCGCGGGCGCCAACCTCGTGATCGGCGTGCTCAACCTGGTCCCCGGCCTGCCGCTCGACGGCGGTCGCGTGCTCAAGGCGTTGGTGTGGGGCGCCTCGGGCAACGAGCACCGCAGCACGGTCGTCGCGGCCTGGGGCGGTCGCGTCGTCGCGCTCGCGCTGCTGGCGTGCCCGCTCGTCCAGGACCGGGTCATCGGTGAGCCCCCGACGATCGTCGACCTGGTGCTGGTCTTCATCCTCGGCCTGTTCCTCTGGACCGGGGCGACCGCCCAGCTCGCCCACGCCCGGGTCCGCCAGCGCCTCCCGCTGCTGGTCGCGCGCCCGCTCGCCCGTCGTACGCTCACCGTCCCCGAGGACCTCCCGCTCGCCGAGGCCGTGCGTCGCGCCCAGGAGGCGCAGGCCGGGAGCATCGTCACCGTCGCCCCCGACGGCACCCCGCTCGGCATCGTCAGCGAGGCGGCCGTCACCGCGACGCCGCCCGAGCGGCGCCCGTGGGTCACGGTCTCCGCCGTCGCCCGCTCGATGGAGGAGGGGCTCACCCTGCCCGCCACCGTGGCCGGCGAGGAGCTGATCGCCGCGATCAGCAGGCGCCCCGCGGAGGAGTACCTCCTCGTCGAGGACGACGGCCGCATCTACGGCGTCCTGTCGACCGCCGACGTCGACCGGGCCTTCCGGGCCAACGCCGCCGGCTGAGTGGATCGGCGCCCGGGCCACTAGGGTCTGCGCCATGTCGGAGCGCCCCACAGAAGACCGAGCAGACGTCCCCGCCGAGGCCTGGTCCGGTGTCCACCGCGGGCCGCTGCGCGAGGGGGAGTGGGTGCGCCTGGTCGACAACAAGGGCCGCAAGCACAACTTCGAGCTCGTCGCGGGCAAGCGCTTCTTCTCCAACAAGGGCCACCTCGACCACGACGACATGATCGGTCGCGAGGAGGGCTTCACGCTCACGTCCTCGGCCGGCGGCCAGTACCTCGTCTTCCGCCCGCTCCTCAACGAGTTCGTCGTGTCGATGCCGCGGGGTGCCGCCGTGGTCTACCCCAAGGACGCGGCCCAGATCGTCGCGCTTGCCGACATCTACCCCGGCGCCCGCGTCGTCGAGGCCGGGGCGGGGTCGGGCGCGCTGACCTGCTCGCTGCTGCGCGCGGTCGGCCCGTGGGGCCGCGTGACGTCCTTCGAGCTGCGCGAGGAGTTCGCCGACGTCGCGCGCCGCAACGTCGACCAGTTCTTCTCCGCCCCCGCCGGCCAGACGCACCCCGCGTGGGACCTGAGGCTCGGCGACCTGAAGGAGGGCCTGCCGACGCTCGACCACCCGGTCGACCGGGTGATCCTCGACATGCTCGACCCCTGGAGCTGCATCGACGTCGTCGCCGACGCGCTGGTGCCCGGCGGGATCGTCTGCGCCTACGTCGCCACCACCACCCAGCTCTCCCGCGTGGTCGAGACGCTCCGCGTCCACGGGGGCTTCACCGAGCCCCAGCCGTGGGAGTCGCTGGTGCGCGACTGGCACGTCGAGGGCCTCGCCGTGCGTCCCGGCCACAAGATGATCGGTCACACCGCCTTCCTCGTCACCGCCCGCCGGATGGCACCCGGCGAGGCCCCGCCGCGCAAGACCCGCCGACCGGCCCCGGGGGCGTACGGCCCCGACTACACCGGGCCCCGCCCGGCTGACGTGCCCACCCTCGAGGCCGTGCAGCCCGACCCCGACCAGTGAGCACCATCGAGGTCGTCGACTGGTCGCCGCAGTGGGCCGAGCAGTTCGAGGAGCTCGCCGCCCGGCTCCGCGACGCCCTCGCGGCGGTGCCGTCGGCGCGGGTCGAGCACGTCGGGTCGACGTCCGTGCCGGGGCTCGCAGCGAAGCCGGTCCTCGACGTCGACGTCATCGTCGGGCCCGAGGACGTCGCGGCCGCGGTGGCCGCGCCACGTCGCTGGGCTACGTCCACCGAGGCGACCTCGGCGTCGCCGGACGCGAGGCCTTCCGCGCACCCGACGACGACCCGCGACGCCACGTCTACGTCTGCACCGCCGGCACGGCCAGCGTCCGCAACCACCTCGCCGTGCGTGACGTGCTGCGCCGCGACCCGCACCTGCGCGACGCGTACGCCGCGGTCAAGCGCGCGCTGGCCGACGACCCACAGATGGACATCGACACCTACCTCGCCGGGAAGACGGCCGTGCTGCAGCAGGTGCTGGCAGCCTCGGGCGCCTTCGAGGAGGCCGAGCTCGAGGCGATCAGGCGGCTCAACGACCCGGCGTGAGCGCTCGGTGACCAATCGGTGACCAACACTCGCGGACATCCGCTTCCGTCCGTGCGGCGAATGGGTAGTGTCGTGTGACAGGAGGTGCGAGATGACCGACATGTCCGAGCCCACCCGGGAGCAGCTGGCCACCCAGGTGCGCTACCTGGAGGCCGAGGTCACCGACCTGCGCCGCCGTCTCGACGACGCACCGGGGACCGCACGCGGCCTGGAGAGCAGGCTGGCCGACGCCCAGCGCTCCCTCGCCGCCGTCTCCAGCCAGAACGAGCGGCTGGCCCAGACGCTGCGTGACGCGCGCGACCAGATCACGACGTTGAAGGAGGAGGTCGACCGGCTGGCGCAGCCCCCGGCGGGCTTCGGCACCTTCCTCGGCCGCAACGACGACGACTCCGTCGACGTGTTCACCGGCGGCCGCAAGCTGCGGGTCAGCGTCAGCCCGGCCGTCGACCTCGACGCGCTCGTGCGCGGCCAGGAGGTCATGCTCAACGAGGCGCTCAACGTCGTCGCCGCGCTCGACTTCGAGCAGGTCGGCGAGGTGGTGATGCTCAAGGAGATCCTCGCCGACGGCGAGCGGGCCCTCGTGATCGCCAACGCCGACGAGGAGCGCGTCGTGCGCCTCGCCGAGCCGCTGCGCGCCGAGGACGTGACGATCCGCGCCGGCGACTCGCTGCTGCTCGACACGCGGGCCGGCTACGTCTACGAGGTCGTGCCGAAGTCCGAGGTGGAGGAGCTCGTGCTGGAGGAGGTGCCCGACATCGAGTATGGCTCGATCGGCGGCCTCACCGCGCAGATCGACGCGATCCGCGACGCCGTCGAGCTGCCCTACCTGCACCCCGAGCTGTTCAGGGACCACGAGCTCAAGCCGCCGAAGGGCGTGCTGCTCTACGGTCCGCCCGGCTGCGGCAAGACCCTCATCGCCAAGGCGGTCGCGAACTCCCTGGCCAAGAAGGTCGCGGAGAAGACCGGCGCGTCGGGGAAGTCGTACTTCCTCAACATCAAGGGCCCCGAGCTGCTCAACAAGTACGTCGGCGAGACCGAGCGGCACATCCGCCTGGTCTTCCAGCGGGCCCGGGAGAAGGCCTCGCTCGGCACGCCCGTGATCGTGTTCTTCGACGAGATGGACTCGCTGTTCCGCACCCGCGGGTCGGGCGTGTCCTCCGACGTGGAGAACACCATCGTGCCCCAGCTGCTCAGCGAGATCGACGGCGTCGAGGCGCTCGAGAACGTCCTGGTCATCGGTGCGTCCAACCGCGAGGACATGATCGACCCGGCGATCCTGCGCCCGGGCCGGCTCGACGTGAAGATCAAGATCGAGCGGCCCGACGCGGAGTCGGCGCGCGACATCTTCTCGAAGTACCTCACGCCGACGCTGCCGCTGCACGCCGACGACCTCGCCGAGTTCGGCCAGGACCGAGCGGCCACGGTCAACGCGATGATCCGCGCCACCGTCGAGCGGATGTACACCGAGTCGGAGGAGAACCGCTTCCTCGAGGTGACCTACGCCAACGGCGACAAGGAGGTCCTCTACTTCAAGGACTTCAACTCCGGTGCGATGATCCAGAACATCGTCGACCGGGCCAAGAAGATGGCGATCAAGGACTTCCTCGACAGCGACCTCAACCCCGCCCAGCGCGGGCTCCGGGTCCAGCACATGCTCCAGGCGTGCGTCGACGAGTTCAAGGAGAACGAGGACCTGCCCAACACGACCAACCCCGATGACTGGGCGCGGATCTCGGGCAAGAAGGGCGAGCGCATCGTCTTCATCCGCACGCTCATCACGGGCAAGCAGGGCACCGAGCCGGGGCGGTCGATCGACACGGTCGCCAACACCGGCCAGTACCTCTGAGCCGCCGGCACTGTCTCCGACCGCGCAGGGTCGGGCACCCCTCGGGAGGGGGTGCCCGGCCCTGCTGCACGACTAGGTTGGCGGGATGAAGACCATCCTGATCCTCGTCATCATCGTCGTCGTCGTGCTGTTCCTGATGGGCTTCCTGCGCCGCGGGCGCCGCTGACCCACCCGCCCGTGCGGGTCCGGGCCCGTCAGGACGCCAGCACCCGGCTGACGTGCACCCAGGGCCGCGACAACGCCGGCCCGGGAAGGTACGCCTGCTCGAGCTCGTCGACGTGCCACCCGGCGGCCCGCACGACCTCGGGCACGTCCCTGGTGAGGTGGCAGCCGCCGGCGACCGCACGCTGCAGCGGCTCGAGCCGGCGCTGCCAGCGGCGTACGGACGCGTCGGGTGCGGCACCGTGCTCGAGCACGTGCAGCCGGCCGCCGGGGCGCACGACCCGCCGCGCCTCGCGCAGCGCGAGCACGGGGTCGGGGATCGTGCACAGGCTGAACGTGACCAGCACGACGTCGTGCGAGGCGTCCGGGAGGTCGAGGCGCTGGCCGTCGAGGCCCGCCCGCTCGACCGGGACCGCCGACCGCGCGCGCCGGCGCTCCGACAGCCTCCAGCCCACGTCGGACGGCTCGATCGCGGTCACGGAGGTCACCTCCGGCGGGTACCAGCGGACGTTGAGGCCGCTGCCGAAGCCGATCTCGAGCACCCGGCCTGCCAGCCCGCGGCAGGTCACCGCGCGCAGGTCGCCCACCTCGTGCCCGCGCAGGCTGGCGTCGACCAGTCGGGGCACCACCCGTTCGTCCCACAGCCGTAGGCTCACGCCATGAGCGTACGACGCGTGATGGGCACGGAGGTCGAGTACGGCATCTCGGTCCAGGGACAGCCGACCGCCAACCCCATGGTCGCCTCGTCGCAGGTCGTCAACGCCTACGCCTCGTCCACCGTGCGGGCCCGCCGTGCGCGCTGGGACTTCGAGGAGGAGTCGCCGCTGCGCGACGCCCGGGGCTTCGACATGGCCCGCCAGGTCGCGGACCCCACCCAGCTCACCGACGAGGACCTCGGCCTCGCCAACGTCATCCTCGCCAACGGCGCGCGCCTCTACGTCGACCACGCCCACCCGGAGTACTCCTCGCCCGAGGTGACCACGCCGCTCGACGTCGTGCGCTGGGAGAAGGCGGGGGAGCAGGTGATGCTCGACGCGTCGCGGATGGCCGCCCAGGTGCCCGGGACCGTGCCGATCCTGCTCTACAAGAACAACACCGACGGCAAGGGCGCCTCCTACGGCGCGCACGAGAACTACCTGATGCGGCGCTCCACGCCGTTCGCGGAGATCGTGCGCCACCTGACGCCGTTCTTCGTCTCCCGCCAGGTCGTCACCGGCGCCGGCCGGGTCGGCCTCGGCCAGGACGGGCGCGACACCAGCCCCGAGCGCGGCTTCCAGCTGAGCCAGCGCGCCGACTTCTTCGAGGTCGAGGTCGGCCTCGAGACCACGCTGAAGCGCCCGATCATCAACACCCGCGACGAGCCCCACGCGGACCCCGCGGTCTACCGGCGCCTCCACGTCATCATCGGCGACGCCAATCTCGCCGAGGTCTCGATCTACCTCAAGGCCGGCACCACCTCGCTGGTCCTGGCGATGATCGAGGACGACTTCATCGACGCCGACCTGTCGGTCGAGGGCGCGGTGCGGGCCCTGCGCGAGGTCTCGCACGACCCGACGCTCCAGCACCTCATGACCCTGCGCGACGGCCGGCGGCTCACCGCCGTCCAGCTGCAGATGGAGTACCTCGACCTGGCCCGCTCCTACGTCGAGGACCGCTACGGCGCCGATGCCGACGAGCAGACCCGCGACGTGCTCCAGCGCTGGGAGTCGGTGCTCACCCGCCTCGAGCGCGACCCGATGGAGTGCGCCACCGAGCTCGACTGGGTCGCCAAGCTCAAGCTGCTCCAGCAGTACCGCGACCGCGACGGCCTGGCGTGGGACGACGCCAAGCTGCACCTGATCGACCTGCAGTACTCCGACGTGCGCCCCGACAAGGGGCTGTACCACCGCCTCGCCCGCGCCGGGCGGATCGAGCGCCTCCTCGACGACGCCGCGGTCGAGACCGCGATGCACGAGCCGCCGGCCGACACCCGCGCGTACTTCCGCGGTCGCTGCCTCGACAAGTACGCAGACGCCGTCGCCGCCGCGTCGTGGGACTCGGTCATCTTCGACCTCCCCGGGCGCGAGTCGCTGCAGCGGGTGCCGACGCTCGACCCGCTGCGCGGCACCCGGGCGCACGTCGGCGCACTCATCGACCGCAGCGCCACCGCGCAGGAGCTGGTCAGCGCGATCACCCGCTGAGGGCGACTCCCGGCCGACGCGGGTTGCGACGAGCGGTCGCGCGCCGGCTCGACCTCCCGCCCCACGCCGTCCCCTCCTTCGTCGGGCTCGGCTAGGGTCGTGACATGGCCCAGGAGCAGAAGCAGCCGCGCAGGTCCACGCAGGACGAGACGGCGACCGAGGAGGTCGTCGAGAGCGACGTGGCCGAGCGCAAGGAAGTCATCGACGAGGACGTCGACGCGATCCTCGACGAGATCGACGAGGTGCTCGAGACCAACGCCGAGGACTTCGTGAAGTCGTTCATCCAGAAGGGCGGCGAATGAGCGACCCGCGCCTGCCCACGGCCTTCATGGCGCCGGGCACGTCGAGCTTCGCCGACTTCCTCGGCACCCAGGCGCCCGACCTGCTCCCGGGGCGCCGCTCGGTGCCCACCGGTGACGCCGGCGACCTCGCCCCGCACGGCACGACGATCGTGGCCGCCACGTTCGACGGCGGTGTCGTCATGGCCGGCGACCGCCGCGCCACCATGGGCAACATCATCGCCCAGCGCGACATCCAGAAGGTGTTCCCGGCCGACGAGTTCTCCGTGGTCGGCATCGCCGGCACGGCCGGGCTCGCGGTCGAGATGGTGCGCCTGTTCCAGACCGAGCTCGAGCACTACGAGAAGATCGAGGGCACGACGCTGTCGATGGACGGCAAGGCCAACCGGCTCGCCGCCCTCATCCGTGCCAACCTCGGCCTGGCCATGCAGGGCCTGGCCGTCGTGCCCCTCTTCGCCGGCTACGACCACGCTGCCGGCCAGGGCCGGATCTTCAGCTACGACGTCACCGGCGGCCGCTACGAGGAGACGGCGTTCCACTCCGTCGGCTCGGGATCGCTGTTCGCGCGCGGCTCGCTCAAGAAGCTCTACCGCGACGACCTCGACGAGACCGGCGCGGTGACCGCGATCGTGCAGGCGCTCTACGACGCCGCCGACGACGACTCCGCGACGGGCGGGCCCGACATCACCCGCCGGATCTTCCCGGTCGTCCACGTGATCACCCCTGCCGGCGGCCGCCGCATGCCTGACCCGGAGGTCTCGGCCATCGCCGATGCGATCATCGCCTCCCGCATGCAGCGACCCGACGGTCCCGCCGCACCCCTCACCTGAGCCCGACCCAGGAGACCACCCGCATGAGCATGCCGTTCTACGTCTCGCCCGAGCAGCTGATGAAGGACCGGGCCGACTTCGCGCGCAAGGGCATCGCCCGGGGCCGCTCGGTCGTGGCGATCCACTACGCCGACGGCGTCCTGTTCGTCTCGGAGAACCCGTCGCAGGCCCTCCACAAGGTCTCCGAGATCTACGACCGGATCGCCTTCGCCGCGGTCGGGCGCTACAACGAGTTCGAGAACCTCCGCATCGCCGGGGTGCGCCTGGCCGACATGCGCGGCTACGCCTACGACCGGCGCGACGTCACCGGCCGCGGCCTGGCCAACGCCTACGCCCAGACCCTCGGCACGATCTTCTCCTCCGGCGGCGAGAAGCCCTACGAGGTGGAGCTGTTCGTCGCCGAGATCGGCGACGCGGAGGCCGACGACCAGATCTACCGCCTCACCTACGACGGCCAGGTCGCCGACGAGCACGGTTTCGCGGTGATGGGCGGTGCGGCCGACGTCGTCGCCGGCCACCTCCGCGAGCACTACCGCACCGGCATGTCGCTGGACGACGCGCTGCGGCTCGCGGTCGCCGCCCTCGGCCACAGCGAGACCGACGACCGGGTGATCCCGACCGAGGACCTCGAGGTCGCGGCGCTCGACCGCACCCGCACCCAGCCCCGCAAGTTCGTGCGGCTGCGCGAGGCGCGGCTGGCCGAGGTGCTCGGCGACCGCGGGCCCGGCGAGGCCGACGCGCCCGCAGCCGAGGACTCGGCGCCGGGCGGCGGGGGCCAGCCGTCCGCGGTCGACGACCCGGCCGATCCCACCGACCAGGTCTCCGGAGCCGTCGCCCCGCTGGAGGACCCGGTGACCGGCGAGCCTCCGGTCGCACCCCCCGCAGCTCCGCCGGCAGCTCCGCCGGTCGCACCGCCCGTGGCACCGCCGGTCGCACCGCCCACCGAGCCCGGCCAGGGCTGAGGGGGTCCGGCTCCCGGGCTCAGAGCAGGTGCAGCCCGGTCCACCCGGGCGTCGGCGTCGTCGGGATGCCGCTGAGCCGGCGCCGGTAGCGCACGAAGGGACCGAACTCCGCCAGCGCGTCCCACAGCCGCTGGTGCGCCGCCCACGGCAGCGGTCCGGACGGGCGCACGTCGCCGTCGGGCCCGAACTCGTGCCACGCGGCGCCGAAGCCGATCCAGGCCGGCGTCCACGTCGCCGCGTCGTCCCAGCCGCCGTGGCGCTGCTCGACCATCCGTCGGCGCAGCTGGAACTCGGTGCGGGGACCGTCGACGACGACCGGGGCCGTGCGCACCGGCCACAGCCACAGGTCGTCGGTCATCAGCCGCAGCTCGAGGTCGCCCACGGTGCCCGGCTCGACCAGCGCGGTCGCGACGAGGTGGCGGGGTCCCATGCCCCCACGCTCACCCGGACGCGACGGGCCCGTCAAGACGTCGCTCGACCACCGACATCGCCAGCGAGAGCGTCGCGGCCGCAGCGCCCATCCAGAGCCGCGGGCGCCGTACGCCCCTCGCCGTCAGTCCGTGCTCGGCCCAGGTGTCGAGCCCCTGGCCACCGCGGCTCACCAGTGCCGTGACCGCGCCGACCCCGAGGGCCAGCGCCGCGACCGTCGCGACCGGCGGCGGCGCGTCGTCCTCGTCGCGCCCGTGGATCCGCAGGCCGAGGACGGTGGCCGCGGACGCCAGCGCACCGAAGCCGCCGTGCAGGCTCCACTGGGCGCGGCGGCTCCACCGGTGCATCGGCAGGAACGTCGTCACCACGCCGGTGGCCGCGGCGGTCGCGAGGTCGCTGGCCCAGCCCCGGGCCGCCTCGGGCGTCCCGGCGCCGCTCGAGGTGCCGCCCGAAGTGCCACCCGACGTGTCGCGCGGGGTGCTGCTCGTGGTCTCCATGCGGGCAACCCAAGCAGCCGCCGCAAGTCGAGCGGCGGGTCGGCAGCGGCGCGCCGAGGGGGATTTGCGCCGGATCCGGGGGCGGGGCTGGTGCGCGGTCCTAGGGTGGGGTCATGGACCGTCGGATCTTCGGGATCGAGAACGAGTACGGCGTGACGTGCACGTTCAAGGGCCAGCGCCGCCTGAGCCCCGACGAGGTCGCCCGGTACCTCTTCCGCAAGGTCGTCAGCTGGGGTCGCTCGTCCAACGTCTTCCTGCGCAACGGCGCGCGGCTCTACCTCGACGTGGGCAGCCACCCGGAGTACGCGACGCCGGAGTGCGACGACATCGTCGACCTGGTCACGCACGACAAGGCGGGGGAGCGGATCCTCGAGGGCCTGCTGCTCGACGCCGAGAACCGCCTGCACGAGGAGGGCATCTCCGGCGACATCTACCTGTTCAAGAACAACACCGACTCCGCCGGCAACTCCTACGGCTGCCACGAGAACTACCTCGTCGGCCGCGCGGGCGAGTTCAGCCGCCTCGCCGACATCCTCATCCCGTTCCTGGTGACCCGGCAGATCGTCGTCGGCGCCGGCAAGGTCGTGATGACCCCGCGCGGGGCGTCGTACAGCGTGAGCCAGCGCGCCGAGCACATCTGGGAGGGCGTCAGCAGCGCGACCACGCGCAGCCGCCCGATCATCAACACCCGCGACGAGCCGCACGCCGACGCCGAGCGCTTCCGCCGCCTGCACGTGATCGTCGGCGACTCCAACATGAGCGAGACCACCACGATGCTCAAGGTGGCCTCCTGCGACCTCGTCCTGAGGATGATCGAGGAGGGCGTGGTGATGCGTGACCTCACGATGGAGAACCCGATCCGGGCCATCCGCGAGATCAGCCACGACCCCACCGGCCGCCGCAAGGTGCGCCTGGCCAACGGACGCGAGGCCAGCGCGCTCGACATCCAGGGCGAGTACCTCGCCAAGGCCCGCGACTTCGTCGACCGGCGCCAGATCTCCACCCCCACCATCGAGCGGGCGCTCGACCTGTGGGAGCGCGGCCTCAAGGCCGTGGAGTCCGACGACCTCGGCCTCGTCGACCGCGAGATCGACTGGGTGATCAAGCTCAAGCTCATCGAGCGCTACCGCGCCAAGCACGGGCTGCAGCTCGGCGACGCCCGGATCGCCCAGCTCGACCTGGCCTATCACGACATCCACCGCGGCCGCGGCCTCTACTACCTGCTGGAGAAGCGCGGAGCGGTCGCGCGCGTGACCAGCGACCTCAAGGTCTTCGAGGCCAAGAGCGTGCCGCCCCAGAACACCCGGGCCCGCCTGCGCGGCGAGTTCATCCGGCGTGCCCAGGAGCGCCGCCGCGACTTCACCGTCGACTGGGTCCACCTCAAGCTCAACGACCAGGCCCAGCGCACCGTGCTGTGCAAGGACCCGTTCAAGGCCTACGACGAGAGGGTCCAACGACTCATCGACGGCATGTGAGCGGCTGTGAGCGGCATGTGGGCGTCGTCTGCTGGGCGATGCTGGATAGGGTGACCCGGCAACGCTGTCGTCATTGATGAGGTCGAACCCGTGTCCCGTGTACGTTCCGCCGTCCTCGGCGGCCTGCTCTCGCTCAGCCTGGTCGGACTCGCCGCATGCGGCTCGTCCTCCAGCGACACCGAGGAGGGCGGCAAGTCCTTGAGCTCGGTGAAGATCGAGGGCAAGCAGGGCAAGGAGCCCGAGGTCACCTTCGACGGCCGGCTCGACGGCTCGAAGACCGAGACCGAGACCGTCATCGAGGGCGACGGCGAGACCGTGGCCGACGGCGACACCGCGAGCGCCAGCTTCTGGATCGGCAACGGCTTCACCCAGGAGGAGGCCACGAGCACCTACGACCAGGGTCCGCAGAAGGTCGAGCTCACCTCCGACGTCCTGAAGCCCCTGCGCGAGGCGATCGTCGGCCACAAGGTCGGTGACCGGGTCGCCGTGCTCACCTCCGCCGAGGACGCCTACGGCGAGACCGGCAACCCGTCCATCGGCATCGGCAACAAGGACTCCGTGCTGTTCGTCGTCGACATCCTCGGGCGCTCCGACACGATCCCCGCGCTCGACGGACCGAAGGGCGAGGAGAAGAAGCCGGCCTCGTGGGCGCCGACGCTCGTCGAGAAGGACGGGGTCGTCACCGGCCTCGACTTCACCGACGCCCACCAGCCGACCGGCAAGCTCATCGCCACCACGCTCGTGAAGGGCGACGGCGCGAAGGTGGAGAAGGGCCAGACGATCACCGTCGACTACCTCGGCCAGGTCTACGACGCCGACAAGCCGTTCGACGAGTCCTACAGCAAGGAGCCGGCGGAGTTCCCGATCGGTGTCGGCCAGGTCATCAAGGGCTGGGACGAGCGCCTCGTCGGTCGCACGGTCGGCTCGCGGGTGATCCTCGAGATCCCGCCGGCCGACGGCTACGGCAAGACGGGCAACGAGGCCGCCGGCATCAAGGGCACCGACACGCTCTTCTTCGTCGTCGACATCCTCGCCGCCAAGTGACCCCGCCGACGCCCGGCTGACCCACCCGACCGAGATCCCGACCCAGACCCCGACCAGCACGAGCAGGAGCAGGAGCAGATGGCGCAGCCACGGGCCGAGCGGCTGATGAACCTGCACATCCTGCTGCTCGGCGCGAAGCGGTTCGTCGGCAAGGACGCGATCCGCGAGGCGGTCTACCCCGAGCACCCCCGCGGTCCCGCCGGCGACGAGGCGTTCGAGCGCGCCTTCGAGCGCGACAAGGACGCCCTGCGCCAGATCGGCGCGGTGATCGAGGTCGGCAGCGCGGACGCGTTCTTCGACGACGAGATCGGCTACCGGATCCCCACCGAGCAGACCTCGCTGCCCGAGCTCCGCTTCGAGCCCGACGAGGCCGCGGTGCTGGGCCTGGCGGCGCAGGTCTGGCAGCAGGCCACGCTCGCGAAGGCGACCGGTCGCGCGCTGGCCAAGCTGAAGGGGCAGGGGGTCGAGATCGACCCGTCGCGCCTGGAGGTGGTGGCGCCGTCCATCAGCGCCGACGAGCCGGCGTTCGAGCCGCTGTGGGACGCGGTGGGCAAGCGGCGCCAGGTCAGCTTCCCCTACCAGCGCTCGGGCGACACCGCCCCCACCCAGCGCCGCGTCCGGCCGTGGGGCCTGGCGCGCTCCTCGGGACGCTGGTACGTCGTCGGCTTCGACGTCGACCGCGGCGCCGAGCGGGTCTTCCGCCTCTCCCGGATCGTCGGACCGGTCCGCGCGACCGGCAAGTCCGGGGCCTACGACGTCCCGGCCGGCACCGACGTCCGCGAGCTGGCGCGCCGCCTCTCGCCCACCTATCCCTCCGCGCGCGCCGAGCTGCACGTGCGCCAAGGCACCGGCGTCGGCCTCCGGCGACGTGCCGAGCAGGTGCGTCCGCTCGACGAGCGGCGCGGGTGGGACGTCGTCACGGTCGAGGGGCCGGTCCACGAGCTGGCCGACGAGGTGCTCACCTATGGCGCCGACGTGGTCGTGGTCGGGCCGCAGGAGCTCCGCGACGAGGTGGTGGCACGCCTCCGCTCGGTCGCCGCCGCGGTTCCCGCCGCCGGCCCCGCGGACGGGGGTGCAGCGTGAGCACGCAGGTCGGCGACACCGCGCCCGACCAGGTGGCGCGGCTGCTCGCGATGGTTCCCTACCTCCTCGCCCGCGGCGAGGTGCGCCTCGACGAGGCCGCCGCGCACTTCGGCGTCGACGCCGACCAGGTCGAGCGCGACCTGCGGCTGCTGTTCATGACCGGCCTCTCGCCCGGCCTGCCCGGCGACCTGATCGAGGTGGACCTCGACGCGCTCGAGGGCGACCGCGTGATCCGCGTGGACAACGCCGACTACCTCGCTCGGCCGGTCCGGTTCTCCCCGGCCGAGGCGACCGCGCTCGTCGTGGCGCTGCGCACGATGGCGGAGTCCGCGCCCGAGGGGGCCGCCGACGTGATCGCGCGCACGCTCGCCAAGCTCGAGGGCGCTGCCGGCGCCGAGGGCGAGGACCTGCTGCGCCTCCACGTCACGCCGACCCCGCTCGAGGCGAGCCCGGTCGTGCCGGTGCTGCGGTCCGCGATCGATCACGGGCACCAGGTCGAGATCACCTACCACGTGCCCTCGCGCGACCAGGAGTCGCACCGTGTCGTCGACCCGCGCGGACTGGCCCGCGTCGAGGACCTGCTCTACCTCGACGCGTGGTGCCACACCGCACAGGGCGACCGCGCCTTCCGGGTCGACCGCATCGTCGCCGCCACCGAGCTCGACACCCCGGTCGCCGACGCGTCGGCGCGCCCGCGCGACCTCACCGGCGGCTGGTTCAGCGACGCCGAGACCACGACCGTCACGCTGCGCCTGGCCCCGCCGGCGCGGTGGGTGCTCGAGTACTACCAGGTCTCGGGCGAGCGGCCGGGCCCCGACGGCACGGTCGACGTCGACCTCGAGGTCGCCAGCGAGCAGTGGGCGCAGGCGCTGGTGTTCCGCCTGGCACCGCACGCCACGCTGCTCGCGCCCGTGGAGTGGGTCGAGAGCTTCTCCGCCCACGCCCGGGCGGCGCTCCGGCTCTACGAGGACGACGGCGTAGACTCGTAGCGTTCCGCGAAGGAGCGCCCCCAACAGGATGACGGAGTGTTTTCCATGATCGACCCGATGATCGGCATGCCCCAGGGCGCCGAGTGGCTGGTGATCCTTGCCATCGTGGTGCTCGTGTTCGGTGCCGCCAAGCTCCCCGAGCTCGCCCGCAGCTCCGGCCAGGCGCTCAAGATCTTCAAGGACGAGACCAAGAACCTGAAGGACGACGACGCCAAGCGCACGTCGGCCGCCCCCGACGCGCTCGAGACGCGCCCCGAGGTGACCCCGACGGAGACGCACGAGACGTCGGGCGAGGTGCTCCACGAGCGTCGCGACGACACCACCACCTGAGTGAGGCTCGCTGGCCTCGTCGGCCTCTTCCAGGGCGGCCCGCGCCACGGCGTGGGTCCCGACGGCCGGATGGCCCTGTCCGACCACTTCCGGGAGTTCCGGGCCCGGCTGCTGCGCTGCCTGCTGGCGTTCGCGCTCGCCTTCGCGGTGGCCCTCGTGTTCCGCCACCTGCTGCTCGACGCCGTCTTCGGACCCTACGAGGACGCGCAGACCAAGCTCCCGGACGGCGTCACCGAGGCGACCACCAGCGGGGCCGGGGCCGGGCTGATGCTGTGGCTCAAGCTGGCCGGCTTCACGGCGGTCGTCGTCACGGCGCCCTACTGGCTCTACCAGATCTGGGCCTTCGTCCTCCCGGGGCTCTACGCCCAGGAGCGCAAGATGACGCGCATCTTCGTCGCGGTCGCGGGTCCGCTGTTCCTGATCGGCGTCGCACTGGGCTACTTCACGCTGCCGGTCGCGCTCGAGGTGCTCATCGGGTTCAACCCCGACGGCGTCACCAACCTCATCGACTTCAACGACTACCTCCAGTTCTTCACCCGCACGCTGCTGGTCTTCGGGCTGTCGTTCAACATCCCCGTCTTCGTGGTCCTGCTCAACTTCGCCGGGGTCGTCAAGGGCAAGCAGCTGGCCGCCTACCGGCCCTGGATCGTCATCGGCACCTTCGTCTTCGCGGCCGCCGCGACGCCGTCGACCGACCCGTTCTCGATGTGCCTGATGGCCGTGCCGATGATGCTGCTGTTCTTCGCCTCCGAGGTCATCGCCCGCCTCAACGACCGCCGCCGGGCGCGCGCCCGTGCCGCCACCCTGGCCGGGGACGGCGTCTGACAGGCTGGGTCCATGCTCGCCACCATCGACGACGTCGACCCGTTCGACCTCCCGGAGTGGCTCGGCACCGCTGACGTGGTCTGGCGCTCCGACGAGGGCCTCTCGACCGGGCACCAGGTCGCGGGCCGGCTCACCGCCGACGGCGAGGACGACCTCGTGTGCGACCTGCTGGCGGTCGACGACGCGTACCCCGAGCCGGTCGTCGACGCCGCGACCCGCACCCGTGTGCACCAGGCCTGGCGGCACGGCCAGGTCGTCGTCGGGCGGCTCGACGACCGGATGGTGCTGGCCGTGCCGGGCACCGGGTTCGGGCCCGAGCTCGTGCTCGACGTCCTCGCCCGGCTCGCGCGGTCGGTCGGCGCGCACACCGAGCGCTACGCGGCGCTCCTGCGGCTCGGCGGGTAGGAGCGGGGGATAGGGTCGCGCCCATGCACGACCCCACAGCGGCCGTCCCGGTGCGGGGACGCGAGATCGCGCTGCTGACCAACCCCACCGCGGGCAGGGGCAAGGGTGCGCGCCACCGCGACGCCGCGCTGACCCGGCTGCGGGAGAGCGGCTTCGTCGTGCGCAACCTGCAGGGACGCGACGCCGACGAGGCGGCCGACCTGGCGCGCGGCTGCGTGGCGGACGGCGTCGAGGCGCTGGTGGTCTGCGGCGGTGACGGGCTGGCGCACCTCGGCGCGCAGGCGGTGGCGGGCACCGGCACACCGCTCGGCCTGATCCCCGCCGGCACCGGCAACGACGTCGCGCGCTACCTCGGCCTCCCGCGCACCGACCCGGTGGCGGCCGCCGACCGCATCGTGATGTCGCGCCGACGCACGATCGACCTCGCCCGCTGCGGCGACCGCTACTTCGTGACCGTGCTCGCCGCCGGGTTCGACGCGGTCGTCAACGAGCGCGCCAACGCCATGACGTGGCCCCGCGGCCAGATGCGCTACAACCTGGCCACGCTCGCCGAGCTGCGCACGTTCCGCCCGCTGCCCTACGTGCTCGACCTCGACGGCGAGACGGTCGAGCACGAGGCGATGCTCGTCGCCGTCGGCAACGGCCCCTCGTTCGGCGGGGGGCTGCGGATCACCGAGGGCGCCTTGCTCGACGACGGCATGCTCGACGTCGTGGTGATCACCAAGATGAGCAAGACCAAGCTGGTGCGCTCCTACCCGCGCCTGTTCACCGGTCGCATCGACGGGGTGGAGGAGTACGTCCACCGCCGGGTGCGCGCGGTGACCGTGGCGGCGCCCGGCATCGTGACGTACGCCGACGGCGAGCGCTTCGGCGCGCTGCCGCTCACCGTCGAGTGCGTCCCCGGAGCACTGGAGGTCATCGCATGAACGACGAGCAGGAGCTCTCACCGGCCGAGCGCTACGCGGCGTTCCAGCGCGACAAGGGCCACCCCATGCTGAAGGACTTCGCCGGCCTCTACGGCTTCACCCTCGACGACTTCCAGGTGCGTGCCTGCCAGGAGATCGAGGACGGGCGCGGCGTCCTGGTCGCGGCCCCGACCGGGTCTGGCAAGACGATCGTCGGCGAGTTCGCGATCCACCTCGCGCTCCAGACCGGGCGCAAGGCGTTCTACACGACGCCGATCAAGGCGCTGTCGAACCAGAAGTACCACGACCTGGTCAAGCGCTACGGCGCCGACAACGTCGGCCTGCTGACCGGCGACAACGTCGTCAACGGCGAGGCGCCGGTGGTCGTGATGACCACCGAGGTCCTGCGCAACATGCTCTACTCCGGCTCGCGCACGCTGCTCGGGCTCGGCTACGTGGTGATGGACGAGGTCCACTACCTCGCCGACCGGATGCGCGGCGCGGTCTGGGAGGAGGTGATCATCCATCTCCCCGAGTCGGTCACCCTCGTCTCGCTGTCGGCGACGGTCTCCAACGCCGAGGAGTTCGGCGAGTGGCTGGCCACCGTGCGCGGCGAGACCACCACGGTCCTGGAGGAGAAGCGGCCGGTGCCGCTGTTCCAGCACGTCATGGTCGGGCGCCGGCTGCTCGACCTGTTCGCCTCCTCCGACGTCGACGCCAGCGCCGGTTTCGTGAAGGAGGGCGCACCCGTCAACGATGAGCTCACCCGCATCGCCCGCGACGACTGGGCGAGCTCACGCCTGATGCGCGACCGCCGCTCGCCCCGCAAGGGGAAGCCGGGATCGTCGAAGAACCCCCGTGCGGTCGGCAACGGCCGCCGGGTCTGGATCCCTACGCGCGTCGACGTGGTCGAGCGCCTCGACCGCGAGGGGCTGCTCCCGGCCATCGTGTTCATCTTCAGCCGGGCCGGCTGCGACGCCGCGGTCACCCAGCTCGTGCAGGCCAACACCCGCCTGACCACCGCGGCCGAGCGCGACGAGATCTTCGCCCGGGTCGAGGAGGCCGCGCGCACGCTGCCCGAGGAGGACCTCCACGTCCTGGGCTACCACGAGTTCCTCGACGGCCTCACGCGCGGCATCGCGGCGCACCACGCCGGGCTGCTGCCGGCGTTCAAGCAGGTGGTCGAGGAGCTGTTCCAGGACGGGCTGGTCAAGGTCGTCTTCGCCACCGAGACCCTCGCGCTGGGCATCAACATGCCCGCGCGCACGGTCGTGATCGAGAAGCTCTCCAAGTGGAACGGCGAGACCCACGCCGACCTGACGCCGGGGGAGTACACCCAGCTCACCGGGCGCGCCGGTCGCCGCGGGCTCGACATCGAGGGCCACGGGGTCGTGCTCTACCAGCCGGGCATGAACCCACGCGAGGTCGCCGGCCTCGCGTCGACCCGCACCTACCCGCTCCGGTCGTCGTTCCGCCCGTCCTACAACATGGCGGTCAACCTGGTGCACCAGTTCGGCCGCGAGCGCTCACGCGAGCTGCTCGAGCAGTCGTTCGCCCAGTTCCAGGCCGACAAGGCCGTCGTCGGGCTGGCCCGCCAGGTGGTCAAGGCCGAGGAGGCGCTCGAGGGCTACCGCGAGGCCGCGCAGTGCCACCTCGGCGACTTCATGGAGTACGCCGCGATGCGCCGCGCGATCTCCGACCTCGAGAAGGGGGCGGCGCGGGAGCGTCGCCAGGACCGCCGTGAGGAGGCGCTCGCCTCGCTCGCGCGGCTGCGTCCGGGCGACGTCATCCACGTGCCGGCGGGCAAGTTCAGCGGCCTCGCCGTGGTGATCGACCCCGGGAAGTCGGGCGACGAGCCGCGCCCGTACGTCCTCACCGCCGACCGCCAGGCGCGCCGGCTCGCGCCGATGGACTTCCCCGTGCCGGTGGAGGCGATCACCCGGATGCGGGTGCCGAAGTCGTTCAACGGGCGCAACCCCGCGATGCGGCGCGACCTCGCCACCGCGCTGCGCGACAAGGCACGCGGCCTCGACGCGCCGCGTCAGCGGCGCAGCGACAAGGGCGACTCCTTCAGCGACACCGCGGCCGACCGCGAGATCGGCCGGCTGCGCGCCGACCTCAAGGCGCACCCCTGCCACCAGTGCCCCGAGCGCGAGGACCACGCCCGCTGGGCCGAGCGGTGGTTCAAGCTGCAGCGCGACACCGAGACGCTCAAGCGCCGCGTGGAGACCCGCACCAACACGGTCGCGCGCACCTTCGACCGCGTCTGCGACGTGCTCACCGCGCTCGACTACCTCGAGGGTGACAAGGTCACCGACAAGGGCCGGCACCTGCGGCGCATCTACACCGACATGGACCTCGTGGCGGCGGAGGCGATCCGCGCCGGGCTGTTCGACGGTCTGTCGCCCTCCGAGCTCGCGTCCGTGCTCTCGGCGCTGGTCTTCGAGGCGCGCAGGGCCGACGACGCGTCGTCGCCGAAGATCCCGGGCGGCCAGGTGCGTGAGGTCCTCGGCGAGCTGGTGCGGCTCTGGGGCCAGCTCGACGCGCTCGAGCGCGACCACAAGCTCGACTTCCTGCGCCAGCCCGACCTGGGCTTCGCGTGGGCGGCGTGGCGCTGGGCGGAAGGCGACGACCTCGACGAGGTGCTGATGGTGACGGGGCTGTCGGCCGGCGACTTCGTGCGGTGGATGAAGCAGCTGCTGGACCTGTGCGGGCAGGTGGCCGACGCCGCCGGCGAGGCGACGCTGCGCGAGACCGCACGGGCGGCCGCGAAGGCCCTCAAGCGGGGCGTCATCGCCTACAGCGTGCTGGCGGAGTAGCAGCGGCTTCCGCCCGGCTTCCGTCCCGCCGCTGCCCGGCGGGGCGGCGTCGGGGCGGCGTCGGAGGCGTGTGGGAGGCTGCCGCCATGGCCTCCGGCGACCGCCTCCTGCTCCTCGACACCGCCTCGCTCTACTTCCGGGCGTTCTTCGGGGTGCCCGACTCGGTGAAGGCACCCGACGGCACGCCGGTCAACGCCGTCCGCGGCCTGATGGACTTCATCAGCCGGCTGGTGGGGGAGTACGACCCGACCCACCTGGCGTGCTGCTGGGACGACGACTGGCGCCCGCAGTGGCGCGTCGACCTGATCCCCTCCTACAAGGCCCACCGGGTGGTGCGCGAGGTCCCCGGCCCGCGTCCCGACGTGGAGGAGGTGCCCGACCCGCTGCAGGCGCAGGTGCCGGTGATCCGCGAGGTCCTGGCGGCCTACGGCATCCCCGTGGTCGGCCACCCGGAGATGGAGGCCGACGACGTGATCGGCACGCTCGCCACCGGTGCGGGGATGCCCGTCGACATCGTCACCGGCGACCGCGACCTGTTCCAGCTCGTCGACGACGAGACGGCCGTCCGGGTGCTCTACGTCGCGCGCGGCGTGAGCAAGCACGAACGCGTCGACAACGCCTGGGTCCGCGCGAAGTACGGCGTGCCCGCGGCCCACTACGCCGACCTCGCCACCCTGCGCGGTGACGCCTCCGACGGCCTGCCCGGCGTCGCGGGGGTGGGTGACAAGACCGCCGCCACGCTGATCAACCGGTTCGGCGGCGTCGACGCCATCGTCGCGGCCGCCGCCGACCCCGACTCCGACATGGGGCCCGGGCCGCGCGGGAAGATCAAGGCGGCCGTCGACTACCTCGACGTCGCGCCCGAGGTCGTCGCCGTACGCCGTGACCTCGACCTCGGGTCCCCCGACCTGACCCGTCCGCGCACCCCCGCCGACCACGACGCCGTGGTCGCGCTCGACGAGCGCTGGGGCCTCGGCTCGTCTGCCGTGCGGCTCGTCGAGGCGCTCTCCGGATCCCACTAGTCTGTGGCCGTGAGCACATCGGAGGTCGAGTCCAAGGACCGGCAGATCCTGTCCCTGCTGGCCACCGACGGCCGGATGTCCTTCACCGACCTCGGCCGCGCCACCGACCTGTCGACCTCCGCGGTCCACCAGCGCGTGAAGCGGCTCGAGCAGCGCGGACTGATCAAGGGCTACGGCGCCACCATCGACCACGACCAGCTCGGTCGACCGCTGACCGCGTTCATCTCGATCACCCCGATCGACCCCTCCCAGCCCGACGACTACCCCGAGCGGCTGGGCGGGATCCAGGAGATCGAGTCGTGCTGGTCGGTCGCGGGGGAGGAGTCCTACATCCTCAAGATCCGCGTCGCCACCCCCCGTGACCTCGAGGACCTCCTCGCCCGCATCCGCGGCGCCGCCAGCGTCTCCACCCGCACCACCATCGTGCTCTCCACCCCCTACGAGAACCGCCCCCTCGACTGACCCTGGGGCGGCGTTCGTCAGTGATCCCCGGCCGCCTGCCGCGCGCCGGCCGCTGCGCTTAGCCGCTGCGCGTAGCGCGTCGGGTTCCCCCGCTTCACCGGGGGAACCCGTGGTTCTGGCACCTTGCAAGCCACGAGAACCACGAGGAACGCTCGAGAGGTCACGCACCCAGCGGGCGGCGCAGCTCCAGCACGCGGCGGATCCGCGAGCCCGTCTGCAGCGGCCGAGCGAGGTCCTCCCAGGTGATCCGGATGCAGACCCATCCCGTCAGCAGGCACACCAGCTCTTCCCGCTTCTTCTCGCGGAGCAGGTACTGCGCCAGCGTCTCGCCCGGCCTGCGGTGCTGGTCGTACTTGGCTCGACCGTCGAACTCCACGAAGACGCCGTACGCCGGCCACGCGAGGTCGAGGCGCGCCACCACGTTGCCCCGTTCGTCGCGCACGACGTACTGCGGCTCGGGACGCGGCAGACCCTGCTGTCGGCACAGGTAGAACGCCCGCGTCTCGCCGACGGACTCGAACCGCCCGTCCGCGAGCGCCACCACGACGTGCGCCGACAACGAGTAGGGCCAGTGCTTCATGGCCTGCGCCGCGGCGACCAGCTCTGGGCGGGTGATGTGCCGAGCATGGAGCAGCCCGTTCGCGACGACGAGGGCTGCCTCCGGTGTCGCGGTGGCCATCACCTCGACGGCCGCGCGGGCGGCGGGCCCGATGCGTACGCCCTCCACGACCTGCGTCTCGCTCTCGGCCAGGAGCCCCGAGTGGTGGACGACGCCTGCCTCCCGCCGCGCACCCTTGCCGTCCGTGCGGGTGGTGTGCACCTCGTCGAGCGGGACGCCCCACACCGCGACCCCCAGCTCCAGCACAGCCGAGACGTGCGTCAGCGCCATGAGCGGGTGCCCCGCACGGAGGACCGCACGGCTGAGGACGCGGTGCCGGTCCTCGGGCGCGAGCCGGTCCCACAGCTTCTTCTCGACGTACGCGCCGCGGCGGATCCTCACCAGCACCCCGGCCCGTAGGAGCCTGGTCAGCTGGTCGTCGGTGTACCCGTCGGCGAGGAGCTCACGACGCAGCCGGACGGCGAGTCGGAGGTCAGGAGGTGGTGACTGCATGGGCTGTACCTGCCCACCCGCGACCGGCGCCGAAACCGGCACCCCGTCGGTTGTGGAGAACCGCTGGGACGTACCGGGGAGTTCTCGGGTGTGTCCCGGGGTTCTCGCGGTCTGCAAGGCACGAGAACCCCGGGTTCCCCCGGCTAGGCGGGGGAACCCGGGGTTCCGGGGCGGCAACGCCTCAGTAGGCCTGGAGGGCAGCCGTACGGCGGGAGGCCTCGGCCATCTCGGCGGCCTTGAGGGAGGCCTCGTCGAGGCGGCCGTGCTGCTCCCACCACTGCTGGCCGGACTCGGGCAGCGTGTGGATCGGGTCGTAGTACTCGTAGTAGCGCGAGAGGGCCTCGGCGTCGTCGGCCTCGATCGAGGTGCGGTAGTTCTTGGTCCAGTACGAGATGCCGTGCTCGGTGTCGTAGTCGGCGTTCTGGTGGACCCAGCGCTTGCCGACGAACGGGACGTCGCACACGATGCGCGGCGTCGCGAAGCCCGGGAGGTAACCCATGATGTGGTGCTGCAGGCGCTGGGCGTCGGCCAGCGAGACCCGCCAGTGCTCCGAGAACGGGATCATGTCGCACATGTAGAAGTAGTAGGGCATGATCTGCGCGCCGTCGAGGAGGCGGAAGCACAGGTCGAGCAGCGCGTGCGGGTCGGCGTTGACGCCGTTGAGCAGCACGCCCTGGTTGCGCACGTCGCGCAGGCCGGCGTCCAGCATCGCCCTCGCGGCCTCGGCGACGACCGGCGTGACGGAGTTCGCGTGGTTGGCGTGGGTGTGCATCGCGAGCGAGACGCCGCGCGAGCGGGCGAGGCCGGCGACGCGCGAGACGCCCTCGACGACGTCGGGCTGCAGCCAGTGCTGCGGCAGGCCGATGAGCGCCTTGGTGGCCAGGCGGATGTCGCGGATGTTCTCGACCTCGAGCACGGAGGTGAGGAACGCCTCGAGGCGGGGCCACGGCATGTTGGCCACGTCGCCGCCGGAGACGACGACGTCGCGCACCGAGGGCGTACGACGGAGGTAGTCGAGCATGTCGCCGAGGCGGTCGTTGGGCTTGCCGGCGAACTTCAGCTTGTCGATGACCACCGTCGAGTTGCCGACGAGGTCCATGCGGGTGCAGTGGCCGCAGTACTGCGGGCACGTCGGGAGCAGCTCGGCGAGCACCTTGGTGGGGTAGCGGTGGGTCAGGCCCTCGGTGGCCCACATGTCGTGCTCGTGGAGCGAGTCGCGCGCTGCGTGCGGGTGGGAGGGCCAGTCGGTGCGGCGGTCGCTGAAGACCGGGATCATGTAGTGGCGCACCGGGTCGGCGTAGAACGCCTCGGTGAGCGAGCCCGGACCGGCGGGGTCGAGGTGCGGCACCATCGTGTTCATCATCTGCGGCGGCACCAGCATCGACATGGTGGCGCGCTCGGCCTGGTCGCGCTCGAGGTCGGCGTAGAACCGCTCGTCGAGCAGGTCGCCCATCAGCTCGCGCAGCTGCTTGACGTTCTTGATGCAGTGGGCCCGCTGCCACTGGACCGAGGCCCAGTCCTCGGCGGTGACGCCCGCCCAGCCCGGGAACCGCGTCCAGTCGGGCTCGACGAGCTCGACGCGCTGGTACGGGTAGGGCTGGCCGGTGTCGAGGGCCTGTCCCAGCGCGCTGGCGGTCTCGATGCTCATGAGGTCTCCTTGAAGCGTGGCCCGGTGGATGGCCGGGTCGGTGCCGGACGGCGCGCCGGTTGTGTGGGCGGCGCCACATCTGGGAGAGTACGCGGAGAAAGTGCGGTGCGTCCAATGCCACGCCGCAAGATTTACGGTCCAGCCGCGTTGACGAAGAAGGATGACCTGCATGCCCACCCCCTCGGACATCCAGACGGAGCACCAGCCCGATCCCGCGAGCGGCCGCCGTCCCGGCGACCCGACGGGCCTGCACCGGGTGCTCGACGAGCGCGTCGTGCTGCCCCAGGCCGCCCAGCGCCTCGACACCACCGACGAGCTGTGGCCCGACGAGGTCCGCGTGCGGGTGGAGCGGCTCAACCTCGACGCCGCCTCCTTCCGCCAGCTCGAGCGCAAGCACACGCGCTTCGGTGAGACCGACGGCGACGCGGTGCGCGCGGAGGTCCTCGACATCGTCGCCACGCGCGGCAAGATGCAGAACCCCGAGACCGGGTCCGGCGGCATGCTCGTCGGCACCGTCGAGGAGGTCGGCCCGGACTCACCGCTCGGCCTGTCGGTGGGCGACCGCGTCGCCACCCTGGTCAGCCTCACCCTCACCCCGCTCGTGATCCAGGACGGGCTCGCGCGCTGGGACGGCGCGAGCGAGCAGGTGCCGTGCGACGGCTACGCCGTGCTCTTCGGTCGCTCGATCGCCGCCGTCATCCCCGACGACCTCGACCCAGCCCTCTCGCTGAGCGTGATGGACGTGTGCGGCGCACCGGCCCTCACCGCCCGCGTGGTGGGGGAGTACGCCGCCACGGGGACCGCCCCGACCGTCGCCGTCATCGGCGGCGCCGGCAAGTCCGGCTCGCTCAGCCTCGCGGCCGCGCGCCAGGCGGGCGCAGCGCGCACCATCGGCGTCGTGCCCCACCAGGCCGAGCACGACCTGCTCACCGGCGCCGGGATCGCCGACGCCGTCACCATCGCCGACGCGCGCGACCCCATCGCCCTGCGCGAGGCGGTCGCCGCCGCGGGCGGTCCTGCCGACGTGACGGTCGTGTGCGTCGACGTCCCCGGCTGCGAGGGCGGCGCCGTCCTGGCCACCGCCGAGGGCGGCACCGTCATCTTCTTCTCCATGGCCACCAGCTTCAGCGCCGCAGCGCTCGGCGCCGAGGGACTGGCCGCCGACGTGCGGATGCTCGTGGGCAACGGCTACGTCCCCGGCCACGCGGCCTACGCGATGGAGCTGCTGCGCGCGGACGCCGGTGTCCGCGGACTCTTCGAGCGGAGGCTCTGATGGCACGCCCCACCAGCCAGCTCGGCATCGACCGGGCCGACGTACGCCGCGCGCGCACGCTCGCCCGCCAGGTCGGCAAGCCGATCGTCGACCTCGCCACCCAGCACACGACGGTGAGCGTCGAGCGGGCCACGCTGCGCCTGGCCGGCCTCTCGGGTGCCGACCCCGACGGCACCCCCTGGGTCAACCGCCTCGCCGACGCGGTGCGCGCCGACGTGGGCCTCGAGCACGGCGTCAGCCTCCCGGTCTGGGACGCGCTGCTCCGGGGCGAGGGCGACGACCTCACGACGCTGGCCCAGAAGGCCGCCGCCGGCTCGGTGACGTTCCGCGTGCCGGAGGGCAAGGACGCCACCCGTGCCACGGCCGCCTCCCGCAAGGCGGTCGGCGCCGGCATCAAGCAGGTCGACCGGCAGCGCGTCGCGCGCGAGCGGATGATCGCCAAGGTGGGCGACGCCCCCAGCAAGCCGTGGATCTACCTCATCGTCGCCACCGGCGACATCATGGAGGACATCCCGCAGGCCCAGGCCGCGGCCCGCGAGGGCGCCGACGTGATCGCGGTGATCCGCTCGACCGGCCAGTCGCTGCTCGACTTCGTCCCCGAGGGCGCCACCCGGGAGGGCTTCGCCGGCACCTACGCCACGCAGGAGAACTTCCGCCTCATGCGCGCCGCGCTCGACGAGACGTCGAGGGAGCTCGGCCGCTACGTCCGGCTCACCAACTACGCCTCGGGTCTCTGCATGCCCGAGATCGCCGCGCTGGCCGGTCTCGAGCGCCTCGACATGATGCTCAACGACTCGATGTACGGGATCCTGTTCCGCGACATCAACCCGATCCGCACCTTCGTCGACCAGCGCTTCAGCCGCCAGGTCCACGCGCGCGCGGGCATCATCATCAACACCGGCGAGGACAACTACCTCACCACCGCCGACGCCGTCGAGGCCGCGCACACGGTCACGACCAGCCAGCTGCTCAACGAGTACTTCGCCAAGGAGGCCGGGCTCGAGGACTGGCAGCTCGGGCTCGGGCACGCCTTCGAGATCGACCCCGAGGTGCCCGACTCGTTCCGCCTCGAGCTCGCCCACGCGATGCTCGCCCGCGAGCTCTTCCCCGACGCCCCGCTCAAGTGGATGCCCCCGACCCGCCACATGACCGGCGACATCTTCAAGGGCTACCTCCTCGACGGCTTCTTCAACCTCGTCGGCGCGATGACCGGCCAGGGCATCCTGCTGGTCGGGATGATGACCGAGGCGGTCGTGACGCCCTGGATCTCCGACCGCGACCTGGCGCTGCAGAACGTCCGCTACGTGATGAACGCCGCGGGCAACCTGCGCGAGGACTTCCACCCCGCGCCCGAGGGGTTCATCGCCAGCCGCGCACGCGAGGTGCTGGGCGAGGCGATCGGCCTGCTCGAGGAGATCAAGGCCGACCGCAGCACGCCGGGGGAGCCGCCGCTGCTCTCGGCGATCGCCGACGGCACGTTCGGCCTGATGAAGCGCCCCGCCGACAAGGGCAAGGGCCTCGACGGCGTGGCCCGCAAGGCCGAGGGCTACTACAACCCGGCGACCGAGATCCTCGAGGGGGACCAGCGATGAGCTTCGAGGCTCGCTGCGCTCGCACCTCGACCACCGAGAGGGGATGCTCCGCATGAACCTGATCCGTCCCTACGGCGACACCACCGGCGACGGCATGGTGCAGCTGTCCTTCACCCTGCCGATCCAGCACTCGAAGGTCGCCGAGGGCGCCGCGGTGCAGCTGGCCAACAAGATGGGCATGGACCCCGCGCTGGTCGTGCACGCCAAGCCGATGGGCGACGGCTTCACGTTCTTCGTCGTCTACGGGCGGGTCAACCACCTCGTCGACCCCAGCACGGTCGAGGTGGTCGAGCGCGACTACCCGCTGCTGACGCCCAAGGAGGCCAACGCGGCGATCAAGCGCTCGATGCGGCGCCGCCTGGTGGTGGTGGGCGGGTGCATCGGCACCGACGCCCACACCGTGGGCATCGACGCGATCCTCAACATCAAGGGCTTCGCCGGCGAGAAGGGCCTGGAGTACTACCGCGAGCTGAAGGTGGTGAACCTCGGCGCCCAGGTCTCGGTGCCGCAGCTCGTCGAGGCGGCCCGCGCGGAGAAGGCCGACGCGGTGCTGGTCTCGCAGGTCGTCACCCAGCGCGACGCCCACCTGCTCAACACCCGCGAGATGTCAGCGGCGTTCCGCGAGGCGTATCCCTCGGACAAGCGGCCGCTGCTGGTCGTGGGCGGGCCGCGCTTCGACGAGACGATGGCCGAGGAGCTCGGCGTCGACCGGGTCTTCACCCGCGGCACCACGCCAGGCGAGGTCGCCTCCTACATCGTCCACCGCGTCGCGGGAGCCCGCGCGTCCAGCAAGGAGAAGGCCTCGTGAGCACCCCGGACCCGACCGCGGGTCGCGTCGGCACGGTCGTCACCCACCGGCGCTACGTCCCGTACTCCCACGCCCACTACGCCGGCAACCTCGTCGACGGCGCCTACAGCCTCGGGCTGTTCGGCGACGTGGCCACGGAGATGTGCATCGTCCTCGACGGCGACGAAGGCCTGTTCGCCTCCTACTCAGACGTCCAGTTCAAGGCCCCGGTCAGGGCCGGCGACGTCCTCGAGATCACCGCGACGCTCGTCAGGGAGGGCACCCGCAGCCGGGTGATGGACTTCGCGGTCCACGTGGTGGGTCGCGGCGCCCCGACCCAGGACGCGCCCGGTGCCGCGGAGGTGCTCGACCCGCCGGTGGTGGCGACGACCGCGACCGGCACGGTCGTCGTTCCTCCCCGCTGACCCGAGCAGCCGGACACCGGGCGTCACACCGGCACCACGCCGTCGGCGTGTCGCCCACGACACGCCGGAGCGCCTCGAATCGGCGGTGCCGCCCGGTCCGCCGCTGACCTGCGGGGATGCACGAATCCGCAGGTCAGGACCGTGTTGACACCGGCCCGCCCGTGAAGGCATCGTTCCGGCGTCCGCCTGTGCAGCTCGTGGGTGGTGGTGTCGGCAAGGGGGAGCAAGACGTGCGGATCGCAGCGCCAGCGATGACCGCCGTCGAGCAACCCGTCGGCAGCGCCCTGCGGGGGCCGGATGCGGGAGGGACCCCGGTGCCGTAGACAACTTCACGCGATCGGCAGCCAGCCGTGTCGCGCGTCGGTCCGAAGCCTCGTCGTCCCTCCCGCACCGCTGCAGGCCCTTGGCCGTCGGCTACGGTCTGCACCGTGCCGCTGCGCTGCCTCCTCGCCCTCGTCGGCGGACTCGTCCTGGCAGCCGCCTTCGAACCGATCGGCTGGGCGTGGCTGATGCCGCCCGCGATCGCCGCGCTGGTGCTGTCGGTGCGCGGCCTGGGACCGCGTCGCGCGTGGCTGCCGAGCCTGCTCTTCGGGCTGACCTTCACCTACGCCGTCATGGTCTGGATGCGCTCGGTCGGGACGGATGCGTGGATCGGGATGTGCGGCGTCGAGGCGGCGTTCTTCGTGCCGCTCGGCCTCGGCCTGTCCTGGAGCCTCCGGCTGCGGGCGTGGCCGGTGTGGACCGCGCTGTGGTGGGTCGGGATCGAGACCCTGCGCAGCGGCTTCCCGTTCTCCGGGATGCCCTTCGGGCGACTGGCGTACGCCACCGCCGGGACGCCGTGGGCCGAGGCCCTGCCCTACGTCGGCATGGTGGGCACCGGCTTCCTCGTCGCCCTCACCGGCACCACGCTCGCCTGGGTGCTGGTCACGGTGCGCTCGCACCCACGGGCGGCGGTGGCCGTCGTCGCGGCCCTCGCGGTCGTCACGCTGCTGCCGGCGCTGGCGCCGTTCCGCGTGACGCAGCAGGGCTCCACGACGGTCGCCGCGGTGCAGGGCGACGTGCCGGGCACGGGCCTCGACGTCCCGTCGGTGCACCGGGAGGTCACCGCCAACCACGTCGACCTGACCCGCGACCTCGCCGAGGCCGTCGCGGCGGGGGAGCAGCCCCCGGTCGACTTCGTGGTGTGGCCGGAGAACTCCACCGCGGTCGACCCGTTCACCGACCCGGGCATCCACGCCGGGATCGTGGCGGCCAGCGACGCGGTCGACGTGCCGATCATCGTCGGCGGCGTCTCCACCGACCCGCTCGACGACACGCAGGTGCTCAACCAGGGCATCGTCTACGAGCCCGGGCTCGGCAGCGGCGACCGCTACACCAAGCGCCACCCCGTGCCGTACGGCGAGTACATCCCGTTCCGGGGCAGCAGCCTGATCCCCTCGACCTACGGCAAGCTCCGGATGGTGCCGCGCGACATGGTGCGGGGCACCAGCCTGGAGCCGCTGCGCGTGGCCGGCGTGCGGGTGGCCGACGCGATCTGCTTCGACGTCGCCTACGACGACGGGATCGCCGGCCAGGTGGCGCGCGGCGCCCAGCTGGTCACCGTGCAGACGAGCAACGCCATGTTCAGCCGCACCTCCCAGCTCGACCAGCAGTTCGAGATCAGCCGGCTGCGGGCGCTGGAGACCGGCCGCTGGGTCGTGGTCGCGGCGATCAACGGGATCTCGGGCATCGTGAGCCCCGACGGGGAGGTCGTGGCGTCGGTCCCGCGCCGCCAGCAGGGCGTCCTCGTCGAGACCGTGGGGCTCAGCACGACCCTCACCCCGGCCGTGCGGATCGGGCTGTGGCCGGGACGGCTCGCCCTCGTGTTCCTCCTCGTCCACACGATCGTCGTCGTTCTGGCCTATCGTCGTCGCCGACGCGGCGACCGCCCCGTCGACGTGCGGAGCGAACGAGGTGGCACCCGGTGAGCGTCGAAGGCCTCGGCCGCTGCGTGATGGTCGTCCCGACCTACAACGAGTCGGAGAACCTCGAGTGGATCGTGGGTCGCCTGCGGGCCGCCCAGCCCGGGGTGGACGTGCTCGTCGTCGACGACAACAGCCCGGACGGCACCGGCGCCATCGCCGACCGCCTGGCGGCGGAGGACGAGGCGGTGACGGTGGTGCACCGCACCGAGAAGGCCGGGCTGGGGGCGGCGTACCTCCACGGCTTCCGGGTGGCGCTCGAGGCCGGCTACGACGTGATCGGCGAGATGGACGCCGACGGCTCCCACCAGCCCGAGCAGCTCCAGCGCCTGCTCGACGCCCTGCGGACCGCCGACCTCGTCATCGGCTCGCGCTACGTGCCGGGCGGGTCGGTGGTGAACTGGCCGGTGCAGCGGCTGCTGCTCTCGCGCGGCGGCAATCTCTACGTGCGCCTGCTGCTCGGCATCAAGGTCAAGGACGCCACCGCCGGCTACCGCCTGTTCCGCCGGGCCACGCTCGAGGCGATCGACCTTGCCTCGGTGAGGTCTACTGGGTACGTGTTCCAGACCGACCTCGCCTACCGCACGCTGTCCCGCGGCCTGCGTCTGAGGGAAGTGCCCATCGAGTTCATCGAGCGCGAGCGGGGCGACTCCAAGATGAGCGGGCAGGTGGCGAGCGAGTCGCTGCGCCTGATCACCCGATGGGGACTCTCCGAGCGCCGCGCCCAGCTGCGCCACCGGAGGGGCGCCGGGGCATGAGCACCCTCGGCAGCACCCGTCCGCCGCGACGACGCCGCGCCTGGCTCCGACCGCTCCTCGCGATCGCCTTCGTGGCGGTCCCGCTCGCCGAGATCTGGGTGATCCTCCAGGTCGGCCGGCTCGTCGGCCCGTGGTGGACGATCCTGCTGCTCGTCCTCGACAGCATGCTCGGCGCGTGGCTGGTCAAGCGGGAGGGCGGCCGCGCGTGGCGCGCGCTGCGCGAGGCTCTCCAGCACGGCCGGATGCCGGCCCGGGAGCTCGCGGACGGCGCGCTCATCCTCATCGGCGGCACGCTCATGCTCAGCCCCGGCTTCGTCCTCGACGTCGCTGGCATCCTGCTGATCCTGCCCTTGACCCGTCCGATCGCGCGCCGGCTGCTCACCTCGGTGGTGGAGCGCCGCCTCGTCGTGGTGCCGGGAGGCTTCCCCGCTGGCGGGCCCGGAAATGGCCGTCGCCCCGGACCGGGGGCCGAGGGGCCGGTGGTCCGGGGCGACGTGGTCGACTGAGCGAGCGGCTCAGGAGACCTTGCGCTTCTTGGCGTTGGCCCGGTGCAGGTGCGCCGGTCCGATCTCCCCGCCACGGAGCAGCTCGAGGCGCTCCTTGAGGATGTCCTCGAGCTCCTTCTCCGAGCGACGCTCCAGGAGCATGTCCCAGTGCGTGCGAGCCGGCTTCTCGACCTTCTCCTCGGGGAGGATGCCGGCCGTGCTGAGGGCCTCGGCGCCGCAGCGCGGGCACTCCCAGACCGCCGGGATGTCGGCCTCGACCGACATGGTCACCTCGAACTCATGACCCTGCTTGCACTTGTAGCCGACCTGCTGACGAGCCGCGAACTCGATGCCGCGCTCGTCCTCAAAGCTCTGGCCGCCGAGCCTCGCGCCACGCAGTGTGCGCTCCGCCACCGTGCCCACCTCCAGTTGGGTTGCTGACCCCGTAGATTGTGTTCCGGGCAATGGGGAGACGAGCCGGACCGTGGTCCATGACGCCGCTCGTGACGACGCGCTCGCCCCTTCTTGATCCTTCAACGGTAGCGGGGACGTCCACATTCCGTGGATTCGACGGCAGAACTCCCACGCGTGAGCGAGACGAACCTCACCCCCACGGGTGGCACCCCGGCCACGGCGGGGCCGGCGGGACTCAGATGACCGCCGGCACCTCGTTCCCGGCGTCGCGGATCCCGCGCTCGGTGTCGACCCGGAGCAGCAGCAGACCGCCGAGGACGAAGAAGATGATCAGGGCGAAGATCGCCGGGCGGTAGGAGTCGGTGAGCTGGAAGACCAGGCCGAACACGAGGGTGCCGAACCACGACGTCCCGCGGTCCATGGCGTGGTAGAAGCTGAAGTACTCCGCCTCCTTGCCACGGGGGATGAGGAGCGAGAAGTACGACCGCGCCAGCGCCTGCGTGCCGCCGAGCACGACGCCGATGGCCACGCCGAGCAGCAGGAACGGCACGAGTCCCTTGACGGGCAGGAAGAGCGCCGCGGTCACGATCAGCATCCAGACCACGAGGCCGCCCAGGATCGTGCGCTTGGAGCCGAACCGCCTGGCCAGCCGGCCGAACACCAACGCGCCGCCGAAGGCGACGAACTGCACCAGCAGGATGGTGCCGATCAGCACCGACTGCCCGAACTCCAGCTCCTCCGAGCCATAGGTCGAGGCCGAGGCGATCACGGTCTGGATCCCGTCGTTGAAGAACAGGTAGGCCAGCAGGAAGTTGAGCGCGACGGGGTAGCGCGGCAGCTCGCGCAGGGTCTTGCCGAGCTGGCCGAAGCTCTGCGCGAAGATCCCGCCGCCCCCACCGTCGGCCTCGGCCAGCGGCACGGGCTCGTGGTCCTGCAGCCGGAGGAACGGGATGAAGGTGAACGCCGCCCACCACAGGCACGCCGAGAGCATGCTCAGCCGCGCCGCGTCGCCCTCGGAGAGGCCGAAGGTGTCGTGCAGGGTCACCACGGCCAGGTTCACCGCGAGCAGGAGGCCGCCCCCGAGGTAGCCCCACGCCCACCCGCGCGAGGAGACCCGGTCGCGGTCGTCCTCGTCGGAGATGAGCGGCAGGATCGAGTCGTTCACCACGAGCGAGGCGCCCAGGAAGATGTTGGCCAGGAAGAAGCCGAGGGCGCCGATCTGCCAGTTGCTGCCGGTGGCGAAGAAGATCAGCGACCCACTCAGCGCTCCGAGCCAGGCGAACGCCGCCAGGAGGCGCTTCTTGTCCGCCGTGCGGTCGGCGACCGGACCCATCAGCGGCAGCACGATCGCGGAGATGATCGTGGAGACGGTCACCAGGTAGGACGGCAGCGAGCCGGGCGCCACGGAGATCCCGAGCAGCGAGACCCGGTTGTCGACCGCCGCCTCCTTGGCGATGGCGATGATGTAGGGCGCGAACAGCACGGTCCCGACCGTGGTCACGTAGGCGCTGTTGGCCCAGTCGTACCAGTACCAGGCCTTCTGCTCCCGCGCGCGGGCGAGCGGGCGGAGGTCGGCGATGCCGGTGGGCGTGCCGGGCGTGCCGGCGGGGTGGGCGCCGTCGGAGTGGCTCATGAGTCACCTTCCCGGCCGCCGTGGGGGCCGTTCCACTGTCCGCGTGCGCGGAGCACGTCCCTGAGTATGTCCGTGCGATCGGTCATGATGCCGTCAACGCCACGGTCGAGGAGGGAGTTCATCTCGATCGGGTCGTCGATGGTCCACACGTGCACCTGCAGGCCCGCCGCGTGGGCGCGACGCACCAGGGCGGGGGAGGTGACCCGCAGCCGTCCGTGGCGGTGCGGGACCTGCAGTGCGCGCGGACGGCCGCGGGTGACCCACCGTGCGAGCCGGGCGCTCGGGAGCAGCAGGAACGCCGCCACCTCCAGCGGGTGGGCCGAGGTGGCGACCCGCCCCCGGGTGCGCCGGCGAAACGCCTCCAGCCGGCGTACGGAGAACGATCCGACCAGCACCCGGTCCCAGGCCTCGCGCTCCTCGACGAACGCGGCCAGCGCCTCCACCGCCCCCTCCGACTTGAGGTCGATGTTGAACCGGGCGTCGGGGAAGGCGTCCACGAGCTGTGCCAGCGTCGGCACCGGCTCGGAGCCGCCGATGAGCGCCATCTGGACCTCGGACCACGTCGCGTCCTCGATGCTGCCGGTGCGGTCGGTGACCCGGTCGAGGACGGTGTCGTGGAACGCCAGCAGGACGCCGTCGCTGGTCACGTGCACGTCGGTCTCGAGGTAGGTGTAGCCGAGCGCCACCGCGTGGCGGAACGCGGTCAGCGTGTTCTCCAGGCCCTCGATCTCGGGGTGGTACGCACCGCCGCGGTGGGCGAAGGCGAGGGGCCGGGGGGAGTCGAGGTAGCGCGACTGGGGCGGGCGCGGCGGGGTCACGCCGAGAAGTATGGGGCGAGGAGTACCTTCAGGGGATGGAGCCCGAGACCGAGAGCCTGACGTGTCCCCGCTGCCGCGCCGAGATGGCCGAGCGCTCCCTCGGCGGAGCCACCGTGGGGCAGTGCCCCGAGGGGCACGGGGTGTTCCTCTCCAGCGCCGACCTCGGCGTGCTGGTGGAGGCCGAGAACGACTGGCACCGCAACGCCGGCCAGCACACCGCCCCCATGCCGCGGATCACCGCCGACATGACCGCCCCGCCTGCGGTCGGTCGCCAGTCGCGCGCGTGGGTGGAGACCCTCTTCGGCTGAGCGCGCACCTCGACGCGCCCGTCCCGGGCTCGTGCGTCGCCCGGAGGGCTTGCTCGGCCTGGCCGAGCCCACGCCGCCGACTCGTCCCTCGTCGGCGGCTGCTCGACTCAGATGTCGCGGAACGAGTCGATGTTGGCGCCGAGCTCGTTGAGCCGCTCCGCGAGGTCCTCGTAGCCGCGGTGGATGACGTACGTCGAGCGCAGCACGCTGCGGCCCTTCGAGGCCAGCATCGCGATCAGCAGCACCACCGCCGGGCGCAGCGCCGGCGGGCAGACGATCTCCGCGCCGGAGAAGTGCGTCGGGCCCTCGACCAGCACGCGGTGCGGGTCGAGCAGCTTGACCTGCGCGCCGAGCTTGTTGAGCTCGGTGAAGTAGATCGCGCGGTTCTCGTAGACCCAGTCGTGCAGCAGCGTCTGCCCCTCCGCCACCGCGGCGATGACTGCGAAGAAGGGCAGGTTGTCGATGTTGAGGCCCGGGAACGGCATCGGGTGGATCTTGTCGAGGGGCGCCCGCAGCTCGGAGGGGTGGGTGGTGAGGTCGACCAGGCGGGTCTCGCCGTTGAGCGCGGCGTACTCGGCCGAGCGGTCGTAGCGGAAGCCCATCTCCTCCAGCGTCGCGAGCTCGATCTCGAGGAACTCGATCGGCACCCGGCGGATGGTGATCTCCGACTTCGTCACGATGGCGGCCGCGAGCAGCGACATCGCCTCGATCGGGTCCTCCGACGGGGCGTAGTCGACGTCGACGTCGATCTCCTGCTTGCCGGTCACGCGGAGCGTGGTGGTGCCGACGCCCTCGACCTCGACGCCGAGCTTGCGCAGGTAGAAGCAGAGGTCCTGGACCATGTAGTTGGACGAGGCGTTGCGGATGACGGTGGTGCCGGGGTGCAGCGCGGCGGCCATGAGGGCGTTCTCGGTGACCGTGTCGCCGCGCTCGGTGAGCACGATCGGGCGCCCCGGCTCGACGGCGCGGTTGACCCGCGCGTGGTAGGCGCCGTCGGTGGCCTTGACCTCGAGGCCGAAGGGCCGCAGGGCCGACATGTGGGGCTCGACGGTGCGCTCGCCGAGGTTGCACCCGCCGGCGTAGGGCAGGTCGAACTGGTCGTAGCGGTGCAGCAGGGGGCCCAGGAACATGATCACCGACCGGGTGCGTCGCGCGGCCGCCTCGTCGATCGCGACCAGGTTGAGGTCGGCCGGCGGGATGATCTCGAGGTCGTTGTCCTCGTTGAGCCAGCGGGTGGCCACGCCGAGGGAGGTGAGGACCTCCAGCAGGCGGTTGACCTCCTCGATGCGGGCGACCTTGCGCAGCGTCGTCCGGCCCTTGTTGAGCAGCGAGGCGCACAGCAGGGCGACGCCGGCGTTCTTGGAGGTCTTGACGTCGATGGAGCCCGACAGCGTGGTGGGGCCGTCGACCCGGAGGTGGGTCGGGCCCGCGCCCAGGGCGACGATCTCGGAGTCGAGGGCGGTGCCGATGCGCGCCAGCATCTCCAGCGAGAGGTTCTGGTGACCCTTCTCGATGCGGTTGATCGCGCTCTGGCTCGTGCCGAGGAGCTCGGCGAGCTGGTGCTGGGTGAGGCCCCGGTGCTTGCGGGCGTCGCGGATCAGGTTGCCGATGCGGCCCTTGTAGTCAGCCATGCCCACCACGGTATCTCAGATATGAGATAAAGCCAGTCAGGGTCGTTCGCAGCGGCGCGTCACCTCCGCCGTGCAGACGTCGCGGCGGCCCTTGCCGCCGTCGGCCCGGTCCTTCCCGGCCCCGCCGACCAGCCGGTCGGGTCGCGGGTCGGACGCCCCGACGAGCACGTCCGCGCCCGGCCCGCCGAGCGCCACCCGCTGGCGGCGCGGGGTGTCGCCCTCGAAGACTCCGCCGTCGGCCGGCATCCGGATCCGGTCGGGTCCGGCCTCGCCGCGCACGACGGCGTCGAGACCGATCGCGCTGACACGGTCGGCACCGGCTCCCGCGCGGACCCGGACGAACGGTGCCGTGGCGTCGATCACGTCGTCGCCACCGCGGCCCCGCACGACGGCCTTGCTGCCGAAGGCCCTCAGCGTGTCGCCGCGGCCCGTCCCGACCAGGGTCGTCGCGGGTTCGGGGGAGGCGCCGGACGACGCGATGACCTCCTCGAAGCGGGAGAAGTCCCCCGTCCTGCCGTCGCACGAGGTGGCGTCGTCGAGGCGCACCACGATCGACCGACGGCACAGCATCTCGAGGTGGGCCGTGTCGCGCCCCGCCCCGCCGAGGGCAGACGCGGGCTGGGTCGGCAGGTTGAGGCCCTGGACGGCGAGCGTGTCGTCACCTCCGCCGAGGTCGACGTCGCCGACGTTGGCGTCGGTGTACCTCACGGTCTCGGCGAGGTCGCTGCCCACGAACGACACGTACGCGCCGAGGGACCGGGTCGGCGTGCCGATCTCGAAGGTCTGCACGTCACCCACCCAGCTGACGGTGGGGGAGCCGGCGACGACGCGGCGAGCGCGGTTGTCGACCAGCACGCCTCCGTAGGGCACGGACCGCAGCCGGTCCGGGCTCGGCAGCGCGAGCGTCGCCTCCTCGGACGCCGAGACGTCGACCAGGCCGTCCGCGGACATCGGTCCGTCGATGACGGCGCGGGCGCCGCGCGTGCCGAAGGTGATCCGGTCGGCGTTGGGCCCGTCGAGCGGTGCGGTGCTCCAGACCTGCGCGGCGCCCGTCACCACGTCGCGCTGCGCACCGGTCAGGCGGGCGTCGGTCGCGACCGCGTCCGGGTCGTAGGCCACGGTCTCGGCGAAGACCTGCTCACCGATGTCGGCGCCCGTGAAGGTGTCGCTGCCCAGGCCGAGCGTCACCGTGGTGGTGATCCCGGTCGTGCCGGCAGGGACGAGGTTGACGACCGTGTCGTCGCCCGCGCCCGCGTCGAGGATGGCGAGCCGGCTGCGTCCGCCGTAGTGGTCGGTGACGATCTCCGCCGGGACGTCCAGGCAGATGGTGTCGTTGCCGCCCTTGGCGTCGAAGTCGGTCCACGCGCCGGGCTCCACGGCCACGACGTCGTCGCCCTCGGTGCCCTCGGTGACGGTGGAGCTTGCCACGACGGTGACGGCCCTGCCGAGGCAGCTGGTCGGAGCGACGGCGTGGGCCGGCACCGCGACCAGGCACGGCGCGACGGCGGTGACGGCGGCCGCCGCGAGGAGCGATCGTGGGCTGAGAGACATGCGTGGTTCCCCCTGTGTCGTGGTGCCTGCCGCGAGGAGACGCCCGTCCGGGCGGAAAGGTTGTCCGGGTCCGTGGCAGTATCCGAGCATGCGCGCAACCACGATCCACGCCCCGGGCGACATCCGCTTCGAGGAGGTCCCCGACCCCACCATCGAGCAGCCGACCGACGCCGTCGTCAAGGTCGTCGCCGGCTGCATCTGCGGCTCCGACCTGTGGCCCTACCGCGGTCACAACGACATCGACGCGGGGGCGACGATCGGCCACGAGTGCGTGGGCGTGGTCGAGGAGGTCGGCGCCGACGTGAAGGACTTCCGCCCCGGCGACTTCGTCATCGTCCCGTTCTGCCACAGCGACAACACCTGCCCGCACTGCCTGGCAGGAGTGCAGTCCGCCTGCCAGAACGGCGGCTTCACCGCCAGCGGCCAGGGGGAGTACGCCCGCGTGACCCAGGCCGACGGCAGCCTGGTCAAGACCGACGGGATGCCCGACGCGTCGATGATCCCCTCGCTCCTCACGCTCTCCGACGTCTTCCCGACCGGCTGGCACGCCGCCGTGTCGGCGGGAGTCCGGCCCGGTGGGACCGCCGTGGTCATCGGTGACGGCGCGGTCGGCCTCTTCGGCGTCCTGGCGGCCTCTCAGCTCGGCGCGGAGCGGGTGATCGCGATGTCGCGCCACGCAGACCGGCAGGCGATCGCCCGCACCTTCGGGGCCACCGACGTCGTCGCGGAGCGCGGCAAGGAGGGCGGCGAGCGGATCGCCGAGCTGACGGGCGGCGTCGGCGCCGACGCGGTCCTGGAGTGCGTCGGCACCGACGAGGCGATGAAGACGGCGTTCGCGGTGGCCCGCCCGGGCTCGACCGTCGGGTTCGTCGGCGTCCCGCACGGCGTCGAGCTGCCGGTGCGCCGGATGTTCCAGAAGAACGTCGGTCTCGCCGGCGGCGTCGCCCCGGTCCGGCGCTACCTGCCGGACCTGCTCGAGCGCGTCCTGTCCAACGCGGTCGACCCCGGCATCGTCTTCGACCTGACCCTGCCGATGTCGGAGTCGCCCGAGGGCTACCGCGCGATGGACGAGCGCCGCGCGACCAAGGTCCTGCTCCAGCCGTGAGCGGGCCCGACGACCTGCTGGTCCTGGGTCCGCTCCTGCGCCACGTCGACTCGACCTCGGCCGCGGTCTGGGTGGAGACGCGCGACCCCGCCACCGTGACCGTGACCCGTGGCGCGACCACCGCGGAGGCGCGCACGTTCGCCGTGCACGGCCACCACTACGCGCTGGTCGAGGTCCTCGACCTGGAGCCCGGGACCACCGAGGCCTACACGGTCGCGGTCGACGGCCGGCAGGTCTGGCCCGAGCCGGGCTCGCCGTTCCCCGCGCCGGTCATCTCCACCCTCGAGCCGGGCCGGCCGCTGCGGATGGCGTTCGGCTCGTGCCGCACCTCGGTGACCCACGACGAGAAGGGCAACCGGTCGCACGGCGTGGACGCGCTGCGCGCCTGGGCGCTGCGGATGGCCGGCCAGGTCGACCCGGCCGACCCCGACGACCCCGACCTCGCCTCGTCGCTGCCCGACCTGGTGCTGTTCCTCGGCGACCAGGTCTACGCCGACGAGACCACCGAGGAGATGCAGGCGTTCATCGAGTCGCGTCGCGACATCGAGCAGCCGCCCTGGACCGAGCTGCAGGACTACGAGGAGTACGCCCACCTCTACAAGCTCGCGTGGTCCGACCCGGCCAACCGGTGGGTGCTCTCCACCGTGCCGAGCTCGATGATCTTCGACGACCACGACATCCGCGACGACTGGAACACCTCGCAGCAGTGGCGCGAGCAGATGGAGGCCACCTCGTGGTGGCACGGGCGCATCGTCGCGGGGCTGGCGTCGTACTGGGTGCACCAGCACCTCGGGAACCTGTCCCCGGCGGAGCGCGCCCAGGACGAGATCTGGCAGCACGTGCTCGCCCACGCCGGTGACGACGAGCAGGACCTGGGCGAGGTGCTCGACGCCTTCGCCGCCCGCGTCGACCAGGAGCCGGCCACCTACCGCTGGAGCTACGTCCGCGACTTCGACACCCAGGCCCGACTGGTCGTGGTCGACTCCCGCGCAGCGCGCCAGCTCGAGGAGGGCCACCGCGCGCTGCTCGACCCCGACGAGGCGGCGTGGCTCGACGAGCACCTCCGCGGCGACGTCGACCACCTGTTCGTGGCCACGTCGCTGCCCTTCCTCCTGGCCCGCGGCCTGCACCACCTGGAGGCCTTCAGCGAGGCCCTGTCCGACGGCACGTGGGGCGACCGCGGCGCCCGGTTCGGCGAGAAGATGCGCCAGACGGTCGACCTCGAGCACTGGGGCGCCTTCCAGCGCAGCTTCCAGGACGTGTGCCGCCAGGTCCTCGAGGTCGCCGACGGCCGGCGCGGGCGAGCGCCGTCATCGGTGACCTTCCTGTCCGGCGACGTGCACCACAGCTACGTCAGCGAGGCGTGGCCGGTCGCACGCGACGGTCAGGTGCGCTCGACCCTGCTGCAGGCGGTGTGCTCACCGATCCGCAACCCGCTCTCGCGCAACATGCGCTTCGCCACCGCGGTGCTGTCCTACGGCGTGGCCGGTCCGATCGGCCGCCTGGCGTCGCGGTCGGCGCACGTGCCCGACGCGCCGCTGACGTGGCGTTACGCCGAGGGGCCGTGGTTCGACAACAACCTGGCCAGCCTGGAGGTCCGCGGCAGGAGCCTGAGGATGTGGTGGGTCACCGGCGAGGTGGTCGATGCTCACGACCGGCCGCGGCTGGCGAAGGTGGCGAGCTACGCCTTGGGGGACGACGGCCGGCCGCCGGCCCACGAGACGGTGCGGCAGCGGTTCGTGCGCGGGGTGCGCCGCCGGGTGCGCGACAAGGTGCGCGACGGGGTCAGACAGCGCTGAGGACGCGGCCCTGCGTGCAGTGGCACGTGTCGGAGCACGGCAGGTAGGAGTGCACACCGTGGCCGCACGCGCTGCACGGCAGGTCGTGCGAGAGGTGCTTCGAGCTGGTCTCGACGGTGTCCCACATGATAGTGCTCCCCATGGCTGTACGGCGGTCCGAGATGATCGCCTGACGTGCTTCGAGCGTGTCACCGGGACGGCCCCCGCACGGGCGAAATCGGGTCAAGTGCCCGATATCGGGGTCGGAATGACCCGAACGGGCCATGGCGGTGGTCCTACGATCGGGGCATGGCCGGGGCGCACGTGCACGAGCTGACCGCCGCGCAGGCCCGGCGCATCGTCGTACGGGCCCAGCTGCTGGCCGAGCCCCGACCGACCGACGTGCTCGACGTGGTGCGCCACCTCGGGTTCCTCCAGGTCGACCTCACCCGGGTGGTGGCCCACCACGCCGACCTCGCGCTGTGGACCCGGCTCGGTGCGCGCTACCACCCCGACGACCTCGAGGAGCTGCTCGGCGACGGCGCCGTGGTCGAGCTCCAGGCGCTGCTGCGCCCGGCCGAGGACGTCGCGCTCTTCCGCGCCGACATGGACACCTGGCCGGGGGAGCCGCCGCTCAAGGAGTGGCAGGAGGACCTCGCCGACTGGGTGGCCGCCAACGACGGTTGCCGGCGCGACGTGCTGGCCCACCTGCGCGCCGAGGGCCCGACCCCCGCGCGCGACCTGCCCGACACCTGCGAGGTGCCGTGGCGCTCCAGCGGCTGGACCAACGACAAGAACGTGATGAAGCTCCTCGAGTGCCTGGAGGCGCGCGGCGAGGTGGCCGTGGCCTCGCGCGAGGGCCGCGAGCGACACTGGGACCTCGCCCGGCGCGTGCACCCCGGCGACCCCGCCGTACCCGCGCCGGAGGCCCACCTCGAGCTGGCCCGCCGGCGCCTGCGGGCGCTCGGGCTGGCGCGACCGCGCGCGCTCGAGGCGTGGCACGAGCCGTACGACGTGCGCGGGGTCGGCGCTGCGGCGCGGGTCGAGGGCGTGCGCGGCACCTGGCGCGTCGACCCGACGCTGCTCGACGACGACTTCGAGGGCCGCACCGCGATCCTCTCGCCCCTCGACCGCCTGGTCTTCGACCGCAAGCGGATGGAGGAGCTGTTCGGCTTCGACTACCAGCTCGAGATGTACAAGCCGGCCGCGGCGCGGCGGTGGGGCTACTGGGCGATGCCCGTGCTCGACGGCGACGCGCTCGTGGGCAAGATCGACGCCACGGCCGACCGCGAGGCGGGCGTGCTTGTCGTGGACGCCGTCCACGAGGACGGCGACTGGTCGGCCGCCCGGCGCCGACGCGTCCACCACGAGCTCGACGCGCTGGGGGAGTGGCTCGGCCTCGACGTGGTGCGCCCCTGACCCGACGCGGGTGCGGGCCGGGCGGCGGTCAGGAGTCGCGCAGCGCGGCCCACACGTGCACGTCGGGCTCGCCGGCGACCGTGCCGGTCAGTTGCGGGCCCTCGCCCAGCGGCGTGCCGACCACGCGCGCCAGCGCGATCGTGTGCCCGCCTGCCTCGACCACCGTCACCGCGTCCTCGTCGCGCACGCCGTCCACCGTCGTGACCGGCGCGGACGCGTCGGCGCTCCCGCTGCCGCTCACCTCGATGCGGGGCGGGATGTCGACCCGCTCGCCGTCGCGCTCGAAGAACATCGGCGTCTCGTGGCCGCCGGTGAGGATCGCGCGGACGAGGGTGTCGGCCCAGACCGGGTCGCCGCAGCCGTCGTAGACCCAGCGGGTGCCGAGCACCGAGTGCTCGGTGGTCGCGACCAGGTGCTCCTCGGCGGACGCGAGCGGCTCCGAGCGGTAGGTCAGCGGTGTCTGCAGCAGAGCCCCGTCGTCCGCCCGCCACACGATCGTCTCCACCCCGACCTCGCCGGCGGGGTCGTCGAGCCGGTACTCGCCGACCTTCTCCGCCACGGTGCGGCCCTGCGCCCAACCGCGGGTGGGCAGCCAGCCCTCGACGATCTCCTGCTTGGTCGGGCTCAGCGAGGCGCCCCGGTGCACGATTCCCATGCCCTGCACCCTAGGCCGGGCAGTGGCACCGCGGCCACGAGCGGCAGCCGCCACGCGTGGGATGGCGGCAGGTGGGCACTGGGGAGGTCCGCCACCGGAAGGACTGCACGATGAAGAGGACCTGGATCGCCGTCGCCGCGTTCGCGCTCGCAGGCTGCGGGGTGGGGAGCGACGACCCGCCGTCCGGCGACCCGAAGGACACGGTCGCGCCCGACCCGAGCACGAGCGAGGTCGTCGACGCGGTCAGTGGGAAGCCACTGTCGGAGTTCGAGGGGTCGGCCGACTACGAGTGGCGCAAGGCCATCGCGGAGGACCCGGACGCGATCGTGCAGCAGATGCAGGCCATCGCGCCCCACCTCGACGAGCAGGACCTGTCGGGACTCCTCGAGACCTGTGGGTCGGCCTCCGGTGGTGAGGCCGACGACCAGCTCGCCGACGCCGCGGTCGACCTGTTCTCGGGAGGACCGGGCGAGGAGGTCTCCCCGGACCAGGCGACGGCCCTGGTCGGGCTCGCCCGGACCGACGTCTGCCCCTGAGCCGGTCTCTCAGCCGGTCTCAGACGTCGAACCCGAGGGCGTTGGCAAGGCCCGCGGGGTCGGCGACCGAGATGGTCGCGCCGGGGTGGACGATCGCACCGGTCGGGTCGATGGCCGGCACCGGCTCGTGGAAGGTCACGCACAGCGCCGCGTCGCCGTTGGTGGTGAAGGAGACGCCGCGGTCGGTCAGCGACAGGTGCGGCGGCCCGGCGGTCTTCACGAAGGAGAACCCGCCGCTCGGCTCGACCGAGGCGACGTTGGTGCGTGGCGTCGCCAGACGCCACGGTCCGTAGCGGACGTAGAGCCAGTGCGGCCCGACCTCGACCGCGGTCGTGCGGGGCGTGATGCCGAAGGGACGACCGGCGGCGGCGTAGGACGGCGCGAAGGCGAACCGGAACGCCTGGACCGCCTCGGGGGTCAGTCCACCGGCGTGACCGCCCGCGTCGCGGACCAGGCGGCGCAGTGCGTCCCGCGCCGGTAGGCGGTAGGGCTGGAGGAGGGCCGCGGCGGGGGCGGGCACCCGGAGCTGGGCGCGGCTGGCGCCACCGGGGGCCGGCAGCACGTGGTGGTCCATCGTCACCGCGGCGCCGCCGCGGCCGACCCGCCACGTCCACGTGCGTACGAGCGGGTCGAGGGCGACGACCTCGAAGTCGACGGCGACGCGGCCCGGCCCGTGCACCCGACCGGTCGAGCCGACGGCGATGACCGGGTCGTCGCACTCGACGGACTGGATCAGGGGCGCCCAGGACGACCAGTCGTCCGGCGTGGTGAAGCGGCGCCACACCTCGTCGGGGTGGGCAGGTCCGTGGACGTCGACGAGCACGGCAGGACCGTCAGAGGATGACGGTGTCGTTGTCGCCGAGGTCGGGCTGGTCGTCGGTCAGCAGCCCCTTGGCCATCTGCACGACGGCCGCGGCCTTGCCGGGAGACTCCCAGTACTCGGCGGTCGAGCCGTCGATCTCCAGCAGGACGTTGTCGGGGTCGTCCGGGCCGCCGCTCATGAAGGCACCCGCCGAGGCGTCCCACAGCTCGCGCAGCTTGGCGCGGTCCTCGCTGACCCTGGCGGTGCCGGACAGCGACACCCACCCGGCCTTGCTGGAGTACGCGACGTTGACGCGTGCGTCGGCCTCGATCGCCTGCACCTTGTCCGAGCTGCGCTCGGTGAGGAACCACGTCGTGCCGGGCTCCTCGAAGTCCTGGGTGCCCATCGGTGTCGACACCAGCGCGCCCTCGCGCGCCACGTAGGTCAGCACCGCGATGTCGGTCTTGCGCATGATCTCGGCAACGGTCCGCACCTGCTCGTCGTGGTCGCTCATGCGCTCGACCCTCGCACGCCCGTCAGCGACCACGCACCATCCGCACGGGCGGTCGGGCCCGGGCTGTCACACACCGGGCGCGGTGTCCGTCATGACTGGCAGGATGACCCGCGAGCAGACAGGGGAGCACCATGACCACCACCCACCCGGCCGACGACCACGACGTGATCCGCGTGCAGGGGGCGCGCGAGAACAACCTCAAGGACGTCGACGTCGATCTTCCCAAGCGCCGTCTGACCGTGTTCACCGGCGTGTCCGGCTCCGGCAAGAGCTCCCTGGTCTTCGCCACGATCGCCGCCGAGTCGCAGCGGATGATCAACGAGACCTACAGCGCCTTCGTGCAGGGCTTCATGCCCTCGCTGGCGCGGCCCGACGTGGACCACCTCGAGGGCCTCACGACCGCGATCATCGTCGACCAGGAGCGGATGGGCGCCAACCCGCGCTCGACGGTCGGCACCGCCACCGACGCCAACGCCCTGCTGCGCACCCTCTACAGCCGGCTCGGCGAGCCCTACGTCGGCCCGCCGACGGCGTACTCGTTCAACGTCCCGACCCGCAAGGCCAGCGGGATGATGACCACGGAGAAGGGCGGGCGCACCGAGCGCCGGATCGCCAAGCAGGAGGTCTACCTCGGCGGCATGTGCCCGCGCTGCGAGGGCATGGGCAAGGTCAACGACATCGACCTGACCGCGCTCTACGACGCGGACAAGTCGCTCAGCCAGGGCGCGCTGACGGTGCCGGGGTACTCGATGGACGGGTGGTACGGCCGGCTCTTCGAGGGCATGGGCCTGCCGATGGACACCCCCATCGGGTCGTTCACCAAGAAGCAGCTCGAGACGATGCTGTGGTCCGAGCCGACCAAGATCAAGGTCGAGGGAGTCAACCTCACGTTCGAGGGGGTCATCCCCAAGATCCAGAAGTCGATGCTGTCGAAGGACCCCGAGGCGATGCAGCCCCACGTGCGCCGCTTCGTCGAGCGGGCGGTGACCTTCCAGACCTGCCCCGACTGCGAGGGCACGCGGCTGACGCCCGAGGCGCGGGCCTCGAAGATCCGGGGGAAGTCGATCGCCGACCTGTGCGCCATGCAGATCAGCGACCTGGCCACGTGGGTCCGCGAGCTCGACGAGCCGTCGGTCGCCCCGCTCCTCAAGGGCCTGCAGCACCTGCTCGACTCGTTCTCCGAGATCGGCCTGGGCTACCTGTCCCTCGACCGGCCCGCCGGCACGCTGTCGGGCGGCGAGGCGCAGCGGACCAAGATGATCCGACACCTCGGCTCCTCCCTCACCGACGTCACCTACGTCTTCGACGAGCCCACCATCGGCCTGCACCCGCACGACATCGAGCGGATGAACCAGCTGCTGCTGCAGCTGCGCGACAAGGGCAACACCGTCCTGGTGGTCGAGCACAAGCCGGAGACGATCGCGATCGCCGACCACGTCGTCGACATCGGTCCCGGCGCGGGCTCGGGCGGCGGCACGGTGTGCTTCGAGGGCGACGTGGCGGGACTGCGCGCCAGCAGCACCACGACCGGGCGCCACCTCGACGACCGGTCCCGGCTCAAGGACCAGGTGCGCACGGCGTCCGGCGTCATCGAGGTGCGCGGCGCGAGCACCCACAACCTCCGCGACGTCGACGTCGACGTGCCGCTCGGCGTGCTCACCGTCGTCACGGGTGTGGCCGGCTCCGGCAAGAGCTCGCTCATCCACGGGTCGCTGGCCGGTCGCGAGGACGTCATCGTCATCGACCAGGGCGCGATCAAGGGCTCTCGCCGCAGCAACCCGGCGACCTACACCGGCCTGCTCGAGCCCATCCGCAAGGCCTTCGCGAAGGCCAACGGCGTCAAGCCGGCGCTCTTCAGCTCCAACTCCGAGGGCGCCTGCTCGACCTGCAACGGCGCCGGGGTGATCTTCACCGAGCTCGGTCCGATGGCGACCGTCGAGTCACCGTGCGAGGAGTGCGAGGGCCGCCGGTTCCGGGCGGAGGTGCTCGAGCACACGCTCGGCGGCAAGGACATCGCGGAGGTGCACGAGATGTCGGTCCAGGACGCGCTGGCGCACTTCAGCGAGGGCGAGGCGAGGATCCCCGCCGCGGTGAAGGTGCTCGAGCGCCTCGTCGACGTCGGACTCGGCTACATCACCCTCGGCCAGCCGCTCACCACGTTGTCGGGCGGCGAGCGCCAGCGGCTCAAGCTCGCGGTGCAGATGGGGGAGAAGGGCGACGTCTACGTCCTCGACGAGCCCACGACCGGCCTGCACCTCGCCGACGTCGCGAACCTCCTCGGCCTGCTCGACCGCATCGTGGACTCCGGGAGGTCGGTCATCGTCATCGAGCACCACCAGGCCGTGATGGCGCACGCCGACTGGATCATCGACCTCGGCCCGGGGGCCGGCCACGAGGGCGGCACGGTCGTCTTCGAGGGGACGCCCGCGGAGATGGTCGCCGCGTCCGCCCCGACGCTCACGGGCAAGCACCTGCGCGACTACGTGGGCGGCTGAGGGCTCAGGCCTGGCAGACCGGGCACCAGAACAACCGGCGCGCGGCCACCAGCGCGTCCTGGACGGGTGTCCCGCAGATGCGGCAGGGCAGGTCGGCGCGCCCGTAGACGTAGTGGGCGTCGACGCGGCGGGGGCGTCCGGACGGACGCTCGCGGTCCTTTGGCCGCGTGGTGACGATCCGTCCGGCCCGCACGCCGGCGCGCAGCAGCCCGACCAGGTCGTCCCAGACCGCGAGCACCTGCGCCTCCTCGACCTCGCGGCCCGGCAGGAACGGGGAGAGCCGCTGCCGGAACAGCACCTCGGCGCGGTAGACGTTGCCGACGCCGGCGATGACGGCCTGGTCCATCAGCATGCGCCCGATCGGGGCGCGGCTGCGCCGGACGCGGTCGACGAAGGCGTCCACGTCGGGCCTCCGTCGCAGCGGGTCCGGCCCCAGCCGGGCGAGCACGACGCGCCGCTCGGCGTCGGTCATGACCTCGCACGCGGTCGGGCCGCGCAGCTCCAGCCACGACTCCTCGCCGACCAGGCGCAGCCGCAGCGCCCCGCGGGGCTCGGGAGCGGGCAGCGACCCGTCGCGGAACTTGCCGTACAGACCGAGGTGCACGTGGAGCCAGAGGTCGTCGTAGCGGTGGAAGAGGTGCTTGCCCCACGCGTCGGTGGACTCCAGCACGCGACCGTCCAGCAGCCTCGCGCCGTCCTCGAAGCGGCCCTGCGGGCTGTCGGCGGCGACGCGCTGGCCGGCGAGCAGCCGGGCGTGGCGCCGCGCGAGGCGGTGGATGGTGTGTCCCTCTGGCACGCCCCGATCCTGCCCAGCCCGCCCAAGGGGTGGGGACCCCTGCGAGCATGGGCCCATGACGCGCACCGACCTCCGTACGACCGTCGCGGACCGTCCTGTCGTCCTCGACGGCGGCCTCGCCACCCTGCTCGAGCGACACGGCCACGACTTGTCGTCGCACCTGTGGTCGGCGCGGTTGCTGCGCGAGGACCCGGCGGCCGTGGAGGCGGCGCACCGCGAGTTCTTCGAGGCGGGTGCGGAGGTCGCGACGACGGCGTCCTACCAGGTCTCCTACGAGGGCTTCGGCTCCGATGGCGTCGACGCCGACGAGGTGACCGGGCTGCTGCGCCGCAGTGTCGCGCTGGCGGCCTCCGCGCGCGACGAGGTCGCCCCGGGCGGCTGGGTCGCGGCCTCGGTCGGGCCCTACGGAGCCGTGCTCGCCGACGGCTCGGAGTACCGCGGCGACTACGGCCTCGACGTGGCGGGCCTGCGGGCGTTCCACCGTCCGCGGCTCGAGGTGCTCGCCGCGACGGTGGGGGAGGGCGCTGACGTGCTCGCCGTCGAGACCGTCCCGTGCCTTGCCGAGGTGGAGGCGGTGCTCGCCGAGCTCGACGGGACCGGCGTGCCGGCGTGGATCTCGCTGTCGGCGGCCGGCGACCGGACGCGCGCGGGGGAGCCGCTGGCCGAGGCGTTCGCCATGGCGGCCGACGTCGCCGAGGTGCTGGCCGTCGGGGTCAACTGCACGACACCCGGCGACGCCACTGCCGCCGTCACGCTCGCGGGCCGCCACGGTCCGGCCGTCGTCTACCCGAACTCCGGGCAGGGCTGGGACGCCGACGCCCGCGCGTGGACCGGCGAGTCGGCGTTCCGTGCGGACGACGTGGCGTCCTGGGTCGCCGACGGCGCCCGTCTCGTGGGCGGTTGCTGCCGGGTCGGGCCCGAGGACGTCCGCGCCCTGCGCGCCACGCTGGGCCGATGACCTCCTCCGTCCCGATCCTCGACGCGATGGGCGTCCGGGTCGTCGAGGCCGTCCCCGGCCGGGCGGTGGCCGAGCTCCCCGCCGAGCCCAACCGCAACCACTTCGGCGTCGCCTACGCCGGCTCGCTCTACAGCGTCGCGGAGATGCTCGGCGGCGTGCTGGCGATGGCCACCTTCGACCTCGGGGGCGAGCTCGCCGGCATGGTGCCGCTGGTCAAGGAGTCGACGATCCGGTTCCGGCGGCCCGCGGTGGGCGTCGTACGGGCGACGGCCGAGCTCGCCGACGCCGAGGTCGAGCGGGTGAGGCGTGACGCGCTAGCGACCGGCAAGGGGGAGTTCGTCCTCGACGCGACGCTGACCAACGCGTCCGGAGAGGTGGTCGCGACGACGACCGGGACCTACCAGGTCCGCCGCCTCGGGTGACATGCTGACCGGGAGGTCAGGAAACCGAGCAGGAGGACGCCCGTGCCAGCAGCGATCCCACCCGACGACCACCTCGAGCCGATCGAGCAGGTCTCCGTCGAGGAGCTCCGCTCCGTGCAGCTCGACCGCCTGCGCTGGTCGGTGAGGCACGCCTACGACAACGTCCCGCACTACCGCGCGGCGCTCGACGCGGCCGGCGTGGACCCGCGCGAGGTCCGCGAGCTGTCCGACCTCGCGCGGCTGCCGTTCACGACCAAGGAGACCCTGCGGCAGAACTACCCGTTCGGGATGTTCGCGGTGCCGCGCGAGGAGGTCGTGCGGCTGCACGCGTCGTCCGGCACGACCGGCAAGCCGACCGTCGTGGGCTACACGCGGGCCGACCTGGACGTCTGGGCGACCGTCGTCGCGCGGTCCATCCGCGCCGCGGGCGGCCGACCGGGCGACGTGCTGCACAACGCGTACGGCTACGGCCTGTTCACCGGCGGCCTCGGGGCGCACGCCGGCGCGGAGAAGCTGGGCTGCACCGTCGTCCCCGTGTCCGGCGGCATGACCGAGCGGCAGGTGCAGCTGATCGCGGACTTCCGGCCGGCCGTCATCATGGTGACGCCGTCGTACATGCTCAACATCGTCGACGAGATGGAGCGGCGCGGCCTCGACCCGCGCGCGAGCTCGCTGCGCGTGGGGATCTTCGGCGCCGAGCCGTGGACCGACGAGATGCGGCGCGCGATCGAGGAGCGGCTCGACATGCACGCCGTCGACATCTACGGCCTGTCCGAGATCATCGGGCCCGGCGTCGCCCAGGAGTGCGTGGAGACCAAGGACGGCCTCCACGTGTGGGAGGACCACTTCTACCCTGAGATCATCGACCCGACCACCGGCGAGGTGCTGCCCGACGGGGAGGAGGGCGAGCTGGTGCTGACCTCGCTGACCAAGGAGGCGATGCCGGTCCTGCGCTACCGCACGCGCGACCTGACCCGGCTGCTCCCGGGCTCGATGCGGCCGATGCGGCGGATCGAGAAGATCACCGGCCGCACCGACGACATGATCATCCTGCGCGGCGTGAACCTGTTCCCCACGCAGATCGAGGAGCTGGTGCTGGGGGTGCCGGAGCTGACGCCGCACTTCCAGTGCGTACGCCGTCGCGAGGGCAACCTCGACACGCTCACCGTCCGGATCGAGCGGCGCGAGCACGTCGGGACCGAGGTCGGCGACGCCGCCGGCCGCCACGTCGCCGACCTGGTCAAGCGGATGATCGGCGTCAGCGTCGCGGTCGAGGTCGTCGAGCCGTTCGGCATCGAGCGCTCCGTAGGCAAGATGCGCCGCATCGTCGACGAGCGACCGCGGGACTGACCCCGGTGCCGGCCCGCTTCGTCCTGCACGACCACCGCAAGCCGAGCCCCCACTTCGACCTGCGGCTCGAGGAGGACGGCGTGCTGCGCAGCTGGGCGGTGCCCAAGGGGATGCCGGACGATCCGGCGCACGACCGCCTCGCGATCGCGGTCGGCGACCACGACCTCGACCACGTGGCGTACGAGGACGAGCACAAGACGATCGCCGACACCGGCACCTGGACCCTCGAGGACCGCTCCGAGCACCGCCTGCGGTTCCTCCTGGCCGGGCTCGGCGGCACCCGCCGCTACGCCCTCATCCACACCGGCGGCACCCAGTGGCTGCTGCACCTCACGAAGGACCAGCGCGTCAACGAGGGTTGACTTCTGGGTTCTCGTCAATCATCGTTGACGCATGAGGACCGCTGTCGACGCCGAGGAGCCGGGGGAGGAGAGCCCCCTCGAGGAGCTCGTGCGCATCGCCCGCGCCAGGCACGAGCTGGCCGCGGCCGAGGCCGTCGCCGTACGACGCGCCCGCATCCACGGCTTCAGCTGGGCCGAGATCGGCACCATGCTCGGCGTCAGCAAGCAGGCGATGCACAAGAAGTACGGCAAGTTCGCCTGACGCGTTATGTCACTTGCAGGGTGCGTCGCCGCCGTTGTTCGTGACGACGCCTTGCTCGACATCGCGGAAGATCCGAGCCACCTGATGACTCGGATGTTCCGCCATCGCCACGAAGTCCCCGGATATCCGGGGACTTCGAACGGACACGGCGAGCGGAGTGCCACGAACGGCGTCCTCACGGCGGCTCCACGGACAGCGTGGACGATCCGTGCCACCAGGTGACTCGGATGTTCCGTCATCGTCCGGACAACGGCGTTCTCACGACGACGACAGCGGGAGTGCGGTGCTGGTGACGCACCAGGTACGTCACCAGGACCGCGGGAGCCTCGAAGTCCCCGGATATCCGGGGACTTCGGCCCCTCCACGCTCACTCCGTCCAAACCGCCGATAACTGACATTATGTCAGATAGCGGAGCGAGCGAGCCCCAGCCCGAATCACACCCGTGTCAGACCCGGTCCCCTGCACGACTGCCCCCGCACACCCCGGCCACTACCCTGACGTGGTGGAGCTGCTGACCCTCGCCATCGCCGGCCTGACGGCGATCGTCGTGGCGGCGGTGCTCGCGCGGCGCACCGGGATCGCCACGCCGCTTGTGCTCCTCGTGGTCGGGATCGTCTTCAGCCTGCTGCCGGGCACCCCCGACTTCGCCCTCGAGCCCGACTGGATCCTCGTCGGCGCGCTGCCGCCCCTGCTCTACGCCACCGCGGTCCAGGTGCCCGTGATCGACCTGCGCCGCAGCTTCGGCATGATCACCTGGCTCTCGGTCACCCTGGTCGTCGTGTCCGCGCTGGCGGTGGGCCTCGTGGTGCACCTGCTGGTGCCGAGCGTGTCGTTCGCCGCCGGCGTGGCGCTCGGCGCGGTCGTCAGCCCCACCGACGCCGTCGCCGCCACGGCGATCGGCAAGCGGCTCGGGCTCCCCCACAGGCTGATGACGGTGCTGGAGGGCGAGAGCCTGCTCAACGACGCGTCCGCGCTGGTCGTGCTGCGCACCTCGCTGCTCGCGGTCACCGCGGGCTTCAGCCTCGGCGACGCGCTCCTCGACTTCGTGCGCGCGGTCGTCGTCGCCCTGGTGATCGGGTACGCCGTCGGCCACGGCACCGTGTGGCTGCGGGTCCGCCTGGCCGACCCGGTGCTGATGACCGCGGTCAGCTTCATCGTGCCGTTCCTGGCCTTCCTGCCGGCCGAGGAGGCGGAGGCCTCCGGAGTGGTCGCGGTCGTGGTCGCCGGGCTGGTCACCGGCCACCACGGGTCGCGCCGGTTCACCGCACGCGAGCGCCTCACCGAGCGGACCAACTGGCTGACGTTGCAGTTCCTCGTCGAGAACGGCGTCTTCCTGCTGATGGGCCTCCAGCTCGAGGGCCTGCTGCGCGACCTCGACGACTCCAACGCCACGCCCGGGCAGGTCGTCGTGCTCTCCGCCGTCGTCCTCGCGCTGCTCCTCGTGCTGCGCGTGGGCTTCGTCGGGGTGCAGGTGCTGAGCGAGCGCCGCCAGCAGCCTCGTCTCGACGCCATGCGCGAGCGGCTCGACGAGATCAGCGACCGCGTCGACACGCTCGCCGACCAGGGCGCGCGGCGGGCCGGCCAGTTCCGGCGGCGGGTCGCCCGCGGTCGCGCCGACGTCGCCTACCAGGAGAGCGAGCCGGTGACCGCGCGCGGCGGGGCGGTGCTGTCCTGGGCCGGCATGCGGGGCGTCGTGACGCTCGCCGCCGCGCTCACGATCACCACGGACGTCGAGGAGCGCACGCTCCTGGTCACGGTGGCGTTCTTCGTCGCCGTCGTCTCGCTGCTGCTGTACGGCGGCACGCTCCCCCTGGTGATCCGCAGGCTCGGGGTGTCGGGCACCGACCCGGAGAGCCGGCGCGACGAGGTGGCCGACCTGTTCAGCGGGATCACCACCTCGGCCGTGACGGCCCTGGGTCCCCTCGACGAGGTGGTGGTCGACGGCCGGGCGATCGACCCGACCGTCGCCGAGGAGATGGTCGGCTGGCTCGAGCGCGTGCGCGAGAGCCGGGCCGACGCCTCCCCGGAGTCGTTGTCGCTGGCCTCGCAACGTGCGCTCCTCCACCGCGAGTTCATCGCACGCATGCGCGACGCGCTCCACGAGGAGCAGGCGATCGGCGCCTACAGCACCGAGGCGCTGCGCCAGGCCTCGGCGTTGATCGACGCCCAGGAGCTCCGCCTCGAGCGCTGAGCGCGCTCAACCCAGCGGCGGGTGCGGTCCGGTGCCCGCGCCGAGCCCGCGGTCGAGCGCGGCGAGGACGCTCTCGACGATCGGCAGCGCCTCCGCGTCGGGCAGCCTCTGCAGCGGACCCTCGACCAGCAGCATGGCGAGGCCGTGGACCGCGGCCCAGCAGGTGTACTCCGCCCCCGGCCGCGACCCCGGGTCCAGGAAGCCCACCGCCTCGAGGTCGTCGAGGCAGGCGGCGAGCTGGCCGAACGGCCCCTCCCCCTCCCGCACCTCGGTGGTCGCGTCGACGGCCGGTGTGGAGTCAGGGTCAGGAGCGGTGTCGGGTGCGGTGTCGAGCGCGGGGTGGTCGGCGAACGCGACCCGGAAGAGCCCGGGCTCGGCCCGGGCGAAGGCGACGTAGCCGCGCCCGAGCTCGCGCAGCCGCAGCCGGGCCCGCCGGACGGGGTCGGGCTCCTCGACGGCCTCGAGCCGGCTGCGGCCCGCATCGGCGAGCGCCTCCATCCCGGCGCCGGCGATCTCCCCCATCAGGGCCTCGCGGTCGGCGAAGTGCCGGTACGCCGCGTTGTGGCTGACCCCGACCCGCCGCGCCAGGTCGCGCAGGGCGACCCCGTCCGGCCCGGCCTCGCGCACGGCGGCGACCCCGGCCTCGACGAGGGCCTCGTGGAGGTGGCCGTGGTGGTAGCGCGAGGAGCTCACGGGCCGAGGCTAGCCGACACCGACGGAAATGTTGACACCGCCCACACCACGGGTCATCCTCATGTTGACACCGCCAACACTTCTGCGAGGCCCCCATGTCCCACCCCGTCGCCCGCCGGCCGCTCGTGCTCGTCACGGTGTGCCTGGCCGCGCTGAGCATCAACCTCGACACGACGATCGTGAACGTCGCGCTCCCCGAGCTCGCCACCTCCCTCGACGCCGGCACGCGACAGCTGCTGTGGATCGTCGACGGCTACAACCTCGCCTTCGCCGCGCTCGTGCTGGCGATGGGCAGCCTGTCCGACCGGTTCGGACGACGCCCCGCGCTGGTCCTCGGCCTGCTCGGCTTCGCCACCGCGACGGGGGTAGCGGCCCTCGCCTCCACCGCGGGACAGCTCGTGGCGCTCCGCTTCGTGATGGGCGCCTGCGCCGCGATCGTCTTCCCGACGACCCTGTCGATCATCGCCAACACGTTCCCCGACCGCCGCGAGCGCGCGGCCGCGCTCGGGGCGTGGGGTGCCAGCACCGGCATGGGCGTGGCCCTCGGTCCGGTGAGCGGCGGCTGGCTCCTGGAGCACTTCACCTGGCACTCGGTGTTCTGGGCGCTGGTGCCGGTCGCGCTGCTCGCCACCGCGATGGCGGTGGCGTTCGTCCCCGAGTCGCGCGACCCCTCCGTGCCGCGGCTCGACCTCCGCGGCCTCGCGGTGTCGGTCGCCGCGCTCGGCCTGCTCACCCACACGATCATCGAGGGCCCGGAGCGCGGCTGGTCGAGCGGAGCGACGCTCGCGGGCTTCGCGGTGGCACTGGCGCTCGTGCTGGTCTTCGTGCAGGTCGAGCGCCGCGCGGAGCACCCCATGCTCGACGTGACCCTGTTCGCCGACGCCCGCTTCAGCGCCGCGTCCGGGGCGGTCACGGTCGCCTTCTTCGCGCTCTTCGGCTTCATCTTCCTCATCACGCAGTTCTTCCAGTTCGTCCGCGACTACTCCCCGCTCGGCGCCGGTGCCCGGACGATCCCGGTCGCGCTGGCGATCGCGGCGGCGTCCGTCGTCGGTGGCCTGCTGGCTCCGCGCCTCGGCACGCGGGCCGTCGTCACCACCGGGCTCGCACTGCTCGGGACGTCCTTCCTCTGGATCTCGCGCAGCGGCGTCGACACCGACTACGCGACCGTCATCGTCCCGCAGATGCTGCTCCTGGGCGTCGGCATCGGGCTGGTCTCCACGCCCGCGACCGAGTCGATCCTCCAGGTCCTGCCGCCGGCCCGCGCCGGCGTGGGCTCCGCGGTCAACGACGCCACCCGCGAGCTCGGCGGCACGCTGGGCGTCGCGGTGATCGGCTCGGTGTTCTCCAGCGTGTACGCCGACCGCCTGGGCGAGCTGCTCGCCGGGAGCCTGCCCCCGCAGCAGCTCGAGGCGGCGCAGGAGGGCGTCGGGGTCGCCGTGGCCGTCGGACGCCGGGTGCCCGGCGTGCAGGACGCGGTCGCGACGGCGTTCATGGACGGCCTGTCCGTGGGCTGCACCGTCATCGGCGTGCTCTGCCTGCTGGGCGCGCTCGGCGCACTGGTCGCCCTGCCCGGTCGTCGCGGCAGCGTGCACCACGACGCCGTACCGGCGACCGCCGACGAGGTGGGGACGCTGGCCTAGGTTGGACGACATGGCACCCATCCCCCAGCTCGAGCTCAACGACGGCACCACGATCCCGGCGATCGGCCTCGGCACCTACCCGCTGAAGGGCGAGGACGGCACGGCCGCGATGGTCGGCGCCCTCGAGGCCGGCTACCGGCTCCTCGACACCGCGGTCAACTACGAGAACGAGGCCGAGGTCGGTGAGGCGCTGCGTCGCTCGGGCCTGCCGCGAGACGAGGTGCTCGTCGCCAGCAAGATCCCCGGACGCCACCACGCCTACGACGACGCCATCGCCTCGGTGCGCGGGTCGCTCGAGCGGCTCGGCGTCGAGCGCACCGACCTCCACCTCATCCACTGGCCCAACCCCAGCCAGGGGAAGTACGTCGAGGCGTGGCGCGCGCTCGTGCAGCTGCAGCGCGACGGTCTGGTGCGCTCCATCGGCGTCTCGAACTTCACCGAGGAGCACCTGACCCGGATCATCGACGACACCGGCGTCGTCCCGGCGGTCAACCAGGTCGAGCTGCACCCGCGCTTCCCGCAGCAGCACATGCGCGAGGTGCACGAGCGCCTCGGCATCCGCACGGAGGCCTGGAGCCCGATGGGCAAGCGCCGCGCCCCGCTCGAGGAGGAGGCCGTCACCTCGGCGGCCGGCGCGCACGGCGTCACGCCCGGGCAGGCGATCCTGCGCTGGCACGTGCAGCTCGGCAGCCTGCCGATCCCCAAGTCGGCCGACCGCACCCGCCAGGAGCAGAACCTCGACGTCTTCGGCTTCGAGCTCACCGCGGGCGAGATGGACGCCATCTCCTCGCTGGCCGAGGACGACGGGCGGCTCTTCGGCGGCGACCCCGACACCCACGAGGAGATGTGAGCACCGCTGGCTACGATCGCCGCATGTCGAACCTGCTGACGAAGCGACCTGCCCTCCTGCGTCCCGCCTCCGTGCTGGCGTGCCTGTCCGTCCTCGCGCTCGCCGGGTGCGGCAACGAGTCGGACGGCTCGTCCGACTCCGCGAAGGACTCCTCCAGCGCGTCCTCCAGCGCGTCCTCGAGCGAGTCGGCCGGCGCCTCGGGCAGCACGGGCAAGACCGTGACCTGCGACTACCCCACCGACGGGCAGGACCCGGCGCGCGACGTCGACGCCCCCGACGAGCAGGCCCCGGCCGAGGGCACCGTCACCGCCACCATGACCACCAACTTCGGCGACATCACCCTGACCCTCGACCGCGCCGACGCCCCGTGCACGGTCAACTCGTTCGTCTCGCTGGCCGAGCAGGGCTTCTACGACGACACCCCCTGCCCGCGCATCGGCGACCAGGAGGGCTTCGGCATCCTCCAGTGCGGCGACCCGACCGGCACCGGAGCGGGAGGCGCCGGCTACTCGTTCCCCGACGAGCTCTCCGGCGACGAGACCTACCCCGCCGGCACGCTCGCGATGGCCAACGCCGGACCCGACACCAACGGCTCGCAGTTCTTCCTGGTCTTCCGCGACTCGCAGTTCCCGCCGAGCTACACGACCTTCGGCACGATCGACGAGGCCGGGCTCAAGGTGATCGACGCGATCGCCAAGGAGGGCAACGACGGGGCCAACCCGGCCGGCGGCGGCGCCCCCAACAAGGACGTGACGATCGAGAAGGTCACGATCGCCTGACGCCGGTCCCCCGCTGGGTCAGCGGGCGTCGAGGTCGCTGTAGGTGACCTCGGCGCCCAGCTGCACCGTGCGCGAGACGGTGCACAGGCGGTCGCGCGACATCGCGATCGCGCCCGCCACCCGCTCGCGTGCGGCGTCGCCCTCGGGGCCCTCCGGGAAGGCGACGTCGAAGCTCACCCGCAGCCCCGTCATGTGGTTGCCGTGCTCGTCGCGGACCTTGTGACCCTCGGCGTGCACCGCGAACGTCGTGCTCGACACGCGCTTGTGCGTGATCGCCTCGACGTCGAGCGCGCTGCACCCCGCGATCGCCGCCAGCAGCAGCTCGACCGGGGTGAAGTCGGGGTCGTCGCCCCCGGTGCCGAAGAACGTCTCCCCGCCGCGGGCGTTGGTGGCCTTGAAGCGCGCCGGCCCGATGCGGGTGAGGTCGATGCTGCGCAGGGAGTCGTCCGTCATGCGGGCCAGCCTGCCAGAGCCCTTCCCGGCCCCGCGGACCCTCACTAGGCTCACGGCGACGAGGGAGCTTCATCCGGGGGGAGACCGCATGTCACGCAGGACCGGACGCACGGTGGCGTACGGGGCCGCGCTGGCGGCCCTCGGGCTGGTCGCGGCCAGCCTGCCCGCCCACGCGCTCACCGACCGCTGGACCGGCTGGGGGCCCCTCGCCGGGTCGGCCAACGACTACCGCACCGCGCTCCTGCAGCGCTCCCCCGGCTTCCCCGCGGCCACGGTCGCCTCCGACTCCCGTGCGCCCGCCTCGATCCCGAGCGGCACGGCCGCCGTCCTCGGGCCCGGCACGCCACCGGGGCAGAAGTACGGCACCAGTGCCGGCAGCCCCTACCTCCTGCTCCGGCCGCGTGCCGACGTGGCCGCCGCGCCGTCCACGACGACGTACGCCTTCGACCACCCGACGCCCGACACCGGCTGGGCCTTCGTCCTGGGCGACGTCGACGCCGACTCGGTGCGCGTGCGCGCGACCGACGAGCAGGGTGCCGCCGTGCCCGTCAGCGAGGTCGCGAGCTGGTTCGCCGGCGCCTTCAACTACGCCGGCGGACCCGACCTGCCCACCTGGGACCCCACGACGGCGACCCTCACCGGCAACCCCTCGGCCACCGACACCGACGGCGCCAGCGGCTGGCTCGAGCCCGACGTCCGGCTCTCCAGCCTCACCCTGACCTTCACCCGCCGCGCCGGCTTCCCGGTCTACCAGACCTGGTTCGTCAGTCGCGCCCGTCCGGTCGGCGGCACGGTGTCCGACGTGTCCCTGGCGGGCGCGTGCAGCCCCACGCAGGCGACCACCACGCTCCTCTCGCCGTGGGGCGAGGTGCTCGGCACGACGAGCCCGGCTGCGGACGGCACGTACTCCTTCGGCGAGGTGGCCACCCAGGCGGGCTACGTGGTGCGGCTCGACGTGCCCGACTCCTGCGCCGTCGTGGGTGCGGCCGAGCACACCGTCTCGAACCGCGGGAACGACGGCTCCCCCGCCTCCCGGGCCGACTTCGACGTGCGCGCCGTCGTGCCGCAGCCGGTCAGCGGCACGGTTCGCGACGCCTCGGGCGCACCGGTCCCGGGCGTCGTCGTCACCCTCACCGCGCCCGGTGGCGCGACGACCACCGCCACGACCGGGGCCGACGGCACCTACCTGATCGACGACAACGCCAGCGGCACGGGCTACACCGTGTCGATCGCCGTCCCCGCCGGCTACGTCGCGGGACCGTCCGGCACCTCGATCAGCGGGATCACCGTCGCCGCGCAACCGGTCACCGGCCAGGACCTGGTGCTGGTCGCGCTGCCGTCCGTCTCCGGCACCGTCACCGGAGCCGGGCACGGTCTCGGCGGCGTCGAGGTCGTGCTCACCCCCGTCGGCGGCGGTGCACCGCTCACGGTCGCGACGACCGGTGACGGCGCGTACGAGCTCGCCGGCGTCCCGCCGGGCGACTACACGCTCGCGGTCACCGCACCCGAGGGCTGGACCGCGCCCGCTCCCGTCGCGGTCACCGTGCCGCCCGGCGGGCTGACAGGCCAGGACGTCGCGCTGTCGCGGCCGGGATCGGCGGGCGGCGTGGTCACGCTCGACGGCGCTCCCGCTGCGGGTGTCGAGGTGGTCGTCGAGGGACCGGGAGGCCGTCAGGTCGTGCGCACCGACGCCGACGGCGGCTGGTACGTCGACCAGCTCGGGCCCGGCGCATGGACGGTGTCCGTGACAGCACCGGCCGGCACCATCCCCAGCGGCGCCGGGACGCTGACCTTCACGATCACCAGCGGCGGCGAGGTGCGGGGCGGCCGCGACTTCGCGCTCGTCACCGCGCCGGCGCCGACCACCTCGCCGACCACCTCGCCGACCCCTTCGCCGACCACCTTGCCGACCACCTCGCCGACCACCTCGCCGAGCCCGTCGTCCCCACCACCGTCACCCACGACGTCGCCGACGCCCACCCCTTCCCCGACCGCCACCGACAGCCCCACACCCGGCGGCGGGGGCGACGGGGGCGGAGGTGACGGAGGCGACAGCGGTGGCGGCGACGGGGGCGGGAGCGACCCCGGCCCGGGCACGCTGCCCGGCACCGGTGGGCCCTCGCCGTGGCTGCCCGGGGCGAGCCTGGTCATGGTCGCCCTCGGGGCGGCCCTGCTCGCGGCCTCCCGGAGGCGCCCCGGCCGGGAATGACGACACCCCGCCGACCGTCGGTCGACAGGGTGCTGGGGATGCAGGGGTTCGCTGCAGTGGGTCCGGGTCGGACCCCGGCGTCAGCGGGCGTTGCGGCGAGCCGCGCGGCGGGCGCGGCGCTCCTCGCGTCGGGCGATCTCCACGTCGCGCAGGAGGGCGCGGTCCTCGGCCGAGTGCGCCCGCGAGTCGACGAGGCTGAAGGCGACGTGCAGCTGCGTGGTCATGGAGTTCTGTCCTTCCGAGGGCATCTGGCCCTGAGCTCGAGTGGTGAAGATGTAAGAATCAGCCGCTCCGTTGCGGCTCTTACATTCTACGAGCGCGGACCAGCCGACCGGGCATCCGGGAGGGGGTGATCTCGGCCACCAGCTGCCCGGCCCGGGGCCACCTGATCGGGCGGTGCGGGCGCGGTCCGGACGGCTAGTGTCGGGGCGTGACGCAGTCCCGAACCCGACGACCCGGACCCTCGGTCCGGACCCGCGTGGTCGAGCACACCGACGACCGCGAGCTGTCCCGCGAGGACCGACTCATCACCGAGGAGCCGCTGGAGATCCGGGTGCGCTCGCACGGTGTCGCGCCCCGTCGCGCCTGGGTGACGATGCGCACACCGGGCCACGACTTCGAGCTCGCCGCCGGCTGGCTGGTCCACGAGGGCCTCGTCGCGCCCGACGGCATCGACCGGGTGGCCTACTGCACCGACGAGGACCTCTCCCCCGACCAGGAGTTCAACGTCGTCACCGTCGACCTCGCCGGCGGCGCCGAGGTGCCGCACCGCCACGTCGCCTCCTCGTCCGGCTCGTCGGCCTGCGGGGTGTGCGGCAAGGACAGCGTGAGCGAGGCGCTGACCACCCGGGCGGCTGCGCCGTGGGCGGGCCCGCGGCCGGAGGCCGACGTCGTACGCCGCCTGCCCGACGCCCTGCGCGAGCGCCAGCAGCTCTTCTCCCGCACCGGTGGCGTCCACGCCGCAGGCCTGGCCGACGCCGACGGCACCCTGCTGGTGGTGCGCGAGGACGTCGGACGCCACAACGCCGTCGACAAGGTCGTCGGTGCGCGGGTCCTCGGCGGCCAGTCCCCCGCGGCCGCCTGCCTGGTCCTGAGCGGGCGCGTGGGCTTCGAGCTCGTCCAGAAGGCCGCCGCCAGCGGGATCGGCTCGATCGTCGCCGTCGGCGCGCCCACCAGCCTCGCGGCCGGCCTCGCCGAGGAGGCGGGCATCGACCTGTGGGGCTTCACCTCGCCGGGACGCACCGTCCGCTACTGCTGACCCGCTCGCCCGCGTGGTGCCGGACACGTCACGGCGTGGTGGACCGACGGTGTCGGTGGAGCGTCCTAGGTTCGTCGTGTGCGCATCCTCCACACCTCCGACTGGCACCTGGGGAGGTCCTTCCACCGCGAGGGACTGCTCGGGCACCAGGCCGCGTTCGTGGACCACCTCCTCGAGGTCGTGGAGCGCGAGCGCGTGGACGTCGTGGTCGTCGCTGGCGACGTCTACGACCGGGCCCTCCCCCACGTCGACGCCGTGGAGCTCGCGGACGAGGCGTTCGCGCGCCTCGCGGCATCGCGCGCGCAGGTGGTGGTGAGCAGCGGCAACCACGACAGCGCCCGCCGCCTGGGGTTCGGCTCGCGCCTGATGGACGCCGCCGGCGTGTTCGTGCGCACCGACGCCTCCGGCGTCGGCACGCCGGTGGTGCTGGGCGACGAGCACGGCGACGTGGCCTTCCACGCCCTGCCCTACCTCGACCCCTCCGCCCTGCTCGAGCCGTGGGGTCTGTCCCACCGCAGCCACGAGGCGGCGCTGACCGAGGCGATGACCCGGGTCCGCCGCGACCTCGCGACCCGTCGCGGCGCACGCTCGGTGGTGCTGGCGCACGCGTTCGTCGCGGGCGCGACGCCGAGCGAGTCCGAGCGCGACATCAGCGTCGGCGGCGTCTCCCGCGTCGCGACCAGCACCTTCGACGGCATCGACTACACCGCGCTGGGCCACCTCCACGGCCCCCACGAGCTCGGCCCCGCCCTGCGCTACTCCGGCTCCCCGCTGGCGTACTCGTTCTCCGAGGCCGAGCAGGCCAAGGGGTCGTGGCTCGTGGAGCTCGACGCCGGCGGGTTCCGCGGTGCGACCTGGGTGCCGGCGCCGGTCCCCCGGCGGCTCTCGCGGATCAGCGGCGCCCTCGACGACCTGCTGGTCGACCCTGCCCTGACCGACCGGGAGCACGACTGGGTGCAGGCCACGGTGACCGACGTGCCGCGCCCCGCGCGCGCGATGGAGCTGCTGCGCCGTCGGTTCCCCCACACGCTCGTGCTGCAGTTCCCCGCGCCCGTCGCCCGGGCCGACGCGCCGGCTGCGCCCGCCACCGGTCGCAGCGACCACGGCATCGCGCTCGACTTCCTCGAGCACGTCCGCGGCGTCGGGGCGAGCAAGGTCGAGTCCGCGCTGCTGCAGGAGGCCGTCGACGCCTGCTGCCACGACCCCGACCAGGACGTCCTGGTCGGCTCCTCCACCGGCGGCGCGTCATGAGGCTGCACCGCCTCGAGGTGACCGGGTTCGGTCCCTTCGCCGACACCGCACGGGTCGACCTCGACACGCTGTCCGAGGCCGGGCTCTTCCTGCTCACCGGCCCGACCGGCGCCGGCAAGTCGAGCGTCCTCGACGCGGTCTGCTTCGCGCTCTACGGCGACGTCCCCGGCGACCGCTCCACCGCCAAGCGGCTCCGCTCCGACCACGCCGGCGACGACGTGGTCCCCCGCGTCGTCCTGGAGGTCACGCTTTCCGGGCGTCGGTTCCGCATCGACCGCTCGCCAGCGTGGCGTCGCCCCAAGAAGCGCGGCACCGGCACCACGACCGAGCAGGCGCGGGTGGTCGTCTCCGAGCGCCGGCGCGACTCCGACGGGCACGACGTGTGGCACCCCCTCACCACCCGCCTCGACGAGGCCGGTCACCTCCTGACCCGGCTGGTCGGCATGACGCTGCCGCAGTTCTGCCAGGTCGCGCTGCTCCCGCAAGGGCGGTTCCAGGCGTTCCTGCGCGCGCGGTCGGAAGAACGCCACGCCCTCCTGCAGCAGGTCTTCCGCACCGAGCGGTTCGACCAGGTCGAGCGCTGGCTGCGCGAGCGCCGGGTCGAGCTGCGCCGCGCGTCCGAGGCGCACCGCGTCGCGGTCGCCGACCTCGTCAGCCGCGTCAGCGAGGTCGGCGACGTGGCCGCGCCGGACGACTGGCACGACGACCCCGAGCAGCTGACCGGCTGGGCACGCACCCTCGAGGGCGGCACGCGCGACGCCGCGGACCGGCAGCGGGCCGTCGTTGCCACCACCGCTGCCGAGGAGGCCTCGGCCGCCTC
>NZ_JBHLXH010000003.1:0-583 GCF_042432345.1 Nocardioides zeicaulis | reverse complement strand
TGCCGGGCTGGCCGGACGGCGAGCCGCCCACGCCGACGCCGAGCGCGAGCGCGAGGCCCTGCGGTCCGCCGAGCCCGAGCAGCGCGAGCGCCGCGACCGCATCGCCGACGCCGAGCGGGCCCTCGCGGTGCACCCCCTCCACGAGGTCGCCCGCGCCGCCCGCGCCGAGGAGGATGCGGCCGAGCGGACCGCTGAGGGACTTCGTCGCGACCTCGCCGACGCGCTGGCGCCCGGCTCCGACGTCCTCGACCGGACGGCCGTCACCCGCCACCTGCGCGACGCGACGCGCCGCCTCGCCGACCTCGACCGGGCCCGGCCCCTGCGCGACCAGGCGGCGGCCCTGGAGCAGGAGCTGGCCCGTCTCGAGCGGGTGCGGGCCTCGGCGGCGGTCCGCTGCGAGACAGCCGCCGCGCGCGCCGCCGAGGTGCCGGTGCTCCTCGACGAGCTCACCCCGCAACTGCTCCGGGCCGCGGAGTCCCGCGCCTCCGTCGCCGCCTTGGAGTCCGAGGTGGCCGCGCTCGTCCTGCGCCAGCGCGCGGCCGCCGGGGTGGTCGAGCTCACCTCCCAGGTCGAGGCCGCCGCG
>NZ_JBHLXH010000002.1:849555-922383 GCF_042432345.1 Nocardioides zeicaulis | reverse complement strand
TCAGCGCCGATGGTACTGCAACCGAGAGGTTGTGGGAGAGTAGGACGCCGCCGGACAACCATTTGGCAGGGGCCACCAGGTAACTGGTGGCCCCTGTGCCATTTTCTGGCACTGGTGAGTACGGTTGCCCCGGGATCGGGGGCCGATGCGTGGAGAAGGAGAGTGCGGCTGTGGCCGAGGACCGTCGAGGACAGCGTCCGTCACGAGGTGGATCCGGTGCCGGCCGCGGCGCACCCAGCAGCGGCGGGGGCCGTGGCGGATCGTCGCGCGGCGGTGACGCCCGTGGCTCGCGCGACGATCAGTCGCGCGGCAAGGGCGGCAGCGGTCGCGGCGGGTACCAGGGCGGCTCCGCCTCCGGTGCCAAGGCCGGCGGGGGCAAACCCGGATCGAAGCCCGGCGCCCGTTCGGGCGGCAAGCCCGGTGGCCAGGGTGGAGGACAGGGCGGCGGCAAGCGCTACTCCAACTCCCAGGACCGCGCCTTCCGCCCGCGCACCGAGGAGCGGCCGCGCACGGTCGAGCAGTCCGTCTACGACGGACCCGACCTTCCTGAGCACATCACCGGCGCCGAGCTGGACCGCAACGTGCGGGCGCAGCTCAAGGGCCTGCCCGAGAAGCTCGCCGCCCGCGTCGCGCGCCACCTGGCGGCCGCCGGCGCCCTGATCGACGAGGACCCGGAGACGGCGTACCAGCACACGCTCGCCGCCCGCGCCCGCGCGTCGCGGATCGCTGTGGTGCGGGAGGCGGCCGGTGAGGCGGCCTACGCCGCCGGTCACTACGCGGAGGCGCTCTCGGAGCTGCGCGCCGCGAAGCGGATGAACGGTGCCACCGACTACCTGCCGATCATGGCCGACTGCCACCGCGCACTCGGCAACCCCGAGCAGGCCATCAAGCTCGCCAAGAGCCCGTCGGTCGCGAACTTCGCGCCCGAGGCCAAGGCGGAGATGACCCTGGTCGAGGCCGGTGCTCGCCGTGACATGGGCCAGCTCGACGCGGCCCTGCGGACGCTCGAGCTCGCCCCCCTGATGTCGAAGAGCCGCTCGTCGTGGGTGGTGCGCCTGCGCTACGCCTACGCCGACACGCTCGAGGCCGCAGGCCGCGAGTCGGACGCGCTCGCGTGGTTCCACCGCACGCACTCGATCGACGCCGAGGAGATCACCGACGCCGCGGCGCGAGCCGACCTCCTGGAGCGACGCCAGCCCTGAGCCGCTCCCGAGCTGGTCCCGGGCCGCTCGACGTCACCGACGCCTGCTGCGCGCCACGACACCTCGGTGTCGTGGCGCGCTGGCGTTCGGGCGCCTCATGAGTCACAATGAAGGCTCTAATCACATACGTGTCACTCGAACTCCGAGAGCAAGACGACAGAACGCTGGGGAAGGCGCATCTGGAGCGTCGGAACTCAAGGAGGTCTCAGTGACCACACGCATTGCTTCCCGTCCGGACGGTCCGGCGACGAGGGGCATTCTCTACGTGCACTCTGCTCCCTCCGCACTCTGCCCGCACATCGAGTGGGCCGTGGGCGGAGTCCTCGGAGTTGCCGTCTCGCTCGACTGGACGCCTCAGCCTGCCCAGCCGGGCTCGTACCGTGCCGAGCTGTCGTGGACGGGCGCTGCCGGCACGGCGGCCGCCGTCGCGTCGGCGCTGCGCGGCTGGAACCACCTGCGCTTCGAGATCACCGAGGAGCCCACCAGCTCCACCGAGGGCACGCGGTTCTCCTGCACCCCCGACCTCGGCATCTTCCACGCCATCACCGGCCCGCACGGCGACATCCTGATCCCCGAGGACCGGCTGAAGGCCGCGGTCGTGAAGGCGGCACTCGGGGACACGACGCTCCTGCTCGAGATCGACCAGCTGCTGGGCAAGCCGTGGGACGACGAGCTCGAGACGTTCCGGCACGCGGGTGAGGGTGCTCCGGTGCGCTGGCTGCACCAGGTCGTCTGAGCCGGCCGAGCTCTCGACAGCCTCCGACATGACTGCCCGCCGCGGCCTCTTCGTCGCGCCCTTCGACGCCCTCGCCGACCCCCGGGTCGTCGGTGACCTCGCGGTGGCTGCCGAGGCGGCCGGCTGGGACGGCTTCTTCGTCTGGGACCACCTGCAGTACGGCGACCGGGTGCGGGAGATCGCCGACCCGTGGACCTGCTGCGCGGTCGTCGCTGCGCGCACCGAGCGGCTGGTGCTCGGCCCGATGGTCACGCCGCTGCCGCGCCGCCGCCCGCAGGTGCTGGCCCGTCAGGCTGCGAGCCTCGCGGTGCTCTCGGGGGGCCGCTTCGTCCTGGGGCTGGGGATCGGTGACGACTGGGTCGGGGAGTTCGGCGGCTACGGCGACGAGACGGACGCCAAGGTCCGCGGCCGGATGCTCGACGAGGGTCTGACGGTGCTGACCGGTCTCCTGTCGGGGGAGCCGGTCGACCACGAGGGTGCGCACTACACGGCCCGCGGTGCGGCTTTCCGCCCGGCACCCACGGTGCCGATCTGGCTCGCCGGTCGCTACGGCAACCGGGCGCCGCTGCGCCGGGCCGCGCGGCACGACGGGTTCTTCGTGATCGGCCTCGACGGCCCCAACGACGTGGACCGTGTCGAGCAGCAGCTGGCCGCCCACGAGCCGGCCCCCGGCTTCGACCTGGTCGTGGACCTGCGCCCCGAGCAGGACCCGGCGCCCTGGCTCGACCGCGGCGCCTCCTGGGTGCTCACCCGCATCGGGCCCTACGACCTCGACCTCGACGACGTACGCCGCCTGGTCGAGGCCGGGCCCTGACCGGGCGGCCGGTCGACGCTCACGCCACGCAGAACTCGTTTCCCTCGGGGTCGAGCATCACCACGTGCCCGAGGACCGCGGCCCCCGTGCCGTCGGTGTAGTGCTCCTCGCGCACCTCGGTCGCCCCGGCCTGCACGAGCTCGCTCGCCCTGGCCCTGATCAGGGCGGCCCGCTCGGCCCAGTCCCACGGAGGCTCACCCGCGACCCGGAGGTCGATGTGCACCCGGTTCTTCGCCGTCTTGGCCTCGGGCACGCGGAGCCAGCAGATCGCCGGGCGGAGGCCCTCCGGGTCGACGATGGAGGCGCCGTCAGGGTCGTCGTGGCCGGGCTCGAGGACGTAGCCCAGCGCCACGCACCAGAACGTGGCCAGCAGGTGGGGGTCACGGGCGTCGCACCCCAAGGTCCAGTGGGTGGTCATGGCACCCACCGTAGGCGCGGAACCGGACGCTCGCCGACCGGTTCCGCCCCTGCTCAGGTGAAGGCGCTGACCCCGGTCTCGGCGCGGCCGACGATGAGCTTCTGGATCTGGGACGTGCCTTCGTAGAGGGTCATCACCCGGGCGTCGCGGAGGTACTTGGCGACGGGGAAGTCGTCGACGTAGCCGGCGCCCCCGTGCACCTGGATCGCGTTGTTGGCTGCGCGCACGGCCGCCTCGGAGGCGAAGAGCTTGGCCTTCGACGCCGCGGTGCCGTAGGGCTCGCCGCGGTCGACGAGGTCGGCGCACAGCCAGCACAGCAGCCGGGCCGCGTCGGCGTCGACCGACATGTCGGCGATGAGGTCCTGCACGAGCTGGAACGACGCGATCGGACGACCGAACTGGGTGCGCTGGGTGGCGTAGGCGACGGAGGCCTCGAGGCAGCCCTGCACGATGCCGACGCAGCCCGATGCGACCGCGAGGCGGCCCTTGTCGAGCGTGCCCATCGCGATCTTGAACCCCTGGCCGACCTCGCCGAGCCGGGCCGCGTCGGGGACGCGGACGCCGTCGAGGAACAGCTCGGCAGTGGCCTGCCCCCGCAGCCCGAGCTTGCCGGTGATCGTGCGGGCGGTGAAGCCGGGGGAGTCGGTGGGGACGAGGAACGCCGTCACCCCGCGCGGCCCGTCGTCGCTGGTGCGGGCGAACACGAGCGCGACGTCGGCCCACGTGCCGTTGGTGATGAAGAGCTTCTGGCCGTCGATCACCCAGTCGGACCCGTCACGCACCGCGCGGGAGGTGAGGTTGCCGGCGTCGGACCCAGTGCCGGGCTCGGTGAGCCCGAAGCACCCCAGCCTGGTCGCCGCCGCGAGCTGGGGCAGCCACTCCTGCTTCTGCGCGTCGGTGCCGTGGAAGAGGATCGACTTCCCGACCAGCCCGCTGCTCACCGACACGATGCCGCGCAGCGCGGAGTCGGCGCGACCGAGCTCCTCCATGGCCAGGGAGTAGGTGACGTAGTCGCCGCCCACGCCGCCGTACTCCTCGGGGATGGTGAGCCCGAAGAAGCCGAGCTCGGCCATCTTGGGCACGATCTCGAGGTCGACGGACTCGTCGTGGTCCCACTGCATGCGGTGGGGCACCGCCTCGCGCTCCAGGAAGTCGCGGGCGAGGGCGCGGAAGGCCTGCTGCTCCTCGGTGAGCGTGAGGTCCATCAGACCGCGTCGACCGTCTCGTGCTCGCCGACGCGGGCGGCCAGCCGGGAGAGGTGGTGCGACCGGTTGCCGAGCCACTGCTCGAGGACCTCGAGGTGGGCGGTGCCGACCCCGACGGCGTACTCCGCGGTCATCGCGATGCCGCCGTGCAGCTGGATCGCCTCCTGCCCGATGTGGCGCCCGGACCGCCCGACGGTGAGGCCCACGCGGTCGGCGGCGTCGGCGACCACGGCGGGGTCGCCGCCCGCGATCGTCATCGTCGCCCAGTCGACCATGCTCTGCGCCATCTCCAGCGAGACGTACATGTCGGCCGCCCGGAACGTCAGCGCCTGGAAGGTGTTGAGCGTGACGCCGAACTGCTTGCGGCTCGTGAGGTACGCCGTCGTGGCGCGGACCTGTGCCTGCATGACGCCCAGCGCCTGGTTGGCGCCCATGATGCGGGTCAGGTCGCTGATGATGGCGATGCTGGCCGAGAGGTCGCGTCCGGGGGTGCCGAGCGGGGTGGCTGCGCTGCCGTCGAACGTCACCGTCGCCGCGCGGGTCAGGTCGGCGGTGGCGTAGCCGGTGCGCTGCACGTCGTCGGGGGAGACCAGGAACAGCCCGGTGCCGCCGTCGGGCAGCGCGGCGGTGGCGACCAGCAGGTCGGCGCGGGCCCCCGCCACGACGGGGTCGGCCACCCCGGTGAGGGTCCAGGCGTCGCCGTCGAGCGAGGCACGCACGCCGTCGTTGGCCGAGGACCAGCGGCCGCCCGGGGAGGTGTCGGCCGCCGCGAGCACGATCTCGCCGGCGCTGAGCCGGCCCAGCATGTCGGCCTTCTGCTCCGGCGTGCCGCAGGCGGCGACGAGGCCGCCGGCGTGCACGACCGAGGCGAGGTAGGGCTCGGGAGCCAGGACGCGGCCGATCTCCTGGCACACGATGCCGATCTCGACCGGGCCGGCGCCGACGCCGCCGTCGGCCTCGCTGAAGGGCAGCCCGAGGATGCCCATCTCGGCCAGCCGGCTCCACATCTTTTCGTCGAAGCCCGGGTCGTCGGCCACGGTGCGACGGCGCGCGTCGTGGTCGGCGTAGGCCGTGGCCAGGAGGCCGCGGACGGACTCGCGGAGTGCCTGCTGCTCGTCGTCGTAGGTGAAGTCCATGGTCGATCCCCTCAGAGTCCCAGGATGGTGCGGCTGATGATCTGGCGCTGCACCTCGTTGGAGCCGCCGTAGATCGAGGCCTTGCGGAGGTTCAGGTAGGTCGGTGCGGCCCGGCGGGCCCACCCGGCCTGCGGTGAGTCGTCGTCGGCGCGGGCGGCCAGCGAGGCGGGGCCGGCGAGGTCGAGGGCGAGCTCGCTCACGGCCTGCTGGAGCTCGGAGCCGCGCAGCTTGAGGATCGACGACGCCGGGTGCGGTGCGCCGTCGGAGGAGTGCGCGACGACGCGCAGCGCGGTGAGCTCGAGCGCGAGCAGGTCGTTCTCCAGCTCCGCGACGCGCGCGCGGACGAGCGGGTCGTCGAGCTGGTCGGCGGCCTCCACCTTCAGGCGGGCGAGCGCGCGCTTGGTGGCGCCGACGGGAGCGACGCCGACGCGCTCGTTGCCGAGGAGGAACTTGGCGATCGTCCAGCCCTGTCCGGGCTCGCCGACCAGCAGGTCGCCGGGCACCCGGACGTCGGAGAACCAAACCTCGTTGACCTCGTGGCCGCCGTCGATGAGCTCGATGGGGCGCACCTCGACACCGGGCGAGGTCATGTCGATGAGCAGCATCGAGATGCCGGCCTGCTTCTTGACCTCCGGGTCGGTGCGCACCAGCGTGAAGATCCAGTCGCCGTACTGGCCGAGCGTCGTCCAGGTCTTCTGGCCGTTGACCACCCAGTCGTCGCCGTCGCGGACCGCGGACGTGCGCAGGCTCGCGAGGTCGGAGCCGGCGTCGGGCTCCGAGAAGCCCTGGGACCACCAGATGTCGAGGTTGGCGGTGGCCGGCAGGAAGCGCTTCTTCTGCTCCTGGGAGCCGAACTGCGCGAGCACCGGGCCGATCATCGAGGCGTTGAAGGCCAGCGGGAGCGGGACGCCGGCGCGCTGCATCTCCTCGTGCCAGAGGTGACGCTGGAGCTCGGTCCAGTCCTGGCCGCCCCACTCGGTCGGCCAGTGCGGCACCGCGAGCCCCTCGGCGTTGAGGACGCGCTGGCTCTCCACGATCTGGTCGTGGGTGAGGTGGCGGCCCTCGAGGACGGTGTCGCGGATCTCCTGCGGCACCTGCGAGGTGAAGAACTCCCGCATCCGCATCCGGAAGTCGGCGTCGGTGGGGCTGAGCTCGAGCTGCATGTGACTCCTCGGTAGGACGGGACAGGCCGGCCGCACCATCATGGCGCGGCCGGCCTGAGCCTGGCGACGGGGCTCCCCCCGAGGGGAGGGGGTCTCAGCCGTTCGTGGAGGGGGCGTCGCTGTCGAGGACGAGGTCGGCGCTCTGCTCCTTGCCGCCGGCGGTCCACGTCACGCTGACCGTGTCGCCGGGGCGGTAGGAGCGGATGGTGGCGACGAGGGAGTCGGCGCCGGTGATGCGCTGGCCGTCGACCTGGGTGATGAGGTCGCCCGCCGCGAGGCCGGCCTTCTCTGCCGTCGAGCCGCTGGTGACGTCGCTGACGACGGCGCCGGACTCGTCGCTGCCCTGCGGGTCGCCGACCTTGATCCCGAGGCGGGCGTGGGTCGGGGTCTCGCCCTTGGCCATCTGGTCCACGATCGGCATCACCTCGTCGATCGGGATCGCGAAGCCGAGGCCGATGGAGCCGGACTGGCCCGACGAGCCGTAGGGCGACTCGGAGGTGGCGGTGCGGATGGAGGAGTTGATGCCGATGACCGCACCCGTCATGTCGACCAGCGGGCCGCCGGAGTTGCCGGGGTTGATCGCGGCGTCGGTCTGGATGGCCGGGTAGGTCGTGGAGTTGCCCTGGTCGTCGGAGCCGACGCTGACCGGGCGGTCGAGTGCACTGACGATGCCGGAGGTCACGGTCGCGTCCAGGCCGAACGGCGACCCGATCGCGACCACGCCCTGGCCGACGCCGAGGTTGGCCGACTTGCCGATGGTGGCGGGGGTGAGGTCGGAGACGCCGGACGCCTGGATGACCGCGGTGTCGGTGAGCGGGTCGGTGCCGAGGATCTTCGCCTCGGCGCTGGTGCCGTCGTTGAAGTCGACCCTGAGGCTGCCGCCGTCCTCGGCGAGCTCGACGACGTGGTTGTTGGTGAGGATGGTGCCGTCGGCGGTCAGGATGATGCCGGAGCCGGACGCCTCGCCCTGCTGGCCGGAGACGTCGATCTTCACCACGCTCGGCAGCACCTTCTGGGCGACCGACTCCACCGAGCCGTCGGCCGCCGGGGCCGCGCTCTGGTTGGCGACGGTCGAGGTGGACACCGGGCTGGCGCTCGTGGAACCGGCGGGGTCGTCGTGGGTCGCGTCCCACACCGCCGCGCCGCCGATGCCGGCACCGCCGCCGACGAGGAGGGAGGTGGCCACGACGGCCGCGGCCAGCCCGGCGCGGCGTCGTCGCGGGGGGCGCTGCTGGGTGAGCGTCCCGCCCGGCGCGGGCCAGCCGGGGTAGTGCCCGGGGGTGTGCGCGCCGTGCTGCGGTGCGGGATGGTGCTGGTCCGCCGGCTCGCCGGCGCTGTCCTGGGGAGGGAATCCGTCGCTCATGACTCCACGGTGCGACGGCACCCTGTGGAACCCCTGAGAGCGTGCTGGGAAGGTGCGCAGACTCTTGCGGGACGTCACGTCCGCCGGTCGTGCTGAAAATTCTTGCAGGCATTGCAACCACTGCCGTGCGGGGCCTAGTGTGACGCACGCCACGTTGCTGCTCACTCGGGAGATCCTGTGCGTCGACCCACCCCCGCCGTCCTCGTCGCCGCCCTCTCGGCGCTGACGGCCACCTTGACCTTCGCGGTGCCGGCCACGTCGGCGCAGGCCGCACGCGAGGTGCCGCCCGTGACGGTCACCCTCGCCGGCTCCCTGCAGGACGAGCTCGGCTGCGCTTCGGACTGGACGCCCGACTGCGCCGCCTCCGGCCTCGCGCTGCAGGACGACGGGACGTGGTCGCTGGAGGCGGAGCTGCCGGCCGGGTCGTACGCCTACAAGGTCACCATCGACGGCTCGTGGGACGAGAACTACGGCGCGGGCGGCGCGGCCGGCGGCGGCGACGTCCCGCTCGTGCTTGAGCACCCCGCCCGGCTGCGCTTCACCTACGACGACGCCAGCCACCGCGTCGCCGTCGCCCCCGCAGCCCCGCCCTCGGCCCGCCCGACGGCGGCCGACCGCGCGCTGGCGACCACGTCGCTGCGCACGCCCCTGACGCGGGAGAACTTCTACTTCGTGATGGCCGACCGGTTCGCCAACGGCGACCCGTCCAACGACACCGGCGGGCTGACGGGCGACCGGATGACCACCGGCCTCGACCCGACGGACAAGGGCTTCTTCCACGGTGGCGACGTGAAGGGCCTCTCCGACCGGCTCGACTACATCGCCGGCCTCGGCACGACGGCGATCTGGCTGACCCCGAGCTTCGAGAACCGTCCGGTGCAGGGCACCGGGGCCGACGCGAGCGCGGGCTACCACGGCTACTGGGTCACCGACTTCACCCGCATCGACCCGCACTTCGGCACCAACGCCGAGCTGAAGGCGTTGATCGACAAGGCGCACGCGCGCGGGATCAAGGTCTTCTTCGACATCATCACCAACCACACCGCGGACGTCATCGACTACCAGGAGAAGCAGTACGGATACGTCGACAAGGCCACCGAGCCCTACCGCGACGCCGCGGGACAGCCGTTCGACGACCGCGACCACGCTGGCGGTGGCACCTTCCCGCAGCTCGACGCGGCGACGTCGTTCCCCTACACGCCGGTGTTCCGCGACGAGGCCGACCGCACCGTGAAGGTGCCGGCCTGGCTCAACGACCCGACGAACTACCACAACCGGGGCGACTCGACCTTCGCCGGGGAGTCGTCCACCTACGGCGACTTCATCGGCCTCGACGACCTCTTCACCGAGAAGCCGGAGGTCGTCGACGGGATGACCGACGTCTACCGCACCTGGGTCGACTTCGGCATCGACGGCTTCCGGATCGACACCGTGAAGCACGTCAACATGGAGTTCTGGCAGCAGTTCGCCCCGGCGATCCGCCAGCACGCTGCCGGCATCGGCAACCCCGACTTCTTCGCCTTCGGCGAGGTCTACGACGCGGACCCCGCCTACCTCTCGCGCTTCAGCACCGAGGGACGCCTCGACGCCACGCTCGACTTCGGCTTCCAGGCAGCCGGCACCGGTTTCGCCAAGGGCGGCGCGACGACGCGGCTGCGCGACTTCTACGCCGGTGACGACTGGTACACCGACACCGACTCCAACGCGTACGCCTCGCCCACGTTCCTCGGCAACCACGACATGGGTCGGATCGGCACCTTCCTCCAGGGGACCGACGCGGTGCTCGAGCGTGACGAGCTGGCCCACGAGCTGATGTACCTCACCCGCGGCCAGCCGGTCGTCTACTACGGCGACGAGCAGGGCTTCGTCGGCGACGGCGGGGACAAGGACGCCCGCGAGGACATGTTCCCCAGCGCGGTGGCCTCCTACAACGACAACGACCTCATCGGCACCGACGCCACGACCGCCCAGGCCAACTACGACACCTCGCACCCGCTCTACCGCACCATCCGTGACCTGGCCCGGCTGCGGAAGACCTACCCGGCGCTCGCCGACGGGGCCCAGCTGCACCGCTACGCCGCGAACGACGCCGGCGTCTACGCCTTCAGCCGCATCGACGCCGGCGAGCGCCGCGAGTTCCTGGTCGCGCTGAACAACGCCACCACGGCGAAGACCGTCACGGTCGGCACCGAGATGCGGCGCGCGTCGTTCGCGCAGGTCTGGCCGGCGGGTCGCGGTCGGCTGCGCACCGACGCCGAGGGCCGCACCGCCTTCACCGTCCCGCCGCTGTCGGCGGTCGTCTGGCGCGCCGACGGCCGGCTGACACCCCGGCGCGAGGCACCGGCGATCCACCTCGAGAAGCCGTCGGCCGGCGGGGTCGTCGGCGGGCGCTCGCCGATCACGGTGGGCGTGCCCGACGGCGGCTTCAACCAGGTCACGGTCGCCTGGCGACCCGTCGGCGAGGGGGAGTGGACCCGGCTCGGCACGGACGACAACGCGCCCTACCGCGTCTTCCACGACGTGTCGTCGCTGGCCGAGGGCACGCTCGTGGAGTACCGCGCGGTGCTGCGCGACTCGAGCGGCAACCTGTCGGTCGCGTCGTCGTACGCGACGGTCGGCGACCCGGAGGAGGAGCCCACCCCGGGCGGCGGTGGCGACGGTGGCCCGGTGACCCAGCCGTCCGCCGTGTCGGTGCCGGGCAGCCACAACAGCGAGATGGGCTGCCCCGGCGACTGGCAGCCCGACTGCCCCCAGGCGCAGATGTCGCTCGACGCCGACGACCTGGTCTGGAAGCGGACGGTGGACCTGCCCGCCGGCGGCTACGAGTACAAGGCCGCGATCGACGGCTCGTGGGACGAGAACTACGGTGCCGGCGGCGTCCCCGGCGGTGCCAACATCGGCCTCGACGTGGCCGCTCCTGGGCCGGTGACCTTCTACTACGACCACGCCACGCACTGGGTCACCAGCGACGCGCAGGGGCCGATCATCACGCTCGCCGGCAGCTTCCAGTCCGAGCTGGGCTGCCCCGCCGACTGGTCGCCGGACTGCATGCGCGGCTGGCTCCAGGACCCCGACGGTGACGGCACCTACGTCGCGTCGCTCGCGCTGCCCGCCGGCAGCTACGAGACGAAGGTCGCCCACGGGTTGTCGTGGACGGAGAACTACGGCCAGGACGGGGCCCGCGACGGCGCCGACATCGGCTTCGACGTCCCCGCGGGAGGGGTCCGGGTGGTCTTCACTTACGACGTGGCCACGCACCGGTTGACGATCTCCTCGCGCCAGGCCGGCGCCGCGCCGGACCTGACCCGGGCGAAGGCGCAGTGGGTGCGCCGCGGGCTCGTCGCCTGGGACGTGGCCGACGCCGACTCCCGTCGCTACCGGTTGCACTTCTCGCGCGCCGGTGACCTCGCGGTGGACGCCGAGGCCGTCACCGGCGGCTCGTCCGTGCCGCTGACGCTCGACCCCGCGGGCCTGCCGGCCGACGTGCTCGCGGACTTCCCGCAGCTCGCCGGCTACGAGGCGTTCCGGCTCGACCGCAGCGCCCAGCGGCGGGTGCCGGAGATCCTCACCGGACAGGTCGCGGTGGCCTCCTACGACCGCAGCGGCGCGCTCCACGACGCCACCGGCGTGCAGCTGCCCGGCGTCCTGGACGACGTGTACGCCGACGCGGCCGACGCCGACCTCGGCGTGACGTGGCGAGGCGGCCGGCCCACCCTGGCGGTGTGGGCACCGACCGCGCAGTCGGTCTCGGCCCGGGTCGCGGGACGCACCGTCGCGATGCGCCGCGGCGACGACGGCACGTGGGCGGTGACCGGACCTGCCTCGTGGCGGGGCGCCGCCTACACCTACGACGTCACCGTGTTCGCCCCGACGGCGGGGGCCGTGGTCACCAACCGCGTCACCGACCCGTACTCGGTGGCCCTCACCGCGAACTCGCAGCAGTCCCTCGTCGTCGACCTCGACGACCCGCGGCTCGCGCCGCCGGGCTGGTCGCGCGACCGCGCCCCGGTCATCGCGCAGCCCGAGGACCGCAACGTCTACGAGCTCCACGTGCGCGACTTCTCGATCGGCGACGAGACCGTGCCTGCGGCCGAGCGCGGGACCTACCTCGCCTTCACCCACCCCGGCTCCGCCGGCATGCGACACCTGCGGCGCCTCGCCGCGGCAGGCCTCAACACCGTGCACCTGCTCCCCACCTTCGACATCGCGACGATCGAGGAGCGCCGCGCCGACCAGGCCGTGCCCGACTGCGACCTGCGCGCGCTGCCCGCCGACTCGCCGCAGCAGCAGGAGTGCGTCGGCGCGGTCGCGGGCCGGGACGGCTTCAACTGGGGCTACGACCCGCTGCACTACACGACCCCGGAGGGCTCGTACGCCACCGATCCCGACGGGACCGCCCGCACGGTGCAGTACCGCCGGATGGTGCAGGGCCTGCACGGCGCCGGCCTCCAGGTGGTGATGGACGTGGTCTACAACCACACCGCGGCGTCCGGCCAGGACCCGACGTCGGTGCTGGACCGGGTCGTGCCCGGCTACTACCACCGCCTGTCCGCGACCGGGGCCGTGGAGAACAGCACCTGCTGCGCCAACACCGCCTCCGAGCACCGGATGATGGAGAAGCTGGTGATCGACTCGGTGCTCACGTGGGCACGCGCGTACAAGGTCGACGGCTTTCGCTTCGACCTGATGGGTCACCACCCGCTCGCCACCATGACCCGGCTGCGTGCGGCGCTCGACCGGCTCACCGTGAAGCGCGACGGCATCGACGGCACGGGCGTCTACCTCTACGGCGAGGGCTGGAACTTCGGCGAGGTCGCTGACGACGCCCGCTTCGTGCAGGCCACGCAGGCCAACCTGGCCGGCTCGGGCATCGGCTCCTTCAGCGACCGGCTGCGCGACGCCGTGCGCGGCGGCGGTCCCTTCGACGAGGACCCGCGCGTGCAGGGCTTCGGCTCGGGCCTCTACACCGACCCCAACGGCGCGGCGGCCAACGGCACCCCCGACGAGCAGCTCGCGGCCCTCCTGCACGCCGAGGACCTGGTCAAGCTCGGGATGGCCGGCAACCTCGCCGACTTCCGGTTCCGCGACTCCTCGGGCGCGGACGTGCTCGGCTCGGAGGTCGACTACAACGGCCAGCCCGCGGGCTACGCCGCCGACCCGTCGGAGACGGTGAGCTACGTCGACGCCCACGACAACGAGACGCTCTACGACGCGCTGGCGCTCAAGCTCCCCGTGGGCACGTCGATGGCCGACCGGGTGCGGATGAACACCGTCTCGCTCTCGACGGTCGCGCTGTCGCAGGGCGTGGTCTTCTGGCACGCGGGCACCGACCTGCTGCGCTCGAAGAGCCTGGACCGCAACTCCTACGACTCCGGCGACTGGTTCAACCGGGTCGACTGGCAGCGCCGCGAGAACACCTTCGGCTCGGGCCTGCCGCCGAAGGCGGACAACGAGGCGAAGTGGCCCTTCATGCAGCCGCTGCTCGCGGACCCGGCCCTCAGGCCCGGCCCGGCGGCGATGGACGCCGCCCACGCGGCCGCCCAGGACCTGCTGCGGATCCGGACGTCGTCGCGGCTGTTCCGGCTCGGCTCGCTGGAGGCGATCCAGGCCAAGGTGTCGTTCCTCGACGCCGACCCCGGCGTGGTGGCGATGCTCGTCGACGACACGCAGGGCACGGACGCCGACCCGCGGCGCGACGGCGTGCTGGTCGTGGTGAACGCCTCCCCGCAGCCCACGACCGTCGCCGGCACCGGCGCCGGCTGGCACCTCCACCGGGTGCAGGCCGCGGGCGTCGACCCCGTCGTCAAGGGCAGCACGGTGGCGGCGGACGCGGTGACGGTCCCGGCCCGGACGACGGCGGTGTTCGAGCGCTGAGGCCCCGGAGCCCTACGGTCCGGCGAACAGCAGCTCGCCGAGGCTGCCGGGCTCGCGCACCGTCACCTCGCCGGTGGTGTGGTCGATGGTGATGCCGTCGATGGACACCCCTGCGTCGCTCACCTCGTCGAGGTCGGGCACGGCGTCGCCGTAGAAGTCGGCCAGGTCGCCGCCGGTCCACGACTTCGCGGCGGGGGTGCGGTACAGCTGCTCGCCCGTGCCGGTGTCGAAGACCACCACCTGCAGGGCGTGGGTGCCGTGCTCGTCGGTCGGACCGTGGGAGTCGTCGAGCAACGCCAACGTGGACCGGTCCGGTGAGATGGCCAGGCTGCTCCACTGCAGGTCGCGCACCTCCTGGGTGTCCCCGGTCGCGCTGGTGAACATCAGCACGTGGCCGTCGAGCCAGTAGACGCCGGTCGGTGCCACCGCGTAGCCGGTCGGCGCGTCGCCGATCGTCACCCGCCGGCTCCCGACGTGCAGCACGCCGTTCTGCAACCACGACGCCTCGCTGACGTCCCACCCGGTCGGGCCCACGGGCAGCTCGAACGGCACCGCCTCGGCGGCGCCGCGCGTGATCCCCCCGCATCCCGCCACCACCATGCACGCCAGCGCGGCTGCAGCGACCTTTCGTGAGTGCACGCAGCGATCCTCCCACCCGCAGTGCTCGCACCGAGCGCTGAGACGCGCGAACGCCCCCGGCCGTGCGGCCGGGGGCGTCGTGCGTGCGTCGGGTCAGCGGGGCTGGCGGATCACTTCCAGCGCTCGGACGCCGCCACGAACTCGAGCTGGCGGTCGCCGGTGTAGATCTGCTTCGGGCGGGCGATCTTCTGGTCCTTGTCCTGCACCAGCTCCGACCACTGCGCCAGCCAGCCCGGCGTACGGCCGATGGCGAACAGCACGGTGAACATCTCAGGCGGGAACTGGAAGGCCTCGTAGATGAGGCCGGAGTAGAAGTCCACGTTGGGGTAGAGCTTGCGCTTGACGAAGTACTCGTCCTCGAGCGCGATCTTCTCCAGCTCCTTGGCGATCTCGAGCAGCGGGTTGACCCCGGTGACCTCGAAGACGTCGTCGCAGGCCTTCTTGATGATCGTGGCGCGCGGGTCGAAGTTCTTGTAGACCCGGTGGCCGAAGCCCATGAGGCGCTCGTTGCCGTTCTTCACGCCCTCGATGAAGGCGGGGATGTTCTCCTTGCTGCCGATGCGGCGCAGCATCCGGAGCACGGCCTCGTTGGCGCCACCGTGGAGCGGGCCGTAGAGGGCGCCCACGCCCGCGGCGACCGCGGAGTAGGGGTCGACCTGCGAGGAGCCGACGGAGCGGACCGCGTTGGTCGAGCAGTTCTGCTCGTGGTCGGCGTGCAGGATGAACAGCACGTCGAGGGCCTTGACCAGGCGCGGGTCGGCCTCGAACTTCGACTCGCTCATCTTGAACAGCATCGAGAGGAAGTTGGCGGTGTAGCCGAGGTCGTTGTCGGGGTACACGTAGGGCTTGCCCTGCGCGTGGCGGAACGACCAGGCGCCGAGGGTCGGCATCTTGGCGATCATCCGCACGATCTGCATGTGGCGGTTGTCCTCGTCGCTGATGTTGCGCGCGTCGGGGTAGAAGGTCGACAGCGCGCCGACCGAGGCCATCAGCATGCCCATCGGGTGGGCGTCGTAGCGGAAGCCCTGCATGAAGGTCTTCACGTTCTCGTGCACGAACGTGTGGTAGGTGATCTCGTGCACCCACGACTCGTACTGCTCCTGGGAGGGCAGCTCGCCGTGGATGAGGAGGTAGGCCACCTCGAGGAAGTTGGACTTCTCCGCCAGCTGCTCGATCGGGTAGCCGCGGTACTCGAGGATGCCCTTGTCACCGTCGATGTAGGTGACGGCCGAGCGGCACGAGGCGGTGTTGACGAAGCCGGGGTCGTAGGTGGCCAGACCGGGCTCGTCGTCGGTGAGGCGGATCTGCCCCAGGTCCTTGGCGGCGATCGTGTTGTCGGTGATCGCGATGTCGTACGTCTGACCGGTCCGGTTGTCGGTGACAGTCAGGGAATCCTTGGCCGCAACGTCGGTCACGTCGGCTCCTGTTCATACGTCTTTGTACGTCTTCGGGTGTCCGCCCAACTTAGTCCGGGCCCGTGTGCCACCGCGAATCAGGTGTCCAGCAGCCGGTTCGACCACCCGTTCGCGGGCAGCCTCAGCGGCCGGCCACGCGGTTCGCGAGGCGGGCCACGCGGCTGGTGCGGGACAGGCCTGCGTCCTCGCGCCGGTCGGCGGCGCGGTAGAGCCGGTAGAGGGCGTGGACGCCTGCCCAGCGCAGCGGCTCGGGCTCCCAGCGACGCACCCGGTGGCCGGTCCACGGCAGCCGGGTGAGGTCGGTGTCGCGGCCGAGGACGAGGTCGCGGAGAGTGCGCCCGGCGAGGTTGGTCGCGGTCAGGCCGGAACCGACGTAGCCGCCGGCGTGGCCCAGCCCGAGCGCGGGGTCCCACGACACGCTGGCGCTCCAGTCGCGCGGGACGCCCAGCACCCCGCACCAGGCGTGGTCGAGGCCGATGCCGGCGAGGGAGGGGAAGAGCGAGGTGAGCGTGGCGCGCAGCGACTCGACCGTCCAGTCCTGGGTGCGGCCGTCGACGTCGGTGCGCGAGGCGAAGCGGTAGGGGATGCCGCGCCCGCCGAGCGCGATCCGCCCGTCGGCGGTGCGCTGGGCGTAGCAGTACGCGTGGGCCTCGTCGCCGAGCAGCTCCTCGCCCGCCCAGCCGATCGTGTCCCACTGGGCGGGGGTGAGCGGCTCGGTGACGACGAGGGCGGAGTTCATCGGGAGCCAGTCGCGACGGTGGCCGGACAGGCCGGCGGTGAACCCCTCGAGGCAGCGCAGCACCACCGGCGCGCGGACGGTGCCGCGCGCGGTGACCGCCGCTCCCGGCTCGACCGCTGTCACGCGGGTGTCCTCGTGGACCCGCACGCCGCGCCCGCGGACCGCGCGGGCGACCCCGGAGACGAGCCGGGCCGGGTGGACGCGCGCGCAGTCGGGGTCGAGGTGCCCGGACACGGCACCCGCCACCCGGATCCGCCGGGCCACCTGCGCCGCGTCCAGCTCGCCGCCGAGCCGCTCGGCCTGCGCGGCGGAGCGGGCGACGTGGAGCACCCCGTGGCGCACGACGTCGGCCTCGATGCCCTCGCGACGGGTCACGCCGACGACCTCGTCGACCGTCGCGCGGACCGCGGCCGAGAGCCGGGCGACGCCGTCCTCACCGCCCGCACGCGCGTAGGCGCGGGCGCTGCCCGGCAGCTCGGCCGACAACCACCCGCCGTTGCGCCCCGAGGCCCCGAAGCCGGCGAAGCGTGCCTCGAGCACCCGGATGTCGAGGGAGGGGTCGGCCTCCGCGAGGTAGTAGGCCGTCCACAGGCCGGTCAGGCCGCCGCCCACGATCGCGACGTCGCAGGTCACGTCGCCCTCGAGCGGGTCGGCGGGGGAGGGCAGCCCGACCTGCTGCCACCAGAAGGAGACGCCGCCGTTGCGCACCGGCCCATCATGGCCCGCGGCGTTTTGACCCCCTCGTCCGGCGCGCCGTACTCTTGCTGGTCGCGACTCCTGCCGCGTCCGCTCCCTCGGGGGCGGGGCGCAGATCCGGACGTCATCCCTCGTCTCCCGGGCCCCACGGGGCTGGAGCGGGGGAGCGATCCGGGCCGTGTTCGTCAGAAGCCGCAGCAGCACCAGCCGGTCCCCGTCCGGGGATCCGGATCCAACGAACCAGAACGGGATACCGCCGTGCGCACGTACAGCCCCAAGCCCGCTGACATCCAGCGCGAGTGGCTCGTCATCGACGCCACCGACGTGGTCCTGGGCCGCCTCGCCGTCCAGACCGCCAACCTCCTCCGCGGCAAGCACAAGCCGACCTTCGCTCCTCACATGGACATGGGCGACTTCGTGATCATCGTGAACGCCTCCAAGGTGTCGCTGTCGGGGTCGAAGAAGACCACCAAGATGGCCTACCGCCACTCCGGCTACCCGGGCGGCCTCTCGGCCACCCCGTTCGGCGAGCTCCTCGAGAAGGACCCGCGCAAGGCCATCGAGAACGCGGTGTGGGGCATGCTCCCCAAGAACAAGCTCGGTCGCCAGATGCTGAAGAAGCTGAAGGTCTACGGAGGCCCCGACCACCCGCACCTGGCCCAGCAGGCCACTCCCTTCGAGATCTCGCAGATCTCCCAGTGACGACTGAGGACGCACAGATGACTGAGAACACCACCGAGGTCGAGGAGACCTTCGAGACCGACTCCGAGGGTGTGGCCTACACCTCCGAGAGCTCCCCGTCGGCCGACACCCCGGCCCGCCCGGCCACCATCGCGCCCGCCGGCGCGACCGGCCGCCGCAAGGAGGCCGTCGCCCGCGTCCGGATCGTCCCGGGCACCGGCGAGTGGACCATCAACGGTCGCACGATGGACAACTACTTCCCCAACAAGCTGCACCAGCAGATCGCGAACGAGCCGTTCGTCGAGCTTCAGCTCGAGGGCCGCTTCGACGTGATCGCCCGCATCCACGGCGGCGGCATCGCCGGCCAGGCCGGCGCCCTGCGCCTCGGCGTGGCCCGCGCGCTCAACGCCGTCGACGTCGAGGCCAACCGCCCGGCGCTGAAGAAGGCCGGTCTGCTGACCCGCGACGCCCGCGTCGTGGAGCGCAAGAAGGCCGGTCTCAAGAAGGCCCGCAAGGCCTCGCAGTTCAGCAAGCGCTGACCCGCAGCACCACCGCACGAGGCCCGCACCGTCGCGAGACGGTGCGGGCCTCGCTGCATTCCGGGTCGCGTCTCGGTTCTCTGCGCCGGCCCGCGGCCACGTAGGCTCCCGCGCCATGACGAGACTCTTCGGCACCGACGGTGTACGAGGCCTGGCCAACGCCGACCTCACGGCCGAGCTGGCCCTGGACCTGTCGGTCTGCGCCGCCCACGTGCTGGCCGACCGGGGCGAGTTCGAGGGGCACCGCCCGCTCGCCGTCGTCGGGCGCGACACCCGCATCTCCGGCCAGTTCCTCGAGGCCGCCGTCGTCGCCGGGCTCGCCTCCGCGGGCGTCGACGTGCTGCTGCTCGGCGTGCTGCCGACCCCCGGTGTGGCGTACATGACCGACCGGCTCGGCGCCGACCTCGGCGTGATGCTGTCCGCCTCGCACAACCCCATGCCCGACAACGGCATCAAGTTCCTCGCGCGCGGCGGCCACAAGCTCGACGACGCCATCGAGATCGCCATCGAGAAGCGGATGGGTGAGCCGTGGCAGCGCCCCACCGGCGGCGACGTCGGGCGGGTCACCGTCTACGACACCGCTGTCGAGGAGTACGCCGCCCACCTCGAGAGCACGATCACGCACCCGCTCGTGGGTCTCAAGGTCGTCCTCGACTGCGCCGAGGGTGCCGCGCACGCGGCCGGTCCGCGGGCGCTGGAGGACGCGGGCGCGACGGTCATCGCGATCCACGCCGACCCCGACGGCCTCAACATCAACGACGCCTGCGGCTCGACCCACCTGGAGTCGCTGCAGGCCGCGGTCCTGGAGCACGGCGCCCACGCGGGCTTCGGCCTCGACGGCGACGCCGACCGCTGCCTCGCCGTCGACGCCGACGGCAACGTGGTCGACGGGGACCAGATCCTGGCGATCCTCGCGCTGTCGCTGCGCGACCAGGGCCGGCTGGCCAAGGACACGGTGGTGGCGACCGTGATGAGCAACCTCGGCTTCGTGCAGGCGCTGCGCGCCGAGGGCGTCGGGGTGCGCCAGACCAAGGTCGGCGACCGCTACGTCCTGGAGGCGATGAAGGTCTCCGGCTACAACCTCGGCGGCGAGCAGTCGGGCCACGTGATCCTCAGCGACCACGCGACCACCGGCGACGGCATCCTCACCACGCTGCACGTGATGGAGCGGATGGCGACCACCGGGAAGTCGCTGGCCGAGCTGGCCTCGGTGATGACCCGCCTGCCCCAGGTGCTGCTCAACGTCGGCGGCGTCGACAAGTCGCGTGCCGACGACGACGCCGTCCTGGCCGCCGCCATCGCCGAGGAGGAGGCCGCCCTCGGCGACCGCGGCCGGATCCTGCTCCGCCCCTCGGGCACCGAGCCGATCGTGCGCGTCATGGTCGAGGCGCCCACCCAGGACGAGGCCCAGGGCGTCGCGAGCCGGCTCGCCGACGTCGTCGGGCGCCAGCTCGCCCTCTGACGTCCCCGCCGCGTGAAACCGGCGTGCGCGTGCGCCCCGCGCGCCGCTACCGTCGCCGGGTGGGCGTCGACCTCGAGCAGATCAACCCGCGCAACCAGGCGGCACTGCGCGCGTGGTGGGAGGTCGGTCGTGCGGCCACCGCACACCGGCCGGGCAACCCGTGGCCGGCGTGGGAGCAGACCCGGGTGACGCTGCCGGCCGACGACCCCGAGGGCGCCGTCACGGTGCTCGCGGCGATCGACGGGCGGGAGATGGTCGGTGCGGGCCTGCTGGTGAGGCCGCTGCGCGACAACCTGCACACCGCGACGGTCGATGCCTACGTGCGTCCCGACCGCACCCGGGAGGGCATCGGGCGGAGGCTCGTGGAGGAGCTCGAGGTCGTCGCGGCGGGGGACGGTCGTCGTACGCTCCACGCGGAGGTGTTCCTCGCCCCGGGAGCGACGGGCACCGGCCCCGAGGCCTTCGCCGCGGCGACGGGCTACGGGGTCGCGAGCCGCGAGTCGATCCGGGAGCTCGCGGTCGACGACTACCGCTCGCGCCACGACCGGTTGGTCGAGGAGGCGGCGCCGGCCGCGGCGTACGACGTGGTCACCTTCGACACCGTGTGCCCCGACGTGCACGTGGAGTCCTTCGGCCGGCTGCTCGGCACGCTGCTCGACGAGATCCCGCTGGGCGACCTCGACCTGCAGGCGTCGGCGTGGTCGCCCGAGCGGGTCCGCGCGGCCGAGCAGCGCCAGGTGGGCATCGGCCGGCACGTGCTGACCGCCCTCGCGATCGCCCCGGACGGGTCGGTCGCCGGCAGCTCGGACGTGCGGGTCAACGAGACCGACACCGCCCACGGCCAGGTCGGCATCACGCTCGTCGACCCGGCACACCGCGGGCACCGGCTCGGCCTCGCGCTCAAGGTGGCGACCCACGACCTCGCGCTGGCGACGTACCCCGGGCTGCGGACCGTCGAGACCTCCAACGCCGAGGTCAACGCGCACATGAACGCGGTCAACGACGCGCTGGGCTACCGCACGATCGAGACGCTGCTGGAGCTGCAGAAGGTGCTGTGAGCCGCGATCAGCGTGCCTCGACGGCCTCGTCGTAGCCCGTGCGGGCGGCGAGGATCTGCGTCAGGTGGGTCTCGGCCCAGTCCGTGAGGGCCTGGATCGGTGCGGTGAGCGAGGCGCCGAGGGGCGTGAGCTCGTAGTCGACGCGCGGCGGCACCTGCGCGTGGACGGTGCGGGTCAGCAGGCCGTCGCGCTCCATCGCGCGCAGCGTCTGGGTGAGCACCTTGGGCGCGACGCCGCCGATGCGGGCGCGCAGCTCGGTGAAGCGGAGGCTGCCGTCCTCGAGCGCGCCGATGACCAGGACGGTCCACTTGTCGCCGATCCGGTCGAGGACGACCCGCGTGGGGCACTCGGGGTCGAAGGCGTCGCCGCGCTGCATGGTTACCACGAGGTACTCATATCACGTTGAAGTGCTTGGTTACCAAAGGTTACTGTCGCCCGCACCAGCTCGATCCCACCTCACCCGAAGGACACCCACATGAAGATCGCCCTCTTCGGCGCCACCGGCATGGTCGGCTCCCGCATCGCCGACGAGGCCACCTCGCGTGGCCACGAGGTCACCTCCCTGAGCCGCTCGACCGGCGCCGACATGGCCTCGGCCGATGCGGTGCGCGAGGCCGCCGCCGGCCACGACGTGATCGTCTCCGCGACCGGCCCCAGCCGCACCGGCGAGTCGCACGAGCCGTGGCTCGCGTCGGTGTCGACCCTCATCGACAACGCGGGCGACGCCCGTGTGCTGTTCGTCGGCGGAGCCGGCTCGCTGCTCACCCCCGACGGCACCCGCCTGCTCGACAGCGAGGGCTTCCCCGAGGAGTACAAGGCCGAGGCGACCTCCGGCGCGAAGGCCCTCGAGCTGTTCCGGGCCGCGCCCGAGTCGGTCGACTGGACCTTCCTCAGCCCCGCCCCGGTCATCGCCCCGGGCGAGCGGACGGGGTCCTACACCTCCTCCCTCGACACCCCCGCCGGCGACTTCGTCTCCGCCGAGGACTACGCCGTCGCCCTCGTCGACGAGATCGAGCAGCCCCAGCACCGGCGCGCGCGCTTCACCGTCGCGACCTCCTGAGGCCGGGGCCTCGCCGGCTGGCGTGCGTCCGCCGCCGGGAGGCCGAGGACGTCATGACGGGTGGTCGTCCCGGCGACCGCTGGCCATGACGTCGTACGACAGCGTCATGGCCGGAGGTCGCCCACGCGACCGGGCGTCATGACGTCCCGCGAACGCTCCGGGGGCCGCGAAGTGTCCACAGGGCACCTGGCGGCCCGGTCGTCCACAGGGACGCCGCCGCGCGGTGGGCGGACTCCGTCCGGCGGTGCAGCCTCGGAGCATGGACCAGCGTCGGACGCACACGCCAGGGGAACGGGCTCGGATCCTCGCGAGCCTTCGCGCCACCGCTGCGCGCCAGGGCAGCGTTGTGTCCCGGTCGCAGGCGTACGCCGCCGGTCTGACCCGCGGCGAGGTGCGCGCGCAGCTGAGGGCGGGCCGGTGGCAGCGCGTGTGGACGCGGTCGCTGTGCTTGCACACCGGCGCGGTCCCGATGGAGGGCCAGCACTGGGCGGCGGTGTTCGAGGGCGGTGACCGGGCGATGCTCGACGGCGCGTCGTCACTCGTCGCCTCCGGGATGAAGGGCTTCGAGCCGGCCACGCATCGGGTGTCGGTCCCGCGCGGGGTGGTGCCGCTGCGCGGTCCGGGACTCGACGTCCGGCGCACCCGGCGCTGGTCGAGCGCCGACCTGGCGGCGTCGGGGGTGCCCCGCACACGAGTCCCGGTGGCCGCGGTGCGGGCCGCGATGTGGGCGGTGAGCGACCGGCAGGCCGCGCTGCTCCTGACGATGCCGGTGCAGCAGCGGATGACCACGGCGGAGCTGATCGGCCGGGCGCTGCTGGCGGTGCGGCGCGATCGCCGGCGCGAGCTGATGCACGCGGTCGTCGTCGACCTGCTGGGTGGGGTCGGATCGCTCGGCGAGCTGGACGTGGCTCGCGAGTGCCGCCGCCGCGGACTGCCCGAGCCCGACCGGCAGGCGGTGCGGCGTGGTCGCGACGGCCGCTACTACCTCGACATTTGCTGGGACGCGTACGGACTGGTGGTGGAGGTGGACGGCATCCACCACTCGTGGGCGACGTCCGTCGTGCCGGACGCGCTGCGCCAGAACGAGGTGGTGCTGCGCGACGCACGGGTGCTCCGCCTGCCCCTGCTCGGCCTCCGGATCGCCGCCGACGACTTCTTCGACCAGGTCGAGCGCGGCCTCCGCGCCGGAGGCTGGCTCGCGGCCGCCTGACGCGTCCGGAGCGACGACGTCATGGGTTCCGGCTACGTCCGCGACCGCGCGCCATGACGTCGTACGACGAGGTCATGGCTGCTGGCTGCCCGGGCGCCCAGCCGCCATGACGTCCGCCAGAGGGGGACGCCTGCAGTGAGCGTCAGAGCTTGCGGAGCCGGACGTAGCGCACGGAGTGGTCGGCGTCCTTGCGGAGCACGAGGTTCGCGCGCGAGCGGGTCGGGGCGACGTTCTGCACGAGGTTGGGCTCGTTGATGGAGTCCCAGATGCGGGTGGCCTGGTCGACGGCCTCGTCGTGGGAGAGGGCGGCGTACTTGCGGAAGTAGGACGCCGGGTCGCGGAACGCGGTCTCGCGCAGGCGCAGGAAGCGGTCGACGTACCACCGCTTGATGTCGGTGAGGGCGGCGTCGACGTAGACGGAGAAGTCGAAGAAGTCGCTCACCGCCAGGCCGGTGCGGCCGTCCTCGCGCACGCGCGCGGGCTGGAGCACGTTGAGGCCCTCGACGATGACGATGTCGGGCCGCTTGACCACGACCTTCTCGTCGGGCAGCACGTCGTAGACGAGGTGGGAGTAGATCGGCGCCTCGACCTCGTCCTTGCCCGACTTGATGTCGATGACGAACTTGAGCAGCGCCTTGCGGTCGTAGGACTCGGGGAAGCCCTTGCGGTGCAGGATGCCGCGGCGCTCGAGCTCGGCGTTGGGGAGCAGGAAGCCGTCGGTGGTGACGAGCGCGACGTTGGGGTGCTCGGGCCAGTGCGCGAGCATCTGCTGCAGCACGCGGGCGGTCGTCGACTTGCCGACCGCGACCGAGCCGGCGAGGCCGATGACGAACGGCGTGCGGGGCGGGGTGACCCGGTGGAGGAACTCCTCCTGCTCGCGGTGCAGCCGCGAGTTGGCGGCGACGTAGAGGCTGAGCAGGCGCGAGAGCGGGAGGTAGACCTGCTCGATCTCGCGCAGGTCGAGCTGGTCGCCGAGGCCCCGCAGCCGCACGACCTCGTCGGGCGTGAGGGTGGTCTCGGCGGTGCCGGCGAGCTGCGCCCAGGCCGCGCGCTGGAGCTCGACGTAGGGGGAGGCCTCATGGCCGTTCGGGGCGCCGTGGAGCGACGCCGTGGCCTCGGACATGGCCGCGATTCTTGCACCGCCGGGGATCACAGAGGTGCAGCGCCCTGCCGATAGACTCCCGGCCCATGTGCGGAATCGTCGGATACGTGGGGCCCAAGCCGGCCGAAGGTGTGGTCATCGAGGGTCTGCGACGGCTGGAGTACCGGGGCTACGACTCCGCCGGCATCGCCCTCGTCGACGGCGGTTCGATCGTCAGCGACAAGCGCGCGGGCAAGCTCGCGAACCTCGAGAAGGCCATCGCCGAGAGCCCGCTCCCGCCCGTCACGACCGGCATCGGCCACACCCGCTGGGCCACGCACGGCGCCCCCACCGACCGCAACGCCCACCCGCACGTCGGCCGCCAGCGCCGCGTCGCGGTGGTGCACAACGGCATCATCGAGAACTTCGCCGCGCTGCGGCACCGCCTGGAGTCGCAGGGCGTCGAGATGGCCTCCGACACCGACACCGAGGTCGCCGCCCACCTGCTCGAGGAGCAGCTCGAGACCGGCGCCGACCTGACCGTGGCGATGCAGACCGTGTGCAGCGGCCTCGAGGGCGCGTTCACCCTGGTCGCCGTCGACGCCCAGGACCCCGACCGGGTCGTCGCCGCCCGGCGCAACAGCCCGCTGGTCGTCGGCATCGGCGAGGGGGAGAACTTCCTGGGCTCCGACGTCGCCGCCTTCATCGAGCACACCCGCGAGGCGATGGAGCTCGGCCAGGACCAGGTCGTCACCATCACCCGCGAGGGCGTCAGCGTCTCCGGCTTCGACGGCACCCCCGCCGAGGGCACCCGCTACCACGTCGACTGGGACCTCTCCGCCGCGGAGAAGGACGGCCACGACTGGTTCATGCGCAAGGAGATCTTCGAGCAGCCGCGCGCCGTGGCCGACTCGCTCCTCGGCCGCCGCGGCGAGGACGGCCTGCTGCAGCTCGACGAGATGCGCCTGTCCGACCAGGACCTGCGCGACATCGACAAGATCATCATCATCGCGGCCGGCACCTCGTTCTACGCCGGCATGGTCGCCAAGTACGCCATCGAGCACTGGTGCCGGATCCCGGTCGAGGTCGAGCTCGCCAGCGAGTTCCGCTACCGCGACCCGATCCTCACCAGCGACACCCTCGTCGTGGCGATCAGCCAGTCCGGCGAGACCGCCGACACGCTGCAGGCGATCCGCCACGCGCGCGTGCAGCGCTCGAAGGTGCTGGCGATCTGCAACACCAACGGCTCCACGATCCCGCGCGAGTCCGACGGCGTCATCTACACCCACGCCGGCCCCGAGATCGGGGTGGCCTCGACCAAGGGCTTCCTGACCCAGCTCGTCGCCTGCTACCTCCTCGCCCTCTACCTCGCCCAGGTCAAGGGCACCCGCTTCGGCGACGAGATCTCCCAGGTCATGGACCAGCTCGAGCAGATGCCGGGCCACGTCCAGACGGTGCTCGACAAGGCCGACGAGGTCTACGCCCTCGCCCGCGACCACGTCGACAGCCGCTCGGTGCTCTTCCTGGGCCGTCACGCCGGCTACCCCGTGGCGCTCGAGGGTGCGCTCAAGCTCAAGGAGATCGCCTACCTCCACGCCGAGGGCTTCGCGGCCGGCGAGCTCAAGCACGGCCCGATCGCGCTGGTCGAGGAGGGGCTGCCGATCCTGTGCGTCGTGCCCCCGCGCGGGCGCGACCAGCTCCACGACAAGATGATCAGCGGCATCCAGGAGGTGCGCGCCCGCGGCGCCCGCACGCTGTGCCTGGCCGAGGAGGGCGACACCACGATCGAGCCCTACGCCGACGTGCTCTTCACGCTGCCGCAGGTGCCGGTGCTGCTCCAGCCGCTCGTGGCCGTCGTGCCGCTGCAGCTCTTCGCCTGCGAGCTGGCCTCGCAGCTGGGCCACGACGTGGACCAGCCGCGCAACCTCGCCAAGTCCGTCACGGTCGAGTAGGGCTCCGGTGCCGGTCATCGGGGTGGGCATCGACGTGGTCGACATCGACCGCTTCGTGCAGTCGCTCGAGCGCACGCCCGCGCTGAGGGGGCGGCTGTTCACCGAGGCCGAGGCGAGCCGGCCGCCGGCGTCGCTGGCCGCGCGGTTCGCGGCCAAGGAGGCGATGGCCAAGGCGCTCGGTGCGCCGGTCGGCATGGCCTGGCTCGACGCCGAGATCGTCTCCGAGGACACCGGCCGCCCCCGGTTCGAGATCCGCGGCACCGTCGCCGCCCGCGCCGCGGAGCTCGGCGTCGCCCACGTGCACGTGTCGCTGTCGCACGACGCCGGGATCGCCTCGGCGGTCGTCGTCCTGGAGAGCTGAGGAGCACCTCGTGCTGCGTGCCCACACCGTCGAGGACGTACGTCGCGCCGAGCAGGCCGCGATGGCCCACCTGCCCGACGGCGCGCTGATGCAGCGTGCCGCCGCCGGGCTGGCCGTGGCGGTGGCCGACCTGCTCGGGGGTGCGTACGGACGACGGGTGGTGCTGCTCGTCGGGCCCGGCGACAACGGGGGAGACGCCCTGTGGGCCGGGGCGCGGCTCGCGGGCCGGGGTGCCTCCGTGCGCGCGCTGCTGCTCGCCGACCGGGTCCACGAGGCGGGCCTCGACGCGCTACGGCGGGCCGGGGGACGGGCCACCCGCGACCTCGACGACCTGCCCGCCCGCCCCGACGTCGTCGTCGACGGCATCGTGGGCATCGGTGGGCGCCCCGGGCTCCGCGACGACGCCGCCCGCGCGGTCGAGCGGCTGGCGGGTGTCCCGGTGGTGGCGGTCGACGTGCCGTCGGGCCTCGACGTCGACACCGGCCGGGTCGACGGACCCCACGTCACCGCCGACCTCACCGTCACCTTCGGCACCCACAAAGTCGCCCACCTCGTCGACCCCTCCTCGCTCACCTGCGGCGCGCTCCACCTCGTCGACCTCGGGCTCGACCTCGGTCCTGCCGCCGTCGAGGCGCTCCAGCCCGGCGACGTGCGCGCGCTGCTGCCCCGCCCGGGGCCGGACGCGCAGAAGTACACCCGCGGCGTCGTCGGGGTGCGTGCCGGGTCCGCGACCTACCCCGGGGCCGCGCTGCTCGCCGTCGGGGGCGCCAACGCCGGGCTCGTCGGGATGGTCCGCTACGTCGGGCCGCCCGAGACCGCCGACCGGGTACGGGCGCACCACCCCGAGGTGGTCGGCGACGGCCGGGTGCAGGCGTGGGTCGTCGGCCCCGGGGGCGGCGACGACGCGGAGGCGATGCTGCGTGCCGCGCGCGCCGACGACGTGCCCGTGGTGGTCGACGCCGACGCGCTGCGCCACGTCGACGGCCCGATGCCCGGGTGCGTGCTGACGCCGCACGCCGGCGAGCTCGCGGCGATGACCGGCGCCGAGCGCTCCGACGTCGAGGCCAGCCCGCTCGCGCACGTGCGCGACGCCGCCCGTCGGTGGGACTGCGTGGTGCTGCTCAAGGGCCACCACACCCTCGTCGCCGACCCCACCGGACGGGTCCGGGCGACCACCACCGGCGTGCCGTGGCTGGCCACCGCCGGTGCAGGCGACGTGCTGTCCGGCCTCGTCGGGGCGCTGCTCGCGGCCGGCCTGTCGCCCTTCGACGCGGCGTCGGTCGGGTCGTGGGTCCACGGCGCCGCGGCGACGGAGGCGGCCGCGGGCGGGCCGCTCACCGCGAGCCGCGTCGCGGTCCAGATCCCGCAGGTCGTGCGCGAGACGCTGTCGGGGCTGGGATGATCGATGGCATGACCGGTCCCGCGCATCGTGCCGAGATCGTGGTCGACCTCGCAGCCGTGCGCCACAACGTCCGGCTGCTGAAGGACCTCGTCTCCGCCGACGGGCCGGTCCGGCTCATGGCGGTGGTCAAGGCCGACGGCTACGGCCACGGCATGGTCGAGGTCGCCGATGCTTCACGCGAGGCGGGCGCCGACTGGCTCGGCGTCGCGACGATCGACGAGGCGCTCGCGCTGCGCGCCGCCGGCGACCGCGGCCCGCTGCTGTGCTGGCTGTCCGCGCCTGGCGAGGACTTCGCCGCCGCGGTCGCGGCCGGCGTCGAGGTGACGGCGTACACCGTCGAGGAGCTCGACGAGATCGCCGCCGTCGGCGGTGCGCACGTCCAGCTCAAGGTCGACACCGGCCTCTCGCGCGGCGGGGCGCCGCGCCGGGACTGGGCCGCGCTGTTCGAGGCGGCCGCGGCCCACGAGGCGGCGGGCCGGGTCAGGGTCACCGGGCTGTGGTCGCACTTCGCCGCCAGCGACGAGCCCGCCCACCCGGCCAACGACGCGCAGGAGGCCGCCTTCCGCGAGGCGCTCGCGATGGCCGAGGCCGCCGGGCTCGACCCCGAGGTCACCCACCTCGCGAACTCGGCCGCCGCCCTGCTGCGGCCCTCGTCGCACTTCGACCTCGTCCGCTGCGGGATCGCGACCTACGGGCTCGACCCCGCGCCCGGCACCAGCCCGCGGCTCGGGCTGCGCCCGGCGATGACGGTGCGCGCCCGGCTGGTGATGAGCAAGCCGATCGCGGCCGGCGAGGGCGTCTCCTACGGTCACACCTGGCACGCCGCGGAGGACACCACGGTCGGCGTCGTGCCGGTGGGGTACGCCGAGGGCGTCCCGCGGGCCGCAGGCAACGCCGCGTCGGTGTGGGTGGGCGACGACCGGCGACCGATCCGCGGCCGGGTCTGCATGGACCAGGTCGTGGTCGACCTGCACGGCGAGCTGCCCCCGCCCGGCACCGAGGTCGTGCTCTTCGGGCCCGGCGACCGCGGCGAGCCCACCGCGCAGGACTGGGCCGACGCGGTCGGCACCATCAGCTACGAGATCGTCACCCGCGTCGGGGGCCGGCTGGTCCGCCGCCACGTCGACAGCGAGGCGGACGGCACGACCGACCCCGGAGGGACCACGCGTTGAGCATCAAGGGCCGCATCTTCGGCACCGTCGTCGGCGCCGCCGGCCTCGCGGCCGCCGCCGGCGCCGTCGGCATCGCCCGGCAGAGCCGGGTCATCGGCAACCGGCACGCCGGCGAGGAGGTCGCGTTCGGCGAGCTCCGCAGCGCGCCGCGGGTCGTGGTCACCGACGACGCCGTCGACCTGCACGTCGAGATCGACGAGCCCGCCGACTTCGGGGGTCCGGCCTCGACCGACGACGACCTCACCGTCGTGTTCGTGCACGGCTACTCCCTCAACCTCGACAGCTGGCACTTCCAGCGCGCCGCCTACCGCGGCCAGGTGCGCACCGTGTTCTACGACCAGCGCAGCCACGGCCGCTCGGCCCGCTCGCCGGAGGACCACTGCACCATCGAGCAGCTCGGCGCCGACCTGCGCCGTGTCATCGAGGACACGGTGCCGGGACGCTGCGTCGTCGTGGGCCACTCGATGGGCGGGATGACGGTGATCTCCCTCGCCGAGCAGCACCCCGAGCTGTTCGGCGACACGGTCCTCGGCGCCGCGCTCGTCTCCACGACCGCCGGCGGCCTCGACCCCGGTCGCATCCTGTTCCCCATGCTCCCGCTGGGGCTCGGTGGCCGGTTCGTGGGCCGTGCCGTGCGCACCCTCGACCGCGGCCACAAGGTCGTCGACGTCGCCCGCGCGTGGGGGCACGCGGTGGCCGACGTCTTCACCGACCGCTACGCCTTCGGCTCCGACCCCGTGCCGGCCAGCCACGTCGAGTTCGTCTACTCGATGCTCAACGCGACGCCGTTCGCGGTGGTGGCCGACTTCTACCCGGCCTTCGCGACGCTCGACAAGTTCGAGACGCTGGAGGCCCTCGGGCACGTGCCGACGGCGATCATCTGCGGCACCGAGGACAGGATCACCTCGGTCGGCCACAGCCGCAAGCTGCACAGCCGGATCCCCGGCTCGACCCTCCTCGAGTGCGAGGGCGCGGGCCACATGGTGCTGCTGGAGCAGCACAAGGTCGTCACCGCCGAGCTCGACGACCTCATCGACCTCGCCCAGGGAGAGGAGCGCTGATGGCCGTCGACGTACGCCGCGTGGGACCCGAGGCAGCCGCCGAGGTGCTCGCCGTGGTCCGGGAGGCGTTCGGTGCGCGACCGGCGCTCGACCCGCCCGCCGACGCGCTCGGCGAGGACCTCGCCTCGATCACCCGGCTGCTGCGCCGACGCGGCGGACTGCTGGCAAGCCTCGACGGCGCGCCCGTCGGCTGCGTCGTCCTCGACCCCGGACCCGACGGCATGGTGCTGCGCCGCTTCGGGGTGCTGCCGGCCGCGCGGGGTCGCGGTGTCGCGACGGCGCTCGTGAGGGCCGCGCTCGACGCCTCGCTGGGCCACGACGCCGTCCGGGTCGTCGCGCGCCAGGAGCTGCCCGACACGGTCGGCTTCTGGGAGGCGGCCGGCTTCGTCGAGACGGGCCGGAGCACGCCGTACATCGAGCTGGCCCACTGGCTCGGCACCTCCTTCGACGCACCCGACGCCGAGACGATGCGCGCCCTGGGCGAGCGGCTCGGGGCGACCCTCGTGCCCGGCGACCTGGTCGTGCTGACCGGCGAGCTCGGCGCGGGCAAGACGACGTTCACCCAGGGCCTCGGCGAGGGCCTGCAGGTGCGTGGCGGCGTCACGTCGCCGACGTTCGTGATCTCGCGCGTCCATCCCTCCCTGGTCGGTGGCCCCGACCTGGTCCACGTCGACGCCTACCGGCTCGGCGGCCTCGCCGAGCTCGACGACCTCGACCTGGACACCCCGCTGGAGTCGTCGGTGACGGTCGTGGAGTGGGGCGCGGGTCTCGCCGAGGCGCTCGCCGACGCGCGGCTGGAGGTGCTGATCGAGCGCACCGTGGGCGGGACCACCCCTGAGGACGAGCTCGACCCGCGGCGCGTTTCCCTCCGCTGGGTCTAGGGCCAGTAACCTCGACGCCGTGCTCCTCGCCCTCGACACCGCCACCCCGCTGGTGACCGTCGCGCTCCACGACGGTGACCGCGTCGTGGTCGAGCACACCTCGGAGCAGCCGATGAAGCACGGGGAGCACCTCGCGCCGCTCATCGCGCGCTGCCTCGACGACGCCGGCATCGTCCGGCAGGACCTCACCGCGATCGCCGTCGGCGTCGGGCCCGGGCCGTTCACCGGCCTCCGCGTCGGGCTGGTGACCGCCCGCACGCTCGGGTTCGTCCTCGAGCTGCCGGTCTACGGCGTCTGCTCGCTCGACGTCGTCGCGCTCGAGGTGGTCGGCACCGGGGCGGCCGACGGCCCGTTCCTCGTCGCGACCGACGCCCGCCGCAAGGAGGTCTACCTGGCCTCCTACGACGCCGACGGCCGCCGCCTCGAGGGCCCCGTCGTCACCCGGCCCGCCGAGGTCGCCACGACCGCCCCGGTCGCGGGCGCTGGCCCGGACCTCTACCCCGACGCCTTCCCGACCGCCCTCGCCGTGACCCGACCCAGCGCGGGTTGGCTCGCGGCCGGGGTGGCTGCCGAGGACGTCGAGCTGCTCGACCCCGAACCCCTGTACCTCCGCCGGCCGGACGCTGTCGCCGGTGCACCCAGGAAGCCCGCCCTTCGAGACGTCTCGTCCCTCGACTCCTCAGGAACCATGTCGTGATCCGTCCCGCCACCCTGGCCGACCTTCCCGCCCTCACTGCCCTGGAGGCCGAGCTCTTCGGTCCCGATGCCTGGAACGAGGTGCTGCTGCGCCAGGAGATCGAGGGCCCGGGTCGGCGCTTCGTGGTGACCGACGACCTCGCCGGCTACGCGGTGACCATGTCGGCCGGCGACATCGTCGACCTGCTGCGCATCGCCGTACGCCCCGACGCGCGGCGTCGCGGCCTGGCCTCCCAGCTGCTCGACGAGGTGCTCGTCGGCACCGACGACGCCTCCCGGATGCTGCTCGAGGTGAGCGTGAGCAACGCCGAGGCGCTGGGGTTCTACGTCGCGCGCCAGTTCAGCGTGATCGACGTCCGTCCCCACTACTACCGCGACGGCTCCGAGGCGCTGGTGATGTGCCGCTGGCTGCCGGGCGCCGCGCGGACCGGGACGGCGACCCCCCATGACTGACGAGCCGCTCGTCCTCGGCATCGAGACCTCCTGCGACGAGACGGGGGTCGGCATCGTCCGAGGCCACACCCTGCTGGCCGACACGGTGGCCAGCAGCGTCGAGGAGCACGCCCGGTTCGGCGGCGTCGTGCCCGAGGTCGCCAGCCGCGCGCACCTCGAGGCGATGGTGCCGACCATCGAGCGCGCCGCGCAGACCGCCGGCATCGCGCTCAGCGACATCGACGCGGTCGCCGTCACCAGCGGTCCCGGCCTCGCCGGCGCCCTGCTGGTGGGCGTGGCGAGCGCCAAGGCGCTGGCCCTCGGGCTCGGCAAGCCGATCTACGGCGTCAACCACCTCGCCGCCCACGTCGCGGTCGACCAGCTCGAGCACGGGCCGCTGCCCGAGCCGTGCCTGGCGATGCTGGTCTCCGGCGGCCACTCCAGTCTGCTGGAGGTCACCGACGTGACCGTCGGCGTCGAGCCGATGGGCTCCACCATCGACGACGCGGCGGGGGAGGCCTTCGACAAGGTCGCCCGCCTGCTCGGCCTGCCCTTCCCTGGCGGTCCACACATCGACAGGGCGGCCCGCAGCGGCAACAGCGTGGCCATCGACTTCCCGCGCGGCCTCACCAGCCGGCGCGACCTCGAGCGGCACCGCTTCGACTTCTCCTTCTCCGGCCTCAAGACCGCGGTGGCGCGGTGGGTGGAGACCCAGCAGCGCGCGGGCGTGACGATCGACGTCCACGACGTCGCGGCGTCGTTCCAGGAGGCGGTCTGCGACGTGCTGACCCGCAAGGCCATCGACGCCGCCACCAGCCGCGGCATCGAGGACATCCTGATCGGCGGCGGCGTGGCGGCCAACAGCCGGCTGCGCGCGATGGCCGAGGAGCGGGCGACCGCGAAGGGGATCCGGGTGCGCGTGCCGCGACCGGGCCTGTGCACCGACAACGGCGCGATGGTCGCCGCGCTCGGCGCCGAGCTGGTGCAGCGCGGCCGGACGCCCTCGCTGCTGGACCTGCCGGCCGACTCCTCGCAGCCGATCACCACCGTCGTCGCCTGAGGACGCCACCGCCGCGATGACGAAGGTCCCCGCCCGGGAGCGGGGACCTGCGTCACGATCACCTCGGCGCGGACGAGGCCCGCGCGGGGGACCTCAGTCGAGGACCCCGGGGGCGACGTCGTCGTCGCCGAGCCAGTCCTGGTCGTAGACCAGGCTGTCGCGCTCGGCGGACTGCTCGTCCTTGCTGCGGCGGCCGTTGCGGCTGCCGGCCGACGAGCCCGTGCCCCGGGCGCCGCTGCTCCCGCGTCCACCGGACCTCGACCCCGACGAGCCCGCACCGCGACCACCCGACGAGCCGCGGCCCGCGGTGCTGCCGGTCGACGCCCCGCGCCCACCGGCCGAGCCGGCACCGGACGTACGGGCGGACGCGCTGCCCGCGGACGCCGTCGTCGGGCGGGAGAGCGCCCCCGTGCTGCCGGCGCGACCGGTCGCACCGATCGGGCGGGCGGGCGCACTGCCGGCCGGGGCCGTCGGGATCGCACCCGGTCGCACCCCGCCGGCGGTCATGCCGCCCGCGCCACCGGCGGCACCGAAGGCAGCCGCCGAGGCACCGGACCCGCCGGCCCCACCGGCGAGCCCGGCCGAGCCCGCGACGGATCCGGCGCTGTCGGCCGTGGGCTGGTAGGCGATGCCGTCCTGCGCCGACCCGGTCACCGACGTGCTCGGCGCGTGGGTGGTCGGGTGGGGGTGCGGGTGAGGCACCGGCGTCGGGTTCGGGTTGGGGTTCGGGCTGGGGTTCGGGTTGGGGTTCGGGTCGGGGTTGGGGTTGGGGTTCGGGTCGGGGTTCGTGGTGGTCGTGTCGTGGTGGTGGTGGTGGTTCGGGGTCTGGATGTGCGTCTCGACCGGCCCGCCGATCGCGTAGACGGGGTGACCCGTGGCGGTGCCGCCACCGCCGGTGACGGGCGGGGCCTGGGTGCCGGGGAGGTACGGGCCCTTCGGGCCGGAGGGCACGTCGGACGGAGGCTCGGTGGGGTCCTGCTGACCGTGGATCGCCTTCATCGGCGGGATCGCGCCGAGGAAGGCCGCGTCCATCTCCTTGGTCATCGCCAGGGCCTTGGCCTCCTGCTTGTCGTACTGGCTCTGCCACGCGCTGCGCTCGTTGGCGCGCGCCTGGGAGGCGTCGGCCTGCGCCTTCAGCTCCTCCGGCGTGGGCTCGACGCCCGGCGTGCCGGCGGGCGGCTGGTAGGCCGCGGGCTTGGTGCCGAGGTCGGCCATCGCGTCGCGCTTGTCGCGCGTGTCGGCGATGTGGACGCCGACCTGGTGGAGGGCCTCGCCGGCGGCGCGCAGCTGCTCGGACTTGTGGACCATCGACTCCGACGTCTTCTCCATGCCCGCGCGCAGCGCCGGGCCGGTGAGGGTCTGCTCACCGATGCGGAGCTCGGCCTGGCCGGCCGCCTTCTTGAGGGCGTCGGCGAGCGTCTGGAGGTCGTCGGCCTTGTTCTTCCAGTCCTGACCGGCGTTCTTGATCGCGCCCTCGGCGGCGGAGTCGAGGTACTGGTCGAGGACGAGGCGGTGGGGTCCCTTGGTCACGTCTCAGTCCTCGTTCCCGGTCGGCAGGGTGCACACGTTGCTCGGGCTGAACGTCGGGGAGGCGACGCACTCCGTCGAGGCGTTGAGGAGGTTCATCGTGGAGGCCGTCTGCTCGGTCGTCTTCTCCATGTCCTTGCTGAACTCCTCGACCGAGGCGCTCATGCCGCGCAGGCCGGCGGCCATCTTCTTGAGCTCCTCCGCGACGGCCTGGTGGGCCATCTCGACGTTGGTGCCGAGGCGGTAGCCGCCGGTGAAGGAGTCGCCGAACGCGGCGCTCTGCACCGGGGTGACCTTGTCGGACTCCACGCCGGTGGCGGCGTTGTCGAACGACGTCATCAGGGACGCGATGGTGTCAGGGTCGATGTTGAGCCCCACCATCGTCTGGTTGAGCAGTTCCCTGTCCTCGAGCGGCAGCATGGTCTGTCCTTTCCCCCGGTTCGCACAGCCGAAACACACTCTAGGTCGCGGATTCCGTGCCCGCAGCATCATGGCCGGGAGGCGCCCGAGGATAGGGTCGCGGCATGCTCACTCGGGGATCCCGCCCGCGCGCGCTCGCCGCGGCAGCCGTCGTCGTGTCCGTCCTGGTCTCGGGCTGCGGCTCCTCCGACGCGGAATCCGCGGAGGGTGGGTCGGGCTCCTCGACGTCGGCGTCGGGGCCCTCGTCCGAGTCCTCGTCCGAGTCCTCGTCGGGGTCGGACTCACCCACCCCCGTGCCCGGCCTGCCGACGACCTACCCGGCCGCCGACGGCCCGCTGATCAAGGTCCCGGGCGCGAGCATGCACGCGCTGCGGAGCTACCACCACATCAGCGACTTCGGCATCGTCCAGGGCTGGGGCGACGGCCAGAGCTCGGTGACGTTCGTGCCGGAGGTCAACCGGGCGAAGTCGCTCGAGGCGATGGAGCGCAACTGGGTCAGGCGCCACGGCGGCTACGACGTCCAGGTCAAGCAGGAGGACGGGGTCGCCGGCGGGAAGTACCGCGCCTGGCACGTCCTCGACTCCACCAGCGACCCCGACGAGCAGGTCCACACCTTCGGCATCCTCTTCCTCGAGTCCGCGTGGCTGATCTCGATCAAGACCTACGACGAGGGCTTCCCGGAGCCGCTGACGGAGGAGGAGCAGCAGGAGGTCATCGGCCGGCTGCTCGCGAGCTTCAAGACCGACCTGGACTGAGGACGGGCTCAGCGCACCTCGGCGACGGTCAGGCCCGAGATCCCGGCGCTGTCGACGTCGACGCGCTGCACCGTGCCGTCGATCCCGAGCCGGACGATCGGGTAGTCCTCACCGCGCGCGACGCGCGTGACGAGGGTGTGGTCGTCCTCCCAGACCATGCGGGACTCGAAGCCGCCGACCGTGCGGCGCGGCAGGACCACCTCGAAGTCGACGATGCGCGTGCCGGTGCGGGCGTCGAGGACGGCGAGGGTGGGGGAGCCGTACTCGCCCACCGGGGCCTCGCCGACGACGTACGCGCCGTCGGGGCTGAGGTCGGCCAGGCGGTAGTCGCAGGTGCTCCACAACGTGCTGCCGGAGGTGGCGTCGACCATCGCCGAGCAGGTCCCGTCGCCCGACGTGGCGAGGCCGGCGACGGCCCCGGTGACCGGCGACGCCGACTCGGCCCGCGTCAGGCCCGGCACCCGCACGCGGCCCTCGGGGGAGGCCACCCAGGTGGTGATGTTGCCGGCGCCGTCGTTCTGGCGCACGACGACGCCGTCGGCGACGAAGCCGACGGGCTCCACCGAGGGGGGCTGCGGCCCGTCGGGGAGTGTCGCGTAGGTCCACTCGGCGTCACCGGAGACCTCGGCGCTCACGGCCTGCCAGTGGCCGTCGGTGTACTCCGTCCAGGCGACACGCGTGCCGTCGGGGCTCGTGACGAGACCGCCGGTCGGGACAGGGTCACCGGTGACCCGCAGGTCGGCGTCGAGGAACTCCAGCGTCTTCGCGCCCTCGTAGACCGCGGCGGCGACCCACCCGTCGGCATAGGGAGTCATCACGTCGAGGACGTCGGGCAGCGGGACGGCGCCCGCGGCGGTGACCAGGCTCGGGCCGTCGACGTCGAGGAGGGGGACCGGAGGGGAGTCGAGGGTGTCGGCCGTGTCGGGGTCGACCAGCACCGTGTCCTGGACGACCGTCGGCGACGGGTCCGTGACCGGGCCGACGTCGCTGCGCTGGGCGGGTCCGGTGGCCGACAGGCCGAAGGGGATCGCCACGGCCAGCACGGCGGCGACGGCGGCCCCCGCGACGGCGCGGCGGCGGCGCTGGATGCGGCGGGCGCGGGTGCGTACGCCGTCCAGGCCGAGCGGGGAGTGGTGCAGCGGCTCGACCCGGCGGGCGAGCGCGTCGTGGACCTGGTCCTCGAGGGGAGTGTTCATCGGTCGTCTCCGGACTCGTGGGGGTTGAGTGACTGGGGTGCGCGTGCGCGCAGGGCGGCGAGCGCCCGGCTCGCCTGCGACTTGACGGTGCCGGGGGAGATGCCGAGCACGTCGGCGATCTCGGCCTCGCTGAGCTGCTCGTAGTAGCGGAGCACGACCACCGCGCGCTGCTTCGGCGGCAGGGTCTGGACGAAGTCCCACAGCGCCCCGCCGACTCCGTCGTCGTAGGTGTCGGCGACGCCGGACTCGGGCATCCGGTCGGTCGAGCGCTCGCGGCGCTTCCACGCGCGGCGCCACAGCGAGCTGTGGTCGTTGACCATCACCCGCCGCACGTAGCCGTCGAGCGCCTCGCGGTCGCGGACGCGGTCCCAGGACAGGTAGAGCTTGGCGAAGGCGTTCTGCAGCAGGTCCTCGGCGGTGGCGTGGTCGCCGGCCAGGAGGTAGGCGGTGCGGTAGAGCGCGGCCTGGCGCGCGGCCATGTACGCCGAGAACTCGGCGTCCTTCGTCCCGCGTGGGTCCTGCACACCCATGTCCACGAGTGTCGTGCTCACCACGCACCCCCGTTCGTCGTTCGTGTGGCGTGTCGGGGTGAGGACGCAACAGCCCGCCGGAGGGTTGCATCGGCTTGGACCACGTTGCGAGGCTCTGCGCAGACACCGACGTGCGAGGAGGCACACAGATGCAGCAGGTCAAGGCCGTGGTCGCGCTGGCCAAGGGCGAACCGGTCCAGCTCACCACGATCAACGTCCCCGACCCGGGTCCGGGCGAGGCGGTCGTGAAGGTGCAGGCCTGCGGGGTCTGCCACACCGACCTGCACTACCGCGAGGGAGGGATCAACGACGACTTCCCGTTCCTGCTCGGCCACGAGGCTGCGGGCGTGGTCGAGGCGGTCGGCCCGGACGTCACCTCGGTGGCGCCCGGTGACTTCGTGGTCCTCAACTGGCGCGCGGTCTGCGGCAACTGCCGCGCCTGCGACCGCGGCGAGCCGTGGTACTGCTTCGCCACCCACAACGCCACGCAGAAGATGACGCTCGCCGAGGGTGAGCTCGCCGGGACCGAGCTGTCGCCGGCGCTGGGGATCGGTGCCTTAGCGGAGAAGACGCTGGTCGCGGCCGGTCAGTGCACGAAGGTCGACCCGTCGGCGCGTGCCGCAGCGGTCGGCCTGCTCGGCTGCGGCGTGATGGCCGGGCTGGGTGCCGCGATCAACACCGGCAACGTCGGGCGCGGCTCGACCGTCGCCGTGATCGGGTGCGGCGGCGTGGGTGCCGCCGCGATCGCTGGCGCCGCGCTCGCCGGTGCCGCGAAGATCATCGCCGTCGACATCGACGACCGGAAGCTGGAGACGGCGAAGAAGCTGGGCGCGACGCACACGGTGAACTCGAAGGAGACCGATGCGGTCGAGGCGATCCGGTCGCTGACGCCGCCGCCGGACGGCACGGGCCACGAGGGTGGCGCGGACGTCGTGATCGACGCCGTCGGACGCCCGGAGACCTGGAAGCAGGCGTTCTACGCCCGTGACCTCGCCGGCACGGTGGTCCTCGTCGGCGTCCCCACGCCGGACATGAAGGTCCCCGAGATCCCGTTGATCGACGTCTTCGGGCGCGGCGGGTCGCTGAAGTCGTCGTGGTACGGCGACTGCCTGCCCTCGCGCGACTTTCCGATGCTCGTCGACCTCTACCAGCAGGGCCGGCTCGACCTCGACGCGTTCGTGACCGAGGAGATCGGCATCGAGGACGTCGAGGCGGCGTTCGACAAGATGCACGGTGGCGGCGATGGGCCGAGCGTCCTCCGCTCGGTGGTGGTCCTGTGACCGCGCGGGTCGACCACGCGGTCGTGTCCGGCACCTTCAGCCTCGACGGCGAGACCCACCAGGTCGACAACAACGTGTGGGTCATCGGTGACGACGAGCAGTGCCTGGTCATCGACGCCCCCCACGACGTCGACGCGATCCTGCGGGTCGTCGGCGGCCGCTCGGTCAAGGCGATCGTGTGCACCCACGCCCACGACGACCACGTCCGCGTCGCCCCGGCGCTGCGGGTCGCGACGGGCGCGCCGATCCTGCTCCACCCCGACGACCGCCCGCTGTGGGAGCTGACCCACGGCGGTGACGAGCCGGGCGCCGAGCTGTGGGACGTCGACCTGTCCGACGGGATGACGCTGACGGTCGGTGGTGCCGCGGTGCAGGTGATCCACACGCCCGGCCACGCGCCCGGGGCGGTGTGCCTCTACGTCCACGACCTGGGCTGCGTCTTCACCGGCGACACGCTCTTCCAGGGTGGCCCGGGCGCGACCGGCCGCTCGTACTCCGACGCCGACGTGATCGAGGCGTCCATCCGCGGCCGGCTCTTCGACCTCCCGGACGACACGGTGGTGCACACGGGCCACGGCCCGGACACCACGATCGGTGCGGAGAAGGCCAACCTCGACGCTGCCGGCGAGGGCTGAACCAGCCTCTCCGGCCCTGCCAGCCCACGGGGTGCACGGCACTGGGTCGCGTGTGCGCTACGCGACCCGGTGCCGGCGCATCCGCTCCTCGCGACGCTCGTCGAGGTGCACGGCCTCCGCGACGAGCTGCCGCCAGGCCGGGTGGTCGGCGGGCGTGCCCCAGGCCCGGCGCAGCCGGTGGCGGAGGTGCGGAGAGGTGTGGTGCAGGACCCTCGGCTCCTGCTGCTCGCGGGAGCGGCGCCGCCACCTCTCGAGGTCGAGCGTGCAGTCGAGCCCGCGCGGGGCCCACCACCCGGTGACCTCGAGGTCCACGTGGGCCGGGAATCGCCGGCCGGCCCGGTCACGGTGACCGTCGTCGCGCATCGGCTCGACCTCCTCGCCGGTCTCGGCGTCCTGCACCGTGGCGCGGAGCCCGGCGAGCCGCATCAGCTGCTGCACCATGCTGACCCGCGGGCTCGTACGCCCGGTCTCCCACCGTGCGACGGCGGACTGCGACACCCCGACGAGCGCCGCGAGCCCCCGCTGTGACACGTCGAGTATCCGCCTGATGCGGCGTACGAACCCCGGCACCCCGCCCGCGAACGGCCCGCTGAGGTAGTGCTCGACCTCCTCGGGGCTCCAGCCGACCGCCGGGTCCCACTCGTCGTCCGTCCTCGTCCCGATCGTCCTGCTCGTCTGCCCCATCTTCCGCCTCCGTGTCGTCGGGGTGTGCCGTGGACCCATCCCACCGACGGTCACCGACAGCCCGCAGCGCGTCCTCCACAGCCCCCGGCTCTCCACAGCCCTGCACCCGCTTGCAGCCGCGCACCACGCCGGGCGTACTGGCACCTGAGTCGCTCATCGACTCAGTCGGGAGCAGGGCGGACGGTCGCGCGGGCGCGCGCCTTCGGCACTGAGTCGGTCAGCGACTCAGGTCCGAGGGTCGCGAGGGCGCTGCCCGGATGCGGGGCGGGCGGAGGGGAGAGGGGGAGGCGCGGGGCGGAGGGCGGGGCCTACGGTCGGCTGATGACGTCCGACTTCGTCCCGGCCGGGTACGTGGCGCCGCGCTCGCTGGTGACCGAGGACTTCGTGCTGGAGCCGCTGGGACCGCAGCACAACGAGTCCGACCTGGTGGCGTGGAGCTCGAGCATCGACCACATCCGCGCCACGCCCGGGTACCCCGACGGGCGGTGGCCGCCGGAGGGCGGGATGTCGGCGGAGGAGAACCTCGCCGACCTCACCCGGCACGCGGCGGACTTCGAGGCGGGCAGGGGCTTCACGTTCACGGTGCTCGACCCGGAGTCGCGGGAGGTGATCGGGTGCGTGTACGTCTACCCGACGCGCGAGCCGGAGCACGACGTGCAGGTGCAGTCGTGGGTACGCGCCGACCGGGCGTCGCTCGACGGGCCGCTGGCCGACGCCGTCGCGCGCTGGCTCGACGAGGCGTGGCCGTGGTCGCACCCGGACCGGCACGGTCGCTGACCACGGTCCGTGCCACGATGACCCGATGGTGTGGGGCGGTCCGAGCAGGTCGAGGTCGAGGCGCGCGCGTGGCGCGGCCCTGCTGACCGCGGTGGCCCTCCTCGGCTCGACCGCTGCCTGCGACGGCGGCGGTGACAGTGGGGGTGGCGGGCAGGAGGCGCGTCCCGCCCCGGGGACGGGCGCCGGCGCGGGTGCCGCCGACGTCCCGCGCAGCCCGTCGGAGCGGCTCGGCCTCGACGAGGGCTGGGGGCCCGACCGCGCCGAGCTCGACCGGGCGGCGAGACAGGTGGGCAGGCTCCGGCTGCCGGATCTGGCCGGACAAGTGATCGTCGCGTCCTGGGACGGCACGCAGGCCCCGGTGCCGATGGTGCGCGACCTCCACCTCGGCGGGGTGATCGCCTTCGACCCCAACGTCACGTCCGCGGCCCAGATCAGCGCCGTCAACCGGGCGCTGACCCGGCAGGCCGGCCGCCGGGGGTGGCCCCTGTTCCTCGGCGTGGACCAGGAGGGCGGGGTGGTCGAACGGTTGCGCCGGGCGGCGACCCGGTTCCCGGCGTTCATGAGCGCCGGCGCCGCCCGGGACACCGACCTCACGGAGCGGACGTACGCCGCCAGCGGGCGCGAGCTGCGCCGACTGGGCTTCACCGTCGACTTCGCGCCCGACGCCGACGTGACCTCCGGTCCGGACGACCCGACCATCGGCTCGCGCTCGGCCTCCTCCGACCCCGCCCGGGTGGGGGAGCAGGTGGTAGCCGCCGCGCGGGGCTTCGAGGGGTCGCGCGTCCTGCCCGTCATCAAGCACTTCCCCGGCCACGGTTCCGTGCCGGCCGACAGCCACCTCACCCTGCCGGTGCAGACGAAGTCGCTCGAGCAGCTCGAGGCCACCGACCTCGTGCCGTTCCGCACGGCCGTGGAGGCCGGGCTGCCGGCGGTGATGGTCGGCCACCTCGACGTGCGGGCGGTCGACCCTCGGGTGCCGGCGTCGCTGTCGCGGCGGGTGGTGACGGGGCTGTTGCGCGACGAGCTCGGGTTCGGCGGCCTCGTGGTCACCGACGCCCTCGACATGGCCGGCGTCACGCGCGGTCGCGACCCGGGCCGCAACGCGGTCCAGGCCGTGCGCGCCGGGGCCGACGTCCTGCTGATGCCGCCGTCGCCGGCGGCGGCGCGGGCCGCGCTCGTCCGGGCCGTCCGCAGCGGCGACCTGCCGCGACGCCGGCTCGAGCAGGCGGCCGCGCGCCAGGTCGCCCTCCTCACGCACCTGCGCGACACCAGCTCCGCCGGACAGCCTGCAGGCGGTGCTGTGGACGCTGCCTCACCTGCCGCGGCCTCGCGTGCCCTGTCCGCAGCGGCGATCACCGTGACCGACGGCCCGTGCTCGGGCCCGCTGGTCGGGGCGAGCGTCTACCCGCACGGCGACCCGGCTGCTGTCGCGACCTTCGACGCAGCTGCTGCCCGGGCCGGCCTGGTGGTCCTGCAGCGCCGGGCCGCGCCGTCGGGGCTGACCGAGTCCCGGCCGCGGCCCGAGCGACGTCGGCACGAGGGGCGGCGGCACTTCAGGCAACGGGTCCGCGACTGGAAACGGGTCGAGGCCCGTCGCGAGCAGCGGCTCGCCCGGTGGAGCGCCCGCGAGGACGCTCGGCTCGCGGCCGGCACGTCCGTCGGCTTCACCGGCTACCACGACGTCCCGGTCGACGGGGACGTCGCCGTCGCCACCGACAGCCCGTGGGTGCTGGGCCGGGTCGGCGCCCCGACCCGGGTCGCGACCTACGGCGACACCCCTGCTGCCATGGACGTGCTGGTCGAGGTGCTGCGGGGCGAGGCACCCGCGCCCGGGCGGCTCCCGGTCAGGGTCGCCGGCGTCCAGCGCCGCGGCTGCTGACGGCGTCCGGTCGGGCTCAGAACGGCTCGACGAGCAGCGCCGTCCCCTGGCCCGCGACACGCGTCAGCACCAGCGTCCCCTCCTGGTCGCCGGCGAGCGCGAGCCGCTTGCGCAGCTCCTCCGGCACGACCTGGACGCCGCGCTTCTTGATCGCCAGACGGCCGATCCCGCGCGCCTGGAGCGCCGCGCGGAGCTGTTTCTCGCGGTAGGGGAGCTCCTCGAGGACCCGGTAGCTGCGGGCGAACGGCGTGCGGAACGCCTCGTCGCCGGTCACGTAGGCGATGTGCTCGTCGACCAGGCCCCCGGAGACGCCCGCCGCGACCGCGGTGACGAGCCCGGCGCGGATGACGGCGCCGTCGGGCTCGTAGAGGAACGCGCCCACCTCGCGCACCTGGGTGCCGTCCTCGCCCGGGGCGGGGGCGTCCTCGTCGGTGAGGGTGGCCAGGCCGCCGGCGCCGATCACCGTGGCACGCCGGCCGGTGGTCGCCAGGTCGGGCGACCACAGCACGGCCTCCTTGACCTCGCCGCCGTCGCTCACCCACTCCGCCTCGACGCCGGCCGGGAGCAGGTCGTGACCGATGCCCGGGGCGACCTTGACCAGCGCGCGACGGGCGAGCAGGTCGAGGACCCACGGCCACGGAGGCGTCCACCCCTTCACGTCGAAGACCCGGCCCCGCCCCGTGCGGCGGGCGGGGTCGGCGAAGGCGGCGTCGAAGCCGCGCGGGTCGAGCGCCGTCGCGTCACCCGCGTGGACCGCGCCCGGCAGGCCGAGGGCGCGCAGGTTCGCCTGGGCGATCGCGGCCCGGAGCGGGTCGAGCTCGACGCCGGCGTCGACCAGCGCGGCGCGCGCGAACGCCAGCAGGTCGCCGCCGATGCCGCAGCCGAGGTCGATGACGCTGCCACCGGGGATCGCGGCGGCCAGCCGGGCGGCGCGGTGCGCCGCGACGCGGGCACGGGTCGACTGCTCGAGGGCGTCGGGGGTGAAGAACATCAGGCGTGCGGCCTCGCCCAGCTTGGCCACGCCGCGCTCGCGCAGCTGCGCCTGCGTGGTGGCAGCCGCCGCGCGCTCGGGGTCCGGGTCGGCACGGCGTACGACGCCCGCGACCCGCACGGGATCGCCCGGGTGCTCGGCCCACGCGCCGCTCGCGACCTCCAGCAGGCCGGCGCCCTCGGGGGTCTGCAGCCAGGCCAGGGTCTCGAGCTCCACGGCCGCATCCTGCCAGCCGTGCGCCGCCGACCACAGGCCGGGAAGAACCTCTGCTAGCACTCGGTTGGGGAGAGTGCTAGCGTCAGCCTTGGCACTCTCGCCCCGAGAATGCCAATCCCCGTGTCCCCGGCTCGATCCCCGCGACGGCGTGCCGAGGCCTCCACGGGACCACGTCCTGAAGAAACACGCGCCAGAGAAAGTGGAGGTTGATCCGAAGTGTCGGTCAACATCAAGCCCCTCGAGGACCGCATCGTCGTCCGCCCGCTCGACGCCGAGCAGACCACCGCCTCCGGCCTGGTCATCCCGGACACCGCGAAGGAGAAGCCCCAGGAGGGCGAGGTCCTCGCGATCGGCCCCGGCCGTGTCGACGACAACGGCAACCGCGTCCCGGTCGACGTCGCGGTGGGTGACAAGGTCATCTACAGCAAGTACGGCGGCACCGAGGTCAAGTACGCCGGCGAGGAGTACCTGATCCTCTCCGCCCGCGACGTCCTCGCCGTCGTCTCCTGACGCACCCGGTGTCCCGGCCGGCCCCGTGCCGGCCGGGACCCGTTGCACGTCAGGCCCTGATCATTTCGTCCTAGGAGCACACAGATGCCCAAGATCCTGGAGTTCGACGAGAACGCCCGACGCGCGCTCGAGCGCGGCGTCGACGCCCTCGCCAACGCCGTCAAGGTCACGCTCGGCCCCAAGGGCCGCTACGTCGTCCTCGACAAGAAGTGGGGAGCCCCCACGATCACCAACGACGGTGTGACCGTCGCGCGTGAGATCGAGCTCGACGACCCGTTCGAGAACCTCGGTGCCCAGCTCACCAAGGAGGTGGCCACCAAGACCAACGACGTCGCGGGTGACGGCACCACCACCGCCACCGTGCTGGCCCAGGCGATGGTCCACGAGGGCCTGCGTGCCGTGGCCGCCGGCGCCAACCCGATGGGTCTCAAGCGCGGCATGGACGCGGCGGCCGAGGCCGTCGGCGACGCGCTGCGAGAGGCGGCCCGCGAGGTCGAGTCCCGCGAGGACATGGCCTCCGTCGCCACGATCTCGAGCCGCGACAGCCACATCGGCGACCTGCTCGCCGAGGCCTTCGACAAGGTCGGCAAGGACGGCGTGATCACGGTCGAGGAGTCCAACACCATGGGCACCGAGCTCGAGTTCACCGAGGGCATGCAGTTCGACAAGGGCTACATCTCGGCCTACTTCGTCAACGACCCGGAGTCGATGGAGGCCGTCCTCGACGACCCCTACATCCTGCTCCACCAGGGCAAGATCTCCTCGATCCAGGAGCTCCTCCCGGTGCTGGAGAAGGTCATCGCCACCGGCAAGCCGCTCTTCATCCTCGCCGAGGACGTCGAGGGCGAGGCGCTCTCGACCCTGGTGGTCAACAAGATCCGCGGCACCTTCAACGTCGCCGCGGTCAAGAGCCCCGCCTTCGGTGACCGCCGCAAGGCGATGATGCAGGACATCGCCGTCCTCACCGGCGGCCAGGTCGTCGCCCCCGAGGTCGGCCTCAAGCTCGACCAGGTGGGCCTCGAGGTGCTGGGCCAGGCCCGTCGCGTGGTCATCACCAAGGACAACACCACCATCGTCGACGGCGCGGGCGACCGCGACGCCGTCGAGGGTCGCGTCAACCAGATCAAGGCCGAGATCGAGAACACCGACTCCGACTGGGACCGCGAGAAGCTCCAGGAGCGTCTCGCCAAGCTCGCCGGCGGCGTGTGCGTGATCAAGGTCGGCGCCGCCACCGAGGTGGAGCTGAAGGAGAAGAAGCACCGCATCGAGGACGCCGTCTCCGCGACGCGCGCCGCGATCGAGGAGGGCATCGTCCCCGGCGGTGGCTCGGCGATCATCCACGCCGTCTCGGTGCTGGACGACAACCTCGGCCTCACCGGTGACGAGGCCGCCGGCGTCCGCGTGGTCCGCAAGGCCGCCGACGAGCCGCTGCGCTGGATCGCCGAGAACGGTGGCGAGAACGGCTACGTCGTGACCGCCAAGGTGCGCGAGCTCGGCGTCGGCAACGGCTACAACGCCGCCACCGGCGAGTACGGCGACCTGGTCGCCCAGGGTGTCCTGGACCCGGTCAAGGTCACCCGCTCGGCGCTGGTCAACGCGACCTCCATCGCCGCGATGCTGCTGACGACCGAGACCCTGGTCGTCGACAAGCCCGAGGAGGAGGAGCCGGCCGCCGCCGGCCACGGTCACGGCCACGGCCACTGATCCCTCGTCCCACGCGCACGGCCCGTCCCGCCCCACCTCCACGGTGGGGAGGGGCGGGCCGTCGTCGTGACACCGGTGTTACGTGAGCCGACGCCGGACGAAACATCGCTGCGCGAGGATCGGACCCATGCTGTGGAGAGTGCGCACGACGCTGGAGGACCGCCCCGGGGCGCTGGCCGGGCTGGCCACGCGCTGCGGTGAGGCGGGCGTCAACATCCTGGGGCTGCAGGTGTTCCCGGGCGTGGACCGGGTGACCGACGAGCTGGTGCTCCGCACGCCCGACGACTGGGACCTGGCCGACCTCGCCGCGCTGGTCGAGGGCGCGGGCGGCAGCCGGGTGAGCGTGCTGCCGTGCACCGACGCCGCGCTGGGCGACCAGCCCACCCGGTACGTCCTCGCCGCCCGCGCGATCCTGGCCCACCCGGCCGGCTTCCCCGACGTGGTGGCCCGTCTCTTCGACGCCGAGGCCGACGCCGGCACCGACACCGGCACCGACGCCGGCACCGACACCCTGGCCATCGGCCACGGGATGGACCTCGAGATCGGCGACGTCCAGGTGCAGCTGCGGCGCTCGGCGCCCTTCACCGCGGCCGAGCACGCCCGTGGCACCGCCCTGGCCGAGCTCGTCACCGACGTCCTCGCCGCGGCCGCGCACCAGGCCACCCACCAGGCCCCGGCCCCGGACGCGGCCCCGGACGAGGGGCCCCGGTTCGAGACGAGCGGCTCGTCGGTGCGGGCGCTGGTCGCGAGCGCCGTCGTCGGCACCGCGACCTGGCTGGTCGGCGAGGAGGGGGCCTGGCACCTCGAGCTCGCCGTCGAGCCCGCCTGGCGCCGGCGCGGCCTCGGCTCGCGGCTGCTGCTCGAGGCGACCCGAGCCGCCCGGTCGGGCGGTGCCACCGAGCTGGTCGTGCGGACCTCCGCCGACAACCCCGCGGTCCTGCCGCTGGTGCTCGGCAGCGGCCTGCGCGGCCGGATCCGGATGGGTGCGGACGACCTGACCGTCAGGATCCCGGTCCGCCAGCCTGCGCCCGAGCGCGTCTGACCCCGCGGTGCGCTAGCGCAGCACCTCGCTGAGGTGGGCGGTGGCGCCCGAGCGGCCGAACAGCCCGCTGAGGGTACCCGCGCCCTCGCTCCACAGGAACTGGTCGCCCGGGGTCGGGCCCTGGCCGACGTTCCACGACGAGGGGGAGTCGCTCAGCTGCTCCAGGGTGCCGGCGGCGATGTCGTAGAGGTAGGTGCCTCCGGTCGCGCGGGTGTACGCCACCACCGTGAGGTAGTCGCCGCCGCCGACCAGGTCGCCGCCGTCCACGCCGCTGTCCTGCACCGTGACGACCGGCTCGCCGTCGGTCGTCACGACCTGCACGCGGTCGTCGCGCACCCCGCCCGTGTAGGTCCCGCAGTACTGCGACATGGCGATCCGGTCGCCGGCGACGTCGAGCCCGAGCAGGTTGCACCGCGCGCCCAGCCGTGGGTCGAACGACGTCTCCTCACCGGTCGCGAGGTCGCGGACGTGGAGCTGGCCGGCGTCGCCGTTGCTCGAGTCCGACCAGACCAGCGCGTCGTCGGTGAAGCCGAACAGGCCGACGCGCAGGCCCTCGTCGCGCACGTCGGAGGGGTCGGCGAGCGAGGCCGACCACAGCTCGAAGGTGTCGCCCTGGGCGTCGGCGTCCTCGGCCTCGCCGTCCGGGCCCTGCGGCCACCCGCCCTCCGGCACCTCGCCGCGGGTCGCGGGGACGCGGACGTAGAGCCGCCCGTCGGGTCCGACGCGTGAGCCCCACGGCCCGTCCGCCGCGGGCAGGCCGGGCCACCGCACGGTGCGCCAGGCGCCGCTCGCGCGGTCGTAGACCCGCGCGACCAGCGACATCGACGAGCCGTCGCCCGACTGCTCGTCGGGGCCGACCAGCACGAGGCGCTGCACGCCCAGCTCGACCGCGACCACCTGGGACTGGCCGAGCCCGCGGGTCCCGGGCAGCCAGTCCTTCGCGCCGGTCGCGGGGTCCATGAGCGCGTAGCGGGGGTAGAGCTGGTCGGACCGGGGGCCGTCGCGGAACAGGACCAGCCCGTCGTCGGTCACGCCGTCGACGTAGTGACCGTTGTCGGAGTCGAGGTCCTCGTTGGTCACCGACGTGACCTCGCGGTAGTCCTGCCCCTCGACCGCGGGACGCGCGTCGCCGAGCCGGACCACGGGGCCCTCCGCCCGCGGCACCCCGGCGGCCGCGAGGTCGGCGGGGGAGGGACTGACCCAGGCGTCCGCCCCGAGGCCGATCGCGCCGACCGCGAGCGCGGTGGCGCCGGCCGTCACCGCCCGGCGGACCCGTACGCGGCGTCGCCCGGCGCCCAGGACGGCGCGGAGGTCGCCCGGGTCGTGGGGCGGCCGGTCGGTCGCGTCCCGCATCAGTGCGCGCAGCTCGTTCACCATGACACCGCTCCCTCGACCAGCTCGCCGAACGGCGAGTCCTCGAACATGGACCGCAGCGCGAAGAGGCCGCGCGAGGTCTGGCTCTTGACCGTGCCCTCGGTGCACCCGAGGAGCGCGGCGGTCTGCTCGACCGACAGGTCCTCGAAGTAGCGCAGCACCACGCACGCGCGCTGGCGTGGTGGCAGCTGCTCGAGCGCTGCCATCAGCGCCCGCCGGGTGGCGACCGTCGTGGCCACGTCCTCGCCGCTCGCCACGGTGTGGTCGGCCTCCTGCGGGCGCTCGGTGCTCGAGCGCCGCCGCACGTGGTCGAGGTAGGCGCTGACCACGGCCTTGCGGGCGTAGGACATCTCGCCGCCGTGGCGCACCAGCCGGGGCCAGCGGACGTAGACCCGGACCAGCCCCTCCTGCACCAGGTCGGAGGCGCGGTCCCAGTCGCCGCACAGCAGGTACGCCGTGCGGCGCAGCCGGTCGCGCGCGGACGTGGCGAACTCGACGAACGCCGCCTCGTCACGCCTCACTTCTGCTCCATGACCTCCTGAACGGGGTGAGCCCACCGCCGGGTTGCACGCCGAGGCCGATCACTTGCCCCAGATGGTGCGGAAGGGGGTCGAGCAGTCCACGTCGATGTCGATGTCGTCGACGGAGTTGAGGTGGTAGACGCGGTAGCGGTCGCACGCGGTGCGGACGAACTCGTACTTCTTGATGAGCGACTGCTCGACCGGCATCGTGCCGAGCTCGCTCCAGGTGTTGATGTAGCTGGCCTCGACGAACCACGTCGGCGGGTCGGTGCCGGTCAGCACGTCGCTGAGGTCCGCCAGGCCGGGGTCGAGGGTGCGCATCGGCAGCGACCAGAGGTAGGGGTACGGCGACGACGCGCGGCTGGCCCACTGGATGTCGGCGCGACCGCCGTAGACCAGCACGCGGTCGCCGGGCCGGGCGGCGGCGGCGATCGCCTCGCCCGTGCGCAGCTCCGTCGGCACCCGCCCGTGCACCCAGGTCACGGTCCACGTGCTGATGGCGAGCAGGCAGGAGCCCACCGCGAAGGCCAGCGTCGGCAGCGCCAGCGGGACCCGCCGCCGGTGCAGGTGCTCCTCGGTCACCACCAGCGCCAGCGCGAGGGCCAGGGAGGGCACCGGGACGAAGAGGTACGGCGTCCAGTAGCTCCCGCTCACCGCGACCCCCACCAGGTCGACCCCGACGCTCACCGTCACGGCCACCGCGACGACGGCGTCGTGGCGCAGCAGCGAGGGCAGCCGGGCGAGCAGGGCCACCACCACGAAGAGCATCCCGGCGCCCACGAACACCCCGACCAGGGCCCACACCCGGGCCTGCGCCCCCGAGCTGTCCTGGGTGGCGATCACCCGGCTCGCGTCGGAGCGGAAGGTGACCGTGGCGTACCAGAGGGTGCGCAGCCGCACGCCCTCGGCGAGCGCCCAGCCGACCACGACCCCCACCGGCACGAGCCCGCCGGCGACGGCAGCGGCGGCGCAGCGCAGGGCCGCGCGGGGCGGGAGGTGGCGTGCGAGCGCGGAGCCCACGAGGAGCACGCCGCCGAACACGACACCGCCGAGGATGCTCTGCTTGAAGCCGATCGCGCAGACGGCGAGGGCGCCCGCCCAGGCCGCGTCGACGGCCGACGAGCGCCGCACCGCGCGCAGGGAGAGCCAGCACGAGGCGAGCACGAGCGGGATGCCGAACAGCTCGCCCTTGGCGGCGACGGGGTCGATCTCGGCGTTGCCGACCATCGCGGCGGTGCCGATCGCGACCCAGCCGGACAGGCGTCGTACGGCACGCGGGTCGACGACCCCGGCGCGGCGGGCCAGCTCGCGCGTCGCCGCGGCCGCGGCGAGCACCAGGAGCGCGCAGCCGACCGCCCCGACCAGACGGTGGAGGTACGGACCGCCGATCGCGTCGCAGGCCTGCATCAGCCAGATCACCGGGGGCGGCCGGTCGACCCAGTAGTGGCCGTAGAGCGAGCCGGGCTCGGGCTGCCAGCTCTCGGCGACGAGGAGGAAGCCCGCCTCGTCGGGGCGCAGCGGCCACAGCAGGCCGGGGAAGCGCAGGACGAACGCCGCGAGGGCGGCGAGCCAGACCGTCCGCCCCCGCACCATGGCGACACCCTCTCACCCGGGCCCCCGCGGATCCGCCCGGTTTGCCTCACGTGGCGGGCCGGCGTGCCGAAGTCAAGGCATGACCAGGAACATCTTCGTCCTCTCCGGCGGCGGCTCGCGCGGAGCCGCGCAGGTCGGGATGCTGCGGGCCCTCCTCGGCGCCGGCATCCGCCCGGACGTCGTGGTCGGCGCGTCGGTGGGCGCCATCAACGCCTGCTCGCTCGCCCACGACCCGACCCCCGAGCGCGTCGAGCAGCTCGCGGACCGCTGGATGTCGATGCGCGCGCGGGACCTCACCGGGTCGCGCGCGTCGGTCCCGGGCAACCTGGTGCGGCTGCGTCCCTACCTGTTCTCCTCCGACCGGCTCCGCCACCTGGTCGCGTCGTGGATCCCGGAGCAGCGGCTCGAGGACCTCGCCGTCCCCGCCGTCGTCGCGACGACCAATCTGGTCACCGGCCGCGCCCACCACCACGTGCAGGGCGCGATCGGGGACCTCCTGGCCGCGTCCGCCGCGATCCCGGCGGTCTTCCCGCCGGTCGTGCTCGACGACGGCGACGGTCCGGCCCCGCACGTCGACGCCGGCATCTCGGAGAACCTGCCGCTGTCGGCCGCCGCCGCGATCGCCCGCCCGGGCGACCGCGTCTTCGCCCTCGACGTCACCAAGCCGCCCGCCGCGCGGTCGCTGCGCTCGCCGCTGGACGTGCTCATCGGGTCGCTCGCCATCTCGATCCACCACCGCACCAGCGGCGCGTTCGACCCCGGGGTGCAGGTCATCGGCTGCGTGCTCGACCGCAGCTTCCACTGCGGCACGATGCTCGACTTCACCCACACCGGGACGCTGTTCCGGCTGGGTGAGGCCGCGGCCGTCGGCGCGCTCCTCGACGCGGACGTGAGTGCCTGAGCCGACCGCCGTAGGATCGGGGTGTGGAGATCCCCGAGAAGTTCGCCGCCCTGGGCCTCACCTACGACGACGTGCTGCTGCTGCCGGGGGAGTCGGACCTGGCTCCCAGCGACATCGACACCACCACGCGCCTGACCCGTGAGATCTCGATCCGCGTGCCGCTGGTCAGCGCCGCGATGGACACGGTCACCGAGGCGCGGATGGCGATCGCGATGGCCCGCGAGGGCGGCATCGGCGTCCTGCACCGCAACCTCTCCATCGAGGACCAGGCGCGCCAGGTCGACCTGGTCAAGCGCACCCAGACCGGCATCATCTCCAACCCGGTCACCATCGGTCCCGACGCGACGCTCGAGGACCTCGACCGCCTCTGCGGCGAGTACCGCGTCTCCGGCCTCCCGGTCGTCGACCTCGACAACCGGCTGCTCGGCATCATCACCAACCGCGACCTGCGCTTCACGCCCGTCGCCGAGTGGGCCACCACCAAGGTGACCGAGGTGATGACCAGCGAGGGCCTCATCACCGGCCGTCCCGGCATCAGCCGCGACGAGGCCACCGCGCTGCTGCGGGCGCACAAGCGCGAGCGGCTGCCGCTCGTCGACGACGAGGGCCGCCTCAGCGGCCTGATCACGGTCAAGGACTTCGTCAAGGGCGAGCAGTTCCCGCACGCGTCCTACGACGCCGACGGGCGGCTGCTGGTCGGCGCCGCCATCGGCTACTTCGGCGACGCGTGGGAGCGCGCCACCACCCTCGTCGAGGCGGGTGTCGACGTGCTGGTCGCCGACACCGCCCACGGCCACGTGCACCTGCTGCTCGACATGGTCAAGCGGCTCAAGACCGACCCCGCGACCCGCCACGTGCAGGTCATCGGCGGCAACGTCGCCACCCGCGAGGGCGCGCAGGCGTTCGTCGACGCGGGAGCCGACGCGGTCAAGGTCGGCGTCGGACCCGGCTCGATCTGCACCACCCGCGTCGTGACCGGGGTCGGCGTGCCGCAGGTGACGGCGGTCTACGAGGCGTCGCTGGCCACGAAGCCGGCCGGTGTCCCGCTGATCGCCGACGGCGGCATGAAGCACTCCGGCGAGATCGCCAAGGCCCTCGTGGCCGGCGCCGACGCGGTGATGGTGGGCTCGATGCTCGCCGGCTGCGAGGAGTCGCCCGGCGACGTCGTCTTCGTCAACGGCAAGCAGTTCAAGTCCTACCGCGGCATGGGCTCGCTCGCGGCGATGAGCAGCCGCGGCAAGAAGTCGTACTCCAAGGACCGCTACTTCCAGGCCGAGGTCGCCAGCGACGACAAGATCGTCCCCGAGGGCATCGAGGGCCAGGTCGCCTACCGCGGCCCGCTGTCGGCCGTGGCCCACCAGCTGGTCGGCGGCCTCAACCAGTCGATGTTCTACGTCGGCGCCCGCACCATCGCAGAGCTGCAGGAGAAGGGCCGCTTCGTGCGGATCACCAGCGCCTCGCTCAAGGAGAGCCACCCGCACGGCGTGCAGATGACCGTCGAGGCGCCCAACTACTCCGGGATGTAGACCAAAGGACGGCTTCCGCGCCGTCGGGAGCGCGCCTAGGTTGGCTGGGTCAGGGGATCGGGACCCTGGCCGTCGCACGACCAGGGCAGCAGCACGCGGGTCTCGGTCCCGGGAATCATCTCGGGAGGAGCGCACGTGCGCGCACGCATCTGGGCAGCGACCGGCACCGCCGGCCTCGTCGCCATCGCCATACCGGCACTGTCCTTCGCGGCACCGACGGGGCAGGACACCGTCACGCCGCAGCAGCAGGAAGCGCTCGACCTGGGCCTCCAGGTCGCACCCAAGGAGACCGACGCCGCCGCGCTGACGGCACAGGCCAACCCCAACCCCTACCTCGCCAACCTGCCGTCGCTCGACGACGCGAACTACTTCGCGTGGAACAAGCTCATGCACGAGCAGGCCGAGCAGCGGGCCGGCTCGGCGAAGCTGGCGGCCAACCGCCGCGCCGAGCTCGGCGTGACCGAGAAGGGGGCCCTGCCGCGGAAGAAGGCGCTCACGCCCTTCGTCCACGACGAGGAGGAGCCCGCCGGCACGGCCGGCTCCAACGACACCCACGCCAACGCGGAGCCGATCGCGGAGTTCGGCACCGCCGCGACCCGGCTGCCGGCGGTGCGGATCCTCGGCGACCTGGCCGCCCCGGCCGCCAGCACGCCGCGCGCCGTGACCACGACGGAGGACCAGGGCTCGATCCCGCTCGCCACCCCCACCGGGATCACCGGCTCCGGCAGCGCGAGCGTGACCTCGGTGCTCGGCGACGGCCCGCACGGCACGACCGGTGACGGCACCAACGACTTCGACTTCTACGCCGTCGACGTCGCGGCGGGCCAGACCCTCACCGCCGACACCGAGGGCAGCCCGACGACCACCGACACGATCCTGGTCGTCTACGCCGCCGACGGGACGCCGCTGGTCGCCGACGACGACAGCGGCACCGGCACGCTCAGCAGCCTCAGCTACGCGCCCCCGGAGGCCGGCACCTACTACGTGATGGTCGGCGGCTACGCCCTCGACCCGCTGCCGGCCGACCCGACCGACTCCGGCAGCGGGGCCGGCGGCGCCGACACGGGCGACTACAAGCTCACCGTCGCCAGCCAGCGCCTCGACGCCGACTACTACTCCGTGCGGCTGCGCCCGGGCGACGTCATCGGGTCGACGTCCGAGGGCTCCGCGACGGGCCTGACTGTCCGCACGCCGTCGGGCGAGCAGCGCGTGGGCGGCATCGGCACCGACGCCTCCTCGCTCTACCCGCCGACCTCCCCGCTGCCCGGTGGCGGCAACACCACCATCGCCTACGTCGCCGAGGAGGCGGGCTGGTACTCGCTGCAGGTCAGCGGTGGCACCGGGGCGTACGACGTCACCCTCGAGGGCTACCGGCCCGGCGCCCAGGGCGACCGCGGCCGCACCCAGACCGTGCTGCTGGACTTCGCGCCCGGTCGCGTCAACGCCGGCACCTGGGGCGGACCCGGGGTGCGCACCGTGTCGCCGTTCTCGGCGTTCGTCCCGCAGTGGGGCATCGCCCGCGCCGACGGGCGCAAGGTCGAGAACCGCGTGGTCAACGTCGTGCGCCGCAACCTCCAGGCCGAGCTGCAGGCGGGTGGGCTCAACCCCGACGTGAACGTCGAGGTGCTCAACGCCCGCACCAGCCCCGAGCTCATCGGGCAGGAGAACGTGTCGCGGATCTACGTCGCGGGCACCATCGCCGAGACCGGCATCTCCACGATCGGCATCGCCCAGTACATCGACCCGGGCAACTACGGCCACCAGGACGAGGCGATCGTGCTGCTCGACGTGCTCAGCGCGGCGGCCGGCCCGGCGTCGTCGCTCAACACGTTCATGAACGCCTCGAGCGACCGCGTGAAGTTCGTCTCCGAGGCCGTGGGCAACGTGGTCGCCCACGAGGTCGGCCACACGATCGGCAACTACCACACCGACAACGCCGACGAGGTCGGCAACATGATGGACAGCGGTGGCTCGAACTTCGCCACCAACCTCTACGGCGTCGGTCCGGACGGCATCGGCGGCACCGCCGACGACGACAACGTCCGGTTCGTCACCGACACCTACGCGCCGGTGGAGGGCTTCACCGGCCTGGAGGACACGCTCAACGTCAGCGCCTGGGCCTACTCCGGCCGCTGACGGCTGCCGGCGCGGGTCAGGACGTGAAGCCGGCCCGCGTCGGCGAGGAGTCGCGCACCAGCGCCGCGGCCGGTCGGGTCAGCAACCTGGCCCGGCCGGTCCGTGGACCCTCGCCGACGACCACGAACACGCCGGAGCGGGCGCGGGTCACGACGGCGGGCGAGGCGGTCGGGTCGCCGGTGGAGCGGACCCGGGCGGTGAAGTGCGTACGTCGTCCCGGCACGGCCGAGCGCACCTGGACGGCACCGCCGGCGTCGGTGGCGGCGACGACCAGCTGGCCGCCGACGACCCTCACCGCGGGCGAGCCGTAGACCGACCAGCGACCGGGCAGGGCCTCGGGGCGCCCCCAGCGACCGGCGTGCAGCGTGCGCACGAGGAGGCGCCCGTCGGCGCCCACCTGGTGCAGGTAGGCCGTCCCGTCCTGGGCGAGGCTCAGCGCGGGCGTGGACGTGGCCGACGCGGTGGCGCCGGGGAGCCGGACCAGCCGGCCGCGCTCGAGGCCGCGGGCCCACGTGGTGCCGCCGACGGTGACGGCGACGAGCCAGGTCCGGCCCGCGACGTCGTGGCCCAGCACCGGGGCGGCGTGGGTCGACCACGAGCCGGGGCGACCGACCCGCTCGGGGCGGCTCCACCGTCCTGCGCGGGTCAGGCGGCGGGTGGTCAGGGTGCCGTCGGCAGAGGTGGCCGCCACCACCGGCCGGCCGGTGCGCGACAGCGCGACCGCCGGGCTGGACGTCGCGGCGGCACCGGCGACGGGGCGCAGCACGAAGCGGGTGCCGCGCAGCGTGCCGGCCAGCACGCGCCCGTCGGCGGTCGTCGCGGCGAGCCACGGGCGCCGGTGGGCGTCGACCGCCAGTGCGGGCGCGGCGAGGCGGGAGAAGCCTCCGGGACGGCCCACCACGCGCGCCTCGCGGCCGGGGCGGGCGACCCGCAGGGTGCCGGCGTCGTCGACCCGGGCGGTCCACGACTCGCCGAGGCCGTCGGGCACCGCGACCAGCGGGCGGTCGGAGCCGACGTAGGGAGAGGGCGCGACGTCGTCGAGGTGGAGGTAGCGGAAGTCGGAGACCGGCACCGTGCGCGTGCCGTAGCCGCCGGGCAGGGCGTGGTTGTACTCCTCGACCGTCACCGTGCCGGGGCCGATCGCGCTCACCCACGCGACGTGGCCCACGCGGCCGGAGTCGGTCTGGGCGACCGCGCCGATCGCCGGGACGGAGTCGACGCGGTAGCCCAGGGAGCGGGCGACGTCGTCCCAGTTCGCGGCGTTGCCCCAGTGGCGGCCGCGGAAGGAGTTGGAGAACCCGGTGAGGTGGTTGCGCTCGTGCAGGCGCCAGGCCACGAAGCTCGTGCAGTTGCGCAGCACGAAGCCCCACGGGTCGCCGATCGAGCCGCCGATGGACCACACGCGGCGCGCGCACGTCGGCTTCGGGCCGCGCGGGTCGTAGAGGTGGCCGGTGACCGGGTCGAGGACGGGCGGCGGGGGCGGGGGCGGCTCGACGGCGGGCGTCGCCGGCGCACCCGGCGTGCCGGGGCCGGGTCCGGGCGTGGCCGGTCCAGGGGTCGCGGGTCCGGGGGTCGGCGTCGGGGGAGCGGTCGGGGTCGGCTCCTCGATCGGCTCCTGGGGCACGATGGGGCACTGGCCCTGCCACGCCCACGGGTAGTCGTCGGACGCCTGGGCGGCGGGCGCGGCCACGACGAGCAGCCCGCCTGCCGCGGCGGCGGTCACGAGCGCGTGCGCCACTCCTCGGCGTCCCTGTCGGCGCGTCCCCTTGAAGATCCCCACGCCGGAACGGTAGGGACGCCGGAGCGGCCCCGGAGGTGCTTTGGCGAACCTCGGGTCGGACGTGCGTCACACCGCGACGGCGAGCTGGTCCGATCGGGCCACCCGCCTGGCCCGGACGGGCCATGCGGTCGGCGTGTCCTAGGCTCGACGACGTGGAGCACGACGCCGCGCCGGCGCGCCGGCCGTACGACGCCAGCGGCCGCCGCGCGGCGGCCGAGCGCCGCCGCGAACGCGTGGCCGAGGTGGCCGGCGCCCTGTTCGCCGAGCACGGGTGGCACGGCACGACGCTGGCGATGGTGGCCGCCGAGTCGGGGGTCTCGGTCGAGCTGGTGACCAAGACGTTCGGCAGCAAGGCGGGTGTCTTCATGGCCGCCTTCCGCGCCGCCGGCTTCGGGAGCCGGGGCGGGCTCCAGGAGGCGTACTCCCAGCTGCGCCTTGACGAGGAGCCCGACCTCGACGTGCGGCTCGACCGCTTCGTCGAGTTCGCCTGCAGCATCGTCGAGCCGATGGGTCCGCTGGTGGGCGTGCTGGTCAACGGCGCCGAGCAGGACCCGGCGCTGGCCCAGCTGGTGCGGGCCGCCCAGCAGGGGCACGCGGTGCTGTGCGCGGACCTGGTGCGCCTGCTCTCGGCCGGCGAGCCGCCCCCCGACGCGGTCGACGAGGTCTACCTCCTGACCCTGTCGGAGACCTACGCCACCCTCGCCCAGCACCGCGGCTGGACGGCCGAGCGCTACGCGGTGTGGCTGCGCCGGTCGATCCTCGCCGCCCTCGGGCACCCTCCCGGGTACCGGGTTGCGGAAAACCCCCCGGCGCCCACCGGGCTTTGAGTACCATGGCACCGGATCCAATCGTGGGGGTTGGGTCTCCGGCCCAGAAGGTCCGGTCGGGCGGGGGCCCGGCCGGACCTGCCGGGGCGCCGCCGACGCCGGGCCGCCGATAGGCTGCGGGCGTGAGCGACATCGAGATCGGCCGCGCCAAGCGCGGCCGCCGTGCGTACTCCTTCGACGACATCGCGATCGTGCCCTCGCGGCGCACCCGCGACCCCGAGGAGGTCAGCACGGCCTGGCAGATCGACGCCTACCGCTTCGACATCCCCGTGGTGGCGGCCCCGATGGACTCGGTGATGTCACCGTCGACCGCGATCGCCCTCGGTCAGATGGGCGGCCTCGGGGTGCTCGACCTCGAGGGCCTGTGGACCCGCTACGACGACCCGACGAGCCTCCTCCAGGAGGTGGCCGGGCTGCAGGGCGCCGAGGCGACCCGGCGGCTGCAGGAGATCTACACCGAGCCGATCAAGCCCGAGCTGATCACCGCCCGGCTCGAGGAGGTGCGCGCGGCCGGCGTGACGGTCGCGGGCTCGCTGTCGCCGCAGCGCACCAAGGAGCACGTCAAGGCCGTCGTCGACGCGGGCGTCGACATGTTCGTCATCCGCGGCACCACGGTCAGCGCGGAGCACGTGAGCAGCCAGGCCGAGCCGCTCAACCTCAAGGAGTTCATCTACGAGCTCGACGTCCCGGTCATCGTCGGTGGCTGCGCGACCTACCAGGCCGCCCTCCACCTGATGCGCACCGGCGCCGCGGGCGTGCTCGTCGGCTTCGGCGGCGGTGCCGCGCACACCACGCGCACCGTCCTCGGCGTCGCGGTGCCGATGGCGAGCGCGGTGGCCGACGTCGCCGCCGCGCGGCGCGACTACCTCGACGAGTCGGGCGGACGCTACGTCCACGTCATCGCCGACGGGTCGATCGGCAGCTCGGGCGACATCGCCAAGGCGATCGCCTGCGGCGCCGACGCGGTCATGATCGGCTCGCCGCTCGCGCGCGCCACCGAGGCCCCGGGCCGCGGGTTCCACTGGGGGAGCGAGGCCACCCACGCCGACCTGCCGCGCGGCCAGCGGGTGGAGTTCGCCCCCGTCGGCACGCTGGAGGAGATCATGTTCGGGCCGTCCCGCACGGCCGACGGCACGATGAACCTCATCGGCGCGCTGCGCCGGGCGATGGCCACGACGGGCTACACCGAGGTCAAGGAGTTCCAGCGCATCGAGGTCGTCGTCCAGCACTGAGCCCTCCGGCATCGTTGGACAAAATCGCCTGACATGTCGAATGCTGGGACGGAGGTGACCGACCGGTAGCAACGCGCCCGGGGTCGTCCTACGCTGCGAGGATGAGTGAGCAGAGCCCTGCGGGCAGCGAGCACACCGGTCCCGTGGTCGACGGCCCGGCCGACCCCGAGCACGACGCCACCGCGGCGTACGCCCTCGACCGCACCTACGTCGCCGGCCTGACCGCGCGCGTGGTCAGCACGACCGGGACCACCCACCCGGTGTCCTCCCCGATCGGCGGTGCCCCGCTCGCGCACCTGCCGCAGTCGGGGCCCGACGACGTGGCCGAGGCGTTCGGGCGTGCCCGGCGCGCGCAGGCGGCCTGGGCCGGCACCTCGCTCGACGAGCGCGCCGCCGCGCTGCTGCGCCTGCACGACCTGCTGCTCGAGCGGCAGGAGGAGCTGATCGACCTCGTCGTGTGGGAGTCCGGCAAGGCCCGCAAGGACGCGTACCTCGAGGTCGCGCACCTCGCGCTCACCGCCCGCTACTACGCGCGCACCGCCCACGAGCACCTCGACAGCCGTCGCGTCGGGGGCATGTTCCCGCTGCTGACCCGCGCCGAGGTGCACCGGGTGCCAAAGGGCGTCGTCGGGATCATCTCGCCCTGGAACTACCCGCTGACGATGGCGCTGTGCGACGGCATCCCGGCGCTGCTGGCCGGCAACGCCGTGGTCGCCAAGCCCGACCTGCAGACCATGCTCACCGCGCTCCTGGCCGCCCGGCTGCTCGACGAGGCCGGGTTCCCGCCCGAGCTGTGGCAGGTCGTCTCCGGCACCGGCCCCGAGGTCGGCGGTGCCGTCGTCGCGGCGGCCGACTACGTCTGCTTCACCGGGTCCACCGCCACCGGCCGGCTGATCGCGCGGCAGTGCGCCGACCGGCTGGTCGGGTGCTCGCTGGAGCTCGGCGGCAAGAACCCGATGATGGTGCTCCGCGACGCCGACGTGCACCGCGCCGCGGAGGGCGCCGTGCGCGCGGTCTTCTCCAACGCCGGCCAGCTGTGCGTGTCGATGGAGCGCCTCTACGTGGCCGACCAGGTCTACGACCGGTTCGTCGACGCGTTCGTCGCGCGCACGCAGGCGATGACGCTGGGGGCCAGCCAGGACTGGAACGTCGACATGGGCTCGCTGATCTCGCAGGCCCAGCTCGACACGGTCACCGCGCACGTCGAGGACGCCGTCGCCAAGGGCGCAACGGTGCTGGCCGGCGGTCGCGCGCGGCCCGACCTCGGGCCCTTCGTGTTCGAGCCGACCATCCTCGAGGGCGTCTCGGTCGACATGGAGTGCTTCGCCCGCGAGACCTTCGGCCCGGTGGTCTCGCTCTACCGCTTCCACAGCGAGGACGAGGCGATCGCCCGCGCCAACGACGGGCACTACGGCCTCAACGCCTCGGTCTGGACGCGCGACACCGCGCGCGGTCGCGCCGTCGCACGACGGATCAGGTGCGGGACGGTCAACGTCAACGAGGCCTACGGCGCCACGTTCGGCTCGCTCGGCGCCCCGATGGGCGGGATGCGGGAGTCCGGGACGGGACGCCGCCAGGGCGCCGAGGGCGTGCTGCGCTACACCGAGACGCAGTCGGTGGCCACGCAGCGGCTGGTGCCGATCGCGCCGATGTTCGGCATGTCGGAGCAGACCCACGCGAAGGTGATGACGCAGGCGCTGCGCCTGCTCAACAGGCTGGGCCGCGCCTGATGGCGACCCACTACGACGTCCTGGTCGTCGGCTCCGGGTTCGGCGGCTCGGTCACCGCGCTGCGCCTGACCGAGAAGGGCTACTCCGTCGGCGTGCTCGAGGCCGGCGCCAGGTTCACGGACGACGACTTCCCGGCGACGTCGTTCGACGCGAAGCGGTTCCTCTTCGCGCCGTCGCTGGGGATGTACGGCATCCAGCGCATCGACATGGTCAAGGACTGCATGATCCTGGCCGGCGCGGGCGTCGGTGGCGGGTCGCTGGTCTACGCCAACACCCTCTACGAGCCGCTCGACGCGTTCTTCCGCGACCCGTCGTGGGCGCACATCACTGACTGGAAGAGCGAGCTGGCGCCCTACTACGACCAGGCCAAGCGGATGCTCGGCGTGGTGCAGAACCCGCGCCACACGCCGGCCGACGAGGTGATGAAGCGGGTCGCCGACGACATGGGGGTCGGCGAGACCTTCCACCCCACCCCGGTCGGGGTGTTCTTCGGCGGCCCGGACGCCCGGGCCGGCGACGAGGTCGCCGACCCGTTCTTCGGCGGTGCCGGACCGGCCCGCAACGCCTGCCTCAACTGCGGCGAGTGCATGACGGGCTGTCGCCACAACGCCAAGAACACGCTGGTGAAGAACTACCTCCACCTCGCCGAGCAGGCCGGCGCGGTCGTGCACCCGCTCACCACGGTGACGCGCGTGCGGCCCCGCGACGGCGGCGGCTACGAGGTGACCGCCCGCTGGACCAAGGCCAAGCTGTCGCGCCGCACGGCCACGAGGACGTTCACCGCCGACCAGGTGGTGTTCTCCGCCGCCGCGCTCGGCACCCAGAAGCTGCTCCACCAGCTCAAGGGCGAGGGCGACCTGCCGCGGATCAGCGACCGCCTCGGCGTGCTGACCCGCACCAACTCCGAGGCGATCCTCGGCGCGATCGCCCCGGCCGACAGCGGCGTGGACTACACCGAGGGCGTGGCCATCACCTCGTCGTGGCACCCCGACGACGTGACCCACGTCGAGCCCTGCCGCTACGGCCGCGGGTCCAACGCGATGGCGCTCATGCAGACCGTCCTGGCCGACGAGGTGCCCGGCAGGTCGCGGGTGCGCACCTGGCTGCGCGAGCTGTGGGCGCAGCGCCGGGCCGCACTCGACCTCTACGACTTCCGCCACTGGTCGGAGCGCTCGGTCGTGGCGCTGGTGATGCAGACGCTCGACAACTCCATCACCACCAAGGGGGTCAAGGGCCGCTTCGGGTGGCGGATGACCAGCGAGCAGGGCCACGGCCTGCCCAACCCCACCTACATCCCGGTGGCCTACGACGCCGTGCGGCGGATGGCCGAGGTCATGGGAGGCACGGCGGGCGGCAACGTCGGCGAGCCGTTCAGCCGGCCGCTGACCGCCCACTTCATCGGTGGCTGCACCATCGGCGACTCGCCGCAGACCGGGGTGGTCGACCCGTGGCAGCGGCTCTACGGCCACGAGGGGCTGCACGTCGTCGACGGCTCCGCGGTCTCGGCGAACCTCGGGGTCAACCCGTCGCTGACCATCACCGCGCAGGCCGAGCGGGCGATGGCGTTCTGGCCCAACAAGGGCGAGGCCGACCCGCGTCCGGCGCTGGGCTCGGCGTACACCCGCCTCGCGCCGGTCGAGCCCAAGAACCCGGTGGTCCCCGAGGCTGCGCCGGGGGCGCTGCGGCTGCCGATCGTCGGCGTCAGCTGAGGCCTGCGCGCACCCTCCTCGTTTTCCCCCTCCGGGGCCGTAACCGTGTCCGGGAGGAGTCGTTGGGCCGGGTGAGGGGCCCGGCAGCGATGCTCCCTCCCAAGGGTCGGGCTCCTCGTCCCGGCGCTGTCCTGCAGTCGCCGGGAGGCAAGGACCAGGGCCCGGTCAATCCTCCCTCCCCGACCGGGCCCTGGTGCGCTCACCTCGATAGACTCCGCCCGTGACGCAGCCTGCAGAGCACGACCTGGTCCTCGTCGTCGACTTCGGTGCGCAGTACGCCCAGCTGATCGCGCGGCGCGTGCGCGAGGCGCGGGTCTACTCCGAGATCGTCCCGCACACCATGCCGGTGGCCGAGATGCTCGCGCGCCAGCCGAAGGCGATCATCCTGTCCGGCGGACCGTCGAGCGTGTACGCCGAGGGTGCGCCCGGCATCGACACCGACGTGTTCACCTCCGGGGTGCCGGTCTTCGGCATGTGCTACGGCTTCCAGCTGATGGCCAAGGGACTCGGCGGCGAGGTCGCCCACACCGGCGCGCGGGAGTACGGCCGCACGCCCGTCGTCGTCAGCGAGCCGGGCACCCTGCTCGAGGGCATCCCGGTCGAGCACAAGGTCTGGATGTCCCACGGCGACTCCGTCGCGCAGGCGCCCGAGGGCTTCACCGTCCTCGCCTCCACCAACGACACCCCGGTCGCGGCCTTCGAGGACGTCGGCCGCGGCCTCGCGGGCGTGCAGTGGCACCCCGAGGTGCTGCACTCCGAGCACGGCCAGAAGGTGCTCGAGCACTTCCTGCACCACATCGCCGGCTGCCGGCAGACCTGGACGATGCTCAACATCGCCGAGGAGCAGATCGAGCGGGTGCGCGAGCAGATCGGCGACAGCGGCATCGCGATCTGCGGCCTGTCCGGCGGCGTCGACTCCGCGGTGGCAGCAGCCATCGTGCAGCGCGCGATCGGCGACCGGCTGCACTGCGTGTTCGTCGACCACGGCCTGCTCCGCGAGGGCGAGGCCGAGCAGGTGGAGCGCGACTTCGTCGCCGCCACGGGCGTGAACCTCCACGTCTACGACGCCCGCGAGACCTTCCTCGCCGCGCTCGCCGGGGTCACCGACCCGGAGGAGAAGCGCAAGATCATCGGCCGCGAGTTCATCCGCGCCTTCGAGGCCGCCGAGGTCGAGGTGCTCGGCGAGGCCGCCGAGCAGGGCGAGAAGGTCGGCTTCCTGGTGCAGGGCACGCTCTACCCCGACGTCGTCGAGTCGGGCGGCGGTGCCGGCACCTCCAACATCAAGTCGCACCACAACGTCGGCGGCCTGCCCGAGGACCTCGAGTTCGCGCTCGTCGAGCCGCTGCGCACGCTGTTCAAGGACGAGGTGCGCCTCGTCGGCGAGCAGCTCGGGCTGCCGGCCGAGATGGTGTGGCGCCAGCCGTTCCCGGGCCCGGGCCTCGGCATCCGCATCATCGGCGAGGTCACCGCCGACCGCCTCGACATCCTGCGCCGGGCCGACGCCATCGCCCGGCAGGAGCTCACCCGCGCCGGCCTCGACCGCGACATCTGGCAGATGCCCGTCGTGCTGCTCGCCGACGTGCGCTCGGTCGGCGTGCAGGGCGACGGCCGCACCTACGGCCACCCGGTCGTGATCCGCCCGGTCACCTCCGAGGACGCGATGACCGCCGACTGGGCTCGCCTGCCCTACGACGTCATGGAGCGGATCTCCACGCGCATCACCAACGAGGTCGCCGAGGTCAACCGCGTCACCGTCGACATCACCTCCAAGCCCCCGGGCACCATCGAGTGGGAGTGAACGCGCTCCGCTGACCGCCGGTCAGCGGGCGTTGCCGCGGCAGGTGGCGTCGTCCACGCTGCTCGGGCAGCCGCGGACGTCGGAGCCGATGAGGGCACCGGCGAGCAGCATGACGACGACGGCGAGCGCTCCTGCGCACGCCGCGAGCTTCCCACTGCGGCGGAGCCATGCGTACGTCGCCAGCGGCAGCGCGGCGACCACGCCGGCGACGACCAGTAATGCCCGGGTCGTGCCGGGATCGGTCGAGACGCCGAACCCTCCGCCGGTGCAGCCCGAGACCCCGCACAGCGTGAAGCCGGCTGCCAGGGTCGGCGCCGCCGCGAGGACGACCCCGAGGACGACGAGGAGCGCGACCGCACGGCCCGAGGAGGTGCGTGGCATCCGCCCACCCTGCCATGCGGCTCTCGGGGGCCGACGAGCTTCCGGCTCTGCATGTTGTGCACCCCCGCTCCGGTCGACGCTCGCGTCGGCGTGCCCGAGCAGGGGTGTGGGCAGCGCAGGGCGATGCGGCTCGTGCGGCGAGACCGCTCGCTGTCCAGGACGTGCCGGTGGCCCCGCTACCGGGTGGGTGGCGGGGTGTGGGGCGGGGTCATGGTCGGCGGGGCTGCGGGACCCGGGGCGGCGCTGTGGTCTGGGGTGGTGCGGGTGGGTCGAGGGCGGTGGTGCCGTCGCGGTCGCGGAGGTAGTGGTGGCCGTGGGGTGAGGTCCACTCGAAGACGCCGGGCCGGAGATGGACGTAGCGCCAGGCGGTGTGGGTCTTCAGTCGGTGGTGAGACCGGCACAGCGGGGCGAGGTTCGAGGTCGCGGTCGGGCCTGGCTGCGGCTGCCCGGCGGCTGCTGCGTCGTGGTCGAACGGCGTGATGTGGTCGAGGTCGCAGACCCGGGCGGGGCGGGTGCACCACGGGAAGACGCAGGTTCGGTCACGGAGGACGACCTGTTCGCGGGTCCGGTCGGGGATCGCGTAGGTGTCGGTGGTGAGCTCGGCGTTGAGGTCGAGGACGGGTCGGATGGTGACCTGGGTGCGGGACGCTCGGCACCAGCCCTTGACCTGGTCGAGGAGCGCGAGGCGCTGGCCGTTGTCGAGCCGTGCGGTGGGCCCGAAGACCGTGTCTTCACCGGCGGCGGCGGCGTCGAGGTGGACGTGGAGCACGACCTCCCGCGCTGCCGGCAGGTGGTCACCGGCCGAGGCCGGGGCGGGCGTGCCCTGGGTGTGGAGGTCGAGCGCGGTCTGGGTGCGGGCGAGGTCACCGAGCGCGGCGGCACGTCGGGCGCCGAGCGGGGCCGTCGAGCCCAGCGCTTTCAAGGTCGCGGCACCGTGCTGGATGGCGGCGTCGAGGTCGTAGGCGTCGGCGAGGTCGAGCTCGGCCTCCATGCGCATGAGGCCGTCGTAGTGGATGTGTCGGGTGTCGAAGGTGACGTGACGGCGGTCGGTGTTGAGGTACTGGTCGGCTTCGAAGTCCTCGTGGTCCTCACCCGCGGCGAAGTCGGGCCGGGGCTCGAGGCTGAGGTCGTACCGCTTGATCGCCTCCGCGACGAGCCGGTCGAGCTGCGCAGTCCCGACCTTCCCCGCGACGGCTGCGACCTGGGTGTCGATCCACCCCGCTGCTTCGGGGGTGAGCGCGGGCACCGCGTGAATGGTGGTCTCGGCGACCAGTCGTGCCCGCCACGCAGGGACCCGGCCGGCGTGCACCTGCGCCCACAGGCGAGGCAGGCGGTGCCGCAGCTCGAGGGCGTGGCCGATGAGCTTCTTTGCCGCGGTGGTCGAGATCCCGAGGACGGTGCCGAGCTCGGGGATGCAGAACTCCGTCACCAGCGGACACCCCTCGCCGGCGATGGGCTCCTCGTGGTCCAAGCCCGGCACGGTGAACGCGGCGGCGTGGTGGATCGACTCGGGCGGGTGCAGGTCGGCCCAGCGGGCAGCGAGGTCGAGCTGACGTGCAGCAGCGGCATCCTCTGCCCGGCGCTCGCAACGGAGGGACGCAAGCAGGTCAGCGGCGGTGAGGTCGGCGGTGACCTCGCTCGCTCCGAATCCACTTCGCGTGTCGATCATGTGTTCGATTCTAGGCGAAGGGTCCGACAGTCGTCGACCGCCCGAGGCCTCGCTGTGAACAGTCGGGAAGTCGTGTCGACGGTGTCCGATAAGTGTCGGTGGCCAACCTCGTCGACCAACGGGCAGCGCGGACGGGGACTCGTCACGGTCAGTGCGCAAGCTCGTCGACCGACGGCAGCGTGGGCGGGGCGAGCACCGTGACCGTTTCGGCGTGACCTGCTCGGTCGACGGTCAGTGAGCCCAGGCCTCGAGACGGTCGCTGCGCGACCTCCTCGACCAGCGGAGGCAAGCACCGAGGCCGACCAAGGAGCGCGACCCACGTGCCCGCGCGAGCCCTAGGGTCGGGGGATGGCACGCGCGCTGCACCACCTGGACCTGTGGGTCGACGACGTCGCGAGGGCGGAGGGGGAGTGGGGGTGGCTGCTCGCGGCGTGCGGGTGGCAGCGCGAAGAGGGGGTGCGGTCGTGGCTGCACCCCGACGGGACGTACGTGTTCATGGAGCACTCGCCCGACCAGCACGGCACCCACGACCGGCTGCGTCCGGGCGTCAACCACCTCGCGCTGACCGTGGAGGACCGCGCCCGGCTCGACCGCGTACGGGCGGAGTCGACCGAGCACGGGTGGCACGAGCTGTACGCCGACCGGTACCCGCACGCGGGCGGTGAGGCGCACCTCGCGCTCTACCTCGAGAGCTCGGAGGGGTTCGAGGTCGAGGTCGTCGTCGAGCCGTGAGCCGTGGCGCGCTGGCGGGGTGAGGATCATCATGTGCCCGCAGGGGTGAGGCCACCTACCCGGTCGACGGGTCTAGGTTGGCGGGTGGTCCAACCGCACAACGGAGGTGGCACGTGTCGTCCGACACCCTGATCGACGCATCCTGGCTCGACTACGCGATGGTGGCGATCTACTTCGCCTTCGTCCTCGGCATCGGCGTGATGGCGCGGCGCTCGGTGTCGGACTCGATCGACTTCTTCCTCTCCGGCCGCTCGCTGCCGGCCTGGGTCACGGGCCTGGCGTTCATCTCGGCCAACCTCGGTGCCGTCGAGATCATGGGCATGTCGGCCAACGGCGCGGAGATCGGCCTGCCGACGGTGCACTACTTCTGGGTCGGCGCGGTCCCGGCGATGCTGTTCCTCGGCGTCGTGATGATGCCGTTCTACTACGGCTCGAAGGTGCGCTCGGTCCCCGAGTTCATGTACCGCCGCTTCGGCACCGGCGCCCACCTGGTCAACGCGATCAGCTTCGCGGTCGCCCAGCTGCTGATCGCGGGCGTCAACCTCGCGCTCCTCGCCGGCATCGTGCACGCCCTGCTCGGCTGGCCGATCTGGGTGGCGCTGGTCGTCGCCGGTGCGATCGTGCTGTCCTACATCACCCTCGGCGGGCTCAGCGCCGCGATCTACAACGAGGTGCTGCAGTTCTTCGTGATCGTCGCCTCGCTGCTGCCGCTGACCCTCATCGGCCTGCACCGCGTGGGCGGCTGGGACGGCCTCACCGACAAGATCACCGCCGCCGCCAGCAGCGCCCCGGCCGACGCCGGCGTCGCTCCCGCCTCGCAGCAGCTCGAGTCCTGGCCGGGCCAGGCCCTGTCGGGCTTCGACTCCTCGCTGCTCTCGGTCATCGGCATCGTCTTCGGCCTCGGCTTCGTGCTGTCCTTCGGCTACTGGACCACCAACTTCGTCGAGGTGCAGCGCGCGATGGCCTCGAACTCCATCTCCGCGGCCCGCAAGACGCCGATCATCGGCGCCTTCCCCAAGATGTTCGTCCCCTTCATCGTGATCATCCCGGGCATGGTCTCCGCGGTCCTGGTCAAGGAGATGGTCGACCTCAAGAACGGCGGGTCGCCCGCGGGCGGCGCCTCCGGTGACGGCGTGGCCTACAACGACGCCCTGCTGCTGCTCATGCGCGACGTGCTGCCCAACGGCCTGCTCGGCCTGGCCATCGCGGGCCTGCTCGCCGCCTTCATGGCCGGCATGGCGGCCAACATCTCGGCGTTCAACACCGTCTTCTCCTACGACCTGTGGCAGCGCTACATCCGCAAGGACCACACGGACGACTACTACCTGCGCATCGGCCGGCTCGCGACCGTCGCCGCGACCGTGATCGCGATCTTCACCGCCCGCATCGCCATGGGCTACACGAACGTCATGGACTACCTCCAGACGCTGTTCGGGTTCTTCAACGCGCCGCTGTTCGCCACGTTCATCCTCGGCATGTTCTGGAAGCGGATGACCCCGACCGCCGGATGGGTCGGCCTGGTCGCCGGCACGCTCTCGGCGATCGCGGTCGACCGGCTCGCGGCCGCAGGGGTGATCGACCTGCCCGGGCAGGGCGCGGCCTTCCTCGCCGCCTCCACCGCGTTCGTCGTCGACATCGTGCTGAGCGTGGTCGTCTCGCTCGTGACGAAGCCCAAGCCCGCCTCCGAGCTCAAGGGCCTGGTCTACTCCGAGACGCCCAAGGAGGACCTGGTCGACCCGGACGAGGCCGCCCTCCCGTGGTACCGGCGCACCGTGCCCCTGGCCGGTGTCGCGCTCGCCATGGTCGTCGTCCTCAACATCGCCTTCTGAGAGAGGGGCCTCCCATGTCCGACGAGAAGCAGACCGACGCCCCGCACAAGGCCGGCGCCTTCGACATCCGCAACATCATCGGCGCCCTCATGGGCGTGTACGGCGTGATCCTGGCGCTGGCCGGCCTGTTCGGCGACACCGCGCCGGAGAAGACCGGCGACGTCAACGCGAACCTGTGGACCGGGCTGGCCCTGGTCGCCGTTGCGGTGTTCTTCATCGGATGGGCGCGGCTCAAGCCGATCGTCGTGCCGGCCGACGTCGAGCGTCCCGACGACGACCCGACCCGCCCCGCGCCGACGCGTCGCCGCCCCTCCGCCGGCTGAGCGCGCGCCCGGTACCCTCCTCGGGATGCTCCGCCGCCTGCTGCCCGTAGTCCTGCTCGCCGCGACGCCGGCCCTGTCGGCGTGCCTGGGCGACGAGCCGACCATCGCCCTGCTGGTCGCCGATGGCTCGTCGCAGTCCGTCGATGCCGACCTGTTCACCGCACGCGTCGACGCCACGTGCGACGAGTGCCGGGTGCGGGTCTACGACGCCGGCGGCGACGCCGACACCCAGCGCAGCCAGGTGCGGCAGGCGCAGGCCGACTCCGCCGACGTCCTGGTCGTGGAGCCGGTGGCCGGCACGCCGGACGCGACCAACGACCTGCCGCTCGTCTCCGTCGGCGGCGACGTCGACGGTGCGGACGCCCACGTCGGGCTGGAGGAGGGGCAGGCGCCGGCCGGCTCGGGCTCGACCCTCGACGAGGCCCGGGCGGTCCTGCTCGGCGAGGAGAGGTCGATGACCTACGTGCCGACGCGGGAGATGAGCGACCAGGCCGCCGACGTCGCCGTCGGCCTCCTGGCCGGCGCCCCCCGCACCGACGGAGAGGACGTCGACGGGGTGCCGTCCTGGCTCTTCGCCGACGAGCAGGTCACCGTCGACACCCTGACGTCGGTGCTGGTCGCCCAGGGCGTCGTCACCCTCGCCGAGCTGTGCTCGGGCGAGACCGAGAAGCGCTGTGAGAGGTTCGGACTGAGATGATCGAGATCCTGACGCCCGTCCAGGTCGACCGGGCGCGCCGCACCGGCGCGCTGGTCGGCGACATCCTCCAGACGCTGCGCGAGCGCAGCGAGGTCGGCACCAACCTGCTCGACCTCGACCGCTGGACCGGGGAGATGATCCGCGAGGCGGGCGCGGAGTCGTGCTACGTCGACTACGCGCCGTCGTTCGGCCGGGGGCCGTTCGGGCACTACGTCTGCACGTCGGTCAACGACGCGGTGCTGCACGGGCGACCCCGCGACCAGCGCCTGGCCGACGGCGACCTGGTCACCCTCGACCTGGCCGTGCGTCTCGACGGCATCGCCGCCGACTCCGCGGTGAGCTTCATCGTCGGCGAGAGCCGCCCGGAGGAGAGCGTGCGGCTGATCGAGACCACCGAGCGGGCCCTCGACGCCGCGATCGCGGCCGCCGGCCCGGGCGCCCGGATCGGCGACATCTCCAGCGCCATCGGTGCCGTGCTGACCGAGGCCGGCTACCCGATCAACATGCAGTTCGGCGGCCACGGCATCGGCACGACGATGCACCAGGACCCGCACGTGTCGAACGACGGGCGGGCCGGGCGCGGCTACCAGCTCCGGCCGGGCCTGCTGCTCGCCCTCGAGCCCTGGGTGATGAGCGACACCCCGGTGCTCGTCACCGACGACGACGGGTGGACGCTGCGCAGCGTCACCGGCTGCCGCACCGCGCACAGCGAGCACACGGTCGCGATCACCGAGGACGGGGCCGAGGTCCTCACCCGCCCGACGTCCTGACCGGTCGCCGACCGCGAGGTCAGTGCACCGTCTCGAGCGGCTGCTCCGCCTCGGCGGCGTCGAGCCTGCGGTCCTCGGCGTCGAGCTTGCTCGGCCACCAGATCTTCCCGCCGAGGTCGAGGTTGAGCGCGGTGACCAGCACCGACCGGACGATCATCGTGTCGAGCATGACGCCCAGCGCCACGGCGACGCCGAGCTCGGCGAGGAACACCAGCGGCAGCGACCCCAGGACGAGGAACGTCGCCGCCAGCACGATGCCGGCCGACGTGATTACGCCGCCGGTCGAGGCGAGACCGATCAGCGAGCCCTTGCGGGTGCCGTAGGCCATCGTCTCCTCCCGGACGCGCGTCATCAGGAAGATGTTGTAGTCGATGCCCAGCGCCACGAGGAACACGAAGGCGAAGAGCGGGAACCCGGGGTCGGAGCCGGCGAAGCCGAAGACGTACTCGAAGAGCAGCGCGGAGATGCCCAGCGCCGCCCCGAAGGACAGCACGACCGTCGCGATCAGGATGAGCGGCGCGACGAGGGCCCGGAGCAGGCCGATGAGGATGAGCAGCACCACCCCGAGCACCAGCGGCATGATCACCTTGCTGTCGCGCTCGCTCGCGATCTTGGTGTCGAGGTAGAACGCCGACCCGCCCCCGACCAGGGCGTCCGCGCCGTCGACGGCGTGGGCGGCCTCGCGGGAGGCCTCGACGATGTCGGCTGCCGCGGAGGAGGAGACGTCGGCGTTGATCGTCGCCTCGAACCACGAGCGCCCGCCGGACAGCTCGCGCACCTCGCCCGGGGCGCCGAGGCCGTCGATGCCGGACAACGCCGACTCCACGTCCGCGGCCTCGTCGGTCGCGGTGGTCACCTGCACGGTGTTGGAGTTGTCGGAGAGGCCGTGCTCGGTGAGCAGCTTCTGGCCCTTGATCGAGTCGAACTCCTTGGTGTAGCTCTCCTCGGTCGACAGCCCGGAGGTGTCGAGGCGGAAGAGGCCGAGGCAGGCCAGCAGCAGCAGCCCGGTGGTCACCACCCACACGCGGCGCGGACGCGGGCTGATGGCGCGGCCGACGCGGGCCCACAGGCCTGCGGCCGTCGGCTCGGCGCTGCCGAACGCGGGCCGCTTGGGCCAGAAGACCCACCGGCCGCAGATCACCAGGAGCGCGGGGAGCAGGGTGACCATCACGAGCACCGTCACCGCGACGCCGATGGCGAGGACCGGGCCCAGCCCCGCCGTCGAGTTGAGCTCGGCGAACGACAGGCACAGCATGCCGATGGCGACGGTCGCGGCGCTGGCCAGGATCGCCGGCGCCGCCCGGTGCAGCGCGAACGCCATCGCCTCGTGGCGGTCCTCGTGGCGGCGCAGCTCCTCGCGGTAGCGCGCGACCAGCAACAACGCGTAGTCGGTGCCGGCGCCGATGACCAGGATGCTGAGGATGGCCTGGCTCTGCCCGTTGACGGTGAGCCCGGCGTACTTCGCGAGCAGGTAGACCAGACCGGTGGCGATGAAGTTGGCCGAGACCGCGCACAGGATCGGGAGCAGCCACAGCACGGGGCTGCGGTAGGTGAAGAGCAGGATGACGATCACGACGCCGAGCGTGGCGAAGATCAGGTTGGTGTCGATGCCCTCGAACGCCTCCGCGGAGTCGGCGGCCTGGCCG
>NZ_JBHLXH010000002.1:797994-849495 GCF_042432345.1 Nocardioides zeicaulis | reverse complement strand
CGTCGGCGGCCGCAGGGATCGCGTTCCACCCGTCGGTGCCGAAGTTGAGGACGAAGTAGAGGTAGGCGACGTCGCCGTCGTCGGAGACCAGCGTCGGGACCGGCGCCCCCTGCGCGGCGGCGGCCCGGGCGGCAGCAGGCGTCAGGACGCCCTGGTCGGTGACGCCGTCGAGCCCGGCGATCTCCTTGCCGTCCTGCTCCATCGCGGCGAGGTCGTCGTCGGTGAGCCCGCCGTCGCGGTGGTAGACCACCAGCGTGGGGATGTCGTTGGGGTCGACGGTCTCGGAGAGCTCGTCGAGGACCTTGGTCGACTCGGCCGACCCGGGCAGCCACGACGACGCCTCGTTGTTCTGGACGTCGGCCAGCTTGGCCGAGAAGGTGGCCATGACGCCGGTGATGACGACGACGGCGAGGAGGACGACCCACTTGGTCACGCGCCCGGTGAGGGCTCCGGCGATCTGTCGATGCATGCACACCAGCACAACAGCCTCCACCGACATGCCGCATCGGTGATTCCCCCGAGGTCTAGACCGGGAGCACGCTCAGCGTGGCCTGGGGTACGCCGTCGGCAGCGGGCGTCCGAGCCCGTCCAGCACCTCGCGCAGCAGGTCGGGACGGTTGGTGATGAGGCCGTCGACGCCGAGGTCGACGAGGTGCCGCATGGTCGGCGGGTCATCGACGACGTAGGGCACGACGCCCAGCCCGGCGGCGTGCGCCTCCTCGATCATCGCCCGTGTGGCGTACGGCCGGTAGCCGGGGTCCTGGACCCCGGAGAGGTAGGGCGAGCCGTGGACGGGCGAGATCGCGGTGATGCCCTGCCCGGCGGCCGTCACGACGAAGTCGTCGTCGACCGGGATGCCGTCGAACCAGGGGGAGGCGCTGCCGTGGTCGGGTCGGAGGTAGCGCGGCGAGACGAGCAGGTTGCGCCGCACGGCGGGCTCGGCTTCGTGCACCAGCGCCAGCACGCCCCAGTCGAAGCACTGGATGCTGGTGCGGGCGACGAGGCCGTCGACGTGCAGCGCCTCGACCACCCGCGCGACGAACGCCTCGCGGGAGGTGAGCCCGGAGGCGTCGAGGGCGTCGTACTTGATCTCGAGGTTGAGCCGCACTGGGTCGGCGCCGCGCTCCTCCAGCAGCGCCGCCACCTGCCGCAGCAGCGGCATCGAGCGGGGCAGCTCGGCGCGCGTCAGCCGCCGGATCAGGCGCGCGTCGGCGAGGGCTGCGTCGTGCGCCACCACCACGTCGTCCTGCGCGGTGAGGTGCACGTCGAGCTCGAGGGTCGAGACCCCGAGCGCGAGCGCGTGGCCGAAGGCCTCCAGGGTGTTCTCGGGCCACAGGCCCGCGCCACCGCGGTGGGCCTGGAGGTCGAAGCTCACGCGTAGAGCGAGTCGACCACGTCGGAGTACTTCGCGTTGACCACCCGGCGCTTGAGCTTCAGCGTGGGGGTCAGCTCCTCCGACTCGGCCGTCCACTCGTGCGGCAGCAGCTCCCACGCCTTGACCTGCTCGGGCCGCGAGAGGCGCTCGTTGGCGGCGTCGACTGCCGCCTGCGCCATCGCGCGGATCTGCGGCTTGGTGGACAGGTCGGCGAGGTCGGTGAACTCGATGCCCATCCTGGCCGCCACGAGCGGTGCGATCTCGCCGTCGAGGGTCAAGATGGCCACGACGTAGGGCTGGCCGTCGCCGAGCGCCATCGCGTGCCCGACGATCGGCGACTCCTTGAGGTAGTTCTCGATGTTGGACGGCGCGATGTTCTTGCCGGCGGAGGTGATGATCAGCTCCTTCTTGCGGTCCACGACGGAGAAGAAGCCGTCGTCGTCGACCGTGCCGATGTCACCGGTGTGGATCCAGCCGTCCTCGTCGATCAGCGCGCGCGTCGCCGACTCCTGGCGGTGGTAGCCGGGGGTGTTGACCGGTCCCCGCACGAGGATCTCGCCGTCCTCGGCGAGGCGCACCTCGATGCCGGGGTTCGCGCGGCCGACGGTGCCGAGCTTGAAGTGGCCGGGGCCGTTGGAGGTGAAGGCGCCCGTCGTCTCGGTCATGCCGTAGACGTCGTAGACGTGCAGGCCCAGGCCGCCCATGAACTTTGCGACCTCCAGCGGCATCGGGGCGGCCGCGCTGGCGGCCCACCGCACCTGGTCGAGGCCGAGCAGCAGGCGCAGGAAGCCGAGGATGGCGGTGTCGGCCTCGGCGTAGGCCGCCTCGACCTCCGGCGTCATCTCGTTGCCGTGCTCGTGGGCCTGCGTCCACGCCAGCCCGGCGGCCATCGCCTTGCGCACCATCTCCTGGTTGGCCGGGTCGGGGTCCTCGGCGAGCTTGGCGGAGATGCCGGTCTTGATCTTCTCCCACACCCGGGGGACCCCGAAGAACGCCGTCGGGTGCACCTCACCGAGCGCCCCGAGCAGGCCGGCCGGGTCGGGGATCGCGTGCACGTGGTTGCCGAGGAACGGCGGGCCGTAGGTGGCGAGCACCCGCTCGGCGATGTGGGCGAGGGGGAGGTAGCTGATCGTGCGCTGCTGCCCGTGCAGCCCGGCGGCGTCGAGGGTGGAGACCGACTCGTACATCACGTTGTGGTGGGTGAGCACGACGCCCTTGGGGTTGCCCGTCGTGCCCGAGGTGTAGAGGTAGGTCGCGGGCATGTCGGGGGTGATCCGGTCCATCCGGTCCTCGACGCCCGAGGTGTCGGTGCCGCGGGCGAGGAAGTCGTCCCAGGTCATCGCGCGCGGGTCGTCGACCCGGTCGGCCTCGTCGAGCAGCACGACGTGGCGGATTGAGTCGACCTCGGCGAGCGCTCGCTCCCAGCGGCGGTAGCGGTCGTGGTCCTCCAGGACGACGACCACCGGCCGCGCCTCGCCGGCGATGAAGGCCACTTGGTCCTGCGCGAGCGTGTTGTAGATCGACATCGGCACCGCGGCCGCGGCCATCGCCCCGTAGTCGGCGAGGGTGTGGGCGGTGCGGTTGGTGGCCATGATCGCCACCGCGTCGCCCTTCTCCACGCCGAGGCCGATCAGCGCCGCCGCCACCTGCTGGGTCAGCTCCCAGGTCTCGCGCCACGTGATCGTCGACCACGTCTGCCCCTCCGGCACGTCGAAGCGGTCGGAGAACGCGGGCTGGTCGCCGTACCGCTCGGCGGCCTGGCGCACGGTCGCGGGCATGTGGAGCCCGAGGATGCGGGCCTCGTAGTCCTCGCGGACGGCGGCGACCTCGTCGGGGACCGGGATGGTCATGGCGTCTCCTCGGTGAGCGGTGTGGCGGGGGTCACATCATGGACGCCGGGACCGGCAGTGGCTAGGGGTGGTCCAGCCGTGCGCGAGGATGGAGGTGCACGGCCCACGGCGACGGCAGGAGACGACATGGTGGCGACCCGCTCGGCCCGCGAGCGCAAGGCCGCGGCGCAGGCCGGACCGCTGGCCCGGGTCCGGATCGACCTCGACGGCGAGCAGCAGCTCCTCTACCGGATCAGCTGCACCTCGTGCCGGGCCCGCAAGGACAGGCCCTGGTCGACCCACCGGGCAGGCGGCGACAACGGCTTCATGGCCGCGATGGACCGCTGGACCTTCCACCTCGTGGAGAAGCACCCCGGCGACGACGCACCGTGCCTGGCCTTCCTCGGCGAGGCGCAGCAGCGGCTGCACGAGCGGCGCGAGGCCGACTGACCCGTCCTGCGGCGCACTACCTGGTCCGGCACGGGGTACGGGACCTCATGTCGCACCACGTCGGGGAACGTCCGTCCGCCGCCGCCGGCCTCATGTACGGCGTGGGGCTGGGTGGGTTCGTGGACGGGATCGTCCTGCACCAGCTGCTCCAGTGGCACCACATGGTGAGCGCGACCGGGTCCTACCCGGTTACCACGGTCGCCGGGTTGGAGGTCAACACGCTCGCCGACGGCTTCTTCCACGTCTTCTCGTGGCTGGTCGTCGTGGGCGCCTCGATCGTCACGCTGGCACAGTGGCGACAGGGACGCCTGCCACCGAGCTGGCGCTTCCACCTCGGCGGCGTGCTCGGCGGGTGGGGCGGCTTCGACGTGGTCGAGGGGCTGGTGGACCACCAGCTGCTGGGGGTGCACCACGTGCGCGACGACCTGGGCGGTCCGCTCACGTGGGACCTCGGCTTCCTCGCCCTGGGCGCGGCACTCGTGCTGGCCGGGTGGCTGGTCGCGCGGTCGGGCTCGCGCGCGCTCACCGACCGCGGCTGGGAGCCGGTGCCCGTGGCGGGAGCCGGTGCAGGGTGACCTCGAGCGTCCCGGCGTCGGCGACCGCCGTCATGTAGGTGCAGTGCGGCTGGCGCCGGCGGTCGGTGGGGGAGCCGGGGTTGAGCAGGCGGAGGCCGCCGGGCGCCGTGGTGTCCCACGGGATGTGGCTGTGCCCGAAGACGAGCACGTCGAGGTCGCCGTGGATCGCCGCCATCCGCTCCTCGCGCCCCTTCGCCTGCCCGGTCTCGTGCACCACCCCGATCCGGAGGTCCTCGACCTCGACGCGCGCCACCTCGGGCAGCCGGGTGCGCAGGGCGCCGTGGTCGTTGTTGCCCCAGCACGCCACCAGCCGCGCGGAGCGCTCCTCCAGCGCGTCGAGGAGCGCGACGTCGACCCAGTCCCCGGCGTGCACCACGAGGTCGGCGTCGTCCACCGCCGCCCAGACCTCGGCGGGCAGGTCCCTGGCCCGCCTCGGCAGGTGCGTGTCGGCCAGCAGGAGCAGTCGGGTCGCCATGGGACCAGTGAACTCCACGGGCGCGGGGTACTCACCGGACATGACCGACGACGACACCGACCAGGTCGTGGCCGAGGCCGCGCTCCAGCTCTGGGCTGCCGCCCAGACCGACTTCGACCCCTTCGAGGTGCCGTCCACCGAGTGGCCGGCGACCGCCGTGCCGGTCCGTGACGCCGACATCGCCGTCGACTCCCACCTCGACGTGGAGGACGTGCGCGCCGCGCTGCGGCGCCTCGACGGGTCGAAGGTGGTGGTCGGCGAGGAGGCCGGGACGCTCAGCGTGCTGCGGGTGCTGCCGGAGGACGTGCCGCTCTAGCCGCGACCGTCGTTGGCGCGCTGCCCTAGATTCGCGGCATGCGGGTCGACAGGGAAGCCGACGTGGTCGTCGTGGGTGCGGGGCTCGCGGGCCTGCGGTGCGCCCAGGTGCTGGCGGACGCCGGGCGCGACGTGGTGGTGCTCGAGGCGTCCGACGCGGTGGGTGGGCGGATCCGCACCGAGCGCGTGGACGGCTTCCTCCTCGACCGGGGGTTCCAGCTGCTCAACCCTGCCTACCCGGCGGTGGCGAGGTGGGTCGACGTCGACGCCCTGGGGCTGCAGCCCTTCGGGGCCGGCGTGGCGGCGCGCACCGAGACCGACCTGCGCGTGCTCGGCCACCCGGTCCGCGAGCCGCGGCTGCTCCCGCAGACGCTGCGTGCGGTGGCGGCGCGTCCCGCCGAGGTGGCTGCGCTCGCCCGCTGGGCGGGCCCGTTGCTGCGCCCCCGCCGCGGGCGGCTGTCCGCGACGCTCCGGAGCCGGCCGGACGTCGACCGGCGCACCGCGCTCGACGACGCAGGCGTCGACGGGCTGCTGCGCCGTGTCGTGGACCGCTTCTTCGCCGGGGTGCTGCTCGAGGACGACGGCACCACCGCCGACCGGTACGCGCTGCTGCTGACGTGGATGTTCGTGCGGGGCGTCCCCGCGCTCCCTCGTGAGGGGATGCAGGCCCTGCCCGAGCAGCTCGCGGCCACGCTGGGCGACCGGGTGCGCCTGGGCCAGCACGTGCGCCGCGCCGACGCGAGGTCGGTCGAGACCGACGACGGCACGTGGAGCGCGCGGACGGTCGTCGTCGCGACCGGCGCCGCGGGTGCCGCCGGCCTGGCCGGCGTGCCGCGGGTGGCGACCAAGGGCGTGGTGACGACCTGGTGGGCGGCGCCCGACGCCCCCGCCACCGACCTGCTCCACGTCGACGCCCGACGCACCGCGGCCGGACCGCTCGTCAACGCCGCCGTCGTCTCGCGCGCGGCGCCGTCGTACGCCCCTCCCGGGCGCCACCTCGTGCAGGCCTCCGCGCTCCTCGGGCCCGACCGGGTGCCCGACGAGGCCGCGATGCGGCGGCACGCGGGTGACCTGCTCGGGGCCGACCCCGCGCGGTGGGAGGTGCTGGCGCGCCACGAGGTGCCCGACGCGCTCCCGGTGCAGCCGGCGCCCCACAGCGAGGCCCGGCCGGTGGTCGTCGACGGCCTCGTCGTGTGCGGCGACCACCGCGACACCGGGTCCATCCAGGGCGCGCTGGTCAGCGGCCAGCGTGCCGCCGACGCGGTGCTGGGAGGTCTCGCATGAGCGACGTCGTGGTGGTCGGAGCGGGGCTGTCGGGGGTCGCGTGCGCCCGTGCCCTCCGCGAGGCGGGCGTGGGCGTGCGGGTGCTCGACCGCGGACGCGTGCCCGGCGGCCGGATGGCGTCGCGGACGCTCTGGGACCGCCGGGTCGACCTCGGCGCCTCCTACCTCACCGTGTCCGACGACGGGTTCCGCACGGTGGTGGACGACTGGGCCGCGCGCGGCCTGGCCCGGGAGTGGACCGACACGTTCTGCGTGCTCGGCGGCGCGGAGCCCGAGGTGAAGTCGGGTCCCGTGCGCTGGGGTGCCACCCGCGGCCTGCGCACGCTCGTCGAGGACCTCGCCGACGGGCTCGACGTCGTGCGGGTCGACCTGACCGACCTCGCGGACGTGAACCGTGGCGCGGACGCGGTGGTCCTGGCGATGCCCGACCCGCAGGCGCTGCGACTCGTCGGCGACCACCCGGTGGCGGCCCTGCTCGACCGCACGTGGGAGCCGGTGCTCGCGCTCGCGGCCCGGTGGCCGGACCGCACCTGGGACGCCGTCAGCCCGACCGGGCGCCTCGACGGGGCGTTCGTCAACGACGACGACACGCTCGCGTGGGTGGCCGACGACGGCCGCCGTCGCGGTGACGACGCCCCGGTGCTGGTCGCGCACTCCACGCCGGGCTTCGCCGCCGGCCACCTCGACGACCCCTCCGCGGCCGCACCCGCCATGACCGCGGCCCTGCGCGGCCTGCTCGACCTGCCCGAGCCCGACGACGTCCACGTCCACCGCTGGACGTTCGCCCGCCCGGTGGGCGAGCGGGAGGCGCCCTACGCCCTCGAGGACGGCGACGGCCTGCTGGTGGGGGTGTGCGGCGACGGCTGGGGCCCCACTGCGAAGGTGGAGACGGCATGGCTCTCCGGCACGCGCCTCGGTCGGGCGCTGGCCGGGCGGCTCACCTGACCTCGAGCAGTCCCCGCTCCTCGACCAGCTCGATCGCCAGCGTGCGGTAACCGACCTCCTCGAACAGCACCGTCACCCGGTCGGGCTCCACGTCGGTGATCGTCCCGCTGCCGAACTCGGGGTGCTCGACGGTGGCCTGCACGACGTAGGCAGTGCTGGTCGAGGTGCCCTCCTCCGGGGCCGTCCCGGCCAGGCAGTTGTCGCACGTGCCGCACCGCTCGGTGACCTCGGCGCCGAAGTAGCCGAGCATGAACGCGGCGCGGCAGCGGTCGGTCTCGGCGTAGCCGCGCATCATCTCGACGCGCGACTCCTCGAGCCGCCGGTGTGCCTCCGCCCGCTCGACGACGGCGTCGACGACCGACGCCGGCCGCGCGTCGTCGGGCAGGTCGCCCGCCGCCCGGGCGAGGTGCACGAGGTTGATCAGCCGGCCGGCCTTGCGGTGCCCGAAGGACAGGTGCTCGGCCACCTCGCGGGGGTCCTCGCTGCCGGCGGCGTCGACCGCCTCCAGCACGGCCCGGACGTCGGTGCGACTCGGCACCGGCGTCGCGAAGAACTTGCCGAGGGACAGGTCCTCGGCGCGGTAGGCGAGCACGGCACGGGCGGTGGCGCGGTCGCGCCCGGCGCGACCGACCTCCTGCCAGTAGGTGTCCGGGGACTCCGGCACGTCGGCGTGGAGGACGAAGCGGATGTCGGGCTTGTCGATGCCCATGCCGAACGCGGACGTGGCCGCCACCAGCGACAGCTCGCCGGACATGAACGCGGCGTGCACCTCGGTCCGGCGCTTGGTGGGCAGGCCCGCGTGGTAGGTCGCCGCGCGGTGCCCGCGCGCGACCAGCTCCTCGGCGTACGCCTCGGCGCCGGCGCGGGTGCGGCAGTAGACGACGCCGCTGCCGGGGTCGCCGGCCATCTCGTCGACGAGCGCGAGGATGCGCTCGCGCTGCTCGTCGGCGTCGGAGAACCGCTCGACGGCGAGGGCGATGTTGTCGCGCTCGAAACCGGTGAGGACGGTGCGGGCGTCGTGGAGCGCGAGCCGCTCGACGACGTCCTGCTGGGTGGGCAGGGCGGCGGTCGCGGTCATCGCGATCACCCGCGGCTCACCGAGGCCGGCGACGAGCTCGCCGAGGCGGAGGTAGTCGGGACGGAAGTCGTGGCCCCACGCGGAGACGCAGTGCGCCTCGTCGACCGCGACCAGGCGCGGTCCGACGGCGGCGAGGGCGGCGTGCACCTCGGGGTTGGCGAGCTGCTCGGGGGAGAGGAGCACGAACTGCACCTCACCGGAGGCGGCTCCCTCCAGCACCTCGGCCCGCACCGTGTCGGACTCCGCCGAGCTCAGCCGGGCCGCGGTCAGGCCGGCCCGCTGCAGGGAGTCGACCTGGTCCTGCTGGAGGGCCAGCAGCGGCGAGACGACGACCGTGCACCCCCCGAGCAGCACCCCCGCGAGCTGGTAGGCCAGCGACTTGCCCGACCCGGTGGGGGCGACGAGCAGCACGTCGCGGCCGCCGACCAGGGCGCGCACCGCGTCCTCCTGCCCGGGCAGCAGCTCCCGGTGGCCGAAGTGCCGCTCCGCGGCCTCCCGCACCTCGTCCGCTCCGACCACCCCGGGCTCCTCCCCGTCCACCACGCCTGCGAGCGCTGGGGGTACCCGTGGGCCCCGGTGAGCATGCGGGAGATGTGCGTCACCTCCGGCGGAAGCCCGAGCACAGCACGCGGAGGTGCGCGATCGCCTCCTCGCCCCGGTAGTAGGCCTGCTGCTCGGCCACCCACGACCCGTCGGGGTTGCGCAGGTCGAAGCGGTAGGACACGTGGGAGGTGTCGGCCACGTCCGCGCCGTCGGCGACCTCCACCACCCGCTCGATCGTGTCGGAGTCCTCGAACCACGACCCCAGCACCACCTCGAGGACCGCGTCGGGTCCGGTGGCCTCCCAGGTGCGACCGGGCGTCAGGCCCTTGAAGTCGACGTCGTCGGCGAGCAGGTCGCGCAGGGCGTCGCGGTCCTTGGCGGCGACGGCGCGGGCGAAGCGGGTCCCCAGGGTCTCGGCCATGGGGTCAGTGTGCGCCCGCCGACGGGCCGCCGGGAAGGCTCAGGCGAGGAGGGCGAGGTCGCGCTCGGCGTAGAGCCGGTGCTCCCACTCCTCGTTGAGGACCACGCGCAGGCACTGGGCGACGTCGAGGCCCTCGGCGTCGGCCATGAACGGCGTGGCCGACGAGACCGGCCGGGCCAGCCCGGCGTCGTCGAGGTCGGCCAGCACGTCGGCGACGACCGACCGCCGCTCGGCCCGCACCGCGAGCACCTCGTCCAGGGACGGGCGCACGTCGCGGTCCCACGGGACGCCCTCGACGGTGGGTGCCTCGTCCCACGGGAGGTCGAGCGGGTGCCAGGGGGAGGGGTCGGCGCGCACCACGCCACCGACCCAGCAGGCGTGGGCGAAGCCGAGGTGCCGCAGCGTCTCGACGAAGGACCACTCGCCGTCGACCCGCTGGTGCAGCGCGTCCTCGGGCAGCGAGCGGGCGCGCTCGACCGTGGCGGCCCACAGCCGGTCCAGGACGCTGAACGCCTCGCGGAAGCCGTCGACGGTCGTCGGTCGCATCAGCGCCCGCTCCGGCGTCCGGCGGTCGAGCTCGGCCTCGACGTAGGCCGTGACGTCGACCCCGTTGACCACCAGCCGCCGGATCTCGCCGTGGATCTCGAGGTCGGGCACCTCGACCCCGGTCATCCGCACCCCGTCGAGGTACGTCGCGCGCACCCGCGCGCCGCTGAGGTCGACGTCGTGCAGCACGGCGCCGCGCAGGTGCGCCTGCTCGAACGTCGACCCCGAGAGGTCGACGCGCCGGAAGGTCGAGCCACTGAGGTCCTGCTCGGTGAAGTCGGTCATGGGGACACCGTAGGGACGGTTGCGGACGCTCCGCGACCGGTTCCCGGGTGGGACCACGGGTCCCACCCTCGCGGTCGCGCCGCCGGGGGCGCGGCTGGGACACTGAGGTGGTGGACACCAGCGCCCTCGGCTCGCAGCTGCGGATGTGGCGCGACCGCGTCAGCCCGGCCGCCGTGGGGCTGCCGAGCCAGGCGCGCCGCCGCGCCCCGGGCCTGCGACGCGAGGAGGTCGCGCAGCTGGCGGGGGTCTCGGCCGACTACCTGGTGCGCCTCGAGCAGGGTCGTGCCCGGCACCCGTCGGTGCAGGTGGTGCAGGCCCTGGCCCGCGCGCTGCGCCTCGACGACGGCGAGCGCGACGTCCTCTACCGCCTGGCCGGGCACCTGCCCCCGTCGCCGTCGCGGATGGACCGCCACGTGCCGCCCAGCGTGATGCGGCTGGTCGACCGCCTGGGGGACACGCCGGTGACCGTCATCGACGCCTCGTGGCAGACGATCGTGCAGAACCGCGCCGCCAGCGCCCTGTTCGGTGACCTCTCGGGCGAGTCCGAGCGCGGCCGCAACCGGGCGTGGCGCACGTTCATGGACCTGCCCGGCATGGGCCGGTTCGAGCCGCAGACCCGGTCGATGGTCGAGCGCGACGTGGTGGCCGACCTGCGCGCTGCGCTCGTGCGGATGCCCGACGACCCCGACCTCGCCTCCCTCGTGCACGACCTGCGTCGCGACAGCCCCCGCTTCGCCGAGCTCTGGGAGACCACGCCGGCCCGGCCACGGGGCGCCCAGCGCAAGACGCTGCACCACCCCGTGGTCGGCTGGCTGACCCTCGACTGCGACAAGCTGACCATCAACGACGGCGAGCTGCAGATCGTGGTCTTCACCGCGGAGCCCGGCACCCCCGACGCCGAGGCGCTGGCGCTCGCGGTCGTCGTCGGTCTCCAGGACCTCGAGGCGACGGAGGCCGTGCAGGGGCGCTAGGTCAGTGGCCGACCGGTCGCTCCTGCACCTGGTCGAGCCGCGCGAGGTCGTCGGCGTCGAGGGCGAGGTCGAGGACGGCCATGTTCTCCTCCAGGTGCGCCACCGAACCGGTGCCGGGGATGAGGAGGACCTGCTCGTCCTGGGCGAGGAGCCAGGCCAGCGCGACCTGGCTCGGCGTCGCGCCGTGGCGCGCCGCGACCGCGGACACGTGCGGGTCGGCCGCGAGGACGGCCGGGCCACCGGCGAAGGCCGAGCCGAGCGGGAAGAACGGGACGTATGCCACGCCGAGCTCGCGGCACGCGTCGAGGACCGGCTGGTCGCTGCGGTCGAGGATGCTGAACGGGTTCTGCACCTCGCCGATGCCGACGAGCTCGTGGGCCCGCCGGACGGTCGCGGCCGTGACGTTGGAGACGCCCACGTGGGCGATCTTCCCGGCGTCGCGCAGCCCGGCCAGGGCCTCGAGCTGGTCCTGGAGCGCGGGCTCGGCGGCGTCGGGGTCGTCGCGCTCGAAGCGGCGCAGGTTGACCAGGTGGAGCCGCTCGACGTTGAGGGAGCGGAGGTTCTGCTCCACCTGCTCGACCAGGTCGGCGGGCTCGGCGGCCGGCAGCCACGCGCCGGTGCCGTCGCGGCGTGCGCCGACCTTGGTCACCAGCCGGAGGCCGTCGGGGTAGGGGTGGAGCGCCTCGCGGATCAGCTCGTTGACGACGTCGGGGCCGTAGAACTGCGCGGTGTCGACGTGGTCGACGCCGAGCTCGACCGCACGGCGCAGCACGGCGCGCGCGGCCCCGGGGTCGGCGGGCGGGCCGAACACGCCGGGACCGGCGAGCTGCATGGCGCCGTAGCCGATCCGGTGGACCGGGGCGTCGCCGAGGAGGGCGGTGGCGGGGACCGCCGTGGGGGTGGTGGTGGGGGTGGGCTGGGTGGTCATGGGTCCACCGTCGCGCGGCCGGTGCGTGCGGACCAGTGGAACGGTTGTCCTGGGACCGGGCGTACCACCCTCGGGGAGCGCCGTCGCGCGGGTGCAACCGTGCGAGGGCCCGCGCCCGTCATGGTGGGTGGAGCGCCTCCGCCGGAGGTGCCGCGACGGAGGGGGACCGGGTGAGGGACGCCGAACGCGACCGGGAGTTCACGGAGTTCGTGACCGAGCACCGTGACACGCTGCTGCGCATCGCACGCCTCCTCGCCGCCGGCGACGAGGCTGCGGCGGAGGACGTCGTGCAGACGACGCTGACCAGGCTCTACGTGAAGTGGCGGCACGTACGACGGGCGGACAACCGCCTCGGCTACGCCCGCGCCAGCCTCACGCACACCTACGTCGACGAGACCCGGCGGGCGCACCGTCGCCGCGAGACCACGGTCGAGCGCGCGGTGGGCGAGCGCGAGGACGCGCAGGTGACGACGTACGACGGAGAGCTCCGCGCCGTCGTCGTCGAGGCCCTCGCCTCCCTGGCACCGCGGCAGCGCGCGGTGGTCGTGCTGCGCCACTGGCTCGACCTCGACGTCGCCGAGACCGCCCGCGTGCTCGGCTGCAGCGCCGGCACCGTCAAGTCCCAGAACGCCCGCGCGCTGGCCACCCTGCGCGACGCGCTGGCCCCCACCGTCCGCCCCACCCCGGAGGAGACCCGATGAACCACCTGGACCCGACCCCCGACCTGCACGACCTGCTCGACCGCGTGGCCCGACCGGGCGACGCGGGCAGGGCCACGACCAGCGCCGCCGCCGACCTCGGGCGGGCCCGGGCCGCCCTGCGGCACCGCCGCCGGCGCACCCTCTCGGCCGGCCTCGGCGCGCTCACCACCCTGGCCGTGCTGGGGGCGGGCGCCGCGGTCGTCGTCACCGGCACCGACGACCCCGGCGGCACCACGGCAGCGCCCTCGCCGCACCCCGGCGCGACGACCGCCCCGTCGCCGGAGGGCGGGCAGGTGCGCCTGGTCGCGGCCGCCTTCGAGGCCGGCCCCTACACGTTCGACACCACTCCGCAGGGGTGGGAGGTGCAGCAGAACGGGCCGTCCGCCGTCACCATCGCACGCGTGGGCGACCCCGACCAGGAGCCGGACTCGTTCGTCGGCAAGCTGGTCATCATGTTCGACGAGGCGTCCCTCGGCACCGGCGAGCGGGTCACGCGCGACGGTCGTGAGATGGCGTTCCTCGACCACGGTGACGGCTACCTGACCGCCTCGGTGTCGACGCGCGACGGCGAGCCGCAGGGCACCGTGCGCATCCAGTTCCCCGCCGACCTCGGCTGGACCCGTGACACGGCGCTGACGTTCCTCTCCAGCGTCCGGGTGGGTGCGGGCGCCGTGCCGGGCGTCGGCTGATCGCGCAGGCGGCTCAGAGCCCCAGCATGCGGCCGATGATCTCCTTCTGGATCTCGGTGGTGCCGCCGTAGATGGTCTGGATCCGGGAGTCGGTGTAGGCCTTGGAGATGGGGTACTCGTCCATGTAGCCGTAGCCGCCGTGCAGCTGGACGCCGGCGTCGACGACGCGCTTCTGCAGCTCGGTGGTCCACCACTTCGCCATCGACGCGAGCGCGGTGTCGACGGTCCCGGCGTTGAGCCGCAGCACGCAGTCGTTGATGAAGACGCGGGCGATGTGCGCCTCGGTGGCCATCTCGGCGAGGACGAAGCGGTTGTGCTGGAACTTCCCGATCGGCTTGCCGAAGGCCTCGCGCTCCTTGGCGTAGGCCAGGCAGAGGTCGAGGACGTGCTCGACGGCGGCGACGGCGATGCAGCCGATCGAGACGCGCTCCTGCGGCAGGTTCTCCATGAGGTAGACGAAGCCGCGCCCCTCCTCGCCCAGCAGGTTCGCCTTCGGCACGCGGACGTCGGTGAACGAGAGCTCGGCGGTGTCCTGTGCGTGCAGGCCCATCTTGGCGAGGTTGCGGCCGCGCTCGAAGCCCTCCATCCCACGTTCGACGACGAGCAGCGAGATGCCCTGGTGGCCGGCCTCGGGATCGGTGCGGCACACCACGACGACGAGGTCGGACAGGATGCCGTTGGAGATGAAGGTCTTCGAGCCGTTGAGGACGTAGTGGTCGCCGGCGTCGACCGCGGTCGTGCGGATGCCCTGGAGGTCGGAGCCGGCGCCCGGCTCGGTCATCGCGATGGCGGTGACGAGGTCGCCGGAGACGCAGCCGGGAAGCCAGCGCTGCTTCTGCTCCTCGGTCCCGAGGGAGGAGAGGTAGGGGACGATGATGTCGGTGTGCACGGCGAAGCCGGGACCCGACGCGCCCGCGCGCGCGGCCTCCTCGGCGAGCACCATGTTGTAGCGGAAGTCCTTGATGCCCGCCCCGCCGTAGGCCTCGTCGACGTCGAAGCACAGCAGCCCGCGCTCGCCGGCCTTGCGCCACACCTCGCGGTCGACCACGCCGGCCGCCTCCCACGCTGCGTGGTGGGGCACGACCTCCTTCTCGAGGAACGAACGGGCGACGGCGCGGAAGTCCTCGTGCTCCTGCTCGAGGATGCTGGGGCGCTCAGGCATGGTGCGGGCTCCTGTCGGTGCGGGGGTCCCGCGGGGTGAGGCGGTGCGGCCACGCCGCACCTACCGTGGGTCGATGGGTCTGATGAGCACGTCGGTGCGCGCGACGCACCTGGTCACCAACGCCGCCTGGTTCGGCGGGTCGCTGTTCGGCGCGGTCGGGCTCAACCCGGCCGCACGCGAGCCGGACACCGAGCGCGAGCGCGTCGAGGTGTCGGGCACGGGGTGGGAGCGCTGGGGACCGGTGCAGGGTGCGGCCGTCGCGCTGCACCTGCTGAGCGGCCTCGCGATCACCGCCGACAACCGTCGCCGCGTCGCGGGCCACCCGCCGACCACGGTCGTCACGCTGGCCAAGACGCTGCTGACCGGCGCTGCCGTGGCCTCGTCGGCCGCGGCGTACGTCTACGGCGAGCGCCTCGGCGACGCGTCCGGCGAGGACGGGCACCCGCGCGACCCGCAGGTCGCCGAGGACGCCCGCCGGAAGCTGGTCTGGCTTCAGTGGGCCACGCCCGCCCTGACCGGCGCCGTGCTGGTCCTCGACGCGGCGCTCGGCGAGCAGCAGCGCGGGACGGCGGGCCTCCTCGACCGCCCCTGGTGAGGGACGGGTCACGACACCCAATCCTTGACCTGGGCCACCGTCGCGGCCGGGTCGTCGCTGACCGGCGTGATGTTGAGGTCGGTGACGCCGGCCTCGCGGAAGGCCGCGATGCGCTCCTGGACGTAGGACGCGGGGCCGACGAGGTTGGCGGCCTCGAGCCACTCGGTGGGCACGAGCGCCTCGGCCTCCCTCTTCTTCCCCGACAGGTAGAGGTCCTGGATCTTCTCCGCCTCCTCCTCGTAGCCGTAGGCACGCGCGACGTCGTTGTAGAAGTTCTTGCCCCTGGCGCCCATGCCGCCGACGTAGAGGGCGAAGAGCGGCCGGGCGAGGTCGAGGAGCGCCTTGGTCTCCGGGCCCTCGCCGATCGCGACCATGCCGCCGGCCATCACCTGCAGCGGCCCGAGGCCGTCGAGCCGCTTGGCGTTGCCGGCCGCGAGCGCCTCACCCCACACGAGGTGGGCCCGCTCGGGGTGGAACAGGTGCGGGATCCAGCCGTCGGCGATCTCCGCGGTCTGCTCCACGTTCTTCGGGCCGAGCGAGGCGATCCAGATCGGGATGGTGTCGCGCTCGACCTGGGTGAGGATCTTGAGCGGCTTGCCGAGCCCGGTGACCGCGCCGTGCTCCTTGGTCAGCGGCAGGTGGAACACGCCGTCGGAGGTGAGCTGCTCCCGCTTCAGGCCCCGGCGCACGAGGTCGACGACCTCGGCGGTGCGCGCCATCGGCCTGGCGTAGGGGACGCCGTGGAAGCCCTCGACCACCTGCGGCCCGCTGACGCCGAGACCGAGGATCGCGCGGCCCTGGCTGACGTTGTCGAGCCCGGCGGCTGTCTGCAGCAGCGCGCCGGGCGTGCGGGAGTAGATGTTGAGGATCGCCGAGCCGATCTGCACCGTCTCGGTCTTCGCCGCGAGGTAGCCCATCAGCGTGGGGGAGTCGAAGCCGTAGGCCTCCGCGACCCACACGCTGTCGAGGCCGGCCCGCTCCAGCGCGACCACGTCGTCGGCCGCCTTGCGCGGGTTGCCGTCGTACATCAGGAGGGTCGCGAGGCGCATGCCCCAATCGTGACAGTGGCACTGTCACGATGGCAAGAGGCCCCCGATCGCCTTCGCGTCGGCGGCAGGGAGCTCGAAGAAGCCGAACCTGATCCTGCTGGTCGGCAGGTGGTCGCGGACGGCGGCGAGCGGGACCGGCTCGATCTCGCGCAGCCGCGCGGCGCGCTTCCAGCCACCCTCGATCACGGTGCTGGGCTCGGGCTCGTCGCTGGTCACCTCGCCGACGAAGGTGATCGCCCGCAGCGGCTCGCCCCGCGGGAACGTCGTCGTGGGGGAGTAGACCAGGACGTGGTCACCCCGGCCCATCCGCGCCACCGGGGCGCGCTTGCCGTGGTTGGCCATCACGAAGCCCTCCGCGGCTCCGCGGCGTGCGTGGTCGCGGGAGGCGACGAGGACCCAGGTGCGTGTCATGGCGGCGACGCTAGGCGGAGGGTCCGACACCGCGACGGGCCTCAGCGGCGCAGCTCGTCGAGCACCCGCTGGGCCCGGCCGGACGGGTGCCAGACCAGCGGTCCCGCGTCGTCGGGGGCCGCCCACGGCTCGCGCACGACGAGCTCGTGGCACCAGCCGTCGACCGAGACCAGGTCGCCCCACGCGGTGCGTCCCACGACGCTCTGGGCGTAGAGCGCGTCGTCCCCACCGGGGCAGTCGTAGCGGCCGATCCTGACGAGGGGCTCGGCCCGCGCCGCCAGGTCGGCCACAAGCACCTCGAGGTCGGCAGCCGGCACGCGCACGGAGGGCCGGTACGACGGCTCCGGGGCGTCGGGCGCCCAGCACGACACGGCCACCACCATGTCCGCGGCGGACCCGGTGAGCGAGTACGCCGGCCCGCGCGGGTCGCCGGCGGCGCAGTCGGGCGGGTCCGGCAGCGCCGTCGGGGCGGGCCGTGCCTCCCGCTGCTCCTCCACGAGGGCGAGCGCGGTGTCGAGCACCTCGCCGGCCCCGAACCATCGCCCGGACGCGACGGTGACGAACCCGCAGCCGCTGGTGTCGCCCTGGATCCGCGCGTAGCGGTCGCGGGAGAAGCGCAGGAGCAGGTCGAAGGCCGGCCCGGCCTGCCGCGTGCAGGCGACGTCGCCGACGGGTGCCTCGTCGAGCCCGTCGAGCACTGAGCGCAGACGGGACAGGTCGCCGTCGACCAGGTCGGCGGGCGCCGTCCAGGGCATCGACCCCCGGCCGTCGGCGCAGACCAGCATCGCCAGGGGCTCGGCGTCGAGCGGCAGCACCGGCACCTGCTGCACCTCGGTGTCGCAGCCCAGCTCGCCGTCGATGGCGTAGGCGAGGTCGACGTCGGAGCGCGGTGGCGGGGGCCGGTCCGCACCCAGGGCCGCCACGAGCGCGACGGCGGGCAGCACCAGGCCGACCAGCGCCAGCGCGCCGACCACGAGCAGGCCCCGTCCCCTCACGTGTCGAGCATGACGGATCAGCCCTTGCCGTGCCACGACTCCCAGAGCGAGGCGTACGAGCCGCCCGCGGCGACCAGGTCGTCGTGCGAGCCGAGCTCGGCGATCACGCCGTCCTCCACGACCGCGACGCGGTCGGCGTCGTGCGCCGAGAACAGCCGGTGCGCGATCGCGATGACCGTGCGGCCCTCAAGCACGGCGGCGAGGGAGCGCTCGAGGTGGCGGGCGGCACGGGGGTCGATCAGCGACGTCGCCTCGTCGAGGACGAGGGTGTGGGGGTCGGCGAGCACCAGCCGCGCCAGCGCGACCTGCTGGGCCTGCGCGGCGCTCAGGCTGCGCCCGCCGGACCCGACGACGGTGTCGAGGCCCGCGGGCAGCGCGAGCGCCCACTCGTGCGCGTCGACCGCCCGCAGCGCGGCCACCACCTGCTCGTCGTCGGCCTCGGGACGGGCGAGCACGAGGTTCTCGCGCAGGGTCCCGACGAAGACGTGGTGCTCCTGGGTGACCAGCGCGACGTGGCCGCGCAGGTCGCCCAGCGGCAGCTCGACCAGACCGACGTCGCCGACGGTGACGCGGCCCGCGCGGGGCGGGTGGATGCCGGCGAGCAGCCGTCCCAGGGTGGACTTGCCGGCACCCGAGGGGCCGACCATCGCGATCCGCTCGCCGACGCCCACGTCGAGGTCGACGCCGTGCAGCACGTCGCGCCCCTCGACGTAGGCGAACCGCACGTCCTCGGCGTCGAGCTTCTCCGAGGTGGGCACCCGGCCGGTGACCTCCCGGTCGTCGGGCACCTGCGCGACGCCGAGGAGCCGGGCGAGGGAGGCGGCGCCGAGCTGGAGCTCGTCGAGGATCGAGACCAGCCGGTCGACCGGGTCGATGAGCATCTGGACGTAGAGCGTCGCCGTGGTCACCTCGCCCAGCGACACGTCGCCGCGGGCGTAGAGCCAGCCGCCGAACAGCAGCGTGCCCACGACCGGCAGCAGGTAGCTCAGCTCCATGCTCGGGAAGAAGCGGGTCCGCAGGTGCAGGGTGTAGCGCTCGGCCGCGAACGAGGCGCGGCAGTCGTCGTCGCCCTGCTGCACCCGCTGCGCGCCGAGCCCGAGCGCCTCGACGGTGCGCGCGCCCTCGACGGTCTCCGAGAGCGTGGTCGTGATCTGGGAGTACGACGCCGTCTCGGCGAGGTAGCCGTCCTTCGCGCGGGCGAGGTACCACCGCAGGCCGGCCACGAGCGGCGGCACGGCGAGCAGGCAGGGCAGGAAGACCCACCCGCCGACCGACAGCGCGGCGGCGAAGGTGAGGACCGCCGTGACGACCGCGATGGTCGACTCCGGCAGGGCGAAGCGCACCGACCAGCCGAGCTGGTCGATGTCGGAGCCGGTGCGGGTCAGCAGGTCGCCCGAGCCGGCCGCCTCCACGGTGCCGACGGGGAGCGCGAGGGTGTGGGCGACGAAGTCCTCGCGGAGCTCGGCCAGCACCAGCTCACCCATCACCTGCGAGCGCAGCCGGGCGTAGCGGGTGAGCACCGTCTGGGCGAGCAGGAAGACGGCCAGCAGCACGACGACGCGGTCGACGTGGGCGCGGGTGGTGCCCTGCTCGACGGCCTGCACGAGGTCTCCGAGCAGTCGGGGCGCGGCGAGGGCGGTGACGGCGGCCAGCACGTGCAGCCCGAGCGCCGACCAGAGCAGGAACGGGTGGCGGTGCGCCACCTGGCCGACGTACCTCCGCACGGCGCGGCCGTCGGCGATGGGGAGCCGGGTCGTCACCCTCATGCCGACACCTCCACGTCGCGCACCACGACGGACCGGTAGGCGGGGACCGAGGCGAGCAGCTCCTCGTGGGTGCCGGTGGCGACCACCCGGCCGTCGACCAGGAACGCCACCTCGTCGACCGCGTCGAGCAGCAGCGGGCTGACGGTCGTCACCACGGTGGTGCGGCCGGCCCGGTGCGCGCGCAGGCGCGAGGCGATCCGCGCCTCGGTGTGGGCGTCGACTGCGCTGGTCGGCTCGACCAGCACCAGCACCTCCGGGTCGCACGCGAGGGCGCGGGCCAGCACCAGGCGCTGGCGCTGCCCGCCCGAGAACGAGCGGCCCCTCTCGGTGACGACGGTGTCGAGGCCGTCGGGCAGCGAGGCCAGCACGTCGTCGGCCGACGCCGTGGCGATCGCCTCCTCGACGCCACCGCGTCCGTGCTCGTCGAGCCGGTCACCGAGCCGCCCCGCGAAGAGCGCGGCGCCGGTGTCGGACACCACCACCCGCTCGCGCACGAGCGCGTGGGGGAGCGAGGTGAGCGGCACGCCGCCCAGGGAGACCTCGTCGTCCTGCTCGGCGGCGCACAGGCCGAGGCGGTCGGCGAGGTGGGCGGAGTCGTCCGGCTGCTCGCTGACGACGGCGACGAGGGAGCCCGGTCGCACCCGGAGCCCCGAGCGGGCGTCGTACAGCTCGGACAGGGCAGGGGGTGCGGGCGCGGGGGAGGCCGGCTCGACCACGTCGGGGTCCAGCGACAGCACGTGGCAGACCCGACCGGCCGCGACCCGGCCGCGGATCAGCTTGTTGGCGAACTCCGTGGCCGTGCGCAGCGGGATCAGCAGGAAGGCCGAGTAGCCGTAGAACGCGACCAGCTCGCCGGCCGTGATGTCGCCGGCCACCGCAGAGCGGGCGCCCAGCCACACCACCAGCACCACGAAGGTGCCCGGGAGGAACACCTGCAGCGCGTCGAGCACCGACTGCAGCCGCGCCACCTCGACCGCCGCGGCGCGCGTGGCCTGCGACTCGCGCCGGTAGCGCTCGAGGAAGACCCCCTCACCGCCGATCCCGCGGAGCACCCGCAGGCCGCCGACGATGTCGGTGCCGGTGTTGGACAGGTCGGAGCGCATCTGCCGCTCGGTCGCGCTGCGCGCCTGCAGCGGCTTGAGCAGGGGGCCCATCACCAGCATGAGCAGCGGCACCCCGACCAGCACCACGAGGCCGAGCTCGACCGAGGTGGTGAGCAGGATGGCGGAGACCAGGAGGAACGAGACGATCGCGCCGGCGAAGCGTGCGGTCACGTCCATCACGTTGCCGATGTGGCTGAGGTCGGTGGTGCCGATCGCGATCACCTCGCCGGTGCTGACCTTGCGCGGCAGCGACCCGCCCAGCCGCACCGCCTGGCGCGTGGTGAGCTGGACGACGCGGTAGGACGCGGTGAGCCAGTTGGTCACCGCGAACCGGTGCCGCATGATGCCGGTGACCGCCTGGAGCAGGCCGACGGCCAGCATCACGCCCGCCCACAGCAGCAGCTGGCGCTCGTCGCGCGCGGCCACGCCGCGGTCGATCGCGCGGCCCAGCACGGCCGGCAGCACCGCCTGGCACGACATCCACACGATGCCGAAGAGCATCCCGCCGAGGAGGGTGGCCTGCTGGCCGCGGGCCAGCCACCACAGGAAGCGGTCGGGTGTGCGGTGGTCCGCCACTCCGGGATCGGGGACGGGGAGGCTGCGCACCACGCGATCCTAGGTTCGGCGCGGTCAGGGCTCGACCGGTTTTCGCCGGCGGGGCGATCCTCGCGTGTCTCGGTCGGCTGAGCAGGCGTCGGATGCCCTGGACGACGCGTGCGACCCGCCACGCGACCGATGGCGTCGAGTCGGTGCGTGCCTTGTCAGGTGCTCCGACAGCCAGTTCCGCCGGCCGTGGTCGGGGCCTGGACCACGGCGTAGTCGGCGTCGATCCCGGCGACGCACCATCCCATCGTCTGCTCGAGCGCGACGGCCAGAGGTGAGTCCTTCGGCAGGAGTGCCACCTCTGCACCGGTCTCGTCGACGAGGTCCTCCCAGCCACGCGAGGCGGTGGTCATCTTCCCGTAGTCCTCGAGCTCGTCGATCGAGTAGGCCTCGGTGAGGCCGTCGACCAGTGGATCGAGATCAGGGTGCGACCACCGCAGCCAGCCGCCGACCGCGTAGTCGTTGAGCACAGCTGTCCCAGGAGGTAGGGCCGCGAGCTGCGGGCTCAACCCGTCCGGGACGCCCCCGGGCTCGGACGAGGTGTGGGGGACGACCAGGGCAAGGACGCTGAGTGTCGCCAGTGTCGTACCAGCGATGACGGTCCACTCAGCTCGCGTCCTGGCGTCGGCAGGGCGGTCGAGCCATCGCTGGATGACGGCCGCTGCCAGTGGAACCGCGATGATCGCGCCGAGTGTCACTGTCCTGGCGGCGAGCACGGTCCAACCCGCAGCGAGGGCGAGCAGGAGGATCTGGGTCCACGGTGTCCGCTCCCGGGCTCTCGACCACGTGCCTGCGACGAGCACGATCAGGAGGGCACCTGCAGCCGGGCCCACGGTCCGGAACGACGGTGCCTGCCACTCGGTGATGTAGCGCCCGATGCCGCCCACCTCGACCGGTGCGAGCAGCAGCGAGGGTCCCACCGGGGTCAACGCGGCCACGACGACGGACAGCAGCGGGACCGCGAGCATCCGGCCGAGGACGCGGCGCTCGGCTCGACGGTCGAGGGCCAACCCGATGCAGACGGCCACGCCGACCAGCGGTCCTGTGAACCACATCCCGTGGCACATCGCCCAGACCCAGGTGAGCGGAACCAGGAGCCAGGGAGGTCGGGGGAGCTGGTCCGCCCGCTCCACGGCCAGCCAGACGCCCACCGTGATCGCCAGGAAGACGTAGGTCAGCATGTGAGGTCGCGGAGACAGGCTTCCGCTCATGGCGACCAGGCCGAGCGCGGTCGCGAACCCGCTGGCGAGCGTGCCGGCGTGCGCTCGAGCGGTGCCGTGCACCACCAGCGTGAGGGCCACGAGCGACGCGCCGAACAGCCACATGACGCCGGGCAGCCCGAACCACGCCTCGACCTTGGCCGAAGCCAGCTCGGGCAGCCACTGCGTCAGCACCCAGTGCCTGTGGTCCTGTGTGTCCCAGTCGGGCGTGCTGAGCGATCCTTGCTGCAGCAACAGGTCTCCCAGCCGGAGGTGCCAGAACGAGTCGGGATCACTCATGGCAACAGCGGCCTGGCGAGCAACGACGACGAGCAGGGCCGGGACCAGTACCCAGGTCGTCACCCTGTCGACGCTGAGACGCGTCTGCGGCGTTCCTCGCAGCATTCCCCGAGATCTCCTTCTCCGTTTGCCCGGGGATCCTTCCAGAGGCACGGAGGCTGACGCAGTCGCCGCCTGCAGCGTCAGCGCACCGACGCGTCGAGCAACCCGTCACCGAGCTGACGAGGGGCGGCTGGGCGTGCCCGGCCGCGACGGGACTGCACGCCTGGGTCAGGCCTGCACCCAGCGCTCGCCGGCGAGCACGGCTGCCACGGCGGAGGTGCGGGGAGGCGAGCCGAGCAGCACCGCGGTGACGAAGTCGGCCGCGAGCGACTCGTAGGTGCGCGCGTGCCGCAGCATCGCGTGGCGCCCGCCGACCACCTCGATCCGGCCCACCTCGCGCGACGGGCGCCCGCGGGCGACCAGCGCGGCCGACGCCTCCGGCCGCGCGACCCGGTCGTCGGTGCCGTGCACGACGAGCACCTGCGCGTCGCCGGCTGCTACCCGGTCGTCGGGACGCAGCCAGGGGTTGAGCGCCACGACGGCACGTACGGCCGGGTCGCCGGCGGAGAGCAGGGCGGCCCGGCCGCCGAGGGAGTGCCCGACCAGCGCCACCGGGAGGTCGCCGTGCTGCTCGCGGACGCGCTCCAGCGCCCAGGCGACGTCCATCACCGGGGTGGTCCGGGCGTCCCAGCCGCGGTGGGAGTTGAGCAGCCGGTGCACCGCGAGACGGCGCCGCCCGGCCCGGGCGACCCGGCGTGCCACCGGGACCATGCGCAGCACGGACAGCTGGGTGGGGCTCACCGCGGTCGCGTCGCGCCCGGCCCCACCGTGGAGCACCAGGACGACGCCCTCGGGGCGTCGCGGCGTGCGGACGGGGAGCAGGCGCGCGGTCACGGTCGCTCCCGTACCCGGCGCACCGCGGCCCATCCCCGGGCGAGCCCGCTCACCGGCCGAGGCCCTCGACCACCTCGGCACCCGGCAGGTCGGCGAGCAGGCGCCCCGTGACGAGCAGCTTGGAGCGACGCACGCCGCTGCCGATGACGACGAGCGGCTCGTCGAGCAGGGCGTCGTGCACCAGCACGCGCCACCCGTCCGGGAGGCCGAGCGGGGTGATCCCGCCGTGCTCCATGCCGGACTCCGCGACCGCGCGGTCCATCGGCAGGAACGACGCCTTGCGCACGTCGAGGAGCTTGCGCACGAGGGTGTTGACGTCGGCGCGGGTGTCGGCGCGCACGACGCACGCGGCGACCCGCTCGTCGCCGCCGCGCGACCCGGCCACCACCACGCAGTTGCCGCCCGCCGTCATCGGGACGTCGTAGGCCTCGCTCATCGCGGCGGTGTCGGCGAGGTCGGGGTCGATCTCCACCACGGCGACCTCCGCCGCACCCGGCCACGACGCGAGCGCCCGCGCCACCGGCGGCGCGACCAGCTCGGGGTGCTCGGCGGCGGGCAGGGAGTCCAGGCGGGGGAGGCTCGGGAGCGTCACGCGGTCATCATGCGTCATTCACCCTGACGTCACCGCTCGGTCCTGTCGGCCGGTCAGGCTGCTGCCATGACGGTGACCCGCGAGCGGCTCGAGATGGCCCCGTCGTTGGTCCTCACCCCGGCCGTGGTCGCGCACCGCGGCGCCAGCGGGCACCGTCCCGAGCACACCCTCGACGCCTACCGGACCGCGATCCGGATGGGCGTCGACGACATCGAGCTCGACCTCGTCTCGACCCGGGACGGGGTGCTCGTCGCCCGGCACGACCTCGAGCTCAGCACGACGACCGACGTGGCGTCGCGTGCCGACCTCGCCCACCTGCGGTGCACCCGCACCGTCGACGGGGTCGCCCAGCGCGGCTGGTTCGCGCAGGACCTCACCCTCGCCGAGCTCCAGACCCTCACCGCCCGCGAGCGGATGCCGCGGACCCGTCCGCGCAACACGGCGTACGACGGGGCCGAGGGGGTGCCCACCCTCACCGAGGTGCTCGCGATGGCCGCGGCCGAGGGCGTCCGGCGCGGGCGCCCGGTCGGCCTGCTCCTCGAGCTCAAGCACGCGGCGCACCACGACCGCGCCGGGCTGCCGCTCGACGAGCCGCTGCTGCGCGAGCTCGCCCGCCACGGCCTCGACCACCCGTGGGCACGGGTCACGCCGATGGCCTTCGAGGCGCCGGTCCTGCGCCGCCTGGCCGGGCGCACGCGGTTGCCGCTCGTGCGGCTGCTGGAGCCGGGGGACCCCGTCGGCCCCGACGACCTCGACGACATCGACGAGTACGCCGACGGCATCGGCCCGCACACCTCGATGGTGCTGCCTCGCGGCGGCCCGGGCGGCGCCGGGGCCGCGTCCCCGCTGGTGCAGGAGGCCCACCGCCGCGGGCTGACCGTGCACGTGTGGACGCTGCGCGCGGAGAACCGCTTCCTGCCGGTGCGCCACCGCCGCGGCACCGCACCCGATGCGCTCGGTGACATGGCCGCGCACGTGCGCGCGCTGCTCGACGCAGGCGTCGACGGGATCATCACCGACCACCCCGAGCAGGCGCTCGCGGCCCGCCGCGAGGTCGGCCCCGAGGTCCGGCAGGTCGCGGCGCTCGGGTGAGAGGCAGGCCCTCGCACCGGCGTACGCTCACCCCGTGACGCACGAGTGCACCGACGCCTCCAAGGCCCTGCTGGAGCGCATCCGCGCCTCGGTCATCGGCGACGACCAGGTGATGGAGGGCCCCTACGGCCCCCGGCGGGTGACCTACGCCGACTACACCGCGTCCGGGCGCAGCCTCACCTTCATCGAGGACTTCATCCGCCACCAGGTGCTCCCGGCCTACGCCAACACCCACACCGAGGCCAGCGGCACCGGGCTGCAGACCACGCGCCTGCGCGAGGACGCGCGCCGGATCATCCGCGACGCGGTCGGCGGCGACGACGAGACCGTGGTCGTGTTCTGCGGCTCGGGCAGCACCGCGGCCATCGACAAGCTCATCGGCATCCTCGGCCTGCGCGTGCCGGCCGGGCTCGACGACGCCTACGACCTCACGGCCGCCATCCCCGCCGACCAGCGCCCCGTCGTGTTCATCGGTCCCTTCGAGCACCACTCCAACGAGGTCAGCTGGCGCGAGACGATCGCCGACGTCGTCACCATCCACGAGGACGCCGACGGCCGGGTCTCCCTCGACCACCTGCGCGAGGAGCTCGAGCGCCACGCCGACCGGCCGCTGCTGATCGGGTCGTTCTCCGCCGCCTCCAACGTCACGGGCATCGTCACCGACACGGCCGGCGTCGCCGACCTCCTCCACGAGCACGGCGCGCTCAGCTTCTGGGACTTCGCGGCGTGCGCGCCCTACGTCGACATCGAGATGCACGGCCCCGGCACCTCCTACAAGGACGCCATCTTCATCTCGCCCCACAAGTTCATCGGCGGCCCCGGGACGCCCGGCGTCCTCGTCGTGCGCCGTGAGCTGATGACCAACCGGGTGCCGGTCGTGCCCGGCGGCGGGACCGTCATGTACGTCAACCCCACCGAGCACCGCTACCTCGACGACCCGGCCCACCGCGAGGAGGGCGGCACCCCGGCCATCGTGGAGTCGATCCGCGCCGGCCTGGTCTTCCAGCTGAAGCAGGCCGTCGGCGTCGAGACGATCCAGGCCCACGAGGAGCAGCTGCTCCGCCGCGCCGTCGAGACGTGGAGGGCCGAGCCCACCCTGCAGATCCTCGGCAACCTCGACTCCCAGCGCCTCTCGATCGTCTCCTTCGTCGTCAAGGCGCCCGACGGCACCTACCTCCACCACAACTACGTCGTCGCGCTGCTCAACGACCTCTTCGGCATCCAGACCCGGGGCGGCTGCTCGTGCGCCGGCCCCTACGGCCACCGGCTGCTCGACATCGACCTCGATCGCAGCCACCAGTTCGAGCAGCAGATCGCGACCGGCTGCGAGGGCATCAAGCCCGGCTGGGTGCGGGTCAACTTCAACTACTTCGTCGACGAGGAGGTCTTCTCCTACGTCGTGGAGGCGGTGCGCCTGGTCGCCCGCGAGGGCTGGCGGCTGCTCGGCGACTACCGCTTCGACCCGCTGACCGGGCTGTGGCACCACCGCACCGGTGCGGTCGAGCCGCCGCTGCGCCTGGCCGACGTCTCCTACGCCGCCGACGGGACGATGACGTACCCGTCGCACGTGACGACGGCCCCCGTCGAGGTGCTCCGGGAGCACCTCGAGGAGGGCCGCGCCATCATGGCCGCCGCGTCGCCGCCCGACTGGGCCGACTCCGCGCACCTCGGCGCGGACTTCGACGACCTGCGCTGGTTCGCGCTGCCAGCGGTCTCACTCGCCTGAGCCGGCCCGCCGCCACGTCGTGGCGACGAGGCCGGCCGCGCCGGCGGCGATCCACGGGATCGGCATCATCCAGCGCAGCTCGCCGGCGTCGACCACGTCGGCCTGGAGCAGCGCCCACACCGTGACCAGGCCGGCGAAGGCGATGCCCATCACGAGCTGCCCGACGTTGACGGGGTGGAAGCCCGAGCGCCGCGCCGGGGCGTCGAGGGGGCCGACCATGGGCTCGTCGTAGGTGTCGTGCGGGGCGTAGGTGTCGTCGTTCATCTCGCGCTCCTCAGGCTGCGTCGCGGACGAGGATCTCGCCGCCGACCAGGTCGATGTTGATGGACAGGTCGGGAGCGCCCGCGCCCCCGTCGAGCGACCCGTCCCGGGTGACGTCGAAGCCGTCGCTGCTGCGGCCGAAGACCTCGCTGTGGCCGCCGACGATGCTGCTGGTGACGTCGACGTCCATGCCGTCGGGCACCACGACCACGATCCGGCCGCCCACCCCGCTGATGTCGATGTCGTGGCCGTCGAGAGCCTCCACGTCCGCCACCCCCGACAGGTCGAGGGTGAAGGTGCCACCGCCGAAGTCGTAGCTGTCGCGCACCGCCGACGCGGTCGTCGGCGCGTGCTCGACCCGGGTGTCGCGCACGTCCTCGCCGACCGAGGTCGCCCCGGTCGCCACCGCGGCCACCAGGCCGAGCAGCACCAGGCCGCCGGCGCGGCCCCAGAAGGCGCCGACGAGCAGCATCACCGCGACGGTGCCCAGCGCGAGGGCCGGGTAGGCGCTGTCCACGACGTGCGCGCCGGCCAGGTCGACGACACCGAGCACGCCCTCGGCGAGCGCGATCAGCGCCAGGGTGAAGAAGAAGAGGATCGGTCCGCGCTTGCGCGGGTGACGCGGCCGCGGGGGACGGGCGTACGTCGCCCACTGGCCCGGGCCGCCGGGCACGCCCCCTGCAGGGTCGGCGTACGTCGGGTCGGCGTAGGTCGGGTCGGCGTAGGTCGACGCTGCGGACGCCGGGTCGGCGTACGTCGGGTCGGCCGGGCCGGCCTCGGGGTGGGTCGGTGCGGCCGCGGCGGGTGGGCCGAAGGCCGGTGCCGCCCAGGGGTCGGCGGTCGCGGACCTGCCCTTGCGGTGCAGGAACCACGCCACGACCACGGCGAGGACGGCCAGCGGCCAGGAGAACCAGGACGCCCCGGCCCAGTCGCCGACCGCGCTGAGCACGGCCAGCACGCCGACGCCGGCGAGCGCGATCGAGCGGTTGCGCTGGTCGAGGCCGAGCGGCTGGTCGTCGGTGCCCTCCTCCGGCACCAGCACCCACGCGCCGATGTAGGCCAGCAGCCCGGCGCCGCCGAAGAAGATCGCGACCACCAGCACGACGCGCACGATGATCGGGTCGACGTCGAGGTGGCGGGCCAGCCCGCCCGCGACGCCCGCGACGTGGCGGTCGGTCACGCTGCGGCGCAGCCGGGAGAGGTCCTTCACCTCGTCGCGGGTCACGCGCGGTCCGGCGGCCGGGGGCGCCTGCTCCCCGGTGGGGCTGCCGGCGGCACTGCTGGCAGGGCTGCCGGTCGTGGTGGTGGTCTCGTCCATGGCATCCACTCTGGTCGCTCGCCGGGCCGGCCACCATCGGGGAGAGCCCTGACGCGCCCCGGTCGTCGCCGGGGTGGAGTCAGGGGTCGCTCGGGGTCGCTCCTCATGGTCGCGCCCCCGCGCGCCTGCGACGATGGAGCCACGATGACCCAGACCTCCTCCAGCGCCGCCGGACCCCGTCCGGCCTGGCCACGCCGAGCCCGGCGCGACACCACGGCCCCGATCGCGGGCGGGGTCGCGGCGGGCCTCGCCGAGCACCTGGCCGTCCCGGTGCTGTGGGTGCGGGTGTTCTTCGTGGCGACCGCGTTCCTCGGCGGGTTCGGGCTGCTGCTCTACGCCGGGCTGTGGGTGTTCCTGCCCGGTGGCCAGGTCTTCGAGGTCGGCGCCCCCGGCCTGGAGAGCGCGACGCGCACCGGCAAGCGCCCCGGACGCCGGGGCCGGCTGCGCGACGCCGGCCCCGCGGTCGCGCTGGGCGCGCTGTTCTTCGGCGTCGTCCTCGGGTTCGAGGGCATCTTCGGCCAGGGCGTGCTGTTCTGGCCGGTCGTGCTCGGCGTCGCCGGCATCGGGCTGCTGTGGCGCCAGGCCGACGAGGCGCAGCGCGAGCGCTGGGTCGACTCCTCGGGGCGCATCGACCCGTTCCGCGCGGTCTTCGGCAACGGTGGCTGGGCGGCCTACACCCGCATCGCGGCCGGGCTCGGGCTCGTCCTGACGGCGCTGATCGTCTTCGCCGTCGTGGCCGGCCAGGCCCGGCTCGCGGTGCCGGTGCTGGTGGCCGGGCTGCTCGGGCTGCTCGGCCTCGCGCTGGTCGTGGGCCCCTGGGTGGTGCGGCTGGTCGACGACCTCGGCGCCGAGCGCGCCGAGCGCGTGCGCACCCAGGAGCGCGCCGACATGGCAGCCCACCTGCACGACTCCGTGCTCCAGACGCTGGCGCTGATCCAGAAGAACTCCCACGACGCCACGACGGTGGCCCGCCTCGCCCGCTCCCAGGAGCGCGACCTGCGCCAGTGGCTCTTCGAGGCCGACACCGCCGACGCCACCACCCTCGCCGGCGCGCTCAAGGAGATGGCCGCAGACGTGGAGTCCCAGCACCCCGTGGTCGTCGACGTGGTGACGGTCGGCGACTGCGACCTCGACGAGGCGCTGCGCCCGATCGTCCTGGCCACCCGCGAGGCGGTCGTCAACGTCGCCAAGCACGCCGGCACCCAGCGCGCCGACGTGTTCGCCGAGACCACCGACGGCGCCGTCGACGTGTTCGTCCGCGACCGCGGCGCGGGCTTCGACCTCGAGGCCGTCGCCACCGACCGCCGGGGGGTGCGCAGCAGCATCGTGGACCGGATGGTGCGCCACGGCGGGCGGGCCGACGTACGCTCCGCTCCCGGCGAGGGCACCGAGGTCCGGCTGCACATGCCCCGCACGTCCTCCCCCCACCCCACCGAGCAGGAGCACCGATGACCGAGACCGCCACCCCGACCGGCGCCGCAGGACCCGTGCGGGTCGTCCTGGTCGACGACCACGCGATGTTCCGGGCCGGGGTGCGCGCCGAGCTCGCGGCCAGCGGCGCAGGCGTCGTGGAGGTCGTGGGCGAGGCCGCCGACGCCGACGCCGCGATCGAGGTGGTGCACCGCGAGCGCCCCCATGTGGTGCTGCTCGACGTGCACCTGCCGGGCGGGGGAGGGGTGGAGGTGATGCGGCGCCAGCCGTCGCCGGAGACGCTCTACCTCGCGCTGTCGGTCTCCGACGCGGCCGAGGACGTCATCGGCACCATCCGCGGCGGCGCCCGCGGCTACGTCACCAAGACCATCACGGGGCCCGAGCTGGTCGACGCGATCACCCGCGTGGCGGGGGGCGACGCGGTGTTCTCGCCCCGGCTGGCCGGCTTCGTGCTCGACGCCTTCGCCGGGTCCATCGACGTGGCCGCGGTCGACGAGGACCTCGACCGGCTCACCGAGCGCGAGCGCGAGGTGATGCGGCTGATCGCGCGTGGCTACGCCTACAAGGAGGTCGCCAAGGAGCTCTTCATCTCGGTGAAGACGGTGGAGACCCACATGTCGTCGGTGCTCCGCAAGCTCCAGCTCTCCAGCCGCCACGAGCTGACCAAGTGGGCCTCGGACCGCCGCCTGCTCTGACGCGGGAGTCCCCCGGGCGGGTGGGAGAGGTTTGACAAGCCCTGCCTGACGCGGTGTGGTCGGAGGATGGCAGACACGGCGACCAGTCCCGACCGGGAGGACGAGGGCGGCCTGAAGCGGTCGATCACCGGTCGTCTCCTCTACTTCTACGTGCTGGGTGACGTCCTCGGCTCCGGCATCTACGTCCTCATCGGCTCCGTCGCCGGCGAGGTGGGCGGCGCCTTCTGGGCGGCCTTCGCCGTCGGCGTCACGGTGGCCGGGTTCACCGGCCTGGCCTACGCCGAGCTCGCGACCAAGTACCCGCAGGCGGCGGGTGCCTCGCTCTACGTCAACAAGGCGTTCGGCAAGAAGCCGCTGACCTTCCTCACCACCGTGACCTACCTCTCGGCCACCTTCGCAGCGGCGGGGTCGCTGGCTGCCGGCTTCTCGCAGTACGTCGCGGAGGTCTGGGAGTGGCCGCCCGCGCTGCTGGTGATGATCGCGTTCATCCTGCTGCTCGCCGTGCTCAACTTCATCGGCATCACCGAGTCGGTGGTGGCCAACATGGTGATGACGTTCGTGGAGATCACCGGCCTGGTGATCGTCATGGTGATCGCCGTCATCTACATCGGCCAGGGCAACGCGGACTTCTCGGCGCTCGGCGACTTCACGACCGACGACAACGTCATCTTCGCGATCGTGGCGGGCGTGGCGCTGTCGTTCTTCGCGATGACCGGCTTCGAGAACGTCGCCAACGTCGCGGAGGAGACCGTCGACCCCAGCAAGAACTTCCCGATCGCCCTGATCGGCGGCATGGCCACGGCCGGCGTCATCTACGTGCTGGTGTCCATGTCGGCGGCGCTCACGGTTCCGGTCGACACCCTCGCCAGCTCGGACGCCGCGCTGCTCGAGGTCGTCAAGGCGGGCATCCTGCCGCTCTCGGTCACGGTGATGACCGTGGTCTTCGCGATCATCGCGATGGTCGCGATCACGAACACCACGCTGGTGCAGGTCGTCACCCAGTCGCGGATCCTCTACGGCATGGCCCGCGAGGACGTCGTGCCCGGCGCCTTCGCCAAGATCCACCCCTCGCGCCGCAGCCCCTACGTCGCACTCGTCTTCAGCGCCGCGGTGGTCATCGGCCTGGTGGTCGTCGGTGACCTGCTCGGCCGCATCGGGCTCGACATCGACATCGTCAGCCGGCTCGCGTCGGTGACCGTGGCCCTCCTCCTGGCCGTCTACGCAGGCGTGATCATCTCCTGCCTCAAGCTGCGCGGCAGCGACGAGACCGACGACACGTTCCGTGCGCCCACCGTGCTGCTCGGCCTGGGCCTGGTGGGCAACGTGGTGCTGCTCGGCTACGTCGTCGCCACCGACCCCAGCTCGCTCATCTGGTGTGCCGCGCTCGTCGGGCTCGGTGGGTTGCTCTACGTCGCCGAGATCGTCTTCGGCACCAAGAACCCGGACTCGTCCGGGACCGGCGCGGTCAAGGGAGCCTGACGTGCACGTCATCGTCGCCACCGACGGCTCGAAGCAGTCCCTGGCCGCCGCCAAGCACCTGAAGTCGTTCGCCGACCCGACCAAGGTCACCGACGTCTCGGTCGTCGCGGTCATCCGGCCGCTGGCCTCGGTGGCGTTCGCCGACGACCTCTCCGAGGGCCGGCTCGACGGCTCCTTCCGGGAGGCGGCCCAGGGCGCGGTCGACGCCGTCGCGGCCGTCTTCGACGGGTGGGGACCGAAGGTCCACAAGCGGATCCGCAGCGGCTCGGCCGCCAACGAGATCATCAAGGCCGCCAAGCAGTACGACGCCGGCCTGGTCGTGGTGGCGGCGGGCGGTCGGGGCCTGAGCGACAGCGTCCTGGTGGGCAGCACCGCGCAGCGCGTCCAGCACTACGCGCCGTGCCCCGTGCTCGTGGTGCGACCGGCGCCCCGGAGGAAGAAGTAGCACCTCGCCCGCCCTAGGGTGGGCGTATGGAGACCCTGCGGCTGGTGCTGCTCTTCGTCCACATCCTCGGCTTCGCGGCGCTGCTCGGCGGCCTGCTGGTGCAGCTGCGCACCGAGCCCAAGGTGGTCAACTCCCTCATGCGCGACGGAGCCGGCACGGCGTTCCTCGCCGGCCTCCTGCTGGTCGGGGTGCTCGAGGGCCTCGACGGCGACGGGCCGGACCACGCCAAGATCGCCGTGAAGTTCGCGATCGGCCTGGTCATCCTCGTGCTGGTGATGGCCAACATGCGCAAGCCGAGCATCCCGCAGGGGCTCTACTACGGGATCCTCGCGCTGACCGTCGCCAACATCGCCGTCGCGGTGTTCTGGTCGCCGGCGCACGCCTGACCGACCCGTCCACAGGGCCCCGGCGCCGAGGCGGCGGGTGTCGTCCCCGGCGCATAGGCTGGACCCGACATGAGCCCCACTGACGCACCGGCCGACCAGGCCCTCTTCGAGCACGGCGACCACCCGCTCCTCGCCGGCCTCAACGACCCCCAGCGTGCGGCCGTCACCCACGCCGGGGCCCCGCTGCTCGTCGTCGCCGGCGCCGGGTCGGGCAAGACGCGCGTGCTGACGCGCCGCATCGCCTGGCTGATCCAGGAGCGCAAGGCCCACCCGGGCTCGATCCTGGCGATCACCTTCACCAACAAGGCCGCGGCCGAGATGAAGGAGCGCGTCGAGGAGCTCGTCGGCAAGCGCGCCCGGATCATGTGGGTCTCGACCTTCCACTCCGCCTGCGTGCGGATCCTGCGCAAGGAGATCGACCGGGTCGGCTTCAAGTCCAACTTCTCGATCTACGACGCCGCCGACTCCAAGCGGCTGATGACGATCGTGCTGCGCGACCTCGAGCTCGACCCCAAGCGCTACCAGCCCAACGCGGTGCTCAACTGGGTCTCCGACCAGAAGAACGAGCTGCGCGACGCCGAGGACGCCACCAAGGAGGCGCGCAACTCCTTCGAGGAGGCCTACGCCAAGGCGTTCTCGGCCTACCAGCGCCGCCTGCGCGAGGCCAACGCGCTCGACTTCGACGACCTCATCATGACCACGGTGCACCTGCTCCAGGCGTTCCCCGACGTCCGCGAGAACTACCGCCGGCGCTTCCGCCACGTCCTCGTCGACGAGTACCAGGACACCAACCACGCCCAGTACAGCCTCATCCAGCAGCTGTGCGGCGTCTCGATGGAGGAGCCCGAGACCGAGGTCGCGGGGGAGCAGGTCGCGCCGAGCGAGCTGATGGTGGTGGGCGACGCCGACCAGTCGATCTACGCCTTCCGCGGCGCCGACATCCGCAACATCCTCGACTTCGAGCAGGACTTCCCCGACGCCACCACGATCCTGCTGGAGCAGAACTACCGCTCGACGCAGACGATCCTCACCGCGGCCAACTCCGTCATCGGCAACAACCGCTCCCGCAAGCCCAAGCGGCTGTGGAGCGAGGCGGGGGAGGGCGAGCGGATCGTCGGCTACGTCTCCGACGACGAGCACGACGAGGCCCGTTTCGTCAGCGAGGAGATCGACACGCTGGTGGACGCCCACGGCGTGCGCCCCGCCGACGTCGCGGTCTTCTACCGCACCAACGCCCAGTCGCGCGTCTTCGAGGAGGTGTTCATCCGCACCGGCCAGCCCTACAAGGTCGTCGGCGGCGTGCGCTTCTACGAGCGCCGCGAGGTGCGCGACGCGCTGGCGTACCTCCGGATGCTGGTCAACACCGCCGACGAGATCTCGCTGCGCCGCGTGCTCAACACCCCCAAGCGCGGCATCGGCGAGCGCGCCGAGGCGTGCGTCGCGGCGCTCGCCGACCGCGACCGGATCACCTTCTGGGACGCCCTGACGCGCGCCGCCGAGGCCCCGGGCCTGGCGACCCGCTCGCTGAAGAACATCGAGGCGTTCGTGGCGATGGTCCAGGAGCTCCAGTCGATGGTCGCCGCCGACGAGCGCCCCGACGTGATCCTGGAGTCGGTGCTCGAACGCTCCGGGCTGCTCGCCGAGCTCGAGGCCAGCGACGACCCGCAGGACGGCACCCGCGTGGAGAACCTCGCCGAGCTCGTCGCCGTGGCACGCGAGTTCGCCGAGGACCCCCAGCCCGGCCCGAGCGCCGACCCGGCGGAGGTCGAGGCCGGCACGGTCGCGGTCGGGCTCGGCGACTTCCTCGAGCGGGTCGCGCTCGTGGCCGACGCCGACCAGATCCCCGACACCCCTGACGGCGACGACTCGGGCGTGGTCACCCTGATGACCCTCCACACCGCCAAGGGCCTCGAGTTCCCGGTCGTGTTCCTGACCGGGCTCGAGGACGGCGTCTTCCCCCACCAGCGCTCGCTGGGCGACCAGCCCGAGCTCGAGGAGGAGCGGCGGCTGGCCTACGTCGGCCTGACCCGCGCCCAGCAGCGCCTCTACGTCTCCCGCGCGCTCGTCCGTTCGGCCTGGGGCGCCCCCTCCCACAACCCCGCCAGCCGCTTCCTCGACGAGCTCCCGGTCGACCTCGTCGACTGGCGCCGCACCGCGGCCGAGCAGACCCGCTGGACCCGCCCCGACGTCACCGGCGGCTACGGCTCGACGGGCCTCGGCTCACCCACGGCGGCCGGGCGCCGCAACTTCAGCTCCGCCGCGCTCCGCGCCGACGCGGCCAGCAAGGCCAAGCCGGCGCGCGAGATCCCGAGCCTCTCGCCCGGCGACCGGGTGGTCCACGACTCGTTCGGCATGGGCACCGTCGTGGCCGTCGACGGCGTCGCCGAGAAGTCCGTCGCCTCGATCGACTTCGGCTCCGACGGCGTCAAGCGCCTGCTGCTGCGCTACGCCCCGGTCGAGAAGCTCTGACCCCGCCGGCGTACGCCGCGGTGGGCGGTGGCTGAGCCACACTTCGAGCGCCGGAAACGTGGCTGTGCCACCGCCCGGGTCGCGTACGTCGCCGGAGCGGTGGCTGAGCCACACTTCGAGCGCCGGAAACGTGGCTGGGCCACCGCTCGGGTCGCGGTCGGCGCACGCCGCAGGGCCAGGACGCGGAAGATCCGCGTCACCAGGTGACGCGGATCTTCCGGCAGAGCGAGGGGGCGTCGATCAGGGAACGACGCCGTGCTCGACGAAGGCCTGGAACGGGTCGACCGGACCACCGCCGCCGGGGCGGACCTCGACGTGGAGGTGGGAGCCGGTGACGTGGCCGGTGGCGCCGACGGTGCCGATGACCTCACCGCCGTTGACGCGGTCGCCGACCGAGACGTAGATCGAGGTCTGGTGGCAGAACCAGATCTCGGTGCCGTCGTCGAGGGTGACGACGGTCTTGTTGCCGTAGGCGCCGTCGTAGCCGGCGGAGGTCACGGTGCCGTTGGCGATCGCCATGATCGGGTCACCGGTCTCGCCGTTGAAGTCCAGGCCGGTGTGGTAGCTGGCCCAGAGGCCGACCTGGCCGAAGGTCGCGGTGATCTGGTAGTGCGCGAGGGGGAGAACCCACTTGTTCTCCTTGATCTTCGCCGCCTGCTCCTCGGCGGCCTTGCGCATCTCGTCGAGCTTGGCCGCACGCTCGGCCATCTGCTTCTCGGCGAGGGCGACGAGCTCGGGGTCGCTCTCCTCGGCGGTGACGTCGGAGTCGCGCGTGTAGTCGCGGCTGACGACCTCGCCGCGACGGGCGAGTGCGGTGCCGGCCGAGCCGACCGCGCTCGCGGCGTCGATCGTGGAGCCCGAGGCGGCCAGGCGCGTGGCGCCCGCGCCCCCGGCAGCGACGGCGCCGCCGGCGGAGATCGCGAGGACCGCGACCCCGGCGACGAGCGGCAGGGACGGGAGGCTGGCCAGCGGCGACCGGCGCGGGGGCGTGGAGGCCCGTCGCCTTCCGGTCGCGGGCGCAGCCGTTGCCGAGGTGGTGCGGCGCTTGGGAGCGCGCTCCGCTCGGTGGTTGCCCATGGAGGAGTCACCAATCTGCCGGGTCAGGGGGGTCGGGTCGGCAAGACCGCGCACGACTGTAACGGAAGCATCACGGTAAAGCGCAACCCTCGAGACGATTGGTGGTTGAACTGTGGATCTTGGTCGGATTCCGGACGTCAGCCGCGCACGGCCTGGTACCGGTCGAGCGCCTCCTGGCGCTCCTCGGTGTGGTCGACGATCCGGCGCGGGTAGTCCTGCTCGTAGCCGGTGTCGTGCTTCCACGGCTCGTGCGCGGCCTTGCCCGGCAGGTGGTCGAGCTCGGGCACCCAGCGCCGCACGTAGTCACCGCGCGGGTCGAACTTGATGCCCTGGGTGACGGGGTTGAAGACGCGGAAGTACGGCGAGGCGTCCGTGCCGGTGCCGGCCACCCACTGCCAGCCGTGGTTGTTGGAGGCGACGTCGCCGTCGATGAGCAGGTCGAGGAAGTGGCGGGCGCCGACGGGCCACCACACGTGGAGGTCCTTGGTGAGGAAGGAGGCGGTGATCATCCGCACCCGGTTGTGCATCCAGCCGATCTCGCGCAGCTGCCGCATCCCGGCGTCGACGATCGGGTAGCCCGTGGTGCCGGTGCGCCACGCCTCGACGGCGTCCTCCGGGTCGTCGTAGCGCATGCCCGCCAGCGCCGGCTTGAGGTCCTTCCACGCCGACGCGGGCTCGTGCCAGAGCACGTCGGCGTAGAAGTCGCGCCACGCCAGCTCGGTGGCGTAGGTGGAGGCGCGGTCGAGGTCGGCGAGCAGCGAGCGCGGGTGGAGCACGCCGAGGTGGAGGTACGGCGAGAGCCGTGACGTGCCGTCGTGGTCGGGGCGGTTGCGCTCGGTGGCGTAGTCGGCCAGCGCGCCCTCGCGGAAGGCACGCCAGCGGCGCCACGCGGCGTCCTCGCCGGCACCCGGCAGGTCGAACGGCGCGTCGTCGACCGCGCGGTGGAGCAGGTCGAGCGCCTTCTGGTGCGAGTCCGCGGGCTGCAGGTCGGGGGAGCGGGGCGAGGCGGCCGGCTCGGCCCAGCCGTGCTCGCGCCAGGCACGGGCGAAGGCGGAGAAGACCTGGTAGGGCTTGCCGCTCCCGTTGGTGATGCGGCCGGGGCCGACGGCGTACGGCGACCCGGTGGCGACCAGCTCGACCCTCTGGGCGAGCGCGTCGTCGCGGCGCCGGCCGTAGGGCGTGGTCTCCGCGGCGACGTGCACCCGACGTCCCTGCGCCACCCGCGGCACGACGTCGGCGGGGTCGCCGTGGTGGATGGTGAGCGGCACCTTGTCGGCGAGTGCGAGCACGTTGGCCGCCAGCCACGCCCGCCGGGCCGGACCGGCCGAGGCCCACAGCGCCGGGTCGAGGACGAAGAGCGCGGTGACCGGGCCCTCGTCCAGGGCTGCGCGGAGCGCCGGGTTGTCGCGCACCCGCAGGTCGCGCCGGAACCACATCACCGAGGACTCGTGCTCAGCCATGGCCTCAACGTAGCCGGGGGGTGACCACCACCACGCTCACCCGACCTCGTGCGACCCGACCGCGGAGGTCTAGGGTGCCGAAGTACCCCTGCTCGCAGACGAAAAGGACTGGTCACCTCGTGGACCTGATGGAATTCCAGGCGAAGGAGCTCTTCGCCAAGCACGGAGTCGCAACCACCATCGGCGTCATCGCCGAGACCCCGGAGGCCGCTCGTGCCGCCGCGGAGGAGATGGGCGGCGTCACCGTCATCAAGGCGCAGGTCAAGGCCGGCGGGCGCGGCAAGGCGGGTGGCGTGAAGATCGCCAAGACCCCCGACGAGGCCGAGTCCTACGCCAACGACATCATCGGGATGGAGATCAAGGGGTTGCGCGTCAACCGCGTCCTGGTCACCCCGGCCACCCCGCCGGTGGAGGAGTACTACTTCTCCTTCCTGCTCGACCGCTCCAACCGCTCGCACCTGTGCATCGCCTCGGTCGAGGGCGGCGTGGAGATCGAGGAGGTCGCCAAGACCAACCCCGAGGCCGTGCGCCAGACCCGGATCGACGCGCTCGAGGGCGTGACCGCCGAGAAGGCCGCCGAGATCGTCGACGACGCGAAGTTCCCCGCCGAGCTGCGCGACCAGGCCATCGAGATGGTCCAGCAGCTCTGGAAGGTCTACGTCGAGGAGGACGCCACCCTCGTCGAGGTCAACCCGCTGGCCCGTCTCGAGGGCGACAAGCTTGAGGCGCTCGACGGCAAGGTGTCGCTCGACGACAACGCCTCCGAGGTGCGCCACCCCGACCACGAGCAGTTCGAGATCCGCGAGGAGGCCGACCCGCTCGAGGCGAAGGCCAAGGACAAGGGCCTCAACTACGTCAAGCTCGACGGCCAGGTCGGCATCATCGGCAACGGCGCGGGCCTCGTGATGAGCACCCTCGACGTCGTCGCGTACGCCGGCGAGGCCCACGGCGGCGTGAAGCCGGCCAACTTCCTCGACATCGGCGGCGGCGCCAACGCCCAGGTGATGGCCGACGGCCTCGACGTGATCCTCAACGACGAGCAGGTCAAGAGCGTCTTCGTCAACGTCTTCGGTGGCATCACCGCGTGCGACGAGGTCGCCAACGGCATCAAGGGCGCGCTGGAGATCCTCGGCGACGAGGCCACCAAGCCGCTGGTCGTGCGCCTCGACGGCAACAACGTCGAGGAGGGCCGCCGGATCCTCGACGAGCTCAACCACCCGCTGGTCACCCAGGTCGACACGATGGACGGCGCGGCCGACAAGGCCGCCGAGCTCGCCCACCAGGCCTGAGAGAGAGAACTGAGAAGATGAGCATCTACCTCAACAAGGACAGCAAGATCATCGTCCAGGGCATGACGGGCGGCATGGGTGCCAAGCACACCACCCTCATGGTCGAGTCCGGCGCCAACATCGTCGGCGGCGTGAACGCCCGCAAGGCCGGCACGACCGTCGAGCTCGGCGGCAAGGAGCTCCCGGTCTTCGGCACCGTCGAGGAGGCCATGAAGGAGACCGGCGCCGACGTGTCCGTCGCCTTCGTGCCGCCGGCCTTCACCAAGGACGCCGCGCTCGAGGCGATCGACGCCGAGATCCCGCTCCTGGTCGTCATCACCGAGGGCGTCCCGGTCCTCGACACCGCCGAGGTCGTGCAGTACCTCGAGGGCAAGAAGACCCGCATGATCGGCCCGAACTGCCCCGGCATCATCACGCCGGAGGAGTCGCTGGCCGGCATCACGCCGCACACCATCGCCGGCAAGGGCCCGATCGGCCTGGTGTCCAAGTCGGGCACCCTGACCTACCAGATGATGTACGAGCTCAAGGACTTCGGCTTCACCACCGCCATCGGCATCGGTGGCGACCCGATCATCGGCACCACCCACATCGACGCCCTCGAGGCCTTCGAGAACGACCCGGAGACCAAGGCGATCGTGATGATCGGCGAGATCGGCGGCGACGCCGAGGAGCGTGCGGCGGCGTACATCAAGGAGCACGTGACCAAGCCGGTCGTCGGCTACGTCGCTGGCTTCACCGCTCCCGAGGGCAAGACCATGGGCCACGCCGGCGCCATCGTGTCGGGCTCCTCGGGCACCGCGCAGGCCAAGAAGGAGGCCCTCGAGGCCGCTGGGGTCAAGGTCGGCAAGACGCCGTCCGAGACCGCCGCGCTGATGCGGGAGATCCTGCAGGACCTCTGAGCAGCCTCACTCCAGACGGCCCCGCAGGTCCACCTGCGGGGCCGTCTGGCGTTCCGGGCGGGCCGGAGGACGGGCCTCCCACAGGATGCGCCACACGACGTGGGCACCGAGCAGGCGGACCGGCGCGGTGGCCGAGGCACGCCGCGGCGAGGGCAGGGTCGGGCAGGCCGAGCTGGCCAGCGTCGAAGGAATGGACATGGTTCTTTCTCCCCGTTCAGATGAGCAAGCGAATCGCGTGGGACGGTCCCTGCGGTGGCCCCGAGGGCCTCGGTGGGCGGCGCGTCCCGCGACTGCGCAAGCACCCACCGTACGACGCCGCGGCCCCCTGCCGCGCATCGAGATCTCCGGTGACGAGGCTGGTGACGAGGGTGGTGACCAGGGTCACGGCGTCCCCCCGTCCTCGAGGCGCGCCAGCGCCGTGACGGTGTCGCGCAGCGCGTCGGAGGTCTCCGCGACCGCCTGGTCGGCCTCTTCGCGGGACCACGCGCCGTAGGTCGAGGCGACGAGCAGCGCGGCACCGTCCGGCACCACGTGGACCAGCATCGAGCCGTCGGCAGGCCGGCCGTCGAAGGTCCAGGTCTGCTGCAGCGCGACGGCGGGGGCGGGCCCGAAGGGCGATCCGAGCACCTCGGTGCGGGTGCGGGCGTCGCTGTCGGAGAGGGTGGGGCGGTCGCACTCCTCGACGAGGGTGCGCATGGTCCGCGCCACCTCGGCGGCCTCGTCCGCGCTGCCGAGCAGCACCAGCTCGCGCGTGTCGGCGGCCTCGCCGCCGCTGTTGTCCGCCACCATCCGGTCGCGGACGGTGAGCCCGCGCAGCGGCGTCTCGCCGCACAGCTCGAGGCCGCGCAGGCCGGTGCCGGTGCGGGCGGTGGGGACGGCGTCGCCCGTGGCGCCCATGCCCGCCGCGAGGGGGAAGTCGTCGGGGATGACGGTGCCGGTGGCGGCTGCGACGGGTCGCGCCGGTGCCTCGGCAGGCGCGTCGGCACCTCGGCACCCGGCGAGCGCCAGCAGGCACGCCAGGGCCGCGTACGGGAGCCGTGCGCGTGACCTCACGCCCTGTGAGACACCGCGGGGGACGAAAAGGTTGCCTCCGACGGCGAAGATGTTGCTCAGAGCCCGTCCATCGCCTCGACCACGGCGGCGCCCCAGGTGACCTGGTCGGCCGCGATCGCGCGGGCTCGGGCGGTCCACCGTCCGTCGACCGTGGCGCCGGCGACGTCGAGCAGGACGGCGCGTCCCACCCGCACGACCTGCACGACCGAGCCGCCGAAGACGCCGTCGGCGTCGGCGAGCGCCTGGACGACCTGCCAGCGCGACTCGCCCGGCGTGCCCGTGCCGGTGGGCCGGACGGTCGTGGTGGAGCGCCACGGGAGCTCGCCCCAGCCGGCGACCGGACAGCCGCGGTAGTAGGCGAGCAGCGCGCCCACCGCCTGACGGGCGGCCGCCCCGTCGGGGTAGAGCGTGACCTGGCGGGTCCGGGCCCGCTTCGCCCAGCGCGCCGCCAGGCGGTCGGTGGCGTTCGCGTTGGGCGGGTCCCCGCTGCCGTCCCCGCACAGCGGGAGGTCGGCGTTGCCGCGCCGCGGGGCCTTCAGCCCGGCCCGCCAGCCGGAGGTCAGCGGGAAGTCGTTCGGGATCCTGCCGGCGGTCTCGACCCGGTCGACGGCTGCGGCGGAGGTCGGTGACGGCGCGGGGTCGGCGGGGGCGGCCGGTCGAGGCGTCCCGGCGCACCCGGCGAGGACCAGCGTGACGAGCACGGCGAGCGGTGCGGACCAGGGGGCGGACGAGGGGGTGGGGCGTCTCACGGGGGTGGGACGCGGGCTGCGACCGCGAGGTTGTCGCTCAGCCCCGCGCGTCGAGGGTGGCCAGCCGCTGGAGCGCGCGGCGCGACAGCGCGACGAAGTCGTCGCGCGACATCGTCATCGCGCCCTCGGGCGCGAAGCCCAGCTGGGACACGGCGCGGCCGTCACGGACGATGGCCATCAGGAAGGGGAACGACTGCTTGTCGTTGAGCTCGATCGACAGCGCCCAGGCCTGCAGGTCGGTGCCGGCCGTCGACGACGAGGCCAACGGTGTCACCGACGTCCCGAGGTTGGCCTGGCCGCACTGCCGGATCCGGTCGCGGACCTTCTCGACGAAGGCCCGGGCCGCCGGCTCGTTCATCGCGCCGACGGTCTGGGTGAGACCGAGCTGCCCGGAGTTGCGGGTCTCGGGGAAGACGAAGGTGCGCGTCAGGGCGCGGCTGATGCCCTTGCCCTGGAAGCTGGTGTTGTCGCAGCGGGTGGCGGCGTCGTTGGTGCGGGCCCGCGCCGGGTCGGTGCCCACCCACGGGCCGCGGACCGCGGCGACCGGCGGCAGGTCGACGACCGAGAGCAGGCCGGGCCCGGCGCCGACGTCGAGCGGCGCGTCGGTGCGGGTGCGGGCCCGCCCCGCGCACGCGCCCGCGCCGTCGGCGCCGCACAGCGCGTTGACGGCGGCGGCCAGCGAGGTGGTGGCGTCGCGGTCGGTGACCGGGCGTCCCCGGCTCGTCACGACCGTGGCCACCAGCAGGCTGCCGGTGCGGGCGAGGCCCACCGACACGTCGGAGGGCCGCTTGCCCCACGTGCGGAGCCGGAACTGCCGCGCGTCGTCGCCGACCCGCTTCACGGTGCGCGTCGCGACCAGCTGGGTGCGTGGGTCGGCGCAGCCGGCGAACCACAGGGACGCGGCGTCGAAGGCGGACCCAGCGGCCCGGGGGTCGGCCGAGCGCTCGACGAGCTGCACCGCGGTGGCCCGCGCCCCGCTGGACCCCGCGCCGGACCCCTTGCCGGCCTTCGTGCCGCTCGCCGGCGCACCCACCCAGGTGCGGGCGAGCGAGGCGACGGCACCCGGGTCGGCCAGGGGCTCGCGCTGGCAGGGAGCGAGGAGGTCGCCGTCCGGACCGCCGGGGGTGGTGGCCTTCTCCCGCCAGTCGAGGCCGCGTCCGAAGCGGGTGGCCTGGTCGGCGGTGAGCAGTCGCGCGTCGTCGACGACGGCGGTGCCAGTGGTGTCGGGGCTGGGGGAGTGGACGGTGATGCCGGACCCGCCCTTCTCCTCCGCCAGGCTGGTGGCCTCCGCGCCCGACCCGGTCGCCACCAGGGAGCCCGACACGACCAGTGCGGCTGTGGCCAGGCCGGCCCCGATCACGGTGTGGGTGCGACGCCGGGCCGCACCGGCGCGTCGTACGACGGTCGCGCGGGGCCACCGCGTCGACTCGAGCGGACCGGCGAGGTCGTGGAGCAGGCGGGCGACCTCGGTGGTCGCGACGTCGCGGTGCAGGGCGAACTGCGCGGTGGCGGTCTGCAGCTCGCGCTCGGCGTCGGAGCGGGGGACGCCGACGATCCGTCCCATGTCGGTGAGGGTCAGCGCCGAGAGGCCGTTAAGGACCAGCAGCTCGCGCTGGCGCGCGGTGAGCCGCGAGAGGGCGTCGAGGGTGAGCCGGGCCTCGGGCTCCAGCGACTTGTCACGGTGCCAGATGCGGGCGGTGTGGCGGCGCCGCGCCCGGCGCAGCGCGAGCGGGCGGACGTAGGCGTCGCGGTCCTCGAGCAGCGCGACCTTGCGCCAGTGGTGCCACGCGACCACGAAGGCGTCCCGCACCGCGGCGCGCGCCGCCGGGGCGTCCCCGGTCAGGGCGAAGGCCTCGTGCAGGAGTCGCGTGCGCGTCTCGACGTAGTAGGCGTCGAAGGTCTCCGGGCTCCTCATGACCGCTCCACGGTACGGGAGGGGGGCACGTGGCGCACATCCTTCCCGGGGCGGCGTGGGAGCGCGAACGCCGCCTGCCGCCGGGTGATGATGGCTCGGCCATGACGTCGCTGCTCACCCGCCCCGACACCGCCCGGACCGACGCTGCCCGACCGCGCCCGCTGGTCCTGATCGCGACCCTCGGCGGCGCGATGGCGGCGGCCGGGCCCCTCGTGGTGCTGCTCGCCGCAGGCGTGATCGGGTGGTTCGTCAGCGACGCCGGGGCGCACGGCGCGCCGCGTGGCGGGATGCGGATGGGCGCCCTGGCCTGGCTGGCCGGCCACGGCTCGGGGCTGACCGTGGAGGGTGTCCGGGTGACGATCGTCCCGCTGGGCATCACCGCCGTCGCGGCGTGGTCGATGTGGCGCCTTGGCCACCGGGTCGGCGACGCGGTGTCGGGCCACGGTCCCGACGCCGACCGGATCTCCGACGGTGAGCGCGACCTCACCGTGCCCACCGCCGTCGCCCTCTTCTTCGCCGGCTACGCCGTCGTGGCGGTGCTCACCGCCACGCTCGCGGCCGGCACGACCGTCGACCCCTCGGTGCCCCGCGTGCTCGGCTGGACGCTCCTGCTGACCGCGTTCGTGGGCGCCCCCGCCATCGCGACCGGGTCGGGTCGCGCCGCGATCTGGGCCGCCGGCGTACCGGCCAGCGTGCGCGCGGGTGCGGCCGTCGCCGGAGCGGTGCTGTCGCGCCTGCTCGTCGTCAGCGCGCTGCTCGTGCTGGTCTCGCTGGCCGTGTCCTTCGGCGACGCCGCCACCATGACCGCCCGGCTGCACCCCAGCCCGGGGGAGTCGGCCCTCTACGCGGTCGCCAACGCGCTGTTCCTGCCCAACGCCTCGCTGTTCGCCGGCTCCTGGCTGCTGGGGCCCGGCTTCGCGGTCGGTGGTGCCACCGTCGTGTCGCCCGCCGCCGTCGTGCTGGGACCGCTCCCGGTCTTCCCCCTGCTCGCCGCCCTGCCCGCGGTCGGCACACCGCCCGGCTGGGCGGGCGCGCTGATGCTGCTGCCGCCGCTGCTCTCGGCGGTCGTCGCCTACCGCACGCTCCGCACCCGCGTCCTCACCTGGGACCGCATCGCGCTCGCCGGGTGCGGCGGGGGGCTGGTGGCCGGTCTCGCCCTCGCCGTGCTGGCCGCGCTCTCGGGCGGTGCCGCGGGTCCGGGGCGGATGCGCTTCGTGGGCCCGTTCGTGCCCGACGTCCTGGTCCACGCCGTCACGTCCTGCGGGGTCGGCGCCCTGCTCGGCGCCGGGGTGCTGGCGCTGCTGCGCCGCGGTGACGAGCGCCGCGCTGCGGCCGCGGCCCTCGCCGACGAGCTCGCCGACGAGCGCGCCGACGAGCCCTCCGACACGACCCCCGTCGGCCCCGAGGCCTGACGGGTGGGAGCAGGGCACAGCCACGTCCCGGGCGACTCCTCGCTGGGACCGGCGCCCCACCGCGTCCGCGTGGTGGTGGCGCTCGTCGTCGGGCCGCTGGTGCTGGCGACGCTGGTGGGGCTGTGGGTGCTGTGGCCGACCGGCGACCTCGAGATCACCACGCCCGGGGCCGACGTCCAGCGCGGCACCGCGAAGGTGGAGGCGCTCGTCCCCTGCGCCCGTGACAGCGACGGCTGCCGGGCGGCCGAGGTCGAGCTGCTGAGCGGGCCGGGCGCGCCCGGCACGGACCGCGCGATCCTGCCCTACGGCCCCGGCGCCCCGCAGGTCGAGGTCGGCGACCGCATCATCGTGTCCTACGTGGGCGACTCGCCCGACGGGGAGCGCTACGCCTTCCAGGACTTCGACCGCGGCCCGCCGCTGCTGACCCTCACCGTGCTCTTCGCCGTCGGCGTGCTGCTGCTCTCGCGGTGGCGCGGGATCGGCTCGCTGGTGAGCCTGGCCGCCACGCTCGTGCTGATCGCGGTCTTCACGCTCCCGGCGATCATGGCGGGCTCGTCACCGCTGCTCGTCGCGATCGTCACGGCCTCGGCGAGCATGGTGGTGACGCTCTACCTCTCCCACGGCTTCACCGTCCGCACCACCGTGGCGATGCTCGGGACGCTCGTTTCGCTCGTGCTGATCGGCGGCATCGGCTGGGTGTTCACCACGGTCGTGCGCTTCACCGGGCAGGTCGACGAGGGCAGCCAGTACATCGCCACCATCGCGGCCCAGGTCGACCTGCGCGGCCTGCTGCTCGCGGGACTGGTGATCGGCGCGCTCGGCGTGCTCGACGACGTCACCGTCACCCAGACCTGGGCGGTCTGGGAGCTGGCCGACGTCGACCCCGAGGCGACCGCCCGGGGACTGTTCGTGCGGGCGATGCGCATCGGGCGCTCCCACGTCGCCTCGACCGTCAACACCCTCGTGCTGGCCTACGTCGGTGCGACGCTGCCGCTGATGCTGGTGTTCTCGGCGCTGCAGCTGCCCTTCGGCATCGCCGTGAGCCAGGAGGTCGTCGCCCAGGAGGTGGTGCGCGGCCTGGTGGGCGGGCTCGGCATCATCGCCGCCGTCCCGGTGACCACGGCCGTCGCCGCGCTCGTGGCGGGCGTGCTCGTCCGCGAGCGCGGCGCCGCGCAGAGGGCCCCGTCGCACCGCGCCTAGAATCCGGGGCGTGCCCCTCCCCGCCGGATCGCAGCCCGCCCGCCTCGTCGTCCTGGTGTCGGGGTCGGGCACCAACCTGCAGGCCCTCCTCGACGCCTGCGCCGACCCGGCGTACGGCGCCCGCGTGGTGGCCGTCGGCGCCGACCGTGAGGACATCGAGGGCCTGGCCCGGGCGGAGCGGGCCGGCATCCCGACCTTCGTGCGCGCGGTGTCGGCGTTCGAGACCCGCGAGGGCTGGGACGCCTCGCTGGCCACGGTCGTGGAGCGCTTCGAGCCCGACCTCGTGGTCTCGGCGGGCTTCATGAAGCTGCTCTCGCAGGAGTTCCTCGACCGCTTCCTCACCCTCAACACCCACCCGGCGCTCTGCCCGGCGTTCCCGGGGATGCACGGCCCGCGCGACGCGCTCGAGCACGGCGTCAAGGTCACCGGCGCGACCCTCTTCGTCGTCGACGCCGGTGTCGACACCGGCCCGATCGTGGCGCAGGTGCCGGTGGAGGTGCACGAGGACGACGACGTCGAGGCGCTCCACGAGCGGATCAAGGCCGCCGAGCGGGCGATGCTCGTCGACGCGGTGGGCCGGATCGCGCGCGGCGGCATCGAGGTCGAGGGCCGCCGGGTTCGCATCGGCGCCGCGGCTCGGTAGTCTGCGGGTCACACGACTGGCGCAGGTGGGCCACCACCAGGGAGTGACGCGCGGGAGCATCGAACGCCTGGGTGCCCCGCCCTCTACCGAGATCGATCTCCGAGGAGTCCCGTGTCCCCCTCTGCTGAGCACCGCGTCCCGATCAGGCGTGCCCTGGTCTCCGTCTACGACAAGACCGGTCTCGACGACCTGGTGCGTGGGCTGCACGAGGCCGGCGTCGCGCTGGTCTCCACCGGCGGCTCCGCCGCCCTGATCGAGTCGCTCGGCCTGCCCGTCACCAAGGTCGAGGACCTCACCGGCTTCCCCGAGTGCCTCGACGGCCGCGTCAAGACGCTGCACCCGCGCGTGCACGCCGGCATCCTGGCCGACCGCCGCCTCGACTCCCACGTCGCGCAGCTCGAGGAGCTCGGCGTCGAGCCCTTCGACCTCGTGGTGTCCAACCTCTACCCCTTCACCCAGACCGTCGCCTCGGGCGCCGGCCCCGACGAGTGCGTGGAGCAGATCGACATCGGCGGGCCGTCGATGGTGCGCGCGGCCGCCAAGAACCACCCGAGCGTCGCGATCGTCACCTCGCCCGCGGCGTACGACGCCGTGCTCGCAGCCGTCGCCGCCGGCGGCTTCACCCTGGCCGAGCGCCAGCGCCTGGCCGCCGAGGCGTTCGTGCACACCGCGACCTACGACGTCCACGTCGCCTCGTGGATGGGCAACGTGCTCACCGACACGAGCGACGGCAGCGGCTTCCCGGCGTGGATGGGCGGCACCTGGGACAAGGTCGGCGAGCTGCGCTACGGCGAGAACCCGCACCAGGCCGCCGCGCTCTACACGCACCCGACGGGTGGCGGGCTGGCGCGCGCCGAGCAGCTCCACGGCAAGGAGATGTCCTACAACAACTACGTCGACGCCGACGCGGCCCGCCGGGCGGCGTACGACTTCTACGAGCCGGCCGTGGCGATCATCAAGCACGCCAACCCGTGCGGCATCGCCGTCGGCGCCGACGTCGCCGAGGCCCACCGCAAGGCCCACGCGTGCGACCCCGTCAGCGCCTTCGGTGGCGTGATCGCCGCCAACGTGCCGGTCTCGGTCGAGATGGCCGAGCAGGTCGCGGAGATCTTCACCGAGGTGATCGTCGCGCCGGGCTACGAGGACGGCGCCGTGGAGGTGCTGCAGGCCAAGAAGAACATCCGCATCCTCGTGAGCGAACCCGTCGTCCGGGGCGAGGTGGAGATGCGACCGGTCTCGGGCGGGCTGCTGGTGCAGGAGCGCGACTACGTCGACGCCGAGGGTGACGACCCCTCCACCTGGACCCTCGCCACGGGCGAGGCCGCGTCCGAGGAGTTGCTCGCCGACCTCGCCTTCGCGTGGCGCGCCTGTCGCGCTGTGAAGTCCAACGCGATCCTGCTCGCCGCGGGCGGTGCCTCGGTGGGCGTCGGCATGGGCCAGGTCAACCGCGTCGACTCCTGCCGCCTCGCCGTCGAGCGGGCGGGGGAGCGGGCCGCCTCGGCCGTCGCGGCCTCCGACGCGTTCTTCCCCTTCGCCGACGGCCCCCAGATCCTCATCGACGCCGGCGTGAGGGCGATCGTGCAGCCCGGCGGCTCGGTCCGCGACGCCGAGGTCGTCGCGGCCTGCGAGGCGGCCGGCGTGACGATGTACCTCACCGGCGCGCGCCACTTCTTCCACTGACGACGGGCTGGCCGGTCCGCGGGCGGTGAGTGGCGCAGCTTCTGCGGTCGCAGACCGTGCGCTGCTCACCGCCCGGCCCCAGCGGCGGTGAGCCACGCAGGTTCGGGGTGCGAAAACCCTGCGCTCCACACCGCCCACCCCTGATATCTTGACGTCAAGACAACATCTCCGGGGGTACGACGTGCGCTGGTGGCAACGGATCCTCCCGCCGACGAAGCTCGAGCGGGACCTGGTGTGGCAGTGCGTGTTGTCCGCCTTCGCGACGGGCACGTTCCTCACCGGGACGGCCGTCTACTTCACGCAGGTGGTCGGGCTCTCGGGCGCGCAGGTCGGTCTCGGCATGTCGGTCGCGGCCGGCGTCACCCTGCTGCTCCAGCTGCCGATGGGCCGGCTGTCCGACCGCGTCGGCGCCAAGCCGCTGTGGGCCGTGGCCAGTGCGGCGGAGGCGGCGCTCTACTTCGCCTGGCCGCTGATCGGCGGGATGGTCACCTTCGTCCTCATGCTCAGCGTCCTGGCCGTCGTGGAGACGGCGGGGCGCAACGCGCGCAACGTCTACCGGATCGCGGTCTTCCCGCGCGAGGTGCGCGTGCGGGCGCTGGCCTACATGCGGGCCGCCCGCAACGTCGGCTACACCCTCGGCGCCGGTGCGAGCGGCGTCGCGCTGGGCATCGGCCTCGACGCCGTACGCCTGATCCCGCTGGTGACCGGCCTCCTGCTCGTGCTCAACGCCCTGCTCGTGGCCACCGTGCTGCCGGTCATCGCGCGCCAGGTGCCGACCGGTGCCGCCGACGACCCCGCGACAGCCGCGCCCCCCGCCTGGCGCAACCCGGGCTTCGTGGTGCTCGGCATCTGCAACGGCGTCCTGTCGTCGAACCAGGTGCTGCTCAACGTCGTCGTCCCGCTCTGGCTCGTCGAGCGCACCGACGCGCCGCAGACGCTCATCGCCTGGCTCTTCGGCACCAACACGGTGCTGGCGGTCCTGCTCCAGGTGCGGGCCAGCCGCGTCGCGGACTCCGTCGACGGCTCGCTGCGCGCGGTGCGCTGGTCGGGCTACGCGTTCATCGCCTCCTGCGCGCTCATCGCCTGGACCCACGAGACGGTCGGGTGGGTCTCGATCGTGCTGATCTGGGCCGGGCACGTCACCATCACCGGCGCCGAGCTCTGGCAGTCGGCGGCGGACTGGTGCTTCACCAGCGAGCTGTCGGACCACCGGCGCCTCGGCGACTACCAGGGCGTGTGGGGCCTGGGCTACCAGGTCGAGCCGATCGTCTTCCCGGCCCTCTACACGTGGCTGGCGCTGTCGGTGGGCACCCCGGGCTGGATCGTGATCGCCCTCATCGGGGTGGCGGCCGCCGTCGTCGCGCACCCCGCGGCCCGCGCGGCCGAGCGCCACCTCGTCCGGGTCGGCGCGCCGGTCGCCGCGTAGTGCGCAGCCCCTAGACTGCCTCGCGTGACGGCACAGACCCTCGACGGCGCAGCCACCCTGCGGACCATCAAGGCAGAGCTCGCCCAGCGGGTCGCCGTGCTGAAGGAGCAGGGGGTGGTCCCCGGCCTCGGCACCGTGCTCGTGGGCGACGACCCCGGCTCGCACTGGTACGTCGGTGCCAAGCACAAGGACTGCGCGGAGATCGGCATCACCTCGATCCGCCGCGACCTTCCCGCCACCGCCACGCAGGCCGAGGTGGAGGCGGTGATCGACGAGCTCAACGCCGACGACGCCTGCACCGGCTTCATCGTCCAGCAGCCCACCGGCCTCGACGAGTTCGCGCTGCTCTCGCGCGTGCACCCCGACAAGGACGTCGACGGCCTGCACCCGGTCAACCTCGGCAAGCTCGTGCTCGGCGAGGCCGGCCCGCTGCCCTGCACGCCGGTCGGGTCGATCGAGCTGCTGCGCCGCCACGGTGTCGAGATCGCCGGCGCCGAGGTCGTGGTCGTCGGCCGCGGGATCACCGTCGGCCGCCCGCTCGGCCTCCTGCTCACCCGTCGCTCCGAGAACGCCACCGTCACGCTCTGCCACACCGGCACCCGTGACCTCGCCGCGCACGTCCGCGGGGCCGACATCGTCGTGGCCGCAGCCGGCGTGCCGGGCATCATCACCGCCGACATGGTCAAGCCCGGAGCAGCCGTGCTCGACGTGGGCGTGTCCCGCGTCGACGGCAAGGTCACCGGCGACGTCGCGCCCGACGTCTGGGACGTCGCGGGCTGGGTCTCGCCGAACCCCAAGGGCGTCGGCCCGATGACGCGCGCGATGCTGCTCAGCAACATCGTCGAGATCGCCGAGAAGGCCGCCCGGGCCGCAGGATGAGCGCGCCCGAGCCGCTCGAGCCGCCGGACTCCGTGGAGCCGGTCTCCGCCGAGCCGGTCGACCCGGAGGACCCGCGCCGCTACCCCTCGACCATCGGCGGCGCGTTCTACCTGCTGGTCCTCGCGGTGGTGGCCGTGGCGCTGGTCGTGGTCTCGCTCGGCGACTGGCGCGCCGGCATCCGCCTGATGGGCGGGGCGCTGGTCTTCGCGGCGCTCGTCCGGCTGGTGCTGCGTCGTCGCGACGCCGGCATGCTCGCCGTGCGCCACAAGGTGCTCGACGCGCTCGTGCTCGCCCTCCTCGGCGGGGCGCTGCTCTTCCTGGCCGGCTCCATCCCTGACCAGCCCGGCGGCTTCTGACCCGGCGCGGACGTCCCCCGGAAACGCCGCGAGTCGGCGCT
>NZ_JBHLXH010000002.1:797383-797931 GCF_042432345.1 Nocardioides zeicaulis | reverse complement strand
CGCCGACTCGGCGTGGTCGTGCGGCGCACTCGCGCCGACTCGCTCAGATCAGGCCGAGCTCCGTGACCGCGGCGCGCTCGTCTGCGAGCTCGGCGGTGGAGGCGTCGATGCGGGCGCGCGAGAAGTCGTCGATCTCCAGGCCCTCGACGATCGACCAGTCGCCGCCGGAGGTGGTGACCGGGAAGGACGAGATCAGGCCCTCAGGGACGCCGTACTCGCCCTGGGAGACGACGGCCATCGAGACCCAGTCGTCGGCGGGGGAGCCGAACAGCCAGTCGCGGGCGGCGTCGATGGTCGCCGACGCGGCCGACGCGGCCGAGGAGGAGCCGCGGGCGTCGATGATCGCGGCACCGCGCTTGGCGACGGTCGGGATGAAGTCGTTCTCCAGCCAGGCCTGGTCGCCGACGAGCTCGGCGGCGTTCTGGCCCTTGACCTCGGCGTGGAACAGGTCGGGGTACTGGGTGGCGGAGTGGTTGCCCCAGATCGTCATCTTCTTGATGTCGGTCACCGCGGCACCGGTCTTCGCCGCGAGCTGCGAGATCGCGCGG
>NZ_JBHLXH010000002.1:703549-797328 GCF_042432345.1 Nocardioides zeicaulis | reverse complement strand
CTCATCGCGATGAGGGCGTTGGTGTTGGCCGGGTTGCCGGTCACCCCGATGCGCACGTCGTCGGCGGCCACGGCGTTGAGCGCCTTGCCCTGCGCGGTGAAGATCGCGCCGTTGGCCGAGAGGAGGTCGCCGCGCTCCATGCCCGGGCCGCGGGGGCGGGCGCCGACGAGCAGGGCCAGGTTGACGCCGTCGAAGATCTTCTCCGCGTCGGCGCCGATCTCGACGCCGGCGAGGTGCGGGAACGCGCAGTCGTCGAGCTCCATGACGACGCCCTCGAGCGCCTTCAGCGCGGGCTCGATCTCGAGCAGCCGCAGCTCGATCGGGCGGTCGCCGGCGAGGGCGCCACTGGCGAGGCGGAAGAGCAGGCTGTAGCCGATCTGGCCGGCGGCGCCGGTGACGGCGACCTTGAGCGGTTCGGAGGTCACGGTGTACTCCTCGTGCGGGTCGTGAGGTGGTCTCGGTCCTGCTGACGCTAGCAGCGCCGGATCGGGCGCCGTCCGCTGGTGTGCGGCTGGCATGCTGGCGCCCATGCCCCGTGCCGTACGCCGCCTCGTCGCGGCCGCGTCCGCCGGGGGAGCGCTGGCGCTGGCGCTGTCCGGGTGCGCCGGGATCGGCCAGCCGGCGCCCTACGACTCGCCGGGCATCAACGGGCTCGTGGTGCCCACCCCGACGCCCGACCCGGGCGACTTCGTCGCGACGGTCGACAACCCGTGGTTCCCGCTCGAGCCCGGCGCCGCGCAGGTCCTCGACGTCAGCCGGGACGACCGGGTCGTCGGCAGCCTGCACACCCAGGTGGTCGACGGCACCACGCGGGTGGCCGGGCTCGACGCCACGACCGTGCGCACCCTCCTCGACCTCGGCGGGCGCGCCGAGGAGGTCGACCGGCTCTACGCGCAGGACGAGGCGGGCAACGTCTGGCTGGTGGGCGAGGACCGCGCCGACGGCGGGTGGCGGGCAGGACAGGACGGTGCCGAGGCCGGGCTGGCGATGCCGGCCGACCCGCGCCTGGGCGACGGCTGGCTGACCTGCGTGGTGCCCGGCCAGCCGACGGCCAGCCGCACCATCGAGGAGCAGACCCCCACGCTGGTGCAGGTGCGCGACGAGGCCGGCACCACCAGCCGCAGCGTGTACGAGAAGGGTGTCGGCCTCGTCGGTGTCAGCGACCTCGACGCCGGCTGGACGGCCGCGCCGAGGAGCTAGCGGTCGGGCTCAGTCGGGCCGGCGCACCTGGGTGCGGCCGTCGTCGTCGCCGTCCGGGTTGCCCCAGTGGCCGGGCGCGCTCTGCCCGGGCTGGGCCGGGGGCGGCGCGCCCCACTGGCCGGGCTGCGCGGGCGGGGGCGTCGGCTGCTGCTGCGGGGCGGGCTGGCCCCACTGGCCGGGCTGCTGCTGCGGCGCGGCGTACGGGCCGGGCTGCTGCTGCGGCGGTGCGGGCTGCTGGTAGGGGTCGGGCTGGCCCCACTGCTGCTGCGGGGGAGCGCCCCACGGGGATCCGGGCTGGCCCCAGCCGCCCTGCTGGCCCTGGTTCCACTGCGCCTCGTAGCTGCCGGGCACGAACTGGTCCTTGCGGCCCCCGCCGAAGCTGAGGCCGGAGCCCGCGACCGCGTCCGCGCCCTGGCCGAAGAGGACCGGGTAGGTGAGGCCGGCGATCGCCGCACCGAGCAGCGGCGCGACGACGAAGAGCCACAGCTGCACGATCGCGTCGGTGCCGGCGAAGACCCCGACGCCGATGGAGCGGGCCGGGTTGACCGAGGTGCCGGTGGCGCCCATCGAGGCGAAGTGGATCATCGCCAGCGCCAGGCCGATGGTGAGCGGACCCATGACCGCGTTGACCTCGTTGCGCTCGTCGGTGACCGCGAGGATCACCCACAGGAACACCGCGGTGAGCACGGTCTCGAGCAGCAGCGCGGCCCACCAGGCGTAGCCCGAACCCGCGTCGCCGAAGGAGTTCTGGGCCATCCGGCCCTCGGAGTCGAAGCCCTCGAAGCCGTGCATGAGGCCGAAGAGGACCGCGCCGGCGAGCAGGCCGCCGGCGAGCTGGGCGGCCCAGTAGAGGCCGACCTGGTTCCACGGCAGGCGTCCGCCGAGGACGGCACCGAGCGTCACGGCCGGGTTGAAGTGCCCGCCCGAGACGCGACCGACTGCGTAGGCCATCACGACCACGGTGAGGCCGAAGGTGAGGCCGGTCGCCACGTAGTCGCCGCCGCTGATCAGGGCGGCGCCGCAGCCGAAGAAGACGAGCACGAACGTGCCCATCAGCTCGGCGGTGAACTTCTGACCGGTGGTGGGTGTGTCTTCCACGATGGTGCTCATGGCGAGCTGCTCCTCCAGAGTCGGGTGACCCCACCCCGTGTGGGCCACGGCGGCGAGCCTAGCGGCGCGGCCGGAGGGGTGCGAGGGTGGAACTCGCCGTGCCGCCGGGAGTCAGGTATCTTGACGTCAAGAGTTCTGCCCCCACCCGGTCAGTTCACCCGAACACCTGAGGAGCTGTCGTACCCCATGGCCAAGATCATCTACACGCACACCGACGAGGCGCCGCTGCTCGCCACGTACTCGTTCCTCCCGATCATCGCCGCCTACGCGAAGACGGCCGGCGTGGACGTCGAGACGCGTGACATCTCCCTGGCCGGCCGCGTCATCGCGCAGTTCCCCGACCGGCTCACCGAGGAGCAGCGCCTCGACGACGCCCTCGCCGAGCTCGGCGAGCTGGCCACGAAGCCCGAGGCCAACATCATCAAGCTGCCCAACATCTCCGCCTCCGTCCCCCAGCTCAAGGCCACGATCGCCGAGCTGCAGTCGCAGGGCTACGACCTGCCGGCCTACCCGGAGAACCCGCAGACCGACGAGGAGCGCGAGGTCCGCGCCCGCTACGACAAGGTCAAGGGCTCCGCGGTCAACCCGGTCCTGCGCGAGGGCAACTCCGACCGTCGCGCGCCCGCGTCGGTGAAGAACTACGCGAAGTCGCACCCGCACTCGATGGGTGCCTGGAGCAGCGACTCGAAGACCTCGGTGGCCACCATGGGCCACGACGACTTCCGCAGCAACGAGAAGTCGGTCGTCATCGAGGGTGACGACACCCTCTCCATCGTCCACGTCGGCGCCGGCGGCGAGGAGACCGTCCTGAAGGAGGGGCTCGCGGTCCTCGCGGGCGAGGTCGTCGACGGCACCTTCATGAGCGCCGCCGCGCTCGACGCGTTCCTCGAGGAGCAGGTCGCCAGGGCCAAGGCCGACGGCGTGCTGTTCTCCGCCCACCTCAAGGCCACGATGATGAAGGTCTCCGACCCGATCATCTTCGGCCACGTCGTGCGCGCCTACTTCGCCGACGTCTTCGCCCAGCACGGCGAGCAGCTCGCCGCCGCGGGCCTGTCCGCCAACGACGGCCTCGGCGCGATCCTCTCGGGCCTCGACCAGGTCGAGGGCGGCGCGGAGATCAAGGCCGCCTTCGAGAAGGGCCTGGCCGAGGGCCCGGCGCTCGCGATGGTCGACTCCGACCGCGGGATCACCAACCTCCACGTGCCCTCCGACGTCATCATCGACGCCTCGATGCCCGCGATGATCCGCACGTCGGGCCAGATGTGGAACGCCCAGGGCGAGCAGCAGGACACCCTCGCGGTGATCCCGGACTCCTCCTACGCCGGCGTCTACCAGGCTGCGATCGACGACTGCAAGGCCCACGGGGCGCTCGACCCCTCGACCATGGGCTCGGTCCCCAACGTCGGCCTGATGGCCAAGGCGGCCGAGGAGTACGGCTCGCACGACAAGACCTTCGAGGTCCCGGCCGCGGGTCGCGTGGAGGTCCGCGACGGCTCGGGCGAGGTGCTGATGTCGCACGACGTCGAGCCGGGCGACATCTGGCGCGCCTGCCAGACCAAGGACGCCTCGATCCGCGACTGGGTCAAGCTCGCCGTGACCCGCGCCCGCGCGTCGGAGACCCCTGCGGTGTTCTGGCTCGACGAGACCCGCGCCCACGACGCCAACCTGATCGCGCTCGTCACCGAGTACCTCGAGGAGCACGACACCGACGGCCTCGACATCTCGGTGATGGCGCCGGCCGAGGCCACCACCTTCTCCCTCGAGCGGATCCGCCGCGGGGAGGACACCATCTCGGTGACCGGCAACGTGCTGCGCGACTACAACACCGACCTGTTCCCGATCCTCGAGCTCGGCACCAGCGCCAAGATGCTCTCGATCGTCCCGCTGATGAACGGCGGCGGCCTGTTCGAGACCGGCGCCGGCGGCTCGGCGCCCAAGCACGTGCAGCAGCTGGTCAAGGAGGACTACCTCCGCTGGGACAGCCTCGGCGAGTTCTTCGCCCTGGCCGCCTCGCTCGAGCACCTCGCGGGCTACGCCGACAACGCCCGCGCGCGGATCCTCGGCGACACCCTCGACAAGGCCACCGAGACCTTCCTCAACGAGGACCGCTCGCCGGGTCGCAAGCTGGGCACGATCGACAACCGCGGCTCGCACTTCTACCTCGCCCTCTACTGGGCCGAGGAGCTGGCGAAGCAGACCGAGGACGCCGACCTGGCCGCGGCCTTCGCCCAGCTCGCGGGCTCGCTGCGCGCCGACGAGCAGAAGATCGTCGGGGAGCTGCTGGCCGTCCAGGGCAAGCCGGCCGACATCGGCGGCTACTTCCGCCCCGACCCGGAGAAGGCCGACGCGGTGATGCGCCCGTCCGCCACCTTCAACGCCGCGCTCGCCTCGCTCTGACGCGAGACGCGTCACACGCACGGGCCTCCGGGGAACAATCCCCGGGGGCCCGTCCTTGTCCGAGGTGATGACCACGACCGCGCCCGCTGCCGACCCGACCACCGACGACCTCGACGTGCCGTCGGTGACCGCCCGCCACTTCGCGCTGGCCGTCCTCGCCCTCGCGATGGGCGGCTTCGCCATCGGGACCACCGAGTTCGTCACGATGGGCCTGCTGCCGCAGATCGCCGGCGGGGTCGACGTCTCCATCCCCGCCGGCGGCCACGTCATCTCGGCCTACGCCGTCGGCGTCGTCGTGGGTGCACCCGTCCTGGCGTTCCTCGGTGCCCGGCTGCCCCGGCGGGCGCTGCTCGTCGCGCTGATGGCCGCCTTCGTGGTCGGCAACGGCATCAGCGCCCTGGCCACGTCCTACGAGCAGCTGGTGCTCGCCCGCTTCGCCGCCGGCCTGCCGCACGGGGCGTACTTCGGCGTGGCCTCGCTCGTCGCCGCGAGCCTGGCGCGACCGTCGCGCAAGGGCCGCGCGGTCTCGCAGGTGATGCTCGGCCTGTCGATCGCCAACGTCATCGGCGTGCCCGCCGCGACCGTCCTGGGCCAGGCCCTCGGCTGGCGTGCTGCCTACTGGGCGGTGGCGGTGCTCGGCCTGGTCACCATGGCGATGGTGGCCTGGTTCGTCCCGTCGGTGCCGGGCGACGCGGAGGCCAGCGGCCGCCGCGAGCTCGGCGCGTTCCGCGTCCCGCAGGTGTGGCTGACCCTGCTGGCCGGCGCGGTCGGCTTCGGCGGCATGTTCGCCGTCTACTCCTACATCGCGCCGGTCGTCGCCGACGTCGCCGGGCTGGGGGAGGGGTCGGTCCCGGTCTACCTGCTGTCGTTCGGCCTCGGCATGGTGGTCGGCACCTGGCTCGCGGGCGTGATGGCCGACTGGTCGATCTTCCGCTCGCTGCTCATCGGCGGCGCCGGCATGGCGCTGGCGCTCCTGGGCTTCTGGCTCGCCGCGCCGCACGGCTGGGCGGCGCTCCCGATGGTCTTCCTCATCACCACCCTCGGGTCGGTGCTCGTGGTCAACCTCCAGCTGCGGCTGATGGACGTCGCGGGCGACGCGCAGACCCTGGGCGCGGCGATGAACCACGCCTCGCTCAACATCGCCAACGCGCTCGGCGCGTGGCTCGGCGGCGTCGTCATCGCCGCCGGGTGGGGCCTGCGCGCCCCGGCCCTCGTCGGCGTCGTGCTGTCCCTCGCGGGCATCGCGATCCTGCTGGTCTCCGCCCGCCTGCACGTGCGCCGGGCCACCTCGCACGTGCACTGATTTTTCATGGAGTTAACACTCCCGGAACCCTTGCGTAGCCCATGCTTGGAACGATCCAATCAGTGGGGGCGGAACCGTCGCCCCCGGTGACCGCACGGAGGGGATCGTCATGGTGAACGAGGAGAAGCTCGTCGAGGAGATGGAGCGCCGCCGCCAGCTCGCCGACCGCAACGTGGGCGACGTGGTGAGCCTGCTCGAGCGTCGCCGCGAGCTGCGTGGTGTCTACCCGGCCGCCGACCTGGTGGCCGACAACGTGGGCTGGGTGGTCTGAGGCCCCGTCCGGGCCCACCCGGCGCGGGTCAGCAGCGGAAGACGGCCACGGCCGTCTGGAGCTCGCCCGACATCCGGGTCAGCCCGGCGACCGCGTCGTGCAGGCGGTGCACGCCGTCGGTGGTCTGACGGGTCGCGTCGGCGACGCTGCCGATCGTGTGGGCGATCTCGCCCGTGCCCGAGGCGGCGTTCTCGACGTTGCGGTTCATCTCGCGCGTGGTGAGCGTCTGCTCCTCCACGGCCGCGGCGATGGTGGTCTGGGAGTCGGAGATCCTCCCCACCACCTCGCCGATGCGCGCGATCGCCTCCACGGCGCCCTCGGCGTCGGACTGGATGGCCTGGACCCGCTCGACGATGCCCTCGGTCGCCCGCGCCGTCTCGCTGGCGAGCTCCTTCACCTCGCCGGCGACGACCGCGAAGCCCTTGCCGGCCTCGCCGGCGCGGGCGGCCTCGATGGTGGCGTTGAGGGCGAGCAGGTTGGTCTGCTGGGCGATGGCGGTGATCACCTTCACCACCTCGCCGATCTCCCGGCTGGAGGTGCCGAGCCGCTCGACGGTGCGGCTGGTCTCGGCTGCCGTGGTCACGGCGTCGGCCGCGACGAGGGCGGCGTCGCTCGCGCTCTGCGCGATCGACTGGATCGAGGCGCCCATCTGCTCCGAGCCGGCGGCGACGGTCTGCACGTTGCCGGAGACCTCGGCGGCAGCCGCGCTGACCTGCTCGGCTCGCATCGAGGTGTCGTCGGCCGAGCCCGAGATGGCCACGGACGAGGCCTGGACGTCCTCGGCGGTGGCCGCCATCTCCCGTGCGGAGCCGGCCATGGTCGCGACGGTGGTGCGCAGCGCCGCGGTGGTCGCGTCGAGGCGCGCCGCGAGCTGCCCGACCTCGTCGCGCTGGGACAGGCCCGAGGACGCGGTGAGGTCGCCCTCGGCGACCAGCCCGAGCGCGTCGACGCAGCGGTTGAGCGGTCGCACGATCGACCGGGTGACCGCGACGCCGAGGCCGACGGCGACGAGCAGGGCGAGGCCGCCGACGGCCAGCACGCTCGTGCGGGCGAGCGCGGCTGCGCTGTCCGAGCGGTCGGACAGGGCGTCGGTGCGGTCGTCGACCGAGCCGGCGATGTCCTCGGTCGTGGCGAGGAGGTCGCTCCAGGCGGTGTCCAGCGGACCGTTGAGCACCTCGTAGGCCTTCGCCATGCCGTCGGGGGTGCCGCTGCCGATGAGCCGGAGCATCTGGTCGGTGATCGCGAAGTACTCGTCCCACTGGTCGCTCATGGTCGCGAACGACGCCCGCTCGCCCCGGGTGAGGGCGCCGGTGTCGACCGCCGCGAGCAGGGCGTACACCGCGTCCTTGCTCTCCAGCAGCCCGGCGAGGTTGTAGCTCGTGGGCTCCACCGCGACGACCGGGTCCTCGACCGCGGCCTCGGCGTAGATGTATCCCTGCCAGCCGCTGACGTCGGCGTCGTAGTACCGCAGCTCCTGGATGTCGTCGCGCAGCTGGGCGAGCTCGTGGGTCTCGGCGCGCAGCCGTTGCTGGGACACGGCGCCGTAGATCCCCGCTCCCGCCACGACGACGAGCAGCAGCCCGAGCGCGGCGAAGGCCGCGGCGAGGCGGCGGCCGATGGACAGGTCCCGGAGGAGGGTCTGCACGGTGAGGGTCCTTCAGGTGGTGGAGCGGTACGCGCTCCTCGTCGGCCGCCGCTGCCACCACCTGAGGGTTCGGCGCGGGCGTCTCAGCCCTTCACCGCTCCGGCGCTGGTGTTCATGATCCGCTTCTGGAACACGAGGAACACGACCGCGACCGGGATCGTCATCATCGCGGCCGCCGCCAGCTTGAGCGGGTACTTCGTGCCCTGGCCGAGCTGGTTGGACGCCAGCTGGGCGACGCCCTTGGTGAGCGTGGTCAGCTGCGGGTCGTTGCTGGCCACGATGAAGTGGCTCAGCTCGTTCCACGAGCCCTGGAACGACAGGATCACGATGGTGACCAGCGCAGGACGCGCCATCGGCAGCACGACCGACCAGAACAGCCGGAAGGTGCTCGCGCCGTCGATGCGGGCCTGCTCCTCGACCGAGACCGGGATCGACTCGAAGAAGTTCTTCATGATGAAGATGCCCGCCGCGTCCACCAGCAGCGGCACGACCAGGCCGGCGAACGAGTTGTAGATGCCGAGCTGGTTGATGACCAGGAACTTCGGGATCAGCAGCACGACGTTGGGCACCGCCATGATCGCGACCAGGACCGCGAAGACGAGCGCGCGGCCGCGGAAGTGGATGCGCGCCAGGGCGTACCCGGCGAGGGAGTCGAAGAAGACCCGCCCGGCCGTCACTAGCAGGGTGACCACGACCGAGTTGCGGAACCACAGCGGGAAGGCCTCCCCGCCCAGCAGCTGGGAGTACGCCGCGGTGGTGAAGGTCTGGGGCACGAGCGAGATCGGGCTGGCCGCTGCCTCCGGCTCGGTCTTGAACGACGTCGCGACCTGGATGAGGAACGGCATGACGTAGACGAGCGCGAGCAGTGCGAGGACGGCGTAGAGCCACCACGCGGGGCGGCGGGCGGTCATGGCTTCTCCCTCAGCGCCCACCGCTGCAGCAGCGTGAGCACGACGATGATGGCGAACAGGATGAAGGCGATGGCCGCGCCCTCGCCCCAGCGCTGCGAGTTGAACGACGTCTGGAACGACAGGTACGCCGGGGTCAGCGTGGTCTTCGCCGGCCCGCCCTGGGTGCCGGTGTAGATCTGGTCGAAGACCTGCCAGGTGCCGATCAGCCCGAGGGTGAGCACGGTGAAGAGCGTCGGTCGCAGCATCGGCAGGGTGAGGTGCCAGAAGCGCTGCCACGCGTTGGCCCCGTCGACCATGCCGGCCTCCTCGATCTCGTCGCCGACGTTGTTGAGGGCGGCGATGAACAGCAGCATGAAGGTGCCCGACGTGGTGAAGACGGCCAGCAGGATGAAGGCGGACATCGCGAACGACGGCCCGGCCAGCCACTCCCACCAGCTGATGCCGAGCGCTCGGTGGTCGGTGAGGACCCCGGGCGGGTCCACGCCGACCGCGCCGAGGGCGGTGTGGATGATGCCGCGGGCGTCACCGAACCAGTTGGGGCCGTCGATCCCGACCCAGCCGAGGACCGCGTTGACCGCACCGGTGCTGTTGAAGAGGAACAGCCACAGCACGGTGATCGCCACGGCGCTGGTGACCGAGGGGAAGTAGAAGGCGGTGCGGAGGAAGCCGCGTCCCTTGAGCATCCGGGTGTGGAGCAGCACCGCGAGCCCCAGTGCCACCACGGTCTGCAGCGGCACCACCAGCAGCACGTAGTAGACGTTGTTGCGCATCGCGGTGCCGAAGTCGCGCTGCTGCAGGCTGCCGCCGCCGAGGATGTTGGCGTAGTTGTCGGTGCCGACGAACCCGACGTCGCCGGAGAACGGGCTGCCCACCCCCCGCCAGTCCGAGACGCTGACCCACAGCGCCATCAGGACCGGGAAGGCGAGGAACACCGCCAGGAGCAGCACCGCGGGGGCGACGAAGAGCCACCCGTCGCGGGTCTGCCCCCGGCGGATCGACGAGGCGCTCACTGCCCGACGACGGCCTGCATCGACTGCTGGACCGACTCCAGGATCGACTTCGGGTCACCGTCCTGCAGGCCTTCGAGCTGGGCGTTGAAGTCGCCGATCACGTCGGCCGCCCCCTCCTGCGCCGGCGGGTTCTGGGCGTACTCCGCGCCGGCGACGAACGGCTCGAAGTCCGGCCGGTCGGCGGCGTACTGCTCCGCGGCGCTCTGCACCGAGGGGATCACGCCGAACGCGTCGGCGAACGCGAGCTGCTGGTCGACCGAGGTGAGGTGCTCCACGAGCGAGATCGCGTCGTCGGAGTTCTCGCTCTGCGCGGCGATGCCCCAGCAGTTGGTGAAGGCGAGGGTGCCCTTGCCGGCGGGGCCCTCGGGCAGCTCCGCGACGGTGTAGTCGACCTCGGGGAAGTCGTTCTCCATCGCACCGGCGATCCAGTTGCCCTCGATCGTCATCGCGGCGAGCTCCTTGCCGAACGCCTCGCCGCCCCAGCCGGCACCGAGGGTCGAGGAGTAGGCGGCCACGCCGTCCTTCATCATCCCCTGCACGAACTCGAGCGCCTCGAGGTTCTCCGGGCTGTCGACGGTGGCCTCCGTGCCGTCGTCGCTGACCATCGCGCCGCCGGCCTGCGGGAAGAACGAGCCGACCCGCTGGTACTCCGGGCCGAACGTGAGGCCGACGGTGTCGCCCTTGGTGAGGGTCTTCGCGACCGAGGCGAGCTCGTCCCAGGTGGTGGGGACGTCGGCGTCGGTGAGGCCCGCCTCCTTCCAGAGACGGGTGTTGATCACCAGGCCGAGGGTCGAGAAGTCCTTCGGGGCGCAGTAGAAGTCGCCGTCGACGGTGAACGCGTCGACGAGCGTGGGGTAGAAGTCGCCTGCGTTGTCGAGCTGGTCGCCGTAGGCGAGCAGCGAGCCGTTGGCGGCGAAGCCGGCGAGGGTGTCGGTCGAGACGTAGAAGACGTCCGGGGGGTTGTTGGAGGTGAAGCCCTGGCTGAGCTCCTGGGGGAGGTCGGTCGCGGCCTGCACCTCGGCCTCGGTGCCGCTCTCCTCCGACCACGCGGCGACAGCCTCCTCGACGGCCTTGGTCTCGGCCTCGCCGGAGGAGCCGATCAGCACGGAGATGGCGCCATCGTCGCTGCTCGCGCCGTCGGAGGAGGAGTCGTTCGAGTCGTCGAACCCGCTGCCGCCGCCACAGGCGGCGAGGGCGAGCGACGTGGCGAGGGCCACGGCGAGGGCGGGTACGGCGCGGTGGCCGGGACGGCGGTTCATGGTGTCTCCTCCGGGGGTGGGGTGAGCGGTCGTGCGGGGGACGGGTGGGCGTCGTGCGCCGGGCCGCGCAGGCTCGACGCGCGGACGACCAGCTCCGGCTGGAGCAGGGTCTGCTGGGGGGTCGCGGAGCCGTGCAGCAGCTCCTCGATCGCGCCGACGAGGTCGTGCGCGACCTGCTCGAGCGGCTGGCGCAGGCTGGTCAGGCCGGGGGTGCTGAGGGCCGCCGCGGGCGAGTTGTCGAAGCCGGTGACCGCCACGTCGCCGCCGGGTCGCAGCCCGCGCTCGGCGAGCGCGCGCACCACCCCGAGCGCCAGGGTGTCGCTGGCACAGGTGATCGCGGTGGCCGGGTCGGCGCGGTCGAGGAGCCGGTGCGCGGCAGCCCGGCCCTCGTCGAAGTCGTCGGCGACCTCCTCGTGGAGGTCGACCCCCAGGCCCAGGTCGGTGCAGGCGTCGTGCCACCCGGCACGACGGTCGCGACCGGTGTCGGACTCCTCCGGCCAGCCGACGTGGGCGATGCGGGTGTGCCCCTGGGCGGCGACATGGGCGGTGGCGGCGTGCAGCCCTGCCCGCCCGTCGACGTCGGTCCAGGCGAGGTCGTCGTCGCCGTCCCAGGAGCGGCCGAAGGTCGCGAACGGGACTCCCAGCTCGCGGAGCGCGGCGACACGGGAGTCGCCGGCATGGGCACCGGTCAGCACGAAGGCGTCGACCGAGGTGGTGCTGAGGAGCTCGCGGTAGGCCGCGACCTCGCTGTCCTCGCCGTCGGCCTGGCACAGGATGAGGTGGCACCCCGTGGCGGCGGCCGACTCGGCGAGCGCGTGCAGGAACTGGTCGAGCAGCAGGGCGGCGCGGTCGTCGCGGGAGGGCTCGACCCGCACCCCGATGAGCCGGGAGCGCTGGTTGCGCAGCGCGCGTGCCGAGCGGTTCGGGCGGTAGCCGAGCTGCTCCACCGCCGACAGGATCTTCTCCCGCGTCTCCGGCGCCACCCGGCCGGGGTTGTTGAGCGCGTTGGAGACCGACTGCGCCGAGACGCCGACGAAGCGGGCTACGTCGCTGAGCGTCACGTGACCGTGGGGGAGCGGTCCGCGTCCGGGGGGTGTGGCCACGCTGCCTCCTCTCGGTCGGTGCCCTCCGCGGGGTTGCGGTGGAGCCGGTGTTTAGCGATAAAATCGCTGGTGTGACGGAGGTTACACACGACATCGAGCCCGCGACAACCCCCTCCGGAGCGCCCGCGCTCCAGCCCCTGCTGCACGACCTCGCCTCCTGCGTGGCCGCCCCCGGCGTGCTGCTGGCCTCCCGCGACGGCCAGCTGCGCCGCGGTGGCGTGAGCGGCTGGTACGTCGGCGACACGCGGCTGCTCGACCGGTGGGAGGTCTCGGTCGGGGGGTCGGGACTCGACGTCGTCAGGGCCGAGCACCGGGGCACCGACCGGCACCGCTGGACGTACCTCGCCCGGTCGCTGGGCGACCTCTCCACGGCCGACCCGACGGTCCGCATCGACCGGTCCCGCTCGCTCTCGGCCCAGGAGGTGAGCGAGGAGCTCCGCCTCACCTCGACGGCCTCGGAGCCCGTGGAGGTCGTGCTGCACGTCGACCTCGGCACCGACCTCGCCCCGATGTCGGAGGTCAAGCAGGGTCGTGCCGGGCGGTCGGTGGCGGCGGAACCGGTGGTGGGGGAGGGCGGCGGTCTCCTGTGGTCCGGGACGCCCGGCTGGGTGCGTGTGGTGGCGGAGGCCCCGTCCGCCGCGGACGTCGACGCCGAAGGGGGCCGCCTGACCTGGCGGCTGGTGCTCGAGCAGGGCGCGCCCCGGGTCGTCACCCTGCGCGCCACCACCTCGGTGCGCGGGTTGTTCGCCAGCGGCCTGCCGGCACCGTGGGGTGCCGAGGTCGAGGCCTCCGACCTGCGCCTGGAGCGCGTGGTGCGGCAGGGCCTGTCCGACCTCTCGGGGCTCCTGCTCGACGACGGTGGCGACCGCTTCCTCGCAGCGGGCAGCCCGTGGTTCCTCACGCTCTTCGGCCGCGACTCGCTGTGGGCCGCGCGGATGCTGGCGCCGCTCGACCCTGGCCTCGTGCTGTCCACGCTCCGCGTCCTTGCGCGACGGCAGGGACGGGTCGACGACCCCTCCACCGAGGAGCAGCCCGGCAAGATCCTCCACGAGGTCCGCGAGCAGGTGCTCGACCTGGGGGAGCAGCGGCTGCCGCCGCTCTACTACGGCACCGTCGACGCCACCCCGCTCTTCGTCTGCGCCCTCGCCGACGCCGCCGCGTGGGGAGCCGATCCCGGGGAGGTGCGGGCGCTCCTGCCTGCGGCGCGCGCCTGCCTGGAGTGGGTGCTGGAGCAGTCCCGCGCGACGGGCTGGCTGGCCTACGTCGACCACACGGGGGAGGGCCTGTCCAACCAGGGCTGGAAGGACAGCCACGACGGCATCCAGTTCGCCGACGGCCGGCTCGCGCAGGCGCCGATCTCGCTGAGCGAGGTGCAGGCCTACGCCCACGACGCCGCCGTGCGCGGTGCCGCCCTGCTCGCCGAGTACGGGGAGGAGCCGGTGCCCGGGCTGCAGGAGTGGGCCGAGGGGCTGCGCGAGCGCTTCGCCCGCGACTTCTGGGTCGACGACGCCGACGGTGGCCACGCCGCCGTGGCGCTCGACCGGGACGGTGCACGCGTGGACTCGGTGGCCTCCAACATGGGCCACCTGCTCGGCACCGGGGTGCTGGACGCGGTGGCGACCGATCGCACGGCCGGCCTACTCGTGGACCCCTCGCTCGACTCCGGCTTCGGCCTGCGCACGCTCACCTCGCGCTCGCCGCGCTACTCACCGCTGAGCTACCACGGCGGCAGCGTGTGGCCGCACGACACCGCCATCGCGGTGCGGGGGCTGGCGGCCGAGGGCCGCTGGGACGAGGCCGCCGCCCTCGCCGCCGGGCTGGTGCGGGCCGCCGAGCACGTCGACCACCGCCTGCCCGAGCTCTACGGCGGGGACGCGGCCACCGACGTCGGCCAGCCCGCGGCGTACCCGGCGGCGTGCCGGCCGCAGGCCTGGTCGGCGGCAGCCCCGGTCGCCTGCCTCGTCGCGCTCGGCGGCCTGCGGGCCGACGCCGCGACGCGGACGCTGACCCACCCCGTCCGCACGACCGGTCGTCTCGGCGCCTGGACGCTGCGCGGGCTGCGGCTCGGGACCGCGTCGTTCGACCTGTCGGTGGACCCCGACGGCAGGGTGTCGGTCGCCCTGCCGCCGGGGAGCCCTCTCACGGTGCGCGTGCGGGCGGAGCCGGACCGGACCTAGACCAGCCAGCAGTTGCTGACCTGCGGCAGCCCGGCGAAGCGTGCCTCGAAGAACGGCAGCGCCTCCGCGGTCTGCGGCACGATGCCGCCCACGTGACCCGGTGCGAGGTTGGTGGAGAGGTAGACGTTCGCGCCCTTGCTGCACCACGACCTCGCCATCGCCCGGCCCACGGCGTAGGGGATGACGTCGTCGATCGCGGAGTGGGTCACCAGCACGGGCACGGTCGGCTTGATGGTGCCGATGCGCTGGGCCTCGACGATCGAGCGGAACGGCTCCTGCTGCATGAGCGTGGACATCGGCTGGCCGTCGGCGCTCAGCGTCGACGACCTCACGAACGCGTGGTCGAGCAGGTCGAAGACGCACTCGGTCTCGACCCGGTCGCTGGTCGCGCGCCCCTGGGCGTTGAGGTACGGCGTCAGGTCCACGTCGTAGCTCGCGGACAGCCCGCGCAGCGCGAAGAACGCGAACGCGGAGTAGAGGCCGCCGTCGAGCGAGGTGGCGACCCGGGACAGGTCGGCGGGCACGGCGCCGACCACGGCGCCCCTGACCTTGAGGTCGGGGGCGTAGGTCGAGGCCAGCTCCACCGCCGACGCCGCGGCGCCGCCGCCCTGGGAGTAGCCCATGATGCCGACCGGGCTGCTCGGGCTGAGCCCGGTGTCGGGCAGGCGCTGCGCGGCGCGGACCACGTCGAGCGTGGCGTGGCCCTGCGAGACCCGGTCCATGTAGGTGTGCACCCCGGCGGTGCCGAGGCCCTCGTAGTCGGGCATTGCGACGGCGTACCCCCGCAGGAGCAGGCCCTCGATGCCGATGCCCTCGTACTCGATGCCCTCGGAGAACTGGCGCGACGGCGCGCACCGGTCGGCCATCCCCTGCGTGCCGGGCGCGTAGCCGATGACCGGGCGGGAGCCGACGCCGATCCAGGACGAGCGCGGGACCAGGACGGTGCCGGAGACCGCGATCGGCTGTCCGGTGCGGTCGGTGGTGCGGTAGAGGACGCGGCGCGCGTCGCGGACCAGGCTGGTGGCGTCGAGGGGATCGAGCAGGAAGGTCATCCTCTCGCTGCGGATCACGGCGCCGTCGGTGGCGGGCAGGGTGGCGGGGGCCTCGTAGAACGCGGGGCGCGGGGGCTCGGCGACGGCGGCGGAGGCCGGCGTGGTGAGCGCGCCGGCCGCGAGCGTCGCGGCGAACGAGGTCGTGAGCAGGGAGACGAGTGGTGCGATCACGCGTGCCGACCGACCCCGAGCGTGGGTGCGACGGCGAGATGCTGCAGCTGTCATGGCGGGTTCCCTCCTCGGCCGGACCACCCGGCCGATCCTCGGAACCTACTGGTGAGTCACATCACACCGCGCTGTGACGTGCGTCACAGGTGGGGCCGCCCCGGAACCCCGTGGAGGCCGTCGTCGCGAGGATGCGAGACTGGGGTGCATGTCCACCACCGCCACCACGCGCCCGCGGGTCCTGTCCGGCATCCAGCCGACGGCGGACTCGTTCCACCTCGGGAACTTCCTCGGTGCGCTGCGGCAGTGGGTGGCGCTGCAGGAGGACTTCGACACGTTCTACTTCATCGCCGACCTGCACGCGATCACGGTCGAGCAGGACCCGAAGGTGCTGCGCGAGCGCACCCTGGTCTCGGCCGCCCAGCTCGTCGCCGCCGGCGTCGACCCGGCTCGCTCGACGATCTTCGTGCAGAGCCAGGTGCCGGCGCACGCCCAGGCGTCGTGGGTGCTGCAGTGCCTGACCGGCTTCGGCGAGGCGCGCCGGATGACCCAGTTCAAGGACAAGTCGGCCAAGGGCGGCGAGGGCGCGGCGAGCGTCGGCCTGTTCACCTACCCGATCCTCCAGGCCGCCGACATCCTGCTCTACCGCCCGCAGTACGTCCCCGTCGGCGAGGACCAGCGCCAGCACCTCGAGCTGACCCGCGACCTGGCCAACCGGTTCAACCACCGCTACAAGAAGACGTTCCGCCCGCCCGAGCCGTACATCCTCGAGGCGACCGCCAAGATCTACGACCTGCAGATCCCCGAGAAGCAGATGTCGAAGTCGATCGGGGGCCAGGGCTGCGTGTGGGTGCTCGACGAGCCGAAGGTGCTGGCGAAGAAGTTCCGCTCCGCCGTGACCGACTCCGACACCACCATCCGCTTCGACCGCGAGGCCAAGCCCGGCGTCAGCAACCTGCTCACGATCCACTCCGCGATGTCGGGGGAGAAGGTCGAGGCGCTCGAGGCCTCCTTCGAGGGCCGCGGCTACGGCGACCTCAAGGCCGAGGTCGCCGACGTCGTGCTGCAGGTGCTCGACCCGCTGCGCGAGCGCACGTTGGAGCTGCTCGACGACCGGTCCGAGCTCGAGCGGATCCTTGCCGACGGCGCGGAGCGCGCCGGGGCCGTGGCGGAGGCGACGCTGCGCGACGTCTACGACCGGGTCGGCTTCCTGCCCGCTTCTCGCTAGGGTCGCTGGCGTGCCGACCATCGGAGTAGCGATCGCGATCCCCGAGCCCTGGGCGAGCGAGCTCCAGGACTACCGCACCTCCGTCGGGGACACCACCGCGACGCAGATCCCCACGCACATCACGCTGATCCCGCCGTCGGAGGTCGAGGAGGAGGCGCTGGCCGGCGTGAGCGACCACCTCGCCGATGCGGCCACGCAGGTCGAGCCGTTCGACATCCACCTGCGCGGCACCGGGACGTTCCGACCGGTCTCGCCGGTGGTGTTCGTGACGGTCGCCGAGGGGATCTCCTCGTGCGAGATGCTGGCCGGGGCGGTGCGCTCGGGCCCGCTCGCGGTCGACCTCCAGTTCCCCTACCACCCCCACGTCACGGTGGCCCACCACCTCGACGACCCCACGCTCGACCGCGCGTTCGACGAGCTCGCGGAGTTCGAGTGCCGCTTCGCCGTCGACTCCTTCAGCCTCTACGTCCACGACGCAGACCACGGGTGGAAGCCCACCTGCCACTACGAGCTCGGGTGACCTGATGCCTCTCCTCGACACCGTCAAGCAGCGGGTCTCCGACGTCCGCGAACGACGACCCTTCGTCGACCACCTCGTCCGGATGGTCGAGCACTACGGGTTCGTCAACGGCAGCGCCCTCGCCGGCGCCGTGACGTTCTTCGGCTTCTTGTCCTTCTTCCCGATCCTCGCGCTCGGCTTCGCCGTCGTGGGGTGGGTCGCCCGGGTCTACCCCGATGCCCAGGACCAGATGGTGCAGGCGATCCAGTCGGTGCTGCCGATGGTGGTCCAGGGGGAGCCGGCGCAGGGAGAGATCTCGATCGACGCCTTCCAGAACGGCGCGGGCGCCGCCGCCGGGGTCGGTGTCGTGGGCCTGCTCTACTCCGGGCTCGGCTGGGTCTCCGGCCTGCGCACCGCGCTGCAGGCCGTCTTCGAGACCCCTCGCCGCGAACAGCCCAACTTCCTCGTCGGCAAGCTCAAGGACCTGCTGGCGCTGGTCCTGATCGGCGTCGTGCTGATGGTCGCGGTCGCGGTGTCGGCCCTCGTGACCTGGCTGTCGGGGGAGATCCTCGGCTGGCTGGGACTCGGCCTGGCGCTCAAGCCGCTGCTGGCGGTGCTCGCCGTCGCGGTCGGTCTGGCGGCCAACTCGCTGCTGTTCTTCTCCATCTTCAAGGTGCTCGCCGACCACGACACCCCCGACCGCTCGCTGTGGAGCGGGGCGCTGCTCGGCGCGATCGCCTTCGAGGTGCTCAAGCAGGCCGCGGCCTTCCTCCTCGCCTCCACGCAGGGCCAGCCGGCGTTCGCCGTCTTCGGCATCGCGCTGGTGCTGCTGATCTGGATCAACTACTTCTCCCGCGTCGTCCTCTTCGCCGCCGCGTGGGCCCACACCTCGCGCGAGTCCCGCGAGCGCCGCGCCGCCCAGGCCGCCGCCGAGGGTCGCGCCGAGGGCCCCCGCATCGACCTCGCCGCCGCGGCCGCGGGCGGCGTACGTCCCTCGCCGGCCGCTGCCGCCGCCACCTCCCCGAAGGCCGCCTTCGCCGCCGGCGCCGCCTCGATGCTGGGCCTCGTGGCCCTCGTCCGCCGCCGGCCCTGACCCCCGCCCCCTCGAGCGGTGAGTGAGGCATGTTCTGGGCGCCGAAAACGTGCGCTGCTCACCGCTCCGGTCGGGCGCGGGCCCCGAGCGGTGAGTGAGGCATGTTCTGGGGCGCCGGAAACGTGCGCTGCTCACCGCTAGGCGCTGGCGGATGGTGGGCCGGTGAGTGAGGCATGTTCTGGGAGCGGAGAACTTGCACTGCTCACCGCTCGAAGACGGGCCACGACGCGTCCACAGGGTGGCGTACGCGCCCGTCGTCCACAGGTGGTGCCGGCGTGGGGGTGCGCGGCGGCCGCGTGCATGGCCGGATGGGTGCGTGCACCGCGTGCCCGACGACCTTCGACATCGACCGTTCGCACGGGCAGAGGCGCTGGCGTCCGGTCTGCCGCGCGGCGTCCTGGCCGGGCCGCAGTTCCGGCGCGTGCACCATGGCGTCTACCGGCACCGAGACCTCGAGCTGGGCTTCGACGACCGGGTGGCCGCCGCACGCCTCGCCCTCCCGCCGGGCGCCGTCACCACCGGACTGACCCGGCTCCAGCAGCTGGGGATCGACCGCGGTCCGCGCGCACCCCTCCACTTCGTGCTCGAGGGGGACCACCACCTCGCGCTCGACGGTGTCTTCCTCCACCGCACGGTGAAGATGCCGCCGCACGACGGTGACCACGCCACTGTGGAGGCGGCCTACGTCGCCTACTGCGCAGACGCCCGGGCGCTGGAGGCCGTGACGATGGGGTGTGAGCTCCTGCGGCGCCGTGACCTTGACGTCCGGCTGCTCGAAGACCTGCTGGCCGGCGAGAGGTGGCGCCGCGGCGTGCCCGAGACCGCCTACGTCCTGCCGATGCTCGACGACCGCTACCGATCGGTGCCGGAGGCCGAGCTGCTGGCGTACGTCGTGGCAAGCGGCCTGCCGGTTCCGGACGTCAACCGCACCGTGGCGCTGACCGATGGCACCGTGCTGAGCCCGGACCAGTGGTTCGAGACCCACGGCGTGGCCGTCGAGTACGAAGGTTCGCAGCACCAGGAGGACCGGGGCCAGTACAACGCGGACATCGACCGGTACGCCGCCTACCGCCGCAACGGTGTGTCCTACGTGCAGGTCACCAAGGAGCGCATGCGCTCGCCCCGCGCCACCGTGCGCGCGGTCCACCGGGCCCTGCTCGCCGGCGGCTACGAGGGCCAGGCGCCCGACTTCGGTGTCGCGTGGCACGCGTTGCAGCGACCCCTGCGCGAGCTCGTACGCCACCGACCCGTGCCGAGGGGTGAGTGAGGCAGCTTCTGCGCCCGCAGAACGTGCACTGCTCACCGCCCGGGGCGGCGGGAGGGCGGGACGCGACGAGGGCCGGGGGAGACCCCCGGCCCTCTTCAGTGGTGCGTGTGCTCAGTGACCGTGGCGGATCGCGGTGCGCAGGTCCTTGTTGAGCTGGGAGATCACGTCGAGCGGGATCTCCTTGGGGCACGAGGCGGTGCAGGCGCCGATGTTGGTGCAGCCGCCGAAGCCCTCGGCGTCGTGCTGGGCGACCATGTTGACCACGCGGCTGTCGCGCTCGGGCTGGCCCTGGGGGAGCAGGCCGAGGTGGGTGATCTTGGCGCCCATGAACAGCGAGGCCGATCCGTTGGGGCACGCCGCGACGCAGGCGCCGCAGGCGATGCAGGTCGCGACGTTGAACGCGCGGTCGGCGTCCTCCTTGGGCACCGGCACCGAGTGGGCCTCGGGGGCCGCGCCGGTGTTCACCGACACGAAGCCGCCCTGCTGGATGATGCGGTCGAAGGCGCTGCGGTCGACGACGAGGTCCTTGATCACCGGGAAGCCCTCCGAGCGCCAGGGCTCGATGGTGATGGTGTCGCCGTCCTTGAACGAGCGCATGTGCAGCTGGCAGGTCGTGGTGACCTCCGGCCCGTGCGCCTCGCCGTTGATCATCAGGCCGCACGAGCCGCAGATGCCCTCGCGGCAGTCGTGCTCGAAGGCCACGGGCTCCTCGCCCTGGTCGTTGAGCTGCTCGTTGAGCACGTCGAGCATCTCCAGGAACGACATGTCGGGGGACACGTCGGCCAGCTGGTAGGTGTGGATCGCGCCCGCGGTGACGGCGTCGGGCTGGCGCCAGATCTTCAGGGTCAGGTTCATGCTCACTTGTAGCTCCGCTGCTTCATCTCGATGGCGGTGTAGACGAGGTCTTCCTTGTGCAGGACGGGCGCGGCGTCGGGGCCGGCCCACTCCCACGCGGCGACGTAGGCGTACTCGTCGTCGTGGCGCATCGCCTCCCCGTCGTCGGTCTGCGACTCGGCCCGGAAGTGGCCGCCGCAGGACTCGCGCCGGTTGAGGGCGTCGATGCACATCAGCTCGCCGAGCTCGATGAAGTCGGCGACGCGGCCGGCCTTCTCGAGCGACTGGTTCATGGTCTCGGCGGCACCGAGGACCTTGACGTTGCGGTAGAAGTCGTCCTTGAGGGTGCGGATCAGGTCGATCGCCTTCTTCAGCCCGTCCTCGGAGCGCTCCATGCCGCAGTACTCCCACATGATGTTGCCGAGCTCGCGGTGGTACGAGTCGACGCTGCGGGTGCCGTTGACCGACAGGAAGTGGTCGATGCGCGACTGCACCGACTCGCGCGCCTCCACGACCGCGGGGTGGTCCTCGGCGACCGGCTCGAACGGGCCGTCGGCGAGGTAGTCGCGGATCGTGTGGGGCAGGACGAAGTACCCGTCGGCCAGGCCCTGCATCAGCGCCGAGGCACCGAGGCGGTTGGCGCCGTGGTCGGAGAAGTTGGCCTCGCCGGTGACGAACAGGCCCGGGATCGTGGACTGCAGGTCGTAGTCGACCCACAGGCCGCCCATGACGTAGTGGACCGCGGGGTAGATGCGCATCGGCACCGAGTACGGGTCCTCGCCGGTGATCCGGGCGTACATGTCGAACAGGTTGCCGTACTTCGCGGCGACCGCGTCCTTGCCCAGGCGCTGGGTGGCCTCGGCGAAGTCGAGGTACACGCCACGGCGCACGCCGTCGACCTCGGGACCGACGCCGCGGCCCTCGTCGCAGACGTACTTCGCGGCGCGCGAGGCGATGTCGCGGGGGACCAGGTTGCCGAAGGAGGGGTAGATCCGCTCCAGGTAGTAGTCGCGGTCCTCCTCGGGGATGTCGCGCGGGTCCTTGTCGCAGTCGGCCTGGTTCTTCGGCACCCAGATGCGGCCGTCGTTGCGCAGCGACTCCGACATCAGGGTCAGCTTCGACTGGTGCGAGCCCGAGACCGGGATGCAGGTGGGGTGGATCTGCGTGTAGCAGGGGTTGGCCATGTAGGCGCCCTTGCGGTGCGCGCGCCACGCGGCGGTGACGTTGGAGCCCATCGCGTTGGTCGAGAGGTAGAACACGTTGCCGTAGCCGCCGGAGGCGAGCACGACGACGTCGGCGAGGTGGGTCTCGATCTCGCCGGTGACCATGTCGCGGGCGATGATGCCGCGGGCCTTGCCGTCGACGACGACCAGCTCGAGCATCTCGTGGCGGGCGTACATCGACACCGTGCCGGCGGCGACCTGGCGCTCGAGGGCCTGGTACGCGCCGATCAGCAGCTGCTGGCCCGTCTGGCCGCGGGCGTAGAAGGTGCGGGAGACCTGCACGCCGCCGAACGAGCGGTTGTCGAGCAGGCCGCCGTACTCGCGGGCGAACGGGACGCCCTGCGCGACGCACTGGTCGATGATGTTCGTGCTGACCTCGGCCAGGCGGTAGACGTTGGACTCGCGCGAGCGGTAGTCGCCGCCCTTGACGGTGTCGTAGAAGAGGCGGTGGACGGAGTCGCCGTCCTCCTTGTAGTTCTTGGCCGCGTTGATGCCGCCCTGGGCGGCGATCGAGTGCGCCCGGCGCGGGGAGTCCTGGTAGCAGAACGTCTTCACGTTGTAGCCGGCCTCGCCCATCGTGGCCGCGGCGGAGGCGCCGGCCAGGCCGGTGCCGACGATGATCACGTCGAGCTTGCGGCGGTTGGACGGGTTGACCAGGCGGGCCTCGAACTGGCGGGTGGACCAGCGGTCGGCGATCGGGCCGGCGGGCGCCTTGGTGTCGACCAGCGGGGCACCCGGGGTGTAGTAGCCGGCCGCGTCGTCGAACGACTCGCCGGCCGGGCCGGTCGTGGTGGTCTTCATGTCGATGTCGTTGCTCACGAGCACGGACCCCTTACTTGGTGATGATGCCCGTGAGGACACCGAGCGGGACGAGGGAGAAGCCGATCGAGATGACCAGCGCGACGACGAGGCCGGCGGCCTTGGCGCGCCGGCGCTTGGCGGCGTTGCCGGTCCAGCCGAGGGTCTGCGAGGCGCTCCAGACGCCGTGGTGCAGGTGCAGGCCGAGGGCGACCATGGCGACGAGGTAGATCAGCGTCAGCCACCACACGTCGAAGGTGTCGACCATGAGGTTGAACGGGTCGTTGGTGGCGCCGCCCTGCGGGTTGACCTTGCCGATGCTGAAGTTGAGCAGGTGCCAGACGAGGAACAGCAGGATGGTGACCCCGCCCCAGCGCATCATCAGGCTCGAGCGGCTCGCGCCGTCGTTCTTCTTCACGACGTACTTGGTCGGACGGGCCGCGGCCGCCCGGCGCCACAGCACCACGGCGCAGTAGACGTGCACGACCAGCGACGCGATGAGCCCGACGCGCAGGATCCACAGCAGGCCGCCGTGGGGGAGCATCGGCTCGCCGATCTCGCGCAGGTGCTCGGCGTAGGTGTTGAAGGCGTCGTGACCCGCGAACGCCTTCAGGTTGCCGTACATGTGGGCGAGCACGAAGCCGATGAAGATGAATCCGCTCACCGCCATCCCGAGCTTCAGGGCGATGGTGGTGCGGGTCGCCCGCGCACCCTTGACGAGAGTCGGGCCCTGCGTGCGGGGGCCGTTGATTTGGGTTGCCACACGTGCACGGTATCGCGGCACCCGGACGGCCGACACGCCGCGGCAGTGTGAGGTTTTCGTGCGCGCGGCGGGTGTGACGTACGACACGGGCGCGCAAGGGGTCGGGTGAGACCTATCCCATAGGTGCGGGCGGTGTCGGTGCCGTGACGTGCGTCCTATCCTGCGCTCATGACCGACCCTGATGCCGGCCCCGACGCGGGCCCCGACGGCGGCCTGGCCGAGCCAGCGGAGCTGCAGCCCGAGGAGGGCTCGCTCCGGCTCGTCGGGGAGGGCGACTCCTACGACGTCCGGGCCTGGGAGGCGGCGAGCGCCGCGGTGCTCCGCAAGGCACGCCGTCTCGGCGAGGACGCCCCGGACGCGGACGTCTGGGCGGCCCTGACCCGCACCACGCTCGACGGCATCGGCGTGGCGCCGATCGGGCAGCCGTCGGACCTCGAGGGCCTCACCACCTCCGGCCGGCCGACGCGCACGGGTGCGTGGGACGTGCGCACCCAGGTCGAGGTCGTCGACGACCGGGCCGCCAACGAGGCCGTGCTGCAGGACCTGGAGAACGGCGCCACCTCGGTGCTGCTCCACCTCGACGAGGAGCGCGGGCGCGACTGGTCGACCGTCCTCGACGGGGTGCTGCTCGACCTCGCCCCCGTGGTCCTCGACCGGCCCTCCACGGAGCAGGTGGAGGCCTTCGCCGCCCACCTCGAGGGTGTCGAGGGCCCGCTGCACCCGGCGACCAACCTCTCCCTCGACCCGCAGACCCTCGAGATGCTGGCGCACCCCACCGGCGACGCCCCCCGCGACCACGTCGCGCCCCTGGTCCGCCGCGCCTTCCAGCTCGGCGTGCGCGCGCTGGTCGTCGACGGCACCGCCCTGCACGACCGGGGCGCCAGCGACGCGCAGGAGCTCGCCTGGGCCGTCGCCACCGGCGTCGCGTACCTCCGGCTGCTCGACGAGGCGGGGTTCCCGGTCGAGCAGGCCGCCCGCACGATCGAGGTGCGCCTCGCCGCGACCGACGAGCAGCTGCCGGCGATCGCCAAGATGCGCGCCGCGCGCCGCCTCTGGGCGCGGGTGCTGGAGGCCAGCGGCGTGGACGGCGTCGAGATGGCCCTCCACGCCGTCACCAGCCGGCCGATGACCAGCAGGCGCGACCCCTGGGTCAACATGCTCCGCGGCACCGTCGCCGCCTTCTCGGCCGGCGTCGGCGGTGCCGACGCCCTCACCGTGGTCCCGTTCGACGAGCCGCTCGGCCTGCCCGACGCGTTCGGCCGACGCATCGCGCGCAACACCTCCTCGCTGCTCATCGAGGAGTCGCACGTCGCTGCGGTCGCCGACCCGGCCGGTGGGTCCTACGCGGTGGAGAGGCTGACCGACGACCTGGCGGTGGCGGCCTGGGAGGAGGTCGGCCGGATCGAGTCCGCCGGCGGGGCGCTGGCCGACGAGGCCCGCGCCGGGGTGGAGGAGCGCGTGCGGGCCGTCCGCGCCGAGCGCGACGCGCAGGTCGCCGACCGGTCGCGGCCGCTGACCGGTGTATCGGAGTTCCCCGACCTCGCCGAGGTCCTGCCCGAGCGGGACCCGCGCCCCCACCGCTACGTCCACCACTACGGCGCCGCCTTTGAGGACATGCGGGCCGAGCCCGCTGGCCGTCCGGTCTTCCTCGCCACCATGGGCCCGATCTCCACGCACACCGCGAGGGCGACCTTCGCGACCAACCTCCTCGCCGCCGGCGGGGTCGCGGTCGAGGCGGCGGGTGCCACGTCCGGCGCCGCCGACGTGCTCGAGGCCTACGCCGGCCAGCCGGTGGCGGTGCTCGCCGGCACCGACGCGGCCTACGCCGAGTGGGGCGCCGACCTCGTCGCGGCGCTGCGGGCGGCCGGGGCGTCCCACGTCGTGCTGGCCGGCAAGCCCGGTGAGCGCACCGTCACCGACGTCGACGACTCGTGTGCCCTGGGGGTCGACGCGCTCGGCTTCCTCGGCCGGATCCGAGAGGAGCTCGCCCGATGAGCATCCCGAAGAGCTTCGCCGACGTCCCGCTGGCAGGGGGCGCGCGGGCCGCGAGCGCCGCGACGGGTGGCGAGCCGTGGAGCAGCCCCGAGGGCATCGCCGTCCTCCCGGTCTACGGCCCCGAGCACCTCGAGGGCCTCGACGGCCTCGACACGTGGCCCGGCCTCGCGCCGTTCCTGCGCGGGCCCTACCCGACCATGTACACGACCCAGCCGTGGACGATCCGGCAGTACGCCGGCTTCTCCACCGCCGAGGAGTCCAACGCCTTCTACCGCCGCAACCTCGCGGCCGGCCAGAAGGGCCTGAGCGTCGCCTTCGACCTCGCCACCCACCGCGGCTACGACTCCGACCACCCGCGGGTCCGCGGCGACGTCGGCATGGCGGGCGTGGCGATCGACTCGATCTACGACACCCGCACCCTCTTCGACGGCATCCCGCTCGACGAGATGTCGGTGTCGATGACGATGAACGGCGCGGTGCTGCCGGTGCTCGCGCTCTACATCGCGGCCGCCGAGGAGCAGGGGGTGAGGCCGGAGCAGCTCGCCGGGACCATCCAGAACGACATCCTCAAGGAGTTCATGGTCCGCAACACCTACATCTACCCGCCGGCGCCGAGCATGCGGATCATCAGCGACATCTTCGCCTTCACGAGCGCGAAGATGCCCCGCTTCAACTCGATCTCCATCTCCGGCTACCACATCCAGGAGGCTGGGGCGACGGCCGACCTCGAGCTGGCCTACACGCTCGCCGACGGCGTGGAGTACATCCGTGCCGGTCTCGGCACCGGCATGACGATCGACCAGTTCGCGCCGCGGCTGTCGTTCTTCTGGGCCATCGGGATGAACTTCTTCATGGAGGTCGCCAAGATGCGCTCGGCCCGCGCGCTGTGGGCACGCCTGGTCGACGACTTCGAGCCGCAGAACCCGAAGTCGCGCTCGCTGCGCACCCACAGCCAGACCTCGGGCTGGTCGCTGACCGCGCAGGACGTCTTCAACAACGTGGGCCGCACCTGCATCGAGGCGATGGCCGCCACCCAGGGGCACACGCAGTCGCTGCACACCAACGCCCTCGACGAGGCGATCGCGCTGCCGACCGACTTCTCCGCCCGCATCGCGCGCAACACCCAGCTGCTGCTGCAGCAGGAGTCGGGCACCACGCAGGTCGTCGACCCGTGGGCGGGCTCCTACTACGTGGAGAAGCTCACCCACGACCTCGCCGAGCGCGCCTGGGCCCACATCCAGGAGGCCGAGCGTGCCGGAGGCATGGCGAGGGCGATCGAGCAGGGCATCCCGAAGATGCGCATCGAGGAGGCCGCCGCCCGCACCCAGGCCCGCATCGACTCCGGCGCCCAGAAGGTCATCGGTGTCAACACCTACCGCCTCGCCGCGGAGGACCGGCTCGACGTGCTGCGCGTCGACAACGACGACGTCTACCGCCAGCAGGTCGCCAAGCTCGAGCGGCTGCGCGCCGAGCGCGACGACGACGCCGTACGGCGCTCGCTCGAGGCGATCACCGCCAGCGCCGAGCGCGGTCCGGTCGGCGGCGGCTCGCTCGAGGGCAACCTGCTCGCGCTCGCGGTCGACGCCGCGCGCGCCAAGGCGACCGTCGGCGAGATCTCCGAGGCGCTGGAGAAGGTCTACGGCCGCCACCAGGCCGTGATCCGTACCATCAGCGGCGTGTACCGCGAGGAGGCAGGCACCGCGCCCGGCGGCAAGGTCGCCGAGGTGCTCGCCGCCACGGAGGAGTTCGAGGCCGAGGAGGGGCGCCGCCCGCGCATCCTGGTGGCCAAGATGGGCCAGGACGGGCACGACCGCGGCCAGAAGGTCGTGGTCACCGCGTTCGCCGACCTCGGCTTCGACGTCGACGTGGGGCCGCTGTTCTCCACGCCCGAGGAGGTCGCCCAGCAGGCCGTCGACGCCGACGTGCACATCGTGGGCGTCTCCTCGCTGGCCGCGGGCCACCTCACCCTGCTGCCCGCCCTGCGGCAGGCGCTGGCCGACCAGGGACGACCCGACATCATGATCGTCATCGGCGGCGTGATCCCGCCCGACGACGTCGAGACGCTCCAGGAGATGGGTGCGGCCGCGGTGTTCCTGCCCGGCACGGTCATCGCCGAGTCGGCCCTCGACCTGCTCGCGCGGCTGCGGGCCTGATGCCCCGCCCGGTCGACGTCGAGGCCCTCGTCGCGGGCGTGCGCGACGGGCAGCGCGCGGCGGTCGCGCGCGCCATCACCGTCGTGGAGTCCTCGCGGCCCGAGCACCGGGTGGCCGCACGCGAGCTGCTGACGGCGCTCGCGGAGGTCGAGCGGCCGCCCGCGACGCGGGTCGGCATCTCCGGCGTCCCGGGCGTGGGCAAGTCGACCTTCATCGAGTCCCTGGGCACCCGCCTGACCTCGGCCGGCCACCGGGTCGGCGTGCTCGCCGTCGACCCCTCGTCGGTGCGCACCGGCGGGTCGGTGCTCGGCGACAAGACCCGCATGTCGGCGCTGTCGGTCGACCCGCGCGCGTTCATCCGGCCCTCGCCGTCGGCCGGCACCCTGGGCGGCGTCGCGCGGGCGACGACGCAGGCGATGCTGGTGCTCGAGGCCGCCGGCCACGACGTCGTGCTGGTCGAGACCGTCGGCGTCGGGCAGTCGGAGGTGACCGTTGCCCGGATGGTCGACACCTTCCTCTTCCTCACCCTCGCCCGCACCGGCGACCAGCTCCAGGGGATCAAGAAGGGCATCCTGGAGATCGTCGACGTCGTCGCGGTCAACAAGGCGGACGCCCACGAGGGGCAGAGCCACGCCGCCGACGCGCGCGTCGCCGCGCGGGAGCTGGCCGGCGCGCTGCGCCTGGTGCGCGGGCACGCCGAGTGGGCCCCGCCCGTCGTGACCTGCTCGGGACTCACGGGCGAGGGCGTCGACGACGTCTGGGACCGGGTGGGACAGCACCGCGACCACCTCGGCCCCGACGGCCTGGCCCGCAAGCGCGCGGAGCAGCAGCTGGAGTTCACCTGGGCGCTGGTGCGCGACGAGCTCGACCAGCGGCTGCGCTCCTCAGCGGGCGTCGCCGCGGTCCGCGACGACGTACGCCGTGCCGTGCTGTCGGGCGAGCTCCCGGCGCCGCTGGCCGCAGATCGGCTTCTCGCCGCCTACGACGGGGACTCGACCTAGTATGGGTCGGTCATGCCAACTCCTGAGCACCCCGCCACCGCCGTCATCTCCGAGGTCGTCGACAAGTACGCCGACGACCTCGTCGCGTTGCGTCGCGACCTCCACGCCCACCCCGAGCTGAGCTGGACCGAGTCCCGCACGTCCGACCTGGTCGAGACCGCCCTCGCCGACGCCGGCTGGCAGACCACCCGGCCCGAGGGCGGGGGAGTGCTGGCCGAGATCGGCACCTCCGGCCGCCTCGTGGCCCTCCGGGCCGACCTCGACGCCCTGCCCGTCGACGACCTGACCTCCGACCCGTGGAAGAGCACGGTGCCGGGCGTCGCCCACGCCTGCGGCCACGACGTGCACACCACCGGCCTCGTCGGCGCGGGCCTCGCGCTCGCCGAGGTCGCCGCCCGGGGCCTGCTCCCCGGCCGGGTGCGGCTGGTCTTCCAGCCCGCCGAGGAGGTCATGCCCGGCGGCGCGCTCCACCTCATCGCCAGCGGCGCCCTCGAGGGTGTCGACCACATCTTCGGCCTCCACTGCGACCCGAGCCTCGACGTCGGCCGGGTCGGGCTGCGCGAGGGCCCGCTCACGGGCGCCGCCGACGCGCTCACCGTCAAGCTCTCCGGCAAGGGCGGGCACACCTCGCGCCCCCACCTCACCGAGGACCTCACCTTCGCCCTCGGCAAGGTGATCACCGAGCTGCCCGCCATCCTGAGCCGCCGCCTCGACCCGCGCGCCGGCGTCAGCGTCGTGTGGGGCGCCGTGCGGGCCGGCCAGGCGCACAACGTCATCCCGCACACCGGTGTCGTCGCCGGCACCGTGCGGATGCTCGACGCCGTGGCCTGGGCCGAGGCCGAGCACCTCATCCGCCAGCTGATCACCACGATCATCGCGCCCTACGGCGTCGCGGCGGAGGTGACCTACCAGCGCGGCGTGCCGCCGGTCGTCAACCACCCGGTCTCCACCGCGATGCTCGGCACGGCGGTCGACGCGGTGCTGGGCTCCCACGGCCACGTCTCCACCGCCCAGAGCCTGGGCGGGGAGGACTTCGGGTGGTACCTCGACTCGATCCCGGGAGCGATGGCCCGGCTCGGGACACGCACGCCGGGCGGGCCGACGTACGACCTGCACCAGGGCAACCTGCGCGTCGACGAGGCCGCCACCGGCATCGCCGCGCGGGTCCTCGCCGAGGCGGCGGTCACCGCCCTCGCAGCGGCACGCTGAAGGTGAAGGTGCTGCCCTCGCCGGGGGTGGAGGCGACGTCGAGGCTGCCGTCCATCAGGTCGGCGAGCGAGCGGCAGATCGCCAGCCCGAGGCCGATGCCGGCGTCGGGGCGGGCGTAGCGGGCAGCCGAGCGCGCGAACGGCTCGAACAGCTCCAGCAGGTGGTCGGGCTCGATCCCCACGCCGGTGTCGGCGACCGTGAACTCGAGGCGTCCCTCGCCCGAGCGCACCCGGAGCTCGACGTGGCCCGCGCGGGTGAAGGTCAGCGCGTTGCGCACCAGGTTGGTCACGACCTGCGTCACCCGGCGCACGTCTCCGACCACGGTGTGCGGGACGGCGTCGTCGACGCTGACCCGCAGGGCGAGGCCGCGCTCGTCGGCCAGCGGCACCGCCCAGCGCGACACGTCGTCGACGACGTGTCGCGGGTCGAACGGGCCGGGGCGCAGCACCGTCTGGTGGGTCTCGAGTCCGGAGAACTCCAGCAGCTCCTCGACGAGGTGGAGCAGCCGCTCGCTGGAGCGGTGGACCATCCGCACGTGCCGCTCGACGGGTGCCCCGGGGTCGGCGTGCATGAGCAGGTCGGCCGCCCCGACCAGGGTGGCCAGGGGGGTGCGCAGCTCGTGGCTGACGGTGGCGAGGAAGAGCGTCTTGGCGGCGTTGGCCTCCTCGAGCTCGCGGAGCACCTGCTTGGCCCGCGTCACGTCCTCGGTGACGCCGTGGACGCCCACCACCTCGCCGTCGACGAGCAGTGGGATGCCCGTGCAGCGGAAGTCGACCAGCGCGCCGTCGCTGCGCACCACGCGCGCCTCGACCACCACGGGCTCGCCCGCCAGCGCGCGCTGGAAGGCCTCCTGCATCACCGGGTGGTCGTCGGGGTGGATCGTGTCGGCGAAGTGGGTGCGGCGCATCTGCTCCAGGCTCAGCCCGGTCATCTCGCAGGCGTGGGCGTTGGCCTCGGTGTAGAAGCCGTCACGGTCCACCGCGAAGACGGCGTGGGGGTGGTGCGTGACCATGGACGCGTACTTCTGGCTGCCGTGCGCCGCCAGGCTGCTCGCATCGAGCGGATGCGCGTCCATGTGTCTGGTCCTCCCCCGTGGCCCGTCGACGAGTCGACGGGCCACAGTAGATCACGGAGTGACGCTGGCTACTGCGACTTGTAGGCAACGCCGTCCGCGGCCGGGGGACGCGACCTTCCGACCAGCCCGGCCACCGCGAAGATGGTGACGAGGTAGGGCAGCATCAGCATGAACTGGCTCGGCACGGGGGAGCCGATCGCGGAGAGGACGCCCTGCAGGTTGGAGGCGAAGCCGAACAGCAGCGCGGCCAGCGTGGCGCGGATCGGGTCCCACTTGCCGAAGATGACGGCCGCGAGCGCGATGTAGCCCGCGCCGTTGGTCATCTCGCGGTTGAAGCCGGCCACGGAGACCAGGCTGAAGTACGCGCCTCCCATGCCCGCGATGGCGCCGGCGAGCAGGATCGTGCGGTAGCGGGTGCGGTTGACCTTGATGCCCACGGTGTCGGCGGCCTTCGGGTGCTCGCCGACGGCGCGCACGCGCAGGCCCCAGCGGGTGCGGTAGAGGGCGTACGTCACCACCACGACGACCAGGTAGAGCACGTAGACGAGCGCGGTCTGCCGGAAGAAGATCGGCCCGACCAGCGGGATGTCGCCAAGCACGGGCACCGGCACGCGGGAGAAGCGGTCGGGGGAGTTGAGCGACTCGGCGTTGGGCGTGAGGACCTGGCGGAACAGGAAGTTCGTCAGGCCGACGACCAGCACGTTGAGCACGACGCCGACGATGACCTGGTCGACGAAGTAGGTGATGGCGAACAGGCCGAGCACGAGCGCGACCAGGGCCCCGGCCAGCGCGGCCGCGACCAGGCCGGCCCACGGGGAGCCGGTCAGCGAGGCGGTGATCGCCGCGGCGAACGCGCCGAGGAGCAGCTGCCCCTCGATCGCGATGTTGACCACGCCGGCCCGCTCGCCGAGCACGCCGCCCAGGCCGCCGAACACCAGCGGGATCGCCAGCGCCACGGCACCGCCGAGCAGGCTGACCACCCGGATCCGGCCGTCGGCGGCGGCCCAGCTGAGGAATCCGACCATCCACGCGATCGCGAACACGATCGGGACCCACGTCGGCTGGCGCAGGCGCGCGACCGTGCGCCGCACCGCCTCGGCGGTGAGCGCGAGGCAGATCACGACCATCACCCAGGCCGTCACCATCGACGGCACCACGATGTCGGGCAGGGTCACGAAGTCGGTGTCGCTGGCCAGCTGGAAGGTCGTGTCACCGGCGTGGCTCGAGCGCAGCAGCACGAGGGCCAGCGCGACGGCGAGGACGCCGAGCGCGACGGGGAGCTTCTTGCCCGCGCCCCTGGTGGGGGTGACGGCGGCGTCGGGCGCCAGCCCGCCGCTCTCGGGCGCGGGCTGCTCGGTCACGGTGCTCACTTGGCCTCCTGGGCGGGCAGCCTGAAGATGGCGCGCACCAGGGCGGGTGCGGCGAGGAAGAGGACGATCAGCGACTGGATCACCAGCACGAGGTCGACCGAGATGTTCTGCGAGGCCTGCATGGTGAAGCCGCCGGCCTTGAAGGCGCCGAACAGGATGCCCGCCGCGAGGATGCCGAGCGGTCGCGACCGGCCGAGCAGCGCCACGGTGATGGCGTCGAAGCCGATGCCGGCGTCGATGTCGGTGGAGACGCCGCTGGTCACGGTGCCGAGCACCTGGTTGACGCCGGCCAGGCCGAGGAGGGCGCCGGCGATCATCATGACCACGACGTAGGTGCGCCCGACGTTGATGCCCGACGCGCGGGCGGCGTTGGGGTTCTCGCCGACGGCACGGATGCGGTAGCCGAGCGTCGAGCGCGTGAGCAGCCACCACACGGCCGCCACGGCGACCAGCGCGAGCACGAAGCCGAGGTGCAGGTTGAACCGGTCGCCCAGCACCCTGGGCAGGATCGCGGTCTCCTTCATCGGCGGCGACTTCGGGTTGACCGACCCGGGCGTGGCGAGCAGCCAGTCCTTGGTCAGCGCCCAGAAGAGCAGGTAGTAGCCGACGTAGTTGAGCATGATCGTCACGATCACCTCGTGGGCGCCGGTGCGGGCCTTGAGCAGACCGGCCAGGCCGCCCCACAGGGCGCCGAAGGCCATGCCCACCAGGATCGCGAGCGGCAGGTGCACGATCGTGGGCAGGTCGGTGCGGAAGCCGATCCACGCGGCGGCGCCGCCGGCGAGCAGCATCTGGCCGCGGCCACCGATGTTGAACAGGGCGGCGCGGAAGGCGATGCCGACACCGAGGCCGCCGAGGATCAGCGGGCCGGCGAACTTCAGCGTCTCGGTCAGCGGGCGCCACTGCTGGGCCGGGTCGTCGACGAGGTTGTTGAAGACCGCACCGCGGAACATCGCGGTGTACGCGCCGGACACGGCCTCCCACAGGGCGCTGAAGAAGTCGCTGGGGCGCGCGCCGATGTAGCCGAAGGTCTCGCGCACCGTCTCGTCGGTGGCGGCGATCATCACCGAGCCGACGAGGAACGCCAGGAAGACCGCGAGCACGCCCGACAGGGCGTTGCCCGAGGCGATCTCGCGCAGCACGCTGCGCGAGCGGTCCGCACGGGCGGCGCCGGCGTCCTCCGTGGCCTCCGTGGCACTCGTGGCTCCTGTGGCCTCCGTGGCCTCGACCGGGGTCTCCTGCTCCGGCTGGGGCTTGTCCGTGCCAGTCACGCGACCACGTCCTTCAGGTCCTTCGGGCGTTCGCCGGTCATCATCAGGCCGAGGGTCTCGCGGGGCGTGTCGGCCGGCACGATGCCGACCACCCGGCCGCGGTAGAGCACCATGATGCGGTCGGCCAGGGCCACCACCTCGTCGAGCTCGGTCGACACGACGAGGACCGGGATGCCGCTGTCGCGGGTCGCGACGATCTGCTTGTGGATGAACTCGATCGAGCCGACGTCGACGCCGCGGGTGGGCTGGGCGGCGACGAGCAGGCGCAGGTCGCGGGACAGCTCGCGGGCCACGACGACCTTCTGCTGGTTGCCGCCGGAGAGGTTGCCGGCCAGCGAGTCGATGTCGCGGGCCCGGACGTCGTACTCGCGGAGCTTCTCCTGCGCGAACGCCCGCAGCGCACCGATCTTGAGCGCGCCGTTGCGGACGAACGGGGACTTGAAGCTGCGGTTGAGCATGAGGTTCTCGGCGATGGTGAAGTTGGGCACCAGGCCGTCGACCTGGCGGTCCTCGGGGATGAACCCGACCCCGGCGTCGAGGATCCGGCGCGTGGAGCGACCGACGAGCTCCTGGCCGTCGAGGCGGATCGAGCCGGTGACGTCGTCCTGCAGGCCCAGCAGGGCCTCGGTGAGCTCGGTCTGGCCGTTGCCCTGCACGCCCGCGACCGCGAGCACCTCGCCGCCGCGGATGGTGAAGCTGAGGCCGTCGACCTGCACGTGGCCGGCGGCGTCGACGACGCGGAGGTCGTCGACGACCAGCGCGTCGGAGCCCAGCTGCGGCGCCTCCTTGTGCACGACGAGCTCGACCGGGCGCCCGACCATCATCGAGGCCAGCTCGGTGTTGCTCGCCTTGGGGTCGGCCTCGCCCACGACCTTGCCGTGGCGGATGACCGTGATGCGGTCGGCGACCTCGCGGACCTCGCGCAGCTTGTGGGTGATGAAGACGATGGCCTTCCCGGCCTCGCGGAGCTGGCGCATGATGTCCATCAGCTCGTCGGTCTCCTGGGGCGTGAGCACCGCGGTCGGCTCGTCGAAGACGAGGAGCTCGGCGTCGCGGGAGAGCGCCTTGATGATCTCGACCCGCTGCTGGACGCCCACGGGGAGGTCCTCGACGAGGTCGTCGGGGGAGACGTGGAAGCCGAAGCGCTCGGAGATCTCGGTGACGCGGGCACGGGCGGCGTCGTTGTCGAGGGTGCCGGCGAAGCCGGTCGACTCGTTGCCGAGCATGACGTTCTCGGTGACCGTGAAGACGGGGATGAGCATGAAGTGCTGGTGGACCATGCCGATGCCGGCAGCCATCGCGTCACCGGGACCGGTGAAGTGCTGCACCTCGCCGTCGATCTCGATCTCGCCCTCGTCGGCCTTGTAGAGGCCGTAGAGGACGTTCATCAGCGTCGACTTGCCTGCGCCGTTCTCGCCGAGCAGGCAGTGGATCTCGCCCGGCTCGACGGTGAGGGAGATCGAGTCGTTGGCCACCACGGTGCCGAAGCGTTTGGTGATGCCTCGCAGGACGAGTCTCATGGCATCGCATCCTAGGGGTCGGGACGTCTCGCGGGTGATCTGCGGGACCTGGTACGGAGGGGGGCGCGGGAGGGCGCGGGGAAGGGTAACCGCCGCGCGCCCCGCGGCTCGTGCCACAGATGTGCCAAAGGCGCGCGGCGATCTCTGGCAGGTCGGTGACATGCACGAGGGAGGCCGACGATCCCGTCGGCCTCCCCCGTGGTGGAGCAGGTGTGGAGCTGGTGGAGCAGGTGGTCAGCCGAGGTAGCTGTCGACCTTGATCGAGCCGTCGATGATGCCCTGCTTGACGGTGTCCAGCTTGTCGGCCAGGTCGGGGTTGACCTTGTCCTCGAAGTTGTGGAACGGCGCGATGCCGACGCCGTCGTTCTCCAGGGTGCCGACGTAGGGCTCGAAGTCGAACGTGTCGTCGCCCGCGGCCATGATGGCCTCGTAGGTCGAGACCTTCATGTCCTTGAGGATCGAGGTCATGACGTAGTCCTGGGTGGACGGGTCGGTCTCGTAGAGGTCGGCGTCGACGCCGACCATGGCGACGTCCTTGCCCGAGTCCTGGATCGCGGTGATCGCGCCCTGGTAGATCGGGCCACCGACGGGGAGGATCACGTCGACGTCCTGGTCGAGGACCTGCTTGGCGGTCGAGGTCGCGGCCTCGTTGGCCTCGAAGCCACCGGTGAAGGAGCCGTTCTTGCCGTCCCAGCCGACGACCTCGACGTCCTTCTTGTTCTCCTTGGCGTAGTACTCCGCGCCCTGGCGGAAGCCGTCCATGAAGATGGTGACGGTCGGGAACGGCATGCCGCCGTAGGTGCCGATCTTGCCGGTCTTGGTGTAGTCCGCAGCGGCGTAGCCGGCCAGGAAGGCCGCCTGCGCGGTGTTGTAGAGCAGCGGCTTGATGTTGTCGACGTCGGCCTTGCCGTCGAAGGTCTGGCCGTCGTCGCCGCCGTCGGCCGAGTCGTCGATGAGGACGTACTCGATGTCGGGGTTGGCCTTGGCGGACTCCTTGGTCGCCGCGGCGAGCGCGAAGCCGACCGTGACGATGGCGTCGCAGCCCTGGCCCACGAGGCTCTCGAGGTTGGGCGCGAAGTCGTTCTCGCTGTTGGACTCGACGGAGATGAGCTTGACGCCCAGCTCGTCGGCGGCCTGGGTGGCGCCCTCGAAGCTGAGCTGGTTGAACGACTTGTCGTCGAAGCCGCCCGCGTCGGACACGATGCAGGGCTGGAAGTCGCTCGCCTTGGCGTCGCTCCCGCTGCCGCTTCCGTTGTCCTCGGCAGGGGCGTCGCCGCACGCAGCCAGGCTGGCGCCGGCCAGCAGCGCCACGAGGCCGTTCGCGACGACCTTCCTCGTCTTGGTCACAATGCCTCCAGATTGATGAACCCCGGGATGGGGTCAGTGTTCGGGCGTCATGATGCCCGCGGATGAGTCACGCGTCACGAGGTTGGCGCCGTTCGAGATCGGTTTGAGACATAGAAGCCGCCGGAGATCTTTCGGCGGAACCTGCCAGTGACCGTGGGTCTCGCACATGCGACACACTGTGCGCGTGGAACAGGACGAGTGGGACGAGCTCAAGGCAGCGGCGGTCGAGGTGATGGGGCACGCCTACGCCCCGTACTCCCGGTACGCCGTCGGCGCCGCCGCGCGGGTGGACGACGGCCGCACCGTCGTCGGCTGCAACGTGGAGAACGCGGCCTACGGCGTGGTGCTCTGCGCGGAGTGCGGGCTGGTCTCCCAGCTGCACGCCACGGGCGGCGGCCGGCTGACGCACTTCGTGTGCGTCAACGGCGACGGCGAGGTGATCATGCCGTGCGGCCGGTGCCGCCAGCTGCTGTTCGAGCACGGCGGCCGTGACCTGCTGCTGTGGACCGTCTCGGGCATCCGGCCCATGGCGGAGGTGCTGCCCGACGCCTTCGGTCCCGACGACCTGGCGAAGACGGCAGCGACGACAGCAGCGACGACAGCGACGACGACGGAAGAGAGCAAGTAAGTGGCCGCACACGACGCCGTCGAGGTCATCCTCGCCAAGCGCGACAAGCAGGAGCTCACCGACAGCCAGATCGACTGGGTGATCGACGCCTACACCCGCGGCGAGGTCGCCGACGAGCAGATGTCGTCGCTCGCGATGGCGATCCTGCTCAACGGCATGAACCGCACCGAGATCGCCCGCTGGACCGCGGCGATGATCGCCTCCGGCGAGCGGATGGACTTCTCCTCCCTCTCCCGCCCGACCGCCGACAAGCACTCCACCGGCGGCGTGGGCGACAAGATCACCCTGCCGCTCGCGCCCCTCGTCGCCGCCTGCGGCGTCGCGGTCCCGCAGCTCTCTGGCCGCGGCCTGGGCCACACCGGGGGCACGCTCGACAAGCTCGAGTCGATCCCCGGGTGGCGCGCGGCGCTGAGCAACCAGGAGATGTTCGCGATCCTCGAGGACGTGGGCGCGGTCATCTGCGCCGCCGGTGACGGGCTCGCCCCGGCCGACAAGAAGCTCTACGCGCTGCGAGACGTCACCGGCACCGTGGAGGCGATCCCGCTGATCGCGAGCTCGATCATGAGCAAGAAGATCGCCGAGGGCACCGGCGCGCTCGTCCTCGACGTCAAGGTCGGCAGCGGCGCCTTCATGAAGGAGCTCGGCTCTGCGCGCGAGCTCGCCGAGACCATGGTGGCCCTCGGCACGGACGCCGGCGTGCACACGGTCGCGCTGCTCACCGACATGGCCACCCCGCTCGGCAACACCGCCGGCAACGCGGTGGAGGTCGCCGAGTCGGTCGAGGTGCTCGCCGGTGGTGGCCCCGCGGACGTGGTCGAGCTGACCCTGGCCCTGGCCCGCGAGATGCTCGCCGGCGCCGGGCGCAGCGACGTCGACCCCGCGGACAGGCTCGCCGACGGCTCGGCGATGGACGCGTGGAAGAAGATGATCCGCGCCCAGGGCGGCGACCCCGACGCCCCGCTCCCGCAGGCCCGCGAGACGCACGTCGTCCACGCCCCGGCCTCCGGCACGCTCACCCGCCTCGACGCGATGGCCGTCGGCCTGGCCGCGTGGCGCCTCGGCGCGGGCCGTGCCCGCAAGGAGGACCCGGTGCAGGCCGGTGCCGGCGTGGTGTGGCACGCGCGTCCGGGCGACCGGGTCACCCAGGGCGACGCGCTGTTCACGCTGCACACCGACGAGCCGGACCGCTTCGGGCGGGCGCTGGCGTCCCTGGAGGGCGGCTACGACATCGAGGACGGCGCGGACCTCACGCCGGGCCCGATCGTGCTCGACCGGATCGGCTGAGCCGCCTCAGGCCAGCAGCAGGACCACGTGCTGGGCGACGCACGCGGGCTTGGGTGCGCCCTCGATCTCGACGGTGTGCTCGACGATGAGCTGCTTGCCCGCGGGCAGGTCGCGGACCTCGCCGAACCGCACGTGCGAGCGCAGCCGGGCGTCGACGGGGACGGGGGAGGGGAAGCGCACCTTCTCCAGGCCGTAGTTGAGCCGGGCCCCGGGGGTCTCGAGGCGGAACACCTGCGAGGCGAAGTGGGGCAGCAGGCTCAGGGTCAGGAAGCCGTGCGCGATCGTCGTCCCGAAGGGCCCGGCGGCCGCGGCCTCGGCGTCCACGTGGATCCACTGGTGGTCGAGGGTGGCGTCGGCGAAGGCGTCGATGCGGGCCTGGTCGACCACGAGCCACTCGCTGGTGCCGATCTCGGAACCGGAGGCGGCGGCGACGTCGTCGAGCGAGGTGAAGGTGCGCATGGGGTCGAACATAGTGCTCGCCCGCGAGCGGGCACTGGTTGGATGGGCGGATGAGCACTCCCACGCGCGACCAGGTGCAGGCCGCACCCAAGGTCCTCCTCCACGACCACCTCGACGGCGGGCTGCGCCCGCAGACCATCGTCGAGCTCGCCGCCGAGATCGGCCACGAGCTCCCGGCGGCCGACCCGGAGTCGCTGGGGCGCTGGTTCACCGAGTCGGCCGACTCGGGCTCGCTGGTGCGCTACCTCGAGACCTTCGACCACACCGTCGCGGTCATGCAGAACGGCCCCGCGATCGCGCGGGTCGCCCGTGAGTGCGTCGAGGACCTGGCCGCCGACGGCGTGGTCTACGCCGAGGTGCGCTACGCCCCCGAGCAGCACGTCGGCGGCGGGATGACCCTCGACGAGGTCGTGGCCGCGGTCCAGGAGGGCTTCGACGCGGGCATGGCCGCCTCGGGCGGCAGGATCGTCGTACGCCAGCTGCTGACCGCGATGCGCCACCAGGCCCGCTCGATGGAGATCGCCGAGCTCGCCATCGCGTGGCGCGACCGCGGTGTCGCCGGCTTCGACATCGCCGGCGCCGAGGCCGGCTTCCCGCCCACCCGCCACCTCGACGCCTTCGAGTACCTCCAGCGCGAGAACGCCCACTTCACCATCCACGCCGGCGAGGCGTTCGGCCTGCCGTCGATCTGGGAGGCGATCCAGTGGTGCGGCGCCGACCGGCTCGGCCACGGGGTGCGGATCATCGACGACATCACCGTCCACGACGACGGCTCGGTCGAGCTGGGCCGGCTCGCGGCCTACGTCCGCGACCAGCGCATCCCGCTGGAGATGTGCCCGAGCTCCAACATCCAGACCGGCGCCGCCGAGTCGTTCGCCGCGCACCCGATCGGGCTGCTCACCGACCTGCGGTTCCGGGTCACCGTCAACACCGACAACCGCCTGATGAGCGGCACGTCGATGACGCAGGAGATGCACGGACTGGTGGAGGCGTTCGGCTACTCGCTGGGCGACCTGCGCTGGTTCACCATCAACGCGATGAAGTCGGCGTTCCTGCCCTTCGACGAGCGCCTCACGCTCATCGACGACGTCATCAAGCCCGGCTACGCCGCCCTCGAGGCGGCGGTCAGCTCGGCGTAGGCCCGGTCGCCGGTCGCCCGGCGACAGCCCGACCGCAGCGCGTGGGCGACCACGCGCTGCTGGTCGCGCATCAGCGCCAGCCCGCGGCGCACCAGCACCAGCGGGGGCTTGCGGTGCTCGCGCAGGTCGCGGGTCAGCCGCCGCCAGAAGGTGACGAGCGGGTGCTGGGTGATGCAGTACGCCGCCGCGAGCATCCCCTCCTCGCGGCAGGCGGCCACGACGTCGGGGGCGAAGATGCCCTCGGCGACGAACAGGCGGCTGTCGCCGAGGTCGACGGTGCGCGAGCCGCACCGGCCGTTCTGCGCGATCTCGTAGACCGGGACCTCGCTGCGGCCGGTCGCGCACAGCTCGCGGAGCGCGGCCAGGGCGTCCTCCCGGTGCCACGAGGCCGGGTCGTCCCAGTCCACCAGCCCGGCGTTGGCGCCGTGGGTGATGCGGGGGAGCGACGGGTCGTCGCCGTCCTTGTAGAAGTCGTCGAGCCGGAGGACCGGCAGGCCGAGCCGCTCGGCCAGACGCGACTTCCCGGCGCCGCTGGGACCGGCCAGGACGACCACCTGGGCTGTGCTCATGCTCACGAACTCTTTTCCTCGTTCGGCCCTCGGAGGGGTGGGCCGAGGACTAGTCTCGCCCAGACTTCAGATCGATGTTCCTGTGGGAGGACCCATGAGTCTCGACGACTCGACACCTGCGCCCGACGGCGCCGACACCTCGGGAGGGCGGCACCGGCCGACCGCCCTGGGTGGCAACAAGCTGCTCGTCGGCGGTGTGGCCCTGCTGCTGCTCGTCGGCGCCCTGGTCTTCTTCATGGTCAAGGGCGGCGCCAGTGACTCCGAGGCCGCCGACTGCGTCTCGGAGCAGGTGCGCCTGACCACGGCCCCCGTGATGGAGGACCTGGTCGAGCAGGCCGTCAAGAGCGTCAACGAGGACGAGCCCTGCATCGACGTCAAGGTCACGTCGGGCACGGTGAAGGACGTCGTCGCGCTGCTGGCCGACCCCAACGCCGAGCTCCCCGAGATCTGGATCCCGGACAGCCCGACCTGGAAGGGCCAGCTCACCGGGGCCGGCTGGACCGGCACGCCGGTCTCCGAGGTCCTCGCCCAGACGCCGGTCGGCCTCGTCGGCGGCCCCGCCGCGAAGGCGCCCGCCTCGTGGGCGGCTGCCCTCGACAGCGGCGCGCTGGCCATGTCCGACCCGAGCGCGCAGGGTGCCTCGGCGCTCGCGCTGCTGGCTCCGTACGCCGAGATGAAGGCCACCGGCGAGACCGCCCAGACGATCGAGGAGAAGACCGTCCCGGTCGCGCAGACCTTCGGCGAGCGCGCCGTCGACGGCGGCTCCACCGAGAGCGACCTGGCCGACATCACCGCGTCCAGCACGCAGCTCGTGCCGGCCACGGAGCAGGCCTACCTCGCCGCCCGTCGCAGCAACGACCAGCTCACCCTCGTCGCGCCGCAGACCGGCGCGCCGATGCTGCAGTACCCGCTCGTCGACGTGAACCGCGGCAGCCTGGACGTGATGGCCTCCGGCGGCGACCTGTCCGCCCGCGTGGCCCGTGCGATCGGCCGCTGGTTCAGCTCGAGCGCCGGTGTGGACGCCGTCGCCGCCGCGGAGCTCCGCGGTCCTGACGGTGCGGCACTGCCCAACGGCATAGGCCTGGGCGCGGCCAAGGTGCTGCCGAAGGTCGCGCAGAAGACCACCGACGACACCCTGCGCCAGTGGCGCGTGCTGTCGGTGCCCTCAAGCATCCTCGCGGTCGTCGACCTCTCCGGCTCGATGAAGACCGCCATCGGTGACACCACCCGCATCCAGCTGGCCGTCAACGCCTCGCAGGTCGCGCTGGACGCCTTCCCCGAGACCGCCCGCATCGGCATCTGGGGCTTCTCCAAGAACCGCGGCGAGGGTGGGGTCTCCTACCAGGAGTACGCCGGCCTCGACCGGCTCGACGCCGACGCCGGCGACGCGGGCACCCACGGCGACGTGGTGCGCAAGGAGGCCGACGCCCTGGTGGGCCGCGTGCGCGGCGCGACGGGCCTGATGGACACCACGCTGGCGGCGTACAAGTACGCCCAGGAGAAGTGGGACCCGGCGTGGTTCAACTCCGTGGTGATCTTCACCGACGGCGCCAGCGACGACTCCAGCTCGCTGTCGCTGGAGTCGCTGGTCAACCAGCTCAAGTCGGTCCGCGACCCGGCCAAGCCGGTCAAGGTGATCATCATCGGCATCTCGCAGGACTCCGACACCGGTGAGCTCGAGCAGATCGCAGCGGCGACCGGCGGCCAGAACTACCTGGTGAACAACCCCAACGAGATCCTCGGGGTGCTCGCCCAGGCGCTGCTCAACCGCTGACCCGCACGCACGACGAGAGGCCCCGGGAGATCCGCAGAGGATCTCCCGGGGCCTTCGTCGTGCGCGGGGGCGGCTCAGACGCCGATCGGGTGCCAGACGGTCTTGACCTCGACGAAGCGGGTCATCCGGTCCAGGCCCGGCTCGGCCAGCCAGTCGGTGTCGGGGGCCGGTCGGCGCACGCGCTTGAGGTTGTCGGCCGCGGCTGCCTCGAGCTCGGTGGCCAGCGCGACGTCCTCGACGCCGGTGAGGTCGAGGCCGTTGACGTCCATGTGGGAGGCCAGCCACGGGGCGATCTCGGCCTGCGCGCCGGTGAGCACGTTGACCACGCCGCCGGGCAGGTCGCTGGTGGCCATGACCTCGCCGAGCGTGATCGCGGTGAGCGGGTGCGGCTCGCTGGCGATCACCACGACCGTGTTGCCGGTGATGATCAGCGGCGCGACGACGCTGACGAGGCCCAGCAGGGGGCCCCGCGGGGCGACGACGGCGACGACGCCGGTCGGCTCGGGGGTGGAGAGGTTGAAGTAGGGGCCGGCGACCGGGTTGGCGTTGCCGACGACCTGGGTGAGCTTGTCGGCCCAGCCGGCGTACCAGACGAGCCGGTCGATCGCGGCGTCGACGTAGGTGCGGGAGCGGGCGGGGGAGAGGCCCTCGGCGGCGCGCAGCTCGGCCTCGAACTGCTCGCGGCGGCCCTCCATCACCTCGGCGACGCGGTAGACGACCTGCGCCCGGTTGTAGGCGGTGCGGCCGGACCAGCCACCGAACGCGGCGCGGGCGGCGACGACGGCGTCGCGGGCGTCCTTGCGGGAGGCCTGGGCGGCGTTGGCCAGGAGGCGGCCCTTGGCGTCGTTCACGATGTAGGACCGTCCGGACTCGGAGCGGGGGAACTGGCCCCCGATGTAGAGCTTGTAGGTCTTGCGCACGTCGATGCGGCTCACGCGTCCGCTCCCTTCAGGTAGGCCTCGAGGCCGTGGCGACCGCCCTCGCGGCCGTAGCCGGACTCCTTGTAGCCGCCGAACGGCGAGGTGGGGTCGAACTTGTTGAACGTGTTGGCCCACACCACCCCGGCGCGCAGCCGGTTGGCCACGGACAGGATCCGCGAGCCCTTGTCGGTCCACACGCCGGCCGAGAGGCCGAACGGGGTGTTGTTGGCCTTCTCGACGGCCTCGGAGGGCGTGCGGAAGGTCAGCACCGACAGGACGGGGCCGAAGATCTCCTCGCGGGCGATGCGGTGGGCCTGGGAGACGCCGGTGAAGACGGTCGGGGCGAACCAGTAGCCGTTCGACGGCAGGTCGCAGGGGGCCGACCAGCGCTCGGCGCCCTCGGCCTCGCCGATGTCGGAGAGCTCGCGGATCTTGGCGAGCTGCTCCGCGGAGTTGATCGCGCCGACGTCGGTGTTCTTGTCGAGCGGGTCGCCCACGCGCAGCGTGGCCATCCGGCGCTTGAGTCGCGCCATCACCTCGTCGGCCACCGACTCCTGCACCAGCAGGCGCGAGCCTGCGCAGCAGACGTGGCCCTGGTTGAAGAAGATGCCGTTGACGATGCCCTCGACGGCCTGGTCGAGCGGCGCGTCGTCGAAGACGATGTTCGCGGCCTTGCCCCCGAGCTCGAGGGTGACCTTCTTGTCGGTCCCGGCCACGGCGCGGGCGATGGCCTTGCCGACCTCGGTGGAGCCGGTGAAGGCGACCTTGTCGACGTCGGGGTGCGCGACGATCGCGCGGCCCGTGGCGCCGGCGCCGGTGACGATGTTGACCACGCCCGGCGGGAGGTCGGCCTGCTGGCAGATCTCGGCGAACAGCAGCGCGGTCAGCGGGGTGGTCTCGGCCGGCTTGAGGACGACGGTGTTGCCGCAGGCCAGCGCCGGGGCGATCTTCCACGCCAGCATCAGCAGCGGGAAGTTCCAGGGGATGACCTGGCCGGCGACGCCGAGCGGGGTCGTGCCGTAGCCGGAGTACTCCAGCTTGTCGGCCCAGCCGGCGTAGTAGAAGAAGTGCGCCGCGACGATCGGGACGTCGACGTCGCGCGACTCCTTGATCGGCTTGCCGTTGTCGATCGACTCCAGCACGGCGAGCTCGCGCCCGCGCTCCTGGATGATCCGGGCGATGCGGTAGAGGTACTTGGCGCGCTCGGCGCCCGACATCCGCGACCACACGCGGGTGTAGGCGCGGCGGGCGGCCCTCACGGCCTCGTCGACGTCGGCGTCGCTGGCCTCGGCGACCTCGGCCAGCACCTCCTCGGTGGCGGGGTTGACGGTCTTGAACGACGTGCCGCTGCCGTCGACGAACTCGCCGTTGACGAACAGGCCGTAGGACGGCTTGATGTCGACGACGGCGCGCGACTCGGGTGCGGGGGCGTACTCGAAGACGTTGCTCATCTGCCTCAGTCCAGCGTGAAGTAGTCGGGACCGGAGTAGCGACCGGTCGTCATCTTGGTGCGCTGCATCAGCAGGTCGTTGAGCAGCGTGGAGGCGCCGAAGCGGAACCAGTCGGGGTCGAGCCAGTCGGGACCGGCGACCTCGTTGACCATCACGAGGTACTTGATGGCGTCCTTGGTGGTCTTGATGCCACCGGCCGGCTTCACGCCGACCATCTGGCCGGTCTGCTCGCGGAAGTCGCGGACCGCCTCGAGCATGATCAGCGTGACCGGCAGGGTCGCGGCCGGCTGCACCTTGCCGGTGGAGGTCTTGATGAAGTGGCCGCCGGCCATCATCGCCAGCCAGCTGGCCCGGCGGACGTTGTCGTAGGTCTGGAGCTCCCCGGTCTCGAAGATGACCTTGAGGTGGGCGTCGCCGCAGGCCTCCTTGACCTGGGCGATCTCCTCGTAGACGTCGAGGTACCGACCCGAGAGGAACGCACCGCGGTCGATGACCATGTCGATCTCGTCGGCCCCGGCCTCGACGGCGTCGCGGGTGTCGGCCAGCTTGATGTCCATCGCCGCGCGACCGCTGGGGAAGGCGGTGGCCACGGCCGCGACGTGCACGCCGCTGTCGCCCAGGGTCTGCCGCGCGGTGCCGACCATGTCGGGGTAGACGCAGACCGCCGCGGTGGCCGGGCAGGTCGGGTCGGCGGGGTCGGGGCGCATCGCCTTGGAGGCGAGCGCGCGGACCTTGCCGTGGGTGTCCTGGCCCTCGAGGGTGGTCAGGTCGACCATGCGGATGGCCAGGTCGATGGCGAAGGCCTTCGCCGTGGTCTTGATGGACCGGGTGGCCAGACCGGCGGCGCGGGCCTCGCACCCGACCTGGTCGACCCCCGGGAGGCCGTGGAGGAAGCGGCGGAGCGAGGAGTCGGAGCGCACGATGTCGTCGAAGGCACCGTGGGTCGAGGGGGCGCTCGCCGTCGAGCTGGGAGTGGGTGTCACCGACCCAGCATAGAGTTGGCCGCCGACGGCCCGACAATCCGAGGAGGGCCAACTCCTGCCCAAATCGGAGGCCCTCCCATGGCACGCGTGCAGCACGACGACGGCACGGTCGTGGAGCGGTTCCACGCCACCAGCGGTCGTGTGACCGGCTGGATGGCAATGGTCCTCGCCGCGGTCGTGGTCGTCGCCGGGGTGGCCTACGCCGACGACGGCTTCCCCCTGTGGGTGGCGGCCGCGGCGCTGCTCGTCGGGGTCCTGGCGTGGGCCGCGATGCTGCGCCCGGCGCTGTGGGTGACCACCGAGCACCTCGTCATGCGCAACCTCGCCGAGACCGTCCACGTCCGGCTGGCGGCCGTCGAGGAGATGGCCGTGCGCCAGGTGCTGGTCGTGCGCGCCGCCGACCGGCGCTGGGTGTCCACGGTGGTGGGGCGGACGTGGCGCAAGGCCCTCACCTCGCGCCACCGCCCGGGCGGCCTGGCCACCGACGCCGCGCTCGCGCCCACCGAGGGCATGCACTACGCCGACTTCGTGGAGGACCGCCTCCACGACCTGGTCGACAAGGCCCGCTCCCGCGAGGGCGTACGACCCGGCTCGCGCGAGCATCTGGCCCTGCCCGACGCGGTGCGACGCGAGCCCGCGATGGTGCCGATCGTGCTGGTCGTCGGCTCCGTCCTCTTGCTGCTGGTCAGCTTCTTCCTCTGAGCGCTGCCCGCTGCGCGGTGGGCGTGCCGCGCACGGGTCAGTCCTGGGCGAGCACGACGACCCGGTCGCCCGGTCGCACGGTCAACGTCGCCGACTTGGGCGGGTTGACCCGCACGCCGAACTCCGCGCCGCTGGCGGAGAGCTGGTCGGACTTCCAGCCGATCGCTGTCTCGCCGCGCCGGATCGCGCCCTCCACCACGCTGGCCCACGACACCTCGACGTCCGGTCGGACGTACCACTCCGCCGGCCGCAGGTAGATCTCGGCGCCGTCGGCGCCGAGGAGCTCGGAGAAGACCGCCTCGAGCCGGGCGTCCTCCGAGAGCTGGGTGACGATGAGGCTGACGAACTCCCCGCTCACCACGACGTCGTCGATGTCGGCGACCTGCGCGAGCACCCGGTTGCGGTCGTCCATCATCTCGCTCACCACGGCGGTCTCGCTGCCGAGGCGGGCCAGGATGTCGCGCACGTGGAGCAGGGTGACGAGCGTCCTGGCGTCGGCGGCCTGGGCCGGCAGGTCGTCGGAGTAGCAGAGCACGATGACCTGGTCGAGGCCGGCGACGACGTGCTGGTCGAGGGTGGCGCGGTCGGTCGTGACGCCGTGGACCACCTCGACGGCGAGGTTGCGCAGCGGGGGCACCCGCGGCTCGCCGAGGCTGGTGAGCACGGTGATGGTCGAGCCGGGGTCGGCGTACCGGTCGAGCTCGGCGAGCATGAGCGGCGCGCGCTCGTTCCAGCCGATCATCACCGCGCGGCCCGGCTCCTGGGGGACCGGCGTGGTCTGCCCGAGGTGCTCCTCGACCGGCTCGGCGTGCGCGGCGCCGGAGGCGTCGAGGACGGAGTCGTCCTCCGCGACGAGGACGAGCGTGTGGCCGGCGACGACGGTGTCGGGCGGTGGGCTCAGCCGGCTGCCCTCCGCGCCGACCAGGCCGATCAGGCTGGCGCTCTCGAAGCGGTGCTGGGCCTGGGCGTACGTGAGGCCGTCGAGGCCGTGGTCGGCGAGGAAGTAGATCTCGTCGCCGTCGTAGTCGAAGAGCTCGACGTAGACGGCGGAGGCGCCCGACTGGCGCGAGGTCTGCACGACGAGCTTGGCGACCGTCTCGCGGATGTCGAGGAGGGTGGTGCGCTCGGCGCCGACGAGGCGGGCCGCCTCGAGGTTGGTCGGGTTGCGGATCTCCGCGACGATGCGGGGGCCGTCCGGGCCCTCGTGGGTCAGGGCCAGCAGGGTCTTGATCACCTCGGCGTCCGGGTCCTCCGAGCCCGCGGGCGCGAGCAGGATGACCGAGCGGGCGCTGCGGTGGCTGGAGACCGCGAGGTCGTCGACGTCCATCGGCGAGCCGCTGCGGCACACGATCCGGGTGCCGCGGGTCTCGGGCACCTTGGCGCGGATCTCCTCCTCCATCTCGACCTTGTCGCGGTCGGCGAGGACGACCACGACCGGACGCCGGCGGCTCTCGTTGGCGATGGCGAGCTCGCGCAGGATGGTGAAGATCGACTCCGACCAGCCGAGGATCACGGTGTGGTCGCGCTCGAGCACCAGCGAGCGGCCGCGCTGGAGCTCGGCGATCTTGGCGTCGATGCCGGCGGCGATCACGCCGATCAGCGCGCTGACGATGAACAGCCCGGCGACGGTGAGGGCGAGCATGGTGAGGATGTAGCGCCACGGGTGGCCGACGTCGCCGGCGACGGTGCCGGGGTCGAGGGCGTGGAGGAGGGCGTTGAAGACCTCGTCGCCGAACCCCTCGCCGTCGCCGGGGCCACGCAGGCCGAGGCCGATCGTGACGAGCGCGAAGAACACGATCAGCAGCAGCGTGAGGGCGCTCAGCCACGCGATCAGCGCGGGGGTCCCCCGCGACATCGAGTTGTCGAACAGGTAGCCGGCCCGCTCGCGCCACGAGGGTGCCGGGGCGCTCGGCCGACGACCGGGGGCGGTGGAGGTGCCGGAGGCGCGCTCACCCATCGCCTTGGCGGTGCGCGAGCGGAGCTGTCGACCGGTCTGACCCATGGCGCACATCGTCGTGCACCCCGGCCCGCCCCGAGGCCGAATCGGCGAACCCGGTCAGCGCAGCTCGAAGGCCCCGAGGTCGGGACGGCCGACGACGGGTCGCCGGACGGACCCGGCGGGGGCGACGTACTCCAGGGCGGGGCGCCAGCGCCGCGGCACCCGGACGCCGCGGTCCACGGCGGGGGAGGACGCGACGAGCCGGAAGTCACCGGCGGAGGCATCGACGAACGACTCGGTGCCGACGCGGCGGTTCGCCCGCGCGGAGGCGCTCGCGCCCGCGGTGAGGTCACCCGGACCGACGAGCAGGTTGTTGCGCAGGGTGGCGACGCTCCCCTCGGCGAGCGCCACGAACGTGCCGCTCGAGCGTCGGTCGACGAAGGTGTTGTGGACCACCCAGAGCCGGTGGGAGGCGTTCGTGAGCCCCTCGGCGCCGTAGGAGACGAGCGTGGGGTTCTCCGAGCGCGGTCCCTGCACGACGACGTTGCCCGCGACGAGCGCGCGCCCGCCGTTGGGCAGGTCGATGGAGTAGCTGGCGGTGGCGTCGCCGTCGTCGATGAGGTTGCCCACGATGGTGGTGCGGGCCGCGCGGGACTTCAGCTCGTGGCCCACGTCGGCACCCCACAGCCAGCTGCCAGTCACGGTCAGCGAGCGGACGGCGCCGACGTAGAGGTTGTGCGAGTAGCCGTCGCCCGCCCCGTTGCGGAAGAAGCGCGAGCGCCGCACGACGACGTCGCTCTCGGGGTCGGCGCCGGTGAGGATCCCCTCCTGGTTGTCGTGGAACCAGCTGCGGGTGACCGTGAGGTCGGTGCCCTCCTGCCGGATGCCGGCGCCGTTCGCGTCGGGGACCGCCGCGCCGCTCATCTCGACCCGGTCGACGCGGGTGCGGTCGCCGGCGATCACCCAGATCGCCTTGCCCTGGGCGTCGGTGCCGTCGGCGCGCAGGTGGGCGCGCCCGCCGACGCCGCGCAGGGTGAGGTCGTCCTGGGTCCAGGTGGCCACGTCGCCCGAGTAGGTGCCGGCGTCGATCAGCACCGTGTCGCCGTCGCCGGCCACCGCCGCCGCGGCGCTGGGGGCGGCGAGCGCTCGGCCCGGGCCGACGAGCCAGGTGCGCGGAGCGCGCTCACGGGCGCCGTCGTACGCCGTCCCCGTCCCCGTCGCCGTCCCAGCCGCCGTCGCGGGTGCGGGGACCAGCACGCCGGCCGCGAGGGCCAGGCCGAGTGCTGCGGCACGCCCGCGCACGTCAGGCCTCCGCGGGCTGGCCGAACGCGACGCCGCGCAGGTCGGCCTTGATCGCGTCGAGGCGGCCCGCGGCGGAGATCCGGGCGGCGTCGACGCCGTCCTCGACGCCCTCCTCGACCGGGACCACGACCTCGAGGTAGCACTTCACCTTGGGCTCGGTGCCGCTCGGGCGGACGATGACGCGCGCGCCCTCGGCGAGGGAGTAGCGCAGGCCGTCGGTGGGCGGGAGGAGGTCGGTGCCCTGCGCGAGGTCCTCGACCCGCTCGACGGCCAGGCCGCCGAGGGCCTGCGGGGGAGCGGCGCGCAGCCGGTCCATCGTGGCGGCGATCTCGGAGAGGTCCTCGAAGCGCACCGAGAGCTGGTCGGTGGCGTGCAGGCCGTGCGTGCGGGCGATGTCGTCGAGCAGGTCGGTCAGGGTGCGCCCCTCGGCCCTGGCCTGCGCGGCGAGCTCGCACACCAGCAGCAGCGCCGAGACGCCGTCCTTGTCCCGGACGTGCTCGGGGTCGCAGCAGTAGCCGAGGGCCTCCTCGTAGCCGAAGGCGAGGCCCTCGACGCGGCCGATCCACTTGAAGCCGGTCAACGTCTCCTCGTGCGGCTGGCCGGCGGCAGCGGCCATCTTGCCGAGCAGGCTGGAGGACACGATCGAGTTGGCGTAGGTGCCGGCGCGGCCGCGGGCGAGCAGGTGGTGGGCCAGCAGCGCCCCCACCTCGTCGCCGCGCAGCATCCGCCAGCCGTGGGCGTCGGGCACCGCGACGGCGCAGCGGTCGGCGTCGGGGTCGTTGGCCACGACGAGGTCGGCGCGCTGACGCGCGGCCAGGGCCATCGCGAGGTCCATCGCACCGGGCTCCTCCGGGTTGGGGAAGGAGACCGTGGGGAACTCGGGGTCCGGGTGCTCCTGCTCCTCGACCACGTGGGGCGCCTCGAAGCCCGCGGTCTCCAGCACCTGGGCCACCGTCGAGCCTCCGACGCCGTGCAGCGGCGTGTAGACGATCGACAGCTCGCGCGGGCCGTCCTCGGCGAGGCCGGCGACGGTGTCGAGGTAGCGGTCGACGATCTCCTCGCCGACCGGCCGGCCCGCGTCGCCGCGGGGGAGGTCGGCGATCGCGCCGACCGCGGCGATCTGCGCGGCGATCTGCTCGTCGGCGGGCGGCACGATCTGGCTGCCGTCTCCGAGGTAGACCTTGTAGCCGTTGTCCTGGGGCGGGTTGTGGCTGGCGGTCACCATCACGCCGGCCGCGCAGCCGAGCTCGCGGATCGCGAACGCCAGCAGCGGCGTCGGCAGGGTGCGGGGCATGACGAGCGCCTTGAACCCGGCGCCGGTCATGATCTCGGCGGTGTCGCGCGCGAAGACGTCGGAGTTGTGGCGGGCGTCGTAGCCGATCACCACCGAGCCACCCGCGTGACCGGTGGCGCGGAGGTGGGCCGCCAGGCCGGCTGCCGCGCGCGTGACGACCACCCGGTTCATCCGGTTGGGCCCGGCACCGAGCGCGCCGCGCAGGCCGGCCGTGCCGAACTCGAGGGTGCCGGCGAAGCGGTCGGCCAGGTCGGTCTCCTCACCGCGCTCGGCGGCCGCGACGAGCGCCTCGAGCTCGGCGCGGGTCTGCTCGTCGGGGTCCTCTGCGGCCCACGCGCGGGCCTGGTCGATCAGCTCGGTCGGTGCGGTCATGGTCCGCACGCTATCGGCAGCCGCTGTCGGTGGGCGCTGTCAGGATCTGACCATGATCGATCACCTCGGCATCAACTGCACCGACCTCGCGCGGGCGGCGGGGTTCTACGACCGGGTCCTGGGCGTCCTGGGCCACCGCCGCGTCATGGACGTCGGCGTGGCCATCGGCTACGGCACCGACGGTCCCGACTTCTGGATCAGCACCTTCGACGGGGTCGGCCCCAACCGCGAGGTGCACGTCGCCTTCGCCGCGCCCGACGCCGCGACGGTGCGGGCCTGGCACGCGGAGGCGGTGGCCGCGGGTGCGGAGTCGCTGCACGAGCCACGCCTGTGGCCGGAGTACCACCCGGCCTATTACGGCGCGTTCGTCCGCGACACCGAGGGCAACAACATCGAGGCGGTCTGCCACACCGGCGACTCCTGATCCGAGGTGGTCACCGGCCGCCCGCCGCCGCCAGCCTCCGCAGCCCGCTGGTGAGCAGCGTCGTCGCGGGGTCCTCGGCGCCGAGGTGCGCGTCGATGGACCGGTGGTCGAGCCCGTCGAAGCGGGCGAGGTGCAGCGCATCGGCCTGGAGGCGGGTGAGGCCGGCCGCGCGCAGCGCCACCCGGTGGGCGATCCCCAGCACCCACGCGGCTGCGCCGGGGCTCGCGGGGTCGTACGTCGCCGCACGGCGCCACACCTCGAGGAACGCCTCGCAGCAGACCTGCTCCGCGGCGTCGGGGTCGCGCACCAGGCACGTCACCAGCCCGTACACGCGGGGGGCGAGCCGGTCGTACATCGTCGCGAACGCTGCCGTGTCCTGGTTCCCGGACCGCTCGAGCAGGTCCTCGAGCGTCACGTCGGTGCCCTGCTCGTCGTCGGGTGTTGCTCGTCCAGCCACAGGCGCCCTCCCAGACTCCCCGCTGCGGCATTGCCTTGCGCACACACCACTTGTGCACAAGGTATCGGGTGTAGGGCAGAATGCCGCACATGGGGACGCTGGGGACGCCGAAGGCCGTGCCGCTCGACGACCAGCTGTGCTTCGACCTCTACGCCGCCTCGCGTGCGGTGACGGCCGCCTACCGCCCGGTGCTCACCGAGCTCGGCCTCACCTATCCCCAGTACCTCGTGCTGATCGTGCTGTGGGAGCACGAGAGCTCCACGGTGCGCGACATCGCGGCCCGGCTCCGCCTCGACCACGGCACCCTGACCCCGCTGCTCAAGCGGATGGAGGCGGGCGGTCTCGTCGAGAGGCGCCGCGACGACGTCGACGAGCGGTTGGTCGTGGTGTCCCTCGCGCAGCGGGGCGAGGCGCTTCGCCAGCACGCCGAGGCGATCCACTGCGACATGGTCGAGCAGATCGGGCTGGTGAAGGACGAGTTCGAGCAGCTGCAGGAGACCCTGAGGCTGCTCACCGCTCGCGTCTCGCCCGCGACGTGAGCGCCACCGTCCTGTCGGTCAACGCCGGCGCGCTGGCCACGGTCGCCGGGCTGCGCCGGCCCAGCGGCATCCGCAAGCACCCGGTCGACCGGATCACCGTGCGTGACCCCGGGCCGAAGCGCGGCGGCCTCGGCAGCGGGGTCGTCGGGGACGAGATCGGCAGCCGCAAGCACCACGGCGGCGACACCCAGGCGGTCTACGCGTTCGCGCGCGAGGAGCTCGACCGTTGGGAGCGCGAGATCGGCCGCGAGCTCGCCGACGGCATGTTCGGGGAGAACCTCACGACCAGCGGCCTCGACGTCGACGCCGCCGAGATCGGCGAGCAGTGGCGGGTGGGCGCGGTGCTGCTCGAGGTCTGCGGCCCGCGGGTGCCGTGCCGCACCTTCGCCGCCCACATGGCCGAGCCGCGGTGGGTCCGGCGCTTCGCCGAGCACGGGCGCACCGGGGCGTACCTCGCGGTGCGCGAGGCAGGCGTCGTCGAGCGCGACGACCCGATCGAGGTGGTCCACCGGCCCGGGCACGGCCTCACGGTGCCGATGTTCTTCCGCGCCTGCATGGGCGACCGCGACCTCGCGCAGGTGCTGCTCGAGGCGCAGGTGCTGCCGCAGGTCGAGCACGACTGGCTCGCCTCAGGGTGTGAGCCCGCCCCCGGCCGGGGCCGGGGGCGGGCAGCAGGAGGTCAGGACAGGGCGGCGACCGCGGCGTCGTAGTCGGGCTCCTGGCCGATCGCGTCGGTGAGCTGGGTGTACAGGACGGTGCCGTCGGTGTCGAGGACGACGACTGCGCGGGCGAACAGCTGGTCCCAGCCGCCGCCGTCGATGGCGACGCCGTAGTCCTGGCCGAACGAGGAGCGGAAGGCCGAGCCGACGAGGACGGCGTCGATGCCCTCTGCGCCGCAGAAGCGGGCCTGCGCGAACGGAAGGTCGCGCGAGACGCAGACCACGGCGGTGTTGTCGAGGCCGGACGCGAGCTCGTTGAACGTCCGCACGCTCGCCTGGCACACGCCGGTGTCGATGCTCGGGAAGATGTTGAGCACGACGCGCTTGCCGGCCACCGAGGAGTCGGTGAGGGCCTGGAACTTCGCGTCGACCAGGTCGAAGCCCGGCGCCTTGGAGCCGACCGCAGGAAGCTCGCCGACGGTGCTGACGGTGGTGTCGCCCAGTTGTGTGGTTGCCATGGCCCCATCCTGCCGCAGTCCTCCACGCGCCGGCGGTCGCGCCCTACAGTGCGGACGTGACCAGTGACGCGAAGCACCACGAGCATGGGGACCGCACGTCCGTCATCGTGGAGGTGCTCCGCGACGCCTTCGCCCCGCTGATGCGTGCCGACCCCGCCGCCTTCCGCGCCAAGTACCGCAAGATGGCGCGCGACCCGCACGCCTTCTACCGCGGCACCGCGTGCCTGTTCTACCGCGACGTGACCGCCGAGACCGACGACTGGTCGCGACACGGAGCCGAGCGGATCTGGATCCACGGCGACCTGCACGTGGAGAACTTCGGCACCTACCTCAACTCCGACGGCCGCCTCGTCTTCGACGTCAATGACTTCGACGAGGCCTACCTGGGGCGCTTCACCTGGGACCTCCAGCGCTTCGCGGCCAGCCTGGCGCTGCTGGCGTGGCAGAAGGCGCTGCCGGAGGAGGCGATCCGCAAGCTCATCGCCCGCTACGCCCGCTCGTACCTCTCGCAGGTCAACCACTACGTCGAGTCCGACTGCGACGACGACTTCGAGCTCACCCTCGACTCGGCCGGCGGTCCGGTGCTCGTCGCGCTCGAGGAGGCGCGCTCGATGCGTCGTGCGGACCTGCTCGACGAGATGACGGTGATGACCAAGGGGGTGCGCCGCTTCAGCGAGGACGCCTCGGTGCGCCGGCTCGGGCGCGACGAGCGGGCGAAGGTGGTCGCCGCGTTCGAGCACTACCTCGAGACGATCCCGCAGTCCAAGCGCTTCGACCGCGCGCTGTTCTACGAGCTGCGCGACGTGGTCGGCAAGTCGGGCTTCGGCATCGGCAGCGCCGGCCTGCCGGCCTACAACGTGCTCGTCGAGGGCTACAGCCAGGCGCTGGACAACGACGTCGTGCTCAGCATGAAGCAGGCCAACGTCCCGGCCGTGAGCCGCTTCGTCGACACCGCCGAGGTCGACGCCTACTTCGAGCACGAGGGCCAGCGGACGGTGGTCAGCCAGCGTGCGCTCCAGGTGCACACCGACCCGCTGCTCGGGCACACCAGCATCGACGGCGTCGGCTACGTCGTCGCGGAGGTCTCCCCCTACGAGGTCGACCTCGACTGGGACGAGATCAACGAGCCCGACCAGATGCGCGCCGTGGTCGAGCTGCTGGGCCGGGCGACGGCGAAGATCCACTGCGCCTCCGACGAGGACAGCCAGCAGGACCTCGTGGACTTCCAGGTCGAGGAGGCGATCGCGCGGTCCCTCGAGGGTCGCCGCAAGGACTACGTCGGCTGGCTGTGCGACTGGGGCATCGCCTACGCAGCCCAGGTCCGTGCGGACCACGCGCTGTTCGTCGACGCCTTCCGCGAGGGCCGGGTCGGGATCGCCGCGACCTGAGCGGCGCGCCCGACCCCGGCCCCGGGACGGTCAGGCGTCGATCGTGGACATGTCGCCGTAGCGCTCGCCGACCACCGCGTCGCGCGGGACGGCCTGCTCGAGCGCGGCGAGGTCGTCGCCGGTGAGCTCGACGCCCACCGCGCCGACGTTCTCCTCGAGGTACTTCACGCGCTTGGTGCCGGGGATGGGCGCCACGTCCTGGCCCTGGGCCAGCACCCAGGCGAGGGCGAGCTGGCCGGGCGTGCAGTCCTTCTGCGCCGCGAGCTCCGTCACCTTCTCGACGAGGGCGAGGTTGGCGTCGAGGGCCTCGCCCTCGAAGCGCGGGAAGCGCCCGGCCGCGCGCGAGTCGCCGGCCTCCAGCGTCTCGCGCGAGACGGCGCCGGTGAGGATGCCGCGCCCCAGCGGGGAGTACGGGACCAGGCCGATGCCGAGCTCGCGCAGGACCGGCAGCACCTCGTCCTCGATGTCGCGGGTGAAGAGGGAGAACTCCGACTGCAGGGCGGTGATCGGGTGGACGGCGTGGGCCCGGCGGATGGTCTCCGCGCCCGCCTCGGACAGACCGAGGTGGAGCACCTTGCCGGCCTCGACGAGCTCCTTCATCGCCCCGACCGTCTCCTCGATGGGGACCGACTTGTCGACGCGGTGCTGGTAGTAGAGGTCGATGTGGTCGACCCCGAGGCGCTGCAGCGACGCGTCACAGGCGGATCGGACGTAGTCGGGGGAGCCGTTGATGCCCACCCAGGACCCGTCGGGGTTGCGCTCGTTGCCGAACTTCGTCGCGAGCTGCACCTCGTCGCGACGACCGGCGATCGCGCGGCCGACGAGCTGCTCGTTGGTGAACGGGCCGTACATGTCGGCGGTGTCGAGGAAGCTGACGCCGAGGTCGAGGGCGCGGTGGATGGTGTCGATGCCGGACTGCTCGTCAGGGGTGCCGTAGAACTCCGACATCCCCATGCAGCCGAGGCCGAGGGTGCTGAGGGCGAGGGCGGAGGTCGTGCCGAGGGTGCGCTGTCCGATGTCTGGTGTGGTCATGACTCCACCCAACTCCTTCGAGCGCGCTCCAAGTCAAGAGCGGGTGCGCCGACCTGGGGAACACCTGTCAGGAGGCAGGCCTGACCGTGTGCTCGTAGATCGCGATCTTGTGGTCGATCGCACGCAGGTGCGAGGTGACCTCGGCCAGCTGTTGCTCCACGGTCTGGCGGTGGGCCAGCAGCAGCGCGAGCCGCTCGTCCTCGTTGCCGGCGCCCTCGCGCACCAGGGCGGCGTAGCGGCGCACGTCGCGGATCGGCATGCCGGTGGCGCGGAGGCGGGTCACCATCTCGATCCAGCGGAGGTCCTCGTCGGTGTAGCGCCGATGGCCCGACGACGCGCGCTCCACCGAGCGCAGCATCAGCCCGTCGCGCTCGTAGTAGCGGAGGGTGTGCGCGGTGAGGCCGGTCTGCTCGGCGGCCTCGGCGATGCTCAGGCTGGTCACCGCACCAGTGTCGGACTTGGAGTGCGCTCCAAGTCAAGGGGTCCCGTTAGGACCCCAGGGCCGGGCGGTGGAAGCGCTCGAGCGCGAACGGTCCGCCGACGTGCTCGGCCTCGGCCTCGTCGTCGGGTCCCGGCTCGACCTGGTCGGCGAAGTCCTCGGCGTCGTCCTGCGGCTCGAAGCCCAGCCGTCGGCCCGGCTCGAGGTCCCACCAGCCGCGGGTGTTGGCGCTGGTGCCGTAGAGCACGGCGTACCCGGGCGAGGGTGCGGTGAGCGCGGCGAGCACCATCCGGACCGCATCGCCGGGGGAGAGCCAGGTCGACAGCCCGCGCACGGTGGCCGGCTGCTCGAGGAACGAGCCGATCCGGCAGGCCACCGCGTCGAGGCCGTGGCGGTCGACGAACAGGCGCAGGAGCGCCTCGGCCGCCACCTTGGCGACGCCGTAGTAGGTGTCCGGGCGGGGGAGCGCGTGCTCGGTCAGCACCCCCTCCTCGCGCGGGGTGCGTCCGACGGCGTGGTTGGACGAGGCGTACACGATGCGCGGCACGCGGTGGGCGACCATCGCGTCGAGCAGCGCGGCGGTCGTCACGACGTGGGAGGTCAGCTCGGTCGGCAGCGACGCCTCGTCGGGGAAGCCGGCGAGGTGCACCACGGCGTCGAGGCGCTCGGCGTCGAGGACGGCCTCGACGGCGTCGGGGTCGGCGCAGTCGGCCTCGTGCCAGGCGAAGGTGGTGCCGTCGGGCGCCGGGACCAGGTCGAGGCCCACGACGTCGTGGCCGGCGGCGACCAGGCCGGGACAGATCGTCCGGCCGAGGCTGCCGGCCGCGCCGGTGACGAGGACGCGCACGTCAGATCCGGGTGACGACCTGGCTGAGCAGGCCGCCCATCCGGCTCGCGGCGGCCTTGCCCGCCTCGAGGACCTCCTCGTGGTTGAGCGGCTCGCCGCTCAGGCCGGCGGCGAGGTTGGTGACCAGGCTGATGCCGAGGATCTCCATGCCGGCCTCGCGGGCCGCGATCGCCTCGAGGGTGGTGCTCATGCCGACCAGGTGCCCGCCCATGATCCCGGCCATGCGCACCTCGGCGGGCGTCTCGTAGTGGGGGCCGGGGAACTGGACGTAGACGCCCTCGTCGAGGGTCGGGTCGACCTCCTTGCACATCGCGCGCAGGCGCGGGCTGTAGAGGTCGGTGAGGTCGACGAAGTTCGCGCCGACGATCGGGCTGGTGCCGGTGAGGTTGATGTGGTCGGAGATCAGCACCGGCTGGCCGGGCTGCCAGCCCTCCTTGAGGCCCCCGCAGCCGTTGGTGAGCACGATGGCCGAGCAGCCGGCGGCCGCGGCGGTCCGGATCGGGTGCACGACCGCCGCGACGCCCTTGCCCTCGTAGAAGTGGGTGCGGGACAAGAACACGAGCAGGTTCTTCCCACCGTTGCGGATCGAGCGGATCTTGCCGCTGTGGCCGGCCACGGCGGCCGCGCTGAAGCCCGGGAGGTCGGTCGTGGAGATCTCGGCGGTCGCCTCGCCGAGCGCGTCGACGGCCGGCAGCCAGCCCGAGCCCAGGACCAGGGCGATGTCGTGGTGCTCGACCCCGGTCAGCTCGGCGAGCTTCTCGGCGGCGGAGGTGGCGGCGTCGTACGGGCTCTGGTCGCTCATGGCCCGCACTCTAGGGCCAGGGCTCAGAGACCGGTGGAGCGGCAGGCGCGTCGGCGCAGCGCCGCGACGTAGTCCTCGGGGGCGCCGGCGGCCTCGGCGGAGTCGGCGAGCACCCCGAGGTAGGACGCGGAGGGCAGCCCGCCCTCGTAGGCGTCGAGGACGTAGGCCCACACCACCAGCGGGCCGGTCATGGTCTGCACCCGCACCTTGGTCTTGCGGTAGAGCCCGGTGTCGGCGGCCTCCCAGCCGTCGAGGGCCCGCTCGTCCTCGGGCGTGACGTCGTAGACCGCGACGAACACCTGCTCGAACGGGTCCTGCACGATGGTCGACAGGGCGCCGTCCCAGCCGTGCTCCTCCCCGCCGAAGGTCAGCCGCCACCCCGTCAGCCAGCCCGTGGAGTGCAGGATCGAGTGGGGGCAGCGCTCGCCCATGCGGGCCGGATCGAGGTTCGTCCCGTAGGCGGCGTAGAGCGTCACGGGAGGAAGGCTACCGAGCCGTCGCCTCCCGGTGTGCCCCAGCGGAGCCGGACAACTAGGCTGGGGGCGTGACCGACACGCACTTCGACACCCTCGTCCTCGGCGCCGGCCCCGGTGGCTACGTCGCCGCGATCCGCGCAGCCCAGCTCGGCCAGAAGGTGGCCGTGGTGGAGGAGAAGTACTGGGGAGGTGTCTGCCTCAACGTCGGGTGCATCCCGTCGAAGGCGCTGCTGAAGAACGCCGAGCTCGCGCACACCCTCCAGCACGAGAAGGCCAAGTTCGGCATCGAGGGCGACGCGACGATGTCGTTCGGCCCGACGCACAAGCGCAGCCGCGACGTCAGCGCCGGCATCGTCAAGGGCGTCCACTTCCTGATGAAGAAGAACAAGATCACCGAGATCGACGGCTGGGGCACGCTCACCAGCGCGACCGGGATCGACGTGAAGGACAAGGACGGCCAGACCACCGGCTACACCTTCGACAACCTCATCATCGCCGCGGGCGCGACGGTCCGGCTGGTGCCGGGCGTCGAGCTCAGCGAGAACGTCGTCACCTACGAGGAGCAGATCCTCACCGACCAGCTGCCGGAGTCGATCATCATCGGCGGCTCGGGCGCGATCGGCGTCGAGTTCGCCTACGTGATGGCCAACTTCGGCGTCGACGTCACGATCGTGGAGTTCCTCGACCGGATGGTGCCCACCGAGGACTTCGACATCTCCAAGGAGCTCCTCAAGCACTACAAGAAGCTCGGCGTGAAGGTGCTGACCTCCACGGCCGTGAAGAACGTCGAGGACACCGGCTCGGGCGTCAAGGTCACCGTCGCCCCCGCCGCCGGCGGCGACGAGCAGGTCCTCGAGGCCGGCAAGTTCCTCGCCGCCTTCGGCTTCGCCCCGCGCGTCGAGGGCTACGGCCTGGAGAACGTCGGCGTCGAGCTCACCGAGCGCGGCGCGATCGCGATCGACGACTTCGGGCGCACCAACGTCCCGAACGTCTACGCCATCGGCGACTGCACCGGCAAGATGATGCTCGCCCACGTCGCCGAGGCGATGGGCATCGTGGCCGCCGAGACCATCAACGGCGCCGAGACGATGCCGGTCGAGTACGACTTCGTGCCCCGCGCGACCTACTGCATGCCGCAGATCGCCTCCTTCGGCTTCAGCGAGGCGCAGGCCAAGGAGAAGGGCTACGACGTCAAGACCGCAACGTTCCCCTTCACCGCCAACGGCAAGGCGATGGGTCTCGGCGAGGCGGTCGGCTTCGTCAAGGTCGTCGCCGATGCCGAGCACAACGAGATCATCGGCACCCACATGATCGGCCCGGACGTCACGGAGCTGCTGCCGGTGATGACGCTGGCCCAGAAGTGGGACCTGACCGCCGACGAGGTCGCCCGCAACGTCTTCGCGCACCCGACGCTGGGTGAGGCCGTCAAGGAGGCCGTCCACGGCATCGCCGGCCACATGATCAACCTCTGATGTCCGACCACATCGTCATCGTCGGCGGCGGGCCGGGCGGCTACGAGGCCGCCCACGTCGCCGCCCAGCTCGGCGCCACGGTGACCGTGGTCGACACCGACGGTGTCGGCGGGTCCGCCGTCCTCACCGACTGCGTGCCGAGCAAGACGCTCATCGCCACGGCCGAGCTGATGACCGAGATGTCGACCGCGCAGGAGCTCGGGGTCAACTTCCACGACCACCAGGGCGACGCGGCGACCTCGATCACGGTCGACCTGGCCCGGGTCAACGCGCGGGTCAAGCAGCTCGCCGCCGACCAGTCCGCCGACATCGCCGCCCGCCTCGAGCGCGACGGCGTGCGGGTGGTCACCGGTCGTGGTCGCCTCGGCCCCGACCTGACCGTGCACGTGGGCGAGGAGGTGCTGCAGGCCGACGCGATCATCGTCGCGACCGGCGCCGCCCCCCGCACCCTGCCGAGCGCCCAGCCCGACGGCGAGCGGATCCTCACCTGGGAGCAGGTCTACGACCTGACCGAGGTGCCGGAGAAGCTCATCGTGGTCGGCTCCGGCGTCACCGGCGCGGAGTTCGCCAGCGCGTACCTCTCGCTCGGCATCGACGTCACCCTCGTCAGCAGTCGCGACCGCGTCCTGCCCGGCGAGGACGCCGACGCCTCCGCGGTGCTCGAGGACGTGCTGACCCGGCGCGGCATGCACGTGCTCGGGAAGTCCCGGATGCAGTCGGTGACCCGCGAGGGCGACGAGGTCACGGTCACGCTGACCGACGGGCGCACCGTCACCGGCAGCCACTGCATCCTCGCGCTGGGCTCGATCCCCAACACCGCCGACCTCGGCCTCGAGGAGGCGGGCGTGGCGACCGACGACGGCGGCTTCATCGTCGTCGACCGGGTCTCGCGCACCACCGCGCGCGGCATCTACGCCGCGGGCGACTGCACCGGCGTGCTGATGCTGGCCTCGGTGGCGGCGATGCAGGGCCGGATCGCGATGTGGCACTTCCTCGGCGACGCGGTCGCGCCGCTGGACCTCAAGAAGGTCTCGAGCAACGTCTTCACCTCGCCCGAGATCGCCACCGTGGGGTGGTCGCAGCAGGCGGTCGACGCCGGCGAGATCACCGCCGAGGTCGTCACCCTCCCGCTCGCGGGCAACGCGCGCGCCAAGATGCAGGGCGTCCGCGACGGCTTCGTCAAGCTCTTCTGCCGTCCCGGCACGGGCATCGTGGTGGGCGGCGTGGTCGTGGGACCGCGGGCCTCCGAGCTGATACACCCCGTCTCGATCGCGGTCGCGGAGTCGCTGACGGCCGACCAGCTCGCCCACGCCTTCACCGTCTATCCCTCGATGAGCGGCTCGATCGCCGAGGCCGCGCGGCGGCTGCACCGGGTCTGACCCCCACCCGGGCCTCCGGGCCCGGGCCGGGCTGGCAGGCCGGGCACCACCACGTGAAGCGGTTGGCGGCGTCGCCGGCGACCTCCTCGGCGGTGCTCACCGGTCCGCGGCACCGGCGGCAGCCGAAGCGCTGGCGCCCGACGACCCAGTGGTCGTCGCCCCTGACCGGCGACCCCGTGGTCACCTGGTAGGCGCCGTCGACGGTGGCCGAGTGCTGCAGCATCGTGGCCGCCCGCCCCACCAGTCGCTCCACGTCGACGTCGCCGATCGGCGTCCACGGGCTGACGCCGACGAGGAAGGCGAGCTCGTTGGCCCAGAGGTTGCCGAGACCGGCCATCCGGCGCTGGTCGAGGAGCGCGGTGACCAGGGGCAGCGCCGGGTCGGCGCGGAGCCGGCGCACCGCCTCGTCGGCGTCCCAGTCCTCGCGCAGCGGGTCGGGACCGAGGTGCCCGACGAGGTCGTGCTCGCGGTCGGTCGGCACCAGGTCGAGGTCGTGGAGCCGGATGCCGTGGACGGTGCGGTCGTCGTCGAGGGTGAGCACGAGCCGCACGTGGGGCTGCACGCGCCCGGGCAGCCGCTTGCCTGGCGCGAGCGTCGACCAGGACCCGTCCATCCGGAGGTGGCTGTGGAGCGTGGCCGCGGGGGACCCGGCCAGGCCCGAGAGGCGGGTCAGCAGGTGCTTGCCGTGGGTGTCGTGGCCCAGCACCGTGCGGCCGGCGACGTCACGCGTGGCCAGGCGCGGGGTGCGGAAGTCGGAGCGCACGACGGCGTGACCGGCGAGCTGGCGGTCCAGTCGCCGGGCGAGCTTCCACACGCTGTCTCCCTCGGGCACGCTGCCAGTGTCACAGGCGGGTGCGACAGTGCAGGGGCGCCGTGGCTCAGGAGCCCATGTAGCCGGCACCGTTGGGGCCGTCGACGGCCCGGTTGAGGTGGGCCTGGGCGAGGTTCTGCTGGCCGTGCACGCCGTAGGAGGGGTCCTGGGCCAGCCTGGCGGCGGCGTCGCCGGTGCCGACGACGCCGCCCGAGAGGTGCCACGGCACCCACCGGTCGCCGACCCGCACCAGCCGCACCAGCGGCTCGTCGCCGGACCCCAGCCGGCGGGCGTCGGAGGCGCAGACGGCGATCGTCCGTGTGGTGCCTCCCGGCGGCGTCCAGGCGACGTCCTGCACCGCCGGTCCGTGACGCGGGTCGAAGAAGCAGGGCTCGCGGCGCTGGGGGAGCGGGTCGCCGTCGCGCAGGGCGAGGACCGCGGCGCGGTGGTAGCGGGCGTCGGCGGTGACCTGCTCGACGGCAGCGACGTCCTCCTCGGTCACGCTGGCGGCGAGGAGGTGCTTGGCCTGGTCGTAGTGCTCGAGGGCGCGGCGGTAGTGGTCGCGCGACGCAGGGTCGAGCTGGTCGCCGAGGGTGTCGACGTGGAGGTCGGCGAGCTGCTCGCCGAGCACCGTGACGTCCTCGTCGACCATGCGCCGGGCGAGACGCCAGCGCTCCTTCGCGGCCAGCTCGTCCTCGCGCCTGCGGCGCCGTCCCCCGAACCATCCTCCGGCCATGGGTCGAGTCTGGCAGGCCCGGCGTCCGCCTGCAGCGCGTCGGCGTACGCCTGTACGCTCGGAGGTTCCGCGTCCTGCACGTCGACCTCGGGGGAGAAACCGCCCATGTCCCGCACCCGCACCCTGCTCGCGCTGGCCACCAGCGCGGCGCTGCTGCCCGTGCTGGCGTCGGCGCCCGCCTCGGCCGCGGAGCCGCGCAGGAAGGTGGAGACCTGGTCCACGCCGGGCGCCACCGCGATCACGATCACCGGCCACGGCTACGGCCACGGGCACGGCCTGTCCCAGTACGGCGCCCAGGGTGCGGCGCTGCAGGGGCTCGGGTGGCAGCAGATCGTGGAGTTCTACTACCCCGGCACGACCTGGACCCGCCTCCGCGGCAAGGTCCGGGTGCTGATCACCGCCGACACCGGTCGTGACGTCCAGGTGCTGGCCCAGCCCGGCACCCGCGTGACCAGCCTGTCCACCGGCCGCACCCGCGCTCTCCCGTCGGGGTCCGCCCGGCGGTGGCGCCTGGTCGGCGCCGGGGGCGACACCGTCGTGCAGCGCAGCGCCGCTGGCGGGTGGCGCACCTGGCGCACGGTCCGCGGCGAGGCCGAGCTGTCCTCGACGAGCGGCCCGCTGACCCTGGTCACCCCCGCCGGCCGCCACCGCTACCGCGGCTCGCTGCAGTCGGTCGCCGGCCGCGACGGGAAGCGCCAGACCGTCAACCGGCTCGGCCTGGAGGCCTACCTCCGCGGGGTCGTGCCGCAGGAGGTCCCCGCCCTCTGGCAGCCCGCGGCGGTGAGCGCCCAGTCGGTCGCCGCCCGCACCTACGCCGCGTTCGAGCGCTCGCACCCCGCAGCCGGGCACTACGACCTCTGCGACACCTCGCAGTGCCAGGTCTACGGGGGAGTCGACGCCGAGCACCCGGCCGCGACCGAGGCGATCCGGGCCACGGCGCAGCAGGGCCTGTCCTACGACGGCCGCCCGGCCTTCACGCAGTTCTCGGCGAGCAACGGTGGCTGGTCGTCCGCCGGCTCGATGCCCTACCTCGTCGCCCAGCCCGACCCCTACGACGGCGTCGACAACCCGAGGTGGGCCACGTGGACCGCGACGGTCGACGACGCGCGGATCGAGGCGCAGTGGCCGCAGGTCGGCGACCTGACCGGCATCGAGGTCACCTCGCGCGACGGCAACGGCGAGTGGGGCGGCCGCGTCACCGACATGGCCTTCACCGGCACGGCCGGCTCGGTGCGGGTCGACGGCGACACCGTGCGCTCGGCGCTGGGCCTCAGCTCCGACTGGTTCACCTTCTCGGTGACCCCGCGGCAGCAGGGACGCGTGCGCCCGTGAGCACCCGACGACGCCTCGCCGGGCTGCTCGGCGTGCTGGCCCTGGCCGCCTCGACCACCTCCGCCTGCTCGGACGGCGCCGCGGCCCCCGACGGCCCCCTGCGCGACCTGACCAAGCCCCTGCCGGTGACCACCGGGATCGACTACGTCGCCCTCGGTGACTCGTTCTCGGCCGGGCCGCTGATCACGACGATGCGCAACGACCCCACCGGGTGCTACCGCTCGCGCGACAACTACCCGGCCTTCCTCGCCGACTGGCTCGACGTCGAGAGCTACACCGACGTCACCTGCTCCGGCGCCACGACGGCCGACCTCACGGGCACGATGCGGCTGCTCGACGGCACGAGGACGGCCCCCCAGCTCGACGCCCTGAGCGCGGACACGGACCTCGTGACGCTCGGCATGGGCGGCAACGACTTCGGCATCTACGAGTCGCTGATCCGCTGCCAGGACGGGGCGAGCGCCCCCTGCGACGTGGGTCGCCTCGAGGCCGACGCGCGGAAGGTGGCCGGGCACGTGCGCACCGCCGTGCGCGACATCGCGCGGATCGCCCCCGATGCCGACGTCTACGTCGTCGGCTACCCCGACATCCTCCCGACCGACGGCACCTGCAGCGCGGTCGGCGCGTCGGGGGCCGACCTCGGCAGCGTCGCAGCCGTGGCCGGGACGCTCAACGACGCGCTGCGGCGCGGCGCGGAGGCCGGCGGGGCGTCCTACATCGACATGGAGGCCGTCTCCGAGGGCCACGACGTGTGCGCGAAGGGCAAGGCGTGGGTCAACGGGCCGCGGCTGCGTCCCGGTGTCGCGGCGCCGTTCCACCCGAAGATCAACGGGATGCGCGCCGTGGCCACCGAGCTCTTCCGCGCCGTCACGGGCGACGACCCCGACGTCACGGAGTACGCCGAGCCCGACCCCGACGCCACGGTCACCAACCAAGGCTGACCGCGGCGCCGGGAGGCCTCAGCGGGGCGAGAACGCCTTCGACATCGACGACGTCGCGCCCCACCCGGCCGCGCTCCTGGCCCGCACCGCGACCTGGTAGGAGCCGGCCTTCAGCGTGAGCTCGGCGACGCGCTTGCCCGCCGTCACGGTCATGCGGGAGGCGACCACCGGCTTGCCCTTCTTCAGGCGGTAGACCACGACCTCGTAGCCGGTGACAGGACCGGAGCCGGCCGAGCGCGGCGCGGCCCACGTCACGGTGACCGTGGCCTTGCCGCCCTTGCTGCCCGGCTTGACGGTGGGGCGTCCCGGTGCGTCGGGCACGCGCGGCGGGGCCGGCGTGCCGGTGCCGCCGGTGGGTGCCGTCGGGGGCGTGACGACCGGCGGGGTCGGGGGCGTCACGACCGGAGGCTGTCCCGGGACGTCCGGGGTGGTGGGCGTCGGGTCGGTCGGGGTCGGGTCGGTCGGGGTCGGGTCGGTGGGCGTGGGGTCGGTGGGCGTCGGGGTCACCGGGCCGTCGGGCACCGTGACGCCGCAGACCACGGGAGCGCCGGTGCGCCCGGTGCGCAGGTGGGCGGTCACCTCGACCTCCCACTGGCCGGGGGAGATCGGGATCGAGGTCGTGTAGTACGGGAGGCTGTCCGACACCACGGTCCACGCCGTCTCCGGCGCCCGTCGGGTGCGCACGCTCCAGTAGTTGACGTTGGTGTCGAACCACTCCCACTCCCACCTCAGCTGGTGGTTGGTGGAGGAGTAGCTCGCCGGGCAGGTGATCGCGGTCGGCTTGAAGTCGAGCGTGGCCATGGTGGAGAGGTAGCCCGGACCGCCCGGGTTGACCGGCGTGATCGAGACCAGGTGGTCGCCGACGGTCAGGCCGGTGAGGTCGATGTGGGGGGTCGACGTGGCGTCGGCGGTGAGCGCCAGCGTGGTGCGGTCCTCGCAGAGGTCGGTGCCGCGGGTGGCGCCGTCGCCGAAGTCGACGTCGCCCGGCAGGTGGACGCCGCCCGGCACGTCGACGCACACGTCGTACCAGAGGATCGGGTCGTGGCCGGGATCAGCCGGCACCACGGGGTCCCAGGCGACCCGGAGGGTGCCGGTGGCGCGATCAGCCGAGGTCACCCGGATCGAGATCGGCTCCACCCGGTCCGGGAAGGGCGAGATCGCGGGCATGTCGAACGACGTGTCGCTCTGCGCAGAGGAGTACTCCGTCGCGTTGGCCGGCCCCCAGAGGTTGGACGCGGCGAGGAGCACGTGCTTGTGGCCCGTGCGCACTCCGGTGAAGGTGTAGGTCGTGGCGCCGGGCGGGAGCGTCACCGTGACCGGGTTCGCGAACGTCCCGGTGGTCAGGGTGAGGAAGATCCGCTGGATCGGCTCGCCGCCGTCGAAGGGCGTCGCCCAGTCGACGGTGACCGTGCGGGCGTCGCGATCGGTGGTGATGGTCGGGGTGATGCGGGTCGGCTTGCCCTTGAGGAGGGCGGTGAAGTCGTAGGCCTCGCCCTCACCGTTGGCGTTGAGGGCGACGATCCGGTAGTCGTAGACCTCGCCGGGGTAGGGGTTGAAGCAGACCTCGCTCCGTTCGGTGCGGCCCGTCGAGGGGAGGTCGAAGACCTTGAACCAGCTGTCGCCGTCGCGCTGCCGCAGCTCGTAGCCGGTGATGGTGGAGCCGCCGTTGGTGGCCGGCGAGGTCCAGGCGACCCGGATGCTGCGGAGGCCGGAGCACGTGACGCCCTCGGTCGCGACGGCCACGTCGGTGACCTGGCTCGGCACGGTCGTCGGGTTGGAGGTCGCCGATGCGGGACCCCCGACCCCGACGGCACTGATCGCGCGGACGGCGACGGTCGAGTTGCGGGTGGCCGCGCCGGGGAACGTCCGCGTGGTGACGTCGGCGCCGAGGTCGACGGCGTCCTTGCCGTTGAGGGTGACGCGGTAGCCGGTGACCGGCTGCCCGCCGGTGTTGGCCGGGGCGCCCCAGCTCGCGACCAGGTCGGCGCCGGAGACGGTGAGCGTCAGCCCGGTGGGCCGGCTCGGGGCCACGTCGGGGGTGCTGCACCCCTGCACCACGAGCCGGTACGCGCCCAGGCTGCCGTCGGTGGAGTAGTCGGTCCTGCCGTCGTCGGAGGTCCACCCCAGGCTGCTGCCCACCTGCACCACGTACGGACCGCCCTCGGGGACGGCCGCCTCCGCGTCGAGGCCCGCGGCGGCCTTGCCGACGTAGGTGGCTCCGCCGTACCACGGCCAGTGGTCGGGCGTGTCGACGCTGGAGACCAGGGGGTTGGGGTGTGCGACGACCGACCCGCCGGGGTGGGCGACGGTGAGGTCGACGTCGAGGTTCGCAGCGCCACCCCCGGTGACCGCGGCCGCGATGTGCGCGCCGCTGGTGCAGTCGTCGACGAGGTAGGTGTCGACGTCGTCCTCGGCGGTGATGTACGCCGTGGTGTCGGGGACGCGCAGCGGGGAGTCCCAGGTGTCGCCGCCCTCGTCGGTGCGGCGGCCGGCGATCGCGGCGATGAGGTCGACGTCGCGCTCGTTGTTGTCCGCACCGGGGTAGTAGCCGTTCGACCACTGGGTGACGGGCCGGTAGTAGGCCGCACCCATGATCGGCGCCCACGTGCCGTGGCCGAGGTAGTAGTCCTGGGCGGCGGTGTCGCCGTCGGCGACCAGGCCGTCGTGGGCGAGGCCGAACGTGTGGCCGACCTCGTGCGAGGCGGCCTCGGCGATGCCCTTGGGCGACTGCCCGACGGAGCCGGCGAACACCCAGGCCGGCTCGCCGACCGGTGCCAGGCGGTCGACCTGGCCCATCAGCGCGACTCCTCCGCACCCGTCGGGGCACAGGGCTGCGGGTGCCGACGTGCTGTCGGTGATGACGAGCCGGGTGCCGAACGCGGTGTCGTCGGCACCGTTGCGGACCAGCGCCGCCTCGCCGGGATCGGCCGTGGTCACGTCGATGTCGAAGGGCGCGTAGTCCTCCGCGACACGGGTCCAGATGTCCGCGATGGCGGCGCGCTCGTCGGCGGAGAAGCCGGGGCCGTCGCCCATCGGGTCCCAACCCTCGTAGCTGCCGGCAGGGAGGTCGAAGTACTGCGCCCAGACGCTGCCGGACGTGACGCCGACGCCGTCGAAGTCGAGGTAGAGGGTGTGCTGCGAACCGGGGAGGCTGTGCAACGACAGCGCCTGGTCGAGCGGGGCCGAGGGCGACGCGGCGGGGGCGAAGCCCTCTCCCCTGTGGACCTGCTCCTTGACGACGAGCTGGCCGGTCGGGGCGACCCACAGGGTCGTGTCCTCCCGCAGGGTGGTCCGCAGCTCGGCCGCGGTGAGGTCGTTCGCGGCAGCGACCACGGGCAGGTCGTCGCCGAGCTGCCGGATGGCGGCTGCGCCGCGGGCGGGCTCCTGCAGGTCGGTCGGCGGGAGCACCTCGAAGCGGGGCTTCCTGCGGTGGTCGCGCTCGGTCGTCGTGACTGCCGGCGCCACCTTCGGCGCGGCCGCGGCCGCGGACACCGTGTCGCCGGGCGAACCGGCCGCCGGCGAGGCGTCGGCGCGACCGGCGCCGGCAGCGGTGGGAGAGGCGAGGAGGAGGAGGGCGGACAGGCCGAGGGCGGTCACGCGGATGTGCTGCACCGCTGAAGGCTAGGGACGCCGCGTCCGCTGCGCGGACGAATGCGCAAACTGCACCCCTGGGGCGGGTGCGCTCAGCCGATCACCAGCACCAGGTCGCCGCCCTCGGCCGCCTTGGTCGAGGGGATCGCCACGCGGCTCACCGTGCCGGCGACGGGCGCGGTGATGGAGGCCTCCATCTTCATCGCCTCGATGGTGGCGACGGTCTGGCCGGCCTCGACGGTGTCGCCCTCGGAGACCAGCACCGTCACGGCGCCGTCGTAGGGCGCGGCGACGTGGCCGGTGGCCTTCGGGTCGGCGCGCTCGGCCGAGGCGACGTCGGCGGAGACGCTGCGGTCGCGGACCTGCACCGGACGGAGCTGGCCGTCGACGGTGGCCATGACCGTGCGGATGCCGCGCTCGTCGGGCTCGCCGATCGCCTCCAGGCCGAAGAGCATCTCGCGGCCCTCGCGCACCCGCACCCGGTGCTCCTCGCCGCGGCGCAGTCCGAAGAGGTAGTCGATGGTCGAGACGCCGGACAGGTCGCCGTGGGCCTCGCGGGACTCGCGGAACGCGGCGGTGGGGCCGGGGAAGAGCAGCTCGTTGAGGGTCGCGCGACGGTCGGTCCCGAGGCCGGCCCGCTGCTCGGCGGTGAGCTCCTCGGCCGGCTTCTTCCACGTGCGACCGGCCAGGGCCTTGGTGCGGAACGGCTCGGGCCAGCCACCCGGCGGGTCGCCGAGCTCGCCGTTGAGGAATCCGACCACGGAGTCGGGGACGTCGTAGGAGCCCGGGTCGGCCTCGAACTCGGCCGGGTCGGCGTGGGCGGCCACCAGGGCGAGGGCCAGGTCGCCGACGACCTTCGACGACGGCGTCACCTTCACGACGTTGCCGAGGATGTCGTTGGCGGCGGCGTACATGTCCTCCACCTGCTCGAAGCGCTCACCCAGGCCGAGGGCGATCGCCTGCTGGCGCAGGTTGGACAGCTGGCCGCCGGGGATCTCGTGGCGGTACACGCGACCGGTGGGGGCGGGCAGGCCGGACTCGAAGGGCGCGTAGACGCGGCGCACGGCCTCCCAGTAGGGCTCCATCGCGTTGACGGCGGCCAGCGAGAGCCCGGTCTCGCGCTCGGAGTGGTCGGTCGCGGAGACGAGCGCGGAGAGCGCGGGTTGCGACGTGCCGCCCGCCATGGCGGCGGAGGCGGCGTCCACGGCGTCGACGCCGGCGTCGATCGCGGCCAGGAGGGTGGCGAGCTGGCCGCCGGGCGTGTCGTGGGTGTGGAGGTGCACCGGCAGGTCGAAGCGCTCGCGCAGCGCCGTGACGAGCGTGCGGGCGGCCGGCGCGCGCAGCAGTCCGGCCATGTCCTTGATGGCCAGCACGTGGGCGCCGGCGTCGACGATCTGCTCGGCCAGGCGGAGGTAGTAGTCGAGGGTGTAGAGGCGCTCACTCGGCGAGGAGAGGTCGCCGGTGTAGCAGAGCGCGACCTCGGCCACCGACGTGCCGGTGGCGCGGACCGCGTCGATGGCCGGGCGCATCTGCGAGACGTCGTTGAGGGCGTCGAAGATGCGGAACACGTCGATGCCGGTCTCGGCGGCCTCCTGCACGAACGCCTCGGTGACCTCGGTCGGGTAGGGCGTGTAGCCGACGGTGTTGCGGCCGCGCAGCAGCATCTGCAGACCGATGTTGGGGATCGCCTCGCGCAGCGCGGCCAGCCGCTCCCACGGGTCCTCGTTGAGGAAGCGGAGGGCCACGTCGTACGTCGCCCCTCCCCAGCACTCGACCGACCACAGCTGCGGCGTCGTCCGGGCGACGTGGCCGGCGACGGCGAGCAGGTCGCGGGTGCGCACGCGGGTCGCGAGCAGCGACTGGTGCGCGTCGCGGAACGTCGTCTCGGTGACCGCGACGCCGTCCTGCGCGCGGAGCCGGCGGGCGAACTCCTCCGGGCCCACCTCGCGCAGCAGCTGGCGGGTGCCGTCGGGCGGCGGCTGGGTGCGGTCGAGCGGTGCGAGCTTGGTGACCGGGTCGACGGTGACCGGGGCGGCGCCGTGCGGCTGGTTCACGGTGACGTCGGCCAGGAACTCCAGCAGGCGGGTGGCGCGGTCGCCGCCGACCTGCGCCTTGAGCAGCTGGGGGTGGTCCTCGATGAACGACGTGGTGACGCCGCCGGCGGCGAAGTCGGGGTCGGCCAGGACGGCTTGGAGGAAGCCGACGTTGGTGGAGACGCCGCGGATGCGGAACTCCAGCAGCGCGCGGCGGGCCTTCTGCACCGCGGCCTCGAACGTGCGGCCGCGACAGGTGAGCTTGGCCAGCATCGAGTCGAAGTGGGGGCTGATCTCGGCGCCGGTGTAGGTGGTGCCGCCGTCGAGGCGGACGCCCGGGCCGCCGGGGGAGCGGTACATCGTGATCCGGCCGGTGTCGGGCCGGAACCCGTTGGCGGGGTCCTCGGTGGTGATGCGGCACTGGAGCGCGAAGCCGCGCGGCTGCACCGACTCCTGGGTGAGCTCGAGGTCGGCGAGGGTGGCGCCGGCGGCGATGCGCATCTGCGACTGGACGAGGTCGACCCCGGTGACCTCCTCGGTCACGGTGTGCTCGACCTGGATGCGCGGGTTCATCTCGATGAAGACGTACCTGCCGGTGGGGTCGAGCAGGAACTCGACGGTGCCGGCGTTCTTGTAGCCGATCTCGCGGGCGAACCGAACGGCGTCGGCGCAGATGCGCTCGCGCAGGTCGGGGTCGAGGTTGGGCGCCGGGGCGATCTCGACGACCTTCTGGTGGCGTCGCTGGACCGAGCAGTCGCGCTCGTGGAGGTGGATGACGCCCTCGTCGGTGCCCGTGCCGTCGGAGAGGATCTGGACCTCGATGTGGCGCGGGTCGACGACGGCCTGTTCGATGAACACCGTCGGGTCGCCGAACGCGCCCTCGGCCTCGCGCATGCAGGTCTCGATGGCCTCGCGGAGGTCGGCGCGGTCGTCGACGCGCCGCATGCCGCGGCCGCCGCCGCCCGCGACGGCCTTGACGAACAGGGGCGCCTCGATCTGCTCGGCGGCGGCGAGGAGCTCGTCGACGTCGGTCGACGGCGGCACGGACTCCAGCACCGGCACCCCGGCGGCCTTCGCGGCCGCGATCGCGCGCGCCTTGTTGCCGGTGAGGGTGAGCACGTCGGCGCTGGGGCCGATGAAGGTGATGCCGGCCTCGGCGCAGGCCTCGGCGAGCGCCGGGTTCTCCGACAGGAAGCCGTAGCCGGGGTAGATCGCGTCGGCGCCGCACTGCACCGCGACCGCGACGATCGCCTGGGGGTCGAGGTAGGCCCGGACCGGGTGCCCCTCCTCACCGATCTGGTAGGCCTCCTCGGCCTTCATCCGGTGCTCGGAGCCCCGGTCCTCGTAGGGGAAGACGGCGACCGTGCGCGCACCGAGCTCGCGCGCCGCTCGGAAGGCCCGGACTGCGATCTCGCCACGGTTGGCGACGAGCACCTTGGAGAACATGGGCCGCAACCTACCGAGTGGGCGGGGTGAGGTGGGTTACTCGTCCGTACCGTGGCTCACCCCTCAGGCGGCGACCGCCAGCTGGGCGCGCCACCAGGCGACGGTGGCCGCGAGACCTTCCTCCAGCGGCGTCGGGGTGAGGCCGAGCCGCTCCTCGCTGGGGCCGGAGTCGAGGACGAAGGGTGCGCTGAACATGTAGGAGGTCTCGGCCAGCTCGCGCATGTCGCGCGAGACCAGGCCCAGGGCGGAGAAGAGCCCGGCCGGCACCGCGGAGACCTTGGGGACGGGTACGCCGGCGGCCGCCGCGACCATCGCCACCAGCTCGCGCTGGGTGAGTGCCGGGGACGTCGGGGCGTGCAGGAACGAGTTCCACAGGTCCTCGCGGGCGGCCGCCCGGATCATCGCGGCCGCCAGGTCGGGGACGTAGGTGAAGGAGTGGGGCTGGTCCGCGCTCCCGACGACGCGCATCGTGCGTCCGGCCAGGACGGTGGGCACCATGCGCTCGCCGGCGTGCGCGTTGCGCACGAGCGGTCCGTAGAAGTCGGAGGCGGCGACGCTCACGGTCGGCGTCGGGGAGGCGTCGCGCTGGGCGAGCAGCTCGGTGCGGACGCCGAGCTTGCCGGTGGTGGCCGCGCGGGGCAGGTCCTCGGTGATCGGCCCGTCGACGGGCCCGTAGGCGTAGAGGCTCTCCGGGAAGACCACCACGGCGCCGGCGCGGCCGGCCGTCTCGAGCACCACGCGCTCGGCCTGCGGCAGCTCGGCGCGCCACGTGCGGGCGTCGTAGCGCGAGCCGTGGATGCAGTGGTGGACCGCGACGGCGCCGGCGAAGGCCTCGTCGAGCTGGTCGGGTCGCGAGACGTCGACGCGCCGCCGCTCCACGAGCGGGTGGTCGGGCCCGGACCCGGAGCGGGTCAGCAGGCGGACCTGCTCGCCCGCCTCGGCGAGCTGGAGGGCGACGGTCGAGCCGACGGGACCGGCTCCGGTGACGACGTGGACGGACATGGCTTCTCCTGCGGGTGATGGTGTGTGAAAAGAGAGCACTGCTCTCGTTCGAGCATCCTGCACTCTCTCTGGACCAAAAGCAAGAGCAGTGCTCTCATAAGTCATCAGCGCTCACGGACGTGGCACACTGGTGGGATGTCGGAGACCTCGCCCCGCGCCCGGGCCCGCGAGCAGACGATGCGCGACATCGTCCGCATCGGTCGCGCGCACCTCGCCACGGACGGCGCCGCGGCGCTGTCCCTGCGGGCGGTCGCCCGTGACCTGGGCGTCGTGTCGTCGGCCGTCTACCGCTACGTCGCGAGCCGGGACGACCTGCTCACCCTGCTGGTCGTCGACGGCTATGACGAGCTCGGCGACGCGGTCGACGCCGCGGAGGCGAAGGTGGACCGGAGCGACCACGCGGGTCGGATGCGGGCGGTCGGGCGCGCGGTCCGCACGTGGGCGCTCGCCGAGCCTGCGACGTACGCCCTGCTCTTCGGCAGTCCCGTGCCGGGCTACGAGGCGCCGGCCGAGCAGACGACCGGACCGGGGACGCGCGTGGTGCGCCGGCTGGTGGAGGTGTGGGAGGACGCCTGGCAGGCGGGGGTCGCGGGCGTCGGCGTGGTCGCCGAGGAGCCCGTCGGGCCGCGTCGGCTCGCGCGCGACCTCGCGCGGATCCGCCGCGAGATGGGCATCACCGCACCCGACGGCCTCGTCGCCCGCGGGCTGCTGGCGTGGGCGGCGCTGTTCGGTTGCGTGAGCTTCGAGTTGTTCGGGCAGTACGGCGCGGCCACGTTCACCGATCCCAAGGACGTCTTCGAGCACCACCTCGACCTGCTGGTGGCCGCCGTCGGCCTGGAGTGACCTCAGCCCCGCATCCGCAGGACTGCTGCGCCCAGGCAGGCCAGGGCGCCGGCGGAGGTCAGCGCCCGGCACGCGTTGAGCACGACCCAGCGGGACTCGAAGTCGGAGCGGACGGCGGCCAGGTCCTGGATCCGGTCCACCGCCCCCGCCGCGGCCAGCGCGTCGTTGAGCGGGACGTTGCCCGCCACCGTGATCAGCACCGTCCCGACGGCCAGGGCCGTCGCGGCGATCGCCCACGTCCGGGCGGGGGCGCCACCCACCGCGGCGACCGCGCCCGCGAGCACCGGCGCGGCGAGGAAGGTCGCGATGAAGACCGGGTTGACGATCGCGACGTTGACCTGCTGCATCGTGGCGACGAAGGTGCGGTCGTCGGTGCGCGCGAGCCCGGGCATGACGCCGGTCGCCCAGGTGAAGTAGGTCCCCGCCTGGAGCCCGGCGACGACGACGGCCGCGACGGTGAGGGTCTGGGACGGGAGGGGGAGCGAGTGCGTGGTCATGTCCCGATCCCACCGTCTCGCGTGGAGGATCTCCATGGTCGAGGACCGCGCGCACATGCGCGGACGTCTATCGTGGCCGGATGGACGCCCTGAGCGCGCTGCTCGACGGTCCGCGCGCGCGGCGCGCGTTCCTCCTCCGGATCCTGCTCGACCCGCCGTGGTCGGTGCGGCTCGAGGACGAGGCGCCGCTGTCGGTGACGTCGGTGGTCCGGGGCCACGCGTGGGTGCGGCCCGACGGTGAGGAGCCGGTCCGGCTCGGGCCGGGGGACGTCGTCGTGTGGGTCGGTCCGGAGCACTGGACCATGGCGGACGACCCCGGGACCGCCGACCAGGTGGTCATCGGTCCCGGCCAGGTCTGCACGACGGTCGACGGTCACGTCGTGGTCGAGGAGATGCGCCAGGGCGTGCGGACCTGGGGCAACAGCACCGTCGGCGACACGGTCCTCCTCACGGGCGTCTACCAGCTCGAGGGCGAGGTCACCCGCCGCCTCGTCCGCTCCCTGCCGCGCACCCTGGTGCTGCGCGCCGACGAGCTCGACACCCCGCTCCTCGGACTGCTGGCCGACGAGGTGGTGCGCGAGGCCCCGGGGCAGGAGGCGGTGCTCGACCGGCTGCTCGACCTGGTGCTGATCACCCTGCTGCGCACCTGGTTCGCGCGCCCGCGCAGCGACGCCCCCGCGTGGTACGACGCGCAGGCCGACGCGGTCGTCGGTCCCGCGATCCGGCTGATGCAGCACCATCCCGCCCACCCGTGGTCAGTCGCGGAGCTCGCCGCGCGGGCCGGGGTGTCCCGGGCCGGCTTCGCCCGCCGGTTCACCGAGCTCGTGGGCGAGCCGCCGATGGCGTTCCTCACCGACTGGCGGATCACGCTGGCCGCCGACCTGCTCCTCGAGCCCGACGCCACCGTCGCCTCGGTGGCCCACCGCGTCGGCTACGCCAGCCCCTTCGCGCTCAGCGCGGCCTTCAAGCGGGAGCGCGGCGTCAGCCCGCGCGACCACCGGCGCGCGGGTGCGGCGCCGGTGGTCCAGGCGACGTGACCAGCTCCCGGAGCCCTGCGCTGCAGGCGTTGCTGAGGTGTTGATGCCTCTCCGGGCCGCCTATCTCAGCCGGATGGTGGTGTTCCCGGTCCTGCGAGTGGTGCGCCCGGTGACCGTGACGGTGACTCGCCGCTTGCCGGCCGCGAGGTCGGGGAGCAGGAGGCGTCGGTGGATGACGCCGGCCCGGTTGGCGCGGCCGGTGATGGCCGACACGATCGGCGTCCGGGTACCGGCCCGGGTCAGGATGATCGTGTACCGCTCGTGGCCCCCCAGACCGGTCACGCGTAGCGCCACCCTCTGATCGGACCTGGCCACCGCCGGCGCCTCGACCCGCAAGCGGGTCGGTCCCCGTACGACGGTCATGGCGGCGTACGCGCCGGTGCTCCCGCCGGGGCCGGTGGCCTGCATCCGGAACCGGTGCAGGCCGGTCCGCTTGAGCTTGCGTGTGACCTGGCCGCTCGTGGGGAGCGGGCCATGGGGGTAGCGCCGGGCGAGAATCTCGCCGAGCTCACCGGTCGCGGTCACGGTGGCGCCCTCGGTGGCCGACCAGGTGATGGTGATCCTGGTGCCGCGCCGGACGGCAGCGGTGCCGTCGGTGGCCCGCCCGGCCGTCGTGGCGGCGCTGACGTCCAGGGTCAGCTGTGGTGCCAGGTCGGCGGCAACCGGGTCGGTCGCGGTCGAGCGGGACACCGCGTCGGTGTACCCGGCCCGGCGCGCGGTGACCTCGACACTGATCCGACGGTGCGCCAGTGCGCTGGTCAGCGTCAGTTGCGGGCCGGTCTGTCCCGCAACGGCGACGTCGTCGGCGTACCACGTGTAGGCGTAGGAGTCAGGGGACGGGACGGGCGCCCCTGTGGTCGCGGTCAGCGTCTGCCCGACGTGGGCGGTGCCGGTCACTGCGGCAGCCGGGGTGGGGTTGAAGGTCCCCGCGCCGACCGGCGAGGTGGCCACCGAGGTGTCGGTGGCGTCGTCGTAACCGGTCCTCGTCGCGGTGACCGCGACGGTGATCGTCTTGGCGAGCTGGCTGGCGTCGAGGGTCAGCGTCGAGGCTGTCGCGCCGGCGATCGGGGTGCCGTCGGCAGACCAGGCGTAGGTGAACGACTCGGCCGGTGGGACGGTGGTCCCTGTGTCGGCGGCGAGGGTGCCGCCGACGACCGGGGTGCCGGTGACGGTCGCGTCCGGACCGGTCGAGAACGTCGGCTGCGCGACTGTGCGGGTCAGCTGGGTGGCCGCGGTGTTGGGGTTGGCGGCGGTGTCGGTGGCGGACCCGGCGGGCAGGTCGATCGTCACGGTGTCGTCGGTGGCCGGGGTGACGGGCAGCGTGTAGGTGGCGCCCGACCCGGTCAGGGTGCCGGCGGTTCCGTTGCCGATGGCGAAGTCAGAGGCGTCCAGACCGGTCACGGCTTCGGAGAAGGTGGCGGTCACCGTGAATGGACCGCCGACCGGACCCGCGGGCGCCGACAGGGTCACGCTGGGTCGGGTCAGGTCCGCGGTGCGGGTCAGCTGGGTGGCGGCGGTGTTGGGGTTGGCGGTGGTGTCGGTGGCGGATCCGGCGGGCAGGTCGACCGTCACGGTGCCGTCGGTGGCCGGGGTGACGGGCAGCGTGTAGGTGGCGCCCGACCCGGTCAGGGTGCCGGCGGTTCCGTTGCCGATGGCGAAGTCGGAGGCGTCCAGACCGGTCACGGCTTCGGAGAACGTCGCGGTCACCGTGAACGGGCCGTTGGACGGGCCCGCGGGCGCCGACAGGGTCACGCTGGGTCGGGTCAGATCAGCGGTGCGGGTCAGCTGGGCGGCCGCGGTGTTCGTGTTCGTGGCAGCGTCAGTGGCGGATCCGGCGGGCAGGTCGACCGTCACGGTGCCGTCGGTGGCCGGGGTGACGGACAGCGTGTAGGTGGCGCCCGACCCGGTCAGTGTGCCGGCGGTGCCGTTGCCGATGGTGAAGTCGGAGGCGTCGAGACCGGTGACGGCCTCGGAGAAGGTGGCAGTCACGGTGAACGGGCCGCCGACCGGCCCGGTGGGTGCCGACAAGGTGACCGTCGGCCTGGTGGTGTCGACCTGGGCCGCGATCGAGGTGTGGGCGGTCTCGGCGTTGCCGGCGTTGTCGACCGCGAAGTAGCGGATGGACTCCCCGTTGCCGAGGGTGGGCTTGCAAGCCGGGTTGTACAGCGTGGTCGGGGTGCCGGGAGCAGTGCCGACGGCGTACCGGATCTCCCGGATGCCTGACCCACCCGTGTCGTCGGCCGTCAACGTCACGGGCACCGGTGCGTTCCGGGGCCCGGTCGGCACGTTGTCCGTGGTCGTCGGAGTCGCCTCGTCGCGCCCGGCGGTGAGGATGGTGACGTTGTTCGAGGTGACATTGGCGGTGGCGAGGTCCTGGTCGCCATCGCCGTCGAGGTCCCCGATCGCCACCGAGACCGGGGTAGCTCCGGTCGTGCCGGCGATGGCGGAGGTGTAGGTGCCGGCGGCGCCGCGGGTCAGCACGGTGACGTTGTTGGAGCTGAGGTTGGCGGTGGCGAGGTCCTGGTCCCCGTCGCCGTCCAGGTCCCCGATCGCCAGCGAGATCGGGGAGCTCCCGGTGGCGCCCGCGACGGTCCGCGTGTAGGTGCCGGCGGCGCCGCGGGTCAGCACGGTGACGTTGTTGGAGCCGAGGTTGGCGGTGGCGAGGTCCTGGTCCCCGTCGCCGTCCAGGTCCCCGATCGCCAGCGAGACCGGGGAAGCCCCGGTCGTGCCGGCGATGGTGGAGGTGTAGGTGCCGTCGGCGCCGCGGGTCAGGATCGTGACGTTGTTCGAGGTGTAGTTGGCGGTGGTGAGGTCCTGGTCGCCGTCGCCGTCGAGGTCCCCGATCGCCAGCGAGTAGGGGCCACCGCCGGTGGTGCCGGCGATGGTGGAGGTGTAGGTGCCGTCGGCGCCGCGGGTCAGGATCGTGACGTTGTTCGAGGCGTAGTTGGTGGTGGCGAGGTCCTGGTCGCCGTCGCCGTCGAGGTCCCCGATGGCCAGCGAGTAGGGGCCACCGCCGGTGGTGCCGGCGATGGTGGAGGTGTAGGTGCCGGCGGTGCCGCGGGTCAGGATCGTGACGTTGTTCGAGTCGGCGTTGGAGGTGGCGATGTCCTGGTCGCCGTCGCCGTCGAGATCGGCGATGGCCAGCGAGAACGGGAGGCTCGCGGTAGTCCCGGCGACGGTGGAGGCGTGGGTGCCGGCGGTGCCGCGAGTCAGGACGGTCACGTCGTTCGAGCTGGAGTTGGCGGTGGCGATGTCCTGGTCCCCGTCGCGGTCGAGGTCCCGGATCGCCGCCGAGTACGGACCGTCGCCGGTCGCCCCGGCGGTGGTCGAGGCGTAGTAGTTCGGCGGCCGGTGCCCGGCGGTGTTCGTCAGCACCGTCACGTTGTTCGAGCCGACGTTGGCGGTGACGAGGTCCTGGTCCCCGTCACGGTCGAGGTCCGCGATCGCCACCGAGATCGGGCTGGTGCCGGTGGTGCCGGCGATCGCCGGGGTGTAGGTGCCACCGGAGCCACGGGTCAGGATCGTGACGTCGTCCGAACCGGCGTTGGCGGTGATGAGCTCCTGGCGTCCGTCACCGTCGGAGTCCCCGATCGCCACCGAGTACGGAAAGCTCCCGGTGGCAACGGGCGCGGTGGAGGAGTAGGCGCCGTCGGCACCGCGGGTCAGCACCGTGACGTCGTCCGAGAAGGCGTTGGCGGTGGCCAGGTCCTGGTCGCCGTCCCGGTCGAGGTCTCCGATCGCCACCGACACCGGATAGTCCCCGGCGGGGTGCTCCGTGGCGGTGTACGCCCCGCCGGGCCCGCGGGTGAGGACGGAGACCTGGTCGGAGCCGGAGCTCGCGGTGGCCAGGTCCTGGTCGCCGTCGCCGTCCAGGTCACCGATCGCCACCGACAGCGGCTCACTCCCGGGGGCGCCGACGCCGACGTCCGTGCGGGTGAACGTGCCCCCGGGGTCGCGGGTCAGCAGACTGACGGAGTCCTCGTCACGGTTCGCGGTGACCAGGTCCTGGTCGCCGTCACCGTCGAGGTCACCGATGGCGACGGAGTACGAGCCGGTGCCCGTGAGCGAGGCGGTGCTTGCGGCGTAGGACCCCCCGGAGTCACGGGTCAGCACGGTGACGCTGCCGTCGACGTTGGCGGTGACGAGGTCCTGGTCGCCGTCGTCGTCGAGGTCACCGATCGCCACCGAGGCGGGGCCCACCCCGGCACCGGCGACCACGGTGGACACCGTGGCGGTCGGGGTGTAGCCGCTGCCCACGCCTCGGGTCAGGACGGTGACGGTGGACGCGCTGGAGTCGGCGGTGACCAGGTCCTGGTCGCCGTCACTGTCGAGATCACCGACCGCGACCGAGTAGGGGCTGGCGCCGGTGGCGAGGCCGGCCGTGGTGTACGTCGGCGTCACCGGCTCGGCGAGCGCCGGAGCGGCGGCCGGCACCCAGGCCAGCGCCGAGGCCGCCAGGCCACCCACCACGAACACGGACGTGCGGCGCACAGCAGACATCGACAACCCTCGCTCCAGAAGCGCAACGACCCAGGACGGAGCGACGCGAACCACAGTAGAACACCGGCAGTGCCCGCCCGGGAGCGCTTCGCCCGAAGTCGGTCGGGCGGATGGATCATGCCCCGCGAGGTGCGCCAGCAGTGCGCTGACTGCTACCCCTACTCCCCCAGATCAGCCACCCGCGACAGCGTCGACTACGACCACGCCGTCCCCTACGACGACACGCCACGAGCGCTACGTCCGGCTCTCCCGCTCCGACGAGCACGGCGTCGTACACGTGTAGGGGCGCGCGTTCGGCGAGGTGACCCCGCGCAAGTGAAGTCGTGGGCAGGAACCGCCGCACGTGCGGCGCCCGGGCGCGTATGCAGACGCGGCGACGAGGCCGACCGGACCTGGCGAGCCCCGTACCTGTCTAGAGTCGCCCGACATGACGACCTCAGGGCTTCGGCTCACCTCTCCGACAGGCGAGCTCGCCGAGCAGTTCCTCACGTGGCGCCACCGGCCCGACGTGACCCGCTGGTTCCTGCAGCAGCGCATCGAGGACGCCGAGGAGTACGTCGCCGAGTGGGCGGCCTACGACGGCCGCGACCACCACCGGGTGGTGGCGGTCCTCGACGGCGCGATGGTCGGCCAGGCGGCCCTCGGCGTCGTCGACGGCATGGGCCAGTCGGGCAACGGGGCGGAGCTCACCGGTCGCGAGGGGCGCCTCTCGTACTTCGTGCACCTGGACCACGCCGGCCGGGGCATCGCGACGGCGCTGGCGCGCGACGCGCTCGCGAACGCCTTCGCCCGGCTGGGGCTCCGCCGGGTCCAGGCCGGCTGCTTCGCCGACAACGTCGCGTCGTGGAGGGTCATGGAGAAGCTGGGGATGCGACGCGAGCAGCACGGCGTCAAGGACTCCTTCCACGCCGAGCTCGGCTGGATCGACGGCTACACCTACGCGCTCCTCGCTGAGGAGTGGAAGGGCTGACGCGGCCGTCGGGAGTGCGGTGTCCGTGACGTGCCTGGTACGTCACAGACACCGCACTCCTGGAGGATGGCCGGCGATGTCCGGGCCCCCGGTGAGCGGACGCACACTCGCCCGGCGTCAGACGCCACCGGGCCTCGGCCACGAGGCCGGCTGGCCGCCAGGTCCTACGCCATCCGGAAGATCGGCCACCCGATCTCGGTGCGCCACGCGGCCGGGTCGGGGTCGTCGGCGGGCCCGACCAGGTAGGTCTCCCGGACGGGGCCGGCCACCGCGAGCGCGTTGGCCACCACCCAGGAGCCGAGCTCGCCGTAGGTGATGTCGGCGTCGTCGTGGGACCCCACGTGGGTGGCGACCGCCAGCTCGACCGCCGGCAGGGTGACCGGGCGCACCCTCCCGCGGTGCGGCGGGTCCGCGGCCGGCAGGTGGAGCAGCACGTGGCCCCGGCCGTCCTCGAAGAGGGCGTTGTCGTAGACCCCGCCTGCTGGTCCGGCCGGGGTGCCGACCGCGGCGCGGAGCTCGGCCATCGCCCCCGCGAACCAGGCGTCGACGGCGTCGATCTCGAGGTCGTCCTCGATCGCGGCCACCCCCGTCTCGGGCACGGCCCGCAGCTCGACGCTCAGCGGGACGGGGTCGGGGTCGAGGAGGCGGCGCAGTGACACGACCGCGGCGCGGGTCCGGTCGAGCTCGGCCTCCAGGCGCGCCAGGTGGTCCGACACGAGCGCGGCGCGGTTGCCCGGGTCGCTGGAGTCGATGATCCGCCGCACGTCCGGGAGCGGGACGTCGAGCTCGCGGAGGCGGTGGATCACCTGCGCGGTCGGGATCTGGTCCGCGTCGTAGGAGCGGTAGCCGGTGGAGCGGTCCACCGCGGCGGGGACCAGCAGGCCCGCCTCGTGGTAGCGACGCAGGGTGCGCACGCTCAGGTGCGTCAGTCTCGAGAACTCCCCGATGGCCAGCATGGCGGCAGTCTGCACCCTCTCCCCGGGGGAGAGTCCCGCCCTTGACCCTGCCGGACGGGGAGGCGGCAGCGTGGGTCGACGTCACCACCACCCACGAAAGAGGACGACACCATGAACGACACGACGGCTTCGACCGACACGACGACCTTCGACTGGGACGCGCTCCCCGAGGTCCTGGCGAGCTACCTCCGCGCCCACGTGGCCCAGGACTTCGCGACGGCGATGACCTACCTCGCCGAGGACGTCGCGGTCCTCGACGACGGGAAGACGCTCCACGGCCGTCAGGCGACCTTCGAGGTCTTCGACCGGTCGGCGCAGGACTACCGGGTCGAGACCACGCTCGGATCCGTCTCGCGACCTGCGGACGACGTGTGGGAGGTGGGCAGCCACCTCTCGGGCGACTTCCCCGGCGGCGAGGTCGACCTCCGGATGATCTTCACGCTGGCCGACGACACGATCCAGCAGCTCGAGATCACGGTCTGACGGCGCCCGGCCAGGAGAGGAGCACACCATGTCCACATCCGGACGCGACCGCCTCGACGGCCGCCGGGCACTGGTCACCGGCGGGTCCAGGGGTGCGGGGAGGGCGGTGGTGGAGCGGTTGCGCGAGATGGGCGCGGACGTCTGGACGTCCGCGCGCACGATGCCCGACGGCCACCCACGGCCCGACCGCTTCATCGAGGCGGACACCTCCACCGTCGCGGGCGTCGACACCGTGGCCGCCCGGGTCTCCGTCGAGGGCCCGCTCGACGTCCTGGTGCACGTCGTCGGCGGCTCGTCGACCCCGCCGGGCGGGTTCGCGGCCGCGGGCGAGGAGCACTGGCTCGCCGAGCTGGGCCTCAACCTCCTCGGCTCCGTACGCCTGGACCGGGCGCTGCTGCCGGCGATGGTCGGGGCGGGGTCCGGGGCGGTCGTCCACGTGACCTCGATCCAGGGCGTCATGCCGCTGCACGACGCCACGCTGCCCTACGCCGCGGCCAAGGCGGCGCTCCGCACCTACAGCAAGGGCCTTGCGAACGAGGTGGCGCCACGAGGCGTGCGGGTCAACGCGGTGAGCCCCGGCGGCATCCAGACCGAGGCCTACGAGGGCTTCGTCGACCTCCTCGCCCGCGGCAACGACCTGACCCGCGAGCAGGCGAAGCAGACGATCTTCGACTCGCTCGGCGGGGTCCCGCTCGGCCGCTTCGCCACGCCGGAGGAGGTCGCGGACCTGGTCGGCTTCCTCGTCTCCGACCGGGCGTCCTCGATCGTCGGCGCCGAGTACGTCATCGACGGCGGGACGGTCCCCACCGTCTGAACGACGACCGCTTCCCGCGGGGCCCGTGCGAGCCGATACTGGCCGGATGGGCCTCGCGCAGCAGTTCGGTCGTCCGTCAGGGATCCTCGGTGCCGTCGTCGGTCTCGGCATGGCCAGGGGGAACGCGGCCCTCAGCCGCTGGGTCGTCGAGCGGGCGGGCGAACGGCTCGGTCCCGGGGCGACCCGGGTCGCCGAGCTCGGGCCGGGACCGGGCGTGGGGCTCCAGGCGCTCCTGGCGCAGTTCCCCGAGGCGCACGTGTGGGGCGTCGACCTCTCCACGGTCATGCTCGCGCAGGCGCGCAGGCGGAACGGCACTGCGTGCGCGTCGGGCCGGCTGACCCTCGTCGAGGGCGGGATCGCGTCGCTGGCGGCGTGTGCGCCGGCGGACGCCGTGATGGCCAACCACGTCCTGTACTTCCTGCGAGACCCGGTCGCCGACCTCGCCGCGATCCGCTCGAGCCTGCGCCCGGGAGGCCTCCTCGCGCTGGGCTACCAGCTGCGGCAGCACATGCCCGCGATGGCCCAGAAGCGCTTCCCGGTCGCGGGACACCGTCTGTACGACACCGAGGCAGAGGTCGCAGACGTTGCAGCAGCGGCCGGGTTCACCTCCGTGACGCACCACGTGAAGGGGCCGGCCGACGCGCCCGAGGGCCGACTCCTGCTGGCCACCGCCTGAGCCAGCCCGTCACCGCCGCGCCTGGCGCGCGAGCGCCCGCCCGACCGCGCGCCCGGAGAAGATGCAGCCGCCGAGGAAGGTGCCCTCCAGTGCGTTGTAGCCGTGGACCCCGCCACCGCCGAAGCCGGCGACCTCGCCTGCGGCGTACAGGCCCGGGACGGGGGCGCCGTCGGCGGCCAGGCAGCGGCCGTCGAGGTCGGTCTCCAGCCCGCCGAGCGTCTTGCGGGACAGGATGTTGAGGCGCACGGCGATGAGCGGGCCGTGGGCGGGGTCGAGGATCCGGTGCGGCTTCGCGACCCGGATCAGCTTGTCGGTGCGGCTGCGGCGCGCGTTGTGGATCGCCATCACCTGCACGTCCTTGCTGAAGTCGTTGGTGACCTCGCGGTCGCGGGCGACGATCTCGCGCTCCAGCGCCTCGGCGTCGAGCTGCGGCCCCCGCGCCAGCGCGTTCATGCCGGTGACCAGCTCGCCGAGCGTGTCGGCGACCACGAAGTCGACGCCGTGCTCCTTGAACGCCTCGACCGGGCCCGGCGCGCCCTTCGCCAGCCTGGTCTGGGCGAGGAACTTCAGGTCCTTGCCGGTGATGTCGGGGTTCTGCTCCGAGCCCGACAGGGCGAACTCCTTCTCGATGATCGACTGCGTCAGCACGAACCACGAGTAGTCGTGGCCGGCCGCCAGGATCTGCTTCATCGCGCCGATCGAGTCCGCACCCGGGACGCCCGACATGCCCTCGAGCCGCCTGCCGGTGGCGTCGAACCACATCGACGACGGGCCGGGCAGGATGCGGATGGCGTGGTCGGGCCAGACCGGGTCCCAGTTGTGGATGCCCTCGACGTAGGCCCACATCCGGTCCTTGTTGACCATCGTGGCGCCGGCGTCGACCGCGATGCCCTGCATCCGGCCGTCGACGTGGGCGGGGACCCCGCTGATCATGTGCTCGGGCGCCGGGCCGACGCGCTCGGTGGGCCAGCTGCGACGCATCAGCTCGTGGTTGTGGCCGATGCCGCCGCTCGTCACGACGACGGCGGGGGCGCGGTGCTCGAAGGAGCCCGCCGCCTCGCGAGACGACTTCACGCCGCGCTCAGAGGAGTCCTCGGCCAGCACGGTGCCGCGCACGCCGACGACGGCGCCGTCCTCGACGACCAGCTCGTCGGCGCGGTGGCGGAAGGCGAACCTGACCAGGCCCGACGCCTCGGCGCGCTCCACGGGCTCGGCGAAGATCCGCACCACCTCGGGGCCGGTGCCCCACGTCAGGTGGAAGCGCGGCACGGAGTTGCCGTGGCCCAGCGCGCGGCCGTCGCCGCGCTCGGCCCAGCCGACGAACGGCAGCGAGCGCAGGCCGAGGGCGCGGAGGTAGTCGCGCTTCTCCTCGTGCGCGAACCGGACGTAGGCCTCGGCCCAGCGCCGCGGCCAGTGGTCCTCGCCGCGTCCGGGGCCGTCGGTGCCGTCGCCCAGCCGGTCGAACTGCGCCGAGCCCTGCCAGTCCTGCCAGGCCAGGTCGAACGAGTCCGTGATGCCCATCCGGCGCTGCTCGGGGCTGTCGACGAAGAGCAGCCCGCCCAGCGACCACCAGGCCTGGCCCCCGAGGTTGGCGCGGTTCTCCTGGTCGAGGACCAGGACCCGCTTGCCGGCCAGCGCCAGCTCGTGGGTGGCGACCAGGCCGGCCAGGCCGGCGCCGACGACGACGACGTCGGGGGTGAAGGTGTCGGGGGTGCTCATCGGGCTTCCTCGGGGTAGTGGCGGACGATCATCTCGGCGAGCAGGCGCAGGGCCCGCTCGACCGTGCGCCCCGGTGGCGCCGCGGGGTCGGGGTCGAGCGCGGAGAACGCCAGCCCGTCGAGCATGTTGACCACGATGCTCAGCACCGCGGCGAGGTCGTCGGGCGGCAGCCGGTCGGCCCAGAGCTCGCCGGCGGCGGCCAGCATCTGCGCCTGGAGCGACTCCCTGGCCGGCAGCAGCGCCGCGCGCAGCTCGCCGTCGGCGCGGGCCGCGACCAGCAGCTCGCGCCACGTCTGGTTGGCGGGGGAGAGGACGACCGTGCGGAGCCGGCCGAGCACGGCCGCCACCTCGTCCACCGTGCCCACCTCGAGCCCCACGGAGGTGCGGAACTCCTCGACGTTGCGGCGCGCCACGTGCTCGGCGGTCGCCACGAGCAGGGACTGCCGGGTGGGGAAGTGCCGGAAGAGCGCCCCCTGGCTCACGCCCGCCCGCGCGCACACCGCGGCGGTCGAGGTGGCGGCGTACCCGCTCTGGGCCAGGCACGCGACCGTCGCGTCGAGCAGCGCCGCGATCGTGCCCTCCCGGCGCTCGGCCTGGGTACGACGGACGGGCGCGGTGGTCACGCCCGTCAGTCTGACACAGAAAGCGAGCGCTCGCTATCTAACTTGTCAGTCCTTGAGCTCGCAGATGACCGCGCCGTTGGTGACGGTGGCGCCGACCTCGGCCTGGAGGCCGGTGACGGTGCCGGCCTTGTGGGCCTTGAGCGGCTGCTCCATCTTCATCGCCTCCATCACCACGATGGTGTCGCCCTCGGCGACCTCCTGGCCCTCGGCGACGACGACCTTGACAATGGTGCCCTGCATCGGGGAGGTGACCGCGTCGCCCGAGGCGGCGGCGCCGGCCTTCTTCGCCGCGCGCTTGCCGGCCTTCTTGGCTCCGCCGGACCCGCCGCTGCCGACCGAGAGCCCGCCGAGGCCGGCCGGGAGGACGACCTCGAGGCGGCGACCGCCGACCTCGACGGTGACCTTCTGGCGCTCGCCCGGCTCGTCGGCCTCGGCGACGGCGCCGGAGTAGGGCTCGATCCGGTTGTCGAACTCCGTCTCGATCCACTGCGTGTAGACGGTGAACTCGCCCTCGCCCGACGGCGTGGAGGAACCGACGTAGGCCGGGTCGGAGACCACCGCACGGTGGAACGGGATCACGGTCGGCATGCCGTCGACGACGAACTCGTCGAGGGCGCGGCGCGAGCGCTCCAACGCCTGGGTGCGCGTGGTGCCCGTGACGATCAGCTTGGCGATGAGGGAGTCGAACGAGCCGGGGACGGTCTCGCCGTTCTCGTAGCCGCCGTCGAGGCGCACGCCCGGGCCGCTCGGCGGCGACCACGCCGACAGGGTGCCGGGGGCGGGCATGAAGTTGCGGCCGCCGTCCTCGGCATTGATGCGGAACTCGATGGAGTGACCGCGGATCTCGGGGTCGTCGTAGCCGAGCTCCTCACCGGCCGCGATGCGGAACATCTCGCGCACGAGGTCGATGCCGGTGACCTCCTCGGAGACGCAGTGCTCGACCTGGAGGCGGGTGTTGACCTCGAGGAAGGAGATCGTGCCGTCCTGCGCGACGAGGAACTCGCACGTGCCGGCGCCGTGGTAGCCGGCCTCCTTGAGGATCCGCTTGGAGGAGTCGTAGAGCTCGTCGAGCTGCTCCTGGGAGAGGAACGGCGCGGGCGCCTCCTCGACGAGCTTCTGGTTGCGGCGCTGCAGCGAGCAGTCGCGGGTGGAGACGACCACGACGTTGCCGTGCTGGTCGGCCAGGCACTGGGTCTCGACGTGGCGCGGCTTGTCGAGGAACTTCTCGACCAGGCACTCGCCGCGACCGAAGGCGGTGACGGCCTCGCGGACGGCCGACTCGTAGGCGTCGGGGATCTCCTCGAGGGTGCGGGCGACCTTGAGGCCGCGCCCGCCGCCGCCGAAGACGGCCTTGATCGCGACCGGCAGCCCGTTGGCCTTCGCGAACTCGACGACCTCGTCGGCGTCCTTGACCGGGTCCTTGGTGCCGGGCGCGAGCGGGGCGTTGGCCTTGTCCGCGATGTGCTTGGCCTTCGCCTTGTCGCCGAGCGCCTCGATCGCGGCCGGCGGCGGGCCGATCCAGACCAGCCCGGCGTCGATGACGGCCTGGGCGAAGTCGGCGTTCTCGGCGAGGAAGCCGTAGCCGGGGTGCACGGAGTCGGCGCCGGACCTCTCGGCGATGGCGATGATCTTGGCGATGTCGAGGTACGACTCCGCGGGGGTCGCGCCACCGAGGGAGTGCGCCTCGTCGGCGAGCCGGACGAAGAGCGCGTCACGGTCGGGGTCGGCGTAGACCGCGACGGAGCCGATGCCGGCGTCCTTGCAGGCGCGGATGACGCGGACGGCGATCTCGCCACGGTTGGCGATCAGGACCTTCTTCAAGCTCACGCTGGACTCCTGGCGGTGACACGGATCTGGACGGCCGGGGGCGGCCGGGGGGCGTACCGCTGGGCAGGCTACCGCGAGCCGAGCACGGCCCGTCCGACCGCATGGTGCAACGGACGCACGAGGCGCCCGTAGGCGATGCCGACGGCCAGCGAGGCGCCCAGCGCCAGCCACTGGTGGCCCGCGTCCTCGAGCCGGGGGTAGACCTGCCAGTGGGTCAGGTAGACGAACAGGCTGGCGCTCGCGAGCACCCCCGCGACCCGCGCCAGGCGAGCCGGGACACCCACGTGGGGCAGCCACAGCATCAGCAGGAAGCCGCCCAGCACGATGGCCTCGCGGTGGGCCTGGCCGAAGAAGCCGACCGTCAGCACGGTCGCCAGCACCGACACCAGGACCCGGCGCCGGGTGCTGTCGGCGCGGGCACCGGCCCAGCCGAGGGCGAAGAAGAATGCGACGACGAGGGTGGTGTAGCGCTCCGTCGGCCCGGCGCGCAGCCCGACCTCGGCGAAGCGAGCGCCGGCGGTCACGGCGAGCACGGCCAGGGCGAACCGGAACGGGTCCCGCCGCTCGCGGCGGTGCAGCGCCGGCACGCACGTGAGCGCGAGGGCGCCGACGGTGAGCCACACGAGCGACTCCAGGAACCACAGCTGCCACTGGTCGTCCCACTCCGAGGAGCTCACGAGCTCGCGCAGGAAGAACGTCGTGGTCCAGTCGTAGCTGCCGAGGACGAGCGCGACGGTGCCGACCCAGAGCACCGACGGCACCACCAGCTGGGACAGCCCCGCCAGGCCGTGGCGCAGCCGCGTGCGGGGACCGCCCGCCGCGGACAGCTGGAAGCGGGCGAAGTTGAAGCCCGCCAGGGCGAGCAGCAGGTGGGCGCCGCCCTCGAGGTGCACGAGGTCGACGTGGCTGGCGACGACGAAGAGGATCGCCAGCGCCCGCAGCGCGACGGTGGTGTCGAGGCGCACCCACCGGCGCCGCCGGTCCGGGGCCGGCGCCGCGGCGGTGTCGGCGAGCCGCTGCAGCTCGGCGACCGTGCGGGTGTGCCAGCCGGCGGGCACGCCGTCGGGGAAGTGGTCGGCCAGCCGGGTCGCCAGCTCGACGTAGGACAGCGAGTCGCCGCCCAGGGAGACGAAGGAGTCGTCGTCGCGGGCGTCGGGTCGTCCCAGCACCCGCACCAGGTCGGCGCGCACGTCGCGGACGCCCGGGTCGGCAGCCCGCCCGTCCCGCTCGTGCCGGTCGTCCTGCTCCGCGGCGGTGGCCAGGGCGAGCAGGGCCGCGCGGTCCACCTTGCCGCTCGGCGTGAGCGGGTCCTCGGCCAGCAGGTGGACCTCGACGGCGTGGACGGGCAGTCCGCACTGGTCCACGACGAGGATGCGGGCGGCCTCGTTGCCGCGACCGTGGCGCAGCAGGACGTGGACGGCCCGGTCGGTGGCCACCACGCGGGCGTGACGGTCGACCTCGGCGCGCAGGTGCGACTCGACGGCGTCGAGGTCGAGGCGGAGGCCGAACACCTTGCCGTAGCGGTTGCGGCGCCCGACCACCTCGAACAGGCCGTCCACCAGGCGGGCGAGGTCGCCGGTGCGGAGCTCGTCGGGGCCGGCGCCCCGCGACAGGTCGGCGGGGGTGTGGGCGTAGCCCATCATCACGTTGGGCCCGGAGTAGCAGAGCTCGCCGACGTCGGGGCGGTCGTCGACCGACTCGTCGAGGCGGAGCGCGCCGCCGGGCACGGCGACGCCGATCGCGGCGGGGTGGTCCTCGGCGAGGTGGGGCGGGAGCCAGGCCATCCGGGCGGTGGCCTCGGTGGCGCCGTACATCACCACGAGGTCCCAGCCGCGCTCGCGACCGGCGCGGCTCCAGCGGCGCACCGCCTCGGGGGCCAGCCGTCCTCCGGCCTGGGTGACCTGGCGCAGCGTCGGGAGGTCGCGCTCGGCGAAGCCGCTGGCGTCGAGCAGGTCGAAGGTGTGCGGGACGCCGGCGAGGCTGGTCGCCCCGGTCGCGGTGAAGAGGTCCCAGAAGCACTCGTCGACGACGCTCAGGTCGGTGAGCACCACGCTGGCGCCCGCGATGAGGTGGGAGTGCAGCACCGACAGGCCGTAGCAGTAGTGCAGCGGCAGCGCCGTGATCGCACGGTCGGCCGGGGTGAGGCCGAGGTAGTCGGCGATGGCGGCGGCGTTGCTCGCGACGTTGTCGCGCGAGAGCCGCACGAGCTTGGGCGAGCCGGTGCTGCCCGAGGTGCTGAGCAGCAGCGCGAGGTCGGGGTGCAGGTCGTGCGCGCTGGTGGCGCGGCGCACGTCGTCGGGTGCGCCGGCGGTGCACACCACGTCGGGGTCGTAGGCGGCGAGGACCGCCTCGCGCTGCGCGGGCCTGCCGTCGGGCACGACGAGCGCGACGTGGCCGTGCTGGAGCGCGGCGAGGTAGGCCACCGCGGAGCCGAGGTCGTTGGCGCCCTCGACCAGCACCAGCCGGCGAGCCGGGCCCCACGAGCGGGCGCGCTCGGCGACCAGCCCGGCCAGCTCGGTGTGGCTGAGGGTGCGGCCGTCGGCGACGAGCGCCGGGGCCTCGCCGGCGGCGACGTGGTCGAGCACCGGCCGCAGCGACGGCCGGGTGGGGGTGAGGGTCACGAGGCCGGGGGGTGGGCGACGGGACGGTAGGCGCGGACCAGGCCGGTCACCCGGAGGTGGACCACGTCACCGGGCACGGGATGGCGCACGCCCGCCATCCGGGCCAGCACGGGCGTGCCGTCGTCGAGGCGGACCTGCACGGCGCAGTCGTGGCCGTAGTAACTGAGCTCCTCGACCGTCCCGCGGACCCCCTCGGCGTGCGCGAGGTCGACGTAGATCTGCTCCGGGCGGATCATCAGCGACACCGGCCCCTCGCCGGGCTCGGTCAGGACGACCTCGCCGAGCGGGCAGGTCGCGCGGCTGGCGGTCGCGGTGCCGGGCAGGACGACCGCGCGGCCGACGAACTCCGCGACCTGGGGGTCGCTGGGGGAGAGGTAGACCTCGCTGGGGCTGGCCGACTGCACAAGCCGCCCGGCGCGCATCACCGCGACCTGGTCGGCCAGCGACAGCGCCTCGTTCTGGTCGTGGGTGACGAGCAGGGCCGTGGTGTTGCTGGCCGCGAGCGCCCGGCGCACGGCGAGCGAGGTGCTGCCGCGCAGGCTGGCGTCGAGGGAGGAGAACGGCTCGTCGAGCAGCACGACCGCCGGGCGCGGCGCGAGGGAGCGGGCGAGCGCGACGCGCTGCTGCTGGCCGCCGGAGAGCTCGTCGGGGCGGCGGTGGCGGAAGTCGGCGGGCAGCTCGACGAGGTCGAGCATCTCCGCGACCCGGTCGTCGCCGCCGCGACCCCGGTCCTCGCGCGGGAGACCGAAGGCGATGTTGGCGGCCACGTCGAGGTGGGGGAACAGCGCGCCCTCCTGCGGGACGTAGCCCACCCGGCGCACCTGCGGGGGCATCGGCTTGACGCCGTCGCCGGCCACGACGGTGTCGCCGAAGGCGATCGAGCCGCCGTCGGGGAGCAGGAAGCCCGCAATCAGGCGCAGGAGGGTGGTCTTGCCGCACCCGGAGGGGCCGAGGACGGTGGTGAACGAGCCGTGCGGCACGTGCAGGCTCACCGCGTCGACGGCGCGGGTCGCGGAGCGGCCCGGTCCGGTGGAGGCGAAGTCCTTGGTGACCTCGGTGATCGTCAGGGAGCTCATGGCATGGCCTCCTGGAGGGAGAGTCGCTCCTGCCGCATGAGGAGCACCGTCGCGGGGATCGAGACGAGCACCAGCAGGAGGGCGTAGGGGGCGGCGGCTCCGTAGCGGAGCTCGGACGACGCGGACCAGAACTCCGTGGCGAGGGTCCGGGTGCCGATGGGGGACAGCATCAAGGTGGCGGTCAGCTCGGTGGAGATCGCCAGGAAGACCAGCGCCGCGCCCGCCCCCAGGCTGGGCGCGATGAGCGGCAGCGTCACGCGGCGCGCGGTCTCGAGCGGCCCGGTACCGAGGCTGTGCGCGACGTCGTCGAGGACCGCGGGCGCCTGCTCCAGCCCGGCACGCACAGTGACCACCGCGCGCGGCAGGAAGAGGATGGCGTACGCCGCGACGAGCAGGGTCGCGGTCTGGTAGACCGGCGGCACCAGGCGCAGCGACGCGACGACGAGCGCCAGGCCGACGACGATGCCGGGCAGCGCGTTGGCGACGTAGGTGCTGCGCTCGATCAGCGTCGAGACCCGGCCGCGGTGGCGCACGGCCAGCCACACCACCGGCACGGCGGCGACCGTGGTGGCCAGTGCGCCGAGGAGGGCGAGGACGACGGTCGAGGCCAGCGCCTCGGTGAGGTCGCCGAGCGGGAACTCCGTCGACGTACCGACGACCAGCCAGCGCACCAGCGAGAACGCCGGCACGCCGACCGCCAGCACCACGACGCCGGCGAGCGTGGCGAGCAGCGGCCAGCGCCAGGCGCCGAGCCCGAGCGGCACCGAGGTGCGCGCGGCACCGCGGCCGATCCGGGCGTAGCGGCGGTCGCCGCGCAGGCGGAGCTCGGCGAGCAGCAGCACCAGGCAGAGCAGGACCAGGACGCCGGCCATGGCCGTGGCGGCGGCGCCGTTGAACGTCGAGCCGTACTGGTCGTAGATGGCGGTGGTGAAGGTGGGGAAGCGCAGCAGCGAGAGCGCGCCGAACTCGGCGAGCAGGTGCAGCCCGACCAGCAGCGCGCCGCCCAGCAGCGCCGGCCGCAGCTGCGGGAGCACGACCGTGGCGAGCGTGCGGGCCCGCGAGTGGCCCAGCGACCAGGCCGACTCCTCCAGCGCCGGGTCGAGGCGGCGCAGCATCGCGACGACGGGGAGGTAGACGAGCGGGTAGTACGACAGCGTGACCACCGCGAACGCGCCACCGAAGCCGTGGACGCTGCGGTCGAGGGAGACCCAGGCGTAGCCGTTGACGAACGCCGGCACCGCCAGCGGTGCGACCAGGAGGCCGTGCCAGGCCCGGCGACCGGGGAGGTCGGTGCGCTCGACGAGCACGGCCAGCACGACCCCGAGCAGGGCGGTCGCGGCCATGCAGGAGGCGGTGAGGGTGAGGGTGTTGGTGAGCAGCTCGCCGATCCGTGGCCGGACGAGCAGGTGCCACAGCTCGACGGGCCCGATCACCACGACGTAGGTGGCGACGTAGCCCAGCGGGACGAGCGCGAGCAGCGCGACCACCGCCCCCGCTGCGAGCAGCAGGGGCGGTGTGCGGCGCCCGGTCCCGGTCAGAGCAGGCCGGCCTGCGTCATCAGGTCGGTGACCTGCGGGCCGTTGAGGCTGGCGACGTCGACCTGGGGCGGGTCGAGCTCGTCGAAGGGCTTGACGGCCGGGTCGAGGGCCGCGTCGGGGTTGAGCGGGTACTCCAGCGCGTACGACTCGCCCATCGCCTGCTGCGCCTCCTTGCCGGTGAGCCAGGTGACGAACTGCTCGGCGGCGTCC
>NZ_JBHLXH010000002.1:661669-703503 GCF_042432345.1 Nocardioides zeicaulis | reverse complement strand
CGCCGGGATCCTGGTTGCCGAAGAAGTAGAGCTGCGAGCTGTCGGAGTCCGAGCCGTTCTCGGCGCGGTCGCGGTACCAGTAGTAGCTGTAGGCGATGCCGGCGTCGACCTCGCCGGAGTCGACCGACTGCATCACGACGAGGTTGTTCTGCACGATGACGCCGTTGGCCTTGAGCCCGGCGAGCCAGTCGGCGGTGGCCTGCTCGCCCTCGAGCGCGAGGACGGCGGAGACGATCGCCTGGAAGTCGGCGCCGGTGGGGGAGAAGGCGACGCGGCCCTTCCACTCGGGCTCGGCGAAGTCGAGGATCGAGGCCGGCATGTCGGCCTCGTTGAGCGAGTCGTTGTACATCACGACGGTCGAGCGGGCCAGGAAGCCGGTCCACCTCCGGTCGGACGGGACGTACTGGTCCGGGATCGTGGCGGTCGCCGACTCGGGCAGCTCGGAGAAGAGGCCCGCGTTGTCGACGATGCTCATGGCCGGCGAGTTCTCGGTCAGGAAGACGTCGGCGGGGGAGTCCTTGCCCTCCTCGACGATCTGGTTGGCCATCTCGAGGTCCTTGCCGTTGCGCAGCTCGACGTCGAGGCCGGTCTCCTCCTCGAACTTCGGCACCAGCTCGTCGAGCAGCTGCTCGTGCTGGGCGTTGTAGATGACGAGGTCGGGGGAGCCGAACACGCCGCACCCGGTGAGGGTGGAGGCGGTCAGGGCGACGCTGGCCAGGGCGACGGCGGCGCGTCGCACGGATCGGCGCGGGGAAGTCTGCACGGGGGTGGTCCTCACTTTGCTTAGGCTCACCTAACGGTAGTGCGGAAGGTGGTGGGCCGGGGAATCGACTGCGTCACATCCATGGTTAGCGATCGCTAACCTGGGGCGGTAATGTGACGTGCATGACCTTCGAGCTGTCCCCCGAGCACGAGCAGTTCCGCCGCAGCGTCCGCGACTTCGCCGAGGCCGAGATCGCGCCGCACGCCGCCCAGTGGGACCGCGACCACCACTTCCCGACCGACGTCGTCCAGAAGATGGGCGCCCTCGGGCTGATGGGCCTGACCGCGCCCGAGGAGTTCGGCGGCGCCGGGATGGCCGGCGAGGACGGCGGCTTCACGTCGCTGTGCCTGGCGATCGAGGAGGTCGGCCGCGTCGACCAGTCGATGGGCATCACGCTCGAGGCCGCGGTCGGCCTCGGCATCAACCCGATCCTCACCTTCGGCACCGACGAGCAGAAGAAGACCTGGCTGCCCGACCTCGTCGCCGGTGAGCGGCTCGCGGGCTTCGGCCTCACCGAGCCCGGTGCGGGTTCGGACGCCGGCGCGACGAAGACCAAGGCCGTGCTGCAGGACGGCGAGTGGGTCGTCAACGGCGCGAAGCAGTTCATCACCAACTCCGGCTCCTCGATCACCTCGGTGGTCACGGTGACCGCGCGCACCGGCGAGCGGCCCGACGGCCGCCCCGAGATCTCCGCGATCATCCTGCCGTCCGGCACGCCCGGCTTCACCGCCGAGAAGGCCTACGACAAGCTCGGCTGGCACGCCTCCGACACCCACCCGCTGTCCTTCTCCGACGTCCGCGTCCCGGAGGAGAACCTCCTCGGCGAGCGTGGCCGCGGCTACGCCCAGTTCCTCGCCACGCTCGACGACGGGCGCGTGGCCATCGCCGCGCTCGCGGTCGGCTGCATCCAGGCCTGCCTCGACCTGTCGCTGCAGTACGCCGGCGAGCGCCAGACCTTCGGCGGCCCCATCGGCCGCAAGCAGGGCCTGGCCTTCCAGGTCTCCGACCTGCAGGTCATGCTCGACGCCTCGCGCCTGCTGACCTACAAGGCCGCCGCCATGAAGGACGCCATGGACGCCGGCCACGACGTCTCGATGGCCGCCTTCAAGCAGGCCGCCGCCGTCGCCAAGCTCTACGCCACCGAGTCGGCCGTGACCGCGACCCGCATCGCCACGCAGGTGTTCGGTGGCTACGGCTTCATGGAGGAGTACCCCGTCGTCCGGTTCTACCGCGACGCCAAGGTGCTCGAGATCGGCGAGGGCACCTCGGAGGTGCAGCGGATGCTCATCGCCCGCGGCCTGGGCCTGCCGGTCGAGTGACCGGGCTCGAGGTCGACTAGGCGGGTCGCGGTGCGTACATGATCACCGCGACCCCGACCAGGCACACCAGCGCACCGGCGACGTCGTACCGGTCGGGGCGGAAGCCGTCGACGACCATGCCCCACGCGAGGGACCCGGCGACGAAGACCCCGCCGTACGCCGCCAGGATCCGTCCGAAGCTGGCGTCGGGCTGCAGCGTGGCGACGAGGCCGTAGAGGCCGAGCGCGACGAACCCCGCGCCCACCCACAGCCAGCCGCGGTGCTCGCGGATGCCCTGCCACACCAGCCAGGCGCCCCCGATCTCGGCGAGCGCGGCGAGGACGAACAGGGCGAGGGACTTCGCGACCGTCATGGGGTGGAGTGTGTCAGCCGACGCGATCTCCTCCTCCCGACGGATCCGCGTCGTCCCCGCGCCCTCTACCCTCGGCGCGTGCCCAGCCCCACGACCCGCCTGCTCGACTGGTTCGGCGTCGACGACCCGTGGGAGCGTCCGCGCCCCTCCGTGGGCCGCCAGGACGTCGTGCTGGCCGTCGGCGTCGCCGCCGTCAGCCTGCTGGCGCTCGAGCTGGTCCGCAGCGCGGGCGGGTTCCAGCACACCGACACCGCGGTGTGGGCGCAGTGGCTGGCGGTCGCCACCGGCGCCGCGCTGCTGCTGGGCCGCCGGCGGTGGCCCCTGGCCGTCGCCGTCCTGGCGGCCGTCCACATGTTCGTCGCCGGCGTGACCATGCCCGAGGTGATGGGCCAGGTGTCGCTGCAGATCGTCTACTTCGTCGCGCTGCTGTCGGGGGTGGCCTACGCCCGCGACCGCCGGGCGATGGTCGTGGTGGTCGGCACGATCGTGCTGTTCATGTTCGCCTGGATCGCCTGGCAGTTCGCACTGGGCTCCTCGGCGCAGGAGTGGCTCGACGACGAGGGCCTCACCGAGCAGGTCGGGCTCTTCGCCCCGATCCCCGCGGCGGTCGGCATCACCCTCCTGATCAACATCATCTACTTCGGCGGCGCGATCGCCGGGGGCGGCGTCTCCTGGCGTGCGGCGCGCCAGCGGGTGCGCCTGCAGGAGCAGGCCACCACGATCGCCGCGCAGGCCGGCCGGCTGCGGGAGCAGGCGGTCGTCGACGAGCGCCTGCGCATCGCCCGCGAGCTGCACGACGTCGTCGCCCACGGCGTCTCGGCGATGGGCGTGCAGGCGGGTGCGGCGCGACGGGTGCTCGACCGCGACCCCGACGCCGCCCGCACCGCGCTGTCCCACGTCGAGCAGGCCTCCCGCGACGCGGTCACCCAGATGCGCCGCCTCCTCGGCACGCTGCGCGAGGGGGTCGGCGACCGTGGCGTGGCCGACGACGCCGGCACCGCGCGTACGCCCGAGGCCGGGGTCGCCGACCTACCCGACCTGGTCGCCGAGGTGGGTGGGCAGGGCCTCGTCGTGTCCCTCGACGTGGTCCCGAGCTGCGAGGTCGCGGCCGCCAGCGTGCCGCGCGGGGTGGGGCTCGCGGTCTACCGGACGGTGCAGGAGGCGCTGGCCAACGTCCGCCGCCACTCGACGGCCGACAGCGCGTCGGTCGTGGTGCGCATCGACGAGGCGGCCTCCTACGCCGAGGTCGAGGTCGTCGACAACGGCCGGCCCCGCCACGGCACGTCGGGCAGCGGCCTCGGCCAGCTCGGCATCCGCGAGCGCGCCGCCACGCACGGCGGCCAGGTCGAGATCGGGCCCCGGGTGACCGGCGGCTACCGCGTGCGCGTGCGCTACCCGCTGGGGGCCCGGTGAGCGAGCCGCTGCGGGTCCTGCTCGTCGACGACCACGCGATGGTCCGCTCGGGCTTCGCGATGGTGCTCTCGGTCGAGGACGACATCGAGGTCGTCGGCGAGGCCGCCGACGGCCTGCAGGCGCTCGAGCGGGCCCGCGAGACCCTTCCCGACGTGGTGCTGATGGACGTGCAGATGCCCCGGATGGACGGGATCGAGGCGACCGGGCACCTCGTGGCCGAGGACCTGGGCCACGTCGTCATCGTGACGACCTTCGACAGCGACGACTACCTGTTCGCCGCCCTCGAGGCGGGTGCCAGCGGCTTCCTGCTCAAGAACGCCGGCCCCGAGCAGCTCCTCGACGCGGTGCGCGCGGCCGGTCGGGGCCACGCGCTCCTCGCACCCGAGGTGACCCGCCGGGTGATCGGCCGGATGGCGTCCCCGCCCCCCGGACGCCCTGCCGTCGCGGAGCCGGCGGAGCTGGCCCACCTGACCGCCCGCGAGCGCGAGGTGCTGGTGATGCTGGCGCGCGGGCTGTCGAACGGCGAGATCGCCGCGGAGCTGGTGCTCGGCGAGGCGACGGTGAAGACCCACGTGTCCAACGTGCTCGCGAAGCTGCACCTGCGCGACCGCGTGCAGGCGGTCGTGTACGCCTACGAGGCCGGCCTGGTCCCCCCGGCGGAGGACTGAGGTTCCGTCTTGCGGGGGATCCCACGGGGGCCCGCCCGCCCTAGCGTCGGTGCCATGTTGGAGATCAGGGAGCTCACCCGCAGGTTCGGCGAGGCCACGGCCGTCGACCACGTCTCGTTCGAGGTGCCGGCCGGGCAGATGACCGGCTTCGTCGGCGCCAACGGCGCCGGCAAGACCACCACCATGCGGATGGTGATGGGCGTGCTCGGCATCGACGAGGGGGAGGTGCTGTGGCAGGGCCGGCCGATCAGCCGGCTGGACCGCCGCTCGTTCGGCTACATGCCCGAGGAGCGCGGCCTCTACCCCAAGCAGCCCATCCTCGACCAGCTCGTCTACGTCGCCCAGCTCAAGGGCATGGACCGGTCCTCGGCCCGCACCGCGGTCCTTGAGCTGCTCGAGCGGTTCGGACTGGGGGAACGGAGCAAGGACCACCTGGAGAAGCTCTCGCTGGGCAACCAGCAGCGGGTCCAGATCATCGCCTCCGTGCTGCCGCGCCCGATCGCGCTGGTGCTCGACGAGCCCTTCTCCGGTCTCGACCCGCTGGCGGTCGACTCGATGGTCGACCTGCTGCGCGAGTACACCCGCGACGGGGTGCCCGTGCTGTTCTCCAGCCACCAGCTCGACCTGGTCGAGCGCCTGTGCGACCGCCTGGTCGTGCTGGCCCGCGGACGCCGGGTCGCCGCCGGCACGGTCTCGGAGCTGCGCGACGCGGGGGTGCCGCGCTTCCGGCTCGTGCTCGGCGGCGACGCCGGTTGGGTGCGTGACCAGTCCGGTCTCGACGTGCTCGACCTCGACGGCACCTCGGCCCTCGTCGAGGTCCGCGAGGAGGGCGCCGAGCAGCACCTCATCACCGAGGCGACCCGCCGGGGCGCCGTCCACGAGTTCGTCCGGGTCCGCCCGGCACTCAGCGAGATCTACCGGGAGGCCACCGCATGAGCACCCAGACCGACCAGCGCCCCACCGACGACCGGGCCGACGACCGGGCCGCCGACCGCCGCTCCGACGAGCCGGCCTGGCTGCTCGTCACCCGCCGCGAGGTCGTCTCGCGGATCACCGACAAGTCCTTCCTCATCGGCACCGTGCTGATGGTGGCGATGATCGCCGGCTTCATCGGGTTCTCGGCCTGGCAGGACGGGCGCACCGACCAGGTCACCCTGGCGGTCACGCCCGACGCGGCCGCGATGGGCCAGGCCGTCGTCGACGACGGGCCGGAGGTCGACGACCAGGTCGAGGTCAGCCTCACCGACGTCGACGACCGGGCGGCCGCGGAGAGGCTGCTCACCGACGACGAGGCCGACGCGTGGCTGCACCCCGTCGACGGCGGCTGGCAGCTGACCACCAAGTCGAGCGAGGACGACTCGCTGACCTCGGTCGTGAGCGCGGTGGTGCGCCAGCAGGTGCTCGCGGAGAACGCCGCCGGCACGGGCGTGACCCTCGAGCAGCTCGAGGCCGGCAGCACCGTCGACACCGGCTTCCTCCAGGGCGACGCCGAGAAGGCGGCCGTGGCCGACGCCGTCGGCTTCGTGTTCGTCTTCCTGTTCTACTTCGCCGCCCTGGTCTTCGGGATGCAGCTGGCCTCCTCGGTCATCGAGGAGAAGCAGAGCCGCATCGTGGAGATCATCGCCGCGGCCATCCCGCTGCGGCACCTGCTGGCCGGCAAGGTCCTCGGCAACACCGCCCTCGCGCTGATCCAGGTCCTGCTCTACGCCGTGGTCGGGCTCGTCGGCCTGTCCTTCACCTCCTACAAGTCCTACGTCCCCGACCTCTCGGGGCCGGCCGCGTGGTTCATCGCCTTCTTCGTCGCCGGCTTCGTCGCCCTCGCCTGCCTGTGGGCGGTGGCGGGCTCGCTGGCCTCGCGCACCGAGGACCTCCAGGCCACCTCGACGCCCCTGACGATGCTGATGCTGGTGATGTTCTTCGGCGGGCTCTCCCTCGACGGTCGCGCGCAGGTGGTGGCGTCGTACGTCCCGCCCGTCTCGGCGGTCGTGATGCCGAAGCGGATCCTCGCCGGCGGCGTCGCCTGGTGGGAGCCCCTGCTGGCGCTCGGCCTCCTCGCCGCGTTCGCGGCGCTCACCGTGTGGGCGGGGGAGCGGCTCTACCGCCGCGCGCTGCTCCAGACCGGCGGCCGGGTCACCCTGCGGCAGGCGTGGTCGAGCGCGGAGTGAGCCGATCGGGCGCGGGCGGCCCGGCCCGCGCCTAGGCTCCGGCCGTGACGTGCACCTTCCACCCCGACCGCGACACCCTGCTCGGGTGCACGCGCTGCGGACGCAGCGCGTGCCCCGACTGCCTGCAGGACGCCCCGGTCGGGCGCCACTGCCCGGCCTGCGTGCGGGGGCTGCCCGCCGACCAGCCGCTCACCGCCTCCGACATCCGGCTGCTCCTCGCCCGGAGCCGCCGCGAGGAGCGGGCGCGGACCGGGTCGCGCCGGCCGGGTTGGGTGTTCTACCTCGTCGTCGCGGTGTTCCTCGGGCTCTGCGCGGGCGCGGTGGCCCTTGAGGTCCCCGTTCTCACCTCCGAGCCGGTCGGCCGGCTGGTGGCGGTCGGGGTCGTCGTCAGCGGCGTGGTGCTCTCGGTGACGCTGCACGAGTACGCCCACGCGCTCACCGCCTGGTGGGGAGGTGACCGCAGCGTGGCGGCGAAGGGCTACCTCACGCTCGACTTCCGCCGCTACGCCCATCCGCTGCTCTCGGTCGGCATGCCGGTGCTGTTCCTCGCGATCGGCGCGCTGCCGCTGCCCGGCGGGGCCGTGCTCATCGAGCAGCACCGGCTCCGCTCGCGCGCGTGGTCGAGCATCGTCTCGGCGGCCGGCGTGGTGACGAACGCGGCGTTCGCCCTCGTGCTGGCCGCCGTCCTGGCCACCGGCGTGCTCGACGGCAGCCTCGTGCTGCAGTCGCTGCTGTCCTACCTCGTCGTCATCCAGGTGACGCTGGTGCTGCTCAACCTGCTGCCGCTGCCGGGCCTCGACGGGTACGGCGTGGTGGAGCCGTTCCTGCCGCGCCCGCTCGCCGCGTCGCTCGAGGCCGTCCGGCCCTACGGGCTGGTCCTGCTCGTCGTGCTGATGTTCTCCGGCGGACTCGACTTCGTGTGGCAGGCCGGCTTCGCCGTCGGCGACCTGCTCGGGATCGACCGCACGCTCGTCGGCGTGGGCGCCGCGGTCGCGACCCTGCGCTGACCTCCCGGGTGCGCCACCCCTCGGTGTCGGCCCTCAGGTGTGGTGCACGACGGCGCTGACGCTGGCCACGACGATCCAGAACCGCAGCCCGCGACCGAGGAAGCCGGTGGCGAGGAAGGTCCAGAAGTTCACCCGCAGCGTGCCGGCGAGCACGGCGGTGACGGCGTACGGCGGGAAGCCCGTGGCCGCGGAGATGAAGAGCAGGGCGGCGGTGAACCACGGCCGGCCCTCCGCGCGGGCGCTCCACCGGTCGAGGGTGGCCTTCGCCTTGGGCTTCTCCAGCTGGCGCCGCACCCACGGCGCGCGCTCGACCTCGACGGCGCCCCAGTACCAGAGGATCTTGCCCAGCATCTGGCCGGCGGTGGCGACGAGGACCAGCACGACCGCGTGGTGGCTCTGCTGCGTCACGGTGGCCCCGAGGATCACCTCGATGTTGATCAGCGGGACCAGCGCCGATGCCATGGAGGCACCGAAGATGCTCAGCAGGAGCCAGGTCATGCGGGGATCGGGATCCCGATGCGCACCAGGCGGTGGAGCGAGACGCACTTGAGGACGAGCAGGGCCGAGGCGATCACCAGGCCGACCCACATCCAGCCGGTGACCAGGAGCAGCACGGCGAAGAGCGCGCTGTTGACGGCCTTGGCCGGCTTCGACCAGTTCCACAGCCAGATCGGGCGGTCGATGACGAAGAAGTAGTTGGGGCTGCGCACCGGCCAGGCCAGGAAGGCGATCGACAGGAAGCAGTCGATGACCATGAACTCGGCGAGGTAGACGAAGATCGCCGGCGAGAGGTCGGGCTGGAGCCAGGCCAGGCCGATGTAGAACGCGGCGGCATTCATCCGGTCGCACATGATGTCGAGGACCGCCCCGATGCGCGTCTCGCAGTCGCGCAGCCGGGCGTAGGCCCCGTCGGCCATGTCGCCCACCCAGTAGACGACCAGCGCGGCGACCAGGAGCGGGAGGCTCTGCTCGTGGGCCGCGAGGGCCGCGAGCACCACCGAGGCGACCGTGCGCACGGCGGTGATCACCGTCGCTCCGGTCAGCAGGCGCTCCTCGCGCACGCCGTACCGGTCGTCGAGGCCGGTGACAGGTCGTGCCTCCACCCCTCCACGCAGCCCGCTCCCCACGGTGAGGATGCTAGCGGGTGACCGCCCCGGGATCCGTCCACAGGTCCGGCCAGGCGTGGCCCAGCTCACCGACGAGCGCTCGCAGGAGCGGCAGGCTGACCCCGATGACGTTGGTGTGGTCGCCCTCGATCCCGCGGACGAACGCCGCTCCGAGCCCGTCGATGGTGAACGCGCCCGCGACCTCCAGGGGCTCGCCGGTGGCGACGTAGGCCTCGATCTCGGCGTCGGTGACGTCGGCGAAGTGCACGGTCGTCGAGGCGGTCGCGGCGGCGACCCGCCCGGTCGCGGCGTCACGCAGGCAGTGACCGGTGTGGAGCACGCCCGAGCGGCCCCGCATGGCGCGCCACCGCGCCCGCGCCTCGTCGGCCTCGTGGGGCTTGCCCAGCGCCTCGCCGTCGAGCTCGAGCACCGAGTCGCACCCCAGGACGAGCGCGCCGGGGGGCACCTCCTCGCGGCCGGCGACCGCCGCGCACTTCAGCTCGGCCAGCTGCAGCGCCAGCTCGACCGGAGGCAGCTCGGCGACCTGCGACTCGTCGACCCCGCTCACGACCACGACCGGCTCCACCCCCGCGGCGCGCAGGACGGCCAGCCGCGCGGGCGAGGCCGAGCCGAGGACCAGCGGCGTCGTCACAGCCGCCCCAGGGCGGCGCGCAGCGGGTCGAGCCCGAGCGAGCCGAGGTCGAGGGCCGCGCGGTGGAAGGCCTTGAGGTCGAAGTCGTCGCCCTGGCGCTGCTGCACCTCGGCGCGCGCCTCGAGCCAGATCCGCTCGCCGACCTTGTAGGACGGGGCCTGGCCGGGGAGGCCGAGGTAGCGCTTGACCTCGAACTGGATGACCTCGTCGTCCATCCGGCAGTGCAGCCGCATGAACTCCAGCCCGAGGTCGGGGGTCCAGGTCTCGCCGGGGTGGAACGCGGTGCCGCCCGCGCCGAGGCGGTTGTCCTCGGGGATGGTGAGCTCGAGGTGCATGCCGATGTCGACGATGACCCGCGCCGCGCGCATCGACTGCCCGTCGAGCATGCCGAGCAGGTCGGCGGGGTCGTCGAGGAACCCGAGCTCCTCCATCAGCCGCTCGGCGTAGAGCGCCCAGCCCTCACCGTGGCCGCTGCACCAGCACATCAGCCGCTGCCAGCGGTTCAGGGCGTCGCTGCGGTAGGCCGTCTGGGCGACCTGCAGGTGGTGGCCCGGCACGCCCTCGTGGAAGACGGTCGTCACCTCGCGCCACGGGTGGAAGTCCTCGATGCCGTCGGGCACCGACCACCACATGCGGCCCGGGCGCTCGAAGTCCTCCGACGGGCCGGTGTAGTAGATGCCGCCGTCGTTGGTGGGGGCGAGCATGCACTCGATGCGGCGCACGGGTGCGGGGATGTCGAAGTGGACGTCGGCCATCGCCTCGATGGTGCGGTCGGCCAGCGCCTGCATCCACTGCCGGAACTCCTCGCGACCGTGGACCACGCGGTCGGGGTCGGAGTCGAGGTGGGCGACGGCGCCGTCGACGTCGGAGCCCGGGAGGATCCGCTCGGCAGTGGCCTGCATGAGGTCGGAGAGGCGCTGCAGCTCGGCCCAGCCCCACGCGTAGGTCTCGTCGAGGTCGACCTCGGCGCCGAGGAAGTAGCGGCTGGCCAGCGCGTAGACCTCTCGACCCACGCCCTCCTTCTCGCGGCCCTGCGGCTCGAGCTCGTCGCTGAGGAAGAGCCCGAACGACGCGGTGGCGGCGCTGGCCGCGCCGGCGGCCGCGCGCATCGCGCTGTCGTCGGCGAGGCCCAGCCGGTCGACGAGCCCGAGGTAGAAGTCACCGGCGTCGCCGACCTGCCCGGTCCAGCGGCGCACCTGCTCGGCCACCTCGGCGTACTGCCGGGCGGCGACGACGTGGCCCCGGCGCGCCTCGTCGGACAGCGTGACCCGCAGGCCCTCGAGCGCCGCCGGGACCGCCTCGAGGCGGGCGCGGATGGCGGCGACCGCCTCCTCGCCCTCGGTCGGCATCAGGTCGAACACGCCGCGGACCTCGTGCAGCGGGCTCCACAGCACCGACATCCTCGAGCGGTTGACGCCGGCCTCCTCCAGCTCGATCTCGAGCCGGGTGCGCTCCAGGAACGCGTCCTTCGCGGCCGACTCGCGGTCGTCTACCGGCGTCGCCGCCTCTACCGCCGCGACCACCTCGCGCGCCAGCGCGAGCCGGGCGTCGAAGCCGGCCGGCGAGTAGTCGGTCATCTCGTGGTCGTGCCCCGCGACGCCGATCGAGGTGGCGGTCAGGGGGTCGAGCGCGCAGTAGTCGACGACGTAGGCCTCGCACAGCGCGTCGACGGTGCGGGTCTGGTCCGTGGTGGTCTGGGTCACGGGCGCGACCCTAGACCGGGCCGGCGACATCCGGCACCCCGGTCGCGACGGTGGAGCGGCCGGCCGCTAGGACGGGCTGTTCGCTCCACCGACGCCGAGTGCGCACGTGGGACCGCACGCCTGCGGGCTGCCGGACCACCCTCGGGCCCGGAGCACGTGCCCGACGACCGCCGCCAGCCGGCACGGCTCGAGGACCTGGGCCCAGCCGGGCCGCAGGGTCGCCCGACCGTCCACGGACGCCTCGAGGTCACGCTGGAGGTCGGCCCAGCGGTCGACGGCGTCGCGGTGACCGAAGGCCCCGTCGAGCTCGACGAGCGTGCGCTGGCCCGGATAGTGGACGTCGCGGTGCACGCTGCCCGCCGGGGTCCCCTCGCGCACCTGGCGATCTCCGCGCGGCAAGGCGTGCGCACGCTCGACCTCGCGGAGGTAGCGACGTTCGAGGACCGATCGCGTCCCCGACGCGACATCGTGGAGGACGGTCGCCAGCAGGGCTCGGTGGGGCAGGCGAGGAAGGTCGGCGAGGGTGGCGGCCAGTCGGTCTGCGGTCGTGAGTCCCTGGTGGACCGCGTCGGAGAGGAGCGCGACGGCACCTGCCTCGTCACGGGCCGAGGCGGTCTTCAGCACCGCGAAGTCGAAGGTCGCACGCGGTGGGCGTCGGTGCTGCTGCACCCACCGCTCGGCGCCCAGCACGCGCTCGACGACGACGCCTTGCGGCACCGAGATCCGGCGGTCCCGCTCGACCATGACGTGGACCGGCGACGGGCGTGCCGGGCCGCGACGGTCCTGGGTCATCCCGTGCGCGTCGAGTGCGGACTCGCGGTGGAGAGCAGCCGGGGCGCACGCGAGGACGGCTGCCCACTCGAGCTGACGGCGGCTGGGCGGACCGGTGTGGCAGACGTAGACCCGCGGGTGCACCTCGACGAGCTCACGCCGCGCCAGCATGCGGCGTACGTCGGCCCGCGAGGCGCCGAGGTCGACGAGCTGGGCGCGGGACACGACGCCGTCCTGCTCGCGCAGGAGGCGGCGGACGGCAGCCGGGTCGAGGTCGCTGGGTGCGCGGGCGGGCACCCGACGACGATGGCGGCTGGCCGGCCGCACCGCCACCGGCCCCGGTCACGCCTGTGGACGACCCGGACGGTGGAGTGAGCGGCCGCTAGGACGGGCCGCACGCTCCACCGTCGAGGACTCCGAGGTCCTGCTCAGCGCGGCAGGCCGCTGGCGCGCCAGCCGCCGGGCCCGGCGTGGTGGGGCTGGCGGACGGCGCGGGCCGGGTGGTTCCACGACGGGCGCGGGCGCCGCGGCGGCTCGCCGCCGGCCGTGCCGAGGGCCGAGAGGACCGCCACCAGTGCGGCGACCTCCTCGGGCGTGGCGTCGGGGGTGACGACCCGGAGCACCGGGTGGTCCTGCTCGCCGTCGGGGCTCACAGCGGGATGTTCCCGTGCTTCTTGGCCGGGAGGGTCTCGCGCTTGGTGCGCAGGAGGCGCAGCGAGCGGACGATCTCCAGGCGGGTCTCGTGGGGCGCGATGACGGCGTCGACGTAGCCCCGCTCGGCGGCGATGTAGGGGTTGGCGAGGGTGGTCTCGTACTCGTCGATGAGCTCGGCACGCCTGGCCTCGACGTCACCACCCTCGTCGGCGACCTGCTTGAGGGTCTTGCGGTGGAGGATGTTGGCCGCGCCCTGGGCGCCCATGACGGCGATCTGCGCGGTCGGCCAGGCGACGTTGATGTCGGCGCCGAGGTGCTTGGAGCCCATCACGTCGTACGCGCCGCCGTAGGCCTTGCGGGTGATGACGGTGACCAGCGGGACGGTGGCCTCGGCGTAGGCGTAGATGAGCTTCGCGCCGCGGCGGATGATGCCGTCCCACTCCTGGTCGGTGCCGGGCAGGAAGCCGGGCACGTCGACGAAGGTCAGGACGGGGATGTTGAAGGCGTCGCAGAACCGGACGAACCGGGCGGCCTTCTCGCTGGCGTCGATGTCGAGGGTGCCGGCGAACTGCATCGGCTGGTTGGCCACGACGCCGACCGACTGGCCCTCCACGCGGCCGAAGCCGATCAGGATGTTGGGGGCGAACAGCTCCTGGACCTCGAGGAACTCCTCGTCGTCGAGCACGGCGGTGATCACGTCGTGCATGTCGTAGGGCTGGTTCGGCGAGTCGGGGATCAGCGTGTCGAGCGTGCGGTCGAGGTCGGTGACCTCCATGTCCGGCGCCTCGTCGTAGGACGGCGCCGGGTCCAGGTTGTTCTGGGGGAGGAAGGACAGCATCGACTTCACGTACTCGATGGCGTCCTCCTCGTCCGTGGCCATGTAGTGGGCGTTGCCCGACTTCGTGTTGTGGGTGCGGGCGCCACCGAGGTCCTCCATCGTGACGTCCTCGCCGGTGACGGTCTTGATGACGTCGGGCCCGGTGATGAACATCGCCGAGGTCTGGTCGACCATGACGGTGAAGTCGGTGACGGCGGGGGAGTAGACGTGACCGCCGGCGCAGTTGCCCATGATCAGGCTGATCTGCGGGATCACGCCGGAGGCGTGGACGTTGCGGCGGAAGATCTCGCCGTAGAGGCCGAGGGAGACCACGCCCTCCTGGATGCGGGCGCCGGCACCCTCGTTGATGCCGATGATGGGGCAGCCGGTCTTGATGGCGAGGTCCATGACCTTGGTGATCTTCTCGCCGTAGACCTCGCCCAGGGAGCCGCCGAAGACCGTGAAGTCCTGGCTGAACACGCACACCATCCGGCCGTTGACCTCGCCGTAGCCGGTGACCACGCCGTCGCCGTAGGGCCGGGTCCTCTCGAGCCCGAACGCCGTGGAGCGGTGTCGCGCGAGCTCGTCGAGCTCGACGAACGTGCCCTCGTCGAAGAGCATCTCGATGCGCTCGCGGGCGGTGCGGCGGCCCTTGGCGTGCTGCTTCTCGACGGCCTTCTCCGAGCCCGCGTGCACGGCCTCGTCGAGGCGGCGCCCGAGGTCGGCGAGCTTGCCCGCCGTGGTGTGGAGATCGAGGTCGGCGGGGACGTCGGTGCCCTCACCCGGCTGTGCACTCACGCGGTGGCCTCCTGGTCGTTCGTGGCTGGTCCATCCGGCAATCTAGTGCCCATGACCAGCGCACCGGCACCTCGCCCACCGATCGACCCCGACCGGCTCGCGGTGCCGTCGGGTTGGCGGGTGGAGGTGGAGGAGGCCACGCCGTCCACCAACGCCGCCCTCGCCGAGCGGGCCCGTGCGGGCGAGGAGCCGGGACTCGTGCTGGTGACCGAGCACCAGACGTCCGGGCGCGGCCGGCTGGACCGTGTGTGGGAGACGCCGCCGCGCTCCTCGCTGACCTTCTCGGTGCTGCTGCGCCCCGACCTGCCGGCCGAGGCGTGGCCCTGGCTGCCGCTGCTCACGGGGTACGCCGTGCAGGCCGCGCTGGGCGACCGGCTGCCCGAGATCGCGCTGAAGTGGCCCAACGACGTGCTGGTCGCCGACGGCGGCGACGGGCCGGGCCGCAAGGTCGCCGGGATCCTGGTCGAGCGGATCGACACCCCGGCCGGCCCGGTCGCGGTCGTCGGCATCGGCATCAACGTCGACCAGACCCTCGACGAGCTGCCCATCGCGCAGGCCACGTCGGTGTCGCTGGAGACCGGCGAGCCGGTCGAGCGGACCGGCCTGCTCGGCCAGGTGCTGGGCTCGCTCCACGGCCTGATGGGCCTGCTCGACGACACCGAGGCGCTGCGCGCGGCGTACGCCGACGTGTGCCTCACGCTGGGTCGCACCGTCGACGTGCACCTGCCCGGCGGGGAGGTGCGGCGCGGCGAGGCGCTCGACGTCGACGCGAGCGGCGCGCTCGTCGTCGGCACCGACGACGGCACGTTCGCGGTCGCCGCCGGCGATGTCGTGCACGTGCGGCCGACCTGATGCAATGATCGGCCGGTGTCCTTCCCGAGCAAGCTCCTCAACCAGGGTGAGCACGTCGTCGTCACCACGCGGACGCACCCCAAGGCGCTGATCCTCCCGGGGCTGGTGCTCGTGGTGGTGGCCGCGGCGATCATCGCGCTGAGCACGCTGACCGACTCGACCGCGGCAGGCGTCGTCGCCGGCGTGGTCGGTGCCGTGGCGCTGGTGTGGTTCCTGGCCGGCCCGTTCCTGCGCTGGTGGACCACGACCTACACCTTCACCAACCGCCGCTTCATCAAGCGCTCCGGCTTCATCTCCAAGGAGGGCCGCACGATCCCGCTCAACCGGATCAGCGGCGTCGACTTCGAGATCGGCGTGATCGACCGGGTCTTCGGCTGCGGCACGCTCGTCGTCTCCGACGCCAGCACCGACGGCCGGGTCGAGCTCTCCGACATCCCGCACGTCGAGCAGGTCCAGCTGAAGGTGTCCGACGAGCTGCACCGGCTCTCGACCGGGGGCGACCGCCACGACGATGGCTCCTGACCGCTCCGCGCGCGGCGACTCGGGTGACCGCGCTCCCGGCGACCGGCTGGACGCCGCGATCCTGCGCGCCTCGCCCGAGTTCGACGCCGTCGAGGTCGCCCGGCGCACCGGCGTGACGGTCGACCAGGCGCGGCGGCTGTGGCGCGCGCTGGGCTTCCCGGAGTTCGTCGGCGAGAAGGCCTACACCGCTGCCGACGTCGAGGCGGTGGCCACGCTGATGGGCTTCGTCGACTCCGGCGCGGTCGACTTCGACATGGCGGTCAACCTCACCCGCGGCGTCGGCCAGACCATGGCCCGCCTCGCCGAGTGGGAGGTCTCCACCCTCGTGAGCCGCGTCGAGGAGCTGGAGTCGGGCGAGGAGGCCACCGGGTCGCGGGTCGGCTCGGCCCTGCGGCTCATCGACGAGGTCAACCCGCCGTTCGAGCGGCTCATCGTCTACGCCTGGCGGCGCCACCTCGCGGCGGCCGTCGGGCGGATCGAGGCGATGGGCGCCAAGGACGAGGACCTCCACACCATCGACGTCAGCGTGGGCTTCGCCGACCTGGTGTCCTTCACCGCGCTGTCCAACACCCTCGACCGCGACGAGATCGGTGACCTGGTCGAGGTCTTCGAGAGCCGCTGCCAGGACGTCGTGGCGCGCTTCGGCGGACGCATCATCAAGAGCCTCGGCGACTCGGTGCTCTTCGTCACCAACACCGCCGAGGAGGCGGTCGGCGTGGCCGAGGGGATCATCAACGTCATCGGCCGCGACTCCAAGATGCCCGACGTGCGCCTCGGGCTGGCCAGCGGACCGGTCGTCCTGCGCCTCGGCGACATCTTCGGGCCGCCGGTCAACATGGCGGCCCGGCTCACCCAGGTGGCGCGGCGCAACCGGCTCATCGTCGACCAGAACACCGCCGACCTGCTGCCGCCCGAGGAGTGGGAGCACCGCCGGCTGCCGGCCCGCCCGGTGCGCGGCTTCGGGCTGGTGGAGCCGGTCGCCGTACGGCGTCGCTGAGGCCGCCCGGACCGCGCGGCCGACCTGGACCAGACCAGTGGGGGTCCGTTCAGCCAAAAGGGTCCGCGACCCGGTGTGGCGTCCCTACGGTTCGGCCCGTGCTGTCCGTACAAGACGTTCGCCTGGACCCCGCGAGCGGGAAGGTCTGGCGCGGCGACGACGAGATCCGGCTCTCTCGCAAGGAGCGCCAGCTGCTCCACGCCCTCATGTCGCGGCCGGGGCACATCGTGACCCGCGGCGAGCTGATGTCGGAGGTCTGGCAGACCACCTTCTACACCAGCTCCAAGACCATCGACGTGCACCTGGGCTGGTTGCGCCGCAAGCTCGGCGACGACCCGCGCAACCCCACGCTGATCACCACCCACCGCGGTCGCGGGCTGCGCTTCGAGACCGCCGCCGCCCCCGCGGACGTCGTCGCCGGCTGAGGCCGCGCTGCCGCCACGGACCGGGCTTCTATAGGCTCGCGCCGTGTCCTCGACCGGCTCGCACCGTGCCCCCACGCTCGCCGTCATCGGAGGCGGGCAGCTGGCCCGGATGATGGCCCAGCCCGCCATCGCCCTCGGGCTCCCGCTGCGCCTGCTCGCCGAGGCGGAGGGCGTCTCGGCCGCCCAGGTCATCCCCGACCAGCTCGTCGGCGACCACACCGACCTCGCCACCCTGCGCCGGGTGACCGAGGGCGCGGCCGTGGTCACCTTCGACCACGAGCACGTCCCCACCGACCACCTGCACGCCCTCGAGGCCGACGGCGTCGCCGTACGTCCCGGGCCGGACGCGCTGGTCCACGCGCAGGACAAGGCCGTCATGCGCCGGCGCCTCGCCGAGCTCGACGTGCCGTGCCCGCGCAACGCCGTGGTCACCTCGATTCCCGAGGTCGAGGAGTTCGGGCTGCCGTGCGTCCTCAAGACCACGCGCGGCGGCTACGACGGCAAGGGCGTGTGGGTCGTCCGCGAACCCGCCGACGCACAGGCGGCGTTCGACGCCGCGGCCGCCGCGGGGGTGGAGGTCCTCGCCGAGGAGCTCGTCGACTTCCGCCGTGAGCTGTCGGCGCTCGTCGCGCGCTCGCCCAGCGGGCAGGCGGCGGCCTACCCCGTCGTCGCCTCCACCCAGCTCGACGGCATCTGCCACGAGGTCGTCGCCCCGGCGCCCGACCTCGACCCTGCGCTGGCCGGGCAGGCGCAGGAGATCGCGCTGCGGGTCGCCGGCGCGCTCGACGTCACCGGCATCCTCGCGGTCGAGCTCTTCGAGACCACCGACGGGCGGATCCTGGTCAACGAGCTGGCCATGCGTCCCCACAACACCGGCCACTGGACCCAGGACGGCGCGGTGACCTCGCAGTTCGAGAACCACCTGCGCGCGGTCATGGACCTGCCGCTCGGCTCGCCCGCCCCGCGGGCGCGCTGGACGGTGATGGTCAACGTCCTGGGCGGCCCGACCGACGCGGGACACCTCTACGACGGGCTGCCGCACGCGATGGCCCGCGACCCGCAGCTGCGGGTCCACCTCTACGGCAAGGACCTGCGGCCCGGCCGCAAGGTCGGGCACGTCAACGCCTACGGCGACGACCTCGAGGACTGCCTCGAGCGGGCCCGCCACGCCGCGGCGTGGTTCCGCGGCGACCTGGGCGACGAGAGCGAGTGAGGACGACGATGGACGAGCAGCGGGACGATCAGCAGGTGCGGGTCGGGATCGTCATGGGGTCGGACTCCGACTGGCCCGTCATGCAGGCGGCGGGTGAGGTGCTCACCGAGCTCGGCGTGGCCTGGGAGGCCGACGTGGTCTCGGCCCACCGGATGCCGACCGAGATGGTGGCGTGGGGCCAGCAGGCCCACACCCGTGGCCTGTCGGTCGTCATCGCGGGTGCCGGGGGAGCGGCCCACCTGCCCGGGATGCTGGCCTCGCTGACGCCGCTGCCGGTGATCGGCGTGCCCGTGCCGTTGAAGTACCTCGACGGGATGGACTCGCTGCTCTCGATCGTGCAGATGCCGGCCGGGATCCCGGTCGCCACGGTCGCGATCGGCAACGCCAGGAACGCCGGCATCCTCGCCGCCCGCATCCTCGGCACCGGAGACCCCGAGCTGCAGCAGCGGCTGGTCGACTTCCAGGGCTCGCTGGCCGCGAGCGCCCACGCGAAGGGCGAGGTCGTGCGGCAGGCGGCGGCCGGCCAGACGCGCCGGGTCGGCTTCTAGTCGCGCACCCGCCCGCGCAGCGACTTGGTCTGCGCGCGCTCCTTCTTGGCCTTGAGCCGGCGCTCCTTGGCGCCGCGGCTGGGTCGCGTCGGTCGCCGTGGCGGCGGCGGGGGAGCGAGCGCCGAGCGCAGCAGGTCGGCCAGCCGCTCACGGGCCGCGACCCGGTTGCGGTGCTGCGAGCGGTGCTCGGACGCCGCGATGGCGATGCGTCCCTCTGGCCACCGCCGCAGCGCGCGGGCCCGCTGGGTGTCGGTGAGCGCGGTGCTCGCCGCGACGTCGTACTCCAGCTCGACGCGGGTGTCGGTCGTGTTCACCGACTGCCCGCCCGGACCGGGCGAGCGCGAGAACCGCTCGACGAGCTCCGCGGCGGGCACGACCAGGCCCTCGGGCAGGCCGGGCCCCGCAGGGACGTGGAGGTCGCGCACGCCCCCATCCTGCACCGGCCGCTACGGTCGCGACATGGCGGAGCAGCGGATCGGCGTGGTCGGCGGGGGGATCGTCGGCCTGGCCGTCGCGCGCGAGCTGGTGCGCCGCCGGCCCGGCACCGAGGTCGTCGTGCTGGAGAAGGAGGACCGGGTCGCCGCCCACCAGACCGGGCACAACTCCGGCGTCGTGCACGCCGGGATCTACTACGCCCCCGGCAGCCTGAAGGCCGCGCTCTGCACCCGCGGCCGCGGCCTCCTGCGCGACTTCTGCGCGGAGCACGCGATCTTCCACGAGGCGTGCGGCAAGCTCGTGGTCGCCGTCGACCCGGAGGAGCAGGGACGCTTCGACCGGCTCGAGCAGACCGCCCGGGCCAACGGCGTGCCCGGACTGCGACGCCTCGGCGCCGGCGAGATCGCCGAGGTCGAGCCCCACGCGGTCGGACGGGCCGCCCTCCACTCGCCCGCCACCGCGATCACCGACTACGTCGCGGTCGCCGAGGCGTTGGCGGGCGAGGTGGTGGCCGCCGGCGGTCAGGTGCGGCTGGGCGCCCGGGTGGTCGGCGTACGACGACGTGCGACGCGCACGACGGTGGAGGTGGCCACCGGTGGGCCGGTCGAGGTCGACCACCTCGTCGTGGCCGCCGGGCTCCACTCCGACCGGGTCGCCCGGCTCGCGGGGGGCGGCCCGCAGCCCGCGATCGTGCCGTTTCGCGGGGAGTACCTCGCCGTGCGCCCGGCCAAGCAGGACCTGGTGCGCGGCATGGTCTACCCGGTGCCGGACCCGCGCTACCCGTTCCTCGGCGTCCACTTCACCCGCCGGGTGGGGGGTGGCCTCGAGGTCGGTCCCAACGCCGTGCTGGCCACCAGCCGCGAGGGCTACCGGCGCCGCGACGTCTCGCCCGCCGACCTGCGCGAGGTGCTGGCCTGGCCGGGCTCCTGGCGGCTCGCCCGCGCCCACTGGCGCACCGGGATCGCCGAGGTCGCCGGGTCGGCCTCGACGCGGGCCTTCATGAGGCGCGCCTCGCGCTACGTGCCCGACATCGGCGCTGCCGACGTGCAGCGGGCGGGAAGCGGGGTGCGCGCCCAGGCGGTCGACCGCGACGGCAGCCTGGTCGACGACTTCCGCATCGACGCCGAGGACGGCGTCACGTGCGTGCGCAACGCCCCGTCCCCGGCGGCCACGTCGAGCCTGGCCATCGCCGAGCACGTCGTCGACCGGCTGTGGCCGGTTGCCTAGGGTGGGCCCATGACCGTGCGCTGGGGAATCGCCGCCACCGGCCGGATGGCCGCCGCCTTCGCCTCCGACCTCGCCCTCGTGCCCGAGGCCGAGCTCGCCTTCGTCGGCAGCCGCGACGCCGACCGCGCCGCCGAGTTCGCCGGCCGGTTCGGTGCCGCCGGCTCCGGCACCTACCGCGACCTGCTCGACGCCGGGGTCGACGTGCTCTACGTCGCCACCCCGCACCCGCAGCACCACGCCCTCGCGCTCGCGGCGATCGAGCGCGGCACCCCGCTGCTGGTCGAGAAGGCGTTCACCGCGACCCTCGCCGGCGCCCACGAGGTGGTGGAGGCCGCCCGGGCCGCCGAGGTGTTCTGCATGGAGGCGATGTGGACCCGCTTCCAGCCCGCCCTCGTCGCCGCCCGCGAGCTCGTCGCGTCCGGCGCGATCGGCGACCCGGTCCTGGTGCAGGCCGACTTCGGGGCGCACCGCGACTTCGACCCGAGCAGCCGGCTCTTCGACCTCGCCCTCGGCGGCGGCTCGGTGCTCGACCTCGGCGTGTACCCGATCTCGCTCGCCCAGCACTTCCTCGGTCGCCCCGACCGGGTCGTGGCCACCGGCACGACCTACCCCAACGGCGCCGACGCCTCCGCCGCGATCCACCTCGCGCACGACGACGGCCGGGCCGCGGCGCTGGCCTGCTCCCTGTCCGCGGCCACGCCGGGTGCGGCGGTGGTGGTGGGCACCGAGGGCTCGCTCGAGCTGCGCCCCCCGTTCCACCACCCCGAGCAGCTCGTCCTGCGACGCGGCGACGCGGGGCCGGAGGTGCACGAGCACCCCGCCACCGGGCGCGGCTACACCCACCAGGCCGACGAGGTGCACCGCTGCCTCGAGGCGGGGCTGACCGAGAGCCCGGTCATGCCGCTGGAGGACACCCTCGACGTGATGTGGGTGCTGGAGGAGTGCCTGCGCCAGCTCGGCGTCCCGATGGCCGAGGCGGCCGTCGAGGTCTAGGCGCCCCGCCTGCGCCACTCGATCGCCGGGCACGTGTCCATCACCATCGGCACGCCCGCGGCGGTCGTGCGCGCGAACGCGTCCTCGTCGACCACGCCCAGCTGGAACCACACGCCTCCCGCGCCGATCTCCACGGCCTCGTCGGCGAACTGCCCGGCGGCGTCCGAGCGGCGGAAGACGTCGACGACGTCGACCGCGAACGGGATGTCGGCGAGCGAGGCGTAGCCCTGCTCGCCCAGGACAGCGGGCGTGGCCGGGTCGGCGAACGACGGGTGGACCGGCACGATCCTCTTGCCACGCTGCTGGAGCAGCGCGGCGATGCTGTAGGCGGTGCGCGACGGGTCGCCCGAGAGGCCGACGACGGCCCAGGTCTCCTGCTCGTCGAGCATCCGCTCGACGGTCGCCGGGTCCTGCCAGGAGGGGGTGGGCTGCTCGTGCGCGGTGTGCTCCGACGTGGCCATGACCACACGGTAGACGCCTCCTCGAAGAAGCTTGGACGTCCTACAATCGGGAGTCATGAGCGAGTTCCCCCTCTACGCCCTCTCCGAGGAGCACCAGGCGGTCCGCGAGGCCGTCCGCGCCCTGTGCGACGCCAAGATCGCGCCGTTCGCCGCCGCCGTCGACGAGGAGGCCCGATACCCCCACGAGGCGGCCGAGGCGTTGCTCGCCTCCGACTTCCACGCCCCCCACGTGCCCGAGCAGTACGGCGGCGCCGGTGCCGATGCGCTGGCCACGGTGCTGGTGATCGAGGAGGTGGCGCGTGCCTGCGTCTCGTCCTCCCTCATCCCCGCGGTCAACAAGCTCGGCTCGCTGCCCGTGCAGGTCGCGGGCTCCGAGGAGCTCAAGCAGACCTACCTCTCGAAGCTCGCCAGGGGCGAGGGCGGCTTCTCCTACTGCCTCTCCGAGCCCGACGCCGGCTCCGACGCCGGCGGCATGAAGACCCGCGCGGTCCGCGACGGCGACGAGTGGGTGCTCGACGGCGTCAAGCGCTGGATCACCAACGCGGGCGAGTCGGAGTTCTACACCGTCATGGCCGTCACCGACCCGGAGAAGAAGACCCGCGGCGGCATCTCGGCGTTCGTGGTCGAGAAGTCCGACGAGGGCGTCTCCTTCGGTGCGCCCGAGAAGAAGCTCGGCATCAAGGGCTCGCCCACCCGCGAGGTCTACCTCGACAAGGTCCGCATCCCCGCCAGCCGGATGATCGGCGAGGAGGGCAGCGGCTTCGTGACCGCCATGAAGACCCTCGACCACACCCGCGTGACCATCGCCGCGCAGGCCGTGGGCGTCGCCCAGGGTGCCCTCGACCACGCCCTCGACTACGCCAAGGAGCGCCAGCAGTTCGGGAAGTCGATCAGCGACTTCCAGGGCATGCAGTTCATGCTCGCCGACATGGGCATGAAGGTGGAGGCCGCGCGCCAGATGACCTACGCCGCCGCCGGCCGCTCCGAGCGGGGCGACGACGACCTGACCTTCTTCGGCGCCGCGGCAAAGTGCTTCGCCTCCGACGTCGCGATGGAGGTGACCGTCAACGCCGTGCAGGTGCTCGGCGGCTACGGCTTCACCCGCGACTACCCGGTCGAGCGGATGATGCGCGACGCCAAGATCACCCAGATCTACGAGGGCACCAACCAGGTGCAGCGGATCGTCATGGCCCGCCAGCTCCTCGCGGGCGTGCAGTCCCAGCTCTGAGCGGCGGGTCGGTAGGGACCGGGCGCTAGCCTCGGCCCGTGCCGAAGACTACGCTGACCCTTCCCGACGGCGACGCCGAGGCGTACGTCGCACCCGCGCCCGGCGGCGAGCCCGCCCCGGGCGTGCTGTTCGTCATCGACGCGATCGGGCTGCGCCCGCGCATCGAGGAGATGGCCGACCGGATTGCCTCCTGGGGCTACACCGTCCTCGCGCCGAACGTGTTCTTCCGCGAGGGCACGGCCGCCGAGACGTCGCCGACCCGCGACCTGCGCGAGCCCGGTGCCCGCGAGGAGTTCATGGGCGAGGCGATGGGCCGCGTCGGCCGCCTCACGACCGACCAGCTCTCCCGCGACCTGCCGGCCTACCTCGCCGCGCTCCGCGCGCTGCCCGAGGTGGCGGGGGACGAGGTGGGCGTGACCGGCTACTGCATGGGCGCCCGCATCGCGATCCGCGCGTCCGGGCTCGACACGGGCGTCGTCGCCGTCGGCGGCTGGCACGGCGGCGGGCTGGTCACCGACGACCCCGACAGCCCGCACCTGGCGATCGCCTCGGCGCACGCGACCTACGCGTTCGGCCACGCCTCGAACGACGGCTCCATGCTCCCGGAGGCCGTGACCGCCCTCGGGGAGGCGGCCGCAGCGGCCGGCCTGGGCATCACCAACGAGGTGTTCCCCGGCCCCCACGGGTACTCGATGTCCGACACCTCGATGTACGACGAGGAGTCCGCCGAGCGCCACTTCGACAGCCTGAGGACCCTGCTCGACTCCACGCTGCGCGCGTGACCCGTCGCCGAGCGCTCCTGGCGGTGGGCCTGCTCGGCCTGCCGGCCGGGTGCTCCGGCGACCCCGGTCGCGTCGAGCCCGGGCACGCGCACGTCGGCGCCGGGCTGGTGTCGCTCGCGGTGGGCGACGGGCTGCACCAGACCGAGGTGGGCTACTCCCTCGACGGGTTGCAGGTCCGCGAGGACAGCGACGGCGACCGCGAGCTGCGGCTCCGGATCGACACCGCCGACGGGGCGGTCACCGACTTCCTCGAGGAGCAGGCCGAGCGGCTCCACCTCTACGTCGTCGACGACCGGCTCGAGGTGTTCCGCCACCTCCACCCCACGATGCTGCCCGACGGCACGTGGACCGCACCGCTCGACGTCCCCGACGCGGGCGCGTACCGGGTGGTCGCTGAGTTCGTCGCCGTCGACCCGGGCGGCAACGGCGACCACGTCGTGCTGGGCAAGGAGGTGGCGCTGGCGCCCGGCGACCCCGGGGACACGGTCGGCGGCGACGACGTGGTCGAGGTGTCGGTGGGGGAGGCGCCCGCCGTGGGGCCGGACGGGCGGCTCGTGCTGCTGGTGCGTGACGCCGCGGGGCGGCCGGTCACCCTCGGCACGTGGCTCGACGCCTACGGCCACGTGACCGGGTTCGACACCGCGACCGGTGCGATGGCCCACCTGCACCCGCTCGACGCGCCGGAGGTCACCGAGGACGGCACGGCGCTGTCGTTCCACTCCGACTTCGAGGAGCCGGGCGACTACCGCCTCTTCGTGCAGGTCCGCGTGGACGGCTTCCTGCACACCGTGCCGGTGCCGCTCACGGTGCGACCGTCAGCCTGACCGTCGCCGCGGCCCGCTCGCCGGTCCCCGTCCGCAGCCGCACCCGGACCTCCCACGTGCCCGGTGACGGCACCACCACGTCGCCCGCCCACGTGCCGGCGGCGACCGGCTCGACCGCGACCTCCTGCGGCTCCCGCCCGGCAGCGGCGAGCCGCACCGCGGGCGCACGGACGTCGACGGGGCCGCCGTCGCCGTCCTGCACCTGCACGAGCAGCGTGGTGGCGCCGGGACGGTTCGGCGAGAGGACCGCGAGGACCCGAAGGTCGCCGGAGTCGGTGGCGACGGTGGAGGTCGACGCGCCGGTCGTCCCCGAGGCCGCGGTCAGCGGCTCCGGCCGGGGCGGCTGGTTGACCAGGAATCCGGTCGTGCCGAGGAGCGCGACGAGCAGCACCGCCTCGACCCGCACGGTGCGCGCCACCAGCGAGGCGGTGCGCTCGCGGTCGGCGAACCCCGAGGCGGAGCGGACCGCGGGCAGCGTGCGCCAGCGGTTCCAGCCGCCCATCGCCGCCACCGTCAGCGCGAGCGCGACCTTGGCGAGCAGCAGCCACCCGTACGTCGTGGACACCAGCGCCTCCCACGACCCGACGATCCGCCAGCCGAGGAACGACCCGGTCGCCGCCACTGCGAGCAGCAGGCCTCCCGCGAGCGTGGAGAAGCGGGCCAGCGTGGTGGCCGCCAGCTGCTCGCGCCCCGCCAGCGCCCGCAGGGCGAGGACGAGACCGGCGAGCCCGCCCAGCCAGGTCGCGCCGGCGGTGAGGTGGAGGACGTCGGAGGCGACGAGCAGCGGCCAGGGTGCGTACGCCCGGGTGTGGCCGGCGAGCGCGGGTCCGGCGAGCGCGACCAGTGCGCCACCGGTCTGCAGACCGGCTCTCCGCGCGTCCGGCCGGAGGTCGGTGGTCGCGCGCACCACGACGCCGAGCCCCACCAGCACGAGCAGCGCAGCGGCCAGCTCGCTGCCGACCAGCCCGGGGGAGAAGGAGGTCAGCAGGCCGTCGAGCTCGCGCCCCTGGGCGTAGACCGACGCGACGGGCACCTGCAGCACCGCACCGGCGACCGCGGCGCCGGCGGCGGCCCGCGTCAGCAGCCGGAGCCGGCGTCGCACGTCGCGCCCCGGCCACGAGCTCGGCAGGACCTGGGCCACGAACAGCGCGACGCCGCACGCCAACAGCAGCCCGACGTAGGTCAGCGCGCTCAGCAGGTCGCGGACGAGCGTGACCGCGCGCGAGCTGGTCTCGGGTGCGGGTGGCTCGACCAGCGACGCGCTGGGCGCCCCGACCGAGAAGGTGAGCGCACCGGACAGCGGGTGCCCGTCGTCGGACAGCACGTTCCACGCCACCACGTAGGTGCCGTCGGCGAGCGCGGCGGCCCCGGGCAGGTCGACCGAGACCTCGGTGTCGTCGGCGCGCGCCGACGACGTGACGGGGTCACCGTCCGCGTCGTAGACGGTGATCTCCTGCGAGGTCAGCCTGACCGGCTCGTTGAAGGTCAGCGTGAGCGTCGCGGGCGCCGAGGACACCACGGCGCCCTCGTCGGGGTCGGTGTCGACCAGCGCGGCGTGGGCGGAGGCCGGCGCCGCCGTGGCGAGCAGCGCCAGCAGCGCCAGCGACCCGGCCAGGGCGAGCGCGACGACCTGTCGCGCCCCGGCCCTCATGCGGGCCATCGTCCCAGACGGGCGGCGGACTACCAGCCGTGGGAGCGGCGCGGCCTCCGGTAGTCGGCGGGCCCGTGACGGCGACCGGTCGGGGTCGCGCAGGAGCGACGTCGCGACAGGATGATCCACAGGCCGAGGACGAGCACGAGCCACGGCGCCTTGGCCAGCACCGCGAGCCCGATCACGAGCGCCAGCACCGGCACCAGCGGCACCCGGGTGCGCGCGCGCTGCCGCGGCGCACGGGCGGGCGGGGTGGGCGTCGGGGTCGGCGCCAGGCGGGGCAGGTCGCCGAAGAGCACGGCCAGGTCGGCGCGGGTGCGCGCGGTCCAGATCGCGTCGAGCCGCTCGTCGTACTCCTCGTGGTCGAGCCGGCCCTCGGCGTAGTGGGTGGCCAGGTCGGCCATCGCCCGCTCGCGATCGGCGTCGGAGACCCGCAGGCGCGGGTCGCTGGTCATCGCTCGCCGTCCCGGCCGTCGGCGAGGATGCCGTAGAGCCGGCGTCGCGTGTCGACGAGCACGTCGAGCGCGGCGCGCCGCTGCTGGTCCGAGCCCTGCGTGGCCAGCTGCCACACCGCGCTCAGCACCTGGGGGACCTCGCTCTTGAGGTCGGCCTGCCCGGACGGCTGGTCGGCCGACCGGTCGGCGGGGGGCACCTCGGCGCGGGTGAACGGGGCCCACACCGCGGCCAGCTCGCCGGTGTTGGCCTCGGCCCACTCGACGCCGGCGTCGGTGAGGCGGATGGTGCGGCGCCCCCGCTCGTCGTCGGTCTCCACGAGGCCCTCGTCCTGCAGCTGCTGGATCGTCGGGTAGACCGAGCCGGGGGACGGGCGCCACTCGCCGTTGCTCATCTCGGCGATCTCCTGGATCACCTGGTAGCCGTTGATCGGCTCGTCGGCGGTGCGCGCGCGGTGCAGCACGTCGATGATCGCGGTGCGCACGTCGCCACGTCGCACCCGCGGCGAGCGCTGCTGCGGGCGCTGCGGCGGGGTGGCGAAGCCGAGCATCTCGGCCAGCCACGGCGGGGGCCCGCCGGCGCGCCGCCCGCGGGGACCGCCCCACACGCCGCTCCAGCTGCCCCCGGTGCTCTCACCGCGGTCGTCGTCGTTGCCGGGCCAGTCGGCGCCGGGCCAATGGTGTCCCATGTCGTGCTCCTCGGGTCGCGGGATCGGGTTCGCGATGTGTCGGCGACCGATCGGCGACTATCGCGATATATCGCGAGCGTACGCCCGCGCTCCCGCCGGTTCAAGAGGCAGGCCCCACGACGAGCCGAGCGTCAGCTGGTGACGCGACCCGTGGGGGTGCAGGCCTTCTTCGGCACGGTGCGGTCCTTGATGATCGCCTCGAACAGCGCGGGCGCGCGGTCGGGGTCGGGGATGATCCGGTTGGGGTCGCTGGGCGCGTTGAGGTTGGGCATGGTGCAGGTCTGGCTCGTGCCGGTCATCGCCAGGGCGAACCGCCCCAGGTCGAGCGGGCCCATGCCCTCGTCGATGCGGATCGCGGCTGAGGCAGCCTTGTTGAGCTTCCAGTAGCGCACCGGGTTCACGAAGGTCCACGGCGTCTTCGCCTCGCTGCCCAGGGCGCTGATCACCTCGCGCTGGCGGGCCACCCGGTCGAGGTCGCTGAGCGCCGTGACGTGCCGCGAGCGGCTGTACGCCAGGGCGGTGAGGCCGTCGACCTGCTGGCAGCCCTTCTTGATGTCCAGGCGCGCCTGCGGGTCGACCATGTCCTGCTTGGGGCAGACCTCGACGCCGCCGAAGGCGTCGACGGTGTTGATCACCGAGCCGAAGCCGAGCTCGACGTAGTGGTCGATGTGGATCCCGGTGAGCTTCTCGACGCTCGCGACCAGCAGCGGCGCGCCGTCGATGGCGAAGGCGGCGTTGATCATCTGGGTGCCGTGGCCCGGCACCTCGGTGAGGGTGTCGCGCGGGATCGACATCATCGTGCGGCCACCGGCGCCGGTGTGGAGCACGATGATCGTGTCGGTGTTGGTGCCGCCGCGCTCGCCGGTCTGCAGCACCTTGCGCTGTGCGGGCGTCAGGTCGTCGGCCTTGTCGGAGCCGACGATGAGGTAGTTGGTGCCGGGCTGGTCGGCCGGGCGGTCACCACCCGGCTCGGCGTCGACCCGGTCGATCTTGCCGTAGAACCACAGCGGCACGCCGACGAGGTAGACCACGACGAGCAGGAGCAGCAGCGGCACCAGGCGCAGGCCGAGGCGGGGGAGCCGGCGGCGGCGCGGACGCGAGCCGCCGGCGGGGGTGGGCTGGGGCCGCGACGGCGGACGACCGCTCCCGCCCGACCCGCCCGACCCACCCGATCCGCCGGGACCGCGGGCGTCGCGCCGGGCGGCGGGCATCACGCGGGTCTCGTCGGGGCGCGGGGCGGCGGGCACCTGCCGGGTGGCGTCGGAGGCCGAGGACGCCGAGGAAGACGCCGAGGAAGACGCCGAGGACGACGAGGAAGAGGAAGAGGAGCGGCCGTAGAGCCAGTCGTACTCGGGGGTCCCCTCCTCGGGGACGCCGGAGCCCTTGGGACGGTCTGCCATGAGGAGGGACGCTACCGTGCTCGTCGTGACACGAGCCCGCCCCACGTCCTACAGCAAGGTGAGCCTCGGGATCATCGCCTCGGCCACCGAGGCCAACCTGCTCGGCAACGTCCACGGCGGCGACATCATGAAGCTGGCCGACTCCACGGCGGGTGCGGTGGCCTACCGCCACAGCGGCGGTCCGGCGGTGACGGCCGCCATGGACGAGATGACGTTCCTCGAGCCGGTGCACGTGGGCGACATCATCACGACCTACTCCCAGGTCAACTGGGCCGGCACGTCGTCGATGGAGATCGGCGTGCGGGTCGAGGCGCAGCCGTGGGGCGACGCGGCCGACGCGCCGCTCCACGTGGCGAGCGCCTACTTCGTCTTCGTGGCCATCGACGAGGAGGGCCGCCCGCGGCGGGTGCCGCCGCTGGAGACCGAGACGCCGTCCGACGTGCGCCGCCAGCGCGAGGCGGAGATCCGGCGGGCGCACCGACTGGCCCGCAAGGCCGAGATCGACCGGGGCCGCGAGGAGTGAGCGACCACCGCCACGTCCGCACCGAGCGCCTGCTGCTCGACGAGCCGGTCGCCGCGGACGCCGCGGACCTGTTCGCCCTCCACGCCGACCCCGCGTCCTGGCGCCACCTGCCCACTGGCGTCGTCACCGACCCGGCCGCGGGTGCGGTGATGGTCGAGGCGAGCCGGGTCCGCTTCACGCGCGACGGGCTCGCGTACTGGTCGGTGCGCGACGCCGAGGGCGGCCCGGTCGTCGGGCGCGGCGGGTGCTCGCTCCCTGACGAGGCGGTCGCGGCCGACGTGACGGGCCGTGGCTGGTGGAACCTCTACTACCGCTTCGACCAGCGCGTGCTCGGGCGCGGGTACGCCACCGAGATGGGGCAGGCGGCCCTCGCGGCCGCGCACGACGTGGAGCCCGCGCGACCGGTGCTGGCCTACCTCCTCGAGCACAACGTCGCCTCGCGCCGCACGGCCGAGCGGCTCGGCCTGCGCCTGGTGTGGCGCGGACCGGACGCCGGCAACCCCGACCCCGACGCCGTACGGCTGGTCTACCTCGACCGCGCCCCCGACGACGACCTCGTCCGCGCGCTCGACGCCGAGGGGATGGGACCCGCCCACCTCGTCTGAGGCCTCCCGGCGCGTCGTGACCGGGTGGGACGGGTGTGACTGGTGATACTGAGCGGGCTGACTTCCCCCAGCAAGAGAGGCCCCCGATGCTGCCCGTCCCGCCCCCAGGGTCGCCCCAGCCGCGGTTCACCACGTTCCACCGCGCCCAGCGCGTGCGGTTCCGCCGTGCGCTGACGCTGATGCTGATGACCCTCGTGCTGCCCGGATCGGCGCAGCTGGTCGCGGGCAACCGCCGCGTCGGGAAGATCGCGCTGCGCACGTGGATCGGCCTGCTGGTGCTCGTCGTCGTGACCGCGGTCGTGTCCTGGTTCTGGCACGGTGTCGCCTTCTGGGCCGGGTTCAACCCCACGCTGCTCCTGGTCGTGCGCCTGGGCCTGATGGCGCTCGCCGTGGCGTGGGCCTTCCTGTTCGTGGACGCCTGGCGCCTCGGCCAGCCGCTGACCCTCCAGCGCCAGCACCGCCTCGCGGTCGTGGGCATCAACGGCTTCCTGTGCTTCAGCGTCGCCGGCGCGCTGCTCTTCGGCGCCCACGTGGTCGGCGTGCAGCGCGACTTCGTGATCTCCATGTTCGGCGACGGCGACGCCGTCGGCGCCCACCACGGCCGCTACAACGTGCTGCTCATGGGCGGCGACTCCGGCGCCGGCCGCTGGGGCCTGCGGCCCGACTCGATGACGGTCGCGAGCATCGACGCCGAGACCGGCAAGACGGTGCTGATCTCGCTGCCGCGCAACATGCAGAACTTCCCGTTCCCCGAGGGCTCGGTCATGGACCAGCAGTTCCCGGACGGCTTCGACCTCGAGGGCATGTACCTGAACGGCCTGTCCACCTGGGCGCTCGACCACGCCGAGCTGTTCGAGGGCTCGAAGAACCCCGGCATCGACGCGACCATCCAGGGCGTCGAGGGGATCACCGGGCTGAAGATGAACTACTGGGCCATGGTCAACCTCCAGGGGTTCCGCGAGCTCGTCGACGCCGTCGGCGGGGTCGAGCTCAACGTCCGCCAGCGGATCCCGGTCGGCCTGCCGACCGACTCCTTCTTCCGCTACATCGAGCCCGGCAAGCGGGTCCTCGACGGCATGGACACGCTGTGGTTCGCCCGGGCGCGCCACGACTCCGACGACTACTCCCGCATGGCCCGCCAGAAGTGCGTGATGAACGCGATGCTCGACCAGGTCAGCCCGCAGACGGCGGTCCGCAACTTCCAGAAGATCGCCAAGGCGAGCTCGGCGATGGTCTCCACCGACATCCCGCGCGGGGAGGTCGACCGCTTCGTCGACCTCGCGCTGAAGGCCAAGGGGCAGAAGATCGCGACGCTGTCGCTGGTGCCCCCGATGATCGACACCGCCCACCCCGACATCGCGCTGGTCCAGCAGAAGGTGGCCGACGCCATCGCCCGCGCCGAGGGACGTACGCCGGAGCGCACCGCGGAGGCAGCCCCGGCGACCGACGCCGCAAACGACGCCGCGACGGACGCCGGGAGCGACGCCGCGACGGACACCGCCTCCACGGAGTCGGCGCCCACGACCGGCACCTCGTCGGACCCGCCGGCCACCACGCCGCCCGCGGCCCCGCAGACGCCCGAGCCGGTCACCGGCGGGTCGGTCGGCTCGCTGTCCGGTGGCTACGCCGCCAACGAGTCGGAGGACCTCGGGGCGGTGTGCTGACCCGGGCTTTGCGGGGCGCCCGCGGGGCGGCCCTAGGGTGTACGCCGTGACCATCGGACCGCTGCCCCGCATCGTCGCGGTCGTGGTCACCTTCAACCGCCTCGACCTGCTCCGCACGCTCGTGGACCGGCTCGGCGAGGTGGAGGCGCTGGCCGAGGTCCTGGTGGTCGACAACGCCTCCTCCGACGGCACGGGGGAGTGGCTGGCCAGCCGGTCGGTCACCGGCGAGACCCCGCTGCGCGGGCGCACGCTCAGCACCAACCGCGGCGGCGCCGGCGGCTTCCACGACGGCCTGGCCTGGGCCATCGACCGCGAGGCCGACCTGGTCTGGCTGATGGACGACGACGGCCTGCCCGACGTCGACTGCCTGGACCGCCTCCTGGTCGAGACCGACCACCTCGACTTCTGGGGCCCGCTCGTCGTCGACGAGGCCGACCCCGGCCGGCTGGTCTTCCCGATCCGCCTGCCCGGCAGCACCCGGGTGGTGCACGCCGTCGACGACGTACGGCGCGCGGCGAGGGACGACCGCATCGACGGCATCGTGATCCCGTTCAACGGCGTGCTCGTGACCAAGGAGCTCGTCGACCGGATCGGCCTGCCGCGCGAGGAGTTCTTCATCTGGGGCGACGACCACGAGTACCGGCTGCGCGCCGAGGAGGCCGGCGCACACGTGGCGACCGTCGTGACCGCGACCGTGCGCCACCCCAGCGTCGGCAACCTCGGGACGCCCATGATGTTCGGGCGCACCACCTACAACGACTCGCCCAGCGACCTCAAGCACTACTGCATGGCCCGCAACAACCTGGTCAACCTGCGCGACTACCGCGGCCCCCTGCACGCCCTGGCCTTCGTGGTGAAGACCGCGTGGTTCTACACCTTCACCCGTCCGAGCCTGTCGCGGCTGCGGCTCAGCGTCCGGGCGATGCGCGCCGGGATCGCCGGCGACTTCGAGGGGCACCGGAGGTACCTCGCGTGAGCTTCGAGGCTCGCTCCGCTCGCACCTCGACCACCGAGAACGACGTGGAGAGCGTCGCCGTGGTCGTGGTGACGTACAACCGCGCCGACCTGCTCGCCCGGCTGCTCGACGGCCTGGCCGCGCAGACCCGGGCGCCGGACGCCGTCGTCGTGGTCGACAACCTCAGCACCGACCACACCGCCGACGTGCTGGCCGCCCGCACCGACCTGCCGCTCCAGGTCATCACCACGGAGTCCAACCTCGGCGGCGCCGGCGGCTTCCACCTCGGCATGCGCGCGGCCTACGACGGCGGCTGGGACCGGGTCTGGCTCGTCGACGACGACGTGGTGCCCGCGCCCGGCTGCCTCGCCGCCCTGATGGCGGTCGACGAGGACTGCCTGACCTCGGTGCGCGAGGACCTCTCCGGCGCTCTGGTGGAGAAGGCCGCGGTCGACTTCGACCTGCGCAACCCGCTCGCGATCAAGCCCAAGCGCTCGGCGGTCGACACCGTCTGGGCCGACCGCGCCTCCATGCCCGCGATGGTCGAGGTGCAGAACGTCGCCTTCGAGGGGTTCATGGCCCGCCGCTCGGTGGTCACCGAGATCGGCTTCCCCGACCCGACGTTCTTCATCTTCTACGACGACGCCGAGTACGCCGTGCGCGCCCGCCGCGCCGGCCGCCGGATCTGGGCGGTCCGCGACGCCGTCCTGGTGCGCCAGCTCGACTTCAACCAGCAGCACGACCTCTCGGGCTGGAAGGGGTTCTACATGTACCGCAACCTCTTCGTGGTGCACCTGCGCCACGGGGAGAACGCCCTGGTCCGCCTCAAGCCGTGGCTGATCACCCTGGCCGTCGTCGCGCTCAGCCCGCTGCGCGGCGGGCGCGCCGAGGCACGCAACGTGATCCGCGCCATGGCGTCGGCGCGGGGCATGCGGCGCCTCGCCGACGAGGCCCGTCCGCCTCGGTAGACTCGCACAGCCCCTCACCCACAGGAGTCAATCCCTTGTCCCACCCCGACATCGTCATCGTCGGCTCCGGCCTCTTCGGCCTCACGGTCGCGGAGCGCTGCGCCGAGGAGCTCGGACTGCGCGTGCTGGTCCTCGAGCGTCGCCACCACCTCGGCGGCAACGCCTACAGCGAGCGCGACCCCGAGACCGGCGTCGAGGTGCACAAGTACGGCGCCCACCTCTTCCACACCTCCAACGAGCGGGTCTGGGAGTACGCGAACCGCTTCACCGCGTTCACCGACTACCGCCACAAGGTGTTCGGCAAGTACCAGGGGCAGGTCTACTCGCTCCCGCTCAACCTGGCGCTGATCAACCAGTTCTTCGGCCGGTCGCACACGCCCGACGAGGCGCGCGCGCTGATCGCCGAGCAGGCCTCGGAGTTCGACACGGCCTCCGCGACCAACCTCGAGGAGAAGGCGATCAGCCTGATCGGGCGCCCGCTCTACGAGGCGTTCATCAAGGGCTACACCGCCAAGCAGTGGCAGACCGACCCCACCGAGCTGAGCGCGGACATCATCACCCGGCTCCCGGTGCGCTACACGTTCCAGAACGGCTGGTTCAGCGACACCCACGAGGGCCTGCCGGTCGACGGCTACACCGCGTGGCTGACCCGGATGGCCGACCACCCCAACATCGAGGTCCGCCTCGAGACCGACTTCTTCGACGTCGCCGAAAACTACAAGGGCAAGGTCCCGATCGTCTACACCGGTCCCGTCGACGAGTACTTCGGCAGCTCGGAGGGCCGGCTGTCGTGGCGCACGGTCGACCTCGAGGAGAGCGTCGTGGAGACCGACGACTTCCAGGGCACCGGCGTGGTCAACTACAACGACCAGGACGTGCCCTACACCCGGATCATCGAGTTCAAGCACTTCCACCCCGAGCGGGAGAAGACGCACCTGCCCGGCAAGAGCGTCATCGTCCACGAGTACAGCCGCTTCGCCGAGGAGGGCGACGAGCCCTACTACCCGGTCAACACCGCCGAGGACCGCGCCAAGCTGCTGAAGTACCGCGAGCTGGCCCAGGCCGAGCCGATGGTCCTCTTCGGCGGCCGCCTCGGCACCTACCAGTACCTCGACATGCACATGGCGATCGGCGCCGCGCTGTCGATGTTCGACAACAAGCTCAAGCCCCACTTCACCGAGGGTGCCGAGCTCAAGAGCGGAGGCATCGAGGCATGAGCACCACCCCCGCCACCACCCCGGCCGGCACCGACACCGCCACCGGCACCGTCACCCGGCTGCTGCAGCGGCAGATCCTGCCGCTCGACCGCGACACGGACGTCTTCCCCCTCTACGTCGACCTGGAGGAGGCCAAGCTCGACACCGACCGGCACGACGTCGGTGGCGACAAGGCCGCCAAGGACCTCAACAACGCCGCCATCCGCCAGTCGACCTCGACGGGCAGGAAGCTGCACCCCGACCAGATCCGCTCGCGCACCGCGCTGCGGCTCGAGCCCTCGCAGCTGCTGTCGTTCGGCACCTACTTCAACGCCTTCCCCGCCTCCTACTGGCGCCGGCACACCGTCGTCGACGCGGTCGAGCTGACCGTCGACGTCACCGGTCCCGGCTCGGTCGTCACGGTCTACAAGTCGATGGCCCGCGGGCACTCCCAGCGGGTGGACGCGGCGACCGTCGAGGGCGACAGCGGCTCGTTCACGTTCGCGCTCGACCTCAAGCCCTTCGTCGACGGCGGCTGGTACTGGTACGACGTCGTCGCCGGCGACGACGGCGCGACCGTCGACGGGGCGCGCTGGACCGCGGAGGTCCCCGCCGACCGGGCCGAGCACGGCACGGTCGACGTCTGCATCACCACGATGCTGCCCGACATGAGCGCCCGGCTGCTCGGCCAGCTCGGCGACACCGAGGAGCTCCAGCCCTACCTCGACACCGTCATGGTGATGGACCAGGGCAAGGACAAGGTCACCGAGAGCGAGTACTTCCCGGCCGCGAAGGCGGGCCTCGGCGACAAGCTGCGGGTCATCGTGCAGGGCAACCTCGGCGGCTCCGGCGGGTACGCCCGCGGCCAGCTCGAGAGCGTCCGCAAGGGCACCGCGACCTACGCGATGATGATGGACGACGACGTCGTCTGCGAGCCCGAGGGCATCATCCGCGCCGTCACCTTCGGCGACCTGGCCAAGCGGCCGACCATCGTCGGCGGCCACATGTTCAACCTCTACAGCCGTGCCCAGCTCCACTCCTTCGGCGAGATCGTCCAGCCGTGGCGCTTCTGGTGGCAGACCCGGCTCGACGGCTACTCCCAGTGGGACTTCGGCGCCCGCAACCTGCGCTCCTCGCGCTGGCTGCACAAGCGCGCCGACGTCGACTTCAACGGCTGGTTCATGTGCCTGATCCCGCGGGTGGTGCTTGAGGAGGTCGGGCTCTCGCTGCCGGTCTTCATCAAGTGGGACGACTCCGAGTTCGGCCTGCGCGCCAAGCAGGCGGGCTACCCGACGGTGTCCTTCCCGGGCGCCGCGGTCTGGCACATCCCGTGGACCGACAAGAACGACGGCCTCGACTGGCAGTCGTACTTCCACCACCGCAACCGCATCATCGCCGCGCTGCTGCACTCGCCCTACGAGCGCGGCGGCCGCATGGTGCGCGAGAGCCTCAACCACCAGATCAAGCACCTCGCGTCGCTGCAGTACTCCACCGCCGAGCTGCGCCACCTCGCGATGGAGGACGTGCTGCGCGGTCCGCACGCCCTGCACGGCGAGCTGGCCACCAAGCTCCCGGAGATCAACGCCTTCCGCAAGCAGTGGTCCGACGCGCAGCTGCACGCCGACCGGGACGACCTGCCCGAGGTGCGCCGCAAGAAGCCGCCGAAGAAGGGCAAGTCCGACATCGAGATCCCGGGTCGCAAGGCCACGCTCGTGGCGGCCGCGCTCGCGCCCCTGCGCCAGCTGCGCCCGGTGCGCCCGATGGCCGAGCAGTACCCCGAGACCGAGCTGCCCGCGATGGACGCCTCCTGGTACAACCTGGTGAAGTACGACTCCGCCGTGGTGTCGATGAACGACGGCACGTCGGTCGCGCTCTACCAGCGCGACCCCGCCCACTACCGCGACCTGCTCAAGCGCACGCTCGACATCCACCGCCGCTTCCACCGCGAGTGGCCGCAGCTGGCCCAGCAGTACCGCGACGCCCTGGCCGAGATCACCTCGCCGGAGGCGTGGGAGAAGACGTTCGCGCCCTGGACGGACGCCGAGGAGCGCAGGTGACCACCACGACCGCGGGCGACCAGGTCGAGGTGCGCCACGACCTGGCGCACGTGCCGCTGTCGCCGCCGTCGCGCACCTCGGGCGTGCTCGAGGTGTTCCGCCGGCGCTACCTGCTGCGCCTGCTGGTCCGGCGCGAGATCCAGGCCCGCTACGCCGGCACGGCGTTCGGCCTGCTGTGGTCCTACATCAACCCGTTCACGCGGTTCCTGACGTTCTACCTCGTCTTCGGCCTGCTGCTCGGGCGCGGGCTCGGGATCCAGAACTTCGCCATCCACCTGTTCTCGGGGATGGTGCTGGTCAACTACTTCACCGAGTCGGTCACCGCGGGCACCCGCTCGCTGCTGTCGAACCGCGGCGTCATCACCAAGATGGCGATGCCGCGCGAGATGTTCCCCGTCGCCTCGATGCTGGTCTCGCTGTGGCACGCGATCCCGCAGCTGGTGATCCTGGTCGCGGCCTGCCTGGCCGTGGGCTACTGGGGCGACGGCCCGCTGTGGGTGCCCGACGCCGTCGGCATGGGGGCCGCCCTGCTCGGCTTCCTGCTGATGATGGTCTACGGCACGGCCTTCGGCCTGATGTTCTCGTGCATCAACGTGCTGTTCCGCGACTTCCAGCGCATCGTGCAGACGTTCATCAACATGGTGCCGTTCACCGCGCCGATGATGTACCCGTACTGGATCAGCTACGACCGGTTCGGCGGCGGGTTCTGGCACGAGCTCTACCTCGCCAACCCGGTGGCGGAGGCCGTGCAGCTGATCCAGCGCGGCTTCTGGTACCCGACCTGCGACGGGCCCTGCGCGGTGATGCCCAACGCGACCAACACCGCCTCGATCCCGGCGCCGGAGTTCGCCGACCACCTCTACACCCGCGGCTTCGTGATGCTCGCGGTCGGCATGGTGCTGCTCGTCGTCGGCCAGCTGGTCTTCGCCCGCCTCGAGAAGTCGATCACGGAGCGCCTCTGATGACGACCTCGATCGTGGTGGACAACGTCTCCAAGACGTTCCGCTACCAGTACAACCGCACCCTCAAGCAGATGCTGCGCCCCGACCGGCGCAAGCACCTGCCCGGCGAGGAGGACCGGCCGGCGCCCAGCGACACCTTCAAGGCCCTCGACGGGGTCTCCTTCGAGGTGAAGCAGGGCGAGTCCATCGGCCTGATGGGGCTCAACGGCTCGGGCAAGTCCACCCTGCTCAAGCTCGTCAGCGGCGTGATGGTGCCCGACGAGGGACAGGTGCTCACCCGCGGGCGGATCTCGGGCCTCATCGCCACCGGCGCCGGCTTCCACAACGAGCTGTCGGGTCGCGACAACATCTACATGAACGCCGCCATGCTCGGCATGACGAAGGACGAGATCGACTCCAAGTTCGACGACATCGCCGCCTTCGCCGACGTGGGGCGCCAGCTCGACATGCCGGTCGGCAACTACTCCTCGGGCCAGTTCGCCCGTCTCGGCTTCGCCGTGGCGGTCCACGTCGACTGCGACATCTTCATCGCCGACGAGGTGCTCGCGGTGGGGGACCGGCCGTTCAAGCGCAAGTGCCTCAAGCGGATGAAGGAGATCCGCGAGTCGGGCATCACGATGTTCTACGTCTCGCACTCGGCCGGGTCGGTGCAGAAGATGTGCGACCGCGCGATCGTGCTGGAGAAGGGCCGGGTCGGCTTCGACGGCGACGTCGACGAGGCGATCAAGTTCCTGCACTACGACGGTGACGAGGACGGCGACGACGAGGACGACGTCGACCAGCGCGACGAGGCCCTCGCCAGCGACATCTGAGGCGCCCCGCCCGTCGTACCGCCGAGCGGTGCGTGAGGGGGGTTCCGGACCTCCGGAACCCCCCTCACGCACCGCTCGCGGCGTGTCGGGGGAGTGCGGCCACGAGAATCGTTCAGAATTACACCCATGTGACGGCGTGTCGACTGGAAATTACACCGTTGTAGTTACTCGGAACCTCTTCCGTGACTGGTGTGACTGGTGTGAACTTCTGCCTTGTGTGACCTTCCCCCACACAGGAACAGGTTCTTCTCATGCGCCCTCTCCAGGCTCGTCTCGTCACGTTCTGCCAGCAGGTCCTCGCGCTCGGCGTCGTGCTCGTCGTGCTGACCCCCGCCTCCGGCGTGGTCTCGCTCGACATCGTCGGTGACCACGGCTCGGCCGGCGGCGCCACCGGCGGTCGGCTGGCCCCCGCCGAGCTGACCTCGGCCACCGTGCCGACCGGAGCCGTCACCCCCCACGTGACCGAGGTGCCGCTGACGCAGGCCACCGGCGGGTTCGCCGGCCTCCAGGGGCGTACGGTTGCCGGCGGGGCCACCGACGCCCGCGTGGTGAGCAAGCCGCAGGCCGTCACCGGCTTCGCCGCCATCGGCGTGACCTGGAAGCACGGCGAGGACCTCGACGACGACCAGATCAGCCTGCGCGTGCGGACCCGCATCGGTGACGAGTGGAGCGCCTGGGAGGACCTGGAGTACCACGACGAGCACGGTCCCGACCCGGGCAGCGCCGAGGCCGCCTCCGCGCGACCGGGCACCGAGCCGATGTTCGTCGGCGAGGTCGACGACGTGCAGGTGCAGGCGCGCACCGAGGGCACCTCGCTGCCCGACGACCTGTCCCTCGCCCTCGTCGACCCGGGCTCGGCGAAGGGGAGCGAGACCGAGACGCCGGACGACCAGCCGGACGCCACCGGGTCCGACGCGTCGGGCACCACCGCCTACGAGCAGCAGTACGCCGAGGAGGGCGCGCTCGAGGGCGGCGGCTCCGGCATCGCGCTGCAGTCGGCCAGCACCAGCGCCAGGGCCGCGAAGGCCGTCGCGCAGCCCACCATCTACTCGCGCGCCCAGTGGGGCGCCGACGAGAGCATCCGCAACAAGGGCTCGCTGCGCTACGGCACCATCAGCGCCGGCTTCGTGCACCACACGGTCAACGCCAACGACTACACCGAGGCGCAGGTCCCGGCGATCATCCGGAGCATCTACGCCTACCACGTGAAGTCCCGCGGCTGGAGCGACATCGGCTACAACTTCCTCGTCGACCGGTTCGGCCGGATCTGGGAGGGCCGCTACGGCGGCATCGACAAGCCGGTGGTCGGCGCCCACACGCTCAACTACAACGACTACGCCTTCGCGATGTCCGCGATCGGCAACTACGACGTGCAGGCGCCGAGCGACGCGATGCTGCGGGCCTACGGCCAGCTGTTCGCCTGGAAGCTCTCTCTCGCCGGCGTCGACCCCGCCTCGATGTCGCAGAAGGTCGGGCCCTCCACGATGGCGGCCATCAACGGTCACCGGGACAGCCCCACGGCGGCCACGGCCTGCCCGGGCAAGTACCTCTACGCCCAGATCCCGCTGATCCGCACGTATGCCACCCAGGCCGCCCAGGGCACGGGCACCCCGCCCGCCCCCACCACTCCGGCCCCGGTCGCGGTCTCGGCGCCGAACCCGCAGAACAACCTCGACGCCTCGCCGTACCCCGACCTGGTGGTGCGCCGCGCCTCCGACGGCCGCGGGCTCGTCATCCCGACGGGCGGCCTCACCTCGTTCCAGCAGCGCATCGTCGTGGGCAGGTCCGGATGGGACCAGCGCGCCGACGTGCTGGTCTCGCCCGACCTCACCGGTGACGGCGTCGCCGACCTGGTCACGGTGGACCGCTCGGGCGTCACGCGGATCCGCGCCGGCAAGGTCAACGGCAAGTTCGGCAGCACCGTCCACAAGCTCTCGCTGCGCGGATACTCCCTGCTCACCGCCGTCGGAGACCTCGACGGCGACGGTCGCAACGACCTCGTCGGTCGCCACAAGGGCCGCCTCGTGGCCCTGCTCGGCACGTCGAAGGGCGGCTTCAAGCGGATGGCGACCCGCAAGGGCTACGGCAACTACCGGCAGCTCGTCGGCGCCGGCGACGTCGACGGCGACGGCCGCCCCGACCTCGTCCTGCGCACGAAGAACCGGGTCCTGCTGCAGCGCGGATACGGCACCGGGCGGTTCGCAGCCCCCACGCCGGTGGTGGGCTCATGGGGTGCCTACGACCGGCTCGTGGCCGGCGACTTCAACGGCGACGGCCGTCCCGACCTGGTCGGACGCACCGGCAAGGGCAAGATGGTCCTCCTGCCCGGTCGCGGCGACGGCTCCTACGGGGCCCCCCGCGGTCCGGCGGCGAACCTCAAGACGATGCGCTGGATCACCGCGGCGAACCTGGTCGGCGGCCCCGGTGCGGACCTGGTCGGCGTGGCGGGCGAGCAGCTGGTCGTCGTGGGCAACCGCGACACGTTCGAGCTCGGCGCACCGATCGACACGGGCGTCTCCTTCGCCGGCACCGACCTGCTCCTCAACGCCGGTGACGTCGACGGCGACGGTCGCGGCGACGTCCTGGCCCGCGGCACCGACGGCCAGCTGTACCTCTACTCCGGCAACGGCGCGGGCGGCCTGGCCCCCGGCCGCTCGCTCGGCGGCGGCTGGGCCGGCATCAGCGGCCTCTCCGCGGTCGGCGACGTGACCGGCGACGGCAAGCCCGACCTGCTCGGCACCCCGGCGGGCGGCAAGCTCATGGTCTGGCAGGGCAACGGCAGCGGCTTCGCCGCGGCCGCCCCGGTCAAGGGAAGCGTGCCGTCCCAGGCCGGGCTCCCCGCGGACCTGTCGGGCTTCGACTGGGTCATCGAGGTCCAGGACATGAAGCTCAAGGGCCCCGGCGACTACGTGGTCCGCGACCGCGCCACCGGCACCGTGTACCTCTACGCGGGCCGTTCGTCCGGCGTCTCCAACCGCCGGGTGCTCGGCGAGGGACTGGGGGCCTACGACCTGGCCGGGTAGGTCAGGAGGGACGCGCGCTCACGCCCGCGCGGTCGCCCGCTCCGCGTCGTACACGGAGTCGAGGCGCCCGGGGTCGGGGTTGCGCACGAGGACCAGCGAGCCGCCTCGTCTGAGGGGCTCGGTGAAGGTGGCCGTACCTGGTGGGGAAGCCGGGTCGGACACCGTGAGAAGACGGGCGCCGG
>NZ_JBHLXH010000002.1:659845-661650 GCF_042432345.1 Nocardioides zeicaulis | reverse complement strand
CGTCAGCACGTCCGCGGGGCGGGCGCCGAACACCTCGCCCTGGCTGAGCAGGTCGGTCGCCGGGTCGTCGTCGGTCGGCGGGTCCCAGGCCGTGAAGCCGTCGGGCTGGGACCAGATCTCCACGCCGACGTCGATGACCCCGGCCGGCAGCGCCTCGGTGAAGCGCACCCCGAGGGGGCGCAGGCTGCAGGCCAGGACCGGCAGCCCGGGGGCGCGCGGCGCCCACCGGTCGAGGCCGTCGGGCCCGCAGACCACGGCGTCGGGCTCGTCCGACGTGGTCACCCGGAGGCCCACCGTCCAGGCCGCGCCGAGGAAGACGGGGGAGAGCCAGTGGGGCGGCAGGTCGACGCGCAGGGACATGCCGCGCTCGAGGTCGCACTCCTCGACCAGCAGGCCCGCGGCCTTGGCCACCCAGTTGGCGTAGGTGGTGACCGAGAGCTCCACGCGCTCGTCGGTGGCGTGGTCGTAGAACGTCAGCAGCGGGCGACCGGGGTCGCGGCGCAGCTGTCCGGCGAGGACCTCGGCGAAGGTCACACGACCGTCGGCTCGGGGGAGTCCATGTAGGGGTAGTCCTCCATGAACGTCTGGAGGGCGCTCCCGCTCACGGCCGAGCAGTACTGCCACACGCCGACCTGCTTGGAGGCGTCGGTCTCGCCGACGCCGCCCACCGACCAGTGGGTGAAGGCGACGTGCTGGCCCTTGGGGAAGGCCTTGCCGTCCTCCGAGGTCCACGGCACGGCCTTGAACTTGTCGCGCAGGTTGCTCGTGCCCTGGAGCTTGGAGGCGATGCCGCGCAGCTCGTCCATGGCCTTGCCGTCGTCGGCGATGGTCTTGTCGTACCAGAGGATCGTGTAGCCGTGCTCGAGGTTGTGCACCAGCTCGCCGAGCTCGGGACGGTCGGAGGTCGTGTAGAGCTTGCGGTCCATGGAGTCCCACATGTTCCAGTGGGTGCCGAAGGCCGGGGGAGCGTCGGGGTAGGTCATCGGCGTGCCGACGTCGACGTGGTCCTGGTTGCCGTCGGCCTTCTTCGTGGTGACCTTCTGGCACACCGACGCCTTGGCGCCGATCTCCCCGAGCGAGTCGGAGGCGTAGGCGCGGAGGTCGTACCAGTCCTTGAGCGGCTTGAACGCCGCCGCTCCCACGATGAGCACCGCGACGAGGACGCACACGCCCACGATCGCCATCCCGCGCCGGTTCTCGGAGCGCGACTGCTTGGAGCGGATGGAGTCGATGACCGCCTGGCGGTCGTTGCTGGGCTTCTTGGCCACGGTGCTGGAGGTCCCTCGTGAGGTGCGCTGGGGGCTGGTCTGGTGCCCCACCGGGGTGGGACGTCGGCAGAGTCTACGTACTGAGGGGTGAGACGCGGCACACGACGCCTCCTGCGACCGGTCCCGGGCCCGGTCCCCAGGCGGTGACCCGCCAGCCGTGGGCGAAGCAGACGGCGTGAACGGCGGTGCGGTCGGCGTCGTCCGGCAGCTCCAGCACCGCGTCGCCCGGGGCGTCGTCGGAGGTCAGCGCGAGCGTCGACGACATCGCCCGCCCCGAACCGGCCACGGTGCCGATCGCCGCCTGCAGCTCGGCCAGCGGGGCAGGACGGCCGAACGGCGCGCGGTCGGCGTCGTCGCCGGCCAGCGCGCGCACCACGGCCTCGCGTGCGCCCCAGCCGAAGAAGTCGGCACCCTCCGCGCGGACCAGAGCCACCGCACCCGTGCCGTCGGAGCCGGGCGGCAGCACCAGGTCGGCGCGGCCCCGCACGACGGCGAGCGGCCGGGCGCCGAGCTTGCCCTGGGCGAGCTCGGCGGGGC
>NZ_JBHLXH010000002.1:613233-659824 GCF_042432345.1 Nocardioides zeicaulis | reverse complement strand
GGCAGCGTGACGACCAGCGGGTTGCCGTGGGCGTCGGTCCGCCCGGCGTGGTCCTCGGCGACCACCAGCCCGGCCGCGCCGATGGCGAGGTCGGTCTGACCCTCGCGCCAGGCCCGGCCCGAGGTGTCGGTGACCACGACCGCGACGTTGACGCCGGCGCGCTCGAGCAGCGCTGCGCGCACCCCGCGCGCCGAGGCGTCCGGGTCGAGCGGCAGCAGCACGACGTGCCCGGCCTCGACGTTGGAGGCGTCGACGCCGGCCGCCGCCATGGTCAGGCCGAGGCGGTTGCGCACGATGCGGGTGGCGCCGCGGCGCGCGACCACGCGCACGGTCTCCTCCTCGATCGCCGCGTCGCGACCGCCCGCGCGCACCCGGCCCTCGGCCTTGCTGACCACCTTGCTGGTCAGGCAGACCACGTCGCCGTCGGCCAGGTCGGCGCCGCGCGCGGTCGCGTCGAGGACGAGTGCGGCGAGGTCGGCACCGGGGCCCACCTCGGGCAGGCCGTCGGGCGCCCAGACCTCGATCCGCCCGGGGCGCCCGCTCATGCGGTGACGGACCCCGCCAGCGCGACGGCGGCCGCCGCCATCGCCGCGGTGGCGTCGAGGTCGGTCATCATCAACGGCACCGCGCGGGCGCGCAGCCCGGCCCGCTCGAGCGGCGCGACCTGGTCGGCGTCGCGCTCGTCGACGAGCCAGCCGTCGAGGACCCCGCCCGCGGACCGGGCGCCGAAGTGGGCGCCCACCGCGGACGCGCTGACCTCGACGCCGATGCTGGCCAGGACCTGGGCGGCCATCCCGCGCACGTGGTCGCCGCCCACGATCGGGGACAGGCCCACCACGGGCGCGGCCGTGGCGCGCACGGCGTCGCGCACGCCCGGGACGCCCAGGATGGTGCCGACCGAGACCACCGGGTTGGACGGCGGCAGCAGCACAAGGTCGGCCTCTGCGATCGCCTCCAGCACGCCGGGCGCGGGGGTGGCCTCCTCCTGCCCGACGACCAGCACGGCCTCGGCGGGGACGGCGGCGTGCATCCGCACCCAGTACTCCTGGAAGTGCACGACCCGGCGGCCGCTGGGGCTCTCGGGGTCGGCGACGGCGATGTGGGTCTCGACCCGGTCGTCGCTCATCGGCAGCAGCCGCACGCCCGGCTGCCAGCGGCGGCACAGCGCCTCGGTGACCGCCGAGAGCGGGTAGCCGGCCTCGAGCATCTGGGTGCGCACGAGGTGGGTGGCGATGTCGCGGTCGCCGAGCCCGAACCAGGTCGGCTCGACGCCGTAGGCCTCGAGCTCGGTCTTCGCGCTCCACGTCTCGTCGCGTCGGCCCCAGCCGCGGTCGTGGTCGATGCCGTCGCCGAGGGTGTACATCACGGTGTCGAGGTCGGGGCAGACCTTGAGCCCGTGGATCCACCAGTCGTCGGCGGTGTTGGCGATGACGGTGACCTCGGTCTCCGGCGTGCCGCCGGGCACCGAGCCGTTTGCCAGGCCGTGCAACAGTCCCTGCAGGAAGCGGGCCCCGCCCACCCCTCCGGAGAGCACGGTGATGCGCCTGAGGGGGCGTGCGGACAGGGGTGCTGCGGCGGCGGAGTCGGGGGGCATCGAGCCGGATGATGACATGCGCACAGCCTGCCTGAAGGGCAAATGGCCATATCAGATCCGGGCTTGACTTCGGTGCACGACAGGCATGTAATTCCCACAGTGTCATTCAGGTGTGACAACCAGGGTCGAAAGGGCTGAACACCATGAGAGCAGAACTGTTTCTCCTCGAGCCCGAGGGCGAGGAGCTCGGCTGGCAGGACCGTGCGCTGTGCGCGCAGACGGACCCCGAGGCCTTCTTCCCCGAGAAGGGCGGCTCCACCCGGGAGGCCAAGAAGGTCTGCCTGACGTGCGAGGTGCGCGACGAGTGCCTCGAGTCCGCGCTGATGAACGACGAGCGGTTCGGCATCTGGGGCGGCCTGTCCGAGCGCGAGCGCCGCAAGCTGAAGAAGCGCGCCGTCTGACCCACCACGGCACCTGACGCCGTTTCCGCACGGCGCGGAGCGCCTCGCTAAGGTGCTCCGGTGTCCGTCACAGCGCTTCTCGTCAGCCACGACGGAGCGAGGTGGCTCCCAGCAGTTCTCGCTGGTCTGACCGGGCAGACCCTCCCGGTCGACCGCGTCGCGGTCGTCGACACGACCAGCCGCGACGGCTCCGTCGACCTTGTCCGCGAGGCCCTCACCCCGCTGGGTGAGCGGCTGGTCGTCGACGTCGTGCCCGGATCGACGAGCTATCCCGCAGCGGTGCGGCACGGCCTCGGGCTGGTGCCGTCCACCGCCGACGACCTCGACGAGTGGATCTGGCTGCTGCACGACGACAGCAACCCCGAGCCGACCGCGCTCGCGGCGCTGCTCGAGGCGGCTGCCACCTACCCCGAGGCCGCGGTGCTCGGTCCCAAGCTGCGCGAGTGGCCCTCGCTGCGCCGCCTGCTGGAGGTCGGCCTCACCATCTCCGGCACCGGTCACCGCGAGACCGGGCTCGAGCGCGGGGAGTACGACCAGGGCCAGCACGACGAGGTCCGCGAGGTGCTGGCGGTCAACACCGCCGGCATGCTGGTGCGACGCCGGGTGCTGGAGCAGCTCGGCGGCCTCGACGAGGAGCTGCCGATCTTCGGCAACGACATCGACTTCGGCTGGCGTGCCGCCCAGGCCGGCCACCGCACCCTCGTGGTGCCGCAGGCCGTGGTGTTCCACGCCGAGGCGGCGCACCGCGGCGTGCGCCGCACCCCGCTGACCGGGCGTCACACCCACTACCAGGAGCGGCGCGCAGCGCTCTTCACCTCGCTGGCCAACGTCTCGGGCCGGGCGCTGCCGTGGCAGTACGTCCGCCTCTTCCTCGGCTCGCTGCTGCGCGTCGTCGGCTTCCTCGCGGTGCGGTCGGTGGGGGAGGCGCTCGACGAGCTCGCCGCGGCGCTGTCGGTCCACGGCCGCCCCCGGCAGGTCCTCGCGGCCCGCCGCGAGCGCGCCGCCCGGCGCGAGGGCGAGCCCGCCGACGTACGCCACCTGATGGCCCCGCGCTGGCTGCCCTACCGCCACGGCCTCGACTTCGTCACCGACCTCGCCTCGGCCGCCACCAGCCAGGCCTCCGACGTCGCCGAGCGGCGTCGCCTCGCCCGGGCGCCCGAGCCCGCCAGGGCCCGGGAGGAGCGTCGCGCCGGCCCCGAGGACGACGACGACGCCTACCTCACCGACACGGGGCTCGTCGCCCGCTTCTTCACCAACCCGGTGGCCGTCGTGCTGGTCCTGTTCGGCTTCCTCTCCCTCCTCGCCGGCCGCGAGGCGTTCGGCTCGATCACCGGCGGCGCGCTGTCCCCGGTGCCGGGGAGCGCGTCGGACTGGTGGTCGCTGCACGTCTCGTCGTGGCACCCCCTCGGCACGGGCACCGACGTTCCCGCGCCGGCCTACGTCCTGCCCTTCGCCGTCGCGGCCACCGTGCTGCTCGGCCACACCGGGGCGGTGGTCTCCGGCCTGATGCTGCTCGCGGTGCCGATCGCTGCGTGGGGCGCGTGGCGCCTGCTCGGCGTCGTGGGCCGGCTCGTCGACCCGTACGGCCTGCCGCGGTGGCTGGTGGTGTGGGGTGCGCTGAGCTACGCCCTCGTGCCGGTCTCGTCGGGCGCGTGGGGCGAGGGCCGCTTCGGCACCGTCGCGGTCGCCGCCCTCCTGCCCTGGACCGCTCGCGCCGCGCTCGGCTTCGTCGACCCCGACCGCGACCGGCGCTGGCGCGCGGCCTGGCGCACCGGCCTGCTGCTCGCGCTCGGTGCCGCCTTCGTGCCGGGGCTGTGGCTGTTCGCGCTGCTCGCCACCGGGGTCGTCCTCGGTTCCGCGGCCCTCATCGCCCCGCGCCTGCTGCGCGAGCGCGACAGCTGGGGCCCGCCGGTCGTGGCGGTCGCCGCGACGCCGGTGCTCCTCGCGCCGTGGCTGCTGCCGCTGCTGACCACCGGCTCGGCGGCCGGGCTGCTGCTCGAGGCCGGACGGCTGACCCCCGACCGGGTGACCTTCGGCGGCCTGCTCACCGGACGGCTCAACGACCTCGGTGCGCCGGCGTGGCTGGGGGTCGTGCTGCTCGTCCTGGCCTTCGTCGCGCTGCTGCCGCGCCGCACCCGGGTGCCGGTGCTGATCTGCTGGCTCGTCGCCCTGGCCGCCGCGCTGGTGTGCGGGCTGGTCTCGCACCTCCGGCTCGACCTGCCGGCCGTGTCCACCCGCCCGAGCCTGGGCCTGTTCGTCGTCATCCTCCAGGGCACCTCGGTGGTGGCGGTCGTGCTGGGCGCCGACGCCTACCTGCGCCGCCTCGACGAGCACCACCCGGTGTGGCAGCGGGGGGTCGCGGCCGTGCTGTCCGTGGCAGCCGCGGTGGTGCCGCTCGGCGGCCTCGCCTGGTGGCTCACCACGCCCGACGACGCGATGACCCGCGACGCCGCGCAGACCGTCCCCGCCTACATGGAGCAGAGCTCGCTGCTCGGCCCGGAGCACGGGGTGCTGGTGCTCGACGGGTCCGTCGGAGACGGCATCACCTACCGCATCCGGCGCGACGACGGCACCACGCTCGGCGAGGACGAGGTCCTCACCCTGTCCGAGGAGGACACCACGCTCACCCGGGAGGTGCGCACCCTCGTGTCCGCGCCGACGCCGTCGGTGGTCGCGTCGCTGGGCGCCCGAGGCATCGAGTACGTCGTCCTCACCGGTCCTGCCGACGGCCGGGTCTCCGCGCTGCTCGACGCCACCGCCGGCCTCGACCAGGCCAGCGCCGAGGACCGCAGCACCCGGGCCTGGCACGTCGACCGGCCGCTCGACGACTCCGCGCTGCAGGGGTCCGGGCAGTGGTGGCGCACGGTCCTGCTGGTCGTGCAGGGCCTGGCGATCCTCCTGTCCCTCGTGCTCGCCGCCCCCACCGTGCGCCAGCGCCGAGGAGGCGACGATGACTGAGCCGACCCCCGCACCCCGCCGTCGTGCCGCCGAGTCGACGCGCCGGCTGCCGTCGCCGCTGACCGTGCTGTCGGTGGTCATCCCGCTGCTCGCCGTCGCGGCCCTCGCCCTGGTGCGACCGGCGTCGGTGCCGGCCACCACCCACGCGCCGACGTCGGCCACCCTCGTGCGCTCCACGACGGTCTGCCCGGCGCGGCTCCCCGGGGCCGACGACGTACGCCTCGGCAGCACGACGCTCGCCTCGGGCGACCTCGCGCTGCGGGTCGGGCGCACCGAGGAGACCGAGACGCTGTCCGGCGGCGTGGGCTCGCGCACCGAGCGCGGCTCGGTGGTCGTCGACGGCAGCGGCGAGCTCGCCCCCGGCCTGGTCGCCAGCCGCTCCGGCGGCGGGTCCGTCACGGCCTGCGCGCAGCCGGCGCCCGAGCGGTGGTTCACCGGCGTCGGCGCGTCGGCGCAGCACGCCTCCACGCTGACGCTGGTCAACCCCGACAAGGGCCCGGCGGTCGCCGACGTCACCGTGTGGGACGGCAGCGGGCTGGTCGACGTGCCGGCGCTGCGCGGGATCCGGGTGCCGGGTGGCCGCTCGACCACCTACGACCTGTCGGAGGTCGCGCCCAGCCGCGACGCCCTCGCGGTGCGGGTGCAGGTCTCCCGCGGCCGGCTGGTGCCGAGCGTCGTCGACGTCATCGACCCGCTGGGCCGCGACCGGCCCGTGCGCGAGTGGCTGCCGGGCCAGGACGCGCCCGCGACGACGTCCTACGTCGCCGGCGTCGGCACCGGTGCCGCCGACCGCACCCTGACCCTGGCCAACCCGGGCGACAGCGAGGTGCGCGTGGGGCTCAAGCTGGTCAGCGCCGACAGCGAGTTCGCGCCGTCGGGCTTCGAGGAGGTGACCCTCCCGGCGGCCTCGGTCACCGAGGTCGACCTCGGCGGGGTGCTGCGCGGGCGCACGGCCGAGGGAGTGCAGGCACTGCGCCTCGACGCGACCGGCCCGGTCACCGCGGGACTCCGGGTCCGCACGCCGCAGGACCTCGCGCTCTCCGTCGCGGGTCCCACCGTCGACGACGCCACGGGCGTCGCCCTGCCGGCCGGCGCCAAGCGGCTGGTCGTCACCGGGGCGACCGCCCCCGGGGTCGTCGTCCTGCGGGCCTGGGACGCCGACGGGCAGCCCGTGGTGCGCGAGCGCCGGGTCGAGCTCGACCCCGCCACGGCGGCACGGATCCGCCTCCCCGACGACGCCGTGCTCGCCGACCTCGCCCTCGAGCGGACCACCGCGGTGGTCTCCCTCGAGGTGAGCGACGCGGGCGTGTCGTTCCTGCCGCTGGCCCAGCTGGTCACCACGAGCGAGGTGCCCGACGTGCGTCCCGCGCAGCGCTAGTCCTCGTAGCGCTCGTCGACCTGGCCGGGGGTCAGGTTGAGCAGCTCGGCGATCTGCTCCACGACCACCGTGTGCACCATCGCCTCGAGGTCCTCGCGGGAGCCCGCCCGGTGCTCGATCGGGCGCCGGAACAGCACCAGCCGCGTCGGCTCGGTGCCCTTGCCGCGCACCAGCGAGGACAATGGCACGGTCTCGTCGCCCCAGTCGTCGGGGAGCATCGGCGCGTCCTCGACGGCGTACTCGACGATGCCGAGGTGGCGCTGCCACTTCTCGTCGAGCGGGGTGACCACGTCGAGCACGAGCTGGTCGAAGCGTTGGCGCGCGGTCCGCAGGGCGGGGGTGCCGGGCTGGACCGGGACCACGCCCGGACCCCGCATGCCGCGTCCGCGCCGGTCACGGGTGCGCCGGCGGGGCGCCTGCTCGTCGGTGCTGACCTCGTCCACGCCGCGAGCCTAAGCGCCGGGCGTGCGTCCGGCAGGTAGCGTCGGCGCCGTGAGCCTTGCCCGTCGTTGTTCGCGTACGGCGTGTGGCCGTCCCGCGGTCAACACGCTGACCTACGTGTACGCCGACCAGACCGCGGTGCTCGGTCCGCTGGCGACCTACGCGGAGCCGCACGCCTACGACCTCTGCGACGTGCACAGCGAACGGCTCTCGGCCCCACGGGGCTGGGAGGTGCTGCGACTGGCCTCGGACCAGAAGGCCCAGGGGCCCAGCAGCGACGACCTGCTCGCACTCGCCGACGCGGTCCGCGAGGCTGCGCGCCCGGCTCCGGCGCCGGCCCCCCTGCACTCCACCGACGACCCGTCGCGCGGGGCGAAGCGGGGACACCTCCGGGTGCTCTCCTCCACTGACTAGGATCCGGGACGTGAACATCGACCCGCAGCTGTTGAGCATCATCGTCTGCCCGGCCTGCCACGGCGAGCTGGTCGCGGCGTCCACCGACGGCGCCGACGAGCTGGTCTGCCAGGGCTGCGGCAACGCCTACCCGGTCCGCGACGACATCCCGGTGCTGCTGGTCGACGAGGCCCGCAAGCCCGCCTGAGCAGGACGGGGATCCGCTGTGGCGACCTGGTTCGACGAGGCCCGGCTCGACGACGCCGCCGTGCTTGAGACGGCCGACCTCCGGCTACGCACGCTCGCCGAGAGCGGCGCGCGGGTGCGACGCGAGTCGCACGAGGCGGCGACCGCGACCGCCGAGCTGATCGCGCGGGGTCGTGAGGAGTCGCGTCCGCGCGCGGTGATCGCCGCCGGCCCCGACTCGCGCCTGCTGCGCGCGGTGCTCGAGCCGTGGTGCCCGGTGCCGTTCGTCGCCTGGCCCAACCCCGGCCTGCCCGGCTGGGCCGGGTCGCTCGACCTCGTCGTCATGCTCGCGCCGGAGGGCAACGACCACGGGTCGGCGTCCGCGGTGGCCGAGGCCGTGCGACGCGGGGCCCAGGTCGTGGTGGCCTGCCCGGAGAGGTCGCTGGTGGGGGAGCACGCGGCGGGGCGCCACGTCACCGTGCTGCCCACCGTGACCGGCGACCAGCTCGCGACCGCCGTGGTGATGCTCGACTACCTCGCCCACGTGCACCTCGGACCGCGCGCCGACGCCGAGGCGGTCGCCGCGTCGCTGGACGACGTGGCCACCCGCTGCTCGCCCCACCGCGACCTCGCGGTCAACCCCGCCAAGATGCTCGCCATCGCGATGGCCGACACCAACCCGCTCGTGTGGGGCGGCTCCGTCCTGGCCGCGCGGGCGGCCCGGCGGCTCGCGGAGTCGCTGCGCCGCACGTCCGGGCGCTCCGCGATCGCGGGCGACGCCGAGCACCTGCTGCCGGTGATCGAGGCGACCCGCCCGCCGGACCTGTTCGCCGACCCGTTCGCCGACGACGGCGCCGAGCTGCGGCCGCTGCTGCTCGTGCTCGACGACCGCTCCGACGACCCCGCCGTCGTCGAGCAGACCCGCGGGCTCCTCGACGTGGCCGCGCGCCACGGCGTACGGGTGGAGACGGTGACGACCGACGCCGACGCCGAGGTGGGTCGCTACGCCTCGCTGCTGCTCACCGGCACCTACGCCGCGGAGTACCTCCGCATCGGGCTGGTCGAGGACTGATCCTCAGCAACACTTCAGGATCCGGCAGGGCTGGGCCGCGTGCGGGGTGGGTAGGTGGGAGGGACGCACCCCTCGCGATCCAAGGAGATCCCATGAAGCGCACGTCGCTGTCCCTCGCCGGTGGCCTCGCCACCGCACTGATGCTCGTCACCGCCCCCACCGCTCACGCCGCCGTGGGCGCCAAGGACGTCCCGAGCGAGGGTGACATCGTCAAGGCGTTCCCCGAGCTGGCCGGTGGCCAGTTCACCACGCAGAGGACCAAGCAGGTCGCGGTGCCCGGCAAGACCTGTGGCACGGGGTCGACGGAAAAGGCGAAGTCGGGCGTCACCACGACCGGTGTCTCCACGAGCGGGACGTCGATCGTGGTCACCGGCGCCGCGGAGGTCGCGTCGCCGAGGAAGGCGAAGTCCTACCTCGCCGCCTACAAGAAGTACGTGAAGAAGTGCGCCACCTTCACCGAGCCCACGACGGGTGCCGTGATCACGTCGTCGACGGGCAAGGCGTTCCGGCTCGGTGACGGCTCGCTGACGGTCGTGCAGCAGACGACCATCAACGGTGTGGTGAGCTACTCGACCAGCGTCCTGGTCGTGGACGGCAAGAAGGTCGCGAGCATCGCCGCCGTCGACGACGCCGCGGTCCCCACCGCGAGCATCAAGAAGCTCGCCAAGGTCGCGGTCAAGAAGCTCAGGTGACGCAGGCCCGCTAGACCAGCGCTGGATCCGTCCCGAACACCAGGGCGTCGCCGCCGTGGACGTACGCCGTCCGCAGGACCTCCATGCCGAGGCTCCTGGCGACGCCCTGGCTGGCCGTGTTGTCGGGCCGGACCAGCGCGACGAGGTGCCCGACGCCGTGGGTGGCCGCGAGGTCGCGCACGGCGCGGGCCGCCTCGCGGGCGTAGCCATGGCCCCGGTGGCCGGCCAGGAGGTGGTAGCCGATCTCCACGAGGGGCGTGCCCTCGACGTCCTGCACCGTCAGCCCGCAGTCGCCGACGAACGTCCCGTCGTGGGTCTCCACCACCCACAGGCCGAACCCGTGCTCGGCGTAGTTGCGCTGCTGCCACTCCACCCAGCGCACCGCGTCGTCGCGGGTGCTCGGCGGCCGGTCGCCGCGCATCGGGTCGAAGTCGACGAGCATCGCGGTGACGTCGTCGACGTCGGCCATCGTCAACGGCCGGAAGCGCAGCCGCTCGGTCGCGTCGGGGACCGCTCCCTCCGGCCAGCGCCCGGGACGGGTGCCGGACGGTGGGGCCTGGCCGACGTCGGTCCACACCTCCACGAGCTCGACCAGCGCCCCGTCGCGGACGGTGGCGAAGCTCGCCACGGCGAACAGCTGGTCGCCGCCGTCGTCGGCCGTGCCGACGACGGTGGCCCGCAGCACGCCGCGGTCGCCGTCGGCCACCAGGTCGTCGACGTGCATGCGCTGGAACCCGGGGTAGTCGGCGTTGAGCCGCACCCACCCGTCGCGGTCGAAGACCTCGCCGGTGTGCACGAGGCGGCAGGTGAACCCGGGGTCGAGCAGCGACGCGAGCGCGTCCCAGTCGTGCGCGTCGATGACCTCGGCCAGCCGGGTCAGCAGGGTGGCGGCGTCCATGGGGTGAGTCTGCCGCGACCCTCCGACAGCGACCGGCGCTGACCCACGCTGGCCTACGCTGGCGGCGTGCTCGACGCGCTGCTCGCCCCGCTCGTCCGCGAGGTCGTCTACCCGCGGCACGGCACCCGCGTGCCGCCCGACGGCTCCATGCACGAGCTGGTCGTCGACGGGACGGTCCTGCGCGGCTGGGTGGTGAACCCGGGTCGCGACCGGGTGCTGCTCTACTTCGGCGGCAACGGCGAGCGCCTCGACCTCTGGCAGGAGGTCGTGGCCCGGTGGTTCCCCGGGCACACGACGTACCTCATGGCCTACCGCGGCTACGGCGCGAGCGACGGTCGCCCCAGCCAGCCGGCCCTCACGGCCGACGCCGTCGCGCTGGTGGACCACGTGCGCGGGCGCCACCCGGGGGCTCCCGTCGACCTCATCGGCAGGAGCCTGGGGTCGGGGGTCGCGATGCAGGTCGCGGCGCAGCGCGACGTCGCCCACGTCGTGCTCGTCACGCCCTTCGACAGCCTCGTCGCGACGGCGGCCGACCTCGTCCCGCACCTCCCCGTCGCCACGTTGATCGAGGACCACTGGGACAGCGCCGCCCTCGCGCCCCACCTCGACGTGCCCGTGCTCGTCGTCCGCGGTGGACGGGACGCCGTGGTCCGGCCCGAGCGGACCGACCGGCTGGTCGAGGCGCTGGCGGCGCCGACGGTGGTGTCCTACCCCGACGCCGACCACGAGGACATCTCCGACGACCCCGGCTACTGGCCGGCGATCGTCGACTTCCTGGACGGGTCGTCCCCGCCCGGGGCCTGACCCGCGGACGCGGGCAGCTCGCCGGTCCGCAGCCAGCCGAAGACGGTCGCGATCTCGCTCCCGAGGTCCTGCGGCAGGTGCCCGCCGGTCGCGTCCACGACGACCGTGGCGGTGGGCAGGTGCCGGGCGAGCCACCGCCCGTGGTCGGGCGGGCAGGAGAAGTCCTGCAGCCCGTAGGTGAGCAGGACCGGCACCGTGATGGTGGCCAGCTCGAACCCCCAGGGTCGGGCGAACGCCAGCGTGTCGTCGACCGAGCCCCCGACACCGTGGGCGGACTGCTCGGCCATGATGCGGGCGAAGACCTCGACGACCTCCGGCCGGGCGAGCACCTCCTGGTCGCCCGCGCTCATCCCCTCGCCGAGGAACGACGCCGGGTCGGACTCCAGGGCTCGCTCCATCCGGTCGAGGGCGGAGGTGATCCTGGAGGTGAGGTGGTCCTCGCCGGCCTCGGCCCACGCGAGTGCCTCAGCGGCGTCCGGTGCCATCTGGTGGAGCCACTCGTCGCGACGGAGTCCACCTCCACCGAGCGGGGCCAGGCTCGACTGGCAGGCGACTCGCTCGACCCGGCCGGGCAGCAGCGCAGCGCACGCCAAGGCGTGCGGGCCGCCGCCCGACCCTCCGATGACGGAGAAGGTGTTCAGACCGAGGGCGTCGGCGACGGCACGGACGTCCGCGGCCTCGTCGGCGACGACGCGCCCGTGGTGGCGTGACGACTGCCCGTAGCCGGCCCGGTCGGTCGTGACGTAACGGATCCCGGCGCGCGCGTAGACCGAGTCGTCGGGCAGGCGGTTGAGGCGGCATCCCGGCGTGCCGTGGAGTCCGATCACCGGGTAGCCGGCCGGGTCGCCACCGTCGAGGTAGGCGACCCGGCGCCCGTCGGGGAGGTCGACCGTGAGGGGATCCATGGGGTCATCGTGCCGGTCCGTGCCCGTGGGGCTGAGCTCCTTTTCCGGCCCGGACGTGCCGGTGGCCCCGCTACCGGGTGGGTGGCGGGGTGCGGGGCGGGGTCATGGTCGGCAGGGCGGGTCGAGGGCGGTGGTGCCGTCGTGGTCGTGGAGGAAGTGGTGACCGTGGGGTGAGGTCCACTCGAAGACGCCGGGGCCGAGGTGGACGTAGCGCCAGGCGGTGTGGGTCTTGAGCCGGTGGTGCGACCGGCACAGTGGGGCGAGGTTGGAGGTCGCGGTCGGGCCGGGTTGTGGTCTGCCCTCGGCAGCGGCGTCGTGGTCGTACGGCGTGATGTGGTCGATGTCGCAGGCCCGGGCGGGGCGGGTGCACCAGGGGAACACGCAGGTCCGGTCGCGGAGCATGACCTGTTCGCGGATCCGGTCGGGGATCGCGTGGGTGTCGGTGGTGAGCTCGGCGTTGAGGTCGAGGACGGGGCGGATGGTGACCTTGGTCCGCGACGACGCGCACCAGCCCTTGACCTGGTCGAGGAGCGCGAGGCGCTGCCCGTTCTCGAGACGCCCAGTGGGGCCGAACACCGTCTCACCACCGACGGCGTCGGCGTCGAGGTGGACGTGCAGGACGACCTCACGAGCGGCCGGCAGGTTGTCACCGGCCGGGGCCGGGGCGGGCGTGCCCTGGGTGTGGAGGTCGAGCGCGGTCTGCGTGCGGGCGAGGTCACCGAGCGCAGCGGCACGCCGCGCACCGAGCGCAGCCGTCGAGCCGAGCGCCTTCAAGGCCGCGGCACCGTGCGCGATGGCGGCGTCAAGGTCGTAGGCGTCGGCGAGGTCGAGCTCGGCCTCCATCCTCATCAGGCCGTCGTAGTGGACGTGCCGGGTGTCGAAGGTGACGTGACGACGGTCGTGGTTGAGGTACTGGTCGGCCTCGAAGTCCTCGTGGTCCTCACCCGCGGCGAAGTCGGGCCGGGGCTCGACGCTGAGGTCGTAGCGCTTGATGGCCTCCGCGACGAGCCGGTCGAGCTGCGCAGTGCTGACCTTCCCGGCGACCGCCGCGACCTGGGAGTCGATCCACCCGGCTGCTTCGACCGTCAACGTCGGAACCGCGTGGATGGTGGCCTCGGCGACCAGCCGTGCCCGCCAGGCCGGGACCCGGCCGGCGTGCACCTGGTCCCACAGGCGGGGCAGGCGGTGCCGCAGCTCGAGGGCGTGACCGATGAGCTTCTTCGCCGCGGTGGTGGAGATCCCCAGGACGGTGCCCAGCTCCGGGATGCAGAACTCCGTCACCAGCGGACACCCCTCGCCGGCGATGGGCTCCTCGTGGTCGAAGCCCGGCACGCTGAACGCGGCGGCGTGGTGGATCGACTCCGGCGGGTGCAGGTCGGCCCACCGGGCCGCGAGCTGGAGGATCTCAGCGGCGGCGCGGTCCTCGTCGGCCTTGCGGCGGCGGGCGAGAGCGAGCAGGTCGGAGGCGCTGAGGTCGTCGGTGACTTCGCTCGCTCCGAGTCCGCTTCGCGTGTCGATCATGTGTTCGATTCTAGGCGAAGGGTCCGACAGTCGTCGATCAGGTGAGGCCACCCCTGTGGACAGTCCGAAGCGCGCCGCACCACGGAAACCCCCTAGCGGACGGACGGAGCCCCTCGGCGCCAGAGCAGGGGACGCCCGGGTCGGTGACGGGGCGACCGGTGCGACGCGGGTAGAGGTCGAGGGCGACGGCGCCGAGGGTTTCACCGAGGCCGACCTCGACCGCGGCATCGGTCGTCACCGGCTCCACCGCCCGGCCGCCGCAGGCCGTCACGGCACCGAGGACCACGCCGGCGACCACCACGGCGCGGGCCACCCTGCGCGCTGCGTCCCCCGCGTGGCGCCGGAGTCTGCCAGAGCCGGTGGGCTGCCGGCGCGCCGCTAGGCTGCACCCTCACCGACCCACGACCCGGAGGACCACCCATGGCCGGCGGACTGTTCGCCCTGCTCGACGACGTCGCCGCCCTCGCGCGGATCGCCGCCGCCAGCGTCGACGACGTGGGTGCCGCCGCGGGTCGCGCCAGCGCGAAGGCCGCGGGCGTGGTCGTGGACGACACGGCGGTGACCCCGCAGTACCTCCAGGGCTCCGCCGCCGAGCGCGAGCTGCCGATCATCAAGCAGATCGCGATCGGCTCGCTGCGCAACAAGCTGCTGTTCATCCTCCCCGCGGCCGTGCTGCTCGGGCAGTTCCTGCCGGAGCTGCTGCCGGTGATCCTGATCTTCGGTGGTGCCTTCCTGGCCTACGAGGGCGCCCACAAGGTGCACGAGCGCCTCACCGGGCACGCCTCCGACGCCGAGGCCGACCTCTCGGAGCAGGGCGAGCTGACCCCGGAGCACGAGAAGCGCACCGTGGCGCAGGCCGTGCGCACCGACTTCATCCTGAGCGCCGAGATCATGGTGATCGCGCTGAAGGAGGTCGTCAGCTCCGACGCCGACGCCAGCATCTGGATGCGTGCCATCGTCCTCGCGGTCGTCGCCGTGGTGATCACCGTCCTCGTCTACGGCGTGGTCGCGCTCATCGTGAAGATGGACGACGTCGGGCTCCACCTCGCTGAGAAGGACTCGAAGGCCTCGCAGCGCGTGGGACTCGCGCTCGTGCAGGCGATGCCGCGCCTGCTCGCCGCGATCTCCTTCATCGGCACGCTGGCCATGCTCTGGGTCGGCGGCCACATCTTCCTCGTCAGCCTCTACGAGATCGGCGGCGACGGCGGCCTGCTCGACGGCACCGGCCTCGGCCACGCGCTGCACGTCCCGTACGACCAGGTCCACCACTGGGAGGTCGACGTCCACGACGCGGTCGGTGGCGTGCTCGGCGGCCTGGCCGGCTGGCTGCTCAACACCGTGCTGTCCGCGGTCGTCGGCCTGGTCGTCGGGTTCGTCGTGCTGCTCGCGCTCCGCCCCTTCGGGATCGGGGGCCACGGGTCCGACCACGCGTCCGACGAGCACGCCGACGAGCACGCCGACGAGCACGCCGGCGGGCATGCCGGGGAGCCCGCCGGGGGGCTCCCCGAGGATTCCCCGAATCCCTGACCCCCGACCTACTCTCTTCTGGTCCGCGCGGGAGATCCCGACAGCGCACAGATGTGCGGCGCAGACGTCCTCATCACCAGGAGACATCCGATGGACTTCAAGGTCGCTGACCTCACCCTGGCCGCCTACGGCCGCAAGGAGATCGAGCTCGCCGAGCACGAGATGCCCGGCCTGATGGCGATGCGCGAGCGCTACGGCGCGGAGCAGCCGCTGAAGGGCGCCCGGATCGCCGGGTCGCTGCACATGACGATCCAGACGGCCGTGCTGATCGAGACCCTCGCGGCTCTCGGCGCGGACATCCGCTGGGCCACCTGCAACATCTTCTCCACCCAGGACCACGCGGCCGCCGCGGTCGTCGTCGGCCCGAACGGCACGCCCGAGGACCCCCAGGGCGTCCCCGTGTTCGCGTGGAAGGGCGAGAGCCTGGCCGAGTACTGGGACGAGGCGGAGAAGGTCTTCGACTTCGCCGAGGGCGGCCCCAACATGCTGCTCGACGACGGTGGCGACATCACGATGCTGCTCCACCTCGGCGTCGAGTACGAGAAGGCCGGCGAGGTCCCCTCGCAGGACTCGACCGACAACCACGAGTTCAAGGAGGTGCTGCGCGTCCTGGCCCGCTCGCTCGAGGCCGACCCGCAGCGCTGGACCAACCGTGCGCCGATGATCAAGGGCGTCTCGGAGGAGACCACCACCGGTGTGCTGCGCCTCTACGAGCGCTTCAAGGAGGGCACGCTCCTCTTCCCGGCGATCAACGTCAACGACTCGGTCACCAAGTCGAAGTTCGACAACAAGTACGGCTGCCGCCACTCGCTCGTCGACGGCATCAACCGCGCCACCGACGTCATGATCGGCGGCAAGGTCGCGGTCGTGTGCGGCTACGGCGACGTCGGCAAGGGCTCGGCCGAGTCCCTGCGCGGCCAGGGTGCGCGCGTCATCGTCACCGAGATCGACCCGATCTGCGCGCTGCAGGCCGCGATGGACGGATACGAGGTCCGCCGCCTCGAGTCGGTCGTCGAGACCGCCGACATCTTCATCACCACGACCGGCAACTTCGACATCATCACCGTCGAGCACTTCCACAAGATGAAGCACCAGGCGATCGTCGGCAACATCGGCCACTTCGACAACGAGATCAACATGGCCGGCCTGGCCAAGATCCCGGGCATCGTCAAGGACGAGATCAAGCCGCAGGTCCACCAGTGGATCTTCCCCGCCGAGGACGGCACGCCCGGCAAGGGCAAGAAGATCATCGTGCTGTCGGAGGGCCGCCTGCTCAACCTGGGCAACGCCACCGGCCACCCGTCCTTCGTCATGTCGAACTCCTTCACCAACCAGGTGCTGGCCCAGATCGAGCTGTTCTCGAAGGCCGACGACTACGAGCTCGGCGTGCACGTGCTGCCCAAGCACCTCGACGAGGAGGTCGCCCGGCTGCACCTCGACGCCCTCGGCGTCGAGCTCACCGAGCTGACCAAGGAGCAGGCCGCCTACCTCGGCGTGCCGATCGAGGGTCCGTACAAGTCGGACCACTACCGCTACTGAGCACCGGCCGGGCCCTGCCCGGCTCCCGGTCGGGGCCCCGTTCCACGCAGGTGGGGCGGGGCCCCGCCCTACACTGGCGCCATGAGTGACCTGGCCGAGCCCGCGCGTGGCAGCGTGCTCGTCGTCGACGACGACGCCTCCCTCGCGGAGATGCTCTCCATCGTGCTGCGCCAGGAAGGGTTCGACAGCCGCATCGTGGGTCGCGGCGACCTCGCCATGGAGGCGTTCCGCGACTACCGGCCCGACGTCGTGCTGCTCGACCTGATGCTGCCCGGCAAGGACGGCATCGACGTGTGCAAGGAGATCCGCGCCGAGTCCGGCGTGCCGATCGTGATGCTCACCGCCAAGGGCGACACCGTGGACGTGGTGGTCGGCCTGGAGTCGGGCGCGGACGACTACGTCGTCAAGCCGTTCAAGCCCAAGGAGCTCGTCGCCCGCATCCGCGCGCGCGTGCGCCGCAACGACGTCGCGCCCGACGAGGGGCTGACCATCGGCGACGTCAGCATCGACGTCGCCGGCCACTCGGTGACGCGCGACGGGCAGCCGATCAACCTCACGCCCCTGGAGTTCGACCTCCTCGTCTGCCTGGCCCGCAAGCCCTGGCAGGTCTTCACCCGCGAGGTGCTGCTCGAGCAGGTCTGGGGCTACCGCCACAGCGCCGACACCCGCCTGGTCAACGTCCACGTCCAGCGGCTGCGCTCCAAGGTCGAGCACGACCCGGAGAACCCGGAGGTCGTGGTGACCGTCCGCGGCGTGGGCTACAAGGCCGGCAAGTCCTAGGACATGGCCCGGACCCAGGGGAGCCTGCTCGACCGGCTCCCGCAGATCCTGCGCCACGGCCCGGCCTTCTGGCGGCGCTCGGTGCAGGCGCGCGTCGTGGTCAGCACGGTGCTGCTCTCGGCAGCGGTCGTCGGTGTCGTCGGGTGGTTCCTCATGCAGCAGACCCGTGACGGCCTCCTCGACCAGCGCGTCGACGCCGTCGTGGCGGAGGCCGAGAGCGAGACGCAGTCGGCGCGCGACGCGCTCGCGGCGACGCCGGGCCTCGACGTCAACGAGTCGCGCCAGCAGCAGGACCTCGTCGAGCCGCTCATCGCCCGCGGCGCCACGCGCGGGTTCGCGGTCGTGCTGTCCCCGCCGGTCAAGGACGGCAGCCGCCTGGCCGACGGCGGTGCGAAGTTCACCCAGGACCTCGACCTCAGCAGCGTGCCGGAGAAGCTCGAGGCCCGCTTCGACCAGGCCTCGCCGACCGCCTGGACCTACACCGACATCCGCACGCTGCGCGACATCCCGGGCCTGCCGGAGGGCCCCGGCATCGTGGTCGGCAGCCAGGTGCGACTCCCGGCCGACGACAACCTCTACACGCTCTACTACCTCTACTCCCTCGACGAGCAGAACGAGACGCTCGCCCTCGTCTCGCGCGCCATGCTCGTCGCCGGCGTCCCGCTGCTCCTGCTCGTCGCCGGCCTCACCTGGCTGGTCACCCGCCAGGTCGTGACGCCGATCCGGATGGCCCGCCGGGTCGCCGAGCGGCTCGCCGCCGGGCAGCTCCAGGAGCGGCTGCGGGTGCGGGGCGAGGACGACCTGGCGCGCCTGGCGACGTCGTTCAACCAGATGGCGTCCAACCTGCAGAAGCAGATCCGCCAGCTCGAGGAGCTCAGCCGGCTCCAGCGGCGGTTCGTCTCCGACGTCTCCCACGAGCTGCGCACCCCGATCACGACCGTGCGGATGGCCAGCGACGTCATCCACGACGCCCGGCCGTTCCTCGACCCGGTCACCGGCCGGGCCGCCGAGCTGCTGCAGAAGGAGCTCGACCGGTTCGAGACGCTGCTCGCCGACCTGCTCGAGATCAGCCGCTTCGACGCCGGCGCGGCGGTGCTCGACGCCGACGACGTCGACCTGGTCGACGTCGCCCACCGGGTGGTCGACATGACCTCGGCGCTCGCCGCCCAGCGCGGGACGCGGGTGGTGGTCCACGAGCCCGGCCACCCGTGCGTCGCCGAGGCCGACGTACGACGGGTCGAGCGGATCGTGCGCAACCTGGTCACCAACGCCATCGACCACGCCGAGACCCGCGACATCGAGGTCTTCATCGGCGCCGACCGGCAGGGCGCGGCGATCGCCGTGCGCGACCACGGCGTGGGCCTCGGTCCGGGGGAGTCGGCCATGGTCTTCAACCGGTTCTGGCGCGCCGACCCCGCCCGCGCCCGCACCAGCGGCGGCACCGGGCTCGGGCTGTCGATCTCGCTCGAGGACACCCACCTCCACGGCGGCTGGCTCCAGGCGTGGGGCCGGCCGGGCGAGGGCGCGCAGTTCCGCCTGACCCTGCCGCGCCACCTCGGCACCCAGCTGCGGCACTCCCCGCTGCCGCTGGTGCCCGACGACGCGCGGGAGACCGCGTGAGCGCCCGGTGCGTGCGACGCACGCGCGGGCTGCGGGCCCTCCTCGCGGCCGCCGCGTGCGTCCTGCTGGCGGGCTGCGTCCGGATGCCGACCGAGGGGCCGGTGGTCGAGCCGCGGGTGCCGGCCGAGAGCGAGCAGGCCCCCGGCATCTCGTTCGACCCGCGGCCGCCCCGTCCGGACGAGACGCCCTCCGAGATCGTCGCCGGCTTCCTCGAGGCGATGAAGGCCACCCCTATCAGCCTCACGGTGGCGCGCCAGTTCCTGTCCCGCAGCGCCGACAAGACGTGGGCGCCGGAGAAGCAGATCGTGACGTACGCCGAGCTCGGCACGCCCACGGGCGTCTCCGCGGTGCGGCTCCCGATGTCCGACGTGAACCTCTACGACGACCGCGGCGCCTGGCAGCGCACCCGCGCCACGCGCGACCTCGACCTCACGCTCGTGCAGGAGGACGGGGAGTGGCGGATCGACCAGGTGCCCGACGCCCTCGTGGTGCCCGACTCGTGGTTCGAGGACTTCTACCAGCGGGTCTCGCTCTACTACTTCGACCCCACGTCGGAGGTGCTCGTCCCGGAGCCGGTCTTCGTGCCGCGCGGCGACCAGTTCGCCTCCTCCCTCGTGCGGGGCCTGCTGGCGCAGCCGACGGGGGAGTCGGTCGACGTGGCGCGCACCTGGTTCCCCGCCGGCACCACCACCCGACCGGTGGTCATCACCCGCGCGGGCATCGCGGAGGTCTCGCTCTCGGGCGACCCCGACGCGATCGACACCGACACCGCGCAGCGGATGCTCACCCAGCTGGCGTGGACGTTGCGCCAGGACCTGAGCATCCGGGCCGTCCAGCTGACGGTCGGCGACCGCCTCATCACCTTCGGGAGCAGCTCCACGCAGGTCGGCCTCGACGTCGGCAGCCGCTACGACCCGAGCGGCCCGGGCTCGAGCCGCCAGCTGTTCGCGCTCGACCGCGGGCGGGTGGTCGCCGGCGACGTCGGCTCGTTCGAGGAGACGCTCGGACCGCTGGGCCAGGGCGCCTACCGGCTGAGGTCGCTCGGCGTCACGCTCACCGGCGCGCGGGTCGCCGGCATCTCCCGCGACGGCACCCAGCTGCTCACCGCCCCCACCGACACCCCCGACGGCGTGGTCACGGCCCCGGTGACCGACGGCGTCGACCTGGCCGCGCCCGCCTTCGACTACCGCGACCGCACCTGGCTGCTCGACCGCGCGGGCGGGCGGGCGCGCATCCTCCTCGTGGTCGACGGCGACGCCCGGGCCGTCGACGTCCCGGGCCTGACCGGTCGCGACGTCACCAAGCTGCTGGTCTCGCGCGACGGCACCCGGCTGGTCGCGGTGGTGCGCGGCGCGAGCGCCGACCGGATCGTCGCGGCCCGGGTGCTCCACGACGCGTCCGGAGCGGTCCTGGGGTTCACCTCGCTGCGCACCCTGCCGCTCCCGGCCGAGGGCAGCACCCGCGTCCGCGACGTGGCCTGGCGCTCGCCGACGACCGTGTCGGTGCTCAGCGACATCAACGCCGACTTCTCCCAGGTGCGCACCATCTCCGTCGACGGTGCGCCGGGTCGCGTCGACACCGGGGGCGCGACGAGCCTGCGCGGCCGGTTCCGCGCGCTGGTGTCCGCGCCGCTCGAGGACCCCGAGGCGTACGCCGTGGGCGGGCGCAGCATCAGCGACCTCACCCGCCAGGAGCGCACCGTGCCCGACCTCCCGGCCGGCCTGACGTCGCTGACCTACGTCGGCTGACCCGGGCCGGCGGGGTCCTCCACAGGTCCGTGCGAGGGCGTTGCGGCGGCACCCGGCCCGCTGCTGCGATGGGGGCCGTGCTCGACGCCGCCCTCGACCTGTTCCTCGGCAGCGGGTGCGTGGGCTGCGGGCTGGCCGGCCGGATGCTGTGCCGCGAGTGCCGGGCGGGGCTGTCGGGCGTCGCCGCGCCGGCGTGGCCCTCGCCCGTGCCGAGCGGGCTGGTGACGCCGTGGGCCACCGAGTCCTACTCCGGCGCCGTGCGTGAGCTGGTGGTCGGGCACAAGGACCGCGGCCAGTGGGGGCACCGACGAGTCCTCGGCGACCTGCTCGGCACCGCCGTCCGCGCCGCGGCGACCGGGCTCGACCCGCGGGTGCCGCTGCTGCTGGTGCCGGTGCCCTCACGGCCCGGAGCCGCCCGCCAGCGCGGGTACGACGCCACGGGCGCGCTGGTCCGGGCGGCCGCCGCGCACCTGCGCCAGGAGCGGGCGGTGGCGGTGGCCTCGCTGCTGGTGTCCCGCGGCGCCGCCGACCAGGCCGGGCTCGACGCCCGCGGACGCGCGGCCAACGTGGCGGGGTCGATGCACTGCCCGGCCACCCGGCTGCGCCGGGCCGCGCGGCGCGGGGGCGCGGCGCACGTGGTGGTCTGCGACGACGTGCTCACCACGGGCGCGACCGCGCGCGAGGCCCAGCGCGCCCTCGAGGCGGTCGGCCTGCCGCCCGTGGCCGTCGCGGCCGTCGCCGCGACTCGCAGGACGGGACCCGCAGTTGGCGGTGGGACCGGGAGCGGCTAGCGTCGTTGCATGGAGTCCGCCCGGGTCCGTGGTTGCGTCACGGAGAGGGGTGCGCGGCGTTCCGCCAGGTCCGCCGCCCAGCCCGCGCCGTGGCTAGCCGATGCCAGTCGCAGGCGAAACGGTCCACGTAAGTCCCCGGGTCCTGCCCGCGGGATGATCACGGTGCGGCTTAGGAGTAAGTCCTGCCTCGACGCCGGCGTCAGATGCGCCGGTCTCCTCGCGCGAGCGGGGGACGTCGGGAGAAGGCCAGTAGTGGCGGAGAAGCTGCGAACGTCTCAGCAGGCGGCTGTGGGGTCGAAGACCAGGTCGGCCGGGCGGACTCCATCCCACCCTGCCCCGGCGATCCGTGCCCTCGTGCACGGCGTCGTGGCCCATGGAGGGGTGCGGCCGTTCGCCACTTGAGGAGGTTCACATGGAGGTTGTGGTCACGGGACGGCACTGCGAGGTGTCCGACCGGTTCCGCGAGCATGTCTCGGAGAAGCTCAGCCGCCTGGAGAAGCACGACCACAGGATCATCCGCGTCCAGGTGGAGGTGGAGCTCGAGAAGAACCCCCGACAGCACGACCGCGCGACCCGCGTCGAGCTCACCGCGTTCTCCAAGGGCCCGGTGATCCGCGCCGAGGCCGCCGCCGAGGACAAGATGGGAGCGCTGGACCTCGCGCTGGACAAGATGCAGGCCCAGATGCGCCGCGCGGCCGACCGCCGGCGTGTGCACAAGGGACGCAACGAGCACGTGTCCGTGGGCCAGGCGCTCGCCGAGCTGCCCGAGCTGGGCGACGAGGCCGAGGACGACGGCGTCGTCGAGCGCAAGGTCGGGCCCATCACGGTGACGGGAGACGGGCCGCTGGTGGTGCGGGAGAAGTCCCACACCGGCGCGCCGATGACGCTCGACCAGGCCCTCTACGAGATGGAGCTCGTGGGCCACGACTTCTACCTGTTCGTCGACAAGGAGAGCGAGAAGCCGTCGGTGGTCTACCGCCGTCGCGGCTACGACTACGGCGTGATCTCGCTCGACGTGAACGAGTGATCCACACAAGCACCACACCTGGGTCACGCGCGCATGACATGATGCGCGCGTGACCGAGGTAACTGGCATCCCAGGTGGCACCGAGCCCGTCCGAGTCCTGGTGGTCGACGACCAGGAGCTCTTCCGGCGCGGGCTGATCATGCTGCTCAGCGGCGACTCCGACATCGAGGTCGTCGGCGAGGCGGCCGACGGCGTGACCGCCACCGAGCTCGCGGTGCGCACCGCGCCCGACGTGATCCTCCTCGACGTCCGCATGCCGCGCCGCACCGGCGTCGAGGCGTGCAGCGCGATCAAGGAGGCCGTCCCGGCGGCGAAGATCATCATGCTCACCGTCTCCGACGAGGAGGCCGACCTCTACGAGTCGGTGAAGAACGGTGCCTCGGGCTACCTGCTCAAGGACTCCTCGATCGAGGAGGTCGCGCAGGCGATCCGCGTGGTCAACGAGGGCCAGTCGCTGATCAGCCCGTCGATGGCGGTCAAGCTGATCGACGAGTTCAAGCAGATGTCGAAGCCCGAGCGCGAGCAGGGACCGGGCCTGCGCCTGACCGAGCGCGAGCTCGAGGTGCTGCGGCTGGTGGCCAAGGGCCTCAACAACCGCGAGGTGGCCAAGGAGCTGTTCATCTCCGAGAACACCGTGAAGAACCACGTGCGCAACATCCTGGAGAAGCTCCAGCTGCACTCCCGCATGGAGGCCGTCATGTACGCCATGCGCGAGAAGCTCCTCGACCTGCCCTGACCCGGGTGTCCGACGCAGGTGGTTGAGTGCGGGGCGTGACCGAGTCCCTCACCCAGCTCCAGGCGCGCCGCATCGCGCTCGCCGCCCAGGGCTTCACCGACCGGTCGCACGCCGTGCCGTCGATGCGCACCCTCGACCGCACGCTCACGCGCACCGGGGTGCTGCAGGTCGACTCGGTCAACGTGCTCCAGCGGGCCCACTTCATGCCGCTCTACTCGCGGATGGGCCCCTACGACACCGACCTGCTGAGGCGCGCCTCCGAGCGCCGCCCCCGTCGTGTCGTGGAGTACTGGGCCCACGTCCAGGCGCTGATGCCCGTGGAGCTCTGGCCGGCGATGCGGCACCGGATGGCGCACTACCGCTCCGAGCGCGGCAAGTGGGGGTTCACCGCCGACCCCACCCTCGAGCCCCGCGTCCTCGAGGCCGTCCGCGAGCGCGGACCGGTCACCGCGCGCGACCTCGAGGAGGAGTTCAGCAGCGGGCCGCGCAGCCGGGAGCACTGGGGCTGGAACTGGTCGGAGGCCCGCAAGGTCCTCGACTACCTCTTCCTCGTCGGCGACGTCGCGATCGCCGGTCGCACCAGCCAGTTCGAGGTCCTCTACGACCTCACCGAGCGCGTGCTGCCCGCCGCCGTGCTCGACGCCCCCACCCCGACGCCGCAGGAGGCGGTCACCGAGCTGGTGCGCCGGGCCGCGCGGTCCCACGGCGTGGCCACCGCCGCCGACCTCGCCGACTACTACCGCCTCCGGCTCCAGCCGGCGCCCGGGCTGCCGAGCACCCGGGTCGCCGTCGACGAGCTGGTCGCCGCGGGCGAGCTGCTCCCCGTCTCCGTGCAGGGCTGGAAGCGCCCGGCGTACCTCCACCGCGACGCCCGGCTGCCCCGCACGGTGGGCGCCCGCACGCTCCTCAGCCCGTTCGACCCCGTGGTCTGGGAGCGCAGCCGCGCGGAGGCGCTCTTCGACTTCTTCTACCGCATCGAGATCTACGTCCCGGCCGACAAGCGCGTCCACGGCTACTACGTCCTGCCCTTCCTGCTGGGCGACCGGCTCGTCGCCCGGGTCGACCTCAAGGCCGACCGCGCCTCCCGCACGCTGCTGGTCCCCGGCGCGTTCGCCGAGCCGCACGCCCCCGCCGAGACCGCCGAGCAGCTCGCCGCCGAGCTGTGGCGGCTGGCCGGCTGGCTCGGGCTCGACGACGTGGTCGTGGGCCCGAGGGGTGACCTGTCGCACGCATTGGGAGCCGCGTTGCCGCGGTAGGTACAGTTACCACTCGTGCCTGCCATCATCGACAAGTTGCTCCGCATCGGCGAGGGCAAGATCCTCCGCGAGCTCGAGGCCGTCTCCAAGGCCGTCAACGCCATCGAGGACGACTTCGTCGCGATGAGCGACGACGAGCTGCGCGGGATGACCGCGGAGTTCCGCGAGAGGCTCGCGGCGGGGGAGTCCCTCGACGCGCTGATGCCGGAGGCCTTCGCCACCGTGCGCGAGGCGAGCAAGCGCGTGCTGGGCATGCGCCCGTTCGACGTGCAGATCATGGGTGCCGCCGCCCTGCACCTCGGCAACATCGCCGAGATGAAGACCGGTGAGGGCAAGACCCTCGTTGCGGTCCTCCCGGCCTACCTCAACGCCCTCGAGGGCAAGGGCGTCCACGTCGTCACGGTCAACGACTACCTCGCCAAGTTCCAGTCCGAGCAGATGGGCCGCGTGCACCACTTCCTCGGCCTCACCACCGGCGTGATCCTGCCGTCGATGCGTCCCGCCGAGCGCCGCGAGGCCTACGCCTGCGACATCACCTACGGCACCAACAACGAGCTCGGCTTCGACTACCTGCGCGACAACATGGCCGACTCGGTCGAGGAGTGCGTCCAGCGCGGCCACAACTTCGCCGTCGTCGACGAGGTCGACTCGATCCTCATCGACGAGGCGCGCACGCCGCTGATCATCAGCGGCCCCACCCAGGACGAGGTCAAGTGGTACGCCGAGTTCGCCAAGGTGGCGCGCTCGCTGGTCCGCGACACCGACTACGAGGTCGACGAGAAGAAGCGCACCATCTCGGTCCTCGAGCCGGGCATCACCAAGGTCGAGGACCACCTCGGCATCGAGAACCTCTACGACTCGGTCAACACCCCGCTCATCTCGTTCCTGAACAACTCCATCAAGGCCAAGGAGCTGTTCCGCAACGACAAGGAGTACGTCGTCATGGACGGCGAGGTGCTCATCGTCGACGAGCACACCGGCCGCATCCTGGCCGGGCGCCGCTACAACGACGGCCTCCACCAGGCCATCGAGGCCAAGGAGGGCGTGACCGTCCGCGAGGAGTACCAGACCCTCGCCACGATCACCCTGCAGAACTACTTCCGCCTCTACACCAAGCTCTCCGGCATGACCGGCACGGCGATGACCGAGGCGTCGGAGTTCGACAAGATCTACAAGCTCGGCGTGGTCCCCATCCCGACCAACCGCCCGATGCAGCGCATCGACAACGTCGACCTCGTCTACCGGACCGAGGAGGCCAAGTACATCGCGGTCGCCGACGACATCGCCGAGCGCCACGAGAAGGGCCAGCCCGTCCTCATCGGCACCGTCTCGGTGGAGAAGTCGGAGTACCTCTCCAACCTGCTGAAGAAGCGCGGCATCCCGCACACGGTCCTCAACGCCAAGCAGCACGCCGACGAGGCCAAGGTCGTCGCGCTCGCCGGCCACAAGGGCGCGGTCACCGTCGCCACCAACATGGCCGGCCGAGGCACCGACATCATGCTGGGCGGCTCGGTCGACTTCCTCGCCGACCAGGAGCTGCGCAAGCAGGGCCTCGACCCGGTCGAGGACCCGGAGGCCTACGACGCCGCCTGGCCCGCGATGCTCGAGCGGATCAAGGCCCAGGTCGCCGCCGAGCACGACGAGGTCAAGGAGCTCGGCGGCCTCTACGTCGTCGGCACCGAGCGCCACGAGTCGCGCCGCATCGACAACCAGCTGCGCGGTCGCTCGGGCCGTCAGGGCGACCCGGGCGAGTCCCGGTTCTACCTGTCGCTGCAGGACGAGATGATGCGCCTGTTCAAGTCGGAGTGGGTCGACCGGATCCTCACGGTCCTCAAGGTCCCCGACGACGTGCCGATCGACGCCAAGCGGGTCAGCAACGCCATCGCGGGCGCGCAGGCCAACATCGAGTCGCAGAACTTCGAGTCGCGCAAGAACGTGCTGAAGTACGACGACGTGATGAGCCGCCAGCGCGAGGTCATCTACGCCGAGCGCCGCCGCGTGCTCGAGGGTGCCGACCTCGGTGAGCAGATCCGCGGCTTCATCGACGACGTCATCGCCGGCTACGTCCGCGGCGCGACCGAGGGCTACGCCGAGGACTGGGACCTCGAGGCGCTCTTCACCGCCCTCGGGCAGCTCTACCCCGTCTCGCTGTCCCGCGAGGTCCTGGAGAAGGAGGCCGGCGGCCTGGCCAACGTCAGCCGCGAGAAGCTCGTCGAGGACCTGCAGAAGGACGCCCAGGCCGCCTACGACCGCCGCGAGGCCGAGATGGGCGAGGAGGTCATGCGCGAGCTCGAGCGTCGCGTGGTGCTCTCCGTGCTCGACCGCAAGTGGCGCGAGCACCTCTACGAGATGGACTACCTCCGCGAGGGCATCTACCTGCGGGCCTACTCCCAGCGCGACCCGCTCGTGGAGTACCAGCGCGAGGGCTTCGACATGTTCGCGGCGATGATGGACGGCATCAAGGAGGAGTCGGTCGGCTTCCTGTTCAACCTCCAGGTGGAGGTCGAGGAGGAGCAGGCCCCGGCGCCGACCATCTCGGTGGCCACCCCGCAGATCGACTTCGCGCAGGCCGCGGCCCACGCACCCGCCGCGGCGGGCGAGGCCGAGGCGGAGCAGCCGCACACGCCGACGATCCGCGCCAAGGGCCTCGACAAGCCGAAGCGCCCGCAGAACCTGTCCTACAGCGCGCCGTCGGAGGACGGCGACGCCGAGGTCGTGGCGTCGGTGGCCGAGGAGGACGACGAGTTCGCCGGCACCGGCCGCAACGCGCTGTGCCCCTGTGGCTCCGGCCAGAAGTTCAAGCGCTGCCACGGCGCCCCCGGCGGGGCCACCGGCCGCGCCACCATGGGCGGCTGAGCAGCTCGACGCGTCCCGCGGCAGTGCGTCAGCCCCAGACCAGGGCGACGCACTGCCAGCGGCCGCGCACGACCTCGAACCGGGCGGCGACCGCGCGCGAGCGTCGCCCGTAGCGCACGTGGGCGCTCGCCTCGACGGCGTCGGGGCGGATCAGCGCCGTGCGCACCCCGAGCACGACCGGTCGTGACGGGTGGGGGCCGCGGACGCTCGCGTCGGTCGCGCCGGCGGCTGCCGCGACGAGGCGGGCACGCTCGCCGAGCTCCTCGTACACCTCGGGCACGGTGTGCCGCAGCACCTGGGTGACCGGGCGGTCGCCCGCGGCCACCTCGACGGCTGCCTGGAGGTAGCGCCCGACGAACGCGTCGACGTGCGCCCGGGCCGCTCGCTCGAGCTCGACGAGGTCGTTGGCCCGCGCGCTGCGCAGTCGTGGCCGCGGGGGAGCGGTGCGGGGGGTCAGGTCGAGCGCGAGGGCTCCCTGCACGCTCCCCACCGGCACGGCACCGGGGCCGGGCGGGTGGAGCGCGATCACCTCGGCGTGGCGGGCTCGGTCGTGGAGGGTGCTCATCATCGGTCTCCGTCCTGGTGGCCGTCGTTGTGGACCGGCAGGCGGAGCGCCTGTCCGGGGTGGATCAGGTCGGGGTCGGTGCCCACGACCGCGCGGTTGGCGCGCCAGATCTCGCGCCAGCGCTCGTCGGTGCTGGTCGCGGCCGCGGGGTGGTCGCGGGCGATGGACCACAACGAGTCGCCCGCGCGGACGACGTAGTCCCCGGTGCCGGGCCGGTCGACCACGGGCGCCGGCGACGCGCTCGGCGCCACGGCCCGCTCCGGAAGGGCGAGGCCGGCCAGCACGTCGGCCCGCCCGCCACCTCCGGCGGCCGCGGCCGGAGAGGCGACCCCGGCGACGACCGCCGCCCCGCAGGCGAGCAGGACCAGGCGCCGCGTCGCGCCGCCGCCGGCGCGCACCCGTCCGGTGGCCACCTCGACGACGGTCCAGGTGGTCACCACCCACAGCCAGGCGAGCGCCACCGCCAGGGCCACGGCGCAGACGGCCACGAGGAGCGGCGCGGCACCGGTCGGCCCGCCGGGTGCGGTGGACGCGGTGCAGCTGCCGGCCGCGAGCCGGGCGGCGCCGAGTGCCGCAGCGGAGGCGAGCAGCCAGACGACGGCCGTGCGCAGTGGCCGGATGATCCCCCGAGACATCGTCCGATCCTTTCGTTTGCGTGCGTTTGCTTCATCCAACGACGATTTGGGAGCGACGTCAACGCGTCCTCCACAGGAAGCGGAGGGGCCCTAGGCTCGGACCATGTCCTGGGAGCACGAGCTGTTCGCCCTGTTCGACGACCTCGAGGGGCAGGCCGCGGCGCTGTGGGAGGCCGAGCGCGAGGCCGAGCTCGCCGACCGGGCGCGGGCCGAGTACGCCTCGGTCAGCCTGGCGAGCCGGCTGATGGCCTCGCGGGGCCGCGACGTGCAGCTCGGGCTGCCGCACGTCGGCCGCGTGGAGGGGCGCCTGGACCGCGTCGGCGACGGGTGGTGCCTGCTGTCCGGGGCCGGGCAGGACTGGATCGTGCCGCTCGCGCACCTCGTCACCGTGGAGGGCTGCGGCGAGCGCTCGGTGCCGGAGGTGGCGTGGTCACCGGTCGACCGGCTGGGCCTCCGTGCCGCGCTGCGACGGCTCGCGGAGACAGGTGCGCGCTGCGTCCTGCACCTGGCCGACGGCTCGTGGCGCGCCGGGCGCCTGGAGCGGGCAGGCGCGGACTTCGTCGAGTGCGTCCCGGACGACGAGGCGCACGGCGAGCCGGTGCTCGTGGCCCACGCCGCGCTCGTGGCGGTGCAGAGCCGCGAGGGCTAGCCGGACGACCGGCGGGGGACCCTCAGGTCGCCTCGACGTCGAACGGGGGCACCTGGCCGTCGGCGAGCCGGGTGCGCTCGGCCGCGCGCTCGGCCTCCTCGCGGTCGACCTCCGCCATCGCCTCGGTGATGTGCTTGCGCACGATGGTGCGCGGGTCGAGGTCGCGCAGCTGGAGGTCGGAGTACTCCGGACCGAGCTCGCTGCGCAGCTCGTCGCGCGCGTTGTGGGCCAGGCCCCGCGCACGGTGGAGCAGCTGCGCGGCCTGACGGGCCAGGTCGGGCAGCCGGTCGGGCCCCAGCACGACGACCGCCACGAGGGCGATCACGGCCAGCTCCATGAACCCGATGTCGAACATGCTGCAGAACCTACCGGGCCGCCGTGGCCGTCAGAACCGGTTCGACGGGGTCAGGCCGAGCTGCATCCCGGCAAGGCCGCGGCCGCGACCCGAGAGGGTCTGCGCGGCGCCGACGAGCTCACGCGCGGCGGGCGAGGCCGGGTCGGCCTCCACGATCGGCTTCCCCACGTCGCCGCCCTCGCGCAGCGCGAGGTCGAGCGGGATCCGGGCCAGCACCGGGACGTCGTACCCGAAGCGCTCGGAGAGGGTCGCCGCCACCCGGTCGCCGCCGCCGGTGCCGAACACCTCGAGCCGGTGGTCGTCCTCGGGCGGGCAGTGCGGGCAGGGCAGGTAGCTCATGTTCTCGACCACGCCGACCACGCGCTGGTGCATCATCGAGGCCATCGTGCCGGCGCGCTCGGCCACCTCGGCGGCGGCCTCCTGCGGGGTGGTCACCACGACCACCTCGGCGCTGGGCAGGTGCTGGCCCAGCGAGATCGCGATGTCACCGGTGCCGGGCGGCAGGTCGAGCAGGAGCGCGTCGAGGTCGCCCCAGTAGACGTCGGCGAGCATCTGCACGAGCGCGCGGTCGAGCATCGGGCCGCGCCAGGCCACGACCTGGTCGCGGCGCGGCTTGAGCATCCCGATGGAGATCACCGAGACACCGCTGGCGGTGGGCACGGGCATGATCAGGTCGTCGACCTGGGTGGGACGGGCGTCGGCGATGCCGAGCATGGCCGGCACCGAGTGGCCGTAGATGTCGGCGTCGACGATGCCGACCTTGAGCCCCTGCGAGGCGAGGGCGAGGGCGAGGTTGACCGTGACCGACGACTTGCCGACGCCGCCCTTGCCGCTGGCGATCGCGTAGACCTTGGTGAGCGAGCCCGGCTGGGCGAACGGGATCTCGCGCTGGGCGCGTCCGTCGCTGAGGATCTCCTTGAGGCCGGCGCGCTGCTCGGCGGTCATCACCCCGAGGCTCAGCTCGACCGAGGTGACGCCCGGGACGGCCGACACGGCGGCGGTCACGTCACGGTCGATGGTGTCCTTGAGCGGGCATCCCGCCACCGTCAGCAGCACGTGGACCGCGACCGAGCCGTCCTCGGCGACCTCGACCGAGTCGACCATCCCCAGCTCCGTGATCGGGCGCTTGATCTCGGGGTCGTTGACGCCGGCCAGCGCGTCGGTCACCTGCTGCTGCGTGGGGGTGCTCATGACGCAGAAGTCTACGAGCCGCCCCGAGGGACTACGCGGGCGACCGGGGGCCGGTCTCGCCCGGTGTGGGCGGGGTCTCGTCGTCGGTCTCCCTGCGCTGGAGGTCCTCGATGTCGCCGAGGAGCCCGCGCAGCTCCGAGCGGAGGAAGTCGCGGGTCGCGACCTCGCCCACCGACATCCGCAGCGAGGCCACCTCGCGGGCCAGGAACTCCATGTCGGCGTGGGCCCGCGCGTTGGCCTGCCGGTCCTGCTCGGCGATCACCTTGTCGCGCTGCTCCTGCCGGTTCTGCGCCAGGAGGATCAGCGGGGCCGCGTAGGACGCCTGGAGGCTGAGCATCAGCGTGAGGGCGATGAAGGGCGGCTCGTCGAAGCGCAGGTCGGCGGGTGCCAGCACGTTCCAGGCCACCCAGACGATGACGAAGAGCGTCATCCAGAGGATGAACTTGGCCGTGCCCATGTAGCGCGCGAAGGACTCGGCGAACACACCGAACGCGTCGGCGTCCACGGTCGGGCGCCGCACGATCTGGCGCCGGGTGTCGCGCGGGGTGTCGAGGCGCTCGCGCCGGCTGTCGCTCACCCGGCCCTCCCTGCGCTGGGCCCGCCGTTGATCCGGCCGGGTCGCGGTGCACGGTCACGCCAGCCCTCGGGCAGCATGTGGTCGAGCAGGTCGTCCACCGTGACGGCGCCCAGCAGACGGCCCTCGTCGTCGACGACCGGCGCCGCGACGAGGTTGTAGGTCGCCAGGTGGGCCGCCACCTGGTCCATCGAGGCGTCGGGGCGCAGCGGGTCCATCGAGTCGTCCAGCGCCGCGGCGACCAGGGTCGACGGAGGCTCGCGCAGCAGCCGCTGGATGTGCGCGGCGCCGAGGAGCTTGCCGGTGGGAGTCTCGAGCGGCTGGCGGCAGACGTAGACCAGCGCCGCCAGGGACGGCGTCAGCTCGGGGTTGCGCACGTGGGCGAGCGCGTCGGCGATCGTGGCGTCGGGGGAGAGGATGACCGGCTCCGGCGTCATCATCGCGCCCGCGGTGTTGTCGGCGTAGGACATCAGCCGCCGCACGTCCTCGGCCTCGTCGGGCTCCATCAGGCCGAGCAGGGTGGCCGCGGTCTCGGGGTTGAGGTCGGCGATGAGGTCGGCGGCGTCGTCGGCGGACATCTCCTCGAGGATGTCGGCGGCGCGCTCGGAGTCGAGGTGCTCGAGGATCTCGACCTGGTCCTCCTCGGGGAGCTCCTCCAGGACGTCGGCGAGCCGCTCGTCGTCGAGCGCGGCCACCACGGCCGTGCGTCGCTCGGCCGGCAGGTCGTGGATCATGTTGGCCGCATCGGCCGGACGCATGTCGTTGAGCGCGGCGATCAGGTGCGTGGCCCCCTGCGTCGGCTCCTGGCGGGTCAGGCCGGTGACGTCGCGCCACTCGACGACGTGGGTCTGGCCACGCCGGCGGAACCCCTTGCTGGGCTCCTGGACCGCGACGCGCGAGAGCACCCAGTCGCGGTTGCGCGCCTGCTCCATCGCGACGTCGTAGACCACGCCGGTGATGCCGCCGTCGCGGGCCGAGTCCTTGATGGTGACCGTGCGGTCGAGCATCTGGCTCATCACCAGCGTCTCGGTCGAGCGCTGCTCGAACCGGCGCATGTTGAGCAGCCCGGTGGTGTGCACCTGGCCGCTGTCGATGGCGGTGATGCGCGTCATGGGCACGAAGATCCGGCGACGGCCGAAGACCTCCGCGACCATGCCGAGCACCCGCGGCTGGCTCGTCTCGGTCCGCAGCGCGACGACCAGGTCGCGCACCTTGGCCACCTGGTCGCCCTGGGGGTCGAAGATCGGCAGTCCCACGAGCCGGGCCACGAAGACGCGGGTCGGAGTGGTGCTCACGTCGGCAACGGTAGCGTGCGCGAGCACCTCCTCGTGGGCGGGTGCGGCCGCCGGCGGTCTTTGCCGAAGGCCTGAGGCGAGGGCGCGTCATGCGTTACCCTCGACCGACCCCGCGTGCCCCCCTCGGGGTCTGCTCCTGCCCCCGACGTCGAAGGATCCCCTCCTCCGTGTCCTCCCACCGCGCTGCCCCCCGCCGCGGCAAGCCGACCTCCCGTGCTGCCTCGTGGCGGCTCCTCGTGCCCGCCTCCGTGGCCACGGGGGTGATGGTGGCCTCCCTGTTCCTCCTGCCGGGCTCGGGCGACGACGTCGCCCGCGTCAGCGGCACGACGAGCCTGTCTGCTGCTGACGTCGCCGCCACCCACACCCCGCAGGCGTCCCGCGCCCAGGTGCGTCGCAAGGTCGCCGGCCTCGAGGACGTCGGCACCCGCCGGGCGCTGCCCCTCGACAACGCCGCCGCCCGCAAGGGCCACGCCGTGGTCGAGCAGCGCGAGGCGCAGGCGCGCGCCGCGGCCCGTCGCGCGAAGCGGCAGGCCGCGCTCGAGAGGAAGCGGGAGAAGCGCGAGGCCCAGCGGCTGCGTCGCGAGGCGCGCGTCGCCGCGATGTCGAAGTCCTCGAGCTTCCGCGTCGGTGCCCTCAACATCCTCGGCAGCCAGCACACGGCCGGTCCGGGCGGCTACGGCCCCGGCACCGAGCGTGCCGCGATCTCCTCGGGCATCATCATGTCGCGCGGGGTCGACGTGGTGACCCTCTCGGAGGTCCAGGACGACCAGCTCGGCGTGCTCAACGCCCGCCTCGCCGGCTACTCCATCTGGCCCCAGCAGTCGCTGGGCAACAACGGCCAGCGCCTGCAGATCGCGTGGCGCTCCTCGCGCTTCGAGATGGTCGACGGCGGGTCGGTGACCTTCACCTTCGCCAGCCAGGCCATCCCGATGCCCTACGTCCTGCTGCGCGACCTGCAGACCGGCGCCGAGTTCTGGGTGATCTCCATCCACACCTCGGCCGGCGGCCTCGAGGGCGAGCGCGACGCCGGCACGGCCGTCGCCATCTCCCTGATGCAGCGCCTCGAGGCCGAGACGGGCAAGCCGGTGATCATCGGCGGCGACGTCAACGAGCACGAGGAGTTCTTCTACAAGGTCTGCCAGGCCACGGGCTTCCTCGCCGCCAACGGCGGCGGCGCGGGCTGCACCCTGCCCCCGCCCCCGCTCCGCGTCGACTGGATCATGGGCGGCGGCGGCGGAGGCGTCGCGTTCTCCGGCTACATGCAGGACGGGTCTACGCTGGCAAGGGCCAGTGACCACTACTTCATCCACGCCGACGTGAACGTCGTGGACCCGGGGGACAACTGATGACACGCACCAGCCGCGCACCTCTGCTCGCCGGGCTCGCGCTCGCCGGGCTCGCGCTCACGGCCTGCGGCGACCAGGAGCCCGACTCCGCGGCCGAGCCGTCGCAGCAGCCGAGCAGCTCGTCCCAGAGCCCGTCTGATACCCCGTCCGACACCTCGTCTGACGAGCCCGCCGGACCGGCGTGCGCGGACGTCTGGGTGGCGGGTGCCACCCTGCCCGCGAACTACTCCGGGTGCCAGGACGACGCGAAGGGGAAGTGGGTCCAGGCGATGACCTACCGCTGCTCCTCCGGCCAGCGGCTGGTGACCTTCGGGACCACCTTCTACGCAGCCAAGGGTGAGGTCGTCAACGAGTCCGACGTACCGTTGCGTCGCAATAAGGACTTCCAGAAGATCCTGGCCTCCTGCGGGGCCTGACCCGGATCGGCCTGGACGGCCGTCGGTCACGATCCAGGCACCCACCCGGCATGGGGCTGGTGTGACTGATGTGAAAACTGAGATACAGTCGACAACCAATCGTCACGGGGAGAGCCCCGGCATGCCCTCGCGGTGGCCGGTCCACGCGCCGTGACACACACCATGTGGGGATCATCCGTGCGCAAGATCATCATGCTCGTCGCGACCGCCCTGGTCGCCGTGTCGCTCACCGGGGCCCCGGCCTCGGCGAAGGGGACGCCGGACAAGTACGTCCCGAAGGCGGGCCCCGCCTTCAACAACCCCTACGGCAAGCAGGCCGACGTGCGCCGGCTGATCAGCCAGGTCAACCGCACGGTCGACTCGGTGCCCAAGGGCGGCAAGATCCGCATCTCGGCGTGGAACGTGCGCAGTGCGGCGATCACCAACTCGCTGATCCGCGCCCACAACCGCAAGGTGAGCGTCCAGGTCGTCATGGACCGCGCGAACTGGAACCCCAACAACCCGAACGCCGACGCCGCCCGCCTCGCCGCCGCCCTCAAGGTCGGCAACAAGGGCCTCTCGCCCGAGAAGAAGAGCTTCCTCAAGCGCTGCATCGGCTCGTGCCGCGGCAAGCACGGCATCCCGCACTCCAAGTTCTTCCTCTTCAACAAGGTCAGGACCAAGAAGCACAAGCAGGTCAAGACCGTGCGCTGGGTGACGATGTTCGGCTCCTACAACGCCACCGAGCTCGGCGCCACGATCCAGTGGAACGACCTCTACACGATCAAGAACGACGAGACGCGTTACCGCAACTTCCTCGACATCTTCGACCAGATGGTCGAGGACCAGCCGGTCAAGAACGCCTACACCGGTTACGACGACGGGGTCGTCGGCACCTCGTTCTACCCCTACGTCGGCAAGCAGGCCGCGACGCCCGACCCGATCATGGACGTGCTCAACTCGGTCGCCTGCAAGGGCGCCACGACCAACAAGAACGGCACGACCCGCATCCGCATCGCGCAGACGTCGATGTACGGCGACCGCGGCCTCAAGCTCGCCCGCAAGATCGCGCAGCTGCAGCGCCAGGGCTGCAACATCCGCCTGGTCTACGCCATGTTCGGTGGCGAGGTGCTGCGCATCATGCGCGCCGCCCAGGTCCCGTTGACCCACCTCGCCTACGACAACAACGAGGACGGCCTCTACGACCGGTACGTCCACATGAAGTCGATGGCGATCAGCGGCAACGTCGGGGGCGACCCCGCCGCGCGGATCACCTGGAACGGCTCGGCGAACTGGACCTCGGTGGCGCTGGCCAGCGACGAGGTGGTCGGCGTGGTCCGCAAGAAGTGGGTCACCAACCGCTACATGCAGTGGATCGACTACATGTTCACGCACCGTCCGGCCGCGTGGGGCCCCGAGCACCCCGGCAACAGCGGCGGCGGTGACCCGACCGGTCGCGTCGTCGCCAGCGGTCTCGGCAGCTACGCCGCCCGGGCTGCTGCCACCGACCAGTACGACGCGATGGTCGAGGCCCGCGCGAAGAAGCGCGGCGTCGACCCCTACGCCCTCATCAAGGAGGAGAACTGACATGACGCAGCTGCGATCCCGGTCCCGACGATTCCCCGAGGAGTCTCGCGTCGCCGGGTTCGCACCCGCGTCGTCACGCATCGCCCGGCTGGCCTCGGTCAGCCTCGTCGCGGGCCTGCTGCTGGCTGCCAACGCCGGCCAGCAGGCCCCGACGGCCGTCGGCGGCCGGACCGCCGCCGACCTGGCCCCCGTCGCCGCCCAGGCCCGTCGCGCCGCGTCCTGCACCGACCTGCTGGTCGTCGGGATCGACGGCAACGGGCAGGGCAAGGGCAGCGCGCCCGGCCAGGTGGTCTCGGCCATCAGCTCCAAGCTGGAGAAGAAGGCAGAGGCTCAGGGCCGCACGGTCACCACCAAGCGCGTGCGGCTCAGGACGCCCGGTGCCGTCGTGGTGCTGCGCACCAAGCGCGGCGCCGCCCTGCCCGCGGTGTCGCGTCCGGGTCTCAAGCGCTGGAAGAAGCCCGTGCGCGCCGGCATCAAGGCCACCCGCAAGCAGGTCAACAGCCAGCTCTCGGCGTGCCCCGAGCAGCAGGTGGTGCTCGTCGGCTACGCCCAGGGCGCCGCGGTCGCCCACCAGGTGCTCCAGGACCTGGACAAGAAGGACGCCCTGCGCCAGGTGCCGGCGGCCGTCCTCGTCTCCGACCCGACCCGCACGCCGAAGTCGTCGGCCGGGCGCCCGCTGGGCAACCCGGGTGCCGGCCGCGCCACCGAGGGCGTGCTGACCCGTCTGACCCGGTCGGCCGGCGACGTCCCGGACCCCACCGACACCTTCCGCGTCGTCCAGGTCTGCCACCGCGGCGACCTGGTCTGCGACCCGGGCGGCAAGACCTCGGCGCGCAAGGCGCTCGGGCTGTCGCTGTCGTACGCCTCGAAGAAGTCGCGCGCCGCGATGCGGCTGGCCGCCGAGCGCGCCTTCGACCAGGTCTCCCTGTGGCCGGTCGCCGCGACCCAGCAGGTCGTGGTCGCCATCGGTGAGCAGGTCTCGACCCAGGTCGCCGTGCAGGGCGGCTCGCCGTCCGGCCAGCCCGCCCGGTTCACGCCGGTCTCCGTGCCCGCGGGCCTCACGCTGAGCGACGCAGGCCTGCTGACCGGCCGCGTCGACACCGCCGGGATCTACACCGTGTCCTTCACGGTCGCGGGCGTCTCGCCCGTCACGCCCGGGCGCAGCGGCAGCGTGCTGGTCAACGTGCGCGCTCCGTCCAGCGGCGCCGCCGCCGGCGGCCAGTCGTCGTGCGGCGTCCACGCGGACGCCACGGCCTGGTGCCAGGGCCGCAACGACTTCGGCCAGCTCGGCGACGGCACCACCACGCTGCGGATCAGCCCGGTCCAGGTCGCCGGCGCCGGGGGCTGGTCTCGCATCGCGACCGGCGGCAGCTTCACCTGCGGCGTCAAGCTCGACGGGACGCTGTGGTGCTGGGGCCTCAACAACTTCGGCCAGCTCGGCGGCGCCGACCGCGCCACCTCGCTGGTCCCGCGCCAGGTCGGCACGGGCACGACGTGGCGCGAGGTCTCGGCGTCGTGGCAGCACGCCTGCGCGACCCAGGCCGACGGCTCGGCCTGGTGCTGGGGCCAGAACCAGCGCGGCCAGCTCGGCAACGGCGCCACCGCCAACGCCAGCACCGCCCCGGTGCGGGTGGCCGGCACGCAGCAGTGGACGTCGGTCTCCGCGGGCGGCTGGCACAGCTGTGGCACCACCACGTCCGGTGCGGCCTACTGCTGGGGCGACAACGCCTTCGGCCAGGTGGGCGACGGCACCATCACCAACCGCCCCAGCCCGACCGTGGTCGGCGGCGGCCTCCAGCTGGTGCAGGTCGCCACGACGTGGGGCCGCACCTGCGGCGTCACCGCGAGCGGCCAGGCCTGGTGCTGGGGCGAGAACTCCAACGGCGAGCTCGGCAACGGCACCCGCACCAACTCCGCCAAGCCGGTCCAGGTCAGCGACCCCGGCACCTTCACCGGCGTCGGCACCGCCCTGACCGCCACCTGCGCCACGCGCAACGACGGCCAGGTGCTGTGCTGGGGCGACAACCGCTACGGCCAGCTCGGCCCGGCCGCCTCGGGCAGCGGGTCGAGCACCCCGGTCGGCTCCGGCCTGGTCTCCTCGGGCCCCGTCACCGGCGGCTGGCTGCACCTGTGCGCCGAGGGCGCCGGCTGCTGGGGCGCCAACGACGCCGGGCAGCTCGGCAACGGCACCATCGCCCCCTCGCCGATGCCGGCCGAGGCCGCGGCGCCGTGGGGACCGGGCACCACGCTGACCACCCAGCAGGTGCGGAAGTGGTCGGCGGCGAAGGTCGCGCAGACCGCGATCGCCTCGCGTCCCGGTGTCAACGCCCGCGCCCGCCGTGGCAGCACCGCGATCCAGGTGATGACCTTCAACATCCTCGGCAGCCAGCACACCGCCCCCGGCGGGGCGCGGCCGAACTTCGCCCCCGGGCGGGTCCGGGCCGAGTGGGCCAAGAACCTCATCACGCAGCGCGGCGCGACCCTGGTCGGGCTCTCCGAGCCGCAGCCCGACCAGATCACCTCGCTCGACGTGGCCACCAACGGGGACTTCTCGATCTTCCCGGGCAACACCATGGGCTACGACGCCGCGCCGCAGTCGGTGATGTGGAAGGACTCCGAGTGGGCCTACGTCTGGAGCAACACCGTCCAGATGCCGTTCATGAGGTCCTCGCGCCCGCAGGCGCTGGTGCGGCTGCGCAACAAGGCCACCGGCCAGGAGGTCTACTGGATCAACGCGCACCTGTCGCCGGGCAAGATGCAGGACGACCGCGACAAGGGCATGGAGATCATCAAGCAGGTCGTCAAGCAGCTCTCCGTCGACGGCCTGCCGGTCCTGGTGACCGGTGACCTCAACGAGCACGCCAAGGCCTTCCAGCGCATCGCCTGCCCGCTCGACATGAACGCCGCGGTGGGTGGGCGCACGAAGGGCAAGACCTGCCAGCTGCCCAAGGCGATGCGGGTCGACTGGATCTTCGGCAAGGGTGGGACGTTCGACACCACCGAGGTCAACCAGGGCGCCCAGGTGCGCCGCACGACCGACCACGCCGTGGTCTCCTCGCGCTTCTCCGTGCAGTAGTGTCCCGGCTGCCCGCCCCGCGCCACGGGGGTGGGCAGCCACTGCAGGGAGGAGTCGTGGATGCTGCCGGTCGTGCTGCGCGTCGACGACGACGGCCTCCACCTCGAGCGGGGCACCGACTGCTCCCTCGACGTCCACTTCGACGGCTGGCGCGGCTGGTCCGTCGCGGTCGAGGACAGCCCCGACCCGGTGACCGTCCCGTGGCCCAAGCGGCTCGCGGCGCGCCTCGACGGGCGGTCGCTGGTCACGGTCACCTCCGACGACGAGGAGGTCTTCCGGTCCGAGGTCTCGTTCGGCAGCGGTGAGGGCCGCGTCGAGATCGTCGACCGCTTCGGCAACCCCGTCATCATCGACAAGTGGGGGCTGACGCAGCGCGTCTTCGCCACCCGGCGCGAGTCGGGGGCGGTCGAGGCGATGACCTCCATGGCCGAGCGCGTGCTCGAGGTGATGCGGCAGGCGTGCGGGCTGGAGGGGTGGATCTCCTTCGGCACGCTGCTCGGCGCCGCCCGCTCGGGCTCGGTCATCGGCCACGACAGCGACATCGACCTCTGCTTCCTGTCCGAGAAGCAGACGCCCGCCGAGATGGCGGTGGAGATCTGGGGCGTCGCCCGCGCGCTGGTCGACGCGGGCATCTCGGTCAAGCACAAGACGGCCAGCTTCATCACCGTCGTCTACGACGCCCCCGACGGCGGCGAGGACGGCATCGACATCTACACCTGCTTCTACGTCGGCGACCTGCTCCACGAGACCGCGACGGTGCGCGAGCGCGTCCCGCGGTCGGCGATCCTGCCGCTGCGCGCGCTGGAGTTCGAGGGCCGCGACATGCCGGCCCCGGCCGACCCCGACCGGATGCTGACGGTCTCCTACGGCCCCGGGTGGCGGGTGCCGGACCCCTCGTTCCGCCACCTGCCCTCGCGCGAGGTGACCGACCGCTTCGACGGCTGGTTCGGCTCGGTGATGACCAACCGCCGCGACTGGACGCAGTTCAACGGCCAGCAGGGTGCGGCCGGGATGCAGCCGAGCTCGTTCGCCCGGTGGGTCGTCGACCGGCTCGGCGACGACGTCGAGGGCCTGCGCGTCCTCGACGTCGGCTCCGGCTCCTCGGCCGACCTGCGGCTCTACGACCGGGCCGGCTGCAAGGCGATCGGCTACGACTACGCCCACCCCGGCAAGCACGCGCTCGGCGGCAAGGAGATCGACCTCCCCGAGAGCGTCGGGCGCCGCGTGCTCAACCTGCTCGACGAGCGCGACGTGCTCACCGTGGGCGCGCTCGCGGCACGGCAGAAGGGCGACAAGGTGGTGACCGCGCGCCGGCTCCTCGAGGCCGTCCCGCCGCGCTCGCGCGCACAGCTGTGGCGCTTCGCGTCCATGGCCCTCGCCACGGGCGGTCGGGCCTACGTCGAGGGGGTCAGCCGCTCGCCCGAGCAGTGCCGCCTCGAGTCCGAGCGCACCGGCTCGCCGCGGCTGTGGCCGGTCGACCCGACCGCGGTGGAGGCCGACGTACGGGCCAGCGGAGGCCGCGTGGTGCACCGCGAGGGCTTCGCTGCCGCCGCCCGGGCCAGCCGCACAGGCAGCCCGGCACGGTGGCGGATGATGGTCGAGTACCCCGACCGGGCCCCGGTCGGCGCGGCACAGGCTCAGGAGGATCGGACGCACCGATGACGCAGGTCGTACATCTCCACGTGGGTGGCCCCAAGTCGGGCACCACGTTCGTCCAGCAGGTGCTGGAGCACAACGCCGAGGCGCTGGCCCGGGCCGGCGTCCTCGTCGTGGGACCGCGCCTGGACCTCATCCACGCCGCCATGGCCGTGCGCGGCGACCCGCGCCTGGCCGACCTCCCCGAGAGCGCCGCAGCGGCCTGGGAGCGGGTCGTGGCCCAGGTGCGCGCGTGGGAGGGCCGCAGCGCGGTGGTCAGCTACGAGCTCTTCGCCAACGCCTCGGCCGAGCAGGCGCGAGCAGCGCTCGCGGACCTCGACGGCATCGAGGTGCACGTCGTGGTCACCGCGCGCGACCTCGGCAAGGCCATCGCGTCGTCGTGGCAGGAGCAGCTGAAGTTCGGCGTCACCCGCCCGCTCGAGCAGTGGTCGCCGCCGCAGGAGTCGGCCGAGGGCAGCGAGTGGGGCTGGCGCACCATGCAGCCGGCCAACGTTGCCGCCCGCTGGGGGGCCGACCTGCCCGCCGACCGCGTGCACGTGGTGACGGTGCCCTCGCGCTCCGCCGGCACCGACGAGCTCTGGCACCGCTTCGCCGCGGCCACGGGGCTCACCGACGTGCCCGACCTCGACCTCGCGGTCGAGCGCGCCAACGAGTCGCTCGGGGTGGTCGAGGCCGAGCTGCTGCGGCGGGTCAACGTCGCCCTCGACGGCCGCATCACCGGCGGCCGGCAGAAGTCGCTGTGGCTGCGCGACCTGCTCGCGCACACCGTCCTGGCCCCGATCGGGCGCGAGCCGATCGGGTTGACGCCGGCCCACGCCGAGGAGGCCACCGCCGAGGCCGGCCGGGCCGTCGAGGCGATCACCGCCGCGGGCTACCAGGTCCACGGCGACCTCGACGACCTGCGTCCGGGCCCGGCCGCGGGCCGGCTCCCCGGCGAGGTCGGCGACGAGGAGGTCGCCGGGTCGGCGGCGCTCGCGCTCGCCGACCTGCTCGTGTGGGCACGGGAGGCCGGGGCCGACGTACGCACGCCGCTCGACGCCTCCGGGGCAGCGCACCCGGCGCAGGGGGGTGTCGACGACGGACGGGCCGCCCGGCTGCGCCGCGTGGTCGCCGGCACCCTGCACCGGGCCACCGCACCTGTGCGCGACCGGCGGGTGGCGCAGCTGGAGCAGCGCGTCGTCGAGCTCGAGGCCCAGGTCGAGGCAGCGCGTGCGCTGCACCTCCGGGTCGCCACCCTCTCCGACGTCGTCGCCGAGCTGCTGCTGCCGGCGGCCCAGCAGGACGAGGAGATCACCATGCAGGCGCTGCGGACCTACCGGGACCGGTCGCTGTGAGCGCGCGCGAGCGCGTCGCGGAACGGGTCCGCGCCGTCACCGGGCTGGCCGGCACCCCCGGCCTGGAGGCCCGGATCACCTCCCTCGAGGTCGCGGTGCGGGAGAACGCCGACCTCGCGGTGCCGCTGACCGCGCTGGTCGGGGGCCTCGAGCGCGACGTGGCCGAGGTGCTGGCGCGGCGCCACGGCCGGGGGATGGGAGCATGAGCGCCATGCCGACCGGACCCGCCGCCCCCGACGAGGACGAGCACGTCGAGCTCTCCGTGGTCGTGCCCTGCTACAACGAGGAGGAGTCGCTGCCGCGCCTGGTCGAGGTGCTGACCCAGGAGCTCTCGGCGCTGACGCCGCACTTCGAGGTGATCCTCGTCGACGACGGCAGCCGCGACCGCACCCTGCCGATGCTGCGCGAGGTGCACCGCGACCACCCGCGCTTCCGCTACCTCTCGCTGAGCCGCAACTTCGGCAAGGAGTCGGCGATGCTGGCCGGGCTGAGCAACGCGCGGGGCGAGAAGGTCGCCATCCTGGACGCCGACCTCCAGCACCCCCCGACGCTGCTCGCGCAGATGCTGCCGCTGCTGGAGTCGGGGGAGTACTCCCAGGTGGTGGCCCGCCGCACCCGCGCGGGCGACCCCGCCGTGCGCACGGCCCTGTCGCGGCTCTACTACCGCCTGATGAACCGCCTGGTCGACGTCGAGCTCCAGGACGGCGTCGGCGACTTCCGGGTCCTCGACCGCCGCGCGGTGCGGGCGCTGCTGACGCTCGGCGAGACCAACCGGTTCTCCAAGGGCCTCTTCGCCTGGATCGGCTTCCCGACCGCGGTCGTCGACTACGAGAACGTCTCCCGCGAGGCCGGCGCCACCAAGTGGAGCATCCGCAACCTCTTCAACTACGGCATCGACGGCGTGGTGTCCTTCAACTACCGCCCGCTGCGGATGTCGATCTGGTTCGGCATCCTGGCCACCGTCGTCGCGGTGGCCTACGCGCTGTGGGTGGTGCTGGAGGCGGTCTGGCACGGCAACAGCGTCCCCGGCTACGTCACCACGATCTGCGCGGTGACCGCCTTCGGCGGCGTGCAGCTCATCGTGCTCGGCGTGATCGGGGAGTACCTCGGACGCATCTACGCCGAGACCAAGCAGCGCCCGCTGTTCCTGCTCAAGGAGAGCAGCGAGTCCGACGTGCCCGTCACCGCCGCGCTCGGCCGGGAGCACGAGGCGCTCAACGACGTCACCGAACGGAGCGAGCACGCGTGAGCGACCCCACCCCCCCGCGCACCCGCACCGACCGGAGGGGGCCGCGTCGGGCGCCGCTCAGGTCGGGATGGGCGTGGGCCCTGCTCGTCGTGGTCGTCACGGCCGTCTACACCGCGGTCCCGTACGCCATCACCGGCTGGTTCTACCAGCGCGGCGACACCGCCGCGCAGTTCGCCCCGACCTGGTGGCACTTCGGCGAGATGCTGCGCTCCGGCCAGTGGCCGCTGTGGCTCGACCCGGAGTCGTGGGCGGGCGGCAACTACGTCGGCGAGGCGCTCTTCGGCACCTACAACCCGCTCAACGTCCTCGTCTGGCTCGCGGTCAACCTCGGCCCGGACCTCGCGGTGTCGACGTACCTCGTCAAGGCGACGGTGATGGTGCTGCTCGCCCTGGGCACCTACCACCTCGCCCGCGAGTACGACGCCGTCCCCGCGGCGGCCGCGGCGGTGGCGGTGGCGCTGCCGTTCTCCGGCTTCACGCTCTTCTGGGACGCCGGCTCGTGGCCGTCGGGGCTGATGTCCTTCGCCTACGCGCCCTGGGTCTGGCTCACCTTCCGCCGGGCGCTGCGCGGCGTCGGCAGCCCGTTCTGGGCGTTCCTCGCCGGTGTGCTCGCGGTGCTCAACGGCAACCCCTACGGCACCTTGGCGGTCATCGTGGTCGGCGCCGCCCTGCTCGTCGAGGGCGTCGTGCAGCGCAGCTGGGGCGGTGTCCTGAGGATCGCGCTCGTCGGCGTCGCGGTGGCCGCGTTCCTCCCGCTGGTCTACCTCCCGCTGCTGGAGTCCTCCGACCTGGCCGTGCGCTCGACCGGTGCGCTCTTCGAGAACAGCGGCAAGCTCCGCCCCGCGGCCGGTGACCTCCTCGCCGCGAGCTCGCCGCTCCACACGCCGCCGATCCGGGCGATCACCGGCCCGATGATGGTGCCGGCCACCTTCCTGGCGTGGTTCGTGCTGCCGCTCCTGCCGTGGCTGCGCTACGACGTGCTGCGCCGTCGCTCGCGCGAGATGGTCGGCCTCGGCCTCGTCACGGTGGCCTACCTCGCCCTCACCCTCGGCCCGAGCAAGCTGTGGCTGTTCCGCTGGCCGCTGCGCGTCATCGAGTACTTCTACCTCGGCGTCATGGTCGTCTTCGCGGTCCTGCTCAGCCAGGGCCTGGCCCGCTCGACCATGCGCCCGCGCCTGGTCGTGACCGCCCTCGTCGTCGTCGCGCTCGGCTGGATGACCTGGTCGCAGGACCCCGAGGCGCTGCGCCGTGCCGCGCTCGGCACCGCCGTCGTCGCCGCGCTGACCGTCGTGGCGCTCGCCGCCCACCTCGTCCTGCGCCGCACCGCGCTCGTCGCCCTCGTGGCGATGGGCGGCGTCGGCGCCGTCCTCGCCCTGCAGGTCGGCGTCTACGGCGAGAACGCCAGCTCGCGGCTGTGGCACGTGCCGAGCGACGTCGCGGCGCTGCAGGCGAGCTTCTCCGACCACACCGGCCGGGTGATGCAGTTCGCCGACCTCAAGCCGCTGCAGAACAAGGGCCAGACCCGCAAGCTGGAGCAGCAGTGGCAGGGTGCGTTCCTGCCCGGCAGCATGTACCACCCCGCAGGCGTGCAGGCGGTGAACAACTACACCGGCATGGGCTTCGTGCCCTTCACCCGCACGTTCTGCATGGAGTACGACGGCCTCACCCAGCCCTGCGGCTACCGCAACCTCTGGAAGGCCGGCGGCTCCGGCCAGCCGCCGCTCGCGGACCTGATGAAGCTCGACACGGTCGTGGTGCAGCCCGACATCGCCGCGGGCGTCCAGCCCGGTGAGGGCTGGTCGGTGGACTCCCAGGACGACCGGATGGTCCTGCTGCGCCACGACGGCGAGCAGCCGTGGGCAGGGTCCGAGCTGTCGTGGGCCTCCGACGGCGTCGAGGTGGCCTCGGCGCGCACCCGCAGCGACCTCCACGAGAGCGTCGACGTCACCTCGGCCACCGACGGCGGACAGCTCGTGTTCTCCATGCTGGCGTGGCCCGGCTGGTCCGCCGAGCTCGACGGGCGTGCGCTGACGACCGGGCGCACCGACGCCGGCCTGCTCACCGTGAGCCTCCCGCAGGGGGCCAGCGGCACCGTCGACCTCACCTACCGCCCGCCCGGCCTGGCCCTCGGCCTGGTGGGCGCCGGGGCGGGCACCCTGCTCGGTGCGGGCCTGCTGCTCTGGGGCCTGCGCGAGCGCAGGCAGCGCCGCCGCGAGCGCGACGCGGAGCGGCGGGACGAGGCCGACCTGGAGCCCCGCACGGTGTGACATCAGTCTCCGCCGTCGCCCCTGCCATGCCGTAGTACCGCTCACTAGACTCCGAGCGATCCGCACCGCGAGCGCAAGGAGCCCTGCATGCCCCGCCTCTGCCAGACCGACGGCCTCTCCGAGGACCAGACCGAGATCCTCAAGGCCGTGCGGCAGTTCGTGGACGAGCAGATCATCCCGGTCGCGCAGGAGCTCGAGCACGCCGACGAGTACCCCCAGGAGATCATCGACGGGCTCAAGGAGCTGGGCGTCTTCGGCCTGACGATCCCCGAGGAGTTCGGCGGGCTCGGCGAGTCGCTGCTCACCTACGCGCTCGTGGTCGAGGAGATCGCCCGCGGCTGGATGAGCGTCTCGGGGGTCATCAACACCCACTTCATCGTCGCCTACATGCTCGTCCAGCACGGCACGGAGGAGCAGAAGCAGAAGTACCTCCCCCGGATGGCGACCGGCGAGGTGCGCGGCGCGTTCTCGATGTCCGAGCCGGGCCTGGGCTCCGACGTCTCGGCCGTGTCCACCAGGGCCACCCGGCAGGACGACGGCTCGTACTCCATCACCGGGCAGAAGATGTGGCTGACCAACGGCGCCACCTCCACGCTCGTCGCGGTGCTCACGAAGACCGACGAGGGTGCCGACTCGGTCTACAAGAACATGACGACGTTCCTGGTCGAGAAGGAGGCCGGGTTCGGCGAGACCGCGCAGGGCGTCACCGTCCCCGGCAAGATCGAGAAGATGGGCTACAAGGGCGTCGAGACGACCGAGCTCATCCTCGAGGGGCACCGGATCGGCGCCGACCAGGTGCTGGGCGGCGAGCCCGGCAGGGGCTTCTTCCAGATGATGGACGGCGTCGAGGTCGGCCGGGTCAACGTCGCCGCCCGCGCGTGCGGCCTCGCGTGGCGCGGGTTCGAGCTGGGCATCGCCTACGCCCAGCAGCGCAAGACCTTCGGCAAGGCCATCGCCGAGCACCAGGCCGTGCTGTTCCGCCTCGCGGAGATGGCCACCAAGGTCGAGGTCGCCCACACGATGATGGTCAAGGCCGCGCGGCTCAAGGACACCGGCCAGCGGATGGACGTCGAGGCCGGCATGGCCAAGATGGTCGCCAGCGAGTACGCCAACGAGGTCGTCGAGGACTCCTTCCGCATCCACGGCGGCTACGGCTACTCCAAGGAGTACGAGATCGAGCGGCTGATGCGCGAGGTGAAGTTCATGCTGATCGGCGAGGGCACCTCCGACATCCAGAAGATGATCATCGGGCGCAGCCTGCTCAAGGACTACCGCCTCTGAGCCACCTCGTCCG
>NZ_JBHLXH010000002.1:608130-613173 GCF_042432345.1 Nocardioides zeicaulis | reverse complement strand
GGACAGGACGTGCTCGATCGCGAGCGTCGCGGCGCCCACCACGGCCGCCTGGCCCCCGGCCAGCGACGTGACGATCCGGAGGTGCTCGGTGGCCAGCGGCAGGGAGCGCTGGTAGACCGACTCGCGGATGCCGGCCAGGAGGTGCTCGCCGGCCTCGGACACCTGCCCGCCGATCACCACGACGGAGGGGTTGATGAGGTTGACCATGGTCGCCACGACCTCGCCGATGTCGCGGCCGGCCTGACGCACCACGCCGATCGCGGGCACGCAGCCGCGCCGCACCAGCTCGACCACGTCGCCGCCGTCGGCGGCCTGCTCGCCGAGGGCGCGCACGGCCGCGGCGAGGGCGGGCCCGGCGGCCACGGCCTCCAGGCAGCCCGTGTTGCCGCAGCGGCAGGCGACGTCGTCGGCACCGGGCACCCGCACGTGCCCGAGGTCGCCGGCCGTGCCCTGCGCGCCGCGCTGGAGCACGCCGCCGGACACGATGCCGGCGCCGATGCCGGTCGCGACCTTGATCAGCACGAGGTCGTCGACGTCGCGCAGGTGCCGGCGTCGCTCGCCGAGCGCCATGATGTTGACGTCGTTGTCGACCAGCACGGGCACCGCGTACGCGCGCTGCAGGTGCGCCGGGACGTCGTAGCGGTCCCAGCCGGGCATGATCGGCGGGTTGATCGGACGCCCGGTGGAGTGCTCCACCGGCCCCGGGAGCCCGATCCCGATGGCGGCCAGGTCGTCGAGCGGGCGGCCGGTGGCGGCGACCAGCTCGCGGACCGACTCGACGACCCAGCCGAGGACCGGCCCGGGCCCGTCGGCGACCGCGATCCGGGCGTCCACCTCGCCCAGCACGGTGCCCGCGAGGTCGGTCAGGGCGGCGCGCGCGTGGGTGGCGCCGACGTCGACGCCGACCACGAGCCGGGCCGTGGGGTTCATCGCGAAGAGCGCGGGGGGCCTGCCCCCGGTCGAGCGGGCGCCGCCGAACGGGGCGACGAGACCGAGCCGGGTGAGCGTGTCGATGCGCGCGGCGATGGTCGAGCGGGCCAGCCCCGTCGTCTCCGCGAGCTGGGCCCTCGTCCAGGGTCGCCCGTCGCGGAGCAGGTCGAAGAGCTCACCGGTGCGCACGGCGTGGAGTCAAGCACATCTCGGGCTTTACACAAGACAGATGACACTTTTGCAGGGTCCTCGACAAAAGTGGGTGACGCATGCCACAGTCCCTCCCGTGACCCACCTGTCCGACGTGCCCTCCGCGTCCACCGCACCGCTCCTCGAGGTGCGCGGCATCGTCAAGCGGTTCCCGGGCGTGCTGGCGCTCGGCGGCGTCGACCTCGACGTCCGGGCCGGCGAGGTGCACTGCCTGCTCGGCCAGAACGGCGCCGGGAAGTCGACCCTCATCAAGGTCCTCTCGGCCAGCTACCGCCCCGACGAGGGCGAGGTCCTGTGGGAGGGCCGTCCCGTCGACCTCACCACCACGCAGTCGGCGATGGACCTGGGCATCTCCACCATCTACCAGGAGCTCGACCTCGTGCCGGAGCTCACGGTCGCGGAGAACATCTTCCTCGGCCACGAGATCAGCCGCGGGGGAATGAGCCGCTCCGGCGAGACCAACCGGCGCGCCCGCGAGCTCCTCGCCCGGCTCGGGCACCCCGAGATCCCCGCCACCCGCGCCGTCGGCCGGCTCTCGCCCGCCGGGCAGCAGGTCGTCAGCATGGCCCGCGCGCTCTCGCAGCAGACCCGGCTGCTGATCCTCGACGAGCCGTCGGCCGTGCTCGACCAGGGCGAGGTGGACAACCTCTTCCGCACGATCCGCGACCTCACCGCCGACGGCGTCGCCGTCGTCTACATCTCCCACCGGCTCGAGGAGATCCGCCAGATCGGCGACCGGATCACCGTCCTCAAGGACGGCAGCACCGTCGCGAGCGGCCTGGCCGTCGCGTCGACGCCGACCTCCGAGCTGATCACGCTGATGACCGGACGCTCCATCGAGTACGTCTTCCCGCCGCGCGGCGACACGCCGGTCGCGGCGGGGGAGCCGGTGCTCGAGGTGGAGGGGCTCGCCCTCCCCGGCGTGTTCTCCGGCGTCGACCTGACCGTGCGCGCCGGCGAGATCGTCGGCCTCGCCGGGCTCGTGGGCGCCGGGCGCTCGGAGATCCTGGAGACCGTCTACGGCGCCCGCCGCGCCTCGGCCGGCACCGTCCGCGTCGACGGGCGCACGCTGCGCCGCGGCTCGGTCCCGGCGGCGGTCAAGGCAGGCCTCGGCCTCGCTCCCGAGGAGCGCAAGAGCCAGGGCCTGCTGCTCGACCAGGCGATCTACCGCAACGTCACCGTGTCCACGCTGCGCCGCTTCGCGCGCCTCGGCTTCCTCGACCGCGGGGAAGAGCGGCGCCGCGCCACCGAGGTCACGCAGTCCCTCGACGTGCGCCCGGCCGGTGTCGACCGCCTGGTGCGGCTGCTCTCCGGTGGCAACCAGCAGAAGGTCGTCCTCGCGCGCTGGCTGCTCCGCGGCTGCCGGGTCCTGCTGCTCGACGAGCCCACGCGCGGTGTCGACGTCGGTGCCCGCGCCGAGATCTACGCCGTGGTCCGCGCGCTCGCCGACTCCGGGGTCGCGGTCGTCGTCGTGTCGAGCGAGGTGGAGGAGGTGCTCGGTCTGTCCGACCGGGTGCTGGTGGTCCGCGAGGGCCGCGTCGTGCACGAGGGACCCGCGCACGAGATCGACGAGTCCCGGGTCCTCGACCTGGTCATGGAAGGAAGCGCCGCATGAGCGAGCACCGCACGACCCCCGTCCCCGACGGGCCCGACCTGACCGCGGTGGAGAACACCGTGGCGCCGGCCGACGACACCGTCCGGGTGGAGCGGGCCGCCGCCGAGACGGCCGGTCCGTCGCGGGGCGCGAGCCTGATGGCCGGCGCGTTCGGCCGCAACCTGGGCCTGGTGCTGGCGCTGCTGGTGATCTGCGCCGTCGGCGTCGTCACCGCCGGCGACCGCTTCGCCAGCATCGACAACATGGTGACGATCCTTCGCCTCGCCTCGATCGTGGGCGTGGTCAGCATCGGCATGACCTTCGTGATCACCGGTGGCGGCATCGACCTCTCGGTGGGCGCGATGGTCGCGCTGGCCTCGGTCTGGGCGACGACGTACGCCACGCAGAGCATGGCCAACGACACCCACTGGATCGTCATGGTGCTCGCGGCGCTCGCGGTCGGTGGCGCCTGCGGCCTCATCAACGGGGTGCTCATCGCCTACGGCAACGTGGTGCCCTTCATCATGACGCTCGCCACGCTGGCGGCGGCCCGCGGGTTGGCGGAGATCATCTCCGAGCGCCGCACCCAGATCGTGCCGTCCCCGGCGCTGGAGGACACCTCCGGCATCCAGGGGTTCAAGGACTTCTGGACCGCCGACGTCCTCGGCATCCCCCTGCTGGTCGTCATCTTCGCGCTCGTGTCGGTGGGCGGCTGGTTCCTCTTCAACCGCACCACCTTCGGTCGCCGCACCCTCGCGGTCGGCGGCAACCCGGAGGCGGCGCGCCTGGCAGGCATCGACGTCAAGCGGCACACCGTCCTGCTCTACGTCCTGGTCGGGCTGTGCTGCGGCCTCGCCGCGCTGATGTACATCGCCCGCACCTCCACCGGCAGCTCCACCCACGGCACGCTGCTGGAGCTCGACGTGATCGCGGCCGTCGTCATCGGCGGCACGCTGCTCACCGGCGGCCGCGGCACCATCGTCGGCACCGTCATCGGCGTGCTCATCTTCAGCACCCTGAGCAACGTCTTCGTCCTCAACAACCAGGACAGCTCGACCCAGGCCGTCGCCAAGGGCCTGATCATCGTCGTCGCCGTGCTGCTCCAGCAGCGCCTGGCACGTCGCTCGACCACCACCTGACCCGGCCGACCCGCCCCGGGCCGGACCCGACCTCGTACTCGCACCACCCCGGCAGCACCACCCACACCGCACCCAAGGAGCACACCCCATGCGACTGCGCACCACCCCCTCACAGCAGAGCCGCCGCTTCCCCGGCCTCGTGGTCGGCGCGGTCGCCGTCCTCGCGCTCACCGCCTGCACCGGCAGCGCCCAGGACGCGGCGGACGACGAGAAGGACTCGTCGGACTCGACCCCGGTCGCGGCCGCCTCGGGCAGCAACGACGAGTCGGGTGACACGGTCACCATCGGCTTCTCGGCGCCTGCCGCCGACCACGGCTGGATGGCCGCGATCACCAACAACGTCCGCGACCTCGCCGACCAGTACCCCGACCTCGACCTCCAGATCGCCGAGGGCACCAACGACGTCAACCTGCAGATCAGCCAGGTCGAGACCTTCATCAACGACAAGGTCGACGCCATCGTGCTGCTGCCCTTCGACGGTGCCGCGATGACGCCGGTGGCGCTCAAGGCCATGGAGGCCGGCATCCCGGTGATCAACGTCGACCGCGAGTTCGACGACCCCAACGCCGCGCGCGTCACCGTCCTGGGTGACAACTACGGCATGGGCGTCTCCGCGGGCCAGTACGTGTGCGAGCAGGCCGACGGCAACGAGGACGCGGTCGTCGCCGAGATCGCCGGCATCGACTCGCTGCCCCTGACCCAGGACCGCAGCCAGGGCTTCGAGGACGCGCTCGCCGAGTGCGGGCTCGACGTCGACGCCCGCCAGGCCGCCGAGTTCACCGTCGAGAGCGGCGAGGAGGTCGCCTCCCAGCTCCTGCAGGCCGAGCCGAAGATCGACTTCCTGTGGAACCACGACGACGACCAGGGCGTCGGCGTGCTGGCCGCGATCGAGAGCGCCGGCCGCGACGAGTTCACGATGATCGGCGGCGCCGGCTCGGCGAACGCCATGCGGGCCATCCAGGACGACTCCGGCGTGCTCAAGGCGACGGTCATCTACCCCTCGACCCAGGGCGCCGACGGCGTCAAGCTCGCCCGCCTGCTGGTGCAGCAGAAGGCGATGGGCGACCTGGTCGAGGTCGAGGTGCCGCGCGAGGTCCAGCTCTACGCCCCGGTCGTGACCGCCGACAACGTCGACCAGTTCATCGACACCGCCTTCGAGTCCTGAGGTAG
>NZ_JBHLXH010000002.1:544662-608094 GCF_042432345.1 Nocardioides zeicaulis | reverse complement strand
CGGGACGCCCCGACCCGACACACCGACGAGACCCGAGGACCACCGATGACGCACCAGCACGACACCCTCTCCGTGGGGATGGTGGGCCACGCCTTCATGGGCGCCGCCCACTCCCAGGCCTGGCGCAACGCGCCGCGCTTCTTCGACCTCCCGCTCCACCTGCGGATGGCGGCCGTGGCGGGCCGCGACGAGGCACGGGTCCACGAGGCCGCCACCCGCCTGGGGTGGGACACCACCGAGACGTCGTGGCAGGCCCTCGTCGCCCGCGAGGACATCGACCTCGTCGACGTGTGCACGCCCGGTGACACCCACGCCGAGATCGCCATCGCGGCGCTCGAGGCGGGCAAGCACGTGCTGTGCGAGAAGCCCCTGGCCAACACGGTCGAGGAGGCCGAGGCCATGGTGGAGGCCGCCGAGCGGGCCCGCGCCGCGGGTGTGCGGTCGATGGTCGGGTTCACCTACCGGCGCGTGCCCGCGATCGGGCTCGCGCGGCAGCTGGTCGCCGACGGCCGGATCGGGCAGGTCCACCACGTCCGCGCGCAGTACCTCCAGGACTGGATCGTCGACCCCGAGGCGCCGATGTCGTGGCGCCTCGACCGGTCGAAGGCCGGGTCGGGGGCGCTGGGCGACATCGGTGCCCACATCGTCGACCTCACCCAGTTCATCACCGGCGACACCATCGCCACGGTCTCGGGGCGCCTCGAGACCTTCGTCAAGGAGCGCCCGCTCCCGGCCGAGGTCCACCACGGCCTGGCCGGGTCGGCCGCCGGCGGCTCGGGGGAGCGTGGGCTCGTCACCGTCGACGACGCCGCGGCGTTCCTGGCCCACTTCCGCGGCGGCGCGCTCGGCGTCTTCGAGGCGACCCGGTTCGCCAACGGGCGCAAGAACGCCATCCGCATCGAGGTCAACGGCTCGCGCGGCAGCCTGGCCTTCGACTTCGAGGACATGAACGTCCTGCACTTCTTCGACGGCGACGACGACAGCGCGACCGCCGGCTTCCGGCGCATCCTGGCCACCGAGCCCGAGCACCCCTACGTCGCCGCCTGGTGGCCGCCGGGGCACCTGCTCGGCTACGAGCACGGCTTCACCCACCAGGTCGTCGACCTCGTCACCGACATCGCCGCCGGCAACGACCCGGCACCGTCGTTCGCCGACGGCCTCCAGGTCCAGCGCGTCCTGGCCGCGGTCGAGGCCAGCTCGCAGCGCAACGCCTGGCAGGACGTACCGGCATGAGCACCCCCACCCCGCACCCCGCCCAGCACCCCGCCCACCGAAGGAGCCCGCGATGACCCGCCCCGTCACCCTCTTCACCGGCCAGTGGGCCGACCTGCCCTTCGAGGAGGTCTGCCGGCTCGCGTCCGGCTGGGGATACGACGGCCTCGAGATCGCCTGCTGGGGCGACCACTTCGACCCGTGGGCCGCCGTGGAGGACGACGCGTACGTCCCGGCCAAGCTCGAGGTGCTCGAGAAGCACGGCCTCCAGGTGTTCGCGATCAGCAACCACCTCAAGGGCCAGGCGGTCTGCGACGACCCGATCGACGCGCGCCACCGCGACATCCTCCCGGACCGGATCTGGGGCGACGGCGACGCCGAGGGCGTGCGGCAGCGCGCGGCCGAGGAGATGAAGATGACCGCGAGGGCCGCGCGCAGGCTCGGCGTGGACACCGTCATCGGCTTCACCGGGTCGTCGATCTGGAAGTACGTCGCGATGTTCCCGCCGGCGTCGCAGGCGCTGGTCGACGCGGGCTACCAGGACTTCGCGGACCGGTGGAACCCGATCCTCGACGTCTTCGACAGCGAGGGCGTGCGGTTCGCCCACGAGGTGCACCCCTCCGAGATCGCCTACGACTACTGGACGACCGTCGCGGCGCTGGAGGCCATCGGGCACCGCGAGGCGTTCGGCCTCAACTGGGACCCGAGCCACTTCGTGTGGCAGGACCTCGACCCGGTCGGCTTCCTGTGGGACTTCAAGGACCGGATCTACCACGTCGACTGCAAGGACGCGAAGAAGCAGGTCGGCAACGGGCGCAACGGGCGGATGGGCTCCCACCTGGCGTGGGCCGACCCCCGCCGCGGCTGGGACTTCGTCTCGACCGGCCACGGCGACGTGCCGTGGGAGCAGTGCTTCCGGATGCTCAACACGATCGGCTACGACGGCCCGATCTCGGTCGAGTGGGAGGACGCGGGGATGGACCGGCTGGTCGGGGCCCCCGAGGCGCTGGAGTTCGTCCGGCGCCTGGCCTTCGACGCGCCGAGCGCGGCCTTCGACGCGGCCTTCAGCACGCAGTCGTAGGCCGGGCGAGCCCTAGACTCCGCTGCCATGCGGGGATTCGGGGTCAAGGACGGGGAGCGTGACGCCTTCGTGGCGTGGATCGAGGCGGCGCACGCCGACGGCCAGATCGGCGAGGCCGACCGCGACCTGCGCGTGTCGCGGGCGCGCGGGGCGGAGACGAGCGACGAGCTCCAGACCCTGACCCGCGACCTCCGTCCGGTCGCGCCCGGGTCGGTGGTGGTGCGGCGGCCCACCGCGGCGGTGCGACGCACCCGCCACCCGGGCGGCGTGCTGGTCGGCCTCGGGGTGTTCCTGCTCGTGGTCGTCGTCGGTGTCGCCGGCGTCGTCGCGCTGCTCGCCATGGCGGTCGGCCCGAGCGAGACCTCGTCGGACTCCGCTCGGGCGGTGCCCGTCGAGGTCGACCTCGGCCGGGCCCAGCTGGTCCTCGACGAGGTCGAGGACGTCGTCGCGGGCTACGACGCGCGGTTCGGGACCACCGTCGCCCGCACCCTCGTCATCAGGCCCGGGGGAGTGGTCGCCCACGTGCCGTCACCCGACGAGCCATCGCGGACGGAGGAGTGGTCGTACTCCGACGCCGGCGGGTGGGAGCTCGTGAGGGCCGTGGAGGGCGACGACGCACGGGTGCTCGACCTCGCCGACCTCGACGCCGACGCACTCGTCGTCAACACGGCCGCCGCCGCGGACGTGCTCGGACGCCGGGTCCAGGGCGGCGAGGTCTCCCTGGCGAACCCGGGCGACGGGGGGCGGGTCACGATCCAGGTGCGCTCGCGCCGCGGTGCGACGGTGCGGCTGGTCACGACCTTGGGCGGCGACGTGCTCGACGGCCCCACCCGCTCCTGACGGGCCTGCCCTCGGCCTGTGACCCACTCCACGCCGACGGGCCCCCTGCACGCGGTGCGCCTGCGGCACGATGTCGGGCATGAAGACCAACGCCGGCAACTTCTTCGAGGACTTCACCCTCGGCCAGGTGATCGAGCACGCCACGCCGCGCACGATCACCGAGGGGGACCGGGCGCTCTACGGCGCGATCTACCCCACGCGCTACGCGATCCCGTCGTCGGCGGAGTTCGCCGCGTCGGTGGGATTGTCCCCGCACCCCGTGGAGGAGCTCATCGGCTTCCACGTCGCCTTCGGCAAGACCGTCCCCGACGTCTCGCTCAACGCCGTGGCCAACCTCGGCTACGCCGAGTGCCGCTTCCACCGCCCCGTCGTGCCCGGCGACACGCTCCGCACGCGCTCGGAGGTGATCGGCCTCAAGCAGAACTCCAACGGCCGCACCGGCGTGGTGTGGGTCCGCTCGACGGCGACCGACCAGCGGGGCGAGGTCGTCGTCGACTGGGCACGCTGGGTCATGGTGCACAAGCGCTCGGCCGACGCGCCCGCGCCGGAGACCGTCGTGCCCGACCTGGCGCCGGCCGTCGCGGCCGCCGACCTCGTGGTGCCCGCCGGCCTCGACCTGTCGTCGTACGACACCGTCGCGGCCGGCTCGCCGTTCCTGCTCGGCGACTACGAGGTGGGTGAGCGCATCGACCACGTCGACGGGGTCACCCTCACCGACGCCGAGCACATGATGGCCACGCGGCTGTGGCAGAACACCGCCAAGGTGCACTTCAGCACCGACGCCCGGCCCGACGGACGCCGGCTCGTCTACGGCGGGCACGTCATCTCGCTGGCCCGCGCGCTGGCCTACAACGGCCTCGCCAACGCCCAGCTGGTCGCCGCGATCAACGCCGGCGCCCACGTGGCCCCGGCCTTCGCCGGCGACACCGTGCACGCGTGGTCGGAGGTCCTCGACGCCGCCGAGCTCGACGCCCCGGGCGTGGGTGCGCTGCGGCTGCGTCTGGTGGCCACCCGCGGGCGTGACGAGTCGATGACGCTGCGCGGCAAGGACGGTGCGTACGCCGACGGCGTGCTGCTCGACCTCGACCACTGGGTGCTCGTGCCCCGCTGACCTACCCCCGGCCGGTGAGCCGGCGCACGACCCGCGCGAGGGCGGTGCGTGAGGGGGGTTCCCGGGTTCCGGAACCCTCCTCACGCACCGCTTCCGGGTCAGGCGGCTCGGCGCGGGCCAGCAGCTCGGCAGCGAGGAAGTCCTCCGCCACGGCGAGCACGTCGGCCACCGGTACGGCGTCGGGGTCGACGCCGTCGCCCGGCTCGGCGTCGGGACGCAGGTCGTCGAGGTCGCCGACCACGTGCCACGGCGCGGCCGCGAGCTCGTCGACCATCCGGTGGCCGCGCTCGACCAGCCAGCCGTGCATGTCGGGGGCGAGGGCGATCCGGGCTGCGGGCGTCCCTCCCAAGCGCGGCTCCATGAAACCCTTCACCCGGCGCGAGAGGGCGACGTCGAGGTGGGCGTCGCGGAAGTGCGCGTTGACCGCGCGGTGGAAGGCGATCTCGGCCGGCGCGAGGGTCTCGTTGGCGACGGGCGCGTCGAGGTCGAGGCCCGCGTCGTCGACGCCGAGCAGCGCGCACGTGCGCCGCCACAGCAGGTCGCGGTCGGCGCCCGGGCGGGGGAGCGCGACGACGTGGACGTGCTCGGGCGGCACGCCGTCGGTCCAGCGCTCGAGGATGCGCGGCACGTCCTGGTGGTGCCAGAAGTTGAACGACGGGTCGTCCTTCGCCACCCGCGTGAAGAACCTCCGCAGCGTGGTCGGCGACCCGTGCTTGACCCGCTGCTGCCACGCGCTCGGCACCTGGCGCACCAGGTCGCGGGCGGTGAGGACGACGTGGACCTCCGCGGCTGCCCCGCGCAGGCGGTCGAGGGCGGCGCGGGCGTCGGCGGTGGACGCCTCGACGAGCTGCTCCTGGCTGAGCAGCGCGTCGGCGTCCCACGCCGCGACCTCGTCGACCACCCGGTCCCACGCTGCGAGCTGGTGCGGACCCATCGTGGCCAGCACGTCGGCGTTGTCGCGGACGACGGCCGCAGCCTGGAACTGCACGTCCGCCGAGCCGCCCGGGAGCAGCAGCCCCTGCCGCTCCAGGGCGCCGGCGTTGTGCCACCACAGGCTCTGGAGGTAGGTCGTGCCGGACTTCGGGGTGCCGATGTGCACGAAGGCGCGGCGTGCCATCAGCGCTCCTGCTCGATCATCCGGGCGACCACGGTCGCGGCGACGGCGAGCAGCTCGTCGTCGCCGGCCTGGTCGGGGGTGCGGCCCGCCCGCGGACCGGCCGGCAGCAGGTCGTCGAGGTCGCCCACGACGTCGTAGCGCCCCTCGCGCAGCCGCGCCACCATCTCCTCCGCGCGCTCGCGCACCCATCCGGCGTGCTTGGCGGGCAGGACGAACGACTCGCGCGGCGCGCTGCCCGCGAGCAGGTCGCGCGCGAACGCGCCCTTGGTGAGGCGGGTCAGCGCCACCGAGCGGCGCTCGCGGGGGATCCGCCGGTTGACCCGGCGCAGCAGCTCGGCCTCGACGACCGAGAGCGAGTCGTTGGGCAGGCGCGGGTCGGTGTCGAGGCCGGCGACGTCGACGCCCAGCACCCGGGCGGTGCGCTGCCACAGCTCGTCGCGCGGCGCGCCCGACGGGGGCACGACGACGAGGTGGACGCGTTCCGGCGGCAGGCCGGCGGCCCAGCGACCGAGGATGCCGGGGACGTCCTGGTAGCGCCAGAACTTCTGCTCGTCCTCGCCGCGCCGGACGGTGGCGAGGAACTTCCCGTAGGACTGGCGCGCCCCCTGCTTGACCCGCTGCTGCCAGGCCGAGGGCAGCACCCGCCCGAGGTCACGCACGGTCAGGACGAGGTGCACCTCCTCGGCGGCCGAGGCGAGGTCGGCGAGCGCGGCCGCGGCCGCCTCTGCCGAGGAGTCGGAGAAGTGCTCGTGGCTGATGAGGACGTCGCCCGGCCAGTCGCGCGCCTCGGCGACCAGGCGCTGCCACACCTCGCGGTCGTCGTCGTCGAGGTCGTCGACGATGACGTCCATGCCCTTGACCAGCGCGGCGGCGTGGAAGTGGTCGCGCAGCGCCTCGCCGGGGAGCAGCAGGCCGCGCTCGCGCAGCGCGTCGCGGTGCCGCCACCACAGGTCCTGGAGGTAGGTGGTGCCGGACTTGGCGGTGCCGCAGTGGAGGAACACGCGCCGGGCCATGCGGTGATCCTATGAGGGCGCCCGGACCGGGCAGACTCTCCCTCGTGGCCTGGGACCGTGACTTCTTCTACGACACCTACCCGCGCCTGGAGCAGGCCTTCGCGGCGCGGCTCGACGAGAGCCTGGCGCCGCGCGACCCCTCGGTCCTGCTGCAGGTGGTGCGCGAGCTCGGCCTCCCGCCCGACAGCCGGGTGGTCGACGTCGGCTGCGGGGAGGGCGAGCACGCGTTCCGGCTCGCCACCCACTTCGGCTTCCGGGTGCTCGGCATCGACCCGGTGCAGCGCCACCTCGACCTCGCGCGGCAGGCCCGGCGCGACCTCGCCCCCGACATCGCCTCCCGCGTCGCCTTCGAGCGCGGCACCGCGACGGCCGTGCCGGTGCACGACGGCACCCTCGACCTGGCCTGGTGCCGCGACGTCATGGTCCACGTCGACGACCCGGCAGCGGCGTACGCCGAGCTCACGCGGGTGCTGCGACCCGGCGGCTACGTCGTGTCCTCCCAGGTCGTGGCGACCGACCTGCTCGGCCCCGAGGAGGGGGACGACCTGTTCGAGGTGATGGGTGTGGTGCCGTCCTCGGCCGACCCCGCGGTGCTCGACGAAGCGATCGCGCGCTCGGGCCTCCTGGTCGTCGACACGCTCGACCTGGCCGGCGAGTGGGGGGAGTGGTCGCAGGAGCAGGAAGGCGCCGGCGGTCGCGCGCTGCTCCACCTCGCCCGGCTGCTGCGCGAGCCCGGGCGCTACCGCGCGGAGTTCGGCGACGCGGCCTACGACGTCATGGTCGGCGACTGCCGGTGGCACGTCTACCGGATGGCCGGCAAGCTCGCCGGACGGGTCGACGTGCTGCGCCGCGCGGGCGGTTAACCCCTCGACCCGCTGGGTCGGCTTTGGCATGGTGGCAGTCCGGAACACCAGCCGATCACAGCCCCGATCACAGGAGGACCCCATGGCCGACCAGGACCCGAACGCCGACCTCAAGGCGAAGATGCGGGAGGCCCTGGACCGCAAGAAGGGCCACCACCACCCCGACGACAGCGCCGACTCCCGCGAGAAGGCGCACGGCTCGGAGGTCAACGACAAGAACGTCGCCAAGCCGATGCACCGCCGCAAGGCCGGCGGCGGCGGGGTCTGAGCGCCGACCCGTCCGGCTACGCGTCGGCGGGCGCCGCCACGGCGTCCGCCGGCGCGAACGCCCGGGCCAGCCAGAACAGCGCCACCACCAGCACGAGCGGCACGGCGAAGCCCACCCGCAGCGAGCCCGCGCCGACGGCGCCGGTCATCACGGCGCCGAGCAGCGCGCCGGCGTAGTTGAACTGGTTGAACCGGGCGACCACCGCGTCGACCCGCGCCTGGCGGGTCGCCGGGTCCGCGTCGCGCCCGGCGAGGGCCGCGGCGGCGGAGAAGCTCAGCGGCGCGACCACCGCGACGCCGCAGCCCAGGCCGGTGAAGCCGAGGACCGCCACCGGCCACGACGGCGCCGCCACGACCACCGTGAGCGCCACGAACGCGATCGCGGCGCCCACCCGCAGCAGCCGCACGGCTCCGACGCGCTCGGTCAGCCGGTCGCCCACCAGCCGCACCAGTCCGCTGGCCACGAGGTACGGCAGCGTCGCCAGGGCGACCAGCCCCTCGGGGGCCGAGAACGTGTCGTCGAGGTAGACCGGTCCCCACGTCGCCGCGGCGGTGTCGACGGTGTAGAACGCCACCAGCGCCAGCCCGATGAGCACGATCGGCCGCCACGGCACGTCGGTCTGCGTCGTGGTCGCCGCCTCGCCGTGGTCGCGGGGCAGGTACGGCGCGAACGCCGCCGCGAGCGGGAGCAGCGCGACCAGCGCCACCGCCGACCAGGCGACGTGGGCGGTCGCGATCGTGAGCACCGCGCCGATGACGCCCCCGAGCGTCCACGCACCGTGGCACGACGGCAGGACGACCCGCCCGAGCCGGTGCTCGAGGGCGACGGCCTGCATGTTGCCGGTGGCGTCGACGAGGCCGAGCCCGACGCCGTAGGCCGCCAGCCCCAGCACGAAGACGACCGTCGTGGGGGCGAGGACCGCCACCGCCACCGACGCCGCGACCGTCAGCAGTCCGGCCCGCAGGACCCGTGCGCTGTCGAGCCGGGGCGCGAGACGCTCGGCCAGCAGCGAGCCGGCGCCCGCGAGCAGGACCATCATCAGCAGCACGCCCGACAGCGCGAGTTCGCCGAGGTCCCACCGGTCCTGGATCCGCGGGAGCCGGGTGGTGAGGCTGATGAAGACCAGCCCCTGGGTGAGGAAGGCCGCAGCGATCGCGGCCCGCGCACGGCGGAGGTCAGCGCCCATGCCGAGCATGGTGGCAGGCCCGGGCCCGGCGCGTGGCAGACTCGCGGACATGGCATCGGCGTCGGGTCCTGAGCTCTGGGTGGTCCGGCACGGCGAGACCGAGTGGAGCCGCGACGGTCGGCACACCTCGACGACGGACCTCCCGCTGACCGAGGAGGGGGAGGCCGCCGCCCGCGCGCTCGCCCCGCGGCTGGCCGAGGTCTCGTTCGACCTCGTGCTGAGCAGCCCGCGCCAGCGCGCGCGGCGCACCGCCGAGCTGGCCGGCTTCGCCGAGCCCGAGCTCGACGAGGACCTCGCCGAGTGGGCCTACGGCGACTACGAGGGCGTGACCACCGACGAGATCCGCCGCACGGTGCCCGACTGGACCGTCTTCACCCACCCGACGCCCGGCGGCGAGACCGCCGACCAGGTCGCCGCCCGCCTCGACCGGGTGGTCGCCCGCGCCCGCGAGCACGAGCGCACCCTCGTCTTCGCGCACGGCCACTCGCTGCGCGTGCTCACCGCCCGATGGCTCGAGCAGACGGCCATGGAGGGGCGGTTCTTCCGTCTCGACACCTCGACCGTGTCGGTGCTCGGCTTCGAGCGCGAGACTCCGGTCCTGCTGCGGTGGAACAGCTGACGTGCGCATCGACCTCCACACCCACTCCTCGGCCAGCGACGGCACCGACCCGCCGGCCGAGCTGGTGCGCGAGGCGGCGCGGGCCGGTCTCGACGTCGTCGCGCTGACCGACCACGACGCCACCTCCGGCTGGGACGAGGCGCGCGCAGCGGCCGACGAGGTCGGCATCACCCTCGTGCCCGGCCTGGAGATCAGCACCCACTTCGAGCACCGTGGCGTGCACCTGCTGGCCTACCTGCCCGACCCGACGTACCCGCCGCTCGCCGCCGCCCTCGACCGCATCCTCGCCGGCCGCACCGAGCGCACGCCCGCGATGGTCGCCGCGCTGCGCGAGCACGGGATCGACATCACCGAGGACGACGTGCGCCGCGAGTCCGGCGGCTCGGTGGCCGCAGGCCGTCCGCACGTCGCCGACGCGCTGGTGCGCATGGGCGTCGTCGCCGACCGCACGCAGGCCTTCGAGGAGCTGCTGAACCCCGGCCGTCCCGGCTACCGCAACCGCTACGCCGCCGAGCTCGAGGACGTCGTGCCGCTGGTCGTGGCGGCGGGCGGCGTGCCGGTCATCGCCCACCCGTGGGGCCGCGGCGGCGCGAGCGTCCTGGACGAGGACGTGTTCGCCTCGCTGAAGGAGCTCGGTCTCGCCGGCATCGAGGTCGACCACCAGGACCACGGACCCGACACGCGTCGGAGGCTGCGCGCGATCGCCGCCGACCTCGACCTCGTCGTGACCGGCAGCAGCGACCACCACGGGCTCGGCAAGGTCGACCACGACCTCGGCGTCAACACCACCGCGCCCGACCAGTACGAGCGCCTGCTCTCCCTCGCCGGTCGATGACGCTGCCGGAGACCCTGCCGGACCGTGTCCTCCTCTACGGCGTGACCGGCAGCGGCAAGAGCACGGCCGCCCTCGCGATCGGCGCGCGCACCGGCCACCCGGTGACCCTCGTCGACGAGCTCACGTGGCTGCCCGGCTGGGTGCCGGTCGAGGACTCCGTGCAGCGCGAGCTGATCGGCGAGGTGGTCGCGGGGGAGCGGTGGCTCCTCGACTCGGCGTACGGCGCGTGGCTCGACCTCGTGCTCCCGCGGGTGGACCTGGTCGTCGGCCTCGACTACCCCCGCTGGCTCTCGCTGGGCCGTCTGGTCCGGCGGACGGTCTCGGGTGCGATCACCCAGGAGCCGCGCTGCAACGGCAACGTCGAGAGCTTCCGCAAGGTCGTCGACCGCTCCTCGATCATCCGCTGGCACTTCCAGTCCTTCGCCCGCAAGCGCGACCGGATGCGCGCGTGGGCCGCCTCGCCCGACGGGCCACAGGTCCTGCTCTTCCGCCACCCGCGCCAGCTCGAGGCCTGGATCGCGTCGCTCGGCTGAGGGGTCAGCGCGAGGCACGCCACGCGAGGACCCGTCACTCGACCGCCAGGCCCCTTCAGTCGCCCTCGTCGTCCCTGAGGAAGGCCAGGTGCGGCCTGCGGAGGTAGGTGCTGAGCGGGCAGAGGTAGGCGAACGCGCCGGGCAGCACCGCCGCGGGCAGGGCTCGGTCCCCGCCGAACGTCTCGCGCCGGTAGCGGGAGTACAGATCGTTGACCCGCAGCCCCGGCTCGTCGCGCCACAGGGCGGGAGGCTGGTCACGGACCCAGGAGCACGCGCGGGCACCGCCGGCGAGGAGCTCGCGGCGGGTCGCGAAGGTGACGCCGGGGTCGTCCGGACCTCCGAAGTCGCCGTAGGTGTGCACGTAGCGCAGGTACGCCCGCTCGCTCGGGCGGTGCGTGACGACGACGGCGGTCGCCACGACGGCGACCACCAGGGCAGCAGCCACGCCGAGCGAGACCGTCATCCGCAGGATCCGCACGAGGTCAGCCTCGCGCGTCTCACGCCGCCCGCACGCGGATGCCGGCGCGCGTACCGAACATGCGGCACTCGGCCGAACGGCCGAGGAGAGCGGGCCTGCCGGACGAGGCGCCTGACGGCCCTGCTCGGGGAGCGTGGGGGTCCGACGCCGCCTGACCAGGAGACCCCATGAGCCCGACCGCCGCCAGTCCCGAGGTGCTCGCCAGCACGCACCGTCCGCGGAGCCCCGAGCGTGTCGTGGGCGCGACGGCGCTCGCCCTGGGGCTGTCGGTGGCGGTCCAGAACGTCGTCGTGATCGTGACGGGCTCGCCCTCCTACGCCTCGCCGATGTCGGAGGTCCTCGCCTTCCACACCGAGCACCGCGCCGTGGTCGCGGTCGCGGTCGGGCTGGAGGCACTCAACGTGCCGCTGCTCCTCGTGCTCGTCGTCGGCCTGCACGGCCTCGTCCTGCGTCGTGGAGGAGCGGGGGTGGAGGGGTCGCGTCTCGCACTGGTCGCCGGCTCCGTCACGGCCGCCGTCCTCGTGCTCTACGCCGTGCTGTGGGACGGCGTGGTCCTCGCCGCCGACGGGCTCCGCGCCCCGAGCCCGGTGCTCGAGATGGTCTGGCAGCTGCACGCGGCGGCCTTCGCCCTGGCGATGCCGGCCCTCGGCGCCACCCTGGCCGGTGCCGCGGTCGCCGCGCACGCCGCCGGGCTCGCGCCGTCGTGGCTGCGCCCGCTCGCCCTGGCCGGCGCCGCGCTGCTCGTGCTGGCCGGCACGGCCAGCCTCGCGATCGCGGACGGCTCACCGCTCCTGCTCGTCGGGATGCCCGGCTACGCCGTCTGGCTGGTGTGGCTGCTGGCGACCGGCGTGCGCCTGGTGCGAGCACCGTCACGCTGAGCCGGGGACCGTCAGGAGCGGCGCACCATCCGGCGCTCGAGCCCGACGTCCTCGGGCTTGGTCACGCCATCGAGGACGAACCCGTGGCGCTCGTAGAAGCCGGTGGCGCGCACGTTGCCGTCGAGGACCCAGAGGTAGGCGTCGGAGTCGCCGATCGCAGCCGTCAGGAGCGCGTGCCCGACACCGGTGCCGTAGACCGACGCGCGGACGTAGAGCGCCATCAGCTCCAGCGGCGGCAGGCCCTCGGCCGGGTCGTCGCGCCCGGGACCGGTGCTGGAGAAGCCGACCAGCGCGCCGTCGGCGGACCAGGCGAGCAGGGTGTCGCTCGACCCGCGGGCGATGATGCCCGCCCAGCCCGCCTCGCGCTCGTCGCGGCGGGCGCGGCGCTCGACCAGGACGGACTCCGGCACGAGGCCGGCGTAGGCCTCCTCCCAGACGTCGAGGTGGAGGTCGGCGAGCGCCCCGGCGTCCTCGACCCGCGGTGGGGCGAGGCGCACCGTCACCGGCGGCCCATGCCCTGGGTGAGCCGCAGCACCCGGTTCGGGATCGCGCGGGTGAGCGCGATGATGGTCTTGTACTGCGCGCCCGGGATCGAGTACGCCCGGCCCTTCTCGAAGTCCTCCAGCGACCGGCGGACCAGGAACTCCGGCTCGAGCCACATGAAGCCGTCGCCGCGCCTGACCTGCATCCGCTCGTGGAACTCGGTCTTGGTGAAGCCGGGGCACAGCGCCATCACCTTCACCCCTCGCGAGCCGTACTCCAGGTGGGCCCACTCGCTGAAGCTGTTGACCCACGCCTTCGCCGCGGAGTAGGAGCCGCGGGGGAGGAAGGCGGCCACGCTGGAGACGTTGATGATGCCGCCGTGGCCGCGCTCGGCCATCGCGCCGAGGGCGGCGTGGCTCAGCCGCAGCACGGCCGTCACCAGCACCTCGAGCATCCGCGTCTCGTCGTCGGCCGAGTTGTCGAGGAAGCGCTGCTTGAGCCCGAAGCCGGCGTTGTTGACCAGCAGGTCGACGGGGTGGACGCGGTCGGCGAGCCGGGCCTCGACGGTGGCGAGCTGGTCGCGGTCGGTCAGGTCGGCGACCAGGACCTCGACGTCGACCTGGTGGGCACGGCGCAGGTCCTCGGCGACCGTCTCGAGCCGCGCGGCGTCGCGCGCGACCAGGACGAGGTCGTCGCCGCGGGCGGCGAGCTGGTGGGCGTACTCGAGGCCGATGCCGGCGGTCGCGCCGGTGACGAGGGAGGTGCTCATGCCTCCAGCATTTCAGGACACCGGGGCCGGGTGCGACCCGGTCCGGCACAATGGCTGACGATGAGCACGAAGAAGCCCGTGACGCTGGCCGTCGCCAACCAGAAGGGCGGCGTCGCCAAGACGACGTCCGTCGCCTCCATCGGCGCCGCGCTGGCCGAGCTCGGCCACCGGGTGCTGCTGGTCGACCTCGACCCGCAGGCGTGCCTGACCTTCTCGCTGGGCATCGACCCCGAGGACGTCGAGGTCTCGGTGCACCACGTCCTCACCCAGGGCGTGGACCCCCTCGAGGTCGTCATCGAGACCGAGGACGGCGTGGACCTGCTGCCCGCCACGATCGAGCTCGCCCGCGCCGAGGCCGACCTGCTCACCCGCACCGGGCGCGAGCACGTCGTCAAGGGCGCGATCGAGCAGCTCGCCGAGGACCTCGCCGACTCCGAGGAGGGTCCCCACGACTGGGTCCTGCTCGACTGCCCGCCGTCGCTGGGGGTGCTGACCGTCGCCGCGCTCACCGCCGCCGACGGCGTGCTGGTGCCGCTGCAGTGCGAGACGCTGTCACACCGCGGCGTGGGCCAGCTGCTCGACACCGTCCACGACGTACGCCGCTTCACCAACCGCGGCCTGGAGGTGTGGGGCGTGCTCCCGACGCTCTACGACGGCCGCACCAACCACGCCCGCACGGTGCTCGAGACGATCAGCGAGACCTACGGGCTCGAGGTCGTCGAGCCGCCGATCCCGAAGACGATCAAGTTCGCCGAGGCGCCCGCCGCGGGCCGCTCGATCCTGGCCACCAGCCGCAGCAACAAGGGCGCCCAGGCCTACCGGGAGGTGGCGGCCAACCTCGTCGAGCGCGCCGCACGCCCCAAGGCCCGCACCCCGAAGAAAACGGCCAAGAAGTAACCACGGACGCAGCGAGGCCCCCACGCCGGAGCGTGGGGGCCTCGTGCTGCGTGGTGAGCCGCGCGGGTGCGGGTCAGTCGGTGCGGGTCAGTCGGTGCTGCCGGCGGCGAGGGCGCCGCCGGCCGGCTGTCCGCCGCGGGTGCGGCGACGGCTGCGGTTGCGGCGGCGCGGGGCGTCGCCCGACGTCTCGCCGGAGGAGGCAGCCTGGCCGCCGCCCTGACCGCCCTGGCCGCCCTGGCCGCCCTGACCGCCGGAGCGGCGGCGGTCGCGCGAGCCGTCCCGCGAGCCCTCGCGCGGTGCGCGCTCCTTCTTCTCCACCGGGGCGGGGTCGACGACGCGACCCTTGGTGCCCTCGGGGATCCCCTGGTCGTGGAAGAGGTGCGGGGAGGTGGAGTAGGTCTCCTGGGGCGAGTCGAACGGCAGGTCGAGCGCCTTGTTGATCATCTTCCAGCGGTGCAGGTCGGCCCAGTCCACGAAGGTGATCGCGGTGCCCGAGGCGCCGGCGCGGCCGGTGCGGCCGATGCGGTGCACGTAGGTCTTGTCGTCCTCGGGGCAGGTGTAGTTGACCACGTGGGACACCCCGCGCACGTCGATGCCGCGGGCGGCGACGTCGGTGCAGACGAGGACCTGGATCTTGTCCTCGCGGAACTTCGCGAGCGCCTTCTCACGCGCGACCTGGGCCATGTCGCCGTGGAGGGGCGAGGCCTTGAAGCCGCGCTCCTCGAGGTCCTCGGCGACGCGCTGGGCCTGCCGCTTGGTGCGGGTGAAGACGATCATCTTGTCGGCGTCCTCGGCCTGGAGGACCTTGCCGATGATCTCGGTCTTGTCGAGGTCGTGGGCCTGGTAGATGAACTGCGCGGTGGCCGGGACGGTCGCGTTCTCGTAGGACGACTCGGCGCGGATGTTCATCGGGTGGCGCATGTGGACGCGGGCCAGCGAGACGATCGCGGCGGGCATCGTGGCCGAGAACAGCATCGTCTGGCGGGTCTCGGGCGTCTTGGAGATGAGGGTGATGACGTCGGGCAGGAAGCCGAGGTCGAGCATCTCGTCGGCCTCGTCGAGGACGAGCGCGTGCACGTGCGACAGGTCGAGCGAGCGGCGGTTGGCCAGGTCGATGAGGCGACCGGGGGTGCCGACGACGATGTCGACGCCCGACTCGAGGGCCTCGAGCTGCGGCTCGTAGCCGACGCCGCCGTAGACGGTGAGGACGCGCAGGCCCATGTCCTTGCTGGCCAGCGACAGGTCGCTGGAGACCTGGAGCGCGAGCTCGCGGGTCGGGGCGACGATGAGGGCCTGCGGCTTGCCCTGCGGCATGTCGGCGTAGGCCGGGTCGGTCGGGGCGACCGAGCGCTGCAGCACCGGGATGCCGAAGGCCAGGGTCTTGCCGGTGCCCGTGCGGGCCTGACCGATCAGGTCGGTGCCCATCAGGGCGACCGAGAGGGTCATCTCCTGGATGGCGAAGGGGGTGGTGATGCCGGCGCGCTCCAGCGCGTCGCAGATCTCGGGCAGCACGCCCAGGTCGCGGAAGGTGGTGGTCACGGTGTCGCTTTCGGAAGAGTCGGTTGTCCCACGCATGCGGTCGGGCACTCCGGAAAGGCACGTCGACCGCGCACATACAGGCGGCCACCGGCGGGTGCGTCGGCGGCTCGGTCACGTCGATGCTATCGCTAGGCTGCGCGCATGAGCGCATCGGCCGAGGACGCATCGTCCGACGAGGACTACCGCCTGGCCGCCGTCGACCTGCTGGGGGCGATCGCCTACGGCGAGCTCTCGGCGTTCGAGCGGCTCGTCGAGGACGCCAAGCTCGCGCCCGGCATCGACGACAAGATCGCGATCGGCGCGATGGCGACCGCCGAGTTCGGCCACCTCCAGAAGCTGGTGCACCGCCTCGAGGAGCTCGGCGCCGACCCCGCGGAGGCGATGCAGGTCTTCCGGCAGAGCTTCGACAGCTTCCACGCCCACACCGCGCCCTCGGACTACTACGAGGGCCTGATCAAGGCCTACGTCGGCGACGGCCTCGCCGCCGACTTCTACCGCGAGATCGCGGCCTACCTCGACGCCGACACCCGCGAGGTCATCATCGCCTCGCTGGAGGACTCCGGGCAGACCGCCTTCATCGTCGAGCGGGTCCGCGCGGGCATCGCGGAGGACCACCGCCTCGGTGGCCGGCTCGCGCTGTGGGGTCGACGCCTCATGGGCGAGGCGCTCACCCAGGCCCAGCGCGTCGCCGGTGACCGCGACTCGCTGACCGCGCTGCTCGCCGGAGGGGTGGACCGACCCGGGCTCGACCTCGCGGCCCTCGGGCGGATGTTCACCCGCCTCACCGAGCTGCACGCCGACCGGATGGCGCAGCTCGGCCTCGAGCCCTGATCCCGGCCGGCTCGGTCGGGCCGGTCCGGCGCCGGCTCAGGCGTCGCGACCGGCGCGGTCACGGCGACCGGTGACGGTCGCCGCGACGACGACCAGCACCGCCGCGACGCCGACCTGCCAGGCGTGACGCCACCAGTCGGGACCCCTGCTGGTGTCGTTCATGTCGCCACCCGGGTTGTCGGGTGCGACACCGAAGACGAGGTAGTACAGCCAGCTGCCGACGAACGCGCCGAGGACGCCGCACACGACGGTCAGCCACAGCGGGATGTTGTCGCGCGAGCCCGGCGCGACCGCCTTGCCGAGGAAGCCGATGACGAAGCCGACCAGCAGCGTCACCACGACGGTCCAGATCAGGCCCACGGCAGGTGCCCGGTCGAGGTCGGGAGGCAGGTGGTGGTCAGCGGAAGCCGACCGTGCTGGTGTTGGGCGAGCCGATCTCGAGGTAGGCCACGGAGGCTGCCGGGACGACCACGGAGCGACCCTTGGTGTCGGTCAGGCGCAGCACGCCGTTGCCGGCCAGGGCCTCGGTGAGGCGGGCCTCGACGTCCTCGGGCGTGATGTCGGTGTCGAGCACCAGCTCGCGCTGGGCGTTCTGCACGCCGATCTTGACCTCCACGGTGATGCTCCTTGCTCGTCGTCCTGCTGGGGTGGTTCTCGGGGGTGGTGCGGGTGCTGCTGGTACCGATCGTGCCGGGTCAGTGGTCGTCGGTCATCGGGTACCCCCGGATGCCGCGCCACGCCAGGCCCGCCACGAGCGAGGCGGCGTCGTCCTGGGTGATCTCGCCACCGCCCGCGAGCCAGAACCGCGCGGACACCTGCGCCATTCCCACCAGCGAGACCGCGAGCAGCTCCGACGGCTCGTCGGGCAGGCCGGTGTCGGTGCGGATGACGTCGGCGATCATCGAGGCGCACTCGACGGTGACGCGGTCGACGCGGGCGCGGACCTCGGGCTCGCTGGTGAGGTCGGACTCGAAGACCAGGCGGAAGGCGCCCTCCTCGGAGGCGACGTAGCTGTAGAAGACCTTCATCGTCGCCGCGACGCGGTCGCGGTTGTCGGTGGTCGAGGCCAGGGCGGCGCGGCAGTTGTCGATGATCGTGTCGCACGAGGCGTCGAGCAGCGCGACGTAGAGGTCGAGCTTGCCGGGGAAGTGCTGGTAGAGCACGGGCTTGGAGACCCCGGCGCGGTCGGCGATGTCGTCCATCGCGGCGGCGTGGTAGCCCTGCGCGACGAAGACCTCCAGGGCCGACTCGAGCAGCTGGGCGCGGCGCTCGCGTCGCGGCATGCGGCCGCCGCGGGGTCGCGGGGAGCCTGTGTCGAGCGGGCCTGCAGTCACGTCGTACTCCTGGGTAGTGCGGTCGGGCCGAGCCTAACCGTCGCGGCCTCCGCGCCTGAGTCCGCATCGCGGGACGCCGTCCGGCGTGTCACCACCGCGCGGGGACCATGGCAGGGAACAGGAGTGGGGGCAGCGCTGTTGCACCCACACCCGAGCCCAAGGAGATGTCCGTGCAGTTCCCCGCACTCGTCGAGCCGGCCGCCGAGCTGACCACCGACGAGGTCCGTCGCTACAGCCGCCACCTCATCATCCCCGACGTGGGCATGACGGGGCAGAAGCGGCTGAAGAACGCCAAGGTGCTCGTCATCGGCGCCGGTGGCCTCGGCTCGCCCGCGCTGCTCTACCTCGCCGCCGCCGGCGTGGGCACGATCGGCATCGCCGAGTTCGACGAGGTCGACGAGTCGAACCTCCAGCGCCAGATCATCCACGGCATGTCCGACATCGGCCGGCCCAAGGCGCTCTCGGCGAAGGAGTCCATCGCCGAGGTCAACCCCTATGTCGAGGTCGTCGTGCACGGCGAGCGGCTCGACAACGACAACGTCATGGGCGTGTTCGAGGGCTACGACCTGATCGTCGACGGCACCGACAACTTCGCGACGCGCTACATGGTCAACGACGCCGCGTACTTCCTCGGGATCCCCTACGTCTGGGGCTCGATCTACCGCTTCGACGGCCAGGCGTCGGTCTTCGCGCCGTCGCTGTCCGACGAGGCGCCGTGCTACCGCTGCCTCTACCCCGAGCCCCCGCCGCCGGGCATGGTCCCCAGCTGCGCCGAGGGCGGCGTGCTCGGCGTCCTGTGCGCCAGCATCGGCTCGATCCAGGTCAACGAGGCGATCAAGCTGCTCACCGGCATCGGCGACCCGGCCATCGGCAAGCTCGTCATCTACGACGCCCTCGAGCTGGAGTGGCGCAAGCTCAAGGTGCGCAAGGACCCGAGCTGCGCGCTGTGCGGCGAGAACGCCACCGTCACCGGCCTGATCGACTACGACGCCTTCTGCGGAGCGGTCTCCGACGAGGCGGCCGAGGCCGCCGCCGGCTCGACGATCTCGGTCACCCAGCTCGAGCACATGCTCAAGGAGCGCGACAACGGCGAGCGCGACTTCACGCTGATCGACGTCCGCGAGCCCAACGAGTACGAGATCAACCGGATCCCGGGCTCGGTGCTGATCCCGAAGGGCGAGTTCCTCAACGGCAACGCGCTGGGCGACCTGCCCTCCGACAAGCCGATCGTCCTGCACTGCAAGTCGGGCGTGCGCTCGGCCGAGGTGCTCGCGGTGCTCAAGGGCGCCGGCTTCAACGACGCCGTCCACGTGGGCGGCGGCGTGGTGGCCTGGGTCAGCCAGATCGACCCGAGCCAGCCGGCCTACTGACCACCGACCGACCCCGATCGCCCCTCGCACGGCGCGGACCCTTCGCCTAGGGTTCGCGCCATGCGTGCGTTCGGGGAGCCCACGGCGGGCGTGCGCGCCGCGCTGGCGGTGGCTGCCACGAGCGTCTTCGTCGTGCTCGTCGCGTGGGCGACGCTCATCGGGCCCGACCGGGCCTTCACCGGCCCCGGGCCGCGGCCGGCGACGCTGACCACGCCCGTCACCTCGTGCATCCCGCTGCCGGTGCGGACCGCCGCCGACGGCACGGTCGCCGCGGTCGTGCCCGACGACGCCGCCCAGCGGGACTACTGCGACCCGCCGGACACCTCGCTGGAGGACGCCCGGGACATCGTCACGCAGAGCGACGTGCCGCTGTGGGCCAAGGTCCTGGTGTGGACGATGGAGGCGCTCCTGCTGCTCGCGCTGCTGGCCGGCGTGGCCTGGGCGCTGCTGCGGCTGCGCGAGGTCGTGCGCCGGCGCCTCGACCGGGAGCCGGAGCCCGACGAGCCCGACTTCGACGTCCTCGACGAGCCGGCCCGGCTGGCGGCGGCGATCGTGGCCGACGCGACCGAGCAGGACGCAGTGCTGCACGACGGCGAGCCGCGCAACGCGATCGTGGCGGCGTGGGCGCGCTTCGAGGTGCAGGGAGGGCGCGCCGGCACCCCTCGCCGCGACTGGGAGACGTCCTCGGAGTACGCCCTGCGCGTGCTCGACCTCGTCGAGGCCGACGCGGGAGCCGTCCAGCGGCTCGCGACGCTCTACCGCGAGGCCCGCTTCTCCGAGCACCCGATCACCGAGGACCACCGCGACGCTGCGCTGGCCGCGCTCGCCGACGTCCGGCGGAGCCTGGCGCTACGGGCGCGCGCCGGCTCCGAGGTCGACCCGTGAGGCGGCTCGCGGGATGGGTGCGGGTCTCCGCGCGGTGGCGCAACCGGCTGCTCGGTGGCGCGGTGCTGTCGCTCCTCGGGTTCGGCGCGGCGGTGCTGCTCGACTTCGAGCCGCAGCCGGTGCCGTACGCCCTGTGGTCGCTGATCGCGCTGGCCTCGGCCTGGCTCCTCGTCGACACCATCGACGTGCCGGTGACCGCCTGGCGCAGCAGCCTCGGCCCGCGCGCCGACCGCTCCGACGAGGCGAGCAGCGACCTGCGCGTCCTCACTGGCCACCAGCAGGCACGCCAGCCCAGCGAGGCGCTGCGCGAGCGTCTCGTCGCGCTGGCCCGCGCCCGCGACCCCGACCTCGCCGACGCGCTGCGCGACGAGCTCGACCCCGTCCGCCGGCTCTCGCCGGCGGAGATCGACCGCATCCTGACCCGAATCGAGGACTCCCGTGACTGAAGCCGCCGCCACCCCGACCGACGTGGCGCCCTTCGCCGAGCAGGTGCTCGACGAGGTCGGGCGTGCCGTGGTGGGCAAGCGCGAGTCGCTCGCCCTGGTGCTGGCCGCGGTGCTGGCCAAGGGGCACGTGCTGCTCGAGGACTTCCCGGGGCTCGGCAAGACCCTCGCCGCGCGCTCGTTCGCCTCCGCCCTCGGCCTGGAGTTCTCCCGCGCGCAGTTCACCCCCGACCTGCTCCCGGCCGACCTCACCGGCTCCTACGTCTACGACCAGCGGCGCGCCGAGTTCGACTTCCGCCCGGGCCCGGTGTTCGCGGGGCTCCTGCTGGCCGACGAGATCAACCGCACGCCCCCCAAGACGCAGGCCGCGCTGCTGGAGGCGATGCAGGAGGGACAGGTCACCGTCGAGGGCCAGACCCACCGCCTGCCCAGCCCCTTCCACGTCCTCGCCACCGCCAACCCGGTCGAGTACGAGGGCACCTACCCGCTGCCCGAGGCCCAGCTCGACCGCTTCCTGATGCGGGTCGGCTTCGGCTACCCCACGGCGGACGAGGAGTACGACGTCGTGCGGCGCCGCGTCGAGCGCCGACGCGAGGAGGTCGACGTGGCGCAGGTGACCGACTCGGCCGGGCTGGCCGCGATGCAGGCCGCGGTGGAGCAGGTGGGCGTCGACGAGTCGGTCGGGCGCTACTGCGTGGAGCTCGTCGCGGCCACGCGCCGCCACCCCGACGTGCTCACCGGCGCCTCGCCGCGGGGCAGCCTCGGCCTCGTGCTGACCGCTCGCGCGTGGGCGGCGCTGCGGGGTCGCGACTACGTCGTGCCGGAGGACGTCAAGGTGGTCGCCCGGGCGGTGCTCGCCCACCGCATCACCGTCAAGCCCGACCTGTGGATGACGCAGGCGTCGGGCGCGCGCGTGGTCGACGCCGTGCTCACCTCCGTGGAGGCTCCGCGCACCCTGGAGCACCGGGCGGGGTCGCCCGCGTGACCACCTGGCGGCCCACCGCGGGGCTGGTCCGGGCCTGCCTGCTCGGGCTCGGCGGCACCGCGGGCGGGGTGCTCCTGGGCCAGCAGGTGCTGGTCGTGCTCGCCGCGCCGTTCGTGCTGCTGGCGGCGATGGGGCTGCTGCACCGGCCGCGGCGTGTCCCTGAGGTCCGGGCGCGCCTGGACCACCTGCGGCTCCACGAGGGCCAGGGCACCACCTCACGGCTCGTGGTCGACGACACCGACGGCGTCGAGCACGTGGTGCGTGTCGCCGGCCGGGCGCCGCACGTCGCGGCCCGCCCCGCGCACGGCGCGGTCGGGTCGCTCGTGGCCGACGGCCTGCCCGTGCTGGAGGTCAGCCCGCGCCGGTGGGGGCGCCGTGCCCTGGGGGCCGAGCGGGTCGCGCTCACGGGCGCGTGGGGCGGGTGGCGCCTCGGCCCGGTCGACCTGCCCGAGCAGGGGATGGTGGTGCTCCCGCAGGCGGCGCCGTACGACAGCCATGCCGAGGTGCCCCAGCCCGACGGCCTCGTCGGCCGGCACCGGTCGCGGCGCATCGGCAGCGGCACCGACTTCGAGGGCATCCGCCCCTTCACGACCGGCGACCGTCTCAAGCGGATCACCTGGCCGGTGTCGCTGCGCACCGGCGCGCTGCACGTGGTGACCACCCGCGCCGAGCAGGACGCCGGCGTGTGGCTGGTCGTCGACGCGCTGCGCGACATCGGGGTCTCCGGCGGCGTCGACGGCGCGGCCAGCTCGCTCGACCTCACCGTCCGCGCCGCCAGCGCGCTGGCCGACCACCACGTCCGCACCGGCGACCGGGTCGGGCTGCTGGTGCTGGCCTCCGACGCCGTGCGGGTGCCGCTCGGCGCAGGCCCGCGCCACCTCCAGCGGCTGCAGGGCACGCTCGCCCGGGTGCGCGCCGAGGTGCGCAGCACCCCGCCGGAGCGGCTCGACCTCGGCGCTGGCGCCGGGAGCGTGGTGCACGTGCTCTCGCCGATGCTCTTCACGCCCCTGGTGACCGCGACCGCGAGCCTGCTGCGCGGCGGCACCTCGGTCGTCGTCATCGACACCCTGGGGGAGCGGCCCGACGACGCCGACCCGCTCTCGCTGCCCGGTCTCGCCGCGCGGATGCAGAGGATCGAGCGCGACGACCGGCTGCGGATGCTGGCCGCCCTCGGGTGCCCGGTGGTCCCGTGGCACGGCCCGGGCACCCTCGACACGGTGCTCAGGCAGCTGGCCCGCCGGGCGCGGGTGCCGAAGGTGCGGGCCCGGTGACCGCGCCTCGCACCACCCTCGTCCTGCACGCGCTGCTACTGGTGCTGCCGTGCTCGGCGATGGCCCTGGCGCTGCCGGAGGTGCCGCACTGGTTCGTGCTGCTCGGCGTGGCGGTCTGCGGGGTGCTCTGGACGAGGGCCCCCGACCACCCCGCGGGCGTGGTGGCGCTGGTGCTGGTAGCCGGCTGGTGGAGCGCGCACGGCGTGCTCGACTGGCGGGTGCCGGTCGTCGCGGTGCTGCTGCTCGCGGCCCACGTCTGCGCGGTCGTGCTTGCCCACGGCCCCGCCTCCCTGCCCGTCGACCCGCACCTGGCGCGGCTGTGGGCCGGGCGCGGGCTGCTCGCCCTCGTGCCGGTGCCGGTGGCGTACGCCGCCCTGCGCGGCCTGTCAGCCGCCGCGGCACCCGGGTGGCTGTGGCTCACGGCCGCCGGCCTGACGGTCGTGGCGCTGCTCGCCGCCGCGCGGCTGACCCAGGCGGAGGTGTCGTGACGACCGAGGAGGAGCGCGAGCTCTACGTCGAGCTGGTGCTGCAGTGCGCGGAGTCCGTGCCGCGCGGGCGGGTCACCACCTACGGTGCGATCGCCGACGTCGTGGGCCGGCAGGTCGGCCGGGGCGGACCGCGGCTGGTCGGCAACGTGATGGCCACCCACGGCGCGGCGGTGGCGTGGTGGCGGGTGGTGCGCGCCGACGGCTCGCTGCCGCCCTCGCACGGCGAGGAGGCGCGCCAGGCCTACCTCGAGGAGGGCACGCCGCTGCGCGCGAGCGGTGCGGTCGAGCTGCGCTCGGCCTTCGTGGCGCCGACGCTCCGCGCGACGGACGCTCCCTGACCCCCGCCCGTGGGGAGTGGCAGGATCGGCGCATGCTCTACACGGTCGCGCACGGCGTCATCCCCCCGCTGGCCCGTGCCGTGTGGCGCCCACGCGTCGAGGGCCTGCACCACGTGCCGACCACGGGCCCGGTCATCGTGGCGAGCAACCACCTGTCGTTCTTCGACAGCGTCGTCATCCCGGTGGTCGTGCCGCGCAAGGTCGTCTTCCTCGCCAAGTCCGACTACTTCACCGGCACCGGGGTCAAGGGCGCGCTGTCGCGGGCGTGGTTCGAGGGGCTCGGCATGCTGCCGGTCGACCGCGACGACACCCGTGCGGCCATCGCCAGCCTCGACACCGCGCTCGACGTGCTCGGCCGGGGCGAGGCGTTCGGGATCTACCCCGAGGGCACCCGCTCGCGCGACGGCCGGCTCTACCGCGGCCGCACCGGCGTCGCCCACCTGGCCCTGACCTCCGGGGCACCGGTCGTCCCGGTCGGCCTCAGCGGCACCGAGGACATCCAGCCCGTCGGGACCAGCCGGCCGCGCCTGGGCCGCGTCGACGTGACCGTGCGGTTCGGCGAGCCGATCACGGTCGCCGGCGAGTACGACGACGTGCCCAGCGGCCGCGCGCGCCGCGAGCTGACCGACCGGATCATGGCGGCGATCGGCGCGCTGTCGGGGCAGGAGCCCGCGGGCGTCTACAACGAGCGGCCCGCGGGCGCCTAGCCGTTGGCCGCCCGGGCGGCGTCGGCGAGCGCGGCCAGCGCCTGCGGGAAGATCTCGGCTGGCGGGGTGACCAGCCCGGCGCCGACCTGGCCGACGCCGGCGACGGCGCCCGCCATGCCGGTGTTGATCTGGGGCAGGACGCCGGTGCGGCAGACCTTGCTGACGTCGATGCCGGTGGGCGTGCCCTGGAACTCCAGGACCGGCACGGACCAGCGCGGGTTCGCCGCGAGGGTGATCTCGTGCATCCGGCGGGTGGTGGCCAGCGCGTCGGGGACCGAGCCGCCGACGAGCCGGACGATCGCGGGCGCCGTGGCCATCGCGAAGCCGCCGATGCCGGCGGTCTCGGTGATGGCGGAGTCGCCGATGTCGGGGTTGGCGTCCTCGGGGCCGTAGTCGCCGAGGAACAGGCCCTCGGCGACCTGCGCCGGCCCGGTGAACCACTGGTCGCCGGTGCCGGAGACCTGGATGCCGAACTCGGTGCCGTTGCGCGCCATCGCCACCACCATCGTCGAGCCCGGGACGTCGCGAGCGGCATCGAGCGCGAGCTTGCAGGCGGGCATGGCGAGGTTGAGGAAGAAGTGGTCGTTGCCGCCGACGAAGCGCAGCACCTCGGCGACGTCCTTGCCCTCGAAGCCGCCCTTCTCCTGGCTGAGCACCATCGCGGGGGAGAGGTCGCGCAGCAGCATGAGGGTGCCGGCGCGGTTGCGGTTGTGCGCCTCGTCGCCCATCTGGAGCATCTGCGTGAGGATGCCGGTGACGTCGGTGGCCTCGGCGGTGCCGCGGACGGCCGCCTGGAGCAGCGGCCCCAGCACGTCGCCCATCCAGCGCAGGCGGGTGAGCACCTCGTCGCTGTAGGCGCCGTAGCGCAGCACCTTGCCGAGGCCCTCGTTGAGCGAGCAGTACGTCCGGCGCCCGGTGGCGCGGTCCTCCAGGACCCACATCCACATCGACGGCGTGACCACGCCGGCCATCGGGCCCACGGCGCTGCGGTGGTGGCACGGCTCGAGGCTGACGTTGCTCCCGGACTCGAAGAGCGCGACGGCGTCCTCCGGGTCGTCGACCAGGCCCTCGAGCGCGGCGCCGCCCATAAGGGCGCCCCGCAGCGGTCCGGACGCCTGCTCCCACGCGATCGGCGGACCGGCGTGCAGGAACTGTCCGCGCTCGAGGCCGAGCACCTCGGAGGCGGGTGCGACGTCGACGAGGTGGGCGGTGACCCCGAGCATCGCCTCGACGGCGCGGCGGTTGGCCTCGGGTCGGCGGGGGTCGGTGGCGACGGCGGCGAGGTCGGCCTCGGTGCCCGGCATCGGCGGGCGCCAGTCGACGCGCTCGACGTCGACGGCCTGGCCCTCGACCGCCTCGGCGAACATGTCGGCGCCGACGGTGACGACGGTGGGGGTGCTCATCAGGAGGCCTTCCCTTCCAGCTGGCTCAGCAGGTCGAGCGCACGGCGGGTGGCCGCGGCGTTGGACAGGTGCACCTCGGCGCCGGCGGCGACGAGGGCGTCGCGCTGGGCGTCGAGTCCCTGCGGGTCGAGGTCGGTGCCGACCAGGCTCACCACCACCGGGACCGGTCGGTCCGCGCGGGCGGCCGAGATCGCCGGGGCGAGCATCGCCGCCGGATCGGGCTCGGCGCCGTGGCCGAGCACCAGGTCGAGCAGGATCACGCCCGTCTGCGGGTCGGCGGCGGCGCGGGCCAGCTGCTCGTTGCGCAGGGTCGGGTCGATCATCGGGTGGGCGCGCCCCTGGGTGAGGGCGTCGTCGCCGAAGTCGATCATCGTGTGGCTGTCGGTCAGCAGGTCGCCGGGGTCGGTGGAGTCGAGGCCGAGGTCGTCGGACAGCGGGATGTTGCTGCGGACCGGGCCGAGCACCTCGGTGGCCATCAGCATCGACTCGTCGCAGAGGGTCCCGCCGACGAAGAGCCCGCGCAGCAGCGGGCCGGTGGCGGCGCCGGTGTTGTGCTCGCCGGCGACCGGCCAGGTGGGGGCGGCGTGTCCGAGCCGGGCGAGGACCGCCTCGGCGACCGTCGTCAGGTCGCGCTGGCCGCGGCCGAGCAGGCCCAGCTCGACGGGCGTGCCGAGCCCGCCGGCGTAGGTCGCGAGCGAGGCCGCGACCTCCGGCGCGGGGGGCTTGGAGACGACGACGACCAGGTCGACGTCGGCGTCGGCGTCGAGGCGGGCCAGCGCCCCGCGGGTGGACAGCCCGCCGACCGCGGCCGACAGGTCGCGGCCGCCCACGCCCAGCGCGTGGCGCACGCCGACCCCGTCGAGCTCGGCGCCCGCGTGGTGGAGCAGGGCGAGCAGCTGCTGGCAGCCGGTGCCGGAGGCGGCCACGATGCCGATGCGGCCCGGGCGCGTGGTGTTGGCGAAGCCGAGCCCGATGCCGTCGATCACGGCCGTGCCGCAGTCGGGCCCCATCACCAGGGCGCCACGCGAGGTGGCGTAGGTCTTGAGCGCCACCTCCTCGGCCACCGGGACGTTGTCGCTGAAGACCATCACGTCGTGGCCGGCCTCGACGGCGTCCATCGCCTCCACGGTGGCGCTCGCGCCCGGGACGGAGACGAGGGCGACGGCGCCGGAGCCGGTGCGCCGCAGCGCCGAGCCGGTCGTGCGCGGCGGCGCGACCTCGCTGGCGCCGGAGGCGGGTCGGGCGGGCACGAGCGCGGCGTCGACGGCGGCGAGCGCAGCCGCGACGTCGGCGTCGTCGTCGAGGCGCAGCGCGACGACCATGTCGTTGGGCGAGGAGTCCGGCACGTCGAAGCCCATGCCGGTGAGCACCTCGAGGTTGAGGCCGGTGGCCATCGCGACCTGCGCGGCCACCACGCCCGGCGCGGCCTGGACGGCCCGGCTGACCTGCAGCAGGGTGACGGAGTCGGCGTACGCGCCGCTCCTCAGCTCGACGTGGTCCTTCATCGGTGCTCCTTCGTGCTGCCCGGTCTCAGGCGGCGGTGGGGGTGTCGCGGTCGGTCAGGGAGGCGAGGGCGAGCGCGGCGCCTGCGAGCAGGCCGGCCCCGGAGGTCGCGCCCACGCCGAGCAGGGCGGCGGCCGTGGCGTCGGTAGGGGAGACGAGCCAGTCGGCGAGCTGCGGCAGCGCCTCGCCGTGCAGGGCGCAGTCGAGGAGCGTCGCGGACAGCAGCGTGGTGACGGCCCGGCGCTGCTTCACCGCGCCAGCGACGGCGACGTCGGGCCGGCCGGCCGCGACGCGGACGGCGAGCCAGCCGGCCAGCACGTCGTCGCCGAGCGGGGTGAGGCCGGGGCCGCGCCCGAGCAGCCGGTCGACGTGGGCCGGGGTGAGCCGGCCGCCCGCCGGGAGGTCGAGCCCGGCGGCGGCCACGACGTGCAGGGCCTCCTCGGGGCAGGGGCGAGGGACGGCCACCGACGGCAGTCGGGTGTCGACCACGCGGGAGACGCGCAGCGCCCGACCGGCGACCACGAGGCAGCCGTCGTCGACGCGGGCGGTGAGCGGGCCGGCGGACGGGAGGAGCGTGGTGAGGTCGTCCACCGTGGACCACATCGCGCACGGCACCCGGCTCGCGGTCGCGGACACCAGCCCGAGGCACCAGCCGCCGAGGTCGACGTAGACCGCGCTGGCGCTGGCGTGCACCACCGGCAGCGGGCCGTCGGCGGCGGCGGAGAGGCGGACCAGGACGCGGGAGGGCGCTGCCACCGGCAGGGGGGAGAGCGGCCCGGCGAACATCACCGTGCAGACGCTAACGGCTCGTGGCACACTCGCGAATGTGAGTTCCTGACAACGAAGGACGGCAAGTGGGCCAAGACTTGATAAGCGACCCCGAGGCGGTCGCCGCGCTCGAGCGGGCGGACGCGCTGCACACCGCGCTGACGCACATCGTGCTGGAGGGCGGCGACCTCGCCGCGATCGCGGAGGCGGTCGGCGACGCTCTGGGCTGCGGCGTGGCGTTCACCTCCACCGACGGGCGCGAGCGCGCGGCCCACCTCGACGAGGGCGACCGCGACGCGCTGGCCGCCGCCGGCCTGCTCGACCCCACCGGCCGGCTCCGCGTCGAGCGGATCGACCCCGACGGCACGGCCGTGGGCGGGGGGCAGGCGCTCGTGCGGCGGGTCGTCGCGGCGGGCGTCGACCTGGCGCGCCTGGTCGCGCTGCGCACCGACGGGACCATCCACGAGTCCGACGTCCACGCCCTCGAGCGGGCCGCGATCGTGGCGGCGCTGCTGGTGACGCGCGTCGAGGCGATCACGGCGGTCGAGAACAAGTACCAGGGCGACTTCCTCCGCGACGTGTTCCTGGGACGGGCCGGCGAGGAGGACTACGTCGCCGAGCACGCGCAGGCCTTCGGCTGGCACCTCGACCGTCCGGCCGTCGTGGTGGTCGCGGTGCTCGACCCCGAGGGCCTGGCCGCCCAGGGCGCGTCCGACGACCGACGCGCGTGGCACGACCGGTTCGCCCAGGCCTGGCGCCAGGTCGCGACCAGCGCCGACCCGACGATCGCCTCGGTCGCCTTCAGCCGCGAGGTCGTCACGCTCGTCCCGGTCGACCCGGAGGCCGGGCCCGCGGCGTGGCACGCGGCCGTCGACCGGATGATCGAGGGCGTGCGCGGCGATCGCGGCGGCGGCCGGATCGCGTTCTCCGCCGGCGTCAGCCGCGTCGCGCGCGACTCCTCCGAGCTCCCCGAGGCGTTCCGGCAGGCGCAGCGCTCGGTGGAGATCGGCCGCCGGGTGCACGGCGGCGGCTCGGTGACGCGCTTCGACCAGCTCGGCCTCCACCGGCTGCTGGCGCTGGTGCCCGACGGCGCCGAGCTCTCCGCGTTCGCGGCCGACGTCCTCGGCCCGCTCGCCGAGCGCACCCCCGAGGCCGGCGACCTGCGCGAGACCCTCCAGGTGCTGCTCGACACCAACTTCAACGTGGCCGAGGCCGCGCGGGCGCAGTTCTTCCACTACAACACGATGCGCTACCGCGTCGGCAAGCTGCAGCGGATCCTCGGCCCGGTCGCCACCGACCCCCACCTCCGCCTCGACGTCGCCGTCGCGCTGCGGGCGCTCGAGATCGTGGAGTGAGGGGTGGAGCGTCGCGTGCTCCACACGTCCGCGCGGCTGGGCGCAGGCGTCGCCCTCGCGTCGCTGCTCGCGGCGGTCGTCTCCACCGTCCCTGACCGCGACGGCGGGTCGCAGGGCGCCGAGGCGTCCCCGGCCAGCCCGGTCCCGCCGGTCATCGCCACGACCGAGCAGGCGAGCGCCTACCCACAGGCGCTGGTGGCAGGCCGGCTCACGCTCGTCGACGGCTGCCTGCTCATCGCGGGCCGACCGGTCTGGTGGCCCTTCGGTGCCACCTGGGACGCGGACGCGCGAGCGGTGGTGTTCACCGCCGAGCCGTTCGCCGACGCGCCGCCGGCGAAGGTGGGTGAGCGGTTCCGCGGTGGGGGCGGCTACTACTCCGCCACCACCGACTTCTCCACCTTCGACGACCCGCAGCTCGGGGCCGCGGTGGCAGCGTGCCTGGAGGCCACGGGCGCGCCGGAGGCGGTCTACGCCTACCCCGAGGAGTGACCTGCTCCCCAGTGCGGGGTACGCCGCTGCGCTGGACGGGTGCCCACGTTGCCGACCGGCGAGGGTGTGCGCATGGCGACCGGGACGAAGCTCGTGCTCGGCGCCTGCGCCGTGGTCGCCGCCGGCCAGCTCTGGCTCGCGGTCGACGACCCGTCCCGCGCCGGCGCCTGGCTCGGCCTGGTCGCGATGGGCTTCGTGGCCGGCGGTGCGCTGCTCGCCGAGCGCGACCGCCGGCGCCGCGACGGGCGGTAGGGCCGAAGCCTCAGACGTCCTTGGCGTAGAACACGCGGGCGAGCCCGGCGTCGGTGGCGCGGTGGGTCTCGACGTAGCCGAGGTGCTCGTAGAGCCGCTGGTTCTCGACCATCGAGGCGTGGGTGTAGAGCCGCACGCGGGAGCAGCCGTGCGCGTCGGCGCGCTCCTCGGCCAGCGCGAGCAGCGCACGACCGACGCCCCGTCCGTGGTGCGACGGCAGCACGGCGACGTTGTCGAGCAGCAGCGTCGTGCCCTCGGGCACCAGGACGAGGTAGCCGACGACCTCGTCGCCCTCCAGCGCCACCCACGTCTCGTCGTCCGCGACGGCTCGCGCGTAGTCGGCGTCGAGGGGGCCGGGGCGCTGGCCGTCCATGCGGGGCAGGTAGGGCGTGTAGGCCGCGAGCGCGACCCGTTCGACCGCGGCCACGTCATCGGCGTGGGCGCGGCGAAGGGTGGTCACGGCGTGCCCGGGTGACGTACGCCGAACCACTGCAGCGCGCCGTGCTCCTCGAACCGGCCGGCCTCGGTGAACCCGAGACGCGCGGCGAGGCGGCGGGAGGCGGTGTTGGCGACCTGGGTGCAGACGACGACGGGCTCGTCGAAGCGGGCGTCGACCCAGGCCAGCACCGCACGGCCGGCCTCGGTGGCCCAGCCGTGGCCCCAGGCCGCGACCGGCGTGACCCAGCTCAGCTCGAGCTCGCCGCCGTCGGGCAGCACACGTCCCGGGCGCGCGGGGTCGTGGCGGGAGACGCCGAACCAGCCGACCAGCCGCCCCTCGTGCTCCACGACGAGCTGGCCCGGCCGGTCGGCCGGCACGGCGGGCATCTCGCGCTCCAGCGTCGCGCGCTCACGCCCCCCGCCGGTGAACCGGTTGACGACCGGGTCGCAGCCCAGGTCGACGAACGCGGGCCGGTCACGGGCCTCCGGGGGCCGCAGCAGCAGGCGCTCGGTGCGGATCGGCGCGGGCGGCCAGTCGGCGACCGTGAGAGGGAGGCCCATGCACGTGAGGCTAGCCAGCGGCGCGAACCGCCCGAGAACTTGCCATGGACTCCGGCGTTCCTTCGGCGGATGTCGCCAGTGAGGGTGTGTGATGTGGCGCACTAGTTTGAGGCATCTCGGGCACACACCCCCTGCTGATCAGCTGCGAAATCTGGAGGCCTGCATGTCGATGTTCAAGTGGGACGTGGTCGATCCCGCTCCCGGCGAGGCGGTGCTCCCGCACCAGCGCCTCCCGTGGGGCAAGACGATCGGGCTCGGCGCCCAGCACGTGGTCGCCATGTTCGGCGCCACCTTCGTGTTCCCCCTCGTGATGGGCCTGGACGCCAACCTGGCGATCATGTTCTCGGGTCTCTGCACGATCCTGTTCCTGCTGATCGTGCAGAACCGGGTCCCGAGCTACCTCGGCACGAGCGCGTCGTTCGTGGCCTCCGTCGCCGCGATCCGCCTGCTCGACACCGACAACGACTCCTCCTACGTCACCGGCGCGATCCTGGTCGGCGGCCTCGTGCTCGCCGCCGTGGGCGTGCTGGTGCACTTCGCCGGCGCCCAGCTGATCCACCGCCTGCTCCCGCCGGCCGTCACGGGTGCCGTCGTCATGCTCATCGGCTTCAACCTGGCGCCGGTCGTGGCGGGCGTCTACTGGCCCCAGGACCAGTGGATCGCCCTGCTCACCGCGGCGTTCATGGTCTTCGCCTCGGTCGCGCTGCCCGGCTTCTGGTCGCGCATCGCGGTCTTCCTCGCGCTGATCTTCGGCTACGTGCTCTCGTTCCTGGCCGACCTCGTCCTCGGTCCGATCACCTCCGTCCTGGGCGGTGCCACCGAGGCCACCGAGCACGACCGCGTCTCGTGGGCCGGCGTCCAGGCGGCCGACTGGATCGGCCTGCCCAGCGGCACCCTCGCTGACGGCGTCTCGGTCGTGCACGCCCCGTCGTTCTCGCTCACCGCGATCCTGCTCGTCCTCCCCGGCGTCATCGCGCTCGTCGCGGAGAACACCGGTCACGTCAAGGCCGTCGCGGAGATGACCGGCGAGAACCTCGACCCCTACATGGGCCGCGCCATCGGTGCCGACGGCATCGCCACCGCGTTCGCCAGCGCGTTCGGCGGCTCGCCCACCACGACGTACGCCGAGAACATCGGCGTCATGGGCGCCACCCGCGTCTACTCCACCGCCGCCTACTACGTCGCCGCGGCCGTCGCGATCCTGCTCGGCCTGTGCCCGAAGTTCGGCGCGATCGTCAACGCCACCCCCGGTGGCGTCCTCGGCGGCATCACGGTTGTCCTCTACGGGATGATCGGTCTGGTGGGCGCGAAGATCTGGGTGGAGAACGGCATCGACTTCGGCAACCCGGTCAACATGGTCGGCCTCGCGGCGGGCCTCATCGCCGGCATCGGCGGCGTCACCCTCACCTTCGGCGACGACTTCGAGCTCGGCGGCATCGCCCTCGGCACGATCCTGGTCATCGTCTTCTTCCACATGGTCAAGGGCCGCGGTGGCCACGGCTCCGGCGCCGTCACCCGCAACCTGAGCCACCCCGACTACGACGGCGGCGTCGACGACGCTGCCTCTGGAGGCACCACCCACCGATGAAGCCCGCACCCTTCGCCTACCTGCGACCGACCGGTCTCGAGGAAGCCCTCGCGGCCCTCGCGGAGGAGCCGGGGGCGAAGGTGCTGGCCGGCGGTCAGTCCCTGGTCCCGCTGCTCTCCATGCGCCTGGCTGCACCGTCGATGCTCGTCGACATCAACGCCCTGCCGGACCTCGGCCACGTCTCCACCTCCCGCGAGGGGGACGGGGCCGGGGTCCGGGTCGGGGCCCTCGCCCGCCACGCCCACGTGCTCGCCGACCGCGACGCCGCCGAGGTCCAGCCGCTGCTCGCCCTGGCGCTCTCGCACGTGGCCCACCCCACGATCCGCAACCGCGGCACGACCGTCGGCTCGATCGTCCACGCCGACGCCGCCGCCGAGATGCCCATGGTGCTCCGGCTCCTGGGCGGCTCGGTCGACGTCGCGTCGGTCCGCGGCCGTCGTACGATTCCGGCCGGCGACCTGTTCCTCGGGCCGCTCGAGTCGACACTGGCCCACGACGAGATCGCCGTCGAGGCGTTCTTCCCGGCCCTGCCCGCCGGTGGTGGCGTGGCGTTCCAGGAGATCGCGCGCCGCCACGGCGACTACGCCCTGGTCGGGGTCGCCGCCCTCGTCCAGCTCGACGGCGACCGCGTCACCAGCGCCCGCATGGGCTTCGTCTCGGTCAGCGACGTGCCCACCGTCGTCGACGTCACCGACGCCCTCGACGACCCGGCCGCAAAGGCCCTGGCCGAGCTCGAGCCGGCCGACGACATCCACGCGACCGCCGCCTACCGCGCGCACCTGGTCAAGGTGCTCGCGCCGCGCGTCCTGGCGGCCGCGACCGACCACGCCCGCACCCGGGCAGGAGAGGTGACCCCCGCATGACCAGCGAGACCACGGAGCAGGTGCACGACGTGCGCCTGCACGTCAACGGGGCCGCCCACGAGGTCCGGGTGCCCGCGCGGCGCCTGCTGTCTGACGCCCTGCGCCACGACTGCGGCCTCACCGGCACCCACGTCGGCTGCGAGCACGGCGTGTGCGGCGCGTGCACCGTCCTCGTCGACGGCGTGCCGGTGCGCTCGTGCCTGATGTTCGCGGTCTCGGCCGTGGACTCCGAGATCACGACCGTCGAGGGCCTCACCGAGGCCGACGGCACCGAGCAGGGCCGGCTCTCGCCGGTGCAGCAGGCGTTCTCCGACTGCCACGGCCTGCAGTGCGGCTTCTGCACCCCCGGCTTCCTCACCACCATCACGGCCGGCCTGCGCGAGAACCCCGACCCCACCGAGGACGAGGCCCGCGAGATGGTCGCCGGCAACCTGTGCCGCTGCACCGGCTACCAGAACATCGTGAAGTCGGTGCTCCGTGCCGCCGAGATCCAGGCCGAGATCCAGGCCGGGACCACCGCCGAGCGCGAGGGGGAGTCGGCATGACCACCAAGCTCTTCGGCGCCAAGGTCCCGCGGGTGGAGGACCAGCGCTTCCTGCGCGGCCAGGGCCGCTACGTCGACGACCTGCTGCACGACGACCCGCGGCTGCTCCACGCCGCCGTGCTGCGCTCGCCCCACGCCCACGCCCGGATCCTCGACATCGACGTGGCCGACGTGCTCGACGTCGAGGGCGTCGTCGCCGTGTGGACCTGGGACGACCTCGAGGGCCCGATGGCCGAGCCGCTGCCGCTGCTGATCCCGCACCCGGCGCTGACCCACGGCCGCACCCAGTACGCCCTGGCGAAGGACGAGGTGAACTACGTCGGCGAGGCGATCGCCCTCGTCGTCGCCGTCGACCGCTACGTCGCGGAGGACGCGGTGTCGCGGATCCGCGTCGACTACGAGCAGCTCCCGCCCGTCGTCGGCATCGCCGCGGCCCGCGCCGCCGAGCGCACCGTCCACGACGACGTGCCCGACAACGTCGGCGCCCGGATGGAGCAGGAGAACGGCGACGCCCGCGCCGCGATCGCCGCCGCCCCGCACACCCTGCACCTCGACCTCGACATCGAGCGCTCGGCCTGCACGCCGATGGAGGGTCGCGGCACCGTAGCGCGCTGGGACCCCGACACCAGCCGGCTCACGGTCTGGTCGTCGACCCAGACCTCCACCGGCGTCCGCGGGTGCGTGGCGGCCAAGCTCGGCCTCGACCTCGCGCAGGTCGACGTGATCACCCCCGACGTCGGCGGCGGCTTCGGCGTCAAGGTCGTGCACCCGTGGCCCGAGGAGCTGCTGGTGCCGCTGGCGGCAAGGACGCTCGGCCGTCCGGTGAAGTTCACCGAGGACCGGCGCGAGCACTTCATCTCCTCGGCCCACGAGCGCGCCCAGCAGCACGTCGTCGACGTCGGCTTCGACGACGAGGGCCGGCTGCTCGGCCTCAACGTCGAGTTCTGGCACGACCACGGGGCCTACACGCCGTACGGCCTGATCGTCCCGATCATCACCTCGACCCAGCTGCTCGGGCCCTACAAGCCGCAGAACTACCGCGTGGTCTTCGAGTCGCTCTACACCAACACCGTGATCGTGACGCCCTACCGCGGCGCCGGCCGCCCGCAGGGCTGCTTCGTGATGGAGCGGACGATGGACGCGATCGCGGCGTACCTCGGCAAGGACCGCACCGAGGTGCGGGCCGCCAACTTCATCCAGCCCGACGAGTTCCCCTACGAGCACGGGCTGGTCTTCCAGGACGGCCGCGAGCTGACCTACGACTCCGGCGACTACCCGGCCTCGCTCGCCAAGCTCAAGGAGCTCGTCGGCTGGGACGAGTTCGAGGACTTCCGCGCCGAGATGGCCGCCCAGGGCCGCAAGGTCGGCATCGGCCTGGCCTGCTACGTCGAGGGCACCGGCGTCGGTCCCTACGAGGGCGCCCACGTCCACATCGAGACCTCCGGCAAGGTCAAGGTCGCCACCGGCCTCACCACCCAGGGCCAGGGCCACCAGACGGCGTTCGCGCAGGTCGTCGCCGACACCCTCGGCGTGCGGTTCGAGGACGTCGAGATCACCACCGGCGACACCCGCAAGATGCCCTACGCGGTCGGCACCTTCGCCTCCCGTGCGGCGGTGATGAGCGGCTCGGCGATCCACCTCGCCGCGCTGCGCGCGAAGGAGAAGGCGCTGCGCATCGCCGCGGAGGCGCTCGAGGCCGACGAGTCCGACCTCGAGATCGTCGACGGCGTGGTGTCGGTCAAGGGCACCGGGGCCAGCATCGACCTCGGCACCGTCGCCGTCCTGTCCAACCCGCTGCGCTACGCCTTCGACGAGGCGTCCAAGGCCGCCACCCAGTTCTCGGTCGGCGACCCCGGCAAGCCGCCGGTCGCCGAGGACGACGAGCCGGGCCTGGAGGGCAAGGACTTCTACTCCCCGCCGCGCTCGACCTTCGCCAACGGCATGCACGCCGTGATCGTGGAGACCGACCCCGACACCGCCGAGATCACCATCCTCAAGTACGCGGTCGTCCACGACTGCGGCCACCTGATCAACCCGATGATCGTCGAGGGCCAGATCCACGGCGGCGTCGCGCAGGGGGTCGGCGGTGCGCTCTACGAGCGGATGGCCTACGACGAGTCGGGGCAGCTGCTCAACGCCTCGTTCATGGACTTCCTCATGCCCTACGTCACCGAGGTGCCGACGTCGATCGACATCGACCACCTCGAGACGCCCTCGCCGCTCAACCCGCTCGGCATCAAGGGCGCCGGCGAGGCGGGCGTGATCCCGTCCGCCGCCGTCTTCGCCGCCGCGATCGAGGACGCGGAGGGCTTCCCGATCACCGCCATGCCCATCTCGCCGTCCGAGCTGTTCGAGCTGCGCCTCGAGCACGCCGAGACCCCCACCCGCACTGCTGCCCCCACCGCCGGTAGCTAGGGACGATTCCGTAGGCCGAAACCCGTTTCCGCCCACCAGAACGTCCCTAGCTACCCAGCCACCGTCTGAGGAGACCCCGATGAAGTTCACCGGAGAGAACGTCCTGAACGCCCCTGTCGACCAGGCCTGGGACGCGCTGCTCGACCCGGCCGTCCTCGTGCGCACCATCCCCGGTTGCGAGAAGCTCGAGGCGACCGGCGACAACGCGTACGCCATGACGGTCACCGCAGGTGTCGCCTCCATCAAGGGCACCTACGCCGGCTCGTGCCAGCTCGGCGACCTGCACGAGCACGAGTCGCTGGTGATGAAGCTCGACGGGGCAGGTGCGCCCGGCACGATCGGCGCGACGGTCAACGTCCGCTTCACGCCCGAGGGTGACACCACGCGCGTCTCCTACGACGCCGACGCGACGGTGGGCGGGATGATCGGCGGCGTCGGCCAGCGGATGCTCACCAGCGTCTCGCGCCGGATGGCTGCGGAGTTCTTCGGCAACGTGGACTCGGCGATCGCCGGCGGTCCGGTCGCCGCGACCGTCACCGCTCCGGCCGGCGCCACCGTCGAGCCGGGTGCGCCGGCCCCCACCGGCGCGGTGTTCACCGCCCCGGCGAAGGCCTCGTCGCCGGTCGGCTCGCAGCAGGACTTCCTCACCGGCATCGCCGTCGGTGCCGGCCTCGTGCTGCTCGGTGCCGTCGTGGGCGGCCTGCTCGGTCGCCGTCGATGACCGACGTCACCGTCGACTCCACCGCCCGCGACCAGGCCGCGGCCGTCCGGGCGGGGGAGATCTCGCCGGCCGAGCTGCTCGAGCTGCACCTCGACCGGATCGCCGAGCGCAACCCCGAGCTCAACGCCATCGTGTCCCTCGACGAGGAGCGCGCCCGCGCCGCGGCCGCCGTGGCCGACCAGGCGCAGGCCTCCGGCGAGGAGACCGGCCCGCTGCACGGCCTGCCGTTCGCGGTGAAGGACACCCACGCCCTCGAGGGGTGGCCGCACACGTTCGGGTCCACGGTCTTCCGCGACCACGTCGCCGACCACGACGAGCTGCTCGTCGAGCGCGTGCGCCACGCCGGCGCGGTCTTCGTCGGCAAGACCAACGTGCCGGAGTTCGCCGCCGGCTCCCACACCTTCAACACCGTCTTCGGCGTCACCCGCAACCCGGTCGACCCCTCGCGCTCCGCGGGCGGGTCCAGCGGGGGAGCGGCCTGCGCGCTCGCGTCCGGCATGGTGCCGCTGGCCGACGGCTCCGACATGGGTGGGTCGCTGCGCAACCCGGCGTCGTTCTGCGGCGTGGTCGGGATGCGGCCCTCGCTGGGGCGGGTGCCGGAGTGGCCGCTCTACAACCAGTGGGAGACCACGTCGGTCGGCGGGCCGATGGCGCGCAACGTCGGTGACCTCGCCCTGCTCCTCTCCGTCCTCGCGGGTCCCGACCCGCGCGCGCCCCACGCGCTCGGCGACCCCGGCACGTCGTTCGCCCCGCCGCTGGCGCCCGCCCCGCTCGCCGGGCTGCGGGTCGCGGCGTCGGTCGACCTCGGTGGCGCGTTCGCCGTCGACCACGCCGTCGCCGACGTCGTACGGGCGACCGCCGCGCGGCTGTCCGACGCGGGCGCCGCGGTGGCGGACGCCCACCCCGACCTGTCGCTGGCCGACGACACGTTCCGCACGCTGCGCGCCTGGCACTTCCAGGCCAAGCTCGGACGGCTGCTCGCCGAGCACCCGACGTCGTTCAAGCCCTCGCTGGAGGCCAACATCCGCGCGGGCGAGCCGCTCACCGGCGCCGACGTCGCCCGGGGGTACGCCCAGCGCACCGCGCTGTCGGAGACGATGCGGCTGTTCTTCGGCGACCACGACGTGCTGCTCCTGCCGACCTCGCAGGTGCCGCCGTTCCCCGTCGACCAGGAGTTCCCGGCGACGATCAACGGCGAGGAGATGCCCGACTACCTCGCGTGGATGCGCTCGGCGTACTTCATCTCCGTCACCGGGTGCCCGGCGATCTCCGTCCCCGCCGGCACCACGCCCGACGGGCTGCCGGTCGGCGTGCAGCTCGTCGCGCGCCACGGCGCCGACCGCCGGCTGCTCGAGGTCGCCGCGGCCGTGGAGGATCTGCTCGCCTGACCGCCCCGGTCTGGACCAGGCTGTGCACACACCTGTGGATGGACGTGTGGACATCGGGTCGCCGCTGGGGACGACGGGCGTCGTCCTGTGCACGACGCGCCGGAACCCGCGGTATGTCCGACGAGGGGGTCTCGACCCCTTGTGGTGGCGCTCGACGCAGGCGTAGAACTCTCCCTACGCCGCTCCTCACGGAGCAGCGGGACGGCTCCGGAAGGACGGTCCACCACGACGCGGAACCGGTTCGCCGGGGAGGTGTCGCAGGCACCCGGTGATGGGGTGGCTGAGGACCTGCACCAGGGAGCTGCCGACCGCGAGCATCACATGAGCGGTCACACCGAAGGGCCCTTGCCGCTCATACCGGCAGGGGCCCTTCACCTTTGTCGGCAGGAGTTGCCGGAGAACCGACGATCCGTCGGCAATCCCTGCCGTGGTCCTCGCCATTCCGCTTGAGTTGAATCGACCCCATGAGCAACCGGCGCATCAGGATCGGCATCGACACGGGTGGCACCTTCACCGACGTGGTCGCCTTCGACGAGGACTCGGGGGAGCTGGTCACGACCAAGACCCCCAGCACGCCCGGCAACCCGGCCGACGGGTTCATCGCCGGCATCGAGAAGATCCTCGGGATCGTCGGCGCCTCCGGCGACGACATCACCGCGGTCTCCCACGGCACCACGGTCGCGACCAACAAGCTCCTCGAGGGCAAGGTGGAGGCGCTCGGCTTCATCACCACCGAGGGCTACGAGTTCATGCTCGAGATCGCCCGGCAGTCCGTGCCCGACGGCTACGGCAACTCCTACTTCTGGGTCAAGCCCGACCGCATCGTCCCGGCCGACCGGGTCCGCACGGTCGGCGGCCGCCTCGACTTCACCGGCGCCGAGGTCCGGCCCTTCGACGAGGAGTCCGCGGTCGCAGCCGCCCGCTGGTTCCGCGACCGCGGGATCACGACGCTGGCGGTGTGCCTGCTCCACGCGTACGCCAACGACGAGCACGAGCTGCGGATGCGCGAGATCCTGCGCCGTGAGCACCCGGAGGCCGTGGTCTCGATCTCGAGCGAGGTGCTGCGCGAGTACCGCGAGTACGAGCGCTCGATGACCACGCTGGTCGACGCGGCGGTCAAGCCCAACGTCAGCCGCTACGTCACCAACATCTCCGAGCGCCTGGACGGGTTCACCGGCGGCAAGGAGATCCCGTTCTACGTGATGAAGTCCAACGGCGGCGTGCTGTCGGCGGACGAGGTCGTGCACCAGCCGATCACCACCGTGCTCTCCGGCCCGGCCGCCGGCGCCCTGGGCGCCGCGCTCATCGCCAAGGTCGCCGGCTTCCCGAAGATCCTCACCTGCGACGGCGGCGGCACCTCGACCGACGTCTCCGTGGTCCTCGACGGCGAGCCGACCCTCACCACCGAGGGGACCGTCGGTGCCTACCCCAGCAAGATCCCGATGATCGACGTGGTCACGGTCGGCGCCGGCGGTGGCTCGATCGCCTGGCTCTCGCCCGAGGGCACCCTCAAGGTCGGCCCGCACTCCGCGGGCGCCGACCCGGGCCCGCTCTGCTACGGCAAGGGCGGCACCCAGCCCACGATCACCGACGCCCACGTCACGCTGGGCCGGATCCCTCCCCACCTGCTCGGCGGGGAGATCCCGCTCGACACCGACGCGGCCCGGGCCGGCATCGAGGAGCTCGCGACCGAGCTGGGCGTCGACTTCGAGACCTGCGCGACCGGCATCCTGGAGATCTCGGCCTGGAACCAGGCCAACGCGTTGCGCCAGGTGAGCGTCAAGCGCGGCCTCGACGTGCGCGACTTCATGCTGACCACCTTCGGCGGGTCCGGCTCGCTGCTGGCCTGCCGCCTGGTCGACATCCTCGACCTCGCCGGCGTCGTCGTCCCGCCCAACCCGGGCAACGTCAGCGCCTTCGGGCTGCTCACCGTCGACGTGAAGAACGACTACGTCCAGACCCACGTCGCCAAGGAGTCGGCGCTCGACCACGGCGCCGTCCAGGCGATCCTCGACGACCTCACCGCCAGGGCCCGCGACGCCCTGGCCAAGGAGGGCTTCGCCGCCGACGAGCACCGCTTCCAGCGCACCATCGACGTGCGCTACGTCGGCCAGGCCTTCGAGGTCCGCGTCGCGGCACCCGAGGGCGTCGTCGACGAGGCCTACGTCGCGCAGGTCGCGGAGACCTTCCACGCCGAGCACCGTCAGCTCTACGGCTACAACTTCCGCGGCGACCCCACGCAGCAGGTCGAGTGGGTCAACCTCCGCGTGACCGGCATCGGCCCGATCACCCGCCCGGAGATCCCGACCCTCGACAAGGCCGCCGGCACCGTCGAGGAGCGCGCGGTGCGCGGGCGCCGCCCGGTCTGCTTCGATGCCGCGCAGGGCTACGTCGACACCCCCGTGGTGTGGCGCGGCGACCTCGGCGCGGGGGACGGCTTCAGCGGTCCCGCCATCGTCGAGGAGTTCGGCTCCACCATCCCGGTCCACCCCGGCTTCGAGGTCGTGGTCGACGACTGGGCCAACCTCGTCATCCGGAAGGAGTCGGGCCGATGAGCACGACTGCGAGCACGACTGCGAGCACCGACGTCAGCACCCGCCCCGTCGACCCCGCCTACGTCACGGCCAGGCCGGTCAACCCGGCCGGGCTGCCGACGGCGTACTCCCACGGCGGGCGCCTCACGCCGGAGGGCTCCAGCGTCGACCCGATCCTCGTCGAGATCGTCCAGGGCACCCTCGCCAGCGTCGAGATGGAGGTCGAGACCGCCATCGGGCGCACCTCGCGCAGCCCGATGATCCGCGACGCCCACGACTTCCGCGCCGGCATCCACGACCGCCAGCTGCGCAAGCTCACCGGTCGCTCCTACAGCGCGCTCGTGCACCCGATCGTGCGCGACTTCCCGCTGGAGGAGATGCGCGAGGGCGACGTGTTCTTCCACAACGACGTCTACGAGTCGGAGGGCGGCATCGGCCACCTGCCCGACCTGTGCGTCACCGTCCCGGTGTTCCACGAGGGCGAGGTCGTGGCGTTCGTGCAGGCCTTCGGCCACCACGACGACATCGGCGGCGCCTGCCCGGGCTCGATGCCCAGCGGCGCGACGACCGTCTACGAGGAGGGCCTCGCGGTCCCGCCGATCAAGCTGTGGGACGCCGGCGTGCCCAACAAGGCGGCGCTGCGGATCATGACGCGCAACTCCCGGATGCCCGACAGCCTCGCCGCCGACCTCGACGCCGAGTGCTCGGCGTGCCTGATGGGCGCGCGCCGGCTCAGCGAGCTGTTCGACCGCTACGGCCGCCAGGCGATCGAGACGTCGTTCGACGCGATCCTCGACGCCACCACCGAGACGTACCGCCGCGAGATCCTCTCGAAGATCCCCGACGGCACCTACGTCTGGGAGGACTACGCCGAGCACGACGGCGTCGACGAGCCGCAGCTGCACACCCAGCGGATCACCCTGACCAAGGTCAGCGACGCTCCCGCCGACCCGGAGAACGGCCGTCCCGCCGGACCGCGGCTGATCATCGACTTCACCGGCACCAGCGCCCAGGCGAAGGGCCCGATCAACCACTGCGGCGACTACGTCGGCGGCAACTTCCTCAAAAAGTGGCTCGCACCGATCCTGCGCAACCTCGCGGACACCCCGGAGCGGATGGCCGAGCTCGACGTCAACGAGGGCATCGTGCCGCTGATCGAGATGCGCTTCCCGGAGAAGGGCACGCTCCTCACGCCGATCCACCCCGGCCCGACCAACGCCCGCACGTTCGTCATCCTGCGCCTGCTCGGCGTCCTGGCCGGCGTGGTCGCCAAGGCGGTGGACGGGAAGATGCCGGCCGACCAGGAGACGATCCGCTACACCGGCGTCTACGGCAAGGACCTCGAGGGCAACGACTACCTCATGCGCGAGGTGCTCGGCGGCGGCTCGGGCGGGCGCTACTACGCCGACGGCGAGGACACCATCCACGTCGTGCCCGACTCGCGGAACCTGCCGACCGAGTTCACCGAGTCGCGCTTCCCGTTCATCGTCGAGCGGCTCGGCCTCGCGGTCGACTCCGGCGGTGCGGGCGAGTTCCGCGGCGGGCTGGGCTACGAGAAGCACATCCGGATGCTCAAGGACGCCCACTTCATGTCCATCGCCGACCGCTCGATCCTGGCCTGCTGGGGCGTGCGCGGCGGCAAGGCCGGGGCGCCGTTCCAGGTCGTCATCGACCCGGGCGGCCCGGAGGAGCGCGAGGTCGACGCCCTCGCCGACGACGAGGTGGTCAGGGCCGGCCAGGTGGTGCGGATCCGCACGACCGGCGGCGGTGGCTGGGGCGACCCGCTGGCCCGCGACCCCGAGCTCGTCGTGCGAGACGTGGTGTGGGGCAAGGTCTCTGCCGAGGCGGCGCTGCGCGACTACGGGGTGGTGCTGACCGGTTCGCGCGACGGCGACGACCTCGGCTTCGACGCCGCGGCGACGCAGTCGGAGCGCGCCGGCCGCGCGGCGTGGAGCAAGGACGACGACGCGTTCTTCGACCGGGGTCCCGGCTACGCCGCCCTCGCCGGCGGTGCGACGTCCGCCGAGGTCGACCGGGTCTGACGTGGGGGCCCAGCGCGTCGCGGTGCTCGGCGGCCACGGCAAGACCGGCCGCGCCGTGTGCTCGGCCCTCGCCGACCGGGGCGTCGACGCGCTGCCGCTGGGCCGGGCCGACCAACCCGACCTGGCGGGAGCCGTGGGCCGCTGCGACGCGGCCTACGTCATCGCGCCGAACCTGCACCCCGACGAGCCGGCGCACGTCGCCTCGGCGTTGTCCGCGCTGCGTGCGGCCGGGGTCGGGCGGGTGGTCTACCACTCGGTCGCCTCGCCCTACGTCCCGGCGATGCCGCACCACCTCGGCAAGGCGGCCTGCGAGGACCTGGTCCGCCGGTCCGGAATGACGTGGACGATCCTCCAGCCCGGTGCGTACCTGCAGAACCTCGACCTCGCTGGCCCCCTCGACCTGCCGTACTCGCCCGACGTGCCCTTCGGCTTCCTCGACCTCGCGGACCTCGGCCGGGCCGCGGCGGTGGTGCTGACCGAGCCCGGTCACGAGGGGGCGACCTACGAGCTCGCGACCCGCGTCGCCACCGTCCGCGAGCTGGCGTCGGAGGCGGGCGTGGAGGTACGGCAGGTGCCGGACCCGGGCACCCACCCGTGGCTCTCGGCGATGTTCGCCTACTACGACGACCACGGGCTCCCGGTCGGGACGAGGGTGCTGGCGGCGCTGCTCGGCCGCGCCTAGCGTGGGTGCATGGCTGGCGTGGACGAACCCGGGTTGCCGACGCTGTACGAGTGGGCGGGCGGCCTCGAGCCGCTGCGCCGGATGATCGACTGCTTCTACGACCGGGTCGAGGCCGACGAGGCACTGAGCGGGTTCTTCCCCGGCGGGGTCTCCACGCGCCACCGCGCCCACGTGGCCGACTGGTGGGCCGAGGTGCTGGGCGGTCCGGAGACCTACACCGAGCAGCACGGCGGCTACGAGGCGATGCTGCGCCACCACCTCGGCCTCGACATCACCCCCGCGCAGCGGCACCGGTTCGCGGCGACCATGAGCCTGGCGGCCGACGACGCCGCGCTCCCGGCCGACCCGGAGTTCCGCGCAGCGATCATCGGCTACCTCGAGTGGGGCACCCGCCTGGCCGTGGAGAACTCCCGCCGCGGCGCCACCCCGCCCGCCCACGCGCCGACCCCGCGCTGGGGCTGGGGCGTGGCCCCGCCCTACGTCGGCTGAGCCGCGCTTGACCCGGCCGCGCCGAGCCGCTTGCCGACCAGCCGGCACGCCGTCGCCAGGGCGGGCGGCTCGACCTGCTCGAGGTCGGTGTCGAAGCGCGCCAGGGAGGCAGCCAGCGCCGGCCATGACCAGGAGCCGAGCGTGACCCGGCAGGTCGCGTCGGTGAGCGGCTCGACCTCGCCGTCGCCGACGAACGGCGCGACCGCGGCGGCGGGGGAGTGCAGGACCGCGGACCCCCGGCACGGCCAGGCGTCCTGGTCGGCGGAGCCCTTGAAGCGCGCGGCGACGAAGGTGGCGACGTCCGGCGCCGGGAGGGCGCGGGGGGTGAAGCGCGGGCCGTGCGGGGTGCGCAGGCCCATCCGGTCGAGCCGGTAGGTGCGCCAGTCCTCGCGGTCGAGGTCCCAGCCGACCACGTACCAGCGCGAGCGGCGCCGGACCAGGTGCAGCGGCTCGGTGCGACGGGCCGGCCCGCCGATCTGATCTACGGCGTCGCCGTAGTCGAAGCGCAGCACCTCGCAGCGGCGGATCGCCTCGCTCACCGCCACCAGCGCCACGGGATCGACGCGCGGTCCCCGATCGAGCCCGGTGACCTCGACGGCGTCGACGCGGTGCCGGACCCGGCTCGGCAGGACCTGCCGCACCGTCGCCAGCGCCCGGGCCGCACCCTCGGCGACGCCGTCGTCGAGGTCGGCCGCGAGGCGCAGCGCCACCGCGAGGGCCACCGCCTGCTCCTCGTCGAAGAGCAGCGGTGGCAGCGCGCTGCCCGCCTCCAGCCGGTAGCCGCCGTCGGGGCCCTTCGCGGCCGTGACGCGGTAGCCGAGGGCCCGCAGGCGGTCGACGTCACGTCGCACGGTCCTTTCGGTGACCTCGAGCCGGTCGGCCAGGACGGCGCCGGGCCACTGCCGTCGGGCCTGCAGCAGCGACAGCAGGGCGAGGAGCCGTCCCGTGGGACCGGCGGCGGGTTCGGACACGTCCCCCATTCTGCTCCAGAGGCGGACAGGATCGGTCCTCTTCTGACGACAGGGTGGGGTCATCGGCCGGGACCCACCGGCCACCACGAGAAGAGGAACCATGAGCATCGAGACCACCCCCCACCTCAACTTCCGCGGCACGGCCGGAGAGGCGCTCGCCTTCTACGCCGAGGCCCTCGGCGGCGAGCTCGTCGTCGTCACCTACGCCGACGCCCACGCCGTGCAGGATCCCGCCGAGGCCGACCAGGTCATGTGGGGCCAGGTCGTGGCGCCCAGCGGCGCCCGCGTGATGGCGAACGACGTCCCGGGCGCGATGCCCCACGAGGCCGGCACCATCCCGTTCTTCGTCTCGCTGCGCGGCGACGACGCCGACGAGATCACGGCAGCGTGGGCCGGGCTGTCCGAGGGCGCGACCGTGGTGCAGGACCTCGGCCCGTCGGGCTGGGCGCCGCTCTACGGCATGCTGCGCGACCGCTTCGGGGTCACCTGGGTGCTCGACGTCGCGGTGGCCCACCCCGCCTGACTACCCCGGCTCGGGCGGCGTCCAGCCGCCCTCCTCGCGCACGGCCCGCGCGATCCGCTGGCTGACGGTGCGCAGCTGCTGTCGCTGTGCCCTCGTCAGCCGGTCGAGCACGAGGTGGTGGACCAGCCGGGCGTGCCCGGGCGTGGCCTGCGCGACCTTGTCGCGCCCGGCGTCGGTCAGGACGGCCAGGGTGTAGCGGCCGTCGGTCGGGTCGGGCGTGCGCCGGAGCCAGCCGCGCGACTCCAGCCGCGTGGCCGCGCGCGAGAGGCGAGAGAGGGTGCTGTTGGCGTAGTCGGCGAGCGCGCTCATCCGCAGGGTGCCGTCGGGCGCGGCGTCGAGCGCGTAGAGGACGCCGTACTCGAAGTGCGTGAGCTGCGCGTCGCGCTGCAGCTGCGCGTCGAGGGCCGGCGGGAGCCACTCCAGCACCGTCGCGAGCGCGGCCCACGTCTCGAGGTCCTCGCCCGACAGCGCCGGGTCGGGGGCCTCGGGGTCGGGGTCGCGCGGATCGGCCATGCCCGCAGCGTACGCGAGTTGCCCAGGCAAGTGATCAGCGCGTAGCGTGACTTGCCTGAGCAAGTGAAACGGTCGACCACGACCAGGAGGAGGACGAGATGGACCTCGGTCTGACAGGCAGGCGCGCGTTCGTGAGCGGCTCGACGCAGGGCATCGGGAACGCGGTGGCCCGGTTGCTAGCCGAGGAGGGCGCCGCCGTCGTGCTCAACGGCCGCACGCAGACCGGGGTCGACGCCGCGGTCGAGGGCCTGCGAGCAGCGGTGCCGGGCGCGGACGTCACCGGCATCGCGGCGGACTTCGCGCACGCCGAGCAGGTGCACGACCTGGCCGCGCAGCTCGGTGAGGTGGACGTCCTGGTCAACAACGTGGGTGTCTTCGAGGTGGCCGCGTTCGGCGACATCTCCGATGCCGACTGGCAGCGCTACCTCGACGTCAACCTGATGAGCGGCGTGCGCCTCTCGCGGCACGCCCTGCCCGGCATGCTCGACCGGGGGTGGGGACGCGTGGTGTTCGTCAGCAGCGAGTCGGGCGTCGACGTGCCGGCCGACATGACCCACTACGGCGCCACCAAGGCGGCGAGCGCCGCGCTGGCCAACGGACTGGCGAAGATGACCCGCGGCACCGGCGTCACCGTCAACACCGTCCTCGGCGGGCCGACGTGGTCGGACGGCGTCGCGCGGGCAGTGGGCTCCATCGCCGAGGCGCAGGGGATCCCGGCCGAGGAGCTCAGGCGCGTCATCGCGCAGGGCCGCACCACCTCGCTGGTGCAGCGCTTCCTCGAGCCGCGCGAGATCGCCTCCCTCGTCGCCTACCTCGCCAGCCCGCTCGCCTCCGCCACCAACGGCGCCGCCCTCCGCGCCGACGGGGGCGTCCTGACGACGACCCTGTGACCCCGGCGGGCGCGATCCCTGGCCGTCCGGGTGTCCCGTCGCGATCGCGGAGGATCCGAGCCACCGGGTGACTCGGATCCTCCACGTCGTCGTGGTCCGTCTCACGACGATCGGCAGGTCGCGACCGCGGCGGACCTGCCGATCCCCTGCGCGGAGCTGGCGCCGCCGCTACGGTGGCCCGGCTGGAGGCGGCGGAGGTCGCGTGACACCGGACGAGAGGCGGGGGCGGGATGGGACCGCGGGCAGGATGGGGCGTCGCTGGTGGTCTGCTCGTGCTCGCGGTCGGGGCAGCCCAGTGGCTCGGTGGGGGACGTGCGGAGCCCGGTCCGGACGAGATCGCGCGGCAGGCCTGGGTCTCGGTGGACCAGCAGACCCGCGACACGATGTGCGTCGGCATGCGGAGAGTGCCGGGGTCGATGCCGCAGATCCTGCGTGAGGACCGGGAGATGTCCCCCGAGCTGGTCGAGGCGACCATGGCGATCCTGGCCGAGGAGTGCTGACGGACGCACCACAACATGTGCCAGCGAACGGCGCCGTCGTTGGCCGAATCTGCCGTGGGGACGCTGTGAGCGGCGCCACTACGGTTGCGGCATGAGGGTCCTGCTCGCACTCGGCGGAAACGCCATGACGAACGCCGACGGCCGTGCCCGGCCCGAGGACCAGATCGCTGCGGCGCAGGTCGCCATGGCCGCCGTCGCCGGCCTGATCGAGCACGACCACGAGGTCGTGGTGACCCACGGCAACGGGCCCCAGGTGGGCAACCTCCTGGTCAAGAACGAGCTCGCCGCCGCCGTCGTCCCGCCCGTCCCGCTCGACTGGTGCGGGGCGCAGACGCAGGGCACCCTCGGCTTCGTCCTGATGGACGCCCTCGACGACGAGCTGGCCCGCCGGGGCGTGGAGCGCCGCTGCGCCGCCCTGGTGACCCGCACGCTGGTCGACGGCGACGACCCCGGCTTCACCACCCCGACCAAGCCGATCGGCCGCCACCTGCCCGAGGCCGAGGCCCGCCTGCTGGTCGAGCACGGCGAGACCTGGGAGGACCGCGGCGAGAAGGGGTGGCGCCGCGTCGTCGCCTCGCCCGAGCCGCTGGAAATCCTCGACGCCCCGGCCGCCCTCGCGCTGATCGAGGCGGGCTTCGTCGTGGTCGCCAACGGCGGCGGCGGCATCCCCGTCGTACGCCGTCCCGACGGCTCCCTGCACGGCGTCGAGGCGGTCATCGACAAGGACCTCGGCGCCGCGCTGCTGGCCCGCACCACCGGGGCCGACGCCCTGGTCATCGCCACCGACGTGCCCCACGCCGTGATCCGTTGGGGCACCCCCGAGGCCGAGGACGTCGGCACCGTCACGCTCGACGAGATGCGGGCGTACGCCGCCGAGGGCCACTTCGCCTCCGGGTCGATGGGCCCGAAGGTCGACGCCGTCTGCCGCTTCGTCGAGCAGACCGGCAAGCGAGGCATCATCACCAGCCTCGACCAGATCACCGCAGCGGTCGCCGGCGACGCCGGCACCGTCGTCACCCCGAACTGACCGCAACGAAAGGAAGCACCCATGCCCTCCGCCATCGAGGTCCGCAAGGTCCCCATCCACTCCGTGGCCGACGCCTCCGAGCTGACGAAGCTGATCGACGAGGGCGTGATCGCCGCCGACCGCGTCTTCGCGATCATCGGCAAGACCGAGGGCAACGGCGGCGTCAACGACTACACCCGCATCATCGCCGACCGCGCCTTCCGCGAGGCGCTCGTCGCCAAGGGCGCCGACCCCGAGCAGGTCAAGGGCGTGCCGATCGTGTGGTCCGGCGGGACCGACGGCGTGATCAGCCCCCACGCCACCATCTTCGCCACCACCGACGTCCCCGAGGACGACCCGTCGCGCGAGGAGATGCGCCTCACCGCCGGCTTCGCGATGAGCGAGCCGATCCTGCCCGAGGAGATCGGCTACGTCGCGATGATCGAGAAGGTCGCCGCGGGCGTGAAGGTCGCCATGGAGCGCGCGGGCATCACCGACCCCGCCGACGTGCACTACGTGCAGACCAAGACCCCGCTGCTGACGATCCACACCATCCGCGACGCCAAGTCGCGCGGCAAGTCGGTGTGGACCGAGCACACCCACGAGTCGATGGACCTCTCCAACGGCGTCACCGGCCTCGGCATCGCGGTCGCCCTCGGCGAGATCGAGATGCCCACCGACGAGGACGTCATGCACAACCGTGAGCTCTACTCCTCGGTGGCCTCGTGCTCCTCGGGCGTCGAGCTCGACCAGGCCCAGATCGTCGTGGTCGGCAACGCCAAGGGCGTCGGCGGTCGCTACCGCATCGGCCACTCGGTGATGGAGGACGCGCTCGACGCCGACGGCATCTGGGAGGCCATCCGCTCCGCCGGCCTCGACCTGCCCGAGCGTCCCCGCACCAGCGACCTCGACGGCAAGCTCGTCAACGTCTTCCTCAAGTGCGAGGCGAGCCAGGACGGCATGGTCCGGGGCCGACGCAACGCGATGCTCGACGACTCCGACGTGCACTGGCACCGCCAGATCAAGTCGTGCGTCGGCGGTGTCACCGCGGCCGTCACCGGCGACCCGGCCGTCTTCGTCTCGGTCTCGGCCGCCCACCAGGGCCCCGAGGGCGGCGGTCCGGTCGCCGCGATCGTCGACCTCGGCTGAGGTCCGGACCGCACGTCACGCAGCACCTCACGACACCCCGTCCGCGGGGCCGGCAGCACGATGTCGGTCCCGCGTGATGGGGTGTCCTGCGTGAGCACCTCGACCGCCTCCCCGGAGCGCACCGACCGGCCCGACCCGGCCGCCGTGCGCTACCGGCTCGTCGCGCCCGAGCGCGAGGTCGTCGTGCCCGAGCTCGACCCCCACCAGCAGCGCGTGGTCGACCACCCCGGCGGCCCGCTGCTCGTGCTCGCCGGCCCCGGCACCGGCAAGACGACCACCCTCGTCGAGGCCATCGTCGACCGCATCGAGCACCGCGGCGCCTCGCCCGACTCGGTGCTCGCGCTGACCTTCTCGCGCAAGGCCGCCGAGCAGCTGCGCGACCGGGTGACCGCCCGTGTGGCGCGCACGACGTCGGCCGCCTCGTGCTCGACGTTCCACTCGTTCGCCTACGCGCTGGTCCGCGCCTACGCGCCCGCCGAGCTCTACGAGGGCGCCATCCGGCTGCTCTCCGCGCCCGAGGCCGACGTCGTCCTGCGCGAGCTGCTGCGCGACAACCCGGAGTCGATCGTGTGGCCCGAGCAGCTGCGCCGGGCGGTCGGCACCCGCGGGTTCGTCCGCGAGGTGCAGGCGGTGCTGGCCCGCGCCCGCGAGAAGGGGCTCGACCCCGCCGGCCTGCGGGCGCTCGGGATCGAGCACGACCTGCCTGAGCTCATCGCCGCGGGGCTCTTCCTCGAGCAGTACCTCACCGTCCTCGACAACCTCGGCGCCACCGACTACTCCGACCTCATCCGCCGCGCGGTCATCGAGGCCGAGGCCCACCGCGACGAGCTGCGGGCGCGCTGGAGCCACGTCTTCGTCGACGAGTACCAGGACACCGACCCCGGGCAGGTCGCCCTGCTGCGCGCCCTCGCCGGTGACGGGCGCGACCTCACCGTCGTCGGCGACCCCCACCAGTCGATCTACGGCTTCCGCGGCGCCGACGTGCGGGGCATCCTCGACTTCCCGGCCGCCTTCCCGACCCGCGAGGGTCGTCCGGCGCCCGTGGTCGTGCTGCAGCGCACGAGGCGGTTCGGTCCGCGCATCCTGCTAGCGGCGGGCCGGGTGGCGGGGCGGCTGACCCTCACCGGGAGCATCGACGCCGAGGCACGCGAGGCCTTCCTCGCCCCGGAGGCGGTGCCCGGTCCGCAGGGCGACGGGCGCGTCGAGGTGCACACCTACGACACCGAGCGGGCCGAGGCGGAGCGGCTGGCCGACCTGCTGCGCCGCGCCCACCTCGAGGACGGCATCGCGTGGGAGCGGATGGCCGTCCTGGTCCGCTCCGGCCGCGCCAGCATCCCCCCGCTGCGCCGGGCGCTCGCGGCCGCCGGCGTGCCCGTCGAGGTCGCCTCCGACGACCTCCCGCTGGTCCACGACCCGGCGGTCGTGCCCCTGCTCGACGCCCTGCGCGCGGTGGTCAACCTCGACAACCACGACCCCGACTCGCCCGACTTCCTCGACCCCGGGCGCGTCGAGTCGCTGCTGCTCTCGCCCCTCGGCGGCCTCGACGCCTCCGACGTGCGCGCGCTGGTGCGCCGCCTGCGGACGCGCGACAAGCAGCACCCGCACGACGGCGAGCGCCGCACCTCGCGTGAGCTGCTGCGCCTCGCGCTGGTCGAGCCCGGCTTCCTCGACGGGCTCGAGGGCCCCGACGTCGACCGCGCCGCCGCCCTGGCCGCCCTGCTCCGCAGGGGGGCGCAGATGCTGGACGAGCGGGCCGGCGTCGAGGACGTCCTGTGGCACCTGTGGTCCACCACGTCCTGGCCGCGCCGGCTGCGCCGCCAGGTCGACCTCGGCGGGCCGGGGGCGCGCCGCGCCCACCGCGACCTCGACGCCGTCGTCGCGCTCTTCGAGCTCGCCGCCCGCGCGGTCGACCAGCGCGACAAGATCGGCGTCGGCGCGTTCTTCGCCAGCCTCGTCGCCCAGCAGCTGCCCGCCGACACCCTCGCCGAGCGCGGCGTGCGCGGCTCCGCCGTCCGCCTGCTCACCGCCCACCGCTCCAAGGGCCTCGAGTGGGACCTCGTCGTCGTCGCCCACGTCCAGCAGGAGGGGTGGCCCGACCTGCGGCGCCGCGCGACCCTCCTCGGCGCCGACCGCATCGGGGTCGACGCCGCCGGCCACCCCGACCTGGTCCCGCCGATCACCTCGCGGGCCCTGCTGATGGAGGAGCGCCGCCTCTTCTACGTCGCCTGCACCCGCGCCCGGCGCCGGCTGGTCGTCACCGCCGTCCGCTCCGCCGACGACGACGGCGAGCAGCCCTCCCGCTTCCTGGAGGAGCTCGGGGTCACCATCGAGCACCGCGACGGCCGGCCACCGCGCCCGCTGTCGCTGGGCGGGCTGGTGGCCGAGCTGCGCCGCACCGTCGCCGACCCCGACACCTCGCCCGCGCTCCGCGACGCTGCCGCGCGCCGCCTCGCCGCGCTCGCCGCCGAGGAGGTCGACGGCCGCCCGCTGGTGCCGTCGGCCGACCCCTCCACCTGGTGGGGCACCCGCAGCTCCACCCGGTCGGTCCAGCCGATCCGCGACCCCGAGCGCCCGGTGCCGGTCTCGGCCAGCATGCTCGACTCGATCCTGCTGTGCCCGGCGCAGTGGTTCTTCGAGCGCGAGGCCGGGGGCGTCTCGGCCGTGCACCAGTCGGCCAACCTCGGCCAGGTCCTCCACGCGCTGGCCGAGCGCGTCGCGCGGGGCGAGCTGCCCGCCGAGGTCGAGCCGCTCATGGCCGAGGTCGAGGCGGTCTGGGAGCGGCTGTCGTTCCGCACCCCGTGGTCGCGGCAGCGCGAGCTCGCCCGCATCCGCAAGGCCGTCGGCCGCTTCGTGCGCTGGCACCTCGACAACCCGCGCGAGGTGCTGGGTGCCGAGACCCGGTTCCAGGCAGTGGTGGAGGTCGAGGGCGCGCCGGTCACCCTCACCGGCTACGCCGACCGCCTCGAGGTCGACGACGACGGCCGGGTGGTGGTGGTCGACTTCAAGAGCGCCCGCAGCGCGCCGACCGGCCCCGCCGTCGCCGGCAACCTCCAGCTCGCCCTCTACCAGTACGCCGTCGACGCCGGCGCGCTCGACGCCGAGGCCGGCCGCGTGATGTCGTCGGGCGGCGCCGAGCTCGTCCAGCTCGGCATCGACGACGACTCCGCCACGGCCAAGGTGCAGGCGCAGCCGCCCCACTCCGACGACGGGGCCGAGCGCGCCGCCCTGCGTGCCGGCCTGGCCCGCGCGGCCGAGCTGGTGCGCACCGAGACCTTCCCGGCCACCGCCGGGCCCCACTGCCGCGACTGCCCGTTCGTGGCCATCTGCCCGGCCAAGGGCGCAGGGAGCGTGACCGTCCAGTGACCGTCCCACGCGAGCCGCTGCGGCTCGACACCCCGCAGGACCTCCAGGCGCTGATGGGCGGCCACGCGCCGAGCGACGAGCAGTGGGCCGCCATCACGGCGCCGCTGCGCCCCACCGTGGTGGTCGCGGGCGCGGGCAGCGGCAAGACGACGCTGATGGCCCAGCGCGTGGTCTGGCTGGTGGCGACCGGCCGGGTGCGTCCCGAGGAGGTGCTGGGCCTGACCTTCACGACCAAGGCCGCAGCCGAGCTGCGCCAGCGGGTCTCGGCGGCCCTCGGTGCCGCCGGCCTGCTCGACCGCTCCGTGGTGGTCGAGGGCGAGGACGTCCTCGAGCCCACCGTCGCCACCTACCACGCCTACGCCGCCTCGTTGCTGACCGACCACGGCCTGCGGATCGGCCACGAGCCCGACACCCGCGTCGTCTCCGACGCCTCCCGCTACCAGCTCGGCGCGCGCGTCATCGAGCGGTTCACCGGTCACATCGAGCTCCTCACCGACCACCCCGCCACCGCCATCCAGAACCTCCTCGCGCTCGACGGCGCGATGAGCGAGCACCTCGTCGACGAGGACGACGTCCGCCGCGTCGACGCCGAGGCGCGCCGCGGGTTCGCGCGGGCGCTCGCCGAGGAGCAGGCCGGCAAGGCGCGCAAGACCTACCTGGAGCCGCCGGCCAAGGCGATCAACGCGATCGACCGCCGCGCCGAGCTGCTCCAGCTCGTCGCGGGCTACCGCCGCCTCAAGGCCGACCTGGGGCTGATGGACTTCGGCGACCAGATCGCCCTCGCCGCCCGCCTCGTCGACGACCAGCCCGAGGTGGGCGAGATCGAGCGCACCCGCTTCAAGGTGGTGCTGCTCGACGAGTACCAGGACACCTCGGTCGCGCAGGCCACCATGCTGGCCCGGCTGTTCTCCGGCCCCGACGTCGACCACGGCCTGGGCCACCCCGTGATGGCGGTCGGCGACCCCAACCAGGCGATCTACGGCTGGCGCGGCGCGTCGGTGTCCAACATCCTCAACTTCGCCGACACCTTCCCGGCCGCCGACGGCGAGTCCGGGCGTCTCCCGCTCACGGTCAACCGGCGGTCGGACCGACGGATCCTCGAGGTGGCCAACCGCCTCGCCGCGCCGCTGCTGGCGGCCTACGGCGACAAGGTCGCCCGCCTGCGACCGGCAGAGGTCGCGGGGGAGGGCCGGGTCGAGACCCACGTCTTCGAGCGCGCCTCCGACGAGCTGGGCTGGCTGGTCGGAGCGGTCCGGGCGGCCCACGACACGGGCAAGGGCTGGTCCGACATCGGGGTGCTGAGCCGCGACAACGCCCAGGGCGAGGAGGTCTACGACGCCCTCACCTCGGCCGGCATCCCCGTTGAGATCGTCGGTCTGTCCGGCCTGGTCCGGCTGCCGGAGGTGGCCGAGGTGGTGGCCACCCTGACGCTGCTCCACGACGTCACCGCCAACGCCTCGATGCTCACCCTCCTCACCGGTCCCCGCTGGGCGATCGGACCGCGCGACCTGCGCCTGCTGGCGCTGCGCGCGGCCGAGATCGCCGGCGTGCGCGGACGGGCCGAGGCGGAGACGATCGCCGACCAGCTGCTCCAGATCGCCGACGGCGTCGACGCCTCCGAGCTGCCCGCGCTCAGCGACGCGGTCGAGCAGCCCGGCGAGGCGCCGTTCTCCGCCGAGGCCCTCGACCGCTTCGCGATGCTCGCCTCCGAGCTGCGCCGGACCCGCGCCCACGTGGGCGACCCGCTCCTCGACGTGGTCCGCCGGATCATCGACACCACCGGGGTCGACGTCGAGCTCGCCTCGGCCACCTCACCCGCGGCCGCCGCCCGCCGCGACAACCTCGACCTGTTCGTGAAGGCGGTGGCGGAGTTCCAGTCCGTCGACGGCGACGTCACGCTGCCGGCCCTGCTGGCCTACCTCACCGCCGAGGACGACCAGGGCAACGGCCTCGACGTCGCGACCCCGACGGCCGCCGACTCGGTCAAGCTCCTCACCGTCCACCGGGCCAAGGGCCTGGAGTGGTCGTCGGTCTTCTGCGTCGGCGTGGGCGAGACCCGCTTCCCCAGCAACCGCTCCCGCACCCTCTGGACCTCCTCGCCGGCGGTGCTGCCCGCGCCGCTGCGGGGCGACCGCGCCGACCAGCCGCAGCTCGCGGGCCACGACAAGGCCGCCCTCGACGCCTACCGGGCCGCCACCAAGGCGCACGACGCCGAGGAGGAGCTGCGCCTGGGCTACGTCGCCTACACCCGCGCCGCCCACCACCTCGCCGTCACGTCCTACGTCTGGGGGCAGCGCTCGTCGGCCTTCGGCCCCTCCGACTACCAGCGCGTGGTCCGCGAGCAGCTCGAGGAGTGGGGCGAGCCGGTCACGCGCTGGCTGGAGAAGCCCGAGCGCGGCACCCCCAACCCCAACGACGACGTCGACCCGTCGCGCCCCTGGCCGGTGCCCGGCCCGGGGGAGGAGGCCCGCCGCCGGCTGGCCGCGGCCGACCTGGTGCGCAGCATCGACCGCACCGCTCCCGACCACGACCTCGACATGGTGGAGGCCGCCCGCGTCGCGGAGTGGGACGAGGACCTCGTCCAGCTCCTCACCGAGGCGCGCGCCGAGCGGGCCACCGTCGTCGACCTGCCGCTGCCCGACAGCCTCTCGGCCACCTCCGTCGCCCGGCTCCGCGACGACCCCGACGCGTTCGCGCGCGACCTCGCCCGGCCGATGCCCCGCCCGCCCGCGCCCGCCGCGCGGTTCGGCACGGCGTTCCACGCCTGGGTCGAGCACCGCTTCGGCCAGCAGGCCCTGATCGAGCCCGACGAGCTCCCGGGGCGCGCCGACGCCGGCATCGACGACGAGGCCGACCTGGGCGAGGTCGTCAAGCGCTTCGAGGACGGCCCGTTCGCGGACCGGATGCCGCACGCCGTCGAGGCGCCGTTCGCGCTCGTCCTCGCCGGCCAGGTCGTGCGTGGTCGCATCGACGCGGTCTATGCCGAGCCTGACGGCGGCTACCTCGTCGTCGACTGGAAGACCGGCCACCACGAGTCGTCCGACCCGCTCCAGCTCGCCCTCTACCGCCTCGCCTGGTCCGAGCTCACCGGCACGCCGCTCGAGCAGGTCCGCGCGGTCTTCCACTACGTCCGCTCCAGCACCACCGTCGAGCCGCCCGACCTCCCCGGCCGCGCCGAGCTCGAACGCCTCCTCGACGTCTGAGGCTCACCACCCCGGCCTCAGCGGTGAGTGAGGGGACCGAGCCTATCGAAGCCGCCTCACGCCCCGCTGGGCGGTGAGTGACGCAAGGTCCGGGGCCGCAGAACGTGCCTGGCTCACCGCTGCCGGGCGAAGCGGTGCCCCAGCCACGTTTCGGACGGCGGGAACGTGGCTCAGCCACCGCCGGCCGCCCGGGCGGTGGGTGAGGGGGATTCCAGACCGTCGGAACGTGGCTCAGCCACCTCCGGCAGCACGGGCGGTGGGTGAGGGGGGTTCCGGGACGTCGGAAGCCGCCTCACGCACCGCTGCCGGGCCGAGCGGTGAGTGGCGCAAGGTCCTGGGCCCGCAGAACGTGCGTGACTCACCGCCCGGGCCCGAGGCGCACGGCGGCTCAGCCGAGCGCAGCGGTGAGCGCGATCTCGACCATCTCGCCGAAGGTCTGCTCGCGCTCCTGGGAGGTGGTCTCCTCGCCGGTGACGATGTGGTCGGAGACCGTGCAGATCGCCAGTGCCCGGCGTCCGTGCTTGGCGGCGAGGGTGTAGAGCGCGCTGGCCTCCATCTCGACGGCGAGGACGCCGTACTTCACCATCTCGCCGAGCAGCTCGGGGCGGGCGGCGTAGAAAGAGTCGCTGGAGAAGATCAGGCCGACGTGGAACGGCGACCCGCCCTCGCGCCGCTCGGCCGCCTCGACCGCTCCGCGCAGGAGGCCGAAGTCGGCGACCGGGGCGTAGTCGAGGCCGTGGAAGGCGATCCGGTTCATCGAGGAGTCGGTGCAGGCGCCGGAGGCGATGATGACGTCGCGCACGGCCACGTCCTCGGTCACCGCGCCGCACGACCCGACCCGCACGATCGACTGCACGTCGTAGTCGGTGAAGAGCTCGTTGACGTAGATCGACATCGACGGCTGGCCCATGCCGGAGCCCTGCACGGACACGGGGTGGCCCTGCCAGGTGCCGGTGTAGCCGTACATCCCGCGGACCTCGCTGTAGCAGCGGGCGTCGTCGAGGAAGGTCTCGGCGATCCAGCGGGCCCGCAGGGGGTCGCCGGGCAGCAGGACGGTGGGGGCGATGTCGCCGGGCTGGGCGCCGATGTGCGTGCTCACGACGCCCAGCCTAGGGACTCCCGAGCCTCCACGGGCCGTTGGCTAGCCTGACCGGGTGTCTGCCGAACGCACGCTCCCGCACGTCGCCCTGTCCGCCCACGCGCACAACCGGCTCGGCCTGCGCCGTACGGACGACGCGTGGCTCTCGGCGCGTACGACGGACCCCGCGACGCGCGTCCTGGTGGTGGCGGGCAACCGCCTGCGGCCGGTCGACGGCGCGATCGCCTGGGTCCCGCCGGCGGAGGCCCCGGACGGCGACACGATCCTGCTGGGCGAGCAGGACGGCGTGGTCCACCTCGCCGTCCTCGTGGCTCCCGACGACGCCCCGGGCGAGCCCGAGGAGTGGGTGCCGCTGCGGTCGGTGCTGGGCGTGCTGAGCGACGACGACCTCGCCCAGGCCCCGCTCCTCATGCACGCCATCGGCCTCGCCGAGTGGCACCACGCCACCCGCTTCTGCCCGCGCTGCGGGGGCGACCTGGTCAGCCGCGCCGCCGGGCACGAGATGCGCTGCACCTCGTGCGACCGCGCGCAGTTCCCCCGCACCGACCCCGCGGTGATCATGGCGATCACCCACGGCGACGGCGACGACGAGGCGATCCTGCTGGGCCGCAACGCCGCATGGCCGCAGGGACGCTGGTCGACGCTCGCCGGCTTCTGCGAGCCGGGGGAGACCCTCGAGGACACGGTCCGCCGCGAGGTCCACGAGGAGGTCGGCGTCCGCGTGGGGGAGGTGCGCTACTTCGGCAGCCAGCCCTGGCCGCTGCCGGCGAGCCTCATGCTCGGCTTCACCGGCCGGTCGACCACCACCGACATCGACGTCGACGGCGCGGAGATCGAGGAGGCGCGCTGGTGGACGCGCGCGCAGCTCGAGGCAGCCGCCCGGTCCGGCGAGATCGTGGTCCCGCGCAACGTGTCGATCTCGTCGTCGCTGATCGAGACCTGGTTCGGTCGACCGCTCACCGGCCCCGGCTGGGAGTGAGCCGCGAGGTCAGCTCAGTCGCACTGGTCGCAGATGCCGGTTGCCGGCAGCGCGATGAAGCAGGTCGGGCACAGCTTGTCGGGCCGGTCCGAGGCCGCGACCCGGGCGGGCCGCGTGGCGCGCGGCGTCGACGACGCGGCCCGGGTGGTGCCGGTGGTCGCGCGCGGCGTGCGGGTCCGGGTGCCAGGCACGCGGGTGCTCGGGGGCGAGTCGTCGCGCACCTGGAAGCCCAGCCGGGTCAGCGCCTTGCTGGCGCCGGCCGACCCACCGGGGATGTCGGCCGGCGTGAGCGTACGACCGGTCGCCAGCCCGTGGGCGATGCCCGCGATCGCGGCGGCGTCGTACTCCTTGCCGTGGTGCAGCAGCACGTGGGTCGAGACGCCGCCGCGCACCAGCATGTAGTTGGCACCGCCGGCTGCGTCCCACGTGTCCAGCGCAGTGAGGACGTGGTCGCGGTCGATCGAGTTCAGCAGTGACACGGCTTCAGGCTATCTCCCGGCCGGCGGTCCGGCTCACGCCAGGGCGGCCAGCTTCTCCTTGACCTGCGCGACGGACGGGTTGGTCAGCGTGCTGCCGTCGCTGAAGAGCAGCGTCGGGACGGTCTGGTTGCCGCCGTTGGCCTGCTCGACGGTGAGCGCGGCCTCCGGCTGCTGCTCGATGTCGACCATGTCGAACGCGATCCCCTCGCGGTCGAGCTGGCTCTTGAGACGGTGGCAGTAGCCACACCAGGGCGTGCTGAACATCGTGAACTGGCTCTCGGACATGTCCGGCACAACGACGGCCGGCCCTGCGGCATTCCCGGCCGGGAGGGCTGTCGGAGCCGGCGTCTAGGGTGGCTCCACCAGGCCCGATCACCCCCACCCGGCAGGAGCAGACGTTGCTCGACGCGCTCGACCCCGAGCAGCGGCAGGTCGCCGAGGCGCTGCGCGGACCGGTCCGCGTCCTCGCCGGCGCCGGCACCGGGAAGACCCGCGCGGTGACCCACCGCATCGCCCACGGTGTCGCGACGGGGGTCTACGCCCCGACCGAGGTGCTCGCCCTGTCGTTCACCACGCGTGCGGCCGGCGAGATGCGCGAGCGGCTGCGTCGCCTCGGCGCTCCCGGCGTCCAGGCCCGCACCTTCCACGCTGCCGCGCTGCGTCAGCTGCGGTTCTTCTGGCCCCGGGTGCACCAGCGCGAGCTGCCCGAGCTCACCGAGTCCAAGCTGTCGATGCTGGCGCTCGCCGCACGGCGCCAGCGCCTCGGGGTCGACCAGGCGACGCTGCGCGACCTGGCCAGTGAGGTGGAGTGGGCCAAGGTCTCCAACGTCGGCCCCGACTCCTACGCCGCCGTCGCGCGCGCTCGCGGACGCACGGTCTCCGGCCTCGACCCGGAGGTCGTGGCGCGGGCCTTCGACGCCTACGAGGAGGTCAAGCGCGGCCAGGGCCGGATGGACATGGAGGACGTCCTGCTGTTCGGCGCCGGGCTGCTGGCCGACAACGAGGCCGTCGCCGCGCAGGTGCGCCGGCAGTACAAGTGGTTCGTGGTCGACGAGTTCCAGGACGTCTCCCCGCTGCAGCACGCCCTGCTCGACCTGTGGCTGGGCGGACGCGACGAGCTCTGCGTGGTGGGCGACCCGGCCCAGACGATCTACTCGTTCGCGGGTGCCGACGCCCGCTACCTGCGCGAGTTCACCCAGGCGTTCCCCAGCGCCACCAGCGTCGAGCTGGTGCGCAACTACCGCTCGACCCCCGAGGTCGTGGCCGCCGCCAACACCCTCCTGGCCGGCACGCCCAGCAAGGGCGTCGACCTCGTCGCCCAGCGCCCGGCCGGTGCCCGCATCACCTACCGCGAGGCCAGTGACGAGGTGGCGGAGGCCGACGCGGTCGCCGAGCGCGTGGCAGCGCTGCGCGCCCAGGGCGTCCCGGCCAGCCGGATGGCGGTCCTGCTGCGCATCAACGCCCAGTCCGAGCGCTTCGAGGAGGCGCTCGCCGCACGCGGCCTGCCCTACGTCGTCCGCGGCGCGGCCCGGTTCTTCGACCGCGCCGAGGTGCGCCAGGCGATCACCCTGGTCCGGGGCGCGGCCCGCTCGGGCGAGGGCGCCGGGCCGGTCGCCGACGCCGTGGTCGCGGTGCTCTCGCAGATGGGCCACTCCACCCAGCCGCCGGAGGGCCGGGGCGAGGTGCGCAACCGCTGGGAGTCCCTGCAGGCGCTCGTCGACCTCGCCGCCGACTTCGGGCGCGAGCGACCCGACGCCGACCTCGGTGCCTTCGTCGACGACCTCGACCGCCGGGCGGGGGAGCAGCACGCCCCCGTGGCCGACGCCGTCACCCTCGCCACCATCCACTCGGCCAAGGGACTCGAGTGGGACGCCGTCTTCGTGGCCGGCATGCACGAGAAGATGATGCCGATCTCGCAGGCGCAGACGCCTGCCGAGGTCGAGGAGGAGCGCCGGCTGCTCTACGTCGCGATGACCCGGGCCCGCGACGAGCTGGCCGTGTCGTGGGCCGTGGCCCGCGAGCCGGGCGGTCGCGCCACCCGCGGCCCCTCGCCGTTCCTGTCCGGCCTGCTCGACGGGACGCCCGGGGTGTCCACCCAGCGCCGCGAGCGCACCCGCCGCAACCGCGCCGCCCTGCACTGCCGCGAGTGCGGCGGCACCCTGTCGACGCCGGCGGAGAAGAAGACGGGCCGCTGCGCCGACTGCCCGGCCTCCTACGACGAGGCGCTCTTCGAGCGGCTGCGCGCCTGGCGCCTCGAGCGCGCCTCGGCCGACAGCGTCCCGGCCTTCGTCGTCTTCACCGACGCCACCCTCCAGCTCATCGCCGAGCACGTGCCGAAGGACGAGAAGGGGCTGCGCGCCATCAGCGGCGTGGGCCCCGGCAAGATCGCCAAGTACGGCGACGACGTGCTCGCCCTGGTGGCCGGCGAGGAGGTCTCGGCGGTCCCGGACGAGACCTCGGAAAAACTTTTCCGGTAATACCCACAAAATCGTTTGCCCCTGACGTCGTGCAGGGTCTAGCGTTCTCGACACCAACCCACGCGCACTGGGATCGCTGACAACGATCTGCGCTCGACGCCCCGAAGGAGGTGGCCCTGATGGAGAACTACACGAAGACGATGACGGCTTGGACGCCGTCCTTCGGCATGTCCACCCTCGGCCGCCCCTGCGCGCACGACCGCGCCTTCGGCGCCGGCGTGGTGGCTGTCCAGGACGACGCCGCCATCGTCCGCATCAAGGACGTCTTCCCGGGTCCCTCCGCCTGGAGTCCGTCGACATAGGTCACGCACCTTCACCGACTGCCTCCAGGCCGTGGAACCCGAACCCGGGATCCACGGCCTTTCTGTTTGTCCAGCATCACGCACCCGCGATCAGGTCACCGAGGAGGAGGTGAAAACACATGACCATCAGCGTTCTCGACCGCCGTGCTGCCGACGCCAGGACGTCGACGGAGCCCCAGGCCCCGCTCGGTGCCCTGCACGACGCAGCCGCCGGAGTCCTCGAGGAGCTGCTGCCCTGCCGCGTCAACGACGCAGAGCTGTGGTTTGCCGAGTCCCCCGCGGACGTCGAGCAGGCCAAGGCCCTCTGCATCGGTTGCCCCGTGCAGGCGCTCTGCCTCGACGGCGCCCTCGAACGGCGCGAGCCGTGGGGGGTCTGGGGAGGCGAGCTCTTCCTCCAGGGCGTGGTGATCCCGCGCAAGCGGCCGCGAGGCCGGCCCCGCAAGTCCGAGGCCGCCGCGTAGGCGACCACCAGCACCCATCCCTCCGAGGAACCACAGGAAACACCCATGAAGACCTACCGAAATGGAAGCAACGACATGAATCTCATGCATGAAGAACTCGCACGCGCGCAAATGTCCGCGCGCCTGGGAGAGGCGCACGAGCTGCGACGGGGGCACCACCTGGCCCTCGCCCGCCGCATGAGCCGCAAGGCCGAGCAGGCCGCGCAGCAGGCGCGTCTCGCACTGGCCCGCGCGATCTGAGCGGATCGGCCCCACGGCCCTCGCCCTGATCGCGGGTGAGACACGCACGAGCCGGTACGACGCCACGGTGGCGTCGTACCGGCTCGTGCCGCGTCCGGGGCTAGCCTCGGGTCATGAGCGAGGTCATCACCTGCGACTTCTGCGGCACCCAGGCGTCCGAGGCCGAGACCCTGACCTGGACGACGGCGGTCGAGAACGGGCGCCGCCGCTCCTTCTGCGACACGTGCTCGCGCACCCACCTGCGCGCGATGGAGAGCAAGCTCGACAGCGAGTGGTGGTGAGACCTCAGGCGGTGTCGAACCACGCGCACCCGCAGTAGGGGTGGCGGGGCCAGCGGCGCCCGGACGGCACCGGGTGGTCGTTGACGCGCCACGAGGTCACCCAGGTGTCGGGCGTCGTGCCCGAGCGCCACGCCGCGACGTCGCGGGCGGTCAGGCCGGCGGCGATCGCCAGCTGCGCGGCGGGTGGTGTCGTGGCCACCGGCGCACGACCGTCGTCCAGGACGCCGGCCGCGACGCACCGCGCGCACGGACCGACACCGGGAGCCACCCAGGGCCCGACGTCCACCGCCCACGGCCACACCGCGACGAGCAGGTGGGGCAACGAGTCGACCGTCCAGCCGTCGACGACCGCGGAGACCAGGCGGCCGGGGGTCACGGCCACGCCGACCGGCGCCCCGGCGGCGACCACCAGGCCCGCGACCCGCAGGGCCTCGACGACCGTGGCGCGCCACGGGGGCGGGCAGTCGAGCTGCACCCGGGCGGGGGAGGAGAGGTGTGCCGGGGCTGGTGTCGCGACCATGGCGACACGCTGCCACCGGTGCGACGCGCGTGGGCCGTGCTCCACAGGCTGCCGTGCGGGCGCGAGG
>NZ_JBHLXH010000002.1:376853-544624 GCF_042432345.1 Nocardioides zeicaulis | reverse complement strand
GGCGCTCGGTCACGCCTTGCCGAGGATGCGGTTCAGGTTGGTACCGCAGACCGGGCAGACGCCCTTGGCCATCTTGGTGCCCTTGTCGTTGACCTTGATCTCGCCCTCCGCCTCGCGCTTCTCCTTGCACTTGACGCAGTAGAACTCACCGCTCCAGGTCTCCGCCATGACGGCCTCCTTGCTCGTTACTCATTGGTCGTCGCGACGGGGATGCTGGTGGGGAAGCCCGCCGGGGTGCGCAGGCTCCGCCCGCGCTCCGCGGCCGACCCTACGCCACGCGTGGCCCACGCTCACGCACCACACGCGCCGCGCGTGCGGCACGCTCAGGGCCCGCCCCTCCGCGCCCGGTCCCGAGCACTACCCTCGGGCCATGTCCGACCACACCGCCGACCTGACCCACCTGCGCCTCGAGCGTTCCTCCGAGGGCGTCGTGCTGCTCACCCTCGACAACCCCGGGATGCGCAACGCGATGAGCGAGGAGATGACCTCCTCGTGGGTCCGCGCGATCGACGCGATCGCCGCCGACCCCGGCGTGCGCGCCGTCGTCGTGACTGGCGAGGGCAGCGCGTTCTGCTCCGGCGGCAACACCTCCTGGATCGCCAGCGAGCCCGATGCCACCGTCGACCACCTGCGCGCCCGCATGCTCCCGTTCTACCGCGCGTGGCTCTCGGTGCGCCGGCTCGAGGTGCCGACCATCGCCGCGGTCAACGGGCACGCGATCGGCGCCGGCCTGTGTCTCGCCCTGGCCTGCGACATCCGCTACGCCGCGAGCGGCGCCAAGCTCGGCCTGCCGTTCAACAAGCTCGGCATGCACGCCGGCATGGCCGGCACCTGGCTGCTGCCGAACGTCGTCGGACCGGCCCACGCGCGCGACCTGCTGCTGACCGGCCGGGTCGTCGAGGCCGAGGAAGCGCTGCGCCTGGGCATGGTGTCGCGCGTCGTCGAGCCCGAGGGGTTCCTCGACGACGTGCTGCGCACCGCGGCCGACATCGCCGCGACCGCGCCGATCGCGGCGCGGCTGACCAAGGTGGCGCTGGCCGACGGCGGCCACGCCGACTTCGAGTCGGCACTGCAGTGGGAGGCGCTCGCGCAGCCGATGACGCTCGCCACCGCCGACCTCCAGGAGGGCATCGCGGCGGCCCAGCAGAAGCGGGCCCCGCAGTTCCGGGGCGCCTGAGACGGCAGAAGGGGCCCCGCAGCCGCCGCCGCCTGCCTTCCCCAGCTGACGTCGACGGGCCGTGGGGCCCTTCCGGCGCAGACGCTAGGGCTCCGCGGGGCCGCGGTCAACGCCGTTGTGTCCCAGCCTGTGGAGAGAGCTGTGGACGGGGTGTGCAGGACCGGGGCGCCGCCGTGGATCACGCGGCCGCGGGTGGGGAGGGCGCTGTGGGCGACACGCCCGGGCGTACGTCGTACTGTGCCCGGTGACCAGCCACGATGCACGACCCGAGCCTGTGGAGGAGAACCGAGTGAGCGACCGGGACGAGTCACCCGGGCCGGTGGCGACGCTGCGCCGGATCGCGTTCCTGATGGAGCGCCAGCGCGAGGAGTCGCGCCGGATCGAGGCGTTCCGGCGGGCCGCGCGCACGATCCTCCCGCTGCCCGACGAGGAGGTGCGCCGGCGCGCCGAGGACGGCACGCTCACCGAGCTGCCGGGCATCGGCAGGAGCACCGCGGCGGTCATCACCGACGCGTGCCGCGGGGTCGTGCCCGAGCGCCTGCTCGCCCTCGAGGAGACGGCCGGCCCGCTCGCCACGGGCGGGGAGGAGCTGCGCGCGCTCCTGCGTGGCGACCTGCACTCGCACTCCGACTGGTCCGACGGGGGATCGCCGCTGGAGGAGATGGCGATGACCGCCATGGAGCTCGGCCACGACTACCTCGTCCTCACCGACCACAGTCCACGCCTGACGATCGCCCACGGCCTCAGTGCCGCCCGTCTCGCCAGGCAGCTCGACGTGGTGGACGCCGTCAACGACCACCTCGGCGGCTCGTTCACCCTGCTCAAGGGCATCGAGGTCGACATCCTCGACGACGGGTCGCTCGACCAGACCGACGAGATGCTCGGGCGCCTCGACGTCCGGGTGGCGTCGGTCCACTCGAAGCTGAAGATGGACGCCGACGCGATGACGCGACGGATGGTGGCGGCCGTGCGCAACCCCCACACCAACGTGCTGGGCCACTGCACCGGCCGGCTGGTGACGGGCGGGCGCGGCACCCGGCCGCAGAGCCAGTTCGACGCCAGGGCGGTGTTCACGGCCTGCGCGGAGGAGGGCGTGGCGGTCGAGATCAACTCGCGGCCCGAGCGCCGCGACCCGCCGACGCGACTGATCGAGCTCGCCCGCGACCTCGGCTGCCTGTTCTCCATCGACTCCGACGCCCACGCCCCCGGTCAGCTCGACATGCTCGACTTCGGGGCGGCGCGGGCCACCGAGGCGGGCATCGACCCCGACCGGATCGTCACGACGTGGGAGCGGCCGCGCCTGCTCGCGTGGGCCGGCGCGCGGCTGTGACCGCGCGTGCGGCCCCGGGCGTGGCTGCGGACGGCTAGGTTCGACCCATGCCCGAGCCGACGCCCGCCCCCGAGGTGGAGGTACGCCGCTCGCGGCGCCGGCGACGCACGGTCTCGGCCTACCGCGAGGGCGAGCGCATCGTGGTGCTGATCCCCGCCACGATGAGCGCCAGGGACGAGGCGCGCTGGGTGGCCGACATGGTGGCCCGCATCGAGCGCAAGGAGCAGCGGCGCAAGCCCTCCGACGAGCAGCTCATGGCACGCGCGCGCGCCCTCAACGACGCCTGGCTCGGCGGCATGGCGACGCCGTCGAGCGTGCGGTGGGTGTCGAACCAGCAGTCCCGCTGGGGCTCGTGCACCCCCGGCGACCGCACGATCCGGCTCTCCGAGCGGCTCCAGCAGATGCCGGCCTGGGTGGTCGACTACGTCCTGGTGCACGAGCTCGCCCACCTGCTGGTGCCGGGTCACACCGAGGAGTTCTGGGCCTGGGTCGACCGCTACCCCCGGGCCGAGCGCGCCAAGGGCTACCTCGCCGGGTGGTCGACGGCCGCCCGCCTCGAGCTGCCCGAGGGCTACGACCCGACCTGACCCGCGCCGGTCCGCTCGCGCACCCGCGCCACGGCGGCGTCGATGAGGACGTACATGTCGTCGAAGGTCTGCGGCAGCGCGTCCAGCGGCCACCACCGCACGTCGAGCGACTCCGCGCTGGTGACGGGGGAGTCGTCGGGGTCGGCGACGGCGAGGAACCGGACGTCGAGGTGGTGGACGGTGCCGCGGTCGGAGCAGAACTCCACCGCGTGCTCGTCGAGGGACAGCGGCTCGGTGTCGAGCTCGAAACGCGTCAGTCCCGACTCCTCGACCAGCTCGCGACGCGCACCGTCGGCCAGCGAGGCATCACCCTCCTCGAGGTGGCCGCCGAAGGCCAGCCACGCGTCGGCCTTGCGGTGGTGGTTGAGCAGCACCGCGTCGCCGCGGGAGGACACGACGATCGCGCCGGCGGTGAGGTGGTCGGGGAAGCACGGCTTCGAGAGCCCGTCGGGGTGCTCGGCGAGGTGGGCGAGGTACCGGTCGCGCAGGGCAGCCTGCCCGGGGGAGGGCGCGTACCACCCCGCGAGCGTGGCGACCGCGCTCGCGTGCAGGGCCGCTCGTGCTGAGGAGGGCGACCCACGCCCGTCACGAAGGGTCACTCGCGGGGCCGGTCGTCGCCGCCGTCGAGCAGGTCGCGCAGGCCGGCGTCGAACTCCTCGGCCGAGAGCTCCTCGGGCGCGACGGAGTCCTCGCGGAAGCCCAGCGGGTCGTCGAGGTCCGCGGCGGTGGGCAGCAGGTGCGGCGACATCCACACGCCGTCGCGGGCCTCGACGCCCTGGCGGGTGCGCAGCGAGCCCCACAGGGTGGAGGCGTCGCGCAGTCGCCGGGGCCGCAGCTCGAGGCCGACGAGGGTGGCGAACGTCTGCTCGGCAGGGCCGCCCGCGGCCCGCCGGCGGCGCACGGTCTCCTGGAGCTTGGCCGCGGCCGGCATCCGCTCGGCGGTGGCCTGGCCGACGACCTCGTCGACCCAGCCCTCGACCAGGGCGAGGGTGACCTCCAGCGTCTCCAGCGCGGCCTTCTGCGCAGGCGACGGCTCGGGGTCGAACAGGCCTCCCGAGAGCGCCTCCTGCATCGCTGCGGGGTTGCTGATGTCGATCTCGCGGAGCTTCTCCTCCATGCCGGAGGTGTCGAAGTCCATGCCCGCGCCGTACTCGGCGACCGCGCTGATGAGGTGGTCGCGCAGCCACGGGACCCCGGCGAAGAGCCGCTGGTGGGCGGCCTCGCGCAGCGCGAGGTAGAGCAGGACGTCGTCGGCGGTGACGTCGGGCAGCTCGGCGGCGAACGCCTCGACGTTGGTCGGCAGCAGCGCCGCCTTGCCGATCGGGCCGAGCGGGAGGCCGATGTCGGAGGCGCTGAGGACGTCGCCGGCCAGGGCGCCGAGGCCGCTGCCGACCTGCGAGGCGACCATCGCGCCGCTCGCCTTGCCGAGCATCGCGACGAGAGGCCCGACGAGCTGGCGCATCTCCTCGGGCATCGCCTGGCCGAGCGCGGTGGTGGCGGAGCCGGCGATCGGCTCGACGAGCACCTTCCACACGTCGATGGTCTCCACGATCCACTCCGCGCGCGACCAGGCCGCGGTCGTGGTGACGCCGGAGCTGAACTCGGTGGTGGTGTCGAGCCAGTGGTCGGCCAGGCGGACCGCGTCGGCGACCGCGGCCGACTGGGCCGGGGTCACGCTCGGGTCGGGCTCCTGGGCGGCCGTGCGGCGGGCGAGGTCCTGGACGGTGTCCCAGTTGACCGGGCCGTCGTGCGGGGCGAAGAGCCCCTGCACCTGCGCCATGAGCGCGTTGAGGTCGGGCATCGGCCCCGCGGCGCCGAACCCACCGGGGCCACCGGCCATGCCGCCCAGCTGGGAGAAGATCTGCTCGAAGGGCGTGCCCTTGAACGGGTTGCTGTCGTCGCCGGAGGGTCCGCCGGGGGTCTCACTCATGAGGCCCACGGTACCCACCGGCCCACAGGGACGGGGCGGCTCTCCCGGGCGGTCCGGGCCTAGACTCGACCGCGTGACCGACCCCGTGCGCCTCGTCGACATCCGTGACACACCGCTCGACGTCGCGGAGGTCGTGGCCTCCCTCGAGGACGACGGCGCGGGCGGCCTGACGCTGTTCGTCGGTCGGGTCCGCGACCACGACGGCGGCAAGGGCGTCACCGCGCTCGACTACTCCGCGCACCCCACGGCGCTGGCCCGCCTCGAGGAGGTCTGCCGTCGGGTGGCCGGGGCCCACGACGTCCGCGGCGTGGCCGCGGTGCACCGCGTCGGACAGCTGCGGATCGGCGACCTGGCGGTGGTGGTCGCGACCACGGCCGCGCACCGGGGCGACGCCTTCGCCGCCTCGCGCGACCTCATCGACACGCTCAAGGCCGAGGTGCCGATCTGGAAGCACCAGGTCTTCGACGACACCACCGAGGAGTGGGTCGGCACGCCGTAGCGCCTGCCGTGCCCGGGCGCCTCGCGCCCCTAGGCTCGCGCTGTGGAGATCCTGCTCTGGCTCGTGCCGGCCGCCGTGACGACGGTCCTGGCGATGCTGTGGGTGTCGTGGGCGGGTCGCGACGGTCGCGGCGAGGTCGACCGCGACGTCGCCGTCGAGCGCCTGGGTCGCGCCCTGGCCAAGGAGCTGCCCGCGCAGGCCCGGCGTACGCCTGCCGCGACGCGGGAGCGCACCACCGGCATCGCGGTGCGCCCGAGCCACGCCGAGGCGCGTCGCGGTGGCGACACCCGTCGCGCCTCGTAGTTGCACTGGTTTGAGAGACTTCCGCCCATGAGTCAGCGGACCAGGGCGGGGCTGCTCGCACTGACCCTGCTGGCCGTGCTGTGGGGAGCGGCGGCCTTCGTGCCGCTGCCCTACGTCACGTACTACCCGGGACCGACCGTCGACATCCTCGGCGCGCCCGACGGCCGGGAGTCGGTGCAGGTCTCCGGCCACCGCGTCTACCGCGACGACGGCGAGATGCGGATGACGACGGTCTACGTCAGCCAGCCCGAGGACGACGTCAGCCTGCCCGAGCTGCTGCGCGCCTACCTCGACCCCGACGCCGCCGTGTGGCCGCGGACCTCGGTCTACGCCCCCGAGGAGACCGACGAGTCGAGCGACCGCGAGTCGGCCGTGCAGATGGTGTCCTCCCAGGACACCGCCGTCGCGGCCGCCCTGATCGAGATGGGCGAGGACGTCCCGTCGCTCGTCGAGGTCGTCGACGTGGTGCCGGGCAGCGCCGCGGAGGGTCGCCTCGAGGTGCGCGACCTCGTGCTCACGGTCGACGGCAAGGACGTCGCCGACCCGCAGGACGTCGTCGACGCGGTCACCGCGGCGCCCGAGGGCCGGCCGGTCACCTTCGTCGTGCGCCGCGACGGCAGGCAGCGGACCGTCGAGGTGACGCCGAGGGACGTCGACGGCACGCCCCGCGTCGGCGTCACCACCGGCACCGGCTTCGACTTCCCCTACGACGTCCGGGTCGACATCGCCGACAACATCGGCGGGCCGAGCGCGGGGCTGATGATGTCCCTGGCCATCCTCGACACGCTCACCCCCGGGTCGATGACCGACGGCGCCGACATCGCCGGCACCGGGACGATCACGCCCGAGGGCGAGGTCGGCCCGATCGGCGGCATCCAGCAGAAGGTCGCCGCCGCCCGCGACGCCGGGGCGCAGCTGTTCTTCGTGCCGGCCGACAACTGCGACGGCATCGGCGGCGTCGACACCGGCGACATGCGGCTGGCGAGGGCCAGCACGCTCCACGAGGTCGTCGGCGCGCTGGCCGACTGGACCGCGGACCACGACACCGATCTCCCGAGCTGCGAGGACGCCACCCGATGACCCAGGCCGACGACCCGACCGCGCTGCCCGAAGACCCGGCCCTGGCGACTGCGGTGCTCGAGATCGAGGCGCACGTCGCCGGCGACGGCTGGGACCAGCCGGCCCGGCTCTACGCCCTCGTCGACACCGGCGCGCTCGTCGCCCAGGAGCCGGCGCTCGCCGCGGCCATGGGCCTCGACGGCCCCGGCGACGACGGCTCCTTCACGCCGATCGAGCAGGAGGGCCTCCCGCCCGGCCAGGCGCTCGAGGACGCGCTGCAGACCATCGCCTGGCCCGAGAGCGTCGCCGGCTGCGCGGCAGTGGTCGAGCGCCTCGTGCTCCCGCCCGGCGCCGACGACGACCTGCCCGACGACCCGGCCGAGGCCGAGCGGTGGGCGCGCGAGCACCCCGACCGCCAGGAGGTCCGGATGGTCGCCGGCGTGACCCGCGCCGGGGCGTCGTACTGCGCCCTGCGCCTGCGGGCCCACGACGACGACCAGTCGGTGGTCAACGGCACCGAGCTGGTGCCCGGACTCCTCGACCTCCTCCACGCGACGTTGCACGACAGCCCCACCGAGACCCTCTGAGCAGGTGCCCGCATGAGCGCTCCCTTCGACAACCCCCGACCCCCGACGCCGCCGCGTCGCCCGACGCCCGGGTCGCGCCGTCCCGGCGCGCTGGTGATCACCGCGATCGTGCTGGTGGTCGGCTTCATGCTGCTGAGCGGCTTCTCCTCGTTCTGGACCGAGCGGCTGTGGTTCCGCTCGACCGGCTACAGCGGTGTGTTCACCACGCTGCTGCTCACCCGCGTGGGGCTGTTCCTCGTCTTCGGCGGCCTGATGGCCGCCACCGTGGGGCTCACCATGGCGCTGGCGTACCGCTTCCGCCCGGTGCTGTGGCCCGGCATGCCGGGCATGCCGGACGACGGGATGGACCGCTACCGCGAGCTGCTCGCGCCGCGGATGGGTCGCGTCGTGGGCGTGGCCGCGGTGCTGATGGGCCTGTTCGCCGGCGCCTCGGCGACGGGGCAGTGGCGCAGCTTCTCGCTGTGGCGCCACAGCCAGTCGTTCGGCACCGACGACCCGTACTTCAACAAGGACGTCGGGTTCTACGTCTTCGACCTGCCGTTCTGGCACTACGTCGTCGACTTCGTGATGGCGCTCGCGGTCGTCGGGCTGATCGCCGCGATCGTGGTCAACTACCTCTTCGGCGGGATCCGGCTGTCCGGACGACCGGGCGACCGGCTGACCAGCGCCGCACAGATCCAGGTCTCGGCGCTGCTCGCGCTGTTCGTGATCGCCAAGGCGGTCGACTACTGGCTCGACCGCTACGACCTGGTCACCAGCTCGGGGTCGATCTTCACCGGCATGGGCTACACCGACGACAAGGCCGTGCTGCCCGCCAAGGAGATCCTGGCCGGCATCGCGATCGTGTGCGCCGTGCTGTTCCTGGCCAACATCGTGCGGCGCACCTGGCTGCTGCCGTCGGTGGGCGTGGCGCTGTTCGCGCTCTCCGCGATCATCCTCGGGCTGGTGGTGCCCTCGGTGGTCCAGGCGCTGCAGGTCAACCCCAACGTGCCGGACCGCGAGGGTCCCTACATCAAGCGCAACATCGACGCCACGCGCGCGGCGTACGGCCTCGACAAGATCCAGGTCCGCGACATCAGCGGCACCGGCGCCGCCGAGGACGGCCGCCTCGAGGCGCCCGACGGGATCACCTCGAGCATCCCGCTCGTCGACCCGCAAATCGTCAGCGAGATCTTCGAGCAGCAGCAGCAGGTGCGGGCCTACTACTCGGTCGCCGACGTCCTCGACGTCGACCGCTACGACATCGACGGCCAGGACCGTGCCGTCGTGCTCGGCGTGCGCGAGCTCGACCAGAGCGGCCTCGCCGAGAACGACCAGAACTGGTCCAACCTCCACACCGCCTACACCCACGGCAACGGCGTGATCGCCGCCTTCGCCAACCAGCGTCCCGAGGACGACTCCGCGCAGCTGTCCAGCGTGCAGTGGGCCGAGGGCCAGGAGCCCGACGAGGACGCGCTGTCGCGCGTGGCCGGGCCCGACGGCTACGAGACGCGGGTCTACTTCGGCGAGCAGAGCCCGGAGTACAGCATCGTCGGGCTCGACCCGGAGACCAAGCAGGCCCGCGAGTTCGACCTGCCGCGCGGCGAGCGCACCGACGACGACGTCGCCACCACCTACACCGGCAAGGCCGGTGTGCCGATCGGCGGGCTGTTCCACCAGCTGCTCTACGCGGTGAAGTACAGCGAGCCGAACCTCCTGCTGTCGAGCCGCGTGCACGACAACTCCAAGATCCTCTACGACCGCAACCCGCGCCGCATGGTGGAGAAGGTCGCGCCGTGGCTCACGGTCGACTCCGACCCCTACCCGGCGGTCATCGACGGCCGCATCCAGTGGATCCTCGACGGCTACACGGTCACCGACAAGTATCCCCTCTCGCAGAAGGAGTCGCTCGAGACCATGACGGCCGACTCCCTGCAGAACGACAACGGCTTCCAGACCCTGCCGACCGACGAGATCAACTACATGCGCAACTCGGTCAAGGCCACGGTCGACGCCTACGACGGCACGGTGAACCTCTACGAGTGGGACTCCGCCGACCCGATCCTCAAGGCCTGGGAGGACGTGTTCCCGGGGGTGGTGAGCCCCAACGAGGACATCCCGGACGCGCTGCGCGCCCACCTGCGCTACCCCGAGGACCTCTTCAAGGCCCAGCGCTACCAGTTCCAGCGCTACCACGAGACGTCGCCGACCGCGTGGTTCGAGGGCTCCAGCCGCTGGGAGGTCCCCAGCGACCCGCAGAGCACCACCACGAGCGACCGTCGCCAGCCGCCGTACCGGCTCTTCACCGACACCGGCTCGGGCGAGACGTGGTCGCTGACCTCGGTCTACGTCCCGCGCGACAAGGAGAACAACCTCGCGGCCTACATGGCCGTCAACAGCGACGCGACGAGCGAGGACTACGGCACGATCTCGGTGCTGCAGCTGCCGAACGAGCCGTCGGGCGGACCGCTGCAGATCGCCAACACGTTCTCGACCAACACCGAGATCAGCGACGCGCTGCTGCCCTACACGACCGGCGACGCCCAGACCGTGCCGGGCAACCTGCTGACGCTGCCGATCGGCGACGAGTTCATGTACGTCCAGCCGATGTACACCCGTCGGTCGGGCACGTCGAACTTCCCGATCCTGCGCTTCGTGCTGGTCTCCTACGAGAACCGGGTGGGCATCGACTCGACGCTGGTCGGGGCCATCGAGAACGCCCTCACCAGCAACCCGGTCGACGACAACGGGCAGCCGGTCGACCCGTCGGAGTCGCCGAGCCCGTCGCCGTCGGAGAGCCCGAGCGAGTCGCCGACCGCCTCGCCGAGCGAGTCGCCGAGCGAGAGCCCGACCACGGCGCCCACCGGCGGCACGCAGGCGCAGATCCGCCAGCTGCTCCAGCAGGCCGAGGCGAAGTTCAACCAGGCCGACGCCGCCCAGCGCGCCGGCGACACGGTCAAGTGGGCCCGGCTGATGGAGGAGGGCCGCGCGCTCATCGAGCAGGCCGTGCGCCTGGCCGGCTGACCGCGTGCCGACCCCGCACCCACCCCCGATTTGGGTGCGGGGGACCTGCCCTGTAGTGTTCTTCTCACCGACGCGGGGTGGAGCAGCTCGGTAGCTCGCTGGGCTCATAACCCAGAGGTCGCAGGTTCAAATCCTGCCCCCGCTACACAGAAGACGAAGGCCCGGACCACATGGTCCGGGCCTTCGTCGTCGTGCAGCGACGAGGTCCTGCCCGGCCGTGGTCGCGAACTTCGATACGCACCCCGTATCGATACGGTCTCCGTATCGGAACGTGACGCGAGCCGACCCGTCGCTCGCAGGGGAGGGGTGGACACGGTGCCCGGCTGGGAGATCGTGCTGTTCGTCGTCGCCGCGCTGGCGGTCCTCGCGGCCTTCACCCTCGCGTCCTTCGTCACCTGTGCCCTCGTCGTGGCGGCGCTCCACGCCACCGACCACCTGGCCGACCAGGACGACGACGAGGTCCTCGACGAGCCGGCGCAGGACGGGAGGTCGCATGTGTCCTGCTGACGGGCAGGCCGGCCCCTCCCGTCCCGGACGCCCGCGCGCCGCGTCGGTCGACCAGCGCCTGCACGACGCGGTGCTGGAGCTGCTGCGCGAGGGCGGTCCGGGCGCAGTGACCGTCGACGGCGTCACGGCTCGCTCGGGGGTGGCGAAGACGACGATCTACCGCCGTCACCCGAACCGCGCCGCGCTGCTGACGGCCGTGCTCGGGCAGGCGATCAGTGCGCCCGAGGTCCCCGCGAGGGCAGTGTGCGCGACCGGATCCGCTTCGCGCTCGAGCAGGCCTGGCGCCAGATGGGCGACGTCCTGGGGCCCGGCGGGCTCGCCGCGCTGGTCGCCGGCAACGACCCCGAGTTCACCGACCTGTTCCGTGGCGCCCTGCGCCCGCCGGTCGACATGCTGGTGAGCCGGATGCGGGAGGACGTCGACGCGGGCCTGCTGCGTCCCGGTCTCGACGCCGACGGCGTCGTCAGCCTGATGGTCGGCGCGTACCTCGGTGAGCTGGTGCGGCACGGGGTGGTCGGCCCCGACTGGCTCGACCGCACCATCGAGATGCTGTGGGCGCTGATGGCTCCCTCCCCGTGACGGCGGGCGGGCGCCGTCGTCAGGCGGTCGGGCCGAAGCGCTCCACCCGGATGGCCGCGGCGTCGACGCCGGCGTCGAGGAGCAGCTCCTCGGCGTAGGAGGCGAACCTCGCGGAGCCGCACGCGAAGGCGACCCCGACCCCGTCGAGCAGGGGAGCCAGCTCGTCGCGGGTGAAGGCGCCGGGCGGGCGGCCGTCGGCCTCCGTGCGGGTCCAGGCGAACCTCGCGCCGTACCTCTCGAGCTCGCGCGCGTAGGGCAGCTCGTCCGGGCCGCGTCCGACCGCGGCGACGCGCAGGAGTTCGCTGCGACCGAGGCGGCGGGCCGTGCGGGCCATCGCCACCGCCGGCACGACGCCGGTGCCGCCGACCAGGCACAGCGCCGGGGTCGTGGTGTCCCAGACGAACCACCGCCCGATGGGTCCGCGCAGCTCGAGCACGTCGCCCACCTCGGCGACGCCGGCCAGGAACTCCGAGACCTCGCCGTCGGGCTGCCGCTCGACGAGGAACTCCAGCAGGGGGTCGTCGCTGTCGGAGGCGAGGGAGTACGAGCGCTGGGCCGTGTAGCCGTCCGGGGCTCGCAGCCGGATCAGGTAGTGCTGGCCCGGCAGGTGCCGCGGGCGGTCGTCGACGTGCATGCGCAGCCGGACCGTCGTCGGGGTCGGGTGGTCCAGCTCGATCACGCGCCCGTCGGCCCAGGCGGAGAGCGGTGCGGGCGCCACGTCAGTCGCCCTGGTAGCGCTGCTCGCGCCACGGGTCGCCGCGGTCGTGGTAGCCGTTCTGCTCCCAGAACCCGGCCCGGTCCTCGGCCAGCAGCTCGAGCCGCGAGACCCACTTCGCGGACTTCCAGAAGTAGAGGTGCGGCACCAACAGCCGGACCGGCCCGCCGTGCTGCCGGGGGAGCGGCTTGCCGTCGACGCTCCACACGATCCACGCCTTGCCCCCCGTGAGGTCGTCGAGCGGCAGGTTGGTCGTGTAGCCGGTGACGGAGTGCGCCAGCACGAAGGCCGCCTCGGACGTCGGGCGGGCGACGTCGAGGAGGTCGTCGACGCTGATCCCGGTGAACGTCATGTCGAACTTCGACCACGTCGTCACGCAGTGGATGTCGCCGAAGTACGTCGAGCCCGGGAAGGCGTGCAGCTCCGACCACGTCCAGGTGTGGGGCGCCTCGACCAGGCCGTCGACGGTGAGCCGCCAGTCCTCGGCCGCCTGCTGCGGGGTCGCCTCGGCGGTGAGCACCGGCCACGAGGAGCCGGTGTCGTACTGGCCCGGGGGGAGCCGGTCCCGGTCGGGCTCGGGGCGGCGCCGCTGGAATCCACGTGTGACGGGCATCGGGTCCTCCTGGGACGGGGTCGGCCGCTCCAGCGTAGTCAGCCCCTCCTCCGGGGTGGGCGGGCGTGTGCCGGTCGGGGCGTCGGGTACGGCAGGTCGTCGCGCGCGCCGACCGATCCGGCGTCGAGAGGAGCACTGATGAGCGAGCACACCCGCACCCGTGTCCGTACCGAGAGGACGGGGTCGCCCGTGCAGGGTGCGTCGGCCGTGGTCGGCGTCGCGTTCCTGCTGGTGGGCGTCCTGGGCTTCGTCCCCGGGATCACCACCCACTACGGCAGCCTCGCTGCCGCGGGGCACGAGTCCCACGCCGAGCTCCTCGGCCTCTTCCAGGTCTCGGTCCTGCACAACGTGGTCCACCTGCTGTTCGCCGCTGCCGGTCTCGCGCTGGCCCGGTCGGCGTCGACCGCGCGTGCCTTCCTGGTCGGCGGAGGCGCGGTCTACCTCGTGCTGTGGGTCTACGGGCTGGTCGTCGACCACGACTCGCAGGCCAACTTCGTCCCGCTCAACAGCGCGGACAACTGGCTGCACCTGCTGCTCGGCCTCGGCATGGTCGGCCTCGGGCTGGCGCTGGGCCGCCATCCTCGCCACGACGCCGTCGGCCACTGAGCGTGCGTAGGCAGACGAGGGCAGGGCCGGAGGGTCCGGGGCCCGACGGCGACTCGCTCTACTTCGTCGGCACCGCGACGACGATCCTCCGGCTGGGGCCCTTCACCGTCCTCACCGACCCCAACTTCCTGCACCGCGGCCAGCGCGCCTACCTCGGCTGGGGGCTGTCCTCACCGCGGCTCACCGACCCGGCGATGGGTCCCGCCGACCTGCCCGCCCTCGACGTGGTGCTCCTCTCGCACCTGCACGGCGACCACTTCGACCGGGTGGCGCGCCGTCACCTGGACCGCACGCCCCCGGTGGTGACGACGCCCCACGCCGCGCGCCGCCTCGGACGCTGGGGCTTCGGCACCAAGGCCCTGGACACGTGGGAGGACCACGTCGTGACGCGCGGCCTCCACACGCTCCGGATCACCTCTGTCCCCGCCGTCCACGCCCGCGGCGTGATGGGCCGGCTGCTGCCGCCGGTGATGGGGAGCATCGTCGACCACCTGGTCGCGGGGGAGCTGCGGCGGCGCGTGTACGTCAGCGGCGACACGCTCGACGGCGACCACGTCGACGAGGTGCGCGAGCGCTTCCCGGACATCGACGCCGCCGTGGTGCACCTCGGGGGGACCCGGGTCCTCCTGCACACCGTCACCATGGACGGTGCCGCAGGCGTCCGCTTCGTCGAGCGCTTCCAGCCGTCGGTCGTGGTGCCGGTCCACCACGACGACTACCGGGTCTTCCGCTCCCCGCTGCGCGACTTCGTCGAACGGGCGTGGGGGCGCGACCTCGTCGCGGAGCTGAGGTGCCCGGAGCGCGGGGAGGTCGTCAGCCTCGCGCCGCCGGTCGAGGACTGACCTCGTCGGTGCTCGGGGGGACGGGCGCGGGCGCGGGCTCGCGCAGCAGCCACCAGGCCGTGGCGAAGGCTGCCGCGGCGAGCAGCGCGTCGGCGTAGAGGTCGGCGAGGGCGAGCACGACCAGCGTGCCGGCCGCGACCGACACCAGCACGTCCCGGGGCGTCATCGGACCGACGTCCCGGAGCCGGTGACGACCGCGCGGCGGCGGGCGTCGAGGGCCGAGGAGCGGCGCGAGAGCCTGCGGTCGAGCAGGTCGGCCGCCTCCGTCGTGCGCCCGGCCATGGCCAGGGCGTGGACGAGGGTGTCCTCGACGACCTCGCGCTGCGCCTTGCTCCCTCCGAGCGGCTCCATGGTGGACACGACGCCCGCGAGCGTGGCGCACGCGGCGTTCCACCGTTCCTCCACCACCGAGACCAGCCCGTCGCACAGGGGCGCGACCACGTCCCGGAACACGGCGTCCTCGCTGCCGACGGCCGTGGCGCGCAGCGTGCGGAGCGCCGCGGCGTCGCCGTCGGCGGCGAGCAGCACCGCGCCGTGGAGGGCCGCGAACGGCGTGGGCGGAGCGGTCAGCCACTCGCGCGGCGCCGCGGCGCGGACCTCGCGGACCGGCAGCTGCTCGGTCCACGAGCCGGTGACCCGGCCGCGCCAGAGGAGGGACCCGCTGTCGACGACGACCCGGCTGCCGCCGACCACGCTCGGGGCGAGCTCACGGTCGTAGCGGCGGCGGACCGCCTCGACGTCGTCCTGCATCAGCTCGTGCAGCGCGGCGTGCCAGGAGAAGTGGGAGCGGTGGTTGGCCTCGGGGCCGCGGGTGCGGATCCAGTCGTCGAGCCAGGCCAGGCCGGCGGAGTGCTCGCCGGTCTCGTAGAAGACGTGCGCGCGGGCGTGCACGGCGTGGCCGGAGGCGGGCTCGACGGACAGGGCGTAGGACGCGAGGTCCTCGGCCTCGCTCCAGCGCTCCTGGTCCTGGCGGACGAACGCCAGCTGCCCGGCGTACCACCAGTCGTCGCCGTAGGAGCGGCCCAGCGACTCGACCAGCTCGGCGGTCTGCGAGCCGCTCGTGAGGCCGCCGAACGCCACGGTGGGCACGGCCACGCTGACCGCGAGGGCGTCGCGCGGGAACAGGCGCACGTGGCGCAGCAGCGCGGCCGCACCGGTCGCCTCGTCGGAGCGCAGCCGCGTGGTCACCGCGTCGAGGAAGCTGCACTCGCGGTCGTCGAGGTGCCGGCCGGCCGCGGCGCCGTGGGCGGCGCGCAGCGAGGCCCGCCAGTGGGTGTTGGCGCCCCACTCGTGGCCCAGCAGCGCGAGCGCGGCGTGGGCCTGCACGAAGTCGGGGTCGGCGGAGACGGCCGCGGTCAGGCCCTCCTCCACGCCGTCCTGAAGGCGCAGCAGCCGGCCGAGGGCGGCGTTGTAGCGCCTGGCGGCACGCCGGTTGGTCGACAGCGTCAGGCCGTAGGGGTCGGTGGGACGACGGCGGGCCTCGCCGTGCATCGACCGGGTCACCACGCGCGCCACGTCGTAGGCCTGCTCGCGGATCTCCGGCATCGCCGTCGACTCCCAGAGGTTGCCGCGGCGCAGCGCGCCGACGGCCAGGAACGGGCGGGTCTCGGGGAGGGTGCCCACGATGCGGCCGTCGTCGGCGGTGTCGATGCCGAGGCCGGCCGGGCCGGGACGGACCAGGCCGCTGCGGGCCAGGCGGGTCAGCAGGGGGTCGGAGGCGATGGTGCCGACCGGGCCGGTGCAGTTGACCACGGCGGCGACGGCGAGCTCGGTGCCGTCGTCGAGCCTGACGTGGAGCGCGTCGGCCTCGGGACGCACCGCCGCGATCGTGCCGCGGTGGCGGGCCAGGCGGCCCGCGGACGCGACGGCCTCGAGGCGCTCGTGGGTGATCGGCGCCATCCGGTGGCGGTGGACGTCCCAGGTGCGGGCGTCCTCGGCGAGGAACCGGCGCTTGTCGGCCTCGGAGAGCCCGCGCCACAGCTGGGCGGTGACCGGACGGAGGCCGTCGATGGCCGGCCGCCAGTCGCCGGTGGTCTCCTGCGTCGAGGCGACGTGGGTCTCGAGGGTGGTGCGCAGGGCGTCGAGGCCCTGGAGGCGGGTGATGCCGGGCGGCGGGGCCACCGGCGGCGTGGTGGGCAGGACGTGGCGCTGCGGCACGACGTCGTTGCGCGAGACGACGTGGACGGTGCGACCCGGTCGGTCCGCGCTGATCGCGAGGTCGACCATGGTCAGGCCCGAGCCGAGCATGAGCACGTCGCCGTCCTCGGGGATCGGCTGGGTCCACGGGTCGGCGACCAGTCGCGGGTCGTCGGCGAGTCCGGGGGGCGCCCAGTGGGTGCCGGGGCGGCTGCCGGTCGCCAGGACCACGGCGCGGGCCTCGAGCCGCTCGCCGTCGGCGAGCTCCACGGCGAAGCCCGTTCCGGCCGGCGTGATGTCGACGACCTCGGCGCGGCGGCGGACCAGCCGGGCGTTGCCGGGGAACTCCGACGCCGCGGTCAGCAGGCTCTCGACGTAGCGGCCGAACGCCGCGCGGGGGGCGAAGTCGTGCGGCTGGAAGCCGGGGTCGTGGTGGGTGCGCAGCCAGCGCAGGAAGTGCTCCGGGTCGCGCGGGAAGGCGCTCATGCCCGAGGCCGGGACGTTGAGCAGGTGCCGCTCGTCGGTGGTGGAGTACGCCTGGCCGCGGCCTGTCGTGGGTGCGGGGTCGACCAGCTCGACGCGGAAGCGCGAGGACAGCGCGGTGAGCAGGTGGGTCGCGACCAGCGTGCCGCCGGCTCCGGCGCCGACCACCACGACCCGACAGTCGCCCTCGTTGCTCCCCATGTCCCCACCCTCCATTAATGCACTGACTTACTCGACAAAGGTAGCAACTCCGGGGCCCGGACGCGAGTCGGTGCCCGGCGTGTCAGGCGGGCAGGCGCATCACGACCCGTGGGAACCCGGCCGACGTGGCCTCGGTGCGGGCCGCCAGCACGAAACCGGCCTGCTCGAACAGCGTGCGCGTGCCGACGTAGGCCATCGTCAGGTCGACCTTCTCGCCGCGGTTGTCGACGGGGTAGCCCTCGACCGCCGGAGCCCCGCGCGCGAAGGCGTACGCCACAGCGCCGGCGAGCACGGCGTGCGAGATCCCGCGCCCGCGGTGGCCCGGGCGGACCCGGATGCACCACGCCGACCAGACGGGCAGGTCGTCGACGTGGGGGATCTTCGTCGAGCGGGCGAACGGCAGCTCGGCCCGGGGTGCGACCGCGCCCCAGCCGACGACCTCGTCACCGTCGTAGGCGAGCACGCCCGGCTTGGTGCGGCGCCGGGTCAGCTGCTCGACGAGGGCGGCCCGGTCCGGGCCGGCCAGGGCGCGGTTGTCTTTCGCCGGGATGCGGTGGCTCAGGCACCAGCACACGCTCGAGCCCGGGTTCTTCGGCCCGACCATCGTGCGGACGTCGTCGAAGCGCGCATGGGTCGCCGGGTGGACCGTGATCCCGTCGCGCTCGGCCAGCGGTGCGGTGGGCATGGAATCACGGTAGACCCCGTCCCCGACGCTCCTGTTGGATGACGGCCGTGGACGCGATGCGACGGATCGGGCTGCTGGGCGGGATGAGCTGGGAGAGCACCGAGCTCTACCACCGGCTGGTCAACGAGGACGTGCGCGCGAGGCTGGGCGGCTTCCACTCCGCGCGGCTGGTGCTCGCCTCGGTCGACTTCGCGGAGGTCGAGGCGATGCAGGCGGCCGGGGAGTGGGAGCGAGCCGGCGCGCTCCTCGCCGACGAGGCGCGCGGCCTCGAGGCGGCGGGTGCCGCCTGCGTCGTGCTCTGCACCAACACGATGCACAAGGTGGCGGGCGCGATCGAGGCGGCGGTCGACGTCCCGCTGCTGCACATCGGTGACGTGACGGCCCGCGCCGTGCGAGCGGCTGGCATCGAGCGCGTGGCGCTGCTCGGCACCCGGTTCACCATGGAGCAGGACTTCCTGCGCGAGCGCCTCGCCGGCCACGGCCTCGACGTCGTGGTGCCCGACGCGGAGGGCCGCACCGTGGTCCACGACGTGATCTACGGCGAGCTGGTGCACGGCGTCGTGCGCGACGCGTCGCGGGCGGCGTACGTCGAGGTCGTGGACCGCCTCGTCGCCGAGGGCGCCCAGGGCGTGGTGCTGGGCTGCACCGAGATCGAGCTGCTGATCGGCCCCGACGACGTCGACGTCCCGGTCTTCGCCACCACCGCGCTCCACGCCCGGGCCGCGGTCGACTTCGCGCTCGGGACCCAGCCGGTCACCGACGCGTGACCGCGCGGTGCAGCCACGCGTCGAGGCGGGCGTGCTGCGCCGGCTCGCGGAACAGCGGTGGGCGACCGGGCGGCGGGAGGTGGCCGACCGCGTCCATCACCAGCCAGAATGGATCGGCCGGGGCGCCGGCGCGGTGGGCGTAGGCGTCGAGGAACGCCTCGGCGGGGCCGTGGCCGACCAGGACCGCCAGCGTGGAGGCGGCGTGGGCCGCGTCGAGCCACGCCGGTCCGGTCGAGGTCTCGACCCAGTCGACGAGGCCCGAGACCTCGCCGTCTCGCCACAGCAGGTTGCGGTGGCCGAAGTCGCGGTGGAGGAAGGTCGGGGCGTAGGCCGGCGCCGGACCGGCGAGCACCTCGAAGGCGCGCTGCCACGAGGCGGCGTGGCGGGTCCACGGCGGCACCACCCACTTCTCCGGCCACGCCCAGGACTCGAAGGTGCGAAAGGGCGCGGCGGGCGCCTGGGCGTGCACCACGGCGAGCAGGTCGGCCATGGCCCCGACCTGCCGCTGGTCCGGCACCGCCACGGGCGCACCCGGCACCCGCGTGGTCAGGTGGGCGCTCACGCCGGCCACATGGGCGTCGGCGTCGAGGCCGAGGGTGCGCGGGGCGGGCACAGGCGTGTGCTCCAGGAAGAGCAGTGCGTCGCGCTCGCGGGTGGTGAGCGCTGCGCCGTGGGTGCGCCAGGGCGCGTTGGTCATCAGCCGCAGCACCGACCCCGACCCGTCGCCGTGCCGCAGGGCCAGCATCCGCGACGTCAGCCCGCCGGGCAGCCGCTCGTGCGCCACGACCTCGGAGCCGACGAGCGACCCGGACCAGGCGAGGGCAGCCGCGACGTCCAGCACGCCGCGACGCTATCGCCTGCGCCGTCCGGTCAGCCCTGGGCGGGCCACAGGGAGTGGTAGGCGTTGATCGCCGGCTGGCCGCCGAGGTGGGCGTAGAGCACGTGCGAGTCGCGCGGGATGTCGCCGCTGGTGACCAGGTCGACCAGGCCGGCGAGCGACTTCCCCTCGTAGACGGGGTCGGTGATCATCGCCTCGAGCTGCGCGCCCAGCGCCATCGCCTCCATGGTCGACTCGACCGGGATGCCGTAGAGGTCGCCGGCCCAGCCCTCCAGGACCGTCACCTCGTCGTCGCGCAGGTCACGGCCCAGCTCGATCAGCTCGGCGGTGTGCCGCGCGATCCGGTCGACCTGGGCGCGGGTCTTGTCCAGGGTCGCGCTGGCGTCGATGCCGAGCACCCGGCGACGTACGCCGGTGAGGTCCTCGAGCGCCGCGAAGCCGGCGATCATGCCGGCGTGCGTGGAGCCGGTGACGGTGCACACGACGATGGTGTCGAACGTGACGCCGAGCGACCTCTCCTGCTCCGCGACCTCGAAGGCCCAGTTGGCGAACCCGAGCCCGCCGAGGCGGTGCTCGCTGGCGCCCGCGGGGATGGCGTAGGGCGTGCCGCCCGACTCCTCGACCTCGCGGATCGCGTCCTTCCACGAGTCGCGGATGCCGATGTCGAAGCCGCTGTCGTCCAGGCGCGAGTCGGCGCCCATCATCCGGCTCAGCAGGATGTTGCCCACCTGGGTGTTGGTGGGGTCGTCCCACGGCACCCACTTCTCCTGCACCAGCTGGCACTTCAGCCCGAGGTGCGCGGCGACGGCGGCGACCTGGCGGGTGTGGTTGGACTGGTAGCCGCCGATCGACACGAGCGTGTCGGCCCCGCTGGCCAGCACGTCGGGGACGATGTACTCGAGCTTGCGGACCTTGTTGCCGCCGTAGGCCAGGCCGCTGCTGACGTCCTCGCGCTTCGCCCACACCTGCGCCCCTCCGCCGCGCGCGGCGAGGTGCGCGGTGAGCCGCTCGAGGCGGTGGACCGGGGACGGCCCGAAGGTGAGCGGGTGGCGGGGGAACTGGTCGAGGATCACGGGGTCTCCTGCTGGTCGGTGTCGGGGTCGGGCTCGGGGTCGGGCGGGATGAGGTCGGCGAGGTTCTGCCAGGTGCGGAAGGAGACCTCCGAGGCAGCGGCGGCGTCACCGCGCTCGCACGCGTCGAGCAGCCGCTGGTGGAGCGCGACGGACTCCGTCGCGGCCTCGGAGGCGAAGCGCAGCCGTTCGAGGCGGCGCACCACCGGGTTGAACTGGTCGAGGACCGCGGCGATGGCACGGTTGCCGCTGGTGGCGACCGGCACCGCGTGGAAGTCGTCGTCCGCGGCCAGGGCGGCGTCGGTGTCGCCGGCCGCGACCGCCGCCGCGAAGCGCTCCTGGGCGTCGCGCATCAGGCCGAGGTCGGCCTCGCTCATCCGGCCGACGGCCTCGGCGACGGCGAGGCGGTGCATCCCCGCGACGACCGCCTGCGCGTCGCGGACCTCGGCGACGTCGATCTCGGCGACCGCGGTCGAGCGGCCCGGTGCCGTCCGGACCAGCCCGGCGGCGGCGAGCCGCAGCAGCGCCTCGCGCACCGGCGTACGGCTGACGCCGAGCCACGCGGCGAGCTCGGCGTCTCGCAGCACCTCGCCGGGGGCGAGGGTGCCGTCGACGATCGCGTCACGCAGCCGGTCGTGGACCGTGTGGCGCAGCAGCGCGGGCCGGACGGGGGAGGGATGGGCTGGCACCGGCATGCAATATATTGCACATCAGTGAGGAGGTGCGGTCAAGAGCCGCCCGGTGGGTACTGCGCAGCGTGCCCGCTCCCTACCGTCGCGCGTTCGAGCTCCTCGCCCGGAGGCGTCGCGCGCCTGCCTTCCATCCCGACGGGGTGCTCTACGAGGGCCGGGCCCAGGTGGAGGGCGCCGGCCCGCTGCCCCGGGGTCCGGTCGACTGCCTCGTCCGGCTGTCGAAGGGCATCGGCACCCCGCGCGGGGTGCCCGACCTGCTCGGTCTCGCCGTGCGGCTGCTGCACGACCCGCCGGTCGACGTGCTGGCCTCGACGGCCCCGGGCGCGTCCGGGTGGCGGCGCTTCGTGCTGCGCCCGGCCCGGCGCTGGGGCGGTGCCACGCTCACCTCGTTGATGCCGTGGGCCCGCGGCGGGCGGCGCATGGTCGCCGTGGTCGAGGTGCCGGAGGGGCTGGACTCGCCCGAGCCCGACGTGCTGCTGGGCCGGCTGCCGGTGACCCTCCGCCTGCGCGTGGTCGACCGCCACGGCGACGTCCAGACCGGCACGGTCGAGGTGCTGCGGCGCTCCTCGCGCGAGCGTCCGGCCTTCGACCCGGTGCTCCACCCGCCCCCGTCGTGGCGGTTGGCTCCCCGGTGGCTCTCGGTCCTGCGCGAGCGGGCGTACGTCGGCAGCCGAAGGGGTCAGGCGGGCGCGCCCTCCGATCAGGCAGGCTGAGCCCATGCTCACCGTCGTCATCGCGCTGGCCGCCAACGTCGCCATCGCCGTCCTCAAGTCGATCGTCGCGGGCCTCACCGGATCGGCGTCCATGGTCGCCGAGGCGGCGCACTCGTGGGCCGACGCCGGCAACGAGGTGTTCCTCCTCATCGCCGAGAAGCGCGCCGAGAAGCCCGCGGACCGCACCCACCCGCTCGGCTTCGGGCGCGAGGCCTACGTGTGGTCGATGATCGCCGCGTTCGGGCTCTTCGCCGTGGGCGCGGCCGTGTCGGTGATCCACGGCGTGCAGTCGCTCGGAGCGGAGGAGGGCGAGAGCGACTACCTGTGGGCCTACGTGGTGCTGGGTGCGGCGTTCGTGCTGGAGGGCATCTCCTTCACCCAGGCCCGCCGCCAGGTCAGGCGCGGTGCGCAGCAGGCCGACGTCAGCCACGCGAAGTTCCTCGAGATCACCTCCAACCCGACGCTGCGCGCGGTCTACTTCGAGGACGCCGCCGCGCTCGTCGGCATCCTGATCGCGGTCGCCGGCCTGGGCCTGCACCAGGCCACCGGCGAGCCGGTCTACGACGCGATCGGCTCGATCCTGGTGGGCATCCTGCTCGGCTTCGTCGCGATCTACCTGCTGCGACGCAACATGGCGTTCCTCGTCGGCCAGATCGCGGACCCGCGTGCCTACGACACCGTGCTGGAGTGGCTGCGTGAGCGGCCCGAGGTCGAGACGGTCAGCACGCTGCACCTCGAGTACGTGGGGCCCGGCAAGGTGTTCCTGGTCGGGTCGGTCGACCTCGTCGGCGACGACCCCGAGAGCGAGGCGGCCGAGGAGCTGCAGCGCCTCGAGGACCACCTGGAGGAGCGCGACGGCATCGCGCGGGCGGTGCTCTCGCTGGCCGCCCCCGGCCGGCCGCCGCGGATCGGCCATCAGGACGGGAGCGAGGACAGGGAGGTGGACGGGAACAACGCAGGTGGTTGAGCGTTGAACCAGTCATGAAGAAGATCGGTTTCCTCAACTTCGGCCACTGGACCGACTCGCCCCACTCGGCGGTGCGCAGTGCCTCCGACACCCTGCTCCAGTCGATCGACCTCGCGGTCGCGGCCGAGGAGCTGGGCGCCGACGGGGCGTACTTCCGGGTGCACCACTTCGCGCGCCAGCTCGCCTCCCCCTTCCCGCTCCTCGCCGCCGTGGGTGCGCGCACCAGCCGGATCGAGATCGGCACCGGCGTGATCGACATGCGCTACGAGAACCCGCTCTACATGGCCGAGGACGCCGGGTCGGCCGACCTCATCTCCGGCGGCCGGCTGCAGCTCGGCATCAGCCGGGGATCACCGGAGCAGGTGATCGACGGCTGGCGCTACTTCGGCTACCAGCCCGCCGACGGCGAGGACCAGGCCGACATGGCCCGCCGCCACACCGAGGTCTTCCTCCAGGTGCTCGAGGGCGAGGGCTTCGCTCAGCCCAACCCGCGCCCGATGTTCCCCAACCCGCCGGGCCTGCTGCGCGTGGAGCCCTGGTCCGAGGGGCTGCGCCAGCGCATCTGGTGGGGTGCGGCGTCCGACGACACCGCCCGCTGGGCCGCCGAGCGCGGCATGCACCTGATGAGCTCGACGCTGAAGAAGGACGAGACCGGCGAGCCGTTCCACGTCCAGCAGCGCAAGCAGATCGAGGTGTTCCGCGAGGCCTGGGAGCAGGCCGGCCACGAGGGCGAGCCCCGGGTCTCGGTGAGCCGCTCGATCATGCCGATCACGACCGACCTCGACCGGGCCTACTTCGGCCACGAGGGCCGGAGCTCCGACCAGTTCGGCCAGATCGAGGCCGACCTGCGCGCCGTCTTCGGCCGGACGTACGCCGCCGAGCCGGACATCCTGGTCAAGGAGCTGGCCGACGACGAGGCGATCGCCGCGGCCGACACGCTGCTGCTGACGGTGCCCAACCAGCTCGGGGTCGACTACAACGCCCACGTGCTGGAGACGGTGCTCACCGACGTCGCGCCCCAGCTCGGCTGGCGCTGAGCCGGACCCAGCAGGGCGGCCTCACGGGGCCGCCGACCGCAGCTTCTCCAGCAGCGGCTCGGCGGCCTCGGCGAGGAACCGGTCCTGCCCCTCGTCGCCGACCTGCACCAGGGCGATGTCGGTGAAGCCCGCCTCCCAGAAGTCGGAGACCGCCTCGACGATCGCGTCGAGGTCGGGGCCGCAGGGGATGGACTCCGCGACGTCCTCGGGCCGCACGAACTGGGTCGCGCCCGAGAAGCCGGCCGGGGTGGGCAGGTCGGCGTTGACCTTCCAGCCCCCCGCGAACCAGCGGAACTGCTCGTGGGCCCGGGCGACGGCCGCGTCACGGTCGCGGTCCCAGCAGATCGGGATCTGCCCGATCGCACGGGCGCCGGCGCCGATGCGGGGCGCGCCCTCGGTGGCGTTCCACGACTCGACGAGCTCCCCGTCGGGCTCGACGGCGACCAGGTGGTCGCCGAGCGGCGCGAAGCGCTCGATGCCGCGGTCGCCGGCGACGGCGAGGGCGATGTCGACGCCCTCCTCGGGCATGTCCCAGATGCGGGCGGAGTCGACCTGGAAGAACTCGCCGCGGTGGTTGACCAGCTCGCCGGTGTGCAGCGCCCGGATCACCTCGATCGCCTCGGCGAGCATGTCCTGGCGCTCGGCGATCGCCGGCCAGCCGGCGCCGACGACGTGCTCGTTGAGGTTCTCGCCGCTGCCCAGGCCGAGGGTGAAGCGACCTTCTGCGAGCAGCTGCAGGGTCGCCGACTGCTGCGCCACGACCGCCGGGTGGTAGCGCAGCGTCGGGCAGGTCACGTAGGTCATCAGGTCGACGCGCGACGTCGCGTGCGCGACGGCGCCGAGCATCGTCCAGGCGTGGGGGGCGTGCCCCTGCTCGGTGAGCCAGGGGGAGAAGTGGTCGCTGGAGACCTCGAAGTCGAAGCCGGCCTCCTCCGCGGCGACGGCGTAGCCGACCAACTCGCGCGGCCCGCTCTGCTCGGTCATCAGGGTGTATCCGAAGCGCGTCATGAAGTTGACGGTAGCCACGCGAGGAGCCGTGCCCACCACCCGCGGAGGTGGTCCCGGCCTTGGTGGTGGCTGCTTGTGTGGTGAGCCCCGGACCACGGGGACCGGCACCAGCAGGCACGCCAGCGACCAGGAGGACCCGATGAGCGACGAGCAGAAGCCCGAGGACCAGGACGGCCAGGAGGGTCAGGTCTCCGCGCTCGCGCAGGACGCGCCCGAGCCGATCAGCTCCGGCGACTCGGTGGCCGGACAGCCCGAGGAGGAGTCGGGCGAGGTCGACGAGGGGGCGCAGGGCCCCAACGCGATCCCCGACGACCCCACGGGCAAGCACCCCCACAAGCCCTGACCTGGCAGGTCCGGCGTGCGGTAGAACTGGCGTCATGGGACGACCGATGATCGTCGTGGTGGGAGCCGGGCCGGGTGTCAGCGGCTCGGTGGCCCGCCGCTTCGCCGACGCGGGGCACGACGTCGCGCTCCTCAGTCACGACCAACAGGTGCTCGACGCCCTGGTCGCCGACCTGGAGCCGCGCGGGGTGGCCGTCGGCCACGCGGTCGCCGACGTGACCGACGAGCAGGCCGCCCGCGATGCCGTACGCCGGTTCGGCGAGCACACCGGTCGCATCGACGTGCTCCACTTCAACCCGAGCGCCTACCGCGAGAAGGATCCGCTCTCGCTCACCGTGCCCGAGCTCCTCGAGGACGTCGCGCTCGGTGTCGGCGCGCTGCTCACGGTCGTCCAGGCCGCCCGGCCGTTCATGTCGGCCGGGTCGCGGATCAGCGTGACCGGCAGCATGGCGGCCGACGAGCCCTGGGAGGGGGCGGCGTCGCTCGGCGTGCAGAAGGCCGGCGTCCGCAACCTCGTGCACAGCCTCGACAAGGCGCTCGCGCCCGACGGGATCCGCGCCGTGTCGGTGACGGTGCGCGGCACCCTCGCCCGCGAGGGCGCCTTCACGCCCGACCGGGTGGCCGAGGCGGTCTGGGCGGCCGTCACCCGCGGCGAGGCTGCGTGGACCAGCGAGGTCCCCTACGCCGGGTGAGGTGCCCGGCGGCCCTCAGCGGCGTCCGACCAGCAGGTACGCAATCGGGCCGAAGGGCTGCACCGACAGCAGCGGACCCCACAGCACCTTCGGCCCGCGCACGGCCGCGGCCGGCCGCTGCCTGAGGTCCTTGGCGCACCAGGTGGTGAGCGCGACCTCGGCGATGCCGGTCGCGACGACGATCTTCTTCTGGGTGGGCGTCATGTCGGCCCAGGTCTTCTTCGCCATGCCCGCACCGTAGCGGGGGAGCCGAGGGTCAGGCTCCGCGGACGCCGTTGAGGAGCAGCCAGGAGACGACGACGCCGACGAACGCCGCGAGCAGGCCCCACCACACGCCGGTCAGGGCCCGACGGCCGGTGCTCGCGCCCGCACCTGCGAGCGCCGGCAGGGCGACGGCGAGCGCGGCACCGGCCACCGCCATCGCCAGCAGCTGGGCCGGGACGATCCAGTTCTCGGTGCCCTGCCCGTCGAGCAGCGCGGCGGCGGCGGGCAGGCTGAGCACGCCGAGGACGAGCAGGGCGAGGGCGCCGACGGTGCGCTGGGCTGCGGGGCTCACGGCGTCACGGTAGCGCCGCCGGGCGCACCCCGGCTCAGTCCTGCTGGTCGTCGTGCTGGTCGTCTTGCTGGTCGTCCTGCTTGGCGACCAGCGTCAGCACGTCGTAGGTCGCGACCGGCTCGTCGTCGCCGTTGGTGACCAGCGCGTCCCAGCGCACCTCGCCGTAGTCGGCCGAGGAGCGCGGGGTGACCTGCTTGACCGTCAGGGTGACGCGGATCGAGTCGCCCGCCTTGACGGGGGTCAGGAACCGCAGGTTGTCGACGCCGAAGTTGGCGAGCACCGGGCCCGGGGCGGGGTCGACGAAGAGGCCGGCCGCCATCGAGACGATGAGGTAGCCGTGGGCCACGATCCCCCCGAAGAGCGGGTTGCGCGCCGCCGCCTCGGGGTCGGTGTGGGCGTAGAAGGTGTCGCCGGTGAACTCGGCGAAGTGGTCGATGTCCTCGAGCGTGATCACCCGCGGCTCGGTGGCGACGGTGTCGCCCACCTTGAGCGTGGCGAGCGAGTGGCGGAACGGGTGCTCGGGGGTGACGGTGCGCTGCGAGCCGCGGGTCCAGCGGCCCGTGACGGCGGTGAGCATGTCGGGGGAGCCCTGGATCGCCGAGCGCTGCATGTGGTGCAGCACCCCGCGCACGCCGCCCAGCTCCTCGCCGCCGCCAGCGCGGCCGGGGCCGCCGTGCACGAGCATGGGGAGCGGGGAGCCGTGGCCGGTGGACTCGGGGGCCGCGTCGCGGTCGAGGACCAGGATGCGGCCGTGCCACGGCGCCAGGCCGAGCACGAGGTGCCGCGCGACCGACGGGTCGTGGGTGACGACCGAACCGACGAGCGAGCCCTTGCCCCGCGCCGCGAGGGTCACCGCCTCGTCGAGGGTGTCGTAGGACATCACGGTCGAGACCGGGCCGAACGGCTCGACGTCGTGCGGCTCGACCGCGCCCGCGCGGGCCCGCAGCAGCACCGGCGCCATGAACGCGCCGCGCTCACCGTCGCCGAGGAAGCCGCTCGTGGAGGCGGGGTCGCCGAGCACGAGCTCGGCCGAGCTGCGCAGCGCCTCGACGGCCTTGCGCACCTCCTCGCGCTGGCCGAGGGAGGCGAGGGGCCCCATCCGGACGGACTCGTCGCCGGGGTCGCCGACCGTGATCGTCTCGAGCTTCGCGCGGATCGCCTCGGTCATGTCGTCGGCCACCGCGGCCGGGACGATGACGCGACGGATCGCGGTGCACTTCTGGCCCGCCTTGGCGGTCATCTCGGTGACGACGCCCTTGACGAAGAGGTACCACTCGGGGTCGCCGGGGGCCACGTCGGGACCCAGGACGGAGCAGTTGAGCGAGTCGGCCTCGACCTGGAGCGTCACGCCGCCGTGGAGGACCGAGGGGTGCTGGCGCAGGATCCCGGCGGTGTGGGCCGAGCCGGTGAACGCGACCGAGTCCTGGACACCGAGGTGGTCGAGCAGGTCGCCCGCCGAGCCGGACAGCAGCTGCAGCGAGCCCTCGGGCAGGATGCCGGACTCGATGATCCGCCGCACGACGAGCTCGGTGAGGTAGGCCGTCTGGCTGGCCGGCTTGACGATCGAGGGCAGTCCCGCGACGAACGCCGGGGCGAGCTTCTCGAGCATGCCCCAGACGGGGAAGTTGAAGGCGTTGACCTGGACCGCGACGCCGGGGCGCGAGGTGTAGACGTGCTGACCCATGAACACGCCCGTGCGGCCGAGCTGCTCGAGGTCGCCGTCGCACACCACGACGTCGTTCGGCAGCTCGCGACGGCTCTTCGAGGAGTAGCTGAACATCGTGCCGAAGCCGCCGTCGATGTCGATGAGCGAGTCGCGCCGCGTGGCACCGGTGCGGAGCGAGACCTCGTAGAGCTCGTCCTTGAGGCCGGTCAGGTGGGCGGCGAGCTCCTTGAGCAGCAGCGCCCGCTCGTGGAAGGTCAGCGACCGGATGGCCGGGCCGCCGACGGTGCGGGCGTGGTGGGTCATCGCCGCGATGTCGAGCCCGGCGCTGGAGATGCGGGCGACCTCCTCGCCCGTCGCCGCGTCGAGGAGCGGGTCGCCCTCGGCGGAGGAGGACCACCAGCGGCCAGCGGCATAGCTCTCGAGCAGACGGGTCACAAGATCCTCCGTTGTTGCGTGCCGGGGTGACTGGTGACACACTAATACCAGACCGATCGGTCAGTAAATGCACGAGCGCGTGCACCACCCCTTGCTCCAGGACCACCACCGCGGAGGACCGATGACCCTCACCGAGACCGCACCCGGACCTGCCGAGTCCGAGCTGCAGCGCCACTTCGAGGCCACGGTCGCGCGCAACGACCGCATCGAGCCGCGCGACTGGATGCCGGAGGGCTACCGCAGGACGCTGGTGCGCCAGATCGCCCAGCACGCGCACAGCGAGATCATCGGCATGCAGCCCGAGGGCAACTGGATCACCCGCGCCCCGAGCCTGCGCCGCAAGGCGATCCTGCTGGCGAAGGTGCAGGACGAGGCAGGCCACGGTCTCTACCTCTACTCCGCCGCCGAGACCCTCGGCGTCTCCCGCCTCGAGCTCACCGAGCTGCTGATCGCGGGCAAGCAGAAGTACTCCTCGATCTTCAACTACCCGACGCTGTCCTACGCCGACGTGGGCACGATCGGCTGGCTCGTCGACGGCGCCGCGATCTGCAACCAGGTGCCGCTGTGCCGCACCTCCTACGGCCCCTACGGCCGCGCGATGATCCGGGTCTGCAAGGAGGAGTCGTTCCACCAGCGCCAGGGCTACGAGCTGCTCGCCACGATGATGCGCGGCACCGACGAGCAGCGCGCGATGGTGCAGGAGTCGGTCGACCGGTTCTGGTGGCCCGCGCTGATGATGTTCGGCCCGCCCGACGACGCCTCGCCCAACACGGCCCAGTCGATGGCGTGGGGCATCAAGCGCCACACCAACGACGAGCTGCGCCAGAAGTTCGTCGACATGTCGGTCCCGCAGGCCGAGGCGCTCGGCGTGACGCTCCCCGACCCCGAGCTCCGGTGGAACGAGGAGCGCGGCCACCACGACTTCGGCCAGCCCGACTGGGAGGAGTTCATGGAGGGCGTCAAGGGCAACGGACCCTGCAACGCCCAGCGCATGGCCCACCGGCGTCGCGCCCACGAGGACGGCGCGTGGGTGCGCGAGGCCGCCACGGCCTACGCGGCGAAGCAAGCAGGAGCCGGCCGATGAGCGAGCTGAGCGCCGAAGGCGGCCACGGCGCCGTCCCGCTGCAGGGCGTGCCCAGCGGCGAGGGGGTCGTCCCGCCCGAGCCGGAGTGGCCCCTCTACGAGGTGTTCGTGCGCGGCAAGCGCGGCCTCAACCACGTCCACGTCGGGTCGCTGCACGCCGCCGACGACCGGATGGCCCTGCTCCACGCCCGCGACGTCTACACCCGGCGCAACGAGGGCGTCAGCATCTGGGTGGTGCGCGCCGATGCGATCACCGCCTCGAGCCCGGACGAGAAGGACCCGATGTTCGCCCCGAGCGGCGACAAGGTCTACCGCCACCCGACCTTCTACGACATCGCCGACACCGTCCCTCACATGTGAGTCCACCCCACGACGTTCTCCTTTCCCCGCTGCGCTCCTCCAGGACAACGCCGCGGGGACCCCGACCCTCTCGACAGTGGACGGATGAAGCCTTGGAATCCCACATCGACACCCCGCCCGAGGACGAGCACGACAGCGCGTACTCCGGGCTGCTCGTCAACGACGCCCACTGGGCGTTCGGCACCGACTTCGAGGACCCGCTGGCCGGCGTCGACACGACGGTGCCCGGCGACGTCGACGCGGCGACGCTCGCGACGTACGCCCTCATGCTGGGCGACGACGCGCTGGTGATGTCGCACCGTTTCTCGGAGTGGACGAGCAACGCGCCCGACCTCGAGGACGACATCGCGCTGTCCAACATCGCGCTCGACCTGCTCGGCCAGGCCCGACTGCTGCTCGCCCGTGCCGCGCGCGCGGACGACTCGCTGGTGCCCGCGCTGCCCGAGGGCTCGCCGACCCCGCCGGAGGACGCGCTGGCGTTCTTCCGCGAGGCCCACCAGCTGCGCAACGTGCGCCTCGCCGAGCTCGTCAACGGCGACTTCGCCGAGGCGACGGTGCGGGTGCTGCTGTTCTCGGTGTGGCGTCTGGCCCTCCTCGAGCGGCTGCGGTCCAGCCGCGACCACGTCCTGGCCGCCGTGGCTGCCAAGGGCGTCAAGGAGGTGGCCTACCACCGCGACTACGCCGCGCGCTGGTTCGTCACGCTCGCCGGCGGCACCGAGGAGTCCCGGCGCCGGCTGGTCGCGGCGCTCGACCAGCTCTGGCCGCTGTGGCCCGAGCTCTTCGACACCCACCCGGTCGAGGCCGCCGCCGCGGAGGCGGGCGTGGGCGTCGACCCGGCGACCGTGCGCGACGCCGCCGAGGGCGTGCTGGACCAGGTCCTCGACGCCGCGGGCCTCGAGCGCCCGCAGGCTCCGCGACGCGCCGGGGTGCTGGGCCGCACCGGCCGCGACGGCATGCACGGCGAGCCGCTGAGCCGGATGCTCGCGGAGATGCAGTCGGTCGCGCGGGCACACCCGATGGGGCAGTGGTGAGCGTGGCCCGCACCCTCGAGCGCGCCCGCGCTGCGGCGGAGCGGGTCACCGACCCGGAGCTGCCGATGCTGACCCTGGCCGACCTCGGCGTGCTGCGCGAGGTCGACGTGGTCGCCGAGTCCCACGTCGTCGTCGCGATCACCCCCACCTACACCGGCTGCCCGGCGATGGCCGCGATGCGCGACGACCTCGTGCGCGAGCTGTCGTCCGCGGGCTTCGACCGCGTCGAGGTGCGGGTCAGCCTCGACCCGGCCTGGACGACCGACTGGATCTCCCCGGCCGGCCGCGCCGCGCTCGCCACCGCCGGCATCTCGCCGCCGGGACCGGCGCCGCGCACCGACGGCCCCGTCCCGCTCACCCTGATGCCGACCGCGCGCCAGGTCCGCTGCCCGCGGTGCGACTCCCCGGCGACCGACCTGGTCTCGGAGTTCGGCTCCACCGCCTGCAAGGCGCAGTACCGCTGCACGGCCTGCCTCGAGCCGTTCGACCACGTGAAGGAGATCTAGTGCCGCCCAGTCCCAGCCAGGCGTTCCACCCGCTGCGCGTGCGCGAGGTCGAGCGGCTCACCGACGACTCCGCGGCCGTCGGCTTCGACGTCCCCGACGACCTGCGCGAGCTGTTCGCGTTCGCGCCGGGGGAGTCGCTGACGCTGCGCCGGGTGGTCGACGGCGTCGAGCACCGACGGTCCTACTCCATCTGCGCGCCCGCGGGAGCGCCGCCGCGGATCGCGGTGCGCGAGGTCCCGGGCGGGATGTTCTCGTCGTGGCTGGTGCACGAGGTCGAGCCGGGGCAGACCGTCGAGGTCGCCGCGCCGTCGGGCAGCTTCCGCGCAGACCCGGGCCAGCCCGGCCGGCACCTCTGCATCGCGGCCGGCTCGGGCATCACGCCGATGCTCTCGATCGCGGCCTCGGTGCTGGCGAACCCCGCGAGCACCGTCACGATGCTCTACGGCAACCGCGAGACGACCTCGGTGATGTTCGCCGAGGAGCTCAGCGACCTCAAGAACCTCCACGGCCCCCGCTTCGACCTCGTCCACGTGCTGTCCCGCGAGCCGCGCGACGTCGAGCTGTTCTCCGGCCGCCTCGACGCCGACCGCCTGCGGCGCCTGCTGCCGCTGAAGGTGCCGCTCGCCGCCGTCGACCACGTGTGGCTCTGCGGCCCGCTCGGGCTGGTGCAGGACGCGCGCGCCGTGCTCGAGGAGCTCGGGGTGCCGCGCGAGAAGGTGCACTTCGAGCTGTTCTTCGTCGACGAGCCGCCGCCGCAGCTGCGCCACGCCGACCGCGTCGTCGAAGGCGTGACCAGCGACGTGACGGTCGTCCTCGACGGCCGCTCGACGACGTACGCCGTCCCGCGCGGGGAGACGCTCCTCGACTCCGCGCAGGCGGTCCGCAGCGACCTCCCGTTCGCCTGCAAGGGCGGCGTGTGCGGCACCTGCCGGGCCAGGGTCACCGAGGGCGAGGTGGAGATGGTGCGCAACTACGCCCTCGAGCCCGAGGAGGTCGAGCAGCAGTTCGTGCTCACCTGCCAGACCTACCCCGTCGGCGACGCGGTCACCGTCGACTTCGATGCCTGACCCGCTCGTCCCGGTGCGCGCCATGTGGGCGGCCGACGCGGCGAGTGCGGCGCTCGGCATCCGGCTCGAGGAGCTCGGGGAGGGCCGTGCCCGGGTCTCGATGGTGGTGCGCGACGACATGGTCAACGGCCACGACCTGTGCCACGGCGGGCTGATCGCGACCCTCGCCGACTCGGCGTTCGCGCTCGCCTGCAACTCCCGCGGCCCGGTCACCGTGGCGGCGGGGTTCTCCGTCGACTTCCTCCAGCCGGGACGGCGGGGGCAGACCCTCCACGCCGACGCGCGCGAGGTCTCGCTGCGCGGCCGCTCGGGTGTCTACGACGTCACCGTCCGCGCCGACGACCCGGTCGGCGGCGAGGTGGTGGCGGAGTTCCGCGGCCGCAGCCGGGCGCTCGGTGGCCCTACCGGTCGGACCGGCGGCTGACGCTGCCCAGTCCGTCGAAGGCCAGCGTCGTCACCGCGTCGGCCAGCGCCTCGGCGTCCACGTCGTCGGTGTGCACCCACTCGACGAGCGAGTTGACCGTGCCGAACAGCAGCCGGCTGATGAGCAGCGGGTCGAGGTCGTCGCGGACCGCGCCCTCGGCGACCGCGGCGCGCACCATGTCGGCCAGCCGCTCGTCGATCGTGCGGCGGCGGGCCAGCGCGGCCTTCTGCACCGGGGTGTTGCCGTGCACCCGGAGGAGGAGGGTCACGGCCGGCAGGTGCGCGACCAGGACCGAGACGCTGCTGCGGACCGCCAGGCGGAGCCGTCGGCCGGCGTCGAGCCCGTCGGTGGCGGCCACGTCGTCGAGGGCGCCGATGAGCGCGTCGAGCGCCTCGTCGACCGCCGTGCGCAGCAGGTGCTCCTTGCTCGGCACGTGGTGGTAGATCGCGGACTTGGTGAGGCCGAGCTCGCGCGCGACGTCGCCCACGCTCGTCGCGTCGTAGCCCTGGCGGTTGAACAGCTCGACGGCCACCCGGAGCACCGCCTGCTGGTCGTGGCCTGGGCGCCCGCGACGCGTGCCGGTGCCCGCGCTGTCCTCCATGGGGACACCGTCCCACACGGGGAGGGTGGCTCCCACGCCGATGTGGTGAAGAGTTGTCGCTCGGGGAGCGGCGGGGGCTACAGTGGAGGCAGCGTCCCGCGCCGTGCCCCACTGACCACCCCGGTCCACCGGCCACGCCGCGACGCACTCGCTCCAACCTCCACGCCGTGGTGTGCAGGTCAGCGCCGACCGAGGCTCGCCTGCGCAAGACCCACGTCGCGACGCGTACCCAGTCCGGGAGGACACCTTGGCCCAGCGCCAGCGCTCACGCGGCGGACGACGCACCCCTGCGCACGCCCGTCACAAGGACAACGAGGGCATCGTGCCCGTGCTGGCCCGTGCCGTGCGCGAGCTCGAGTCCGCCGTGCAGCGCGGGCCGCTCGCCCCCGGTCAGCGGGTCCGCTTCCAGGTGGTCGCCCTGCTGGTGCGCGAGCACCGCGGCGACGTCAAGGCCTCGACCGAGCTCACCGACGCCCAGAAGGCCGACGAGCTCAAGCGCCTCGACGGCATCGCGACGATCCTGGCCAAGACCGCGACCCGCGACCCCTCCCTCTTCCAGCTGCTCTCGGAGGAGGCCGTCGTCACCGACACCGCCCGCGACCTGCGCCTGGAGATGCTGCAGAAGGCGGGGATCGAGGCCGTCGCGGAGGAGCCGAAGCCCGACGACGAGGCCGGTCCCGGCGTCGGCGAGCGCCGCGTGGTGCCGCGCTCGGTCGTCCAGCACCAGCTGGCCAACCCGTTCCTCGTCCCCGACTTCGGGATCGGGCGCGAGCGCCGCAGCGTCCACGGCCGGCTCTCCACCTGGGAGCTGCTCGGCCCGCTGTTCCGCTCCTTCGAGCTCGGCGGCTCGAGCTCCTGCATGGACCTGCCCGAGGCGCTCTCCCTCAACGCCCCCGGCAAGCTGGAGCTGATGCCCCACCAGGCGCGGCTGATCGCCTCCGCCGCCGAGGGCCACCGCACGTTCCTGCTGGCCGACGAGCCGGGCCTCGGCAAGACCGCGCAGGCGCTGCTCGCCGCGCAGGCCGCCGACGCGTACCCGCTGCTGGTCGTGTGCCCCAACGTCGTCAAGACCAACTGGGCGCGCGAGACCGAGCGCTGGACCCCGCGCCGGCGCACGACCGTGATCCACGGTGACGGCGACGGCGTCGACGCCTTCGCCGACGTCATCGTGGTCAACTACGAGATCCTCGACCGCCACGTCGGCTGGCTGGGCCAGTTCGGCTTCAAGGGCATGGTCGTCGACGAGGCGCACTTCATCAAGAACAAGACCTCGCAGCGCTCGCGCCACGTGCTCGAGCTCTCCGAGCAGCTGCGCTCGCGCACCGCTCGACCGCTGCTGATGGCGCTGACCGGCACGCCGCTGATCAACGACATCGAGGACTTCCGCGCGATCTGGCAGTTCCTGGGCTGGATCGACGACACCAGGCCGATGGCCCGGCTGATGGAGGCGCTGGAGGAGACCGACCTGACGCCGGCCGACCACGCCTTCTACCCCGCGGCCCGCAAGGCCGTCATCGACATGGGCATCGTGCGTCGCCGCAAGGTCGACGTTGCCGAGGACATCCCGGCCCGCCGGGTCGCCGACATCCCCGTCGAGCTCGACGACGAGGACACCCGCTCGATCCGCGCCGCCGAGGAGGACCTGGCCCGCCGCCTCGTCCAGCGCTACAAGGCCGCGCTGGAGACCCGTCGTACGGGCTCGGTCGTCGAGGGCATCGACCACGAGCTCGTGCGCCGCGTCGCGACGTGGGAGCGCGAGGAGATGGACCAGGGCACGGGCGGGGAGAACGTCTTCTCGATGTTCCGCCGCATCGGCCGCGCCAAGGCCGGCCTCGCCGCCGACTACGCCGCCCAGCTGGCCCGCAACGTCGGCAAGGTGGTCTTCTTCGCCCGCCACGTCGACGTCATGGACATCGCGGAGGACACCTTCACCCGCCGCGGCCTCAAGCACACCTCGATCCGCGGCGACCAGACGCCGAAGGCTCGGGAGAAGGCGATCGACGCGTTCGTCAACGATCCCAGTGTCCAGGTCATCGTCTGCTCGCTCGCCGCCGCCGGTGTCGGCGTGAACCTCCAGGTCGCCTCCAACGTCGTGCTCTCCGAGCTGTCGTGGACCGACGCCGAGCAGACCCAGGCGATCGACCGGGTCCACCGGATCGGCCAGAGCGACCCCGTGACGGCCTGGCGGATCATCGCCGCGCAGACCATCGACACCCGCATCGCCGAGCTGATCGACGCCAAGGCCGGCCTCGCCGCCCGGGCGCTCGACGGCTCCGACGAGGAGGTCGGGTCCTCGGCCAACATCCAGACCGAGGCGCTGGTCGCGCTGCTCACCGACGCGCTGGAGCGCGAGCTCGGCTGACCCCGCCACCCGGGCCCACCCGTCCGGCCCTTGTCCCGGCCTGTGGGGTCCGGTAGGTCTGTAGGCATGACTGAGGATCGCGAGACCTACCTCGACATGTCGATCGACGACGAGGACCAGCTGCAGCCCGAGGACACCCTGGCCGACGGCGACGTCGACGACGTGCTCGACCGTGGCTACTCCCCGCCGGACCGCGCCCCGAAGGGCTACGACGACTACCCGACCGAGGCCGAGCGGCTGCAGGGGGAGTCCCTCGACGAGAAGCTGGCCGAGGAGGAGCCCGACATCGACCCCTACGCCGAGGAGGACGACGACTCCGACCACGAGGACGAGAACGCCCTCGACGAGGAGCTCGGCCTCGACGAGGCCGACGAGCGTGCCGGGCGCCTGGTCCAGCCCGACGAGGGACTCGGTGAGGACACCGACAAGCAGGAGCTGGCCACCGACGTCGGCATCGACGGCGCCGGCGCCTCGGCCGAGGAGGCCGCCATGCACATCACCCGCGGCCCCGACCCCGACGCCCGCGACGACGACTGAGCCTCACCGACTGAGCCGCACCGCTGCCGGACGGCCGCCTCCCGGGACCCCGGGGCGCGGCCGTTCGCCGTCTCCGGGGCTGGTCGTGGCCACCGGCCGGTGGGAGCATCGGTCCCGGAGGTGGTGACATGCCACGGGAGGTCGTGAGGGCGACGGGCGCGCCCGGCTCGCCGCTGTTCAGCCAGGCTGTTCGCGCAGGGTCGTTCGTGTTCGTGTCGGGCACCACGGGCCTCGACCCGGCGACGGGCCGGATGGCGGGGGACACCGTCCAGAGCCAGACCGCGCAGGCGCTGGCGAACTGCGAGGCGATCCTCCGCGAGGCCGGCGGCTCGCTCGACGACGTGGTCGAGGTCGGCGTGCTGCTCTCGGACCCGGCCGACTTCGCCGGGATGAACGAGGAGTACGCCCGGTGGTTCCCGACCGATCCTCCCGCCCGCCATGCCGCCCGCCTCGGGCCGGAGGTGCCGGGTCTGCGGATCTCGATCCGCATGACGGCCTACCTGGGTTGAGGCCGCGGTCGGTCGGACGCGTCGTCAACCTGGCGGGGTCGCGCGTGCGCCGCGCCACCGCCGTCGACCGAACCACACCAGGGCGACGGCCATCGCGACCCAGGCCAGCGGGGACTCCACGCCGAGCACCGAGGCCCCCGTGCTGTTGCCCACGACCAGGCCCAGCGCCCCGACGAGGCCGAGCGCGGTCCCGAGGACCATCCACATGGCCCCGAAGAACGAGGCGAGCGGGTTGCGCCGGGACCCGGGGTGGATGCCTGCTGCGATCTCCGCCCACAGGTCGCCGTGCGTCGCGCTCGTGGCCTCCATCAGCGCCTTGATGTGGCGCCGTCCGTCCGCCGGGAGCAGCGCCTCGCCGAGGCGGGACACGTCGGCCTCGGCGACCTCGAGGACGTCCGCCGCTGTCACCGGCAGCCCGAGCAGGGCCACCAGCCCGCGCAGCGGGTCGCCGTCCGCCGAGTCCGCGAGGAGGACGGCGCGGATGTCCGCCGTGTCCGCCCCGCTGCTGAGCGCGGCCACTTCGTCCACCAATGCGTCGAAAAGGGGCGCGTCGAGGCCTGCGCCGGCGTGCCGCGTCCAGGTCCACGGCAGATAGGTCGTCGGACCTGTCGGCACGACCAGCATGCGTCTGTCGTCCGACCGTCCCAGCGCGAGTGCGCCGGGATCGACCAGTCCGAAGCGGCCCAGTGGGTTCGACGGCCAGGAGATCGCGCGGACGACGGCGGACGCCGGTGCGCTGTCGGGACCCATGAGAAGCACCTGCCACGGCTCGTCCTCCGGCCCGGGCACGAGCACGGACGGACCCAGCACACTGCCGTACACCCGCGCATGCGGACGTGTCCCTCGGAAGGCGACGACCCAGCGAGCCTCGACCAGGGTTGTCGGGTCGTCCGTCGGCGGCACCCCCGTGTCCATGGCGTCAGTCTCCACCCGGACACGCTCGTGCGTGGACCTGGACGCGCGGACGTATCGTCGCTCCGTGGTGGACGGAGCACGACGAGCCCGGGTCGTGATGATGTGCGGACCCGGTGGCGCCGGCAAGACGACGTACGCCAAGCGCCTCGAGCGTGAGGGCTGGACGCGCCTGTCGTTCGAGGTCGAGCTCTGGGACCGCGGCATCACGACGATCCCGTCGGCTGACGTGGTAGCCGAGGTCGCCGCCGACCTGAAGGAGCGGCTGCTGCGGCACGTCGCGGCGGACGACGACGTCGTGCTCGACTTCGGCTTCTGGTTCAGGCGGCAGCGCGAGGAGTACCGCGCGCTGCTCGCACCCCACGACGTCGTGCCCGAGACCGTGCACGTCGCGACGAGCCTGGCCACCATCGTGAGCCGGGTCGGCGACCGGCACGGCAGGGGCCCGGACGACTGGCCGCTCACCGAGGAGTCGGCGCGGGAGTACTTCGCGGTGTTTGAACCTCCCACCTCCGACGAGGGGCCGCTCGAGGTGGTCGACCGGTGACCGTCACGTCCGCATGGTGAAGGTGACCCGGTTGTCGGCGTGGAGGGTCCTGGCGTAGCGGGGGTCGTGGGCGAGGCGGTGGTGGTGAGGGCAGAGCAACCGGCCGTTGGCGAGATCGGTCGCGCCACCGCGTGACCAGGGGTCGTCGTGGTGGGCGTGGCAGCCGGCCGCGGTGGTCTCGCACCCTCTCGCGGTGCAGCCGCGGTCCCGGAGGGCGAGCGCGAGGCGCTGCGCCTTGGAGAACAGTCGTCTAGCGCGGCCGAGGTCGAGGACCTGTCCGTCGGCGCCGAGGACGGCGGGGATGATCCCGGCCTCGCACGCGAGCCGACGGGCCTGGGCAGCAGACATGCGGGTGCCGTCGTCGAGGAGGGCGGTGGCGTGCTTGCCGAGGAGCTGCTCGAGGGTCATGGTGACCACCACGGTGACGTCCACACCTGCGGTCTGCGGGGTGGCGTCGATCGGGTAGCGCTCGACGTACTCGACGAACGCCTCGCCCATCCGGCGGCGGGTCGGCCTCCGAGGCTCGCCGTGGGGGTGACGGGCCGGGTTGGCGAGCGCGAGGAGCGCTCGGCGCAAGATCGCGCCCACGTGGGAGGGGATGGTGAACCGGCCGTGGCAGCGGCCCTCGCCGTCGTCGACCATCGTGAGGGCCACGACCTCGGCGGCGCGGCGCTCCTCGGCCTCGAGGGTCGCGGCCTCGTGGGCCTCGCTCACCTCGGGGGCCAGCGTGTCGAGGATCCGCTTCCCGATTCGCCGCAGGCCGCGGGCGTCGTGCTGGCGGGCGAACCCGAGCATCGCCTGCTCGGCGCGAGCTCGCAGCACGTCGTCGACGCCGTCCGGGAGCGCGTCGACCGCCTCGACGATCACACGGGCCTGCTCGGCGCGCAGGGTGCCGACCGCGAGGGCCGCGGCGACCGCGGCGTGCTCCGGCACGGTCAGCGACTGCCCGAGACCGGTCAGTCGCCCGGCCTCGGCGCGGGTCAGCTGGCTGCGGTCCGCCCACCAGTGGTGGGTGTGCCGCGCCCCGACCCGGTCACCCAGCCGACGTCGGTCCGCCTCGCCCGCCGTCAGTGCCTGGACCGCGGCCACGCGACCTGCTGCGACGGTGGCCGCGTCGAGCAACGTCACCACGTCGGCGTCGGACACCAGGCCGGGGGACACCTCACCCAGCTCGTCGAGCACCTCGCCCAGCCGCCCCAGCACCGCCGCCACACGTGGCGACGGCCCGTCCGGTGACGGCGCAGCCGTGACACCGGGCACGTGCCAGGGTTCATCAGCCGGCAGGGCACTCACGGGACCAGGCCTCACTGCGCCCGGAGGGCGCGTCGACAACGGGGAACGGCCTGTGTCGTGAGGTGTGTACAGCCTGGTGCGTGGCTATCCGGAGGGCCCGAGCTTGCGCTCGATCATCTGTTCGATTATATGGTGGGCGGTCACCAAGGTCAATGACGGATGCACACGGTGATGCCCAGACGCGGTGCGGTCAGTGCGTCGAGACGCGAAAGGTGCCGGCGAGCTCGTTGAGGTCCGCCGCCATCGCGGCGATCTCGTGCGCGGCCTGCCCGGTCTCGGCGCTGCTGCGGGTGGTCGCCTCCGTGCCGGCGGCGACGCGCGAGACGACCCGGTCGATGTCACCGGCCCGGCTGGCGGCGTGAGCGGCGCCCCGGCTCATCTCGTTCGACGTCGCCGACTGCTCCTCCACCGCTGCGGCGATGGTCGTCTGGAAGTGGTTGACCTGGTCGATCGTCGCCGTGATGTCGCCGATCGCACCGACCGCCTGGCGGGTCTCGCTCTGCAGGTCGGTGACGATGCCGACGATGCGCTCGGTCGCCCGGGCGGTCTCCTGCGCCAGGTCCTTGACCTCGCCGGCCACGACGGCGAAGCCCTTGCCGGCGTCCCCGGCGCGCGCTGCCTCGATCGTGGCGTTGAGGGCGAGGAGGTTGGTCTGGTCGGCGATCGAGTTGATCACCTTGACCATCTCGCCGATCTGCTGCGAGGCCTCGCCGAGGCGGGTGACGGTCCGCTCCGTCTGCCGGGCCTGCTCGACGGCCCGTCCGCCGAAGGCTGCCGCGTCGGAGGCGCTGGCGGAGATCTCGCGGATCGAGGCACCCATCTGCTCGGCACCTGCGGCGACGCTGGAGACGCTGTGGGAGACCTCGCCGACGTTCGCCGACGCCTCGCCCGTCTCCTCGGCCGTCTGCCTGGCGCCCTCGCTCAACCGCTCGCTCACCTGGGAGAGCTGTCCGGCCGAGGCGCTGAGGGAGCCAGCACGCTCCTGGATCCTGACGACGAGCTCGGCGATCTTGTCGGTGAACCGGTTGAACTGGGCTCCGAGCTCGCCGATCTCGTCGGCGCGCGTCTCGTCGACGCGCTGGGTGAGGTCGCCGTCTCCGCTGGCGATCTCCGCGAGACGGTTGCGCAGCCCGATGATCGGTCGGGTCACCGATCGCGCGGTGAGCCACGCGAGGCCGGCGGCGACGAGGAGCCCGAGCAGGCCCAGGAGCAGGAACAGCCTCCGCAGGGAGTGCGCCTCCTGCAGGACGCTGCTCGACGGTGCCGACACGGCCAGCACCCACGTCGACTCGGTGCCGAGCTCGACGGGCTGGTAGACCGTGATCGCCTCGTCGTGGAGGTAGGGGTCGTCCCGGGTCACGACGACGCTCCTGTCGGAGGAAGCCGCCTCCTCCACCCGCTGGAGGGTCGCGCCCGTGACCGACGTGCCGGCCTGGTCGCTGTCCGGGTGCGCCACCACGACGCCCGAACCGCTCAGCAGGGCGGCGTAGCCGGTGTCGTACGGGCGCACGTCGGCGATGCCCTCGCTGAGGGCGTCGAGCCCGAAGTCGGCCGTCACCACGCCGGCGAACGCGCCGTCGATCATGATCGGAGCCACCGCGGTGGTCATGAGGACCTGCTCGCCGTTGATCTCGTAGGAGTACGGGTCGACGACGGTCTCCTTGCCGGTCTTCTTCGGCACCAGGTACCAGTCACCGACTCCTGGGGTGTCGTAGTCGGTGAGCGGGGTGAGGTGCAGGCCCGCGTCGTCCCGGTACCAGTACGGGATGAAGCGGCCGGTCTGGTCGTTCCCCGGGGTGTTGGCGAAGCGGGCATCCTCGCCGTCGAAGGCGTCGGGCTCCCAGCCGGTCGAGACCCCGAGGAACTCGGGGTGCTGGTCGAGGGTGGCGCGCAGGATGCGGGTGAGCTCCGGCCGGGTCGCGTCCCCGCTGGCGTGCAGGGACTCGAACGTCGAGGCCAGCGTACGCACCGTGTCCAACGCCGCGGTGATCTGCAGGTCGACCTTGACGGCCTCCCCGGACGCCAGGGCACGGGTGTACTCCTGCGCGTCATCCGTGGCGAGGTCCGACGTGCGAACGGTCGAGACCAGCGTCAGCGGGACGAGGATGGCCGTCACCACCGCGAGCACGGTCAGGACGAGCCGGACGCGGATGGAGCGCAGCCGCAGGCGGGCACGGACGGGGGAGTCGACGACACTGGTCACGCCTGGCCTGATCGGCAGCCGCTCGCGCATCCTGCAGATTTCGGTCGGGCATCTCGCTGCGTCCACGGGGCGCCGCGCCGCATCACCCTGCCGCGCGCACGCCCGCGGCGATCGCCGGCAGCAGCAGCCGGTACGCGTCGCCGGTGAGGTGGAGCCCGTCGTCGACGAAGGCGCCGGCGCCGAGCGGCGCGACCACCTGCTCGGCGTGGACGACGTGCACGTCGAGGTCGCGGCAGACGGCGAGGTCGTGGGAGGTCGCGCCACCCACCGCGGCGTTGTGGACGTCGGGTCCGACGAGGGCGAGGTCGCGACGCACGCGTGCGAGGTGGCTGTCGCCGAGCAGCACGATCCGCATCCCGTCAGGCTAGGTGCGCGGGGCGTGCGCCGGGCGCCGGGGCCCCTCGTCTACGTTCGTCCCCGTGGGACCTCGTGCGGCACGCGCCTCCATCTGGCGAGAGCCGGGCATGGTGCCCCTGGCGGTGATGACGTGCGCCGGGTTCTCGGGCTACGCGCTGCTCCTCCCGGTCGCCCCGCTGTGGGTCGTCGGCGGCGGAGCGGGGACGGCGGGCGCGGGGCTCGTCAACGGCGTCCTGCTGCTCGCGACGGTGCTCACCCAGCTGCTGGTGCCGCGGGCACTGCAGCGGTTCGGGTGGGGACCGGTGCTCGCGGCAGGGCTCGCGCTGCTCGGCGCCCCGGGCGTCCTGATGTCGCTGGGCGACGCGCTCGCGCCGGTGCTCGTCCTGTCGGCGGCGCGGGGCGTCGGGTTCGGCGTGCTCACGGTCACCGGGAGCGCCGCGGCGGCCGCGCTGGTGGACCCGGATCGCCGCGGCGAGGCGATCGGGGCGTACGGCCTCGCGGTCGCCCTGCCGAACCTCGTGCTGCTGCCGGCCGGTCCGTGGATCGCCGACCGGCTCGGCTGGGCGGTCGCGTTCGGCCTGAGCGCACTCCCGGTCCTCGGCATCCCGGCTGCGCTCCGCCTCGCCGCCGTGCTGCGCGAGCACCACGCCGCGGCACCGGAGACCGAGGACAGGCACCCTGACCCGGGTGCCCGGCTCCGGCTGCTGCGGCCGATGGTGCTGCTGCTGGTCGTCACGCTGGCCGGCGGTGCGCTGCTGACGTTCGTGCCGCAGGTCGTCGACAGCGCGGTCGTCGCGGCGGGGGGCCTGCTCCTGATGGGGCTCGCAGGCGCCCTCGGTCGCTGGCGCGTCGGCGTGCTCGCGGACCGCCACGGCCCGCAGAGGTTCCTCGTGCCGCTGGTGCCGCTGACGGGGGTCGGGATGGCCGTCGTCGCGTGGTCGGTCGCGGGCGTCGAGGTCCGGGTGCCGGCGTTCCTGCTCGGCATGCTCGTCGTCGGCCTCTGCTACGGCGCCCTGCAGAACCTCACGCTGGTGATCTCCTTCGCCGCCGTCGAGCGGCGCGACCACAACCTCGCGAGCGCGGTGTGGAACATCGGCTTCGACGGCGGCACCGCCCTCGGCTCGGTCGCCGTGGGCGTGGTGGCCGGTGCGACGTCGTTCGCCACGGCGTTCGCGCTCGCCGGCCTGGTCGCGGCGGCGACCCTGCCGCTCGCGCTGCGACCTAGGACATCTTCCGCAGCATCCCGACCGGGAGCCGCTTGACCACCACGCCGAGCGGCACCCACGGCCAGGCGGGGACGCGCGCGGAGGCCTTCTCCTTCTCGATCGCCTCGACCATCGCGCGCACGCCCTTCTCGGTCGACGTCATCAGCGGGGTGCGGGCGGCGGTGCCGGACATCTCGGACTCGATGTAGCCGGGGTAGAGGACGGTCACCTTGATGTCGGTGCCGTGCACGTCCGCGCGGAAGCCCTCGGCGAGGTGGGCGACGCCGGCCTTGGTCGCGGCGTACGTCGTGATGTTGCGCGGCATCCCGCGCAGCGCGGAGAACGACGACACCATCACCAGGTGCCCGTGGCCCTGCGCGCGGAAGATCGCGGCGGCGGCCTCGGTCTGGGCGAGAGCGCCGATGAAGTTGGTCTCGGCGGTCTCCCGGTTGGCGTCGAAGCGACCGGTGCCGAGCGGCTGGCCCTTGCCGAGGCCGGCGTTGACCACGACCTTGTCGAGGCCGCCGAGCTCGTCGCGGAACTCGTCGAAGACCCGGAACACGGCGTCGTGGTCGGTCACGTCGAGCGCCCTCACGGCCACGCGCACGCCGGGGTGGGCGGCCGTGACCTCGGCGCGCAGCTCCTCGAGCCGGTCGGTGCGGCGCGCGCACAGCGCGAGGTCGTGCCCGCGGGCGGCGAGCTGGCGGGCCATCTCGGCGCCGAGCCCGCTGCTGGCGCCGGTGATGAGGGTCGTGGTCATGCGGTGGTCCTAGCGGTAGGTGAGAAGGTCGGGGGAGAGGTGGTCGGCAGCGTTGAAGCTGACGAGCGTCGTGCCGCGGCGACCGCGGACGATCGTCGACGTGCCGGTGTTGATCGAGACCGGGTTGAGCCGCAGCCACAGGTCGGTGCGGGCAGCGGTGTCGTCGGCCAGCAGGGCCGCGACCGTCCACGCGATCGCGCCACCGCTGGTCAGCACCACCGCTGTGCCCTTCTCGGGCAGGTCGTCGACCAGTCGGGAGAGCGCGGCGTCGACGCGGGAGGTGAAGGCGCCGAACGACTCGTCGTAGGCGTCGTCGTCCCCGGCGGCGATCCAGCGCCGGGTCGCCTCCTCGAACCACCGCTGGAAGACGGCCGTCCCTGACTCGCCCTCCCGCGAGGTCGGCGTCCCGTGGACGTCGAGGACCTGCACGTGGTCGAGCTCGTTCCAGCCGGCGTCGACGCGGACGTCCGCCGACCAGCCGGAGCCGTCGAGGAGCGCGGCCGCGGTCTGCTCGTGCCGCCGCATCTGCCCGGCCACGACGCGGTCGGGCACGACGCCGCGTGCGGCCAGCGCGGCGCCGAGCACCCGCGACTGCTCGTGACCGGTGGGGGACAGGTCGTCGTAGTCGGCCGCGCCGAAGGAGGCCTGGCCGTGCCTGACCAGGAGGATCCGGCTCACGCGCCGTCCTGCGCGACCAGCCGGTCGAGGCGGCGCCCGATCACCTGCACGGCAGGCCCGAACAGGGCGTACATCTCGTTGGTGGTCTGGCCGTGGAAGAAGCGGTAGTAGATCTGCTGGGCGATGACGGCCATCCGGAAGAGGCCGAAGACCTCGTAGAAGCGCCACTGCTCCGGCGTGACGCTACGGCCGGTGCGCTCGGCGTACGCCGCCACGAACTCGTCGCGGGTCAGCATCCCCGGCAGGTGCGTGGGCACGCGTCGCATCAGCTGGAACTCCTCGTCGTCGTCGGCCTGCACCCAGTAGGCCATCGAGCCGGCGAGGTCCATCAGCGGGTCGCCGAGCGTGGCCATCTCCCAGTCGAGGACACCGACGACGCGCGTCGGGTCGTCGGCCGCCAGCACCAGGTTGTCGAGCTTGTAGTCGTTGTGGATCACGCACGTCGCGACGTCGTCGGGCTGGTGCGCGTCGAGCCAGGCCATCGCCTGCTCGAGGTCGGGCACGTCCTCGGTGCGGGCGTTGCGGTAGCGGGTCGACCACCCCTCGACCTGGCGGCGGACGTAGCCGCGTCCCTTGCCGAGGTCAGCGAGCCCGGCGGCGTCGGGGTCGATGCCGTGCAGCTCGGCGAGCACGTCGACGGCGTTCAGGCACAGCGCGCGGGCCTGCTCGGGCGAGAGCGGGACGTCGGCCGGCCACTCGCTGCGGGGGATGACCCCCTCGATGCGGTCCATGGCGTAGAAGTCGCCGCCGACCACCTCCGGGTCGTCGCAGAACGCGACCATGCCGGCGACGTGGTCGAAGACGGGCGCGAGCCGCGACTGGATGAGGTGCTCGCGGTGCATGTCGTGCGCGCCGCGGGCCTTGGTGCCGCGCGGGGCGCGGCGCACGATGAGGTCGCGGCCGCCGGGGAAGCGCAGCAGGTAGGTCAGGTTGGAGGCGCCGCCGGTGAACTGCCGGACCTCGGGCTCGCCGTCGAGGCCGGTGGCGTCGTCGGCGTGCGTGCGGATCCACTCCGCCACGCGGCCGACGTCGAAGGCGTCCTCCTCGCGCACGGCGCGGGCGCCGGGGACGGCGGTCACCGGGTGCCCCCGGGTCGGTCCCCTGAGGCTGCCTGCAGCTTGGCGGCCTGGTCGCGCATGACCGCGTCGTAGCCGGGGCGGTCGGCCCACTTGAGCCGGAACGCCTGGCGCGCGGGCTCGTCGGGCACGATCACGTCGTGGCCCGCGTCCACGCCGGCCAGCACCGCGGCGGCGATGTCCTCGGCGCTGATCGGCGAGCGCTCCACGAGCCCGCCCACGACCTGCCCGACGAGGGCGTCGGAGCCCTGCATCGAGTCCATCAGGTTGGTGCGGAAGTAGGACGGGCAGACCACGCTCGCGCGGATGCCCCACGGCGCCAGCTCGTGCCCGCACGTCTCGGTGAACGCCACCACGGCGGCCTTCACGGCGTTGTAGGACGCCATCCCTGCGGGGTGCACGAGGCCGGCCAGCGACGCGACGTTGACCAGGTGGCCGGAGCCCTGCTCCTTGAGCAGCGGCACGAAGGCGCGGGTGCCGCGGACCGCCCCGAACAGGTTGATGTCGGTGATCCACTGCCACTCCTCGAGCGAGCAGACGTCCACGCGGCCGCCGCCGGCCACGCCGGCGTTGTTGACCAGCACGTCGAGACCGCCCCAGCGCTCGCGGACCGCGGCGACCGCGCCCTGCCAGTCGTCGTCGGAGGTGATGTCGAGGACGAGGTCGACCCCTGCGGTGGCGACCCGGTCGGTCGCCAGCACCTCGTCGCCGCGCTCGCGGTACGCGGCGGTGAGCGCCGCGCCGAGGCCGGAGGCCGCCCCGGTGACCAGCACGCGCGCCATCAGGAATGCTTCCCGAGCTCGATCTTGGCCACGACGTTGCGATGCACCTCGTCGGGACCGTCGGCCAGGCGCAGGGTGCGCGCGCCGACCCACGCGTTGGCGAGCGGGAAGTCGTCGGAGACGCCGGCGCCGCCGTGGAGCTGGATGGCGGTGTCGATGACGTCGAGGGCCATGTTCGGCACCTCGACCTTGATCTCGCTGACGGCCGAGTACGCCTCGCGGCTCATCCCCTGGTCGAGCAGCCAGGCGGCGTGCATCACCAGCAGGCGCGAGCGGTTGATGGCGATGCGGGCGTCGGCGATCCGCTCGCGGTTGCCGCCGAGGTTGGCGATCGGCTTGCCGAAGGCGGTGCGCGAGAGCGCCCGCGCACAGCCGAGCTCGAGCGCGCGCTCGGCCAGTCCGATGGCGCGCATGCAGTGGTGGACGCGGCCGGGGCCGAGGCGTCCCTGGGCGATCTCGAAGGCGCGTCCCGGGCCGAGCAGGATGTTCGAGGCGGGCACGCGGACGTCGTCGAAGGACACCTCGCCGTGCCCGAGCGGCTCGTCGTAGTAGCCCATCGTGGTGAGCATCCGCTCGACCGTCACGCCCGGGGCGTCGCGCGGCACCAGGACCATGGTGTGGCGCGAGTGCCGGTCGGCGTCGGGGTCGGAGAGGCCCATGAACACCAGGACCTTGCAGTCGGGGTTGCCGACGCCGGTCGACCACCACTTGCGCCCGTTGATCACGACCTCGTCGCCCTCGATCCGGGCGGTCGCGGCCATGTTGGTGGCGTCGGAGGAGGCCACCTCGGGCTCGGTCATGCAGAAGGCGCTGCGGATCTCCGCGCGCAGCAGCGGCTCGAGCCACTGCTGCTTCTGCTCCTCGGTGCCGTAACGCAGCAGCACCTCCATGTTGCCGGTGTCCGGCGCGTTGGAGTTGAAGACCAGCGGGGCCAGGAACGAGCGGCCCATCGCCTCGGCGACCGGCGCGTAGTCGACGTTGGTGAGGCCCTCGCCGCCGTCGGTGCCGAAGTCCGCGGCGTAGCGGCCGGCGTGCTCGGCGGGGAGGAACAGGTTCCACAGTCCTTGAGCGCGAGCCTTGGCCTGGAGCTCGGCGATCACCGGGTCGGGCGTCCAGTGGTCACCGCCGGACTCGCGCAGCCGCGTGGTGCGGGCGTGCACCTCGGCCTCGACCGGCTCGACCTCCTCGGTGACGAACGTGCGCACGCGGTCGCGGAGGTCCGCGGCCCGGGGGGAGAGGGAGAAGTCCATGCCGTTGACCTTCGCACACTGTTGAGCAATGCTCAACAGTGTGTCATCGGAACCAGCAGCGCCCGACGAGCCGGCCGCCCCTGTCGTACGCCGCCGGCTCAGCGCCGACGACCGCAGGCGCCAGCTCGTCGGTATCGGCCTGGCCAAGATCGTCGAGAAGCCGATCCAGGACCTCTCGCTCGACGACGTCGCCGCCGAGGCCGGGATCTCGCGCGGCCTGCTCTTCCACTACTTCCCGACCAAGACCGACTTCTACCTCGCCTGCATCGCGGCGGCCGGGCGCCGGATGCTGCGCAACACCGCACCCGACCCCGCGCTGGCGGGGGAGGAGCAGGTGGTGGAGACCACGCGGCTGATGGTCGAGCAGATCGAGCGGCGGCGCGCCTTCTACCTCGCGCTCGTGCACGGTCAGGCGGTCGCCGACCCGCGGGTCAGCGAGGTGATGGACTCGGTGCGCGACGGCAGCACCGACCGGGTCGTCGCGGCGCTCGGGGTGGCGCCGGCGCAGCGCGACGTGGTGCGGGCGTGGTGGGCCTACACAGAGGACCGGGCGCTCACCTGGTCGGCAGTGCCGACCGGCGAGCGCCCGGTCCCGATGGCCCGGCTGGTGGAGGAGTGCGTCGCTGCGCTCCACGCCCTGCTGGACCTCACCGTGTGATCAGCGGGTGATCAGCGCTTGGTGACGCGTCCCGTCACCGAGAACCGCGCCTTGTCGTCGAGCGACTTGCCACGGCAGGCGAGGGTCGTGCCCTTGTTGCACCGGTAGCGCGTGGAGGCGTTGACCAGGGTCACCGAGACGATGGCGACGCGCTTGCTGTCGAAGCTGACCTTGAGGCGGCCGTCACCGTTGCGGTTGAGCCGGACCATCTTGACCTGGCGCTTGCCGTTCTTGAGGTGCACGACCACCACGGCGGCCGGGGAGGTGCGCTTGACGGGTCCGTTGACGCTGACCGCGAGCTTCCACTTCTTGCCGCTGGAGTTCTTCGGCACGTAGCCGTAGGAGGAGGCCGCGAGGTGGAACAGGCGCGCCTTGAAGCGCTTGCTCTTGCCCTTGCCGAGCACCTTGCCGTTGGCGAACTTGGGGAACGGGTACTCCGCGCCCTCGGGGTAGTTGGCTGCCGGGGTGAGGTTGCCCGCGGCGAAGGTGGCGAAGTTCTTGGTGAACCCGCCCTTCTTCTTCAGCACCTTCTGCAGGGCGGGGATGCTGTTCTTGCCGCCGTCCTTCTTGAGCGAGCCGGCCTGGTCCCAGGCCTTCTTCACGATGCCGACGCCGTACTTGGTGGAGAGGTACTCCCACCACACCCAGCTGCCGTACTGGAAGGTGTACTGCTGGCTGAACAGGTCGAGCGGCACGTAGGGGGCGTAGATCGGGCTGGTCTCGAAGTACTGGCGGTTGTCGTTGACCTGGGTCGCGACCCGCTCCTCCATCCAGGTGGCGGTGGACTCCATCATCCAGCGGTCCTCGGCGTAGTCGTAGCCGAACTGGATCGCGTGGAAGAACTCGTGGCCCGCGGTGACGGTGAGGTTGTCGATCGGCGCGGCGTTGGGGAACTGCGCCTGCGAGAAGTCGTTGTCGAGCACGCAGTAGCCGGAGGCGGTGCGGTTCTTCACGCGCTTCTCGGGCACGCAGTAGCCGTAGATGCCCTGGCCGCCGAGATCCTTGAGGTAGACGTCGAGCTGCGGGCCGCCGCCCTGGGCGCCGTCGGTGAGGGGGGCGCGGTAGCCGAGCTGGTCGACCTCCGTGGTCCACACCGAGTCGACGGTCGCGAGGTTCTGGTTGACCCAGTCGGGCGACGGCGGGGCGTCGGCGGTGGTGGGCACGTAGTGCAGGCAGATGCGGGTGTTGCACACCGGCGCGGCCTCGGGGACGGAGTAGCCGAAGCCCTGGTCGTCGTTGGCGCCGTCGGTCGGGCGCGCGAGCAGCGCCTCGGCGTTGCTCAGGTCGCGGCCCTTCAGGCTGGCCTTCTTCACCCACAGGTCGCGCAGCGCGAGCGTCGCGGAGGGGTCCTGCGCGCGGGCCTTGCCCGACAGGACGCGGCGGGCGGTGTCGAGCGCACCGGCGCCGGTGAGGTCGGCGACCTCCGGCAGCGCGGCCTGCGGCGGGGCCAGGGTCTGGCCGGTCGCCGGGGTCAGGTCGGCGGTGCGGGGGTCGGCGTGGTCCGCGGCGACGGCCGGGGCGGACAGGGCCGCACCGCCGATCAGTGCCACGGCCACAGCGGTGGTGACGATTCTGCGCATGATTCCCCTCGTGGTTTGTCAGGTCGGGAGCGACTCTAGTGGAGCGGTCGGACGGTCGACGGCTCAGAGATCGGCGATGTGCTCGATGATCGCGGTGGTCGAGATGGCCGGGGTGCGCTCGAGGTAGACGACCTCGCACACGTCGCCGAGCTCGTCGAACCGCCCGGCCCAGTCGTCGCCCATCACGAGCACGTCGGCGCCGTGCTCGAGGATGTAGTCGCGCTTCTGCTCCAGGCTCTCCTCGACGAAGACCTCGTCGACGACCTTGAGCGCGCCGACGATCGCCAGGCGCTCGCGCTCGCTGAAGACGGGCACGCGGCCCTTCTTGCGCTCGTTGAGCGCGTCGGCCGAGACGCCGACGACGAGCCGGTCACCCAGGGCCGCGGCGCGCTCCAGCACGCGGAGGTGCCCGACGTGGAACACGTCGAACGTCCCGAAGGTGATCACGGTGCGAGGCATGCGGCGCATTCTGGCACGGGTCGTCGCGGTGCCTGGGGGAGGATGTCCGGCATGGCTGCCACGACGACCGCCGTACCGCTCCTCACGCCGGACCCCGGCGCCGACGAGGAGCGGCGCCGCGGCCTGCGCCGGATGCGCACGCTCGCCGGCGGGCTGCTGGTGCTGGCCGCCTGCGTGTACGTCGCCACCCTGGGCGGCGAGGGGTTCTGGGGCTTCGTCAACGCCGGCGCCGAGGCGTCGATGGTCGGCGCGATCGCCGACTGGTTCGCCGTCACGGCGCTCTTCCGGCACCCCCTCGGGCTCCCGATCCCGCACACCGCGCTGGTGCCCCGGCGCAAGGACGAGCTCGGCCGGGGACTGGAGGAGTTCGTCGGGGAGAACTTCCTGCAGGAGGAGATCATCCGCGAGCGGGTCGCGGCCGCGAGGATCTCGGCCCGGGTCGGCGAGTGGCTGGCCGACCCGGCCAACGCGCGCCGCGTCGTCGACGAGGCCTCCGACCTCGCGGCGATCGCCCTCGGCAAGGTGCGCGACGAGCACGTCGCCGACCTGGTGACCCACGCGCTGGTGCCGCGCTTCCGCGAGGAGCCCATCTCGCCGCTGCTCGGCACGATGCTGATGGAGGTGCTGCGCGACGACCTCCACCACGGCCTGGTCGACCTGGCCCTCGACGAGATGCACCGATGGCTCGGGGAGAACCCCGGCACCTTCATCAGCGTCCTGGAGGAACGGGCGCCGTGGTGGGCGCCGCCGAGGCTCAACGAGGCGGTCACCTCACGGCTGCACGTGCAGGCGCTGGCGTGGCTGGAGGACATCCGCGACGACCCGCACCACCGTGCCCGCGAGGCCCTCGACTCCATGCTCGGCCAGCTCGCCACCGACCTGCTCCACGACGAGGAGACCAAGGCGCGGGCCGAGGCGCTCAAGGGACGCCTGCTCGACCACCCGCAGGTGGTCACGACCGCGATCTCGCTGTGGAAGGCGATGCGGGCGGCACTGCTGGCGTCGGTGCGCGACCGCGAGGGTGCGGTGCGGGTGCGGCTGCTCGACGAGCTCAACGCCTTCTCGCACCGCCTGCGCGAGGACGCCGACCTGCGGGGCCGGCTCGACCGCCACGCCGCCGACGGCGCGGTGTTCCTCGTCGGCCGCTACGGCGCTGAGCTGACCACCGTCATCACCCACACCATCGAGCGCTGGGACGGCAAGGAGGCCGCGCGGCGCATCGAGCTGCACGTGGGACGCGACCTCCAGTTCATCCGGATCAACGGCACCATCGTGGGCGGCCTGGTGGGCGTGCTGATCCACGCGCTCAGCCTGCTGGTTCACTGATCCCATGGACGCCCCCGAGCCCCTCGACGTACCCATCCGCGACGACTCGATCCGGCTGGGCCAGTTCCTCAAGCTCGCCAACCTGGTCGAGTCGGGCGCGGAGGCCAAGCCGGTCATCGCCGACGGCGCGGTGCAGGTCAACGGCGAGGTGGAGACGCGCCGCGGCCGCCAGCTCGTGCCGGGCGACGTGGTCACCATGGCCGGGCAGGCGGCGCGCGTCGCCACCGGGGACGTCGAGGTCGACGTCCCCTGGTGACGAGCCGCTGGTGCTACTTCACCTCGCGGTGGAGCACCCGCCAGGACCCGATCGCGAGCGGCAGCAGCACCCACACCGTGCCGGCGGTGGCGACCCGCGCCCAGTCCTGGCCCGCCATCTCACCGGTGAAGACCGGCTGCAGCACCTGGTCGAGGTTGAGCCAGCGGCCCGCGTCCTCCAGGCCCGAGACGGCCATGGTGGCGATGGACCACGCCGTGGGCAGCACCAACGAGGCCACGATCGCCACCGGCGTGTTGAGGAACAGCAGGCCGAACGCGACGCCCTGCAGCACGTAGATCATCAGCGCGAGGAGCATCCCGCCGCCCATCGCGGCCGTCAGGTCCCACTCACCGGTCCCACCCACGACGTTGGCGACGGCGGAGCCGGTGACGGCCGCGGCCAGGACGACGACTGCCAGGACGAGCGCCGCCAGGGCCTTGGCGACGACGACCCGACCGCGGTGCGGTTCGAGGACGAAGGTGACCAGGCCCGTGCGCTGCGACCACTCGGCGGTCGCGGCCATGATGCCGATGATGGGCAGGAGCATGGCCAGCGGCACGGTGGCCAGCTCGAGCAGCCCTGCGAAGGAAGCGTCGTCGGCCGGACCCCAGACCACGAAGCCGGCCAGCACCAGCACGGCGGCCGCGGCCATCACGATGACCATCCACCTCCCGGCGCGGGTGTCGACCATCTTGCGCAGCTCGGCCCGGAAGGTGCGGGGGAAGGGCACGCCGGGCCGGCCCGGGAGCGGGTTCGCAGGCGCGGCGCGGGAGGCGTCCGGGGCCACCTGCTCGTAGGTCGTCGTGGTGCTCATGCTGCGTCCCCTTCGCGCGAGGTGGCGGCCGTCAGGCCCAGGAACATCTCCTCGAGGCCCTCCGAGCCGCCGGAGCGGAGCTCGAGGAGGACGACCTGCTCGGTGGCCGCGACCTGGCCGACGACGCCGGACTCGGCGTCGACGACGAGGCCGTCGCCGGTGCGGGTGTACGGCACGCCGGCCCTGTCGAGCAGGCCGGCGAGGCGGGCGTCGTCGGCGGAGCGCACGGTCGTGCCACCGCGGCTGAGCAGCTCCTCCTTGGAGCCCATCGCCACGATGCGGCCGCGGCCGATCATCACGAGGTCGTCGGCCACGACCTGCACCTCGTGGAGCAGGTGGCTCGACAGCAGCACCGTGCCACCGCCGTCGGCGAAGCGGCGCAGCAGCCCGCGCATCCAGTGGATGCCCTGGGGGTCGAGGCCGTTGGCCGGCTCGTCCAGGACCAGCACCTGGGGGTCACCGAGCAGCGCCGCGGCGAGTCCCAGGCGCTGACGCATGCCGAGGGAGTAGTTGCGGACCCGGCGACCGGCCTCGTCCTGGGTCAGGCCGACGAGGGACAGCACCTCCTCGACCCGGTCCTTGCCGACGCCGACGGACACCGCGGCGACCCGCAGCACCTCGCGACCGGTGCGCCCGGGGTGCTGGGCGGACGCGTCGAGCATGACGCCGACCTGCCGCCCGGGGTTGTGCAGCTCGCGGTAGGTCCGGCCCAGGATCGTGGCACGACCGGAGGTGGGCGGGGTGAGCCCGGTCATCATCCGCATCGCGGTGGACTTGCCGGCACCGTTGGGCCCCAGGAAGCCCACCACGCTGCCGGGACGCGCCTCGAAGGAGATGCCGTCCACGGCGGTGAACCCGCCGTAGCGCTTGGTGAGGTTCTCGACTGTGATCATGGCTCCAGCCTCGCGACCACCGGCCCCCGGCGCGTCGGGCCGAGGGGTCGCCTCCCTCCGACCGGGGTATCGCCCTGCGGCACCATCCCGATACCCGGGTCGGACGCCCGGTCGGACCAGGTGGCCCTAGCCTCGGGGCATGGCACGCGAGGACGACACCGCCCCGCGGGTCGGCAGGCTGGGCGCGACCTGGCGCTACGGGCTGGCCCTGGCGATCAGCGTCCTCGTGTGGGCGGCGCCGTTGCTGAGCGCGGGTGAACGCACGGACGACGCCGCGCTGAGGTGGTTCCTGATCGGCGACCCCGCGCTCGGGCTGGCGTCCTTCGTCGTCATCCGGTGGCGGCACCGGTACCCCACGGCGGTCGCCCTGGTCCTGACCGGCTTCGGCTTCGTCTCCGCGGCGAGCGCCGGGCCGGCGTCGTGGGTCGTCGGCTCCCTGGCCTCCCACCGGCGCTGGCGGCTGCTCACCCTGGTGCTGCCGCTCAGCGTGCTGTCCGGCGTGGTGCAGGAGCGGATCGGCATCGCCGAGGACACCCTGCCGTTGTGGGTCGCGGCCGTGTTCGGCGTGCTGGTCAACGGCATCCTCGTCGCCACCGGCTACGCCATGGGCTCCCAGCGCGACCTCGTCGAGTCCTACCGCGACCGGGCGCTGACCGCCGAGCGGGAGCAGCAGGCCCGGGTTGCCCAGGCCCAGGCCGCGGAGCGCACCCGCATCGCCCGCGAGATGCACGACGTGCTGGCGCACCGGATCTCGCTGGTGGCCATGCACGCCGGGACGTTGAGCTACCGCACCGACCTGTCGGACGAGGACCGCGCGACGGCGTCACGCTCGATCGAGGACAACGCCCACCGTGCGCTGTCCGACCTCCGCGCGGTGCTGGGCGTCCTGCGCGACCCGACGAACCCGGGCGACGGCGTGCCCGAGCGGCCTCAGCCGGGCATCGAGGCCGTGGCGGCCCTGGTGGAGGAGGAGGCGGCCGGCGGGATGCGTGTACGCCTCTCCGAGAGGGTGCAGGGTGACGTGCCGGCGGCCACCGGGCGCACCGCCTACCGCATCGTCCAGGAGGCGCTGACCAACGTGCGCAAGCACGCCCCAGGCACGACGGTGACCGTCGACGTGGCGGGCACGCCGGGCGACGGCCTCCGCGTCGAGGTCCGCAACGCCCGGCCTGTCGCGCCCACGCGAACGCCCGCGCTGCCGGCGTCGGGACTGGGCCTGGTCGGGCTCGCGGAGCGCGCCGCGCTCGCCGGCGGGCGGATCAGCCACGGCGTCGACACCACCGGCGGGTACGCCGTCCGGGCGTGGATACCGTGGGAACCGTGAGCGCGACACCGGACGGGGCCACGACGGAGATCTCCCTCGCGGTGGTCGACGACGACCCCATGGTGCGCGCCGCGCTCGGGATGATGCTCGGCGGCAGCTCGGGGATCCGGGTCGTGGCGGAGGCCGGGGACGGCGAGGAGGCGCTCACCGTCGTGCCGCGCTCGGGTGCCGACGTGGTGCTGATGGACATCCGGATGCCGGTGCGCGACGGGCTGAGCTCCACCGAGGAGCTGCTGCGCCTGCACCCGGACCTGCGGATCATCGTGCTGACGACCTTCGACACCGACGACATGGTGCTGCGGGCGCTGCGCATCGGCGCTGCCGGGTTCCTGCTCAAGGACACGCCCCCGGCGCGGCTGGTGGAGGCGATCCGCACGGTGGCGTCCGGCCAGCCGATGCTCTCGCCGAGCGTGACCGCGCAGCTCATCGCCGCGGTGACCCGGACCGAGCCGGCGGACGAGGTGCGCGGGCGCGCCGAGGAGGCGCGCGAGGCGCTGGCGGTGCTCACGGAGCGGGAGCGGGAGGTGGCCGACGGGGTGGCCCGCGGCCTCAGCAACGCCGAGATCGCCGCCGAGCTCTACATGGGAGTGCCGACGGTCAAGACCCACGTCGGCCGGCTGTTCGCCAAGCTGGGCGTCGACAACAGGGTGCAGGTCGCGATCCTGGTGCACGACGCCCAGCAGTGAGGCCGGGCCTCGAGGTCAGCGCACCTCGAGCAGGTCGACGACGAAGATCAGCGTCTCGCCGGGCTTGATCGCGCCGCCCGCGCCGCGGTCGCCGTAGCCGAGGTGCGGCGGGATGACGAGGCGGCGGCGGCCGCCGACCTTCATGCCCTGCACGCCGGTGTCCCAGCCGGAGATGACCTGGCCGATGCCGAGCCGGAACTGCAGCGGGGTGCCGCGGTTGTAGGAGGCGTCGAACTCCTCGCCGGTGGAGTGGGCCACGCCCACGTAGTGGACCGAGACGGTCGATCCGGCGGTGGCCTCGGTGCCGTCGCCCTCGACGAGGTCGGTGACCTCCAGGTCGGCGGGCGCGTCGCCCATGTGGGGGTCGACGTCGGGCTTCTGGCTCACGGGGTGCTCCGTTCGTTGGTGGGTGTGCTCAGGTCTGGTGGACGTAGCTGTCGAGCTGGTCGCGCTCGAACTCGAGCTCGCCGATGCGGTTCTTGACCACGTCACCGATGCTGATGATGCCCGTCAGCCTGCCGTCGGCCACCACCGGGACGTGCCGGACGCGGTGCTCGGTCATGGTCTGCATCAGGTCGGTGAGGCTGTCGTCGCCGCTGCAGGTGCGCACCTCGGCGGTCATGATGTCGCGCACCGCCGCGTCGAGGACGGCGTCGTCGGAGCGCAGCCGGCGCACGACGTCGCGCTCGCTGACGATGCCGTCCACGCCTGCGCCGTCCTCGCTCACCACGAGGGCGCCGACGTTGTGCTGGTGGAGCAGCGCGACCAGCTCGCGCACGCTCGCGTCGGGGCTGATGGTCACCACGTCCTGGCTGGGCTTGGCGTGGACAACGTCGCTGATCTTCATCGGGCTCCGCCTCTCCTCAGGACGAGGCCGGTGGCGCGGCCCCGTGCACAGCACCGTAGCCATGCGCGAGGTCGGGCGACAGGCCTCAGTCGAGGACGGGGGGCGTCTGCCGGTCGCGCAGGCTGCTGACGGTGCCCGGTCCGCGGCGCGGCACGTCGGGGTCGGACCCGTCGTCGGCCACGGAGCCGAGGAAGCCGAGCGCGGCCTCGTGCAGGTGCCCGTTGGTGGCCAGCGCGTTGCCGCCCCACGGTCCGTCGGTGCCGTCGAGGGAGGTGAACCGCCCACCGGCCTCGCGCACGATGACGTCGAGCGCCGCCATGTCGTAGAGCTCGAGCTCGGGCTCCGCGGCGATGTCGACGGCGCCCTCGGCCAGCAGCATGTAGGACCAGAAGTCGCCGTAGGCGCGGGTGCGCCAGCAGCGGCGGGAGAGCGCGAGGAAGTCGTCGAGGCGGCCACGCTCGTCCCAGCCGTCGAGCGAGGCGTAGCTGAGCGAAGCGTCCTCGAGGCGTCGTACGTCGGACACCTCGCACCGCGTCGCCTTGAGCAGCGAGCGCCCGGTCCAGGCGCCGTTCCCGGTCGAGGCCCACCACCGGCGCTGCAGCTGCGGGGCGGAGACCACGCCGAGGACCACCTCGTCGTCGACGGCGAGCGCGATGAGCGTCGCCCACACCGGGACGCCGCGCACGTAGTTCTTGGTGCCGTCGATCGGGTCGACGATCCAGCGGCGCTGGCTGTGGCCGGTCGTGCCCTGCTCCTCGCCGACGACGGCGTCGCGCGAGCGCACCCGCGACAGGGTGCGGCGGATGCCCTCCTCGACGGCGCGGTCGGCGTCGGTGACCGGCGTGAGGTCGGGCTTGCTCATCACGTGGAGGTCGAGCGCCTTGAAGCGCGCCTCGGTGAGGGAGTCGGCGTCGTCGGCCAGCAGGTGCGCGAGCCTCAGGTCGTCGGTGTGGTCGTTCGAGCCGGAGAGGGGCATGGGCACAGGCTAGGGGCACTCACCAGTCGGTGGCGCCCTCGCGCGCGGCCAGGAGCCGGCGGAACGACTCGACGCGGTCGGGGTCGGTGTCGCCGGCGGCGACCGCGACGTCGAGCCCGCACTCGGGCTCGCCGGCGCCGTGGGTGCAGCCGCGCGGGCAGTCCTCGGTCATCTCCTCGAGGTCCGGGAACGCCTCGATGAGGTCCTCGGGCTTCACGTGGGCCAGTCCGAAGGAGCGGATGCCCGGGGTGTCGATGATCCAGCCGTCCGCGCCGGGCAGCTCGAGCAGGTACGCGCTCGTGGAGGTGTGGCGACCCCGCCCGGTGACCGCGTTGACGATGCCGACCTCGCGACGCGCGTCCGGCACGAGGGCGTTGACGAGCGTCGACTTGCCGACGCCGCTGTGCCCGACCAGGACGCTGGTGCGTCCGCTGAGCCGCTCGCGCAGGTCGGCGAGGTCACCGGCACCCTGGCCCCTGAGGCGGGTCACCACCCACGGCACACCGAGCGAGCGGTAGGTCGAGAGCAGCACCTCGGGGTCGGCCAGGTCGGACTTGGTGAGGCACAGCAGCGGGGTCATGCCGGCGTCGTAGGCCGCGACCAGTGCCCGGTCGATCAGGCGCGGACGCGGCTCGGGGTCGGCGAGGGCGGTGACCACGACGAGCTGGTCGGCGTTGGAGACGATCACCCGCTCGACCGGGTCGTCGTCGTCGGCGGTGCGTCGCAGCGTGGTGGAGCGCTCCACGACCTCGACGATGCGGGCGAGCGAGCCGTCCGCGCCGCTGGTGTCGCCGACGACCCGGACGTGGTCGCCCACGACGACGCCCTTGCGGCCGAGGGGGCGCGACTTCATCGCCATCACCCGGTGGCCGTCGACGAGCAGGGTGAACCGGCCCCGGTCGACAGTGACCACGCGCCCGTCGACGGCGTCGTCGTAGGTCGGCCGGTCCTTGGTGCGCGGCCGGGTGCGGCGGCGGGGTCGCTCGTAGTGCTCCTGGTCGTGCTCGGAGTAGCGCCCGGTCACGACGGCGACCCGCCGTGGACGGCGAGGCTCCACGCCCCGGCGAAGTCGGGGAAGGTCTTGGCGGTGGTGGCCACGTCCTCGACGCGCACCCCGTCGACGGCGAGGCCCAGGATGACGCCGGCGTGGGCCATGCGGTGGTCGGCGTAGGTGCGGAACGTCGCGCCGTGCAGCGTCGCCGGGCGGATCGACAACCCGTCCTCCCGCTCGGTGACGTCGGCGCCGAGCCGGCCGAGCTCGGTGGCGAGCGCGGTGATCCGGTCGGTCTCGTGGCCGCGGATGTGGGCGACCCCGCGCAGGTGCGACGGGGAGCCGGCGAGGGCGCAGAGCGCGGCGACGGCGGGGGTCAGCTCGCCGACGTCGTGGAGGTCGAGGTCGACGCCGTCCAGGCGCTCGGGCCCCTCGACGACGAGGTCGCCGCCGGTGTGCTCGACGCGGCAGCCCATCAGCGTGAGGATCTCGCGCAGCTCGTCGCCGGGCTGGGTGGTGCGCTCCGGCCAGCCGGTGACCCGCACCCGACCGCCGGTCGCGGCGGCGAGGGCGAGGAACGGCGCGGCGTTGGAGAGGTCGGGCTCGATGTCGTGGTCGACCGCGGCCACCGGCCCGGGCCGGACGGCCCAGCGGTTGGCGTCGGAGTCGTCGACCTCCACGCCGTGCTGCCGGAGCATCTCGACGGTCATCTCGATGTGGGGCAGGGACGGCACCGGCTTGCCCACGTGGCGCACGTCGACCCCGGCGTCGTAGCGGGCGCCGGCGAGCAGCAGCGCGGAGACGAACTGCGACGACGCGCTCGCGTCGATGGTCACGGTGCCGCCGGGAACGGAGCCGGCGCCGGCGACGGTGAAGGGGAGGGCCCCGCGCCCTCCGTCGTCGACCCGGACGCCCAGGGCCGAGAGCGCGGCGAGCATCGGGCCCACGGGCCGCTGGCGCATGTGCGGGTCGCCGTCGAAGTGGACCGAGCCGGTGGCCAGCCCGACCACCGGCGGGACGAAACGCATCACCGTGCCGGCGAGACCGCAGTCGACCTCGGCGTCGCGGTCCCACGCGCCCGGGACGACGGCCCAGTCGTCGCCGTGGTCCTCGACGCCCGTGCCGAGCGCCCGGAGGGCGGCTGCCATCAGCAGGGTGTCACGCGAGCGCAGCGGACGGCGTACGACGCTGGGGCCCTCGGCGAGCGCCGCGAGCAGCAGCGCACGGTTGGTCAGCGACTTGCTGCCCGGCAGCCGGACGACCCGGTCGACGGGGGCGTCCGGCCGGGGTGCCGGCCAGGGGTCGGGGACGGGGGCGGGCTCGCTCACCCGCGCACCCTATCGAGGTCAGACGAGATGGGCCTTGGCGAGCCGCGCCTCGCGGCGGGCGTCCTTGGCGACCTGCGTGGCCTCGCGGCGCACGTCCTTGGCGGCGCGGCGCGCGCGCCAGGCCAGGCCGGGCTGGCCCTCGGTGTCGACGCCGGCGAGGAGCAGGCCGCCGAAGATCGAGGTGTTCTTGATGAACTGCAGGCGCTGGGCGGCCTTCGCCTTCGGGTCGGTCTCGTCCCAGAAGGCGTGACCGGCGAGCGTGGTCGGGACCAGCGACGCGGCGAGGACGGTCGCGCTGATGCGGGGCGCGCGGCCCGTGGCCAGGGCGGCGGCGGCGAGGATCTGGGCGCCCGCGTTGATGCGCACGAGCGTGGTGGCGTCGGTGGGGATCGGGGCCTTCGGCGCCGCCTGCTGGGCCATCGGGACGACCTTGTCGGTGACCTTCTTGGCCTTCGCGGCGTGGGCCTCGGAGTTGCGGAGGGCGTTGATGCCCCCGGCGACGAAGATGGAGGCCAGCATCGGACGGGCGAGCAACCGGGTGATCGTCATGCCACCTGTCTACACGATCGGTGGCGGGGCCGCCCACGTCCGCAGGGGTGCCGGACGGTGGGGTTCAGTCCAGGACGGCGCGCCAGGTGTCGTTGCCCGGGTCGGCGTCGGTGCCGGCGGGGTCGAGGGACGCGCTCACCTGCGTCGAGCCCTGGCCGTCGACCACCTGCAGCGCGATCGAGGCGTCGCCCGAGAGCTGGCAGGTCACCGTCTGCCGCGCCACGTCGCAGCGCCTGTCGTTGGTGCGCACCGCGTCGGCGGCGGTGGCCACGACGGTGAGCACGCCTGAGCTGCCGGTGAGCCCGGAGACGGTCACCACGACGTCCCAGGTGGGCCGCGCACCACTGACGGTGCCGGAGACCGAGGCGTCGGCAGGCGCTGCGGTCGGGGCCTGGGTGGGTGCCTGGGTGGGGGTCTGGGTGGGGGTCTGGGTGGGCGTGGCCGTCGGCGTCGCGGTGGGTGCCTGGGTGGGGGTCTGGGTGGGCGTGGCCGTCGGCGTCGCGGTGGGTGTCGTCGTCGGGCTCCCGGTCGGGGTCGGGCTCTGCGTCGGTGCCTGCGGGGGTGTGGAGGTGGGGCCGGAGGTGGGGCCCGGACCGTCGGTGGGGGAGGAGGTGGGACCACCAGGGGGACCGTCCGAGGGCGTCCCGGTGGGCGCGGGCCCGTCGGTGGCCAGCGTGAGGGAGACCTGCTGCGTGGTCTCGCCCGGTGCGGCACCACCCTGGCCGCGGCGCTCGCGCTGGCGCGGCGACGGCGAGCCGTTGCGCGAGCCGTCCGGCAGGCCGGGGGACGCGCTCCCGTCGACCGTGCCGACGGCGGCCGGCGGGTCCCCGCCCGCGGGCCGGTCGACGCCCCGGTGGCCGAGCACCACGCCGCCCGTGACCACCGCCGTGCTGACGGCGACGCCGGCCACGGCAGCGGTGCTCGCGTGCGCCACGACGGCGTCACGGAGGCGCCCGAGGAGGACTCCGATCCCGATCGGCACCGCGGCGCCGCCACCTGCCGCACCGAGGTAGGCCGCGGCCGCCCCGCCCAGGAGCAGCGGGGCGAGAAGGGCGCCGAGGTGGGAGTTGACCTCGGTGAGCTCGAGGTGGAGCGCGGTGCAGGGACGGCAGCCCTCGAGGTGCTGCTCCACCTTGGCGGTGTCGCGGCGGGACGTGGTGTGACGGACGTAGGCGCCGAGGTGGGCATGGGTCCACCGGCAGGTGTCGTCGTCGAGGGCGGCCGCGTGCTGGGTGAGGAACGCCTGGCGCAGGCCCTCTCGGGCCCGGTAGGCGAGGGCTGCCACGGAGTTGGGGTTCATGCCGAGCAGGGGCGCGACGTCGGCAGGCTTGTCGCCCTCGACCTCGGTGTGCCACAGCACCAGCTGCCAGCGCTCGGGCAGCGAGGCGAAGGCGGCCGCCGCTGCGGCGTTCTCGAACCCCTCCACGGCGGTGTCGCGGAACGGCTCGCCCGGGTCGAAGGCCTCCACGTCGTCGGTGGTCTGGAGCCGGGCGCCGGAGCGGAACCGGTCGACCTGGAGGCGGCGCACGGCGGTGAGCAGGTAGGCGCGGAAGGCGACGTCCGGCCCGCCGCCGCGGCGCAGCACGTTGAGCACCTTGATGAAGGCGTCGGAGACGAGGTCCTCGGCGTCGCCGGGCGGCACCAGCTGGCGGGCGAGCCGCCGGGCCGCGTCGACGTGCCGCTCGAAGAGCAGGCCGTAGGCGTCGACGTCACCGCCGCGGACGGCCGAGATCAGCTCGGCGTCGCTGGACGGCTCGACGTGGGTAGCGGTGCTCATGGGGCGGCTCTCAGGCAGGACCGGTGAGGTGGGTGGTCCGTCGAGCGTAGACCCGGCCCCACCCCGGGGGGTGCATCCGGAAGAACTTGCCGAGAAATCGAGGCCGATCGCGTCATGGCACCCGGGCGCGCCCGTCTCCTCCGCAGGAAACAAGTCCCGTGGGGGGTGAGCCGTGAGCATCTTCGTCAGTCGTCGTCGTGCTGCGGCCCCTGGCCCCGGGGTGGGCGCAGAGGGCCGGCCGGGCTCGCGGTCGGGGTTGCCGCACCGGTTCGAGGCCGTGGGTGAGGCGCTCTCCTCGGGGTCGGACGGGCTCGACGCGTGCGCGGTCCTCGGTGAGGAGCTCGCCCGCGACGGCGCCTCGCTCGAGGAGGCGCTCGACGGGCTGCGGCAGGCTGCCTGGCACGCGGTGGGCACCGAGCCGTCGTACGACATGGTGGCCGCGATGGTGCTCGCGTGGGGCGAGACCACCCTTGGCTACCTCCACCAGCTCTCGTGCGACGACCCGCTGACCGGCCTGGCGAGCCAGGCCCACCTGCGCAGCCGGCTCGCCGAGCTGCACCGCCTCGGGGGCGACGCGGTGCGCGACCACGCGCTGGTGGTGTGCTCCGTGCCGGTCGGCGACGACCCCTCCGACGACGTCGGCGACCACTTCACCCGGGCGATGCGCCTGGCCCGGACGGGCGAGTCGGCCCGGACCGTCTTCGCCCGCGACGAGACCATCGCCCGGCTCGGCACGAGGCGGGTCGTGGTGCTCACGCGGCGCGACACGATGCTCGGGCGCCGGGCCGGCGTGCTGCGCACCCTCCTCGGCGGCGGCGATCCCTCCGGCGGTGTGCGGGTGTGGATCGAGGGCGTGCCACCGAGCGACGAGGGCACCGGCATGCTCCTCGACGACCTGGCTCGCGGGTGACGCTAGGGTCGCTGCATGTGCGGCCGCTACGCCTCCTCCCGCGAACCTGACGACCTGGTCGAGGAGTTCGAGGTCGTCGAGAACCGCATCGCCGAGCCCCTCGCGCCCGACTGGAACGTGGCGCCGACCAAGGAGGTCTACGCCGTCGTCGAGCGACCTCCGTCGCGCGACTCGGAGGAGCACGGGCCGCCGCAGCGGCAGCTGCGGGTGCTGACGTGGGGACTGGTGCCGTCGTGGGCCAAGGACCCCTCGATCGGCAACCGGATGATCAACGCCCGCATGGAGACCGTCGCGGAGAAGCCCGCCTACCGCAAGGCGTTCGCCACCCGGCGCGCGCTGCTCCCGGCCGACGGGTACTTCGAGTGGTACCCGAGCTCGCAGAAGGACGCGAAGGGCAAGCCGGTCAAGCAGCCCTTCTTCATCCGGCCGAAGGACGGCGGGGTGCTCGCGATGGCCGGGCTCTACGAGATCTGGCGTGACCCGACGCGCGCCGAGGACGACCCCGCACGCTTCCGCTGGACCTGCACGGTCCTCACCACCCAGGCCGAGGACGCGCTGGGCCACATCCACGACCGGATGCCGCTGATGGTCGAGCGCGACCGCTGGGCCGCCTGGCTCGACCCCACCACGCCCGGGGACACCTCGCTGCTCGTGCCCGCCGCGCCCGGGCGCCTCGAGGCGTACGCCGTGCCGCGCCTGGTCAGCAACGTGCGCAACAACGGCCCCGAGCTCGTCGAGCCGATGGCCGTCGAGCCCGTCGAGCCCGTCGAGCCCGAGGAGGAGGCCCGGTGAAGAAGGCCACGGTCCGCAGCGTCGCCACGCCCCACGGGGAGGGGCGGTTGCACACCCGGCGCTCGCCGCGACCGATCGCCACGCTGCTGCTCAGCCACGGCGCCGGCGGGGGAGTGGAGTCTCGCGACCTCTGGGCGCTCGCCGACGCGCTCCCCGCGCAGGGCGTGAGCGTGGTGCTGTTCGAGCAACCGTGGCGCGTGGCCGGTCGCAAGGTCGCGACCGCGCCGCCGACGCTCGACGCGGCCCTGCGTTGCGCCGCCGACGTGATGCGGGTGCGCACGCCGCTGGTCGTGGGCGGCCGCTCCGCGGGCGCGCGCTCGGCCGCCCGCACCGCGAAGGCGCTGGGGGCCACCGGCTGCCTGGCCCTGTCGTTCCCGCTCCACCAGCCGGGGAGGACCGAGCCGACCCGCCTGCCCGAGCTGCTCGGCACCGGGCTCCCGACGCTGGTGGTGCAGGGCGAGCGCGACCCGATGGGCCGCCCCGAGGAGTTCCCCGGCGACGCGACCGGGGTCGACCTGGTGGTCGTGCCCGGCGGCGACCACGGGCTCAAGGTGCCGGCCCGCGGCGAGGTGAGCCAGGAGGAGGCGATGGGGATCGTGGTGGAGTCCACGCTCGAGTGGCTGGTCCGCGAGGTCGTCGGGAATCCTTCCGGGGGGTGAGGTGTTCAGGTCGGTGTGCAGTCACTGACCCTCGACCGACCCGTACGCCAGGAGCGTGGTCTCGACGCAGCCTCCACAGCGCTACTGTGGGACGCGATGACTGAATCGCTCACGGACGACACGTCCGCCACCGAGAAGCCCCTCGAGGAGGAGTCCTCCGACGAGCGCTCGGCCCGCTTCGAGCGCGACGCGCTCCCCTTCCTCGACCAGCTCTACGGCGCCGCCATGCGCATGACGCGCAACCCCGCGGACGCCGAGGACCTCGTCCAGGAGACGTTCGCGAAGGCCTACAGCGCCTTCCACCAGTTCAAGCCCGGCACCAACCTCAAGGCCTGGCTGTACCGGATCCTGACGAACACCTACATCAACTCCTACCGCAAGAAGCAGCGCCAGCCGCAGCAGTCGATGTCGGAGGACGTCGAGGACTGGCAGCTCGCCCGCGCGGAGTCGCACTCCTCGACGGGCCTGCGCTCAGCGGAGATGGAGGCGCTGGAGCACCTCCCCGACTCCGAGGTCAAGGACGCGCTGCAGCGGCTCCCCGAGGAGTTCCGCCTGGCGGTCTACCTCGCCGACGTCGAGGGATTCCCCTACAAGGAGATCGCGGAGATCATGGACACGCCGATCGGCACCGTGATGTCCCGCCTGCACCGCGGCCGGCGCCAGCTGCGGGACATGCTCGCCGACTACGTGCGCACCAACGACCTGCTGCCGACGTCGTCCGTCGACGCGGCCACCGAGGGGAGGAAGACGTCGTGAGCGAGCACCAGCACGGGCGCGACGACTGCGTCGACTACATCGAGCGCATCGTCTACCTCCTCGACAACGAGCTCGACCAGTCCGACTGCGCCGTCGTGGAGATGCATCTGCGCGAGTGCGGGCCCTGCCTCGAGCGCTACGACCTCCAGCGGGCGGTCAAGCAGCTCGTGCAGCGTTCCTGCTCGGAGTCCGCGCCCCAGGCGCTGCGCGACCGGGTGCGGCTCCAGCTGCGCGAGGTCAGCGTCCAGATCACCGAGGGCCGCACGGACTGACCCGGTCCGGTCGCGCCGCACCCGATTCGCCCCGATGCCGGTGGCTTTGAGACACTGCCCGGAGCACCGATTCCAGGAGGACGACATGGGCAAGACCGGACGCAAGCGCCGCGCTCGCAAGAAGAAGGGCGCGAACCACGGCAAGCGCCCCAACGCCTGACGCGCTCCCCGCACGTCAGTCGCCGAAGTCCCCGCCGCCGGCGGGGACTTTTGCATGTCCGGACCCCGCGCCTACAGGCGTGAGAGGAACCGCTCCGCGTCGACGACCACGCGGGTGACCTCGCCGGCGGCGAGCACCTTGCCGGAGGTGGTGTCGCGGGCGCTGACGGTGAATCGGTGCAGCCGCCCGTCGACGTACGCGCTCGACGCGCTCACCTCGACCTCGGCGCCGACCGGGCTGGCCGCGAGGTGCTCGACCTGCACGCGGGTGCCGACGCTGGTGGAGCCGTCGCGCAGGAGCGGCGCGAGGCAGGCGCAGGTGGCGGCCTCGAGCCAGGCCAGCAGCCGCGGGGTGCCGAGCACCGGGAGCGACCCCGACCCCACGGCGAGGGCGGTGTCGTCGTCGCCGACCACGAAGGTCAACGATGCGGGCTCGGGCTGCGGCATGGGGGTCCTCCCGGAGATTCGTGCGCAGGTGGGGCAACCTGACGCTCGCACACACGTCTACCAGACATGAGCACGAGGACGGTCGAGATGGAGCCCACGGTGGAGATCACCGAGCTCTACGCTGCCCACCGGCTCCCGCTGGTCCGGCTCGCGGTGCTGCTCGTCGACGACCTCGCCTCGGCCGAGGACGTCGTGCAGGACGCGTTCGCCGCGCTGGCCCGTCGGCCCGACGCCGTGCGTGATCCGGCCAAGGCGCTGGCCTACCTGCGCACCGCGGTCGTCAACACCGCCCGCTCGGCGCTGCGCCGACGTCGTACGGCGCGGGCCTACTCACCACCTCGCGACCTCCCGCCACCCACGCCCGAGGACGCTGCCGTCCTCGCGGAGGAGCACCGCGAGGTGATCGCAGCGCTCCAGACGCTGGCGCCGCGGCAGCGCGAGGTGCTGGTGCTGCGCTACTGGTCGGACCTGTCCGAGGCGGAGATCGCCCGGACCCTCGACATCAGCACCGGCACCGTCAAGTCGACCGCCAGCCGCGCGCTCGCGGCGCTGGAGAGGGCGATGACCACCACGACCACCACGACCTCGGGGAAGGAGCAGTGATGAGCGCGAACGACACGGTCCCGGGGATCGAGGAGCGGCTGCGCGCAGCGCTGGGCGCCCGCGCCGACCTGGTCCGCCCCGAGGACCTCGAGCCCCTGGCGGCGCCCGTGGTCGAGCTGCGCCCGGCCTGGCGCTCGCCCTGGGTGCTGCTCGCCACGGCCGCAGCGGTGCTCCTGGTCCTGGGCGTGGTGCTGCAGGGTGTCGGCGGGCGGCCGCGCTCCGAGCAGATCGCGCCGCAGCCCGACCGGCCGCAGCTGGACCTGCCGGTCGACGTAGGCCGCGACTGGCAGCCCGACGACCTCTCCGAGCCGGCCCGCCTCGACCTCGACGGCGACGGGAGGGGCGAGCGGGTCGAGTTCCTCGCCGAGCCGACCTCGGGGCACGACGGCCGGACCCGCGTGCAGACGACGCTGAGCAGCACCGGCGAGGAGGCCTTCGGCGTCGTCGAGCTCGGGACGACCATTGGCGTCAACGCGCTCCAGCCCGTCGACGCCGACGCCGACGGCGACCAGGAGCTGGTGCTCTACACCACCGACCTCCAGGGCGGCCCGGGTGCGCCGTTCGAGCCGGTCGTGCTCGACCTCCGTGACGGGCTGCTGGTGCAGGCCGTGCCCAGCGATCCCGCCCTCCTCTCCGGCGGGTACGCCGTCGTCCCGGGGTCGGAGACCGAGCACTACGACCTGGTGCACGTGCAGTCGTTCGAGGTGCGGCGCGGCACGCTGGTCTCCACGCGCTCGGTCGAGGCGTTCGCCCGCGCGTCCGGCAGCATGACCCTGCTCACCCCCGAGACCTACGTGATGGACACCTACGCCTGGACCCTCGACGAGGCGGGTGTGCTGCGCCCGGGCGAGCCGGGGTGCGCCGTGCACGAGCCGGAGGCGACGACGGCCTGCGACGCCGACAGCGCCGACGACCTGCCCTACGTGACCTCGGAGTCCACCGAGACCATCGGTGCCGGGCAGCAGGTCGCCCTCGACGACGGTGGCCTCGGTCACCGCGTGCGCGTGGAGGACGACGGATCCGGGCCGGTGCTGGTCGTCGACGGGCCCGGCGCCGACGGTGCCGTCCACGCGCTGGACGTGCCGGACCCCCGGGTGCACGTCGTGAGCCCGGCGTACCTCGCCGGGTACGACGCCGCCGCGGTGCTCGTGTCGTCGGCCTCCGACGCGTCGGCGATGGAGGTCGTCGTGCAGGCGGGCGACCAGGCGGGCCTGGTCCGGCTTCGGCCGGTGGGCGAGGTGCCCCTCGGCTCCGGGACGACCGACGACGGTCGCCGCTACCGCTCCTGGCTCACCGGCGCCGGCATCGTGGTCACCGCGGTGGCGGCCGACGACGGGTCGTGGGAGACGTGGCAGTGGGTGCGGTCGGGCGACGACGGGATCGCTCCGCTGCCGTGGGGCACCGTGTGCTTCGACGACGTCGACGACCCGACCACGGGTCGACGGTGCTGAGGCCTCAGAAGACCTTGCTGAACGCCAGCAGGTCGACACCGGGCAGCGGCGACCAGTCGCGCGTGGGGTCGCGGTCGTAGCCGAGGCGGCGGTAAATGCGGTGGGCGTCGCCCATCTCGGCCAGCGTCGAGAGGGCCATGCCGCTCGCGCCGTGCGCCTGCGCCCGCGCCTCGCAGTGGCGAGCCAGCGCCGTGCCGGCGCCCGCCCCGCGGGCGGCGGGGTCGACGGCCAGCATCCGGAACTCGCCCTCGTCGTCGCGGGCGACCTCGCGGAACGCCGAGCCGGGCGGGCAGTAGGTCACGTTGCCGAGCAGGCGCTCGCCCTCGACCGCGACCCACAGCTCGCCCCCGGACGCGCGCGCCGCGGCGTCGCGCAGGCGGGCGACGTAGGGGTCGGCGGGACCGCGGGTGAACGCGTCGTAGGCGCGGACCGTCAGCTCGCCGACCTGTGCGTGCTCCTCGGGGCGGGCCAGCCGGACCTCGAGCGCCACCCTCAGATCCCGAAGGTGGTGCGCGGGTAGGCCGCCTCGACGTCGGTGATCACGTTGACGAGGTACGGCACGCCCGCGGCGTACGCGCGGTCCAGCGCCGGGCCGATCTGCTTCGGGTCGGTCACGGTCTCGCCGGCACCGCCGAGCGCCCGGACCACCTCGTCGTAGGGGGTGCGCTGGGCGAGGTCGGCGACCACGTCGTAGCCGTAGAGCATCTGCATCGGGCCCTTCTCCAGCCCCCAGGCGGAGTTGTTGCCCATGACCATGACGACCGGCAGGTCGTGGCGCACCAGCGTGTCGACGTCCATCAGCGAGAAGCCGGCCGCGCCGTCGCCGAGCAGCAGCGTGACCTGGGCGCTCGGGCGGGCGACCCGGGCTGCGATCGCCGCGCCGAGCCCGGCCCCGAGGCAGCCGTAGGGGCCGGGATCGAGCCAGCCTCCGGGCCGCTGCGGCTCGACGTACTTGCCGGCGAACGACACGAAGTCGCCGCCGTCGCCGATGACGACCGAGTCGTCGGCCAGCCGCGGGACCAGCTCGCCGTAGATCCGCGCGGGGTGGACCGGGTCGGCCTCGGCGGTGAGCAGCGCCGCGTCGCGCTCGGTGGCGGCGCGGACCTGGTCGGCGAGGTGGTCGGCCCAGTCGGACCAGTCGGGGCGGTCGCCGCGCTCGACGGCATCCTGGATCCCGTCGAGGACCGTGGTGAGGTCACCCGCGACCGATCCGGCGAGCTCGGCGTGGCCCGACACCTGGGCGGGGGAGTCGGCGACGTGCACGACACGCGCGAACGCGCCCTCGGGGTTCTTGTCCGGTCCGCCGAAGACGCCGTAGCCGAGCCGGAAGTCGAGGGGGGTGCCCACGACCACCACGAGGTCGGCGCCGGACAGCGCGGCGCCGCGCGCCTTGGTCACCAGCGAGCGGTGGCCGCCGGGCACGATGCCGCGGCCCATGCCGTTGGTGAGGGTCGGGATGCCCAGGTCCTCCACGAAGCGCAGCGCGGCTCCTTCGGCGTGGTCGGCCCACACGTCGGTGCCGAGGACCAGCACCGGGCGGCGCGCCCCGGCGAGCAGGCGGGCCACGGCGGCGATCGCGTCGGGGTCGGGCTCGATGCGCTCGGCGCGGCCCTCGTGCACCTCGCCGGAGGCGGGTGCGAAGAACTCGTCCATCGGCACGTCGACGAAGACCGGGCCGCGGTGGCTGGAGCGGGCGAGGGTGAACGCCTCGTGCATGCCGGGGGCGACGTCGGCGGCGGTCATCAGCGTGCGCGCCGACTTCGCGACCGGCGCGATGATCGGCGGCTGGTCGAGCTCCTGCAGCGAGCCCGTGCCCCAGCGGTTCTGCGGGGCGCGGCCCCCGACGACCACCATCGGCGACCCGGCGAACTGGGCCTGCGCGATCGCGCTGATGCCGTTGGTGACGCCCGGGCCGGCGGTGAGGACCGCGAGGCCGGGCACGCGGGTCAGCTTGCCGGTCGCCTCGGCGGCGAAGGCGGCGGTCTGCTCGTGGCGGACGTCGAGCAGCCGCACCTGCGGGCCCTGGCCCTCCTTCTGGGTCTGCACGGCGCCGTCGTACATCGGGAAGACGTGGGCCCCCGACAGCGTGAACATCGTCTCGACGCCGTGCGCCCGTGCGACCTGGACGGCGACCTCGCCGCTGTGCCCGGTGGCCTGCCCCGTGGTGTCAGTCATGCTCCGCAGGCTAGTCGGTGGGCGGGAGCAGGTGGTGCACGTTGGTCTGCCGCAGCGCCTCGATGACGACGAGCAGCAGGTCGGGCCGCACCCGGGGAGCGTCGGGCGCCAGCGAGAGCTGGACGAAGAGCGCCCGCAGGAACGTCTGCGACGTCGCGGCGGCCGGGAACGGGTCGCCGTCGCCGCCCTGGCCGTAGGGGTTGCCGGCGGACGCGACGTGGTGCACCCACGGCTCGAGGACGTCGGTGCCGAGGGTGTTGCGGCGCAGGACGCGCATGACGGCGTGGACCATGCGGTCGACCTCGCCGGAGAGCAGCGGCGTGTGCGGGTCCTGCTGGAGGACGCGCTCGGCGACGACGTCGAGCAGCACCGCGTGCTCCGGGCCGGCCAGGTGCGGCGACTCCGCGAGCGCCCCGATCGCGTCGGCGCCGTGGGCCATGGTGTGGGCCCAGCCCTTGCCGGCGACGAAGCCACGGGTGTCGCGCTCGGAGAGGAACCAGGTCGCCAGCCGGTCGCCCCACTCCATCACCTTCTGGCCGGGCACGAGGTGGTGCTCGTTGTCGCGCTCCAGGCACTCGGCGAGGATCAGCGCGCTGAAGCTGCGCCGGAAGACGGTGTCGGTGCCGGACTCGCCGAGGCCGACGGAGAGCCCGACGGCCATGCCGTCGCCCAGGCCGGGGAGCAGGTCGTCGTAGATGCCGCGCTCGATCCAGGTGGCCAGGGCGGGGTAGGCCGTGCCGTCGCGGACCTCGGCGTCGGTCGACCCGAGCATGGTCGTGAGCTCGGCGGTGAGGTCGTCGAGCGGCCGGTCCGACGGGACCTCGAACCCGGCTGCTTGCACCTGGCTCCAGTACCCGATCGACATGACCCCCATCCTGCCAGCCACCACGGACACCGATCCAACTCGGCCCGAGCCGCTCCGGCGGCTGCCCCTAGGCTGGCCGCGTGCCCTCCCTCCACGAGCTCGTGCGAGCCCACACCGACCTCGTCGAGGACGACGTGGCGTGGCTCCAGCTGCTCATGGCCGACTGGCAGATCCTGGCCGACCTGTCCTTCGCCGACCTCGTCCTGTGGCTGCCCGACCGGGAGGGCAAGGGCTACTGGGCGGGCGGCCAGATGCGCCCGACGACCGGCCCGACCGCGCTCGTCGACGACGTCCTCGGCACGTTCATCCCGATGGGACGCCGCCGGATGCTCGACGAGGCGCTCGCGTCGGGGCGGCTGGTCCGCGAGGGCGACCCCGAGTGGCGTGACGACGTGCCGGTGCGGGTCGAGGTCATCCCGGTGCGGCGCGCCGGGCAGGTGATCGCCCTGGTCGCGCGCAACACCAACCTGCTCGGCGTCCGCACCCCCAGCCGGCTCGAGCTGAGCTACCTGCAGACCGCCGCCGAGCTGACGCAGATGATCGCGGCCGGGCACTTCCCGCTCGCCGGGCAGCGCAGCGACCACGCCGACTCGCCGCGCGTCGGTGACGGGTTCGTGCGCCTCGACCCCGCGGGGCGGGTCGTCTACGCCAGCCCCAACGGCCTCTCGGCCTACCGCCGGCTCGGGCTCCAGGGCGACCTGGCCGGGCTCGTGCTCGCCGACCTGACCCGCGACCTCGTGCCGCCGCGCCGTCGCCCCGACGAGGAGACGCTGAGCGCCGTGCTCGGCGGTCGCGACGGTCGCGCCACCGAGGTCGGCACCGAGGAGGTGACCCTCATCGTGCGGAGCATCCCGCTGCGACCGATGGGGGAGCGCAGCGGCGCGCTGCTGCTGGTGCGCGACGTCAGCGAGCTGCGTCGCCGCGACCGCGAGCTGGTCACCAAGGACGTGACGATCCGCGAGATCCACCACCGGGTGAAGAACAACCTGCAGACGGTCGCGGCGCTGCTGCGCCTCCAGGCACGGCGCACCTCCGCCGAGGACGCGAAGTCGGCGCTCGAGGAGGCCGTGCGCCGCGTCGGGTCCATCGCGATCGTGCACGAGACGCTCAGCCACGCGGTCGAGGAGACGGTCGACTTCGACGAGATCGCCGACCGGCTCGGCTCGATGGTCGTCGACGTCAGCGGCGTCGAGGTGCCGGTGCGGGTGGTGCGCGAGGGCTCTTTCGGCAAGCTGCCCTCGGAGGCCGCCACGCCCCTCGCGATGGTGCTCACCGAGGTGCTGCAGAACGCCGTCGAGCACGGCTACGCGGACCGGCCCGCGGGGGCGACCCCGGCGACCGGGCGGGTGGTGGTCACCGCCCGCCGGATCGTCGGACGGCTGCACGTGGTCGTCGAGGACGACGGGCGGGGCCTGCCCGAGGGCTTCGACCTCGACGGCTCGACCCAGCTGGGCCTGTCGATCGTGCGCACGCTCGTCGAGTCCGAGCTCGGCGGCGTGCTCGAGATCGGCCCCGGCGTGCGTGGCGCCCGGGTGCAGGCGGACCTGCCGCTCGAGTGAGCCGTCAGGCCGTGCGGATGCGGGCCCGGGCGTTGCGACGCTTCAGCGCGCGGCGCTCGTCCTCGCTGAGACCGCCCCAGACACCGTGGTCCTGCCCGGCCTCGAGGGCCCAGGCGAGACACTGCTCACGCACCTCGCACCGACGGCACACCTGCTTGGCCTCCTCGATCTGGAGGATCGCGGGACCGGTGTTGCCGATCGGGAAGAACAGCTCAGGGTCCTCGTCGAGGCATGCGGAGCGGCTGCGCCAATCCATGGGGTGGGGGATCCCTCTTTCTACGTCACAGGCTGGTGCTGTTTTCGGACGATCAGCTGGCCCGGGCGCCATCAGGGGCGTGCCTCAGCACGCGGCGCAGCGACCAGACTTGCAAGAATGGAACGTTCACACAACCCCCAGGGGTGGTCGTGTCCGTCACAACTAGGGTTGGCGCGTGTCCGAGAACCCCGCCCCCGCGACCGTGGTACCCCCTCCGCTCGTCGTCGCCGCCTCGCTGGCGCTCGTCGAGGCGCTGGTGATGGCGGGCCTGGGCCTGCTCGAGCTGGCCAACCTGCGGTCGGTGCGGCTGACGATGGGCGTGACCACCACGGCCTTCTTCCTGGCTGCGGGAGCGGGTCTGGCGTGGTGCGCGTGGTCGCTGTGGAGGCTGCGGCGATGGGCGCGCGGCCCCGTCGTCATGGCCCAGCTGATCGTGCTCGGCCTGGCGTGGAACCTGTGGGCCGACGGCCCCCGCCTGCTCTCCGCGCTGCTCGCGGTCGTGGGCCTCGTCACCGTCGCCGGACTGGTCCACCCGGCCAGCACCCGGGTGCTGGAGGTCGACGACCCCGACCGCCTGCTCTAGTCCTGCTCTAGTCCTGTTCGAGCGACGTGCGCAGCTGGGTGAGGGTGCGGGTCAGCAGCCGGGAGACGTGCATCTGGGACACGCCGATCTCCTCGGCGATCTGCGACTGCGTCATGTTCTTGAAGAAGCGCAGCAGCAGGATCCGCTTCTCGCGCTCGCCGAGGCCCTCGAGCAGCGGCTTGATCGACTCACGGATCTCGACGTGCTCGATGCTGGCGTCCTCGACGCCCAGCGAGGCGAGCATGGCCGGCGGACCGTCGTCGGAGTCGTCGGTGGCGTCGAGGGAGAGCGTCGCGTAGGCGTGGCTGGACTCGATGCCCTCCATGATCTCCTCGACGGTGCAGCCGATGACCTCGGCGAGCTCGCGGGGCGTGGGGGAGCGGCCGAGCTTCTGGGTCAGCTCGCCGGTCGCCCCACCGATCTGCATCCGCAGCTCCTGCAGCCGCCGCGGGACGCGGATCGCCCAGCCCTTGTCGCGGAAGTGGCGCTTGATCTCGCCGATGACCGTCGGCGTGGCGTAGGTCGAGAACTCGACGCCGCGGTCGGTCTCGAAGCGGTCGACGGCCTTGATCAGGCCGATCGTGCCGACCTGCAGGAGGTCCTCGAACGGCTCGCCGCGGTTGCGGAAGCGGCGCGCGCAGTGCTCGACCAGCGAGAGGTGCAGGTGCACCAGGTCGTCGCGCGCGAGCGCGCGCTCGCCGGCGCCGGCGCTGTCGTCGTGCAGCACCGCGAAGAGCTCGGCGCTGCGCGTGCGGACCTGCTCGACGGCGCTCGGCGGCGCCTCGTCGAGCGTGTCAGCGGCTGTGGCCCCCACTGTGTCGTCCCCCGTGTCGTCGACCATGTCAGTGGTGGACACCTGTCGTTCCCGCAGCGACCTGCGACGTCATCGTGAACCGGACGCGGAAGCGCCCGTCCTCGGGTCCGGCGGCGGCGTCCTGGGCCATGGTGTCGAGCACCTGCCAGGCGAAGCTCTCGGTGTCGAGCGGCGGCTCGTCGACGGCCTCGGTCTCCAGCGTCACCGTCATCGAGCCCGGGCCGAAGTAGAAGCAGGCGACCAGGTCGGCCCCCGGGTCGGCCTCGGGGATCACCAGCGCCGAGGCCTCACCGATGGCGATGCGCAGGTCCTCGATGTCGTCGATGGTGAAGTCGAGCCGCGCGGCGAGGCCCGCGGCCGTCGTGCGGACGACGGTGGCGTACGCGCCCTCGGCGGGGAGCCGGAGCTCGACGTCGGCGCGGCCCCCGTGGTGATCTGCCATCTGCGTCAACGTCTCCGTCCTCCGAGCTCGAGTGCTGGCCCACACCCTAGCCGGGTGGGGGTACGACGACGCCCCGGTCGCGAGGACCGGGGCGTCGGGACCAGGCACGAAGCAGCAAGCTGCTCAGAAGAAGGCCTGAGCAGCCGCGACTCCGTCGCGTCTGGTCAGGCCTTCTTCGTCTCCCAGAAGATCTCCGCGATCTCGTCGATCTTGGCGAGCAGCTCGTCGGCCTTCGCGGCGTCGAGCTCGCCCTTGGTGCCCGAGGCGCCGGCCAGCTTGGTGGCCTCGTTCACGAGGGTGTGCAGCTGGGGGTACTTCTCGAAGTGCGGGGGCTTGAAGTAGTCGGTCCACAGCACCCAGAGGTGGTGCTTGACGAGCTCGGAGCGCTGCTCCTTGATGAGGATGGCGCGGGTGCGGAAGTCCGGGTCGTCGTTGTCGGCGACCTTGGCGATGATCGCCTTGATGGACTCGGCCTCGATGCGCGCCTGGGCGGGGTCGTAGACGCCGCAGGGCAGGTCGCAGTGGGCGGAGACCTCGACGGTCGGTGCAAGCAGGTGGCGAAGCATCGGATTCCTCTCGATCAGGAAGGGGGACTGCATTCGGCTGCGACACTACTCCGCGTGCAGTGGCGTCGGCAGCGGGGTCTCGCCCCCGAGGGTGGAGGTCGGGGCGCGCCGTTCGGCACCGCCGTGGTGCGCGGCCGCTCGATGCTGCCGGGGCTGCGCGAGGGCGACCTGCTGCTCGTCCGGTACGGCGCCCGGGTGCGCCCCGGCGACCTCGTCGTGGCCCGGTTCGTCGACGGCACGCTCGCGGTCAAGCGAGCGGTCGAGCAGCGTGCGCTGAGGGACGGGACAGCGGGCTGGTGGCTGCTGAGCGACAACCCGGGCGCGGGCGTGGACTCGCGCCACCGCGGCCCGGTGGCGAGCGACGCGGTGCTGGGCGTCGTACGCCTGCGGCTGTGGCCTTCCCCACGCGTGGGACGGCGGCTGCGGACCCCCTGAGCTGTGCCAGTATCGCCGCCATGGCTTCGCACCCGCACGCTGGTGACCCCGTGTTCGACCTGCACCTCGGCGGCAAGATGGAGATCCTCTCCACCACCGCCCTGGCCGGCCCGGAGGAGCTGTCCCTCGCCTACACCCCCGGGGTGGCCCGGGTGTGCGAGGCGATCGCGGCGGACCCGTCGATGACGCAGCACTACACGTGGGTGCCCAACACGGTGGCCGTGGTCACCGACGGCACGGCGGTCCTGGGCCTCGGCGACATCGGCCCCGCCGCCGCGATGCCGGTGATGGAGGGCAAGGCGGTGCTGTTCAAGCAGTTCGGCGGCGTCGACGCCGTGCCGATCTGCCTCGACACCACCGACACCGAGGAGATCATCGAGACCGTCGTCCGGCTCGCGCCGAGCTTCGGCGGGATCAACCTCGAGGACATCTCCGCCCCGCGCTGCTTCGAGATCGAGGCGCGCCTGAAGGAGCGGCTCGACATCCCGGTCTTCCACGACGACCAGCACGGCACGGCCGTCGTCGCCCTCGCCGCGCTGACCAACGCCCTCAGGCTGACCGGGCGCGACCCCGGCACGGCCCGCGTCGTCGTGCAGGGCGCGGGCGCCGCCGGCGTCGCCGTCGCGCGGATCCTGCTCGAGGCCGGCGTGCACGACGTCGCCGTCCTCGACCGGCAGGGCGTCCTCAACTCCAAGCGCTCCGACCTGACCCCGGTGAAGGCGGCGCTCGCCCGCGACACCGCCGACCGGCACGGCCGCCGCGGCAGCCTCGCCGACGTGATGGACGGCGCCGACGTCTACATCGGCGTCTCCGGCGGCCAGGTGCCCGAGGAGATCGTCGCCTCGATGGCGCCCGACGCGATCATCTTCGGGCTCGCGAACCCGACGCCCGAGGTGCACCCCGACCTCGCCCACAAGTACGCCCGCGTCGTCGCGACCGGCCGCTCGGACTTCCCGAACCAGATCAACAACGTCCTCGCGTTCCCCGGCATCTTCCGCGGCGCCTTCGACGTGCACGCCACCGCGATCACCGAGGGCATGAAGGTCGCCGCCGCCACCGCGCTGGCCGAGCTCGTCGGCGACGACCTCCGCGAGGACCTCGTCATCCCCTCGCCCTTCGATCCCCGCGTCCCCGGCGCGGTGCGCGAGGCCGTGGCCGCGGCTGCGCGAGCGGACGGCGTCGCCCGGCGCTGAGCCGGCGGGGTCCTCGGGGACTCAGAGCTGCTTGCGCAGGTGCACGTCGTCGCGTCCGGGCGTCGGGACCGCGTCCCAGCGGAAGATCTCCTCGTAGCCGAGCCGCTCGTAGAACGCGGGCGCCTGGAACGTGAACGACGTGACGAACACGTGTGTGCAGCCGCGGTCCGCGGCCTCGCGCTCGAAGGCGCCCAGCAGGCGGCCGCCGAGGCCGGAACCGCGCTGGTCCTCGTGGACCCAGGTCATCCCGATCCCCGCGGCGTCGCCCCAGGTCCAGCCGGACACGCCGGCGACGAGCCGACCGTCGTGCTCCACCTTGACGGTCAGCTCGCGGGCGGGCGGGACGCCCGGCGTCGCGGCCTTGTTGAACCGGTCGAGCTCGTCGTTGAGCCGCTGGTCAAGGGACGGGTCGGCCTCGCCGACCACGGGCTGGAGCTCGGGCATCGCGCGAGCGTACCGACGTCGCCGGCACGTCGGGTGGGACCTGCCTAGGATCGCTGCATGGCGGGGGACTGGTTGGCCGACGCGGTCGTGTACGAGATCTACCCGCAGTCGTTCGCCGACTCCGACGGCGACGGGATCGGCGACCTCCGCGGCGTGATCGACCGCCTCGACCACGTCGCCTCGCTGGGCGTCGACACGATCTGGTTCAACCCGTGCTTCGCCTCGCCGTTCGTCGACGCGGGCTACGACGTGTCCGACTACCTCACCGTCGCTCCGCGCTACGGCACCAACGACGACCTCGTCGAGCTCGTGGCGCGGGCGCGCGAGCGGGGCATCCGGGTGCTGCTCGACCTCGTCGCCGGGCACACCTCGATCGAGCACCCGTGGTTCCAGGCCGAGCTGCACGCCGACGGGCCGAGCCCCGAGGGCGACCGGTACGTCTGGTGCGAGCAGCTGCCGGAGTGGGCGTGGGGCTCCGACATCCCGGGGACGCCGGCCTGGGTGGCCTCGCCCGGCCCGCGGCCGGGCTGGTACCTCAAGAACTTCTACGACGAGCAGCCTGCGCTCAACTTCGGCTGGACCGAGACGCCCGCCGACGAGCCGTGGCGCGACGGCGTCGACGACCCGGGGCCGAGGCGCAACAAGCAGATGCTGCGCGAGGTGCTCGACCACTGGCTGAGCAGGGGAGTGGCCGGCTTCCGCGTCGACATGGCCTTCTCGCTCGTCAAGGACCACCACGGCAAGAACGCCGGGGCGCTGGCGGCGACCCAGGTCTGGCGCGACCTCCAGGCGTGGCTCGCGACGGCGCACCCCGACGCCGTGCTGATCCCCGAGGGCACGGAGCCGCGGACCGGCGACGCCCTGGGCTTCGACGCCGACTTCATGCTCGTCATCCACGCCGGGCACGCGAGCCTCTTCGACAACGGCGGCGCGGGCGTGCTGCCGTTCCAGCCGCCGGGGGACCCGTTCTTCCACGCCGACGGCCTCGGCTCGACGCGGACGTTCCTCGAGGGCTGGGCGGCCGCCAAGGCCGACGACCCCGCCCGTCCGGTGCTGATGGGCACGGCCGACCACGACTTCAGCCGGCTGCGCACGGACCCGCGCACGCCCGAGGAGCTCGGCGCGGCGCTGACGTTCCTCTTCACGTGGGGCACCGTGCCGTCGCTCTACTACGGCGACGAGATCGGCATGCGCTACCTCCCCGGCCTACCCGACAAGGAGGGCTCGATCTGCAACCCGGGCTACAACCGCTCCGGGTGCCGCACCCCGATGCAGTGGGACGCCTCGCCCAACGCGGGGTTCTCGACCGCGGCGGCCGACGACCTCTACCTGCCGGTCGACCCGTCGCCGGACCGCCCGACCGTCGCCGCGCAGGAGCAGGACCCCGGCTCGACGTTGAACCTCGTGCGCCGGCTGGTCGCGCTGCGGCGCGCGACCCCCGCGCTCGGTGGTCGTGCTCCGACCACCGTGCTGCACGAGGGCTACCCCTTCACCTGGCGGCGCGGTGACTCCCACGTCGTGGTCGTCAACCCGCGCCGCGAGCCCGCCTCGGTCGGGGTCGACGGGCTCGACGGCGCGACGGTGCTGCTGGGGGAGGGCGTGTCGGTGACCGCGGCCGGGCTGGACGTCGACGGCTTCGGCTACGCCGTCCTCGGCCTCGCCGGTCAGGTGCAGCAGGGCTCGACGCCGTCGGTGACGGCGGAGGCCGCAGACTGAGCCCGTGAGCGCGGCGTACGAGGGCCGCCGCGCCCTACCCCTCCGGCTGCTGGGCGCGCCGGCGGCCGAACCGGAAGCCCGCGCCCGCGGCGAGGGCCAGGAGCCCGAGGGCAGCGAGGCCGGTGCCGGCCAGCTGGGCTCGCGAGACGAGGAAGGTCGAGCTCCAGCCCCCGGTGCGGTCCTCGCCGGCGAACCAGCTGGGGTTGCCGCCCGGCGTGTAGGCGAACCAGCCGAAGTCCTCCGGCGCCTCCTGCGTGGTCAGGGCGAGCGCGCCGCCGACGAGCACGAGCGCGAGGCCGAGGACCCACCAGAGATGACGACGCATGCGCTCAGTATCGCCGACGCCCGGCTTCGGGCTCACTCCTTGACGGGACGCTTGCATTTTGCAAGTATCCGGCCATGAGCCTCTTCATCACCTGCCCGGTCGACGACGTCGAGCGCGCGAGGGACTTCTACACCGCCCTCGGCTGGACCCTCAACGCCGACATGTCCGACCACAACGTCTCGTGCTTCGCGATCGCGCCCGAGCAGTACCTCATGCTCGGCAGTCGCGAGATGTACGCCGCCGTCGGCGGCGCCGAGGAGCTGGTCGGCGGCCCCGGCACGCCGTCCAAGGTCACCGTGTCGTTCGACCTCGCCAGCCGCGAGGCGGTCGACGAGCTCGTCGAGCGCGCTCGCGCGGCCGGCGGCCGGGTCGGCGACACCGACGACTACCCGTTCATGTACCAGCGCCAGTTCGACGACCCCGACGGCTACCACTACTCGCCGTTCTGGATGAAGCCGGACGCGCAGCCCACCGCGTGAGCGGTCTCGCCGCCGCGCTCGAGGTCGTCGGCTCGCGCTGGGCGCTGCTCGTCGTGGAGCGGTTGCTGGAGGGCCCGCAGCGCTACGGCGACCTCCAGCGCGACCTGGGCGTGCCCACCAACATGCTCGCCACCCGCCTGCGCGAGCTCGAGGCCGCCGGGGTGCTGACCCGGCTGCCGCTGCACCACAACACGCGGGCGTACGCGCTCACCGAGCGTGGGCTCGCGCTGCGCGACGCGATCGAGGCGCTGGCGCGCTGGGGCGGGGCGTGAGCCGGGAGGCTCGGCCGTCGTCAGACGAACGTCGCGAACGTGGGCGCGGCGAGGGGGCCGGTGCTCCGGTCGCGTGCCTGCTCGTACCCGTGGGCGATCTCGATCAGCGTGGCCTCGCTCGCGCCGGTGCCCCAGAACGACACGGCCACCGGGAGGCCGGCGGCGATCTCGGTGGGGACGGTGACCAAGGGATAGCCGGCGATCGCGCTGGGTGCGGTGCAGCCGCCGGCGAACCAATCGGGGTTGACCAGGTCGATCGGGCTCGCGGGCGGGTACGACGGCGTGACCAGGGCGTCGAGGTCGTGCTCGCGCAGCACCTGGTCGATGCCGCCGTCGCGGGTGGCCGCGAGACCCCTGGAGCGTGCGGCGAGGTGCTCGCGGCTGCCCTCCCGCGGACCGGCCAGCGCTCGCTCGAAGAGCGACTGGCCGAAGTGGGCGAGCTCGGTCGCGGAATGGGCCCGGTTGAACGCCACGACGTCCTCCAGCGTGCGCGGCACGTCCCCGCTGCGGGAGGAGAGGTAGTCCTCGACGCCTGACCGGAGCTCGGCGAGCAGCACGAGCAGCTCGTCCTCGCCCAGCTCGTCCCCGAACGCCGGCAGGTCGGTGCCGTCGACGATGGTCGCTCCCTCGGCGGCGAGGAGCGCAAGGGCTCGCTCGGCGGCCGCGTCCGCGTGCGGCGAGTAGCCCCAGTAGGTCGCCCGCGGCACCCCGATCCTCTTGCCGGTCAGGCGGCCCGGCACGGCGTGCGCTGCGTAGTCGGTGCCGTCCGCTGCGAGCACGGTCAGGAGCGACGCGGCGTCGCGGACCGTCGTCGCCATCGGACCCGGTGAGTCCTGCGAGCGTGAGATGGGCACGACCCCGTCGGTCGGGACGGTGCCCACGGTCGGCTTGATGCCGACGCACCCGTTGAACGCCGCCGGGCAGGTGATCGAGCCGTCGGTCTCGGTCCCGACCGCGAGCGGTGCGAGGCCCGCCGCGACGGCAGCACCGCTGCCGGAGCTGGAGCCACCGGCGGACCGGTTGAGCGCGTAGGGGTTGCGGGTGAGTCCGCCGTAGGCGCTCCAGCCCGACGTCGACGCCTCGTCGCGGATGTTGGCCCACTCCGAGAGGTTGGTCTTGCCCAGGACGACCACGCCCGCGTCACGCAGCCGCTGCACGAGCGTGGCGTCCCGGCCGGGGGGCGGTGCTGCGGCGAGCGCGAGCGACCCCGCGGTGGTCGGCAGGTCGTGGGTGTCGATGTTGTCCTTCACCAGCACGGCGCGTCCGTGCAGCGGGCCTCGGACACGCCCGGCCGCGGCCTCGCGGTCGAGGGCGTCCGCCTGGGCGAGCGCCCCGGGGTGCAGCGTGCAGACGGCGTTGACCAGCGGGTCGACCGACTCGATCCGGGCGAGCAGCTGCTCGACCGCCGCGCGGGAGCTGCCGGGGGCGGGGGCGGGGGACGACACCATGGCCCGAGTCTGCCCCAGTCCACCCCGCCGACCGTGATGGGTCGGGCATCGAGAGGGACGTCCGTGGGCACCGGACGCCATGGATGCGCAACGGAGCACACGGAACAGGATCGCGACGCTGGGGACAGCCGCGGCGCAGGGGGCCGCTGCCGGGCTCGTCGGGGTAGCCGTGATGACCGCCGGCGAGAAGCTGGAGCAGGCCGTCACGCACCGCGGCAGCTCCTACGTACCGGCTCGGGCGCTGCTGACCCTCGTGGGGCAGCACCCCTCGGTTTACGACACGCCGTGGGCGTGGAACCACGCGATGCACTGGGGAACCGGTGCCACCCTCGGTGCGCTGCGTGGTGTCTGGGCAGCCACCGGCATTCGGGGCAGCCGGGCGAACGCCGCACACACCGCCGTCAGGCTGGCCTTCGACCAGACGGTCGAGAACGCCACCGGAGTCGGCGCTCCGCCGTCGACCTGGCCCCCCTTCGAGCGTCGGGTCGATGTCGTGCACAAGGCGGTGTACTCCCTCGTCACCGGCTGGGTGGCTGACCGCTGGATCGCACCCCGGCTGCAGTCGCAGCGCGGCACCGTCAGCCGCTGACCCAGGTCGTCGCAGCCCGGCGGGTCGGGGCAGGATGGCGCCATGGTCATCGACGAGGACGTCCTACGGCACCGGTGGTCCGAGGGGCAGCCGTGCCACGGGCTCTGGAGCCTCCTGCCGGGCGTGGTGACCGCGGAGGTCCTCGCCGGGACCGGTCCCGACTTCGTCGTCGTGGACCTGCAGCACGGGGCCGTGACGGAGGCCGAGCTCCCCGGGATCGCCGCCGCCGTCCGGGCGGCCGGCTCGGTGCCGCTGGTGCGGACCCGCAGCCCGCTGTTCGCCGACGTCGGCCGCCCCCTCGACCTCGGCGCCGGCGGCGTCATCGTGCCGAACGTGCGCGACGCCGACCACGCCCGGGAGGTCGTCGCCGCCACCCGCTACGCCCCGGCCGGTGGGCGGTCCATCGGTCGCCTGTCCGGGGGAGCCGACCAGCCGCTCGTCGTCGCCATGGTGGAGACCAGGACGGCGCTCGACGACCTCGACGCCATCCTGGCGGTCGAGGGGCTCGACGGGATCTACGTCGGCCCGGGCGACCTCTCGCTGTCCCTGGGCCTCTCAGGAGCAGAGCGCGCCGACGACCTGCGCACGGTCCTGTCCTCGATCGTGGCCCGCGCCGTCTCCGCCGGCGTGCCGGTGGGCGTCCACGCCTACGACGGCGACGCCGCCGCACGCCACGCCGCCGAGGGCGCGACCATCGTGACCGTCGCCGTGGACTCGGTCTCCCTGCGCGAGGTCATGACCCACCACCTCGACGTCGCGCGCGGCCGCAAGGAGACCAGGGACGCCTGACCACGGCACGTCCCGAGGATCACTCGTCGAGGTACACGTCCACCAGGATCGCAGCCAACGTGTGGACCGGGACGCCGGCTCGGCTGGCCGACTCGTGGAGCTGGGTGCGCGCCTGGTCCACCGAGAGGCCGCGCTCGGCGGCGAGGATCCCGGTCGCGGTGTCCACCAGCGCGGTGTGCTTGAGCTGTGTCGGCGCCTGCTCAGCGGCGCGGCGGGTCGCGAACGAGAGGTCGGCGTTGGCGACCGCACCCGACGCCCAGGCGCCGAACACGTCCGCGAGGACCTCGCTCTTGCCGACGAAGGTGTCCTCCTCGCGGCCGTACAGGTTGACCGTGGAGACCACGACGTCGTCGTCGACCACGGGCAGGGTCAGTGTGCTCTGCACTCCCGCGGCTGCGCTCGCGCGGGCGAAGTGGTGCCACTGTCGCTCGTTCAACAGGCCGTCGGGCGTCGCGATGCCATGACCGAGGTGGATGGCGTCGACGCACGGACCGCTGGTGGCGTACTGGACGGCGTCGAGAGCGGCGATCTGCTCCCCGGAGGCGACGAGGGTGAAGGTCAACCCACGCTCGTGGTAGCCCAGGCTCACCCCGACGAGCCCGGGCACGAGCTGCTCTGCGCGTGAGGCGGTCGCCGTCAGCTGGTCCAGCAGGCTGCCGTCATCGAGGTACAGATCGACCTCGCCGAGCGCCTGGAGGGTCTCCGGGATCGGTTCCACGCCCGGTGGTACCCGCGACCGCGCCGTCACATTCCAGACGACTCGCCGTGCGCCACGAGGGCGGACACCACGCCCGGGTCCTCGAGGCCCCCACCCCGTCGGACACCGGTCCCTCGCTAGGGTCGGAGGCATGTTCGCCGTCTACGCCGAGTCCTTCTCCTCCGACGACCCGCTGGGCGGGCTGGTGGTGGGGGAGCGTCCCGATCCCGAGGTGCTCGAGGGGTGGGCCACGGTGACGGTGAAGGCCGCCAGCCTCAACCACCACGACCTGTGGTCGCTGCGCGGCGTCGGCCTGCGCGAGGAGTCGCTGCCGATGATCCTGGGCTGTGACGCGGCCGGGCTCGACGAGGACGGCAACGAGGTCGTCGTGCACGCGGTCATCGGCGACCCGGCGTGGGGCGGCGACGAGACCTACGACCCGAAGCGCTCGCTGCTCTCGGAGAAGCACCAGGGCACGTTCGCCGAGAAGGTCGTCGTCCCGCGGCGCAACCTCGTGCCCAAGCCCGGGTCGCTGTCGTTCGAGGAGGCGGCCTGCCTGCCGACCGCGTGGCTCACCGCCTACCGGATGCTCTTCACCCAGGGCCGGCTCACGCCCGGCGAGACGGTGCTGGTGCAGGGCGCCGGTGGCGGCGTCGCCACCGCCCTCATCGTGCTGGGCCGGGCCGCGGGCCTCCGCGTGCTCGCGACCAGCCGCGACGAGGCCAAGCGCGCGCGGGCCGTCGAGCTCGGCGCGCACGAGGCGTACGAGTCCGGCGCCCGCCTCCCGGTCAAGGTCGACGCCGTGATGGAGACCGTCGGCCGTGCGACCTGGAGCCACTCGATCCGCTCGCTGCGCCCCGGCGGCCGCATCGTCATCAGCGGCACCACCTCGGGTCCGCAGCTCGACGACGCCGAGCTCACCCGCATCTTCTTCCTCCAGCTCGCGGTGATCGGCTCCACGATGGGCACCCGCCACGAGCTCGACGGCCTGGTGAGGTTCCTCGACGCCACCGGCACCCGCCCGCTCGTCGACCGCACGCTGCCGATGGAGCAGGCGCGCGACGGCTTCGCCGCGATGGCCGAGGGCGACGTCTTCGGCAAGATCGTGTTCACCCGGTGAAGCACGTCGTCACCGGCGCCGGCTCCGGCATCGGCCATGCGCTCGCCCGCCGGCTCACCGACCGCGGCGACGAGCTGGTGCTCGTGGCGCGCAGCCGGTCCCGCGCGACCGACCTCGGGCGGGAGTTCCCCCGGGCGCAGGTGCTGGTCGCCGACCTCACCGACCCCGGCACCCTCAACGGGCTCGGCCGGCAGGTCGACGGGGGAGTCGACACGCTGCTCCACGTCGCCGGCGTCGTCGACCTCGGGCCCGTCTCGTCGCTGCGCCTGGCGCAGTGGGAGGAGCAGGTCGCGGTCAACCTCACCGCCCCGGCCGTGCTGACGCGCGAGCTGCTGCCGCACCTGCGCCTCGTGCGTGGAACGGTCGTCTTCGTGAACTCCTCGGCCGGTCTCACCGCGAGCCCCGAGTGGTCGGCGTACGCCGCCTCGAAGTTCGGCCTGCGCGCCCTCGCCGACGCGCTGCGCGCCGAGGAGGTGGAGCACGGCGTCCGGGTCAGCACGGTCTACCCGAGCCGCACCGCGACCCCGATGCAGGAGAAGGTGCACGAGCAGGAGGGGCGCACCTACGACGCCTCGCGCTGGATCAGCGTCGACACGGTCGTCGACACCATCGTGCACGTCATCGACCTGCCGGGCGACGCCACCATCCCCGACGTCACGGTCCGACCGGTCGTCCCGCGCCCCGGCACCTGAGCGGCACGAGCCTCAGCGCGAGCGCCAGTTGACGGCGCCGACCAGCAGCATCCGCAGCTGGGTGCGGGCGTCGGCGAGCACGCGGTCCTCCGACTCGGGGTCCTCCACCAGGCGCTCGGCGATCGTCACCACGAAGGAGACGACGAGGTCGGCGAGCAGGCCGATGTCGGCACTGGAGTAGTGCTCGGCAGCGCCGCTGCGGGCGATGTCGGTGGCGAGCTCGCGGGTGATGAGGTCGATCTCGCGACCGATCGCCTCGCGCACCCGGGGGGGACCTGCGGTGCGCTCGCGCGCGATGAAGGCGTAGTGGGAGCGGTTCTCCCGCACGTGCTGGGCCACGATCGGCAGCGAACCGTCGATGAAGTCGCGGTACTCCGGGGCATGGCGCCACACGTCGAGCAGCATCAGGCGCAGCGCCCGGAAGCTCTCGTCGACCAGCGCGAGGCCGAGCAGCTCCAGCGAGCCGAAGTGCCGGTAGAAGGCCGTCGGCACCACCCCGACCTGCTTGGCGACCTGGCGCAGCGAGATGGCGGCCAGGTTGGAGTCGGCTGCGAGCGCGAGCGCGGCGTCGAGGATGGCGCGACGGGTGCGCTCCTTGCGCTCGGCGCGCGACTCCGGCTCCTCGGGCATGGCCGCGATCGTAGGGCACTGCGGCCCTCCCGGGTGGACGAGTGTGCACCTCGCGTGCGTCGGATCACGCGCCGCGACGGTTGACGAGGTGGGGCGACGCGGCCATATTTGAGTGAACATACGTTCACCAAGATCGGAGGACGGGATGAGCACCCTCACCCGGATCGCCCGCTCGCGCACCCTCGCCGCGCTCGCCTCGCCGCACGGGGTCGACCACTACCTCTCGCGGATCAACCCGATGTGGGCGGCGCACGAGGTGCGCGCCCGCGTCGTCGACGTCCACCGCGAGACCAGCACCCCCGGCGCCCCCGTCGCGACGCTGACGCTCCAGCCGACGCCCACGTGGCGCGGCCACCGGGCCGGCCAGCACGTCCAGGTCGGCCTCGACCTGCCCGGCTCGGCCCGGCGCGCCACCCGGTGCTTCACCGTCTCCTCGGCCGCGTCACGGCCGGGGGAGCCGATCACCCTCACCGTCCGCGCCCACGCCGACGGCCAGGTCAGCCGCTACCTCGTGGACGCCGAGCCCGGCCTCGTGCTGCACCTCTCGCAGGCGCAGGGCGACTTCACGCTCCCTGTCAGCCCGGCCACCCCCGGCATCGACCCGCTGCTGTTCATCACCGGCGGCTCCGGCATCACCCCGGCGATGTCGATGCTCCGCACCCTCCTGCGCGACGGGTACGACGGTCGTGCCGGTCGCCGCGTCACCTTCCTGCACTACGCCCGGTCCGCCGAGGACCAGGTGTTCGCCGACGAGCTGGCCCGGATCGCCGCCGCCGACAACGACGTCACCGTCCACCTGCGCCACGGCGTCCGGGTCAGCGAGCACGAGCTCCGCCGGCTCGCACCGGGGCACCGGGAGACCGACACGTTCCTGTGCGGGCCCGCGCCGATGATGGACGCGGTGCGCGAGCTCTACGCCGGCTCCGACCGCCTGCGGACCGAGCAGTTCAAGCTCGCGGTCACGCCCAGCGGGACGGCCGAGGGTGCCGTCACCTTCGCCGCCACCGGCCGCTCGGTGCCCAACACCGGCGCCTCCGTGCTCGAGCAGGCCGAGCAGGCCGGGCTCGCGCCTGCGTCCGGCTGCCGGATGGGCATCTGCTTCACCTGCACGACCCGCAAGGCCGAGGGAACCGTGCGCCACGTGCTCACCGGCGCGGAGTCCTCGCTGCCCGACGAGGACATCCAGATCTGCGTCTCCGCACCCGTCGGCGACTGCGTCGTCGACCTCTGAGACCCACCCGGACCCACCCGGACAGGAGCCACCATGAAGCCCCACCTGACCCCCGCCCAGCTCGACGCCTTCGGCGAGGAGATGGACGCCCTGCGGCGTCGTGTCCTGGCCGACCTCGGCGAGGACGACGCGGCCTACATCCGCACGGTCGTGAAGCGCCAGCAGCAGATGGAGGTGCTCGGCCGTGCGCTGTTCTACCTCCCGCCCGCCTGGCCGCTCGCGGTGGCCGCGCTCTCGGTCTCGAAGATCCTCGAGAACATGGAGATCGGCCACAACGTCATGCACGGCCAGTACGACTGGATGGGCGACCCTCACCTCAGCTCACGCGTCTACGAGTGGGACAACGTGTGCCCCAGCGACCAGTGGCGCTACTCCCACAACTACCTGCACCACACCTTCACCAACATCCTCGGAAAGGACCGTGACATCGGCTACGGCGTCCTCCGTATGGACGAGGACCAGCCGTGGCACCCCTACTACCTGGGCAACCCGCTCTACGCGTTCCTGCTGATGGTCTTCTTCGAGTGGGGCGTGGCGATGCACGACCTCGAGGTCGAGAACCTCGTCAACGGCACCCGCCGCCTGGAGGAGAACAGGGCCCTGCATGCGGCGATCATGCGCAAGGTGCGCCGCCAGGCGCTCAAGGACTACGTGCTGTTCCCGGCGCTGACCGGCCCGCTCCTCCCGCTGACGCTCGCCGGCAACGCGGCCGCCAACCTGGTGCGCAACGTGTGGGCCTTCACCATCATCTTCTGCGGCCACTTCCCGGCCGGGGCGGAGACCTTCACGGCCGAGGAGTGCGCGGACGAGAGCCGCGGGCACTGGTACTACCGCCAGGTGCTGGGCTCGGCCAACATCTCCGGCAGCCCGCTCTTCCACGTCATGACGGGCAACCTCAGCCACCAGATCGAGCACCACCTGTTCCCCGACCTGCCCGCCCGACGCTACCCGCAGGTCGCCGACGAGGTGCGGGAGATCTGCGAGCGGTACGGCATCGCCTACACGACCGGTCCGCTGCGCCGGCAGCTGGGCAGCGTGGCGCGCAAGATCTGCCGCCTCGCCCTGCCGGGACGGCGCGCGCCGGAGGATGAGCCGGCAGCCGCCGACCCGCTGGCGGCCTAGGCCTCAGTCCTCCGGGTCGTCGAGGCGGGCCAGCCAGGTGGCCAGCCGCTCGACGGCCGTCTCGAACTCGGGGTGGGTGTCGACGAACGCCTGCATCTGGTCGGCCAGCCACGCCAGGGTGACCTCCTCGTCACCCCGGCGCTTCTCCAGCTCCTCGAGCCCGCGATCGGTGAAGTACACCCGCCGCGCCCCTCAGTAGTCGTGGCCGGCGGTCCGGGGCTCGGCGAACGCCGCGTCGAGGAGCGTCTTCTGCTCCTCGGTGTGGCGCTTGACCGTGCCGACGGACGGCGAGGCGGAGGCCGGGCGCGTCACCGGCTCGACGGTGACGTCGAGCTGCGGCCACACGTTGAGCTGGTAGTGAGGCCACGGGCCCATGTTGCGCGGCTCGTCCTGCACCCAGCGGATCGCCTTGAGGTTCGGGTACTTCGCGACCTCCGCGCGGATCTCCTCCACCGGGTTGGGGTAGAGGCGCTCCACGCGACCGATGGCGAACTTCTCGCCGTTGTCGCGCTTGCCGCGCTCGACCATGAGGTCCCAGGTCACGCGACCCGAGCACATGATGAGCGTCTCGACCTTCGACGGGTCGGCCGCGTCGTCGCCGATGAACGGACGGAACGTCGTGCCGCCGACGAAGTCCTCCGGCTTGGAGGCCGCCTCCTTGCGCTTGAGCATCGACTTCGGGGTGAAGACGATCAGCGGGCGGTGCTCCTCGCCGAGCGAGTGGCGGCGCAGCAGGTGGAAGTACGACGCGGGGGTCGAGGGCTGGGCCACCACCATGGCGTCCTCGGCCGACATCGTCAGGAAGCGCTCGATGCGCGCCGACGAGTGGTCGGGTCCCTGTCCCTCGTAGCCGTGGGGCAGGAGCAGGACGACGCCCGACTGCTGGCGCCACTTGGTCTGGCCCGCGGAGATGAACTCGTCGATGACGGTCTGCGCGCCGTTGACGAAGTCACCGAACTGCGCCTCCCACAGCACCAGCGCCTCGGGACGGGCCACGGAGTAGCCGTACTCGAAGCCGAGCGCGGCGTACTCCGAGAGCAGCGAGTCGTAGACGTGGAACTTGGCCTGGTCCTCGGTGAGGTTGGTCAGCGGCGTCCACTCGTCGGCGTTGGTGCGGTCGATGATGGTGGCGAAGCGCTGCACGAACGTGCCGCGACGCGAGTCCTGTCCGGCCAGGCGCACCGGACGGCCGTCCATCAGCAGCGAGCCGAAGGCGAGGATCTCGCCGGTGCCCCAGTCGATCGGGCCCTCGGTGATCGCGGCGGAACGACGCTGCAGCTGCGGCATCACCTTCGGGTGGACGGTGAAGCCCTCCGGCGGCGTGACGTAGGCGTCGGCGATCCGCTTCAGCACCTCGGGGGAGACCGCGGTGTGGAACTCGCCGGCCGGCTTGTCCGGGTAGTCCGGGACGGTGGTCCACTCGGTCGGCGCCTCCGAGCTGGCCTCGCGCACCTCGGTGAAGACCCTCTCCAGCTGCTGCTGGTAGTCCTTGAGGACCTGCTCGGCCTCCTCGATCGTGATGTCGCCACGACCGATGAGCGACTCGGTGTAGAGCTTGCGCACCGAGCGCTTCTGCTCGATGAGGTCGTACATCAGCGGCTGCGTGTAGGAAGGGTCGTCGCCCTCGTTGTGGCCGCGGCGGCGGTAGCACACGAGGTCGATGACGACGTCCTTGTTGAACGCCTGGCGGTAGTCGAAGGCGAGCCGGGCCACGCGGATGCAGGCCTCGGGGTCGTCGCCGTTGACGTGGAAGATCGGCGCCTGGACCATCCGCGCCACGTCGGTGGCGTAGAGGGAGGAGCGCGAGGAGCCCGGGGCGGTGGTGAATCCGACCTGGTTGTTGATCACCACGTGCACGGTGCCGCCGGTGCGGTAGCCGCGCAGCTGCGACAGGTTGAGGGTCTCGGCGACCACGCCCTGGCCGGCGAACGCGGCGTCGCCGTGCACCAGCAGCGGCAGGACCGGGAAGTCCTCGCCCTTGCGGTCGAGGATGTCCTGCTTGGCGCGCGCGATGCCCTCGAGCACCGGGTTGACCGCCTCGAGGTGCGAGGGGTTCGCCGCCACGGAGACGTTGATCTTCGCGCCGGAACCGGCCACGAACTCGCCCTCGGCGCCGAGGTGGTACTTCACGTCGCCGGAGCCCTGGACCGTGCGCGGGTCGATGTTGCCCTCGAACTCGCGGAAGATCTGGCTGTACTTCTTGCCCACGATGTTGGCGAGCATGTTGAGCCGGCCGCGGTGGGCCATGCCGATGGTGACCTCGTCGAGGCCGGCCTCGGCGGCCGCCTCGCAGATCTCGTCGACCAGCGGGATCGTGGTCTCGCCGCCCTCGAGGCTGAAGCGCTTCTGCCCGACGAACTTGGTCTGCAGGAACGTCTCGAAGGCCTCGGCCTGGTTGAGCTTGAGCAGGATCCGCAGCTGCTCCTCGCGGGGCGGCTTCACGTGCGGCTGCTCCACGCGCTCCTGGATCCACTTGCGCTGCTCGGGGTCCATGATGTGCATGTACTCGATGCCGGTGGTGCGGCAGTAGGAGTCGCGCAGGATCCCGAGGATGTTGCGCAGCTTCATGAAGCGCCGGCCCTCGCCGCCGAACGAGCCGGTGGCGAACTCGCGGTCGAGGTCCCACAGGGTCAGCCCGTGCGACTCGATCTCGAGGTCGGGGTGGCTGCGCTGGCGGTACTCCAGCGGGTCGGTGTCGGCCATGAGGTGGCCGCGGACCCGGTAGGCGTGGATGAGCTCGAGGATGCGCGCCTGCTTGACGATGTCGTCGTCGTGGCTGGCGACGATGTCGCGGGCCCAGCGGATCGGCTCGTAGGGGATGCGCAGCGAGCGGAAGATCTCGTCGTAGAAGTCGTTCTCGCCCAGCAGCAGGGCGTGCACGCGCTTGAGGAACTCGCCCGACTGCGCACCCTGGATGACGCGGTGGTCGTAGGTGGAGGTCAGCGTCATCGCCTTGCTGATGGCGTTGCGGTTGATCGCTTCCTCCGAGGCGCCCTGCCACTCCGGCGGGTACTCCATGGCGCCGACGCCGATGATCGCGCCCTGCCCGGCCATCAGGCGGGGTACCGAGTGCACGGTGCCGATGCCGCCGGGGTTGGTGAGCGACATCGTGGTGCCCTGGAAGTCGGCGACGGTCAGCTTGTTGTCGCGCGCCTTGCGGACCATGTCCTCGTAGGCGGTCCAGAAGGCGGCGAAGTCCATCGACTCGGCGGCCTTGATGTTGGGGACCAGCAGCTGGCGGGTGCCGTCGGGCTTCTGCATGTCGATCGCCAGGCCCAGGTTGATGTGGGCCGGGGTGATCAGGTTCGGCTTGCCGTCGATGACGTCGTAGCCGACGTTCATCTCCGGCATCGCCTTGAGCGCCTTGACGAGGGCGTAGCCGATGATGTGGGTGAAGGAGACCTTGCCGCCGCGTGCGCGGGCGAGGTGGTTGTTGATGACCGTGCGGTTGTCCCACAGCAGCTTGACCGGCACCGAGCGCACGGAGGTCGCGGTCGGCACCGACAGCGAGGCGTCCATGTTGGCCGCGGTGCGGGCCGGGGCGCCGCGCAGGACGGTGTAGGTCGGCTGGTCGCTGGCCTCGCTCGGCGCGGACGGCTTCGGGTCCTTGGCCACGGGCGTGCTGGTGCCCTTGGCCGGCTCGTCGGCGGCGGCCGCCGGGCGCGGGGTGGACTTCGGGGCCGACGGCTGCGAGGCGGCGGGCGCGGGCTTCGCCGCGGCGGCCGGGGCGGCCGGGGCGGCCTTGGCCGCCGGCTGGGCGGGGGCGGGCGCGGCCTGCTTCACGGGGGCGGCCTGCTGGGCCGGCGCGGCCGACGTCGCGGGCGCGGCCTGCGCGGGCTGCGCCGACGTCGCAGCCGGCGTGGACCCGTTCGCGAAGTAGCGGGCCCACTCCGGGGCCACGCTGGCCGGATCCTTGTCGTACTGCTCCTTCATCTCCTCCACGAGCCACTCGTTGGCTCCCAGGTCAGAGGATGGAGCAACCGAGGAATGGTTGCCGGACTGCCCGTTCGGGGACTGCGCCACGCTTGTTTCGCCTCTTCCAGATCTCATCGCGCGAGGGTTGGACCAAAGTCGCTCTCAAGGCTAGTCGTACACGCCCGCAAATGCAGGGGCGGGGCTGCCGTGTGAGGCATGGTGTCGCCCACACCGGTCCCTACTGATCGGTACGCCTTCCCACCGTGCCCCGCACCGCCTGTCACACCGCTGGAGTCGTCATGCCACGCCCCTCGCCGGGGGTCCCTCCGTGGAGCCCCCGCACCGCCGCCCTCGCCCTCGTCCTGACCGCCTCAGGGGCGCTCGCCGGGTGCCAGTCGGCGACCGGTCCGCAGACCGCCCCCGACCGGCTCTCGCGTGACGACGGGGGCGTCACGCTCGCCTCGCACGGCATCGAGACGAAGACCCGGATCCACCGCGTGTACGGCCGCCTGCCGGACGTCCGGCGCAAGGAGGTGCGCACCGAGGTCGGCCGGGTGGTCGACCGCTGGTGGGACGCGGCCTACCTCGGTGGCGACTACCCCCGCTCCTCGTTCCCGTCGGCCTTCCCGGGCTTCACCGCCGGTGCCGAGCAGCGTGCGCGCGACGACAAGGCGCTGCTGACCAACCAGACGCAGGGCGCGTCGATCGACTCGGTGACGGCCAAGCACCGCACCGTCACCCTCGACATCCTGGCCACGGACCGGCAGGCGCGCTCGGTCACGGCCCACGTGCTGCTCCGCTTCGAGACGACGGGGGACAGGGCCGGCACCACGACCGTGCGCGGCCGCCTCTTCCTCACCCGCCAGGGCAGGAGCTGGCGGATCTTCGGCTACGACGTCGCCAAGGGGGCGCAGCGATGAGGACACCGACACCCACGACCTGTGTCCGGGCCGTGCGCGCGCTCGCGCTCGCGGCGGTGCTGGCCGTGACCGCCCTGGTGGTGCCGCAGTCGGCCGTGCAGTCCACCGAGGTCACCCTGACCCGCATCCGGCACGCCCAGGGCGTCGCGGTCGGCGGGCACGACGTCGTGTGGATCCTCGCTGTCGGCTCGGACGCCAGGCCGGGGGAGGACATGCGCCGCTCGCGCGGCGACGCGCTCCAGCTGGTCGGCATCGACACCCGCACCGGCGCGGCGAGCGCGATCGGCGTGCCGCGCGACTCGTGGGTCGACATCCCCGGCCACGGCCGGGAGAAGATCAACTCCGCGCTCTACTTCGGCGGCCCGCAGGGCATGGCGGGCGCCATGCGCACCCTGGTCGGCATCGAGCCCGACTACGTGATGGTGACCCGGTTCCCGTTCTTCGAGGACATGGTCGACGACATCGGCGGCATCACCGTGACCAACCCGCGCCGGTTCTCCGACCCGTACCTGAAGAAGGAGGGCTTCGCCCGCGGCCGGATCCACCTCGACGGCTACAACGCCATGGCGTTCTCCCGGATCCGCAAGAGCCTCGCGGGCGGCGACTTCGACCGCTCGGCCAACCAGCAGCGCACGCTGCGCGGGATCCACGCCCGGATCCGGGCGCAGGCCGACCGGCCGGGCTTCATCGAGCGCGGAGTGATGACGGTGATGGAGCACATGGCCACCGACGCCTCGCCGGCCGAGCTCTACCAGCTGGCGCAGGCGGTCGCGCAGGTCGACCCGCGCCGCATCACCACCTGCGTGGTGCAGGGCAGGGTGGGCTACGTCGGTGCGGCGAGCGTGGTCTTCCCCGACGTCGCCCAGGCCCGCCGCCTGGGCAGCGACGCGCGCGGCGACGCGACGCTGCGCCACTGCTGAGCCACTGCTGATCCGCACACCACGCGGCACCGGGCCGAACCCCATGGCCGGCCCGGTGCCACTGCCCGGGAGCGTAGTGGCGGGTGGTCAGCGCGGGTAGATGCGACCAGCCGTTCGGGCGAGGTCGATGACGACCGCGTCGGAGAACAGCTTGACCCGCAGCCCGATGACCTGCGACCCGCGGTAGCCGGTGTCGACGAGCTGGCGCTGGATCACGCCCATGCCGTTGGGCAGCTCGACCACACCGCCCGGTGCGGGGATCTCGACCGGCTGGCCGGCCACGGTGATCGAGCCGACCGCGGTGCTGACCTTCGAGCCGACGCGCTTGCCGGTCTTCTGGCGCATCGCGGCCCGCGACGACACGTCGGAGATCACCAGCTGAGCCGACGGGACGGAGACCTGGTCGATCGCGGTGCGCGACCAGCCCTTGGCCACCTGCGTGCCGCGGTGCTGGTCGCCGTTGACCTGGTAGGTGACGCCGTCGAGCAGGACCGGCACCGGCACGAGCTGGCTGGCGTGGGCGACCTGGTAGGTCTGCGTGCGGCCGCGCGAGCCCTGGCACGGCAGCGCCTTGTGCTCCACGTTGCCGAAGCTCAGCGCGCCGTCGAGGGCCTGGTAGTCCATGGCCGTGCCGCCGGAGCGGAAGACCCCGACCGGGGCGGGACCGCCCATCCGGACCCGGGCGGTGCCGAGCTCGACGAGCTGGTGGCGCTCTCCCGCGGTGACGTCGATGCGCAGCGCGGAGGCCTGCGACTGCGCGTTGTGGTCGTTGGACCGGCCGTTCTCGTAGCCGAGGGCGATGGTGCCCAGGCCTGGGATCTCGATCGGCTTCGTGGCGTCGCTGAGCACCTGGAAGACCTGCTGGGCCGCCTGCTGGGTGCCGGTGAAGACCGTGTCGGTGACCTGGTCGAGCGGCGCGAGCAGCTGCTGGAGCTCGGGCGGCAGGCTCTGCACGACCGTGTTGTCGAGCAGCTCGAGGGAGATGCTGGCGAAGGTGAAGCCCTCGTCGTGGCCGTAGCCCTGTGGGGTGTGGAACGCGTTCGCGGTCGTCTGGAGACCCTTGATGACCAGCCTCGGCGTGGTGAGCGGGCCGACGGTGCCGCCGATGCTGACGTCGCCGATGGTGTTGGTGCCGCGCACGCCGTGCGTCTCACCGTCGGCGTAGGTCTCGGTCCGGCTGGTGCTCGCCGAGACCTGGATGAGCGGGTTGTCGGGCACGGAGGCCACGGACGAGCGCTCGACGGTCTGCCCGACGGCGCGGGTGCAGAGCTGCTGGGCGTGGGCGTCCTTGAGGTCGAGGGCCTCCACGCTGTCGGTGACCAGCTTCACGCCGTAGACGTCGCCGCGGTAGCCGAAGTCGCTGAGGCCGGCGCCGGCGTCGCGCTGGTGCGCCTGCGCGGGGACCGCCGAGACGGCGGCGAGGACGAGGCCGGCGCTGAGGCCGGCGCTGACGGCGGCGGCGAGGCGGCGGGTGCGGTGGTGCATCGGTTCCCTCCCAGGATCTGGCGGGGATCCCCGCCGCTCCCCTGTGACCGGCGGGCAACCCCTGCACCGGTTGAACGACGGACCTGCCGCGGGGTCACGCCGGGAGGGGCAGGGAGTGGCGGGAGAGAGGCGGAGAGTGCCGCGGAGGTGCGGGGAGAGGGGGAGATGCCGGACGGCGGCACCCGAGGGTGCCGCCGTCGAGGGCGCCTCCGGCAGGATTCGAACCTGCGGCACCTGGTACCGGAAACCAGTGCTCTATCCCCTGAGCTACGGAGGCCCGCTGCGGCCGGGGCCGCTGCGCGCCGAACACTACCCGTCCGGCGACGCGGGGGTGAAACCGCCTCGCGGTCAGCGCAGGGCGAGCGAGCCCGACGTGTCCGCCTCGAACGGGAGCTTCGCGTGCTCCGCGACCCGGGCGTCCATCCGCTCGGCGACGTCGGCCGGCCACGGTGCCGTACGACGGGTGGAGAGGTCGATGTGGAGGAAGATCTCCTCCACGACGCAGGAGACCTGCTGGTTGGTCTCGTCGAGCAGGTAGACCAGCACGTGGGCGGCCCGCTCGGAGCGCCCGAGCAGCCGCACCCTGGCCGACATGGCCACGCCGGTGTGCAGCTCGTTGAGGTAGGTGACGTGGTGCTCGGCGGTGAAGCACGCGTGGCCGTCGGTCAGCGGCCACATCTGCGGGATGCCGAGCTCGACCAGCGACTCGTCGAGGCCCTCGGAGGCGATCCCGATGTAGTGGCGCACGTTGAGGTGGCCGTTGATGTCCTCGAAGGGCATCGGGACGGGCTGCTCGACGTAGGCCGGGAGGTCGACGAGCTGGGCGTAGGTGGGGTGGGTCGTCACAGCCCGAACCCTAGGGCAGGGCCGCGCGTGGGCGCCCGGCCGCAGGCTGAAACCGGTTCGGTGGTGGCGCGGGGGCGCCGATAGGCTTGGCGGGTGAACCCCGATCAGCTCTCCGAGACCATCGTCGACGTCCTGACGGCCCTCGTGGCCGACGGTGCGGTCACGCTGCCCGACGGCGTACCGGGCCAGGTCACGGTGGAGCGACCCCGGCAGAAGGGTCACGGCGACTACGCCACCAACGTCGCGCTGCAGCTGGCCAAGAAGGCCGGCACCAACCCGCGCGCCCTCGCCGACCTCGTCGCCGAGCGGCTGCGTGCCGCCGACGGGGTCTCCGACGTCGAGGTGGCCGGGCCCGGCTTCCTCAACATCTCGGTCGAGGCCGGCGCGCAGGGCCAGGTGGCGGCCGACGTCGTCGCGGCGGGGGAGTCCTACGGCTCGTCCGACGCCTTCGCCGGCGAGAAGATCAACCTCGAGTTCGTCTCCGCGAACCCCACCGGTCCGCTCCACCTCGGCGGTGTGCGCTGGGCCGCGGTCGGCGACGCGCTGGGCCGGATCTTCACCAAGACCGGCGCCGACGTCACCCGCGAGTACTACTTCAACGACCACGGCGCCCAGATCGACCGGTTCAGCTCCTCGCTGCTGGCCAGCGCCAAGGGCGAGCCGGCCCCCGAGGACGGCTACGGCGGGCAGTACATCCACGACATCGCCGCCGCCGTCGTGGAGCAGCGCCCCGACGTCAAGGAGCTCGACGACGCGGCCGCGCAGGAGGTCTTCCGCGAGGTCGGCGTCGAGATGATGTTCGCCGAGATCAAGAAGTCGCTGGCCGACTTCGGGGTCGACTTCGACGTCTACTTCCACGAGAAGTCGCTGCACGACAGCGGCGCCGTCGAGCGCGCCATCGCCCGCCTCACCGAGATGGGCAACACCTACGAGGCCGACGGCGCGCTGTGGCTGCGCACCGAGAAGTACGGCGACGACAAGGACCGCGTGATCATCCGGTCCAACGGCACGCCCGCCTACATCTCCGGCGACCTGGGCTACTACCTCGACAAGCGCGAGCGCGGCTTCGACCGCTGCTTCATCATGCTCGGCGCCGACCACCACGGCTACGTCGGCCGGATGAACGCGATGTGCAGCGCCTTCGGCGACGAGCCCGGCAAGAACCTCGAGATCCTCATCGGGCAGATGGTCAACCTGCTCCGCGACGGCGAGCCGATGCGGATGTCGAAGCGCAACGGCACGATCGTGAGCATCGACGACCTGGTGGACGCGATCGGCGTGGACGCCGCCCGCTACGCCCTGGCCCGCTACCACAGCGACAGCCCGATCGACATCGACCTCGACCTGTGGTCGCGCGCGACCAACGACAACCCGGTCTTCACCGTGCAGTACGCCCACGCCCGGGTGTCGAGCCTGATGCGCAACGCCGCCGACCTCGGTGTCGTGGCCGCGTCGCACCCCGAGCTGCTCGAGCACGAGAAGGAGGGCGAGCTGCTGCGGGCGCTGGCGGAGTTCCCGCGCGTGGTCAAGGCCGCCGCCGAGCTGCGCGAGCCCCACCGCGTCGCGCGCTACCTCGAGGAGCTCGCGGGCACCTACCACCGCTTCTACGACAGCTGCCGCGTGCTGCCGCGCGGCGACGAGGAGACCACCGACCTCCACCGCGCCCGCCTGGTGCTGGTCGATGCGACCCGGGTGGTCCTGGCCAACGGCCTCGACCTGCTGGGCGTCTCGGCGCCCGAGAGGATGTGAGCGGTCGTGCCGACCGCCCATCCCTCCGGTTGGGCGCACGCCGACGGCGCGCTGCGCGGCCCCCACTGGCTGCGTGAGCCGGCCGACCCCAACGCGCTGGTCGCGCACCTGTGGTCGCGCACAACCACCAAGTCCGGCGGCGTGCTGTCGGTCGGCGGCGTGCCGCTGCCCGACCTGGTCCGCGAGCACGGCTCACCGGCGTACGTCCTCGACGAGGCCGACTTCCGGGCCCGCGCCGTGGCGTTCCGCGACGCGTTCGCCGACTTCGACGTCTACTACGCGGGCAAGGCGTTCCTCTGCACCACCGTGGCGCGGTGGCTGGCCGACGACGGTCTGAGCCTGGACGTGTGCTCCGGAGGCGAGCTCACGGTCGCCGAGCGGGCCGGCTTCCCGATGGCGCGGGTGGGCTTCCACGGCAACAACAAGACGCTCGCCGAGCTCGAGCGGGCCGTCGAGCTCGGCGTCGGGCGGGTGATCGTCGACTCCTTCGACGAGGTGGAGCGGCTCGCGGCCGTCACCACCGAGCTCGGCCGCACCACGGGCGTCATGGTCCGGGTCACCGCGGGGGTCGAGGCGCACACCCACGAGTACATCGCCACCGCCCACGAGGACCAGAAGTTCGGCTTCTCCATCGCCAGCGGCGACGCGCTCGAGGCGGTGCGCCGCGTGCACGCCGCGCCCGGCCTGCGCCTGCTCGGCCTGCACTCCCACATCGGCAGCCAGATCTTCGACACCTCCGGATTCGAGGTCGCCGCGCGGCGGGTGCTCGCGCTGCACGCCCAGGTGGGCACCGAGCTCGGCGTCGCGATGCCGGAGATGGACCTCGGCGGCGGCTTCGGCATCGCCTACACCACGCAGGACGACCCGTCGGAGCCCGAGGCGCTCGCCGCCGGCATCACGGCGATCGTCGAGCACGAGTGCCGGGCCCTCGGCATCGCTCGTCCCCGGCTGTCCATCGAGCCGGGCCGCGCGGTCGTCGGGCCGTCGATGTGCACCGTCTACGAGGTCGGCACGGTCAAGGAGGTCGCCCTCGACGGCGGCGCGCGGCGCTCCTACGTCTCGGTCGACGGCGGGATGAGCGACAACATCCGCACCGCGCTCTACGACGCCGACTACTCCGCGACGCTCGCCTCCCGCGCCTCCGAGGCCGGGCCGTCGCTGGCGCGGGTGGTCGGCAAGCACTGCGAGGCCGGCGACATCGTGGTCAAGGACGAGTTCCTCCCCGGCGACGTACGACCCGGCGACCTCGTCGCGGTGCCCGGGACGGGGGCCTACTGCAGATCCATGGCCTCCAACTACAACCACGCCCTCCGTCCTCCGGTGATCGGAGTGCGGGACGGGAAGACCTTCACCGTCCTGCGGCGCGAGACTGTGGCGGACCTGTTGGCGACCGATGTGGGTGTTCAGTGATGAGTGACGATGGCAAGCGCGCCCTGAGGGTGGCGGTGCTGGGCTGCGGCTCGGTCGGGTCGCAGGTCGTGCGCCTGCTCAGCGAGCAGCGCGACGACCTCGCCGCACGGGTCGGCGCGCCGGTCGAGCTGGTCGGGGTCGCGGTGCGCCGCCTCGACGCACCGCGTGACGTCGAGGTGCCCGAGGGCCTGCTCACCACCGACGCCGCCGGGCTGGTCGCCCGCGACGACGTCGACGTGGTCGTCGAGGTGATCGGTGGCATCGAGCCCGCCCGCGGGCTGATCCTCTCCGCGCTGGAGAACGGCGCGAGCGTCGTCACCGCCAACAAGGCGCTGCTCGCCGAGGACGGCCCGACGCTCTTCGAGGCCGCCGCGAAGGCCGAGCGCGACCTCTACTACGAGGCGGCCGTCGCCGGCGCGATCCCGATCCTGCGCCCGCTGCGCGAGTCGCTCGCCGGCGACAAGGTGACCCGCGTGCTCGGCATCGTCAACGGCACCACCAACTTCATCCTCGACAAGATGGACACCTCCGGCGCCGGCTTCTCCGAGGCGCTGCAGGAGGCCCAGGACCTCGGCTACGCCGAGGCCGACCCGACCGCCGACGTCGAGGGCTTCGACGCCGCCGCGAAGGCCGCGATCCTGGCGAGCCTGGCCTTCCACTCCCGCGTCACCGCCTCCGACGTGCACCGCGAGGGCATCTCCGAGGTGACCGCGGCAGACGTGGCCAGCGCCCGCGACATGGGCTCGGTGGTCAAGCTGCTCGCGATCTGCGAGCTGCGCGGCGACCAGGTCGCGGCCCGGGTGCACCCGGCGATGATCCCGCGCTCCCACCCGCTGGCGAGCGTGCGCGAGGCCTACAACGCGGTGTTCGTCGAGTCCGAGGCCGCCGGCCAGCTGATGTTCTACGGCCCCGGCGCCGGCGGTGCGCCGACGGCGAGCGCGGTGCTCGGTGACCTCGTCACCGTGGCCCGCAACCGCATCGCCGGCACCCGCGGTGCCGGAGAGTCGGCCTACGCCGACCGCGCGGTGCAGCCGATGGGGGAGACCCGCACCCGCTACCACGTGGCGATCGACGTCGACGACCGTGCCGGCGTGCTCGCGGCGGTCGCCAACGCGTTCGCCGACCACGACGTGTCGATCCAGACCGTGCGCCAGGAGGGCCGCGGCGCCGACGCCCAGCTCGTGGTCGTCTCGCACGCCGCCCCCGACGCCGCGCTCAGCGCGACGGTGGCGCAGCTGCGGCAGATGGACATCGTGCGCGAGGTCACCTCGGTGATGCGCGTGGAGGGTGGGGACGAGTGAGCAGCCCGATCGCCGGGGGGACCCACCAGTGGCGCGGCCTGATCGAGGAGTACCGCGACCTCATCGACCTGCTGCCTGCGGGCCTCGAGCCGGTCACCCTGCGCGAGGGCGGCACCCCGCTCGTCCACTCCGGCTGGCTGTCCTCGCTGACCGGCGGGCAGGTGTGGCTCAAGGTCGAGGGCGACAACCCCACCGGCTCGTTCAAGGACCGCGGCATGACCACCGCGATCTCGGTGGCCAAGCACGACGGCGCTCGGGCCGTGGTGTGCGCCTCCACCGGCAACACCTCCGCGTCGATGGCCGCCTACGCCGCCAAGGCCGGCCTCAAGCCGCTCGTGCTCGTGCCGGAGGGCAAGATCGCGGCGGGCAAGATGGCGCAGGCGGTCGTGCACGGCGCGCAGATCATCATGGTGCGCGGCAACTTCGACCACTGCCTGCAGATGGCCAAGGGCCTGGCGTGGAGCTACCCCGTCGCGCTGGTCAACTCGGTCAACCCGGTGCGGCTCCAGGGCCAGAAGACCGCCGCGTTCGAGATCTGCGACTTCCTCGGTGACGCCCCCGACTACCACCTCCTGCCCGTGGGCAACGCCGGCAACATCTCGGCGTACTGGATGGGCTACGAGCAGTACGCCGACCTCGGGCGCTCCAGCAAGCGGCCGGTGATGCGGGGCTTCCAGGCCGAGGGCGCCTCGCCCCTGGTGACCGGCGAGCCGTTCCCCGACCCCGAGACCAAGGCCACCGCGATCCGCATCGGCAACCCGGCGTCGTGGAAGCTCGCCGAGGCCGCCGCGCAGGAGTCCGGCGGCCGGTTCGCCGCGGTGAGCGACGCGCAGATCCTCGCCGCGCAGGCCGGCCTGGCCCGCCACGACGGCGTCTTCGTCGAGCCCGCCTCCGCCGCAGGCATCGCCGGGCTGCTCGCCGAGCTCGCGGCGGGGGAGAGCTACGCCGGCGCCACGGTCGCGATCACCGTCACCGGCCACGGCCTCAAGGACACCGCCACCGCGCTGGAGTCGCACGGCGACGTGGTCGACACGGTCGTGGACGCCGACGTCGAGGCGGCCGCCGCCGCGGCCGGGCTCGCCTGAGCATGGCGACGTTCGTCGAGGGACCGGTGCGGGTCACCGTGCCCGCCACGTCGGCCAACCTCGGCCCCGGGTTCGACTCGCTCGGGCTCGCGCTGTCGCTGCGCGACGAGCTGGAGGCCGAGGTGCTGCCGTCCGGGCTCGTGGTCGAGGTCGAGGGTGCGGGCGCCGGGACGGACGGGACGGGGGTGCCGCTCGACGAGAGCCACCTCGTGGTCCGGGCGATGCGGGCCGCGTTCGCGCTGATGGGGGAGCAGCCGCCGGGCCTGCGGCTGGCCTGCCACAACCGCATCCCGCACGCCCGGGGACTCGGGTCGTCGTCCGCCGCGATCGTCGCCGGCGTGGTGCTCGCGCGCGGCCTGGTGGCCGGGGGGCAGCTGCTCGCCTCCGACGAGGCCCTGCTCGAGCTCGCCGCCGACCTCGAGGGCCACCCCGACAACGTCGCGCCCGCCCTCCTCGGCGGCTTCGTGATCTCCGGGCGTGAGGACGAGCGCTGGTACGCCGTCCGCGCCGGCGTCGACCCCCGCGTCAGCGCGGTGGTCTTCGTGCCGCCGGCCGGGGTCGAGACCACGGTCGCGCGCGGCCTGCTGCCCGACGTGGTGCCCCACGCCGACGCCGCGGCCAACTCCGGGCGCGCGGCCCTGCTGGTCGCTGCCCTGACCGGGCAGCCGGAGCACCTGCTGGCCGCCACCCGCGACTGGCTCCACCAGGACCAGCGGGAGCCGGCGATGCCGGAGACGCTCGCCCTCGTCCGTGCCCTGCGCGCCGACGGCGTGCCGGCCGTCGTCTCCGGCGCGGGCCCGACGGTGCTGGCCTTCGGGGCCGGGGACACCTCGGAGCTCGAGGCCCGGTGCCCGCAGGGCTGGCAGTGCCACGCCCTGGCCGTGGAGCCCGAAGGGGCCGTCCTCGGCTGAGGGGCCTGCTAACCTGACGGCGCGCCGTTCGGCGCACCAGCCCGTCCCGGTCTCCGACCGCGCGGACGGGCGAGACCATCCGCCTCGCGCACCGCTCGACGGTGACCCGCAGGCGACGCTACGTGCGAAGGACCCACGTGACCGAGACTCCCTCCGCTGCCGCGGAGACCGCTGCCGAGACCGCGCCCGCGAAGAAGGCCGCCGCCCGGAAGGCGGGTGGCGGGCTCAGCTCGATGCTGCTCGCCGACCTCAAGTCCATGGCCGTCGGCCTGGGCGTCGCCGGCGCCGGCTCGATGAAGAAGGCGCAGCTCGTCGACGCGATCAAGGCCGCCCAGTCCGGCGGCGGCGCGAAGGCCGGGCGCGCCCAGGACGCCCCGGCCCAGGCGGCGCCCGCGCAGGAGGCCCCCGCGCAGGAGGCCCCCGCGCAGGCGGCTGCGCAGCCGGCCGCCGACGAGCCCACGACCCGCACCACCGTGCGGACCCGCACCCGCAAGCAGCGCGCGGCCGAGCAGGCCGGTGAGCGCCAGCAGCAGGCTCCGGCCGACCAGCCGGCCGAGCAGCCGTCGGGCCGGCCCGCGGACCAGCAGCAGGACCAGCAGCAGGACCAGCAGCAGGACCAGCCGTCCGGGAAGCAGGAACGCCCCGGCAAGCAGGACCGCCAGGGCAAGCAGTCCGACCAGCAGGACCGCCAGGGCAAGCAGTCCGACAAGCAGGACCGCCAGGGCAAGAAGGGCAAGCAGCAGAACCAGCAGCAGGACCAGCAGGACCAGCAGCAGGACCGTCAGGCCCAGCAGCAGGACCGTCAGTCCCAGCAGCAGGACCGTCAGTCCCAGCAGCAGGACCGTCAGGCCCAGCAGAACCAGCAGAACCGGGACCAGCAGAACCGGGACCAGCAGAGCCGGGACCTCGACGACGACGAGGACGGGGAGGGCGGCAGCCGGCGCAACCGGCGCCGCCGTGGCCGCGACCGCACCACGGTGCGGACGAGCGGGCGCAACGAGCCCGACACCACGATCCTCGAGGACGACGTGCTGGTGCCCGCCGCGGGCATCCTCGACGTCCTGGAGAACTGCGCCTTCGTCCGGACCTCGGGCTACCTGCCCGGCCCGGAGGACGTCTACCTCTCGCTGTCGATGGTGCGGAAGTACCACCTGCGCCGCGGCGACGCCGTGGTCGGCCAGGTGCGCCAGCCCCGCGAGGGCGAGCGCCGCGAGAAGTTCAACCCGATGGTGCGCATCGACAGCGTCAACGGCACCGAGGCCGACTCGACCCGCGAGCGCCCGGAGTTCGGTGCGGCGACCCCCGTGCACCCGCACCAGCGCCTGCGCCTGGCCTCCGACGCCGACCTGGTCGGCAAGGTGATCGACATCGCTGCCCCGGTGGGCAAGGGCCAGCGCGGGCTCATCCTGACCCCGCCGCGCACCGGTGCGACGTCGCTGCTCCAGTCGGTCGCGCAGTCGGTGACGACCAACAACCCCGAGTGCCACGTGATGGTCGTCCTCGTCGACGCCCGTCCCGAGGAGGTCACCGACTTCCAGCGCGCGGTCAAGGGCGAGGTCGTGGCCTCGACGTTCGACCGGCAGCCGGCCGACCACACCCTGGTCGCCGAGCTGGCCATCGAGCGCGCCAAGCGCCTCGTCGAGCTCGGCCACGACGTGGTCGTGCTGCTCGACTCCCTCACCCGTCTCGGCCGGGCCTACAACCTCGCGGCCCCGGCCAACGGCCGCGTGCTCGCGGGCATCGTGGACGCCTCGGCCGTGCACCCGGTGAAGGAGTTCTTCGGCGCCGCCCGCACGATCGAGGACGGCGGCTCGCTGACGGTCCTGGCGACGGTCGCGGTCGGCACCGGCTCGGCGACCGACGAGTTCTTCCTCGAGGAGATCGCCGGCACCGAGAACTGGGAGCTCGCCCTCAGCGCGGACCGGGCCGCGAAGGGCATCGTGCCCGCGGTCGATGTCACGCTGTCGGGCACGCGCCACGAGGACCGGCTGCTCGCGCCGGCGGAGGGCGCCGTCGTCGGCGACCTGCGGACCAAGCTCGCCGCGGCCGACTCCCAGCAGGCCGTCACCAAGGTCGTCGGCCGCTGACGCCCGTCCCCGGGTCCACCTCCGGATCCACCCCCGGATCCACCCCCGGACCCACCCCGCCGTCGGGAATGCCCGGATTGGCGCCGCTGTTCAGACCGGTGGCACACTTGTGCGCCGGCTCCGGTTCACGTCACTACGCATCCACGCGGGCGACCCGGAGCACATCGAGAGGAAAGCCATGAAGAAGGACACCCACCCCGAGTACGTCGAGACGGCCGTGACCTGCACCTGCGGCGCGTCGTTCACGACCCGCAGCACCGCGACCTCCGGCTCGATCCACGCCGACGTCTGCTCGCAGTGCCACCCGTTCTACACCGGCAAGCAGAAGATCCTCGACACCGGCGGCCGCGTCGCCCGGTTCGAGTCCCGCTACGGCAAGAAGGCTGCTGCCGAGAGCAAGTAGTCCACGCCAGGCGCCGGTCGCCCGCTCCGTGCGGGTGGCCGGCGCCTTGTCGTCTGGCGGGGTCCGTGCGGGACCGGTCGTGAGGGAGCAGGAGCACAGATGTTCGAGGCCGTCGAGGGCATGAGGGCGGAGCACGCCGAGCTGGAGGAGCGCCTGGCCCTGCCCGAGACCCACGCCGACCAGCGCCTGGCCAAGCAGCTCAACCAGCGCTACGCCGAGCTCTCGGCGGTCGTGTCGACCTGGCAGGAGTGGCAGCAGCTCGGCGACGACGTCGAGGCGGCCCGCGAGCTCGCCTCCGACGACCCCGCGTTCGCGCAGGAGGCCGACGACCTGGCCGCCCGTCGAGAGGTGGCCGCGGAGCGGCTGCGCCGGCTGCTGGTCCCACGCGACGCCGCCGACGGCAAGGACGCGCTGCTGGAGATCAAGTCGGGCGAGGGCGGCGAGGAGTCGGCGCTGTTCGCCGGCGACCTGCTGCGGATGTACTCCCGCTACGCCGAGACCCGTGGCTGGGCGGTCGAGGTGCTCGACTCCACCGAGTCCGACCTCGGCGGCTACAAGTCGGTCACCGCGGCGGTCAAGGCGCGCGGGACGGTCGAGCCCGGCCAGGCGCCGTACGCCCTGCTCAAGTTCGAGGGCGGCGTGCACCGCGTGCAGCGGGTGCCGGTGACCGAGTCGCAGGGCCGCGTGCACACCTCCGCGGCCGGCGTCCTGGTGATGCCCGAGGCCGAGCAGGTCGACGTCGAGATCAACGACAACGACCTGCGCATCGACGTCTACCGCTCCAGCGGCCCCGGCGGCCAGAGCGTCAACACGACCGACTCCGCCGTCCGGATCACCCACCTGCCCACCGGCATCGTGGCGAGCTGCCAGAACGAGAAGAGCCAGCTGCAGAACAAGGAGTCCGCGATGCGCATCCTGCGCGGACGGCTCCTCCAGGCCGCGCAGGACGCCGCGGACGCCGAGGCCAGCGACGCGCGACGCTCGCAGGTGCGCACGGTGGACCGCAGCGAACGGATCCGCACCTACAACTACCCGGAGAACCGGATCTCCGACCACCGCACGGGCTACAAGTCCTACAACCTCGACCAGGTCCTCGACGGCGACCTCCAGCCGGTCCTCGACTCGTGCGTCGAGACCGACATGGCCGCCCGCCTGGCGGCGCTCGAGCAGTGAGGGACCTGCGCCGCCGGGCCGCCGAGCGCCTGCGTGAGGCCGGCGTCGCCTCACCCGAGCGCGACGCCGACCTGCTCCTGGCCCACGTGCTCGGGATCGGCCTCGGGCGTCTCCCGCTGGTCGACGGCCTCGACGCCGCCCAGCGCGAGGCGTACGACGCCCTCCTGGCGCGACGCGCCGACCGTGAGCCGCTCCAGCACCTGACCGGCACGGCTGCCTTCCGCCACGTCGAGCTCGCCGTCGGACCGGGGGTGTTCGTGCCGAGGCCCGAGACCGAGCTGCTGGCCGGCTGGGCGATCGACGCCGCCCGCGCCGTCGAGGGCACCCCGGTCGTGGCCGACCTGTGCACCGGCTCCGGCGCGATCGCCCGCGCGGTCGCCGACGAGGTGCCGGGAGCGGAGGTGCACGCCGTCGAGCTCGACGAGGCCGCGCTCGCCTGGGCCGAGCGCAACCTCGCCGGCACCGGCGTCGACCTGCGCCACGGCGACCTGGCGACGGCGTTCGACGACCTGGCCGGCCGGTTCGACGTCGTGGTGTGCAACCCGCCCTACATCCCGCTCGAGGCGTGGGAGTCGGTGGCGGCCGAGGCGCGCGACCACGACCCCCACCTGGCCCTGTTCTCCGGCCAGGACGGCCTCGACGCGATGCGGGTCCTCGAGCGCCGCGCCGCGCTGCTGCTGCGGCCCGGGGGAGTGGTCGGCGCGGAGCACGCCGACGTGCAGGGCGAGTCCGCCCCCGGCGTCTTCCGCGCCACCGGCCGCTGGCGCGACGTCGCGGACCACCTCGACCTCGCGGGTCGGCCTCGTTACCTGACCGCGCGACTGGCACGATGAGCGACGTGGACAGGATCGACACCTCGACCCCGGAGGGGCGAGAAGAGGCAGTGACCGCCGCCGCGACCGCCGTACGACGCGGGCAGCTGGTGGTCATCCCCACCGACACCGTCTACGGCATCGCCGCCGACGCGTTCTCGCACGAGGCCGTGCAGGGACTCCTCGACGCCAAGGGCCGCGGCCGTGAGATGCCGCCGCCGGTGCTGGTGTCGGCCGCCACCACGCTCGACGCGCTCGCGGAGGGCGTGCCCGCGTGGGCGCGCACGCTCGTCGAGCGCTTCTGGCCCGGTCCGCTGACGCTCGTGTGCCGCCAGCAGGCCTCGCTCATGTGGGACCTGGGGGAGACCCGCGGCACCGTCGCGGTCCGGATGCCCGACGACGAGGTCGCCCTCGCCGTCCTCGAGCGCACCGGCCCGCTCGCGGTCAGCTCGGCCAACCTCACCGGGCGCCCCGCCGCCACCGACGCCGACGCCGCCGAGGAGATGCTCGGCGACGCGGTCGCCGTGATCGTCGACGCCGGCACCTCGCCGGGAGGGGAGGCCTCGACGATCGTCGACGTCACCGTCCCCGAGGGCCGCGTCCTGCGCCTGGGAGCGCTGTCGCTCGAGCAGCTCAACGAGGCCCTCACCGAGCACGGCATCGTGCTCGCCGACCAGGGATAGGCCCGGATGCGGGAGTACCTCCTCGTCTTCCTCGTCGCCCTGTCGGTGACCTACCTGCTCACCGTGGTGGCGCGGGAGATCGCGCTGCGCACGGGTGCGGTGGCACAGGTCCGCGACCGCGACGTGCACGCGGAGCCGATCCCGTACCTCGGCGGCCTGGCGATGTTCGGCGGCCTGTGCGCCGCCTACCTCGTGGCGCAGGAGCTGCCCTTCCTCTCCCGCAGCGACACCTTCGTGTTCGACGACGCCGGCGCGGTGCTGCTCGCGGGCGCGCTGGTCTGCGCGGTCGGCGTCATCGACGACATCTTCGAGCTCGACGCGCTCACCAAGCTCGGCGGGCAGGTGCTTGCCGCGGGCCTGCTCGTCGCCCTGGGCGTGCGGTTCTGGTACTTCCCGGGGGCCGACGGCACCCAGTTCGCCCTCGACGACGCGCAGGGCACGCTGCTGACGCTCGTCGTGGTCATCGGCACCATGAACGCGGTCAACTTCGTCGACGGCCTCGACGGCCTGGCCGCGGGCGTCGTCGGCATCGGGGCGGCGGCCTTCTTCCTCTACTGCTACACGCTCGCGGCGACCAACAACCTCACCCTGGCCACCACGGGAGCCCTGCTCAGCGCCGGCCTCGCCGGGGCGTGCGCCGGGTTCCTGCCGCACAACTTCCACCCGGCGCGCCTGTTCATGGGCGACTCCGGGTCGATGCTGATCGGGCTGGTGCTCTCGGCGAGCGCGCTGACCCTCACCGGGCAGTTCCCGGGCGTGAGCACCGGCGGCAACAGCCTCTTCGTCACCGTCCTGCCGGTGCTGCTGCCGATCTCGCTGCTCATGGTGCCCATCGTCGACCTCGTGCTGGCCGTCGTACGTCGCACCCGCGCAGGCCGCTCGCCGATGAGCGCCGACAAGCAGCACCTGCACCACCGGCTCCTCGAGATCGGCCACTCGCAGCGCCGCGCGGTGCTGATCATGTGGATGTGGGCGTTCACCATCGCCACGGGGGCGGTCATCGTGAGCCTCTACGACACCCGGCTGGTGTGGGTGGCGGTGGGCTCCATGCTGGCGCTGACGATCGGGATGACCTTCGTGCTGCCCAAGGTCCACCGGCCCCGGAAGACCGGGCTGGGGGACACCGGGCTGCCCGAGAACGCCGCCGTCGAGGGGCGCGAGGACGAGCCCGCCGACGCGTCCGCCCTCGGGTCCTGAGAGGATCCGGGGACCCCGTTTCGGGGCCCCGCAGGACTTTGTGATAGTTTTCACGAGCAGTCAGAACTGACCTCCACCACGGACAGGCCGCCACCATGACGACCGAGTCGAAGCAGGACACCCGCACCGGGATGTCACCGCTCCTCGGTGCGTTGGGCGCCGGTGCGGCAGCGGTCCTGGTCCTGGTTCTCGTCGGCGCCGTGACGGCGGGCCGGTCCGCCGTGGTCGGTGCGACGACCGGGGGAGTGCTGACCCTGCTGGTCTTCGCCCTCGGCATCGCGTTCGTGAGCCTGGTGGCCCGCGTGATGCCCCGCGCCTCCCTCCTGGTCGCCCTGCTGACCTACGTGCTCCAGCTGCTCGTCCTCGGTGTCTGCGTGCTGGCCATCGACGGTGCCGGCTACGGCGCCGACACCCTCGCTCGCGGCTGGTTCGCGGCCGGCGTGATCGCGGTGACCCTGCTGTGGATGGCCGGGCACCTCGTCGCCGCCACGCGCCAGCGCATCCCCGCCTGGGACGTCTCGTCGAGCGCTTCGACCACCGGGCAGCCGGTGGCTCACCCCGGGGGTGAGCGATGACCGATTCCGCTGCTAGTGTCCGGTCTGCGATGGCTCGACAGCTTCCCCCGCAGACCCCATCCGACGACGCACCCAAGGGCGACCCCTGGCACGCCTTCGGCTACGTGGTCTCCGGTGTGGCGCTCTACGGGCTGGCAGGTTGGGCGCTCGATCGGTGGCTCGGAACGACCTTCCTCGTGGCGATCGGCATCCTCGTCGGTGCCGGCTTCGGGATCTACATGACGTACGCACGGTTCAACAAGGCAAGCCAGTAGGAGACTGACTCGATGTTCGGCATCACGATGGCTGAGTCCGGTGGCGAGTTCGTCGCGCCGGGCCCCAACAGCTTCGACTTCTCCAAGCAAGCGCTGTTCCACATCGGTGACACCGCGATCACCAAGCCCATGGTGCAGCTGCTGCTCGGCGCTGTCCTGGTCTTCGCCTTCTTCTTCGTCGCCTTCCGCCGCCCCTCGCTGGTCCCGGGCCGCATGCAGTTCGCCGGGGAGAGCGCCTACGGCATGGTCCGCAACTCGATGGGCCGCGACATCATCGGCAGCCACGACTTCATCAAGTTCGTGCCGTACCTCGTGACGCTCTTCTTCTTCATCCTGATCAACAACGCCTTCGCGTCGATCCCCTTCATCCAGTTCCCGACGTTCTCGCGGGCCTCGATGGCCTACGCGCTGGCGGGCCTCAGCTGGGTCATCTACAACGGTGTCGGCATCAAGAAGCACGGCCTCCTCGGCTACCTCAAGCTCCAGAGCGTGCCGTCGGGCGTCAGCCCGGCGATGTACCCGCTGCTGGTCCCGCTGGAGTTCTTCTCCAACATCCTGGTCCGCCCCGTCACGCTGGCGCTGCGACTCTTCGCCAACATGTTCGCCGGCCACCTCCTGCTCATCCTGTTCTCCACCGGCGGCCTCTTCCTGCTGGAGTACGGCGGCATCGGCTACGTCGCCGGTCCGCTCGCCTGGGTCCTGGCCATCGCGATCTCGTTCCTCGAGCTCCTGGTGCAGTTCCTCCAGGCCTACGTCTTCACCCTGCTCAACGCGATGTACATCTCCGGCGCGCTCGCCGACGAGCACTGACCCGCCCGCGTCGCCCCCAGATCTGCACCACCCCAACACCTGAAGCAGCACTGAACGAAAGGAACTCACCGTGACTGGTGAACTCAACGGCTCGCTCAACATGATCGGCTACGGCCTGGCGGCCATCGGCCCCGGTGTCGGCATCGGCCTGATCTTCGCGGCCTACATCTCCGGCGTCGCCCGTCAGCCCGAGGCGCAGAGCCGCCTCCAGTCGATCGCCATCCTGGGCTTCGCGCTCGCCGAGGCGCTCGCGATCATCGGTATCGCCCTCGCGTTCGTCCTCAGCTGACGCCTGCCCTTCACTGACCTAGGACTGCCCCATGCAGAATCTGATCTTCCTCGCGGAGGGCGAGCCCACCGAGGGTGGGCACGCCCCGGAGAACCCGCTCGGGTTCGTCCCCGTCGAGTTCGCCCTGTCGCTCGTCGTCTTCGGCCTGCTGCTCTTCCTGATCTGGAAGTTCGTCGCCCCGCGCTTCGAGCAGACCTTCGCCGAGCGCACCCAGGCGATCGAGGGCGGCATCGCCGCGGCCGAGTCCAAGCAGGCCGAGGCCGACGCCCGGCTCGCCGAGCTGGAGAAGCAGCTCGCCGACGCCCGGCACGAGGCGGCGCGCATCCGCGAGGAGGCGCGCGAGCAGGGTGCCCAGATCGTGGCCGAGATGCGGGAGCAGGCCCAGGCCGAGTCCAGCCGCATCATCGAGCACGGCAAGGCGCAGATCGAGGCCGAGCGCCAGCAGGCGGTCACCTCGCTCCGTGCCGAGGTCGGCACCCTCGCGACCGGCCTGGCCGGGCGCATCGTGGGTGAGAGCCTGGAGGACGAGGCCCGCCAGAGCCGCGTCGTCGAGCGCTTCCTCGCCGACCTCGAGGCGCAGGGCTCCACGCCGGGGAGCGTCAACTGATGATGCGAGGTGCGTCCGCAGACGCCTACGCCGCAGCCGCCGCCGCCCTCCCGGGCAGCGGTGACCTCGGCACGGTGGCGCAGGACCTGTTCGGCGTCGCCGACCTCCTCCGTGCCGAGGCGGGCCTGCGCCGGGTCGCCACCGACGTGTCGGTGCCCGGCGAGGCCAAGGCCGGCCTGGTCCGAGACGTGCTGTCCGGCAAGGTCTCCGACGGGGCGCTCCAGGTGGTGACCACCGCTGTGTCCCAGCGGTGGACCGCCACCCGGGACCTCCCGGACGTCCTCGAGCAGCTCGGCGTGGTCGCGCTGGTCCGCTCGTCGGGTGACGACGCCGGCCGCCTCGAGGACGAGCTGTTCGCCGTCGGCCAGCTCGTGCAGGGCAGCCCGGAGCTGCGCCAGGCGCTCTCCGACCCCGCACGCAGCCGCTCCGACAAGACCGCGCTCGTGCACGGGCTGCTCGGCGACAAGGTGCTCCCGGCGACGCTCGCGCTCGTCGGCCAGGCCCTGTCCGGCACCCACCGCACGATCTCGGTCGCGCTGACCGAGTACCAGAAGGTGGCGGCCGAGGTCCGCAACCAGGGCGTCGCGACCGTCCACGTCGCCCGCCCGCTGTCCGACGCCGACCGCGAGCGGTTGGCCGCCTCGCTGTCGCGGACGTACGGTCGACAGGTCCACCTCAACGTCGTCGTCGACCCCTCGGTCATCGGCGGCATCCGGGTCGAGATCGGTGACGACGTCATCGACGGGACGGTCTCCAGCCGCCTCGACGACGCCGGGCGCAGGCTCGCCGGCTGATCCAGACCACCCAGACCCAAGCAACACTTTCGAGCAGACCAGAGAACAGGTGAGATGAAATGACGGAGCTGTCCATCCGTCCGGACGAGATCCGCGACGCTCTTCAGCGCTTCGTGTCGGACTACAAGCCCGAGTCGGCCACGACCGAAGAGGTCGGCACCGTGGCCGAGGCCGCGGACGGCATCGCCCGTGTCTCCGGCCTGCCCTCGGTCATGGCCAACGAGCTGCTCGAGTTCGAGGACGGCACCCTCGGCCTCGCGCTCAACCTCGACACCCGCGAGGTCGGCGTCGTGGTCCTGGGTGACTTCGACAAGATCGAGGAGGGCCAGACGGTCCGCCGCACCGGCGAGATCCTCTCGGTCCCCGTGGGCGAGAACTACCTCGGCCGCGTGGTCGACCCGCTCGGCAACCCGATCGACGGCCTGGGCGACATCGCCTCCGACGAGCGACGCGCGCTGGAGCTCCAGGCTCCCGGCGTGATGGTGCGCAAGTCGGTGCACGAGCCGCTCGCCACCGGCATCAAGGCCATCGACGCGCTGACCCCGATCGGCCGCGGCCAGCGCCAGCTGATCATCGGCGACCGCGCGACGGGCAAGACCACGATCGCGATCGACACGATCATCAACCAGAAGGCCAACTGGGAGTCCGGCGACCCGGACAAGCAGGTGCGCTGCATCTACGTCGCCATCGGCCAGAAGGGCTCGACCATCGCCTCCGTGCGTGGCGCCCTCGAGGAGGCCGGCGCGCTGGAGTACACGACCATCGTGGCCTCCCCGGCGTCCGACTCCGCCGGCTTCAAGTACCTCGCCCCCTACACCGGCTCGGCCATCGGCCAGCACTGGATGTACGACGGCAAGCACGTCCTCATCGTGTTCGACGACCTCACCAAGCAGGCCGAGGCCTACCGTGCGGTGTCGCTGCTGCTGCGCCGCCCGCCGGGCCGCGAGGCGTACCCCGGTGACGTCTTCTACCTGCACAGCCGGCTGCTCGAGCGCTGCGCGAAGCTCTCCGACGACATGGGCAAGGGCTCGATGACCGGTCTGCCGATCATCGAGACCAAGGCCAACGACGTCTCGGCGTTCATCCCCACCAACGTCATCTCGATCACCGACGGCCAGATCTTCTTGCAGTCGGACCTGTTCGCGGCCAACCAGCGTCCCGCCATCGACGTGGGCGTCTCGGTCTCGCGCGTGGGCGGCTCGGCGATGACGAAGGCGATGAAGAACGTCACCGGCTCGCTCAAGGTCGACCTGGCGCAGTTCCGCGCCATGGAGGCGTTCGCGATGTTCGCCTCCGACCTCGACGCCGCCTCGCGCCAGCAGCTCGACCGCGGCCAGCGCCTGATGGCCCTGCTCAAGCAGCCGCAGTACTCGCCGTACCCGGTCGAGGAGATGACCGTCTCCTTGTGGACCGGCACGTCGGGTCGCCTCGACAAGGTCCCCACCGACGACGTCCTGCGCTTCGAGAACGAGTTCCTCGACTACCTGCGTCGCAGCCACGAGGGCATCCTCGCCGGCATCCGCGAGTCGCTGAAGTTCGAGGACTCGACCGAGGACCAGCTCGCCGCTGCGTACGACTCCTTCCTCGACCAGTTCGAGACCTCCGACGGCCAGAGCATCAAGGCCGGCAAGGAAGAGCACGTCGCCCTCGAGGACGAGGACGTCGAGCAGGAGCAGATCGTCAAGCAGAAGCGAGGCTGACGCATGGCTCTCTCGGTACGCGAGTACCGCGCGCGGATCAGGTCGACGGAGTCGATGAAGAAGATCACGCGTGCCATGGAGCTCATCGCTGCGTCCCGCATCATCAAGGCACAGCAGCGGGCGCAGGCGGCAGCGCCGTACGCCCGTGAGCTCACCCGCGCGGTGTCGGCCGTGGCGACGTTCTCCAACGTCGAGCACGCGCTGACCACCGAGCCGGCGGACCCGAAGAGGGCCGCGGTCCTCATCGTCACCTCCGACCGCGGCCTGGCGGGCGCCTACTCCTCGAGCGTGCTCAAGGAGGCCGAGCGCCTCGTCGAGAAGCTCAAGGGCGAGGGCAAGGACGTCGACCTCTACACCAGCGGTCGCAAGGGCGAGGCCTACTTCAAGTTCCGCCAGCGCGCCGTGGCGAAGTCCTGGACGGGCTTCTCCGACCAGCCGACCTACGACGTGGCGGCCGAGATCGGCGCGACGCTGATCGACGCCTTCCTCGGCGAGACCGGCGAGGACGAGCGGGCCGTCGACGAGGTCCACGTGGTCTACACGCGGTTCCGCTCGATGCTCAGCCAGGAGCCCACTGCCGTGCGGCTCCTCCCGCTGGAGGTCGTGGAGGGCACCGAGGCTCCCGAGCAGGGCGACCTGCTGCCGCTCTACGAGTTCGAGCCGTCCCCCTCGGACGTGCTCGACTCCCTGCTCCCGCGCTACGTCCAGAGCCGGATCTTCTTCGCCCTCCTGCAGGCGGCCGCCTCCGAGCTGGCCGCCCGGCAGAAGGCGATGAAGTCCGCCACGGACAACGCCGACGAGCTCATCAAGAAGTACAAGCGCATCGCCAACCAGGCCCGCCAGGCTGGCATTACCCAAGAGATCAGCGAGATCGTCGGTGGCGTCAACGCCCTTGCCGACGCACAAGCCGGGAGTGAGTGAACATGACTGCCACTGTTGAAGAGACGACCACCCGGGGTGGCGCCGTGGGCCGCATCGCCCGCGTCATCGGCCCGGTCGTGGACATCGAGTTCCCGACCGACTCGATGCCCCCCATCTACAACGCCCTGACCTGCGAGTTCCAGCTCAGCGGCGAGACGAAGTCGATCATCCTCGAGGTCGCCCAGCACATCGGTGACGGCATGGTCCGCGCCATCTCGATGAAGCCGACCGACGGCCTGGTCCGCGGCGGCCAGGTCACCGACACCGGTCAGTCGATCACCGTGCCCGTCGGCGACGCGACGCTCGGCAAGGTGTTCAACACCACCGGTGACGTGCTCAACCTCGCCGAGGGCGAGACCTTCGAGCCCGCCGAGCGCTGGGGCATCCACCGCAAGGCGCCGGCGTTCGACCAGCTGGAGTCGAAGACCCAGATGTTCGAGACCGGCATCAAGGTCATCGACCTGCTCACCCCCTACGTCCAGGGCGGCAAGATCGGCCTGTTCGGCGGTGCCGGCGTCGGCAAGACCGTGCTCATCCAGGAGATGATCGCGCGTGTCGCCAAGGACCACGGTGGTGTGTCGGTGTTCGCCGGTGTCGGCGAGCGCACCCGTGAGGGCAACGACCTCATCGTCGAGATGGAGGAGGCGGGCGTCCTCGGGCAGACCGCCCTCGTCTTCGGCCAGATGGACGAGCCGCCGGGCACCCGCCTGCGCGTCGCGCTGTCGGCCCTGACGATGGCGGAGTACTTCCGCGACGTGCAGAAGCAGGACGTGCTGCTCTTCATCGACAACATCTTCCGCTTCACCCAGGCCGGCTCCGAGGTCTCCACGCTGCTCGGCCGCATGCCGTCCGCGGTGGGCTACCAGCCCAACCTCGCCGACGAGATGGGTCAGCTGCAGGAGCGCATCACCTCGACGCGTGGTCACTCGATCACCTCGCTGCAGGCGATCTACGTCCCCGCCGACGACTACACCGACCCGGCGCCGGCCACGACCTTCGCGCACCTCGACGCGACCACCGAGCTCTCGCGCGAGATCGCCTCGCTCGGCATCTACCCGGCCGTGGACCCGCTCACCTCGACCTCGCGGATCCTCGACCCGCAGTACATCGGTGACGACCACTACCGCTGCGCGGTCCGGATCAAGCAGATCCTGCAGCGCAACAAGGAGCTCCAGGACATCATCGCGATCCTCGGTGTCGACGAGCTGTCGGAGGAGGACAAGATCATCGTGTCCCGCGCCCGTCGCATCCAGCGCTTCCTGTCGCAGAACACTTACGTGGCCAAGCAGTTCACCGGCATCGAGGGTTCGACCGTCCCGGTGGCCGACACCATCGAGGCGTTCAACAAGATCGCCGACGGCGAGTACGACCACGTGGCCGAGCAGGCCTTCTTCATGTGCGGCGGTCTGGACGACGTCGAGCAGAAGTGGGCCGAGATCCAGAAGAGCCTCTGATGGCCACCGACGCAGTCCTCCAGGTCGAGCTGGTCGCTGCCGACCGGCTCGTCTGGTCGGGCCAGGCCACCATGGTCATCGCCCGCACCACCGAGGGCGACGTCGGCATCCTGCCGAACCACGCGCCGATGCTGTCCTCGATCATCGAGGGCGTCGTCGACGTCCAGACGGTCGAGGGCGAGACGTGGATCGCGGCGGTCGACGCCGGGTTCCTCTCGGTCGCCGACAACCGGGTCTCGATCCTCTCCGAGCGGGCCGAGATGTCGCACGAGATCGACCTCGAGCACGCCCGGGCCGAGCTCGAGCGGTGCAAGCAGGCCGGCGAGAACGACGACGAGGCGCAGGAGAAGGTCCGTCGCGCCGAGGCACGCGTGCGTGCTGCGGAGCGGGCCTCCTGACGGGTGCCTGAGCACTGGCGCTAGGGTGAGCGCACGAACCTCCGGGTTCGTGCGCTCACTGCTTTGTGGAGGTGTGGATGCCGGTCTGGGAGTGGTTGCTCGACATCGTCGGGCTCGGTCTCCTCCTAGCGCTGCTCTACGGCATCTCCCTCATCGTCCGGCGCCGCCTGCTGGCCCGCCACGGCGGCACCTTCGAGCTCAGCTACCGCGTGCGCACCGAGCACCCGGGCCGCGGCTGGCTGCTCGGCGTCGGCCGGTACTCCGGCCAGTCCCTGGAGTGGTTCCGGATCTTCTCGCTCTCCCCGCGACCCAAGCGGGTCTGGGCGCGCGACCTGCTCGAGTACTCCGGTCGACGCGCGCCGGCCGGCCCCGAGGAGATGTCGCTCTACGACGGCCACGTCGTGGCGTCGTGCCACTACGACGGCCAAGCGCTGGAGATCGCGATGAGCGAGTCGGCCCTCACCGGCTTCCAGTCGTGGCTGGAGTCGGGCCCGCCCGGCACCGACTGGGACCGGCGCTAGCCGCCCTGGGCATCCCGTCGCGGGGCCGGACCGGTGGACCCGCCCACGCGGAGCTCGACCGGGAGCACGACGTCGGCCACGGCTTCGCCCTCGATGCGGGCCAGGGCTGCTCGCGCCGCCGTACGCCCCTTCTCCGCGATCGGCTGCACGACCGTCGTGAGCTCGAGGTCGAGCCACGGGGTGGCGACGCCGTCGAAGCCGGCGACGCTGAGGTCGCCCGGCACCGAGAGGCCCCGGCGTCGTGCCTCCAGCACCGCACCGGCCGCCTGGACGTCGCTCTGGCACACCAGGGCGGTGGCGTCGGGGTCGGTGTCGAGCCAGGCGCCCACCACCTCCTGGGCGGCGGTGAGGTCGCTGGCGCAGGCGCCGACGACCTCGAGGTCGGCGTAGACCTCGCGCAGCCCGGCCTCGCGCTCGCGCTGGGGCTGCGAGGGCTCGAGGGTGACCGTGGCGACCCGGTCGTGGCCCAGCCCGCGCAGGTGGCGGGCCAGCTCGGCCGAGCCGCGGCGGTGCTCGATGTCGACGTAGGTGGTGCCGGGCCAGGCCGGCCCCTCGATGACGACCAGCGGCACGCCGCGGGCGACCAGGTCGTCGTAGGGCATCCACACGTCGCGGCCGCAGATGTCGAAGATGACCGCGTCGAGCGGCAGCCTCGCGTGCCCGTCGTCGTCGGCCATCAGCAGCAGCCCGAGCCCGGCGGCGCCGAGCACCTCGGACATGGCGTCGAAGAGGGGGAGCGTGGCCGGGTCGCGGAAGGCCTCGCTGAGCTGCCCGACCGCCACCCCCACGACGCCGCTGCGTCCCTGGCGCAGGTTGCGGGCGAGCGGATTGGGGCCGCGGTAGCCCAGGGCGGCGGCGGCCGCCAGCACCCGCTCGCGGGTCGCCTCCGCGACCGGCTTGTTGCCCGAGAAGGTGAGCGAGGCCGTGGACAGGGAGACCCCGGCCGTCTCGGCGACGTCCGCCAGCGTGGGGGTTCGGGTTGATCCGGACACGTCCTGGAGGTTAGCATCGAATCGATTCGATCGAAACGTTTCGCCAAGGAGTGCCGTGCCCCAGCTCACCGCCGCCCGCAATGCCGTCGGCCTGACCTTCTTCCTCAACGGCCTGGTCTTCGCCAGCTGGGTCTCCCGCATCCCCGAGGTGCGCTCGAGCTTCGACCTCAGCAACGGCCGGCTCGGCCTGGTCCTGCTGGCGATCTCGATCGGGTCGGTCGTCGCGCTGCCCACGACCGGCGCCCTCATCACGCGCTGGGGGACCGTCCGGATCGTCCGCGCGGGCGCGGTGCTCGCGACGGTCGGCATGCTGACCGCGGCGTTCTCGCTCGGCGACGCGCTGCCCCTGACGGTCGTCGGGCTGGCGGTCTACGGCGTCGGCATCGGCGTGTGGGACGTGGCGATGAACGTCGAGGGCGCCGAGGTCGAGCGTGGGCTCGACCGCACGATCATGCCGCGCTTCCACGCCGGCTTCAGCGGTGGCACCGTGGTGGGGGCGCTGCTCGGCGTGGCGATGATCGAGCTCGACGTGCCCTCCGCCGTCCACCTCGGCCTGGTGGTGGTCCTCTCGTTCGTCGTCGTGTGGACGACGTCGCCGTCGTTCCTGCCGGTGGTCGAGGACCACGAGGGCGAGCGGACGTCGGCCGCGCGGGCGTGGCTGGAGCCGCGCACCCTGCTGATCGGCCTGATGGTGCTGGCGCTCGCGATGACCGAGGGCACCGCGAACGACTGGCTCGCGGTCGCGCTCGTCGACGGCCACGACGTCTCGCACGCGGTCGGCGTCGCCGGGTTCGCGGTCTTCGTGACAGCCATGACCGCCGGCCGCTTCCTCGGCACCGGCCTCATCGACCGCCACGGCCGCGTCGCGGTGCTGTGGGCCACGATGGCGCTCGCCGGTGCCGGCGTGCTGCTCATCGTCCTCACCGACCACCCGGTGTCGGTCGTGCTCGGCATCGTCCTGTGGGGCGTCGGGTCCTCGCTCGGCTTCCCGGTCGGGATGAGTGCCGCCGCGGACGACCCGCTGCGCGCCGCTGCCCGGGTCAGCGTCGTGTCGACCGTCGGCTACGCCGCGTTCCTCGCCGGCCCGCCGTTCCTCGGCTTCGTCGGCGACCACGTCGGCACCCTCAAGGCGCTGCTCGTCGTCGCCTTCCTGCTGCTGCCCGCCGCCCTCGTCGTGCCCTCGGCCCGCGAGCAGCGCGTCCGCCAGGACGCCTGACCGCCGACCTGACGCGAGTGCACCGAAAAACACCGCCGAGCTGACGCTAGTGCACCGCGAAACGGCGCCGAGCTGTCGCGAGTGCACCGCGAAATGGCGCCGAGCTGTCGCGAGTGCACCGCGAAACGGCGTCGAGCTGTCGCTAGTGCACTGACCCGGCGTCCTTGAGCGGTGCAGATGCGTCAGCTCGGCGGGCCTCAGGGGTGCAGATGCGTCAGCTCGGCGGGTCTCGGCGGGACATCTGCGCCGACTCGGGGGGTCTCAGCAGTGCAGGTGCGTCAGCTCGGTGCTAGCGCTCGCCGCCGGGCACCCAGAGCACGTCGCCGTTCTCGCGGTTCGCGTGGCGGGCGAGGATGAAGAGCAGGTCGGAGAGCCGGTTGAGGTAGGTGATGGCGAGGACGTTCATCGTGTCCTCGTGCTCGGCGTAGGCCGCCCAACCGGCGCGCTCGGCGCGGCGCACCACGGTGCGGGCGACGTGGAGGTGCGCGGCGGCCAGGGTGCCGCCGTTGAGGATGAACGAGCGCAGCGCCGGGAGGTCGGCGTTGTAGTGGTCGCACCAGGCCTCGAGCCGGTCGACGTAGTCCTGCTCGACGCGCAGCGGCGGGTACTCCGGGTCCGCCACGACGGGGGTGGCGAAGTCGGCGCCCACGTCGAAGAGGTCGTTCTGCACGCGCGTGAGCACGGCGACCACGTCGTCCTCCAGGCCGCCGTCGGCGGCGGCGTGGGACAGCGCCACGCCGATGTGGGCGTTGCCCTCGTCGACGCAGGCGTACGCCTCGAGCCGCAGGTCGGTCTTCGTCGTCTCGCTCATGTCGCCGAGGCGGGTGCGGCCGGCGTCGCCGGTGCGGGTGTAGATGCGCGTCAGGTTGACCATGGGCGCAGCCTACGGGGGCCGACTCGCCGGAAAAGATGGTGCATCGGTGCAACCGCGCGGGGTACAACAACGTCCATGGGAGTGACAGGGGTCACGACTGGGCGTCCGGGGGGCGTCGGTGAGGAGCACCAGATGGAGATCACCGCGGACGGTTCCACGCTGGTCCTGCACGGCGCGTTCGACGTGCGCAGCACCCGGGAGGTGCGTGACGCCATCAACGCGTGCCTCGCGGGCCCCGACGGCGAGGTCGTCATCGACATGTCCGACGTCTCCACGATCGACGTGACCGCGCTCCGCCTGCTCGCCGTGGCCACCCGGCGTGCGTGGCTCTCGGGCCACCACCTCACGGTCCGCAACCCGGGCCCCGCGGTCCGCAGGATGGCCCACCTGGCCCGGCTGGCCCATGCCATCGAGGTCGAGCGGGTCGCCGCCACCGCGTGACCGGCACCCGATCCTGAGGCATCCGTCACACGTCGCGGCCGGTGACTGACCAGTAACCCTCGCCCTACTGTGTCGCCATGACGGAATCGGGTGAGACGGACCGCACGGTCCCGGAGCGTCCTGCCAAGGACCGGCCGTGGGTGATGCGCACCTACGCCGGCCACTCCACCGCCGAGGCGTCCAACGCGCTCTACCGGACCAACCTGGCCAAGGGCCAGACCGGGCTCAGCGTGGCCTTCGACCTGCCGACCCAGACCGGCTACGACCCCGACAGCCCGCTCAGCCGCGGCGAGGTCGGCAAGGTCGGCGTCCCGGTCCCGCACCTGGGCGAGATGCGCAAGCTGTTCGCCGACATCCCGCTCACGGAGATGAACACCTCCATGACGATCAACGCGACGGCGATGTGGCTGCTCGCGATGTACCAGGTCGTCGCGGAGGAGCAGAACCCGGAGCTGTCGCCGGAGGAGGTCGCCCACCTGCTGGCGGGCACCACCCAGAACGACATCATCAAGGAGTACCTGTCGCGCGGCACCTACGTCTTCGGGCCGCAGCAGTCGCTGCGCCTGATCGCCGACATGATCGCCTACACGGTCCACGAGATCCCGAAGTGGAACCCGATCAACATCTGCAGCTACCACCTGCAGGAGGCGGGCGCGACGCCGGTGCAGGAGCTGGCGTACGCCCTGTGCACCGCGATCGCGGTGCTCGACCAGGTCAGGGCGTCGGGGCAGGTCTCCGAGGACGACTTCGAGAAGGTCGTCGGGCGGATCTCGTTCTTCGTCAACGCCGGCGTGCGCTTCGTCGAGGAGACCTGCAAGATGCGCGCCTTCGTGCAGCTGTGGGACGAGATCACCCGCGACCGCTACGGCGTGACCGACCCCAAGATGCGCCGCTTCCGCTACGGCGTGCAGGTCAACTCGCTCGGCCTGACCGAGGCGCAGCCGGAGAACAACGTGCAGCGCATCGTGCTGGAGATGCTCGGCGTGACGCTGTCGAAGGACGCCCGGGCGCGTGCCGTGCAGCTGCCGGCCTGGAACGAGGCCCTCGGCCTGCCCCGCCCGTGGGACCAGCAGTGGTCGCTGCGGCTGCAGCAGGTGCTGGCCTTCGAGTCCGACCTGCTGGAGTACGACGACATCTTCGCCGGCAGCCACGTCATCGAGGCCAAGGTCGCCGAGCTGGTCGCGGGCGCGAAGGACGAGATCGAGCGGGTCCAGGCGATGGGTGGCGCGATCGCCGCCGTCGAGTCGGGCTACATGAAGCAGAACCTCGTCTCCGCCCACGCCGCCCGGCGGGCGCGCATCGAGTCGGGCGAGGAGGTCATCGTCGGGGTCAACAGGTTCGAGACCACCGAGCCCTCGCCGCTCACCGCCGACCTCGACGGCGCCATCCAGACCGCCGACCCCGAGGCCGAGCGTGCGGCGCTCGCCAGCCTCGAGGCGTGGCGGGCCGAGCGCGACGAGGACGAGGTGCGGGCCGCCCTGGCGGCTCTGGCCGACGCCGCGCGCACCGACGCCAACCTGATGCAGCCGACGCTCGTCGCCGCCCGTGCCGGCGCGACGACGGGGGAGTGGGCCGGTGCGCTGCGCGAGGTGTTCGGCGAGTTCCGGGCCCCCACCGGGGTCTCGGGCGCCGTCGGCGTCGCCGAGGCCGGCGAGGCGCTCAGTGCCGTGCGCGAGCGGGTGCGGGCCACGGGCGAGGAGCTCGGCGGCCGGCTGCGCGTGCTGGTCGGCAAGCCCGGCCTCGACGGACACTCCAACGGCGCCGAGCAGGTCGCGGTGCGCGCCCGCGACGCCGGCTTCGAGGTGATCTACCAGGGCATCCGCCTGACCCCCGAGCAGATCGTCGCCGCCGCGGTGGCCGAGGACGTGCACCTCGTCGGTCTCTCGATCCTGTCCGGCTCCCACATGGAGCTGGTGCCCGACGTGCTCGACGGCCTGGCGGCCGCCGGCCTCGGAGGCCTGCCGGTCATCGTCGGCGGGATCATCCCCTCCTCCGACGCCCGGGCGCTCGTCGAGCGCGGGGTCGCCGCGGTCTACACGCCCAAGGACTTCGGGCTGACCGAGATCATGGACGGGTTCGTGGACGTCATCCGGACGGCCCACGGCCTGGACTGAGGTGAGGCAACCCTAAGTCCTCCTGTACGGTGTGCGCGTGGGCAAGAAGGCGACGAAGAAGATGAAGGCGTCGAAGGGCGCCGTCGCCACGCTGCCCAAGAAGAAGTGCTGCGAGGACACCCCCAAGTGCCGGCGGTGCCCCCTGCGGATGCTCAAGGAGGGCACCCTCCCCGAGGGCTACACCGTCCACAGGAGGCGCCTGGTCACCACCGCGGAGCTCGAGCGCACGCGCAAGAAGTCGAAGAAGAAGCTCGCGGCCTGAGCCCGCGCCCGACCCAGGAGCCCCGATGCCCGCCGCCCGCTTCACCGCCCAGCTCAACGTCCAGATCGGCAACGAGCTCGCCGCGCACCACCAGTACCTCGCGTGCGCGATCCACTACGACGCGCTGACGATGCCGCGGATGGCCGCCTTCTTCTACGCCCAGGCGCTCGAGGAGCGCGGCCACGCGATGATGATGGTGCAGTACCTCCTCGACACCGACGAGGCGGTCACCATCCCCGCCGTCCCGGCGCCCACGTCGTCGTTCACCGACGTCGTCGAGCCGGTGCAGCTCGCCCTCGACCAGGAGCGCACCGTGACCGAGCAGGTGGGCGGCCTGCTCCGGATCGCCCGCGAGGAGCACGACTTCGCCTCCGAGCAGTTCATGCAGTGGTTCATCAAGGAGCAGGTCGAGGAGGTCGCGACGATGAGCGACCTGCTGGCCGTGGTCACGCGCAACCGCGACGACGTCGAGGACATCGAGGAGTACGTCGCCCGCGAGCACGGCGCCGAGGGCGAGGACCCGACGGCACCGCGCCAGGCGGGCGCCACCGCCTGAGGCGACGCACGCCCGTCCCGCGGCTGGCAGACTCACCGGCATGCGACGGGTGATCGTGGTCGGGGCGGGTGTGGTCGGGCTGACCTGCGCGGTGCGGCTGCTCGAGGCCGGGCACCGCGTCGACGTGGTGGCCCGCGACCTTCCGCTGGAGACGACCTCCGCGGTGGCGGCCGCGCTCTGGTACCCCTACCGCGCCGCACCGCGCGAGCGCGTGACGACGTGGGGCGCGACGACGTACGAGGTCCTCGCGGGGCTCGCCGGCGACCCGCGGACGGGCGTGCGGGTGCTGACCGGCACCGAGCTGCTCCGCGAGCACGCACCAGACCCCTGGTGGCGCTCGGCGGTGCCGACGCTGGAGCGTGAGACGTCGCTGCCACCCGGCTACGCCGACGGGTGGACGTTCGCCAGCCCGGTCGTCGACATGCCCGTCCACCTGCGCTGGCTGGCCTCGCGCGTGGAGGAGCTCGGCGGCACCCTCACCCGGATGAACCTCTCCGCCCTGCCCGACGACGGCTCGCTGGTGGTCAACGCCACCGGACTCGGCGCGCGCCACTTCGGCGCCGACCCGAGCGTGCAGCCCGTCCGCGGGCAGGTCGTGGTCGTCGAGCAGGTCGGCCTCGACCGCTGGACCCTCGACGGCGCTGGGCTGACCTACGTGGTGCCCCGGACGCACGAGGTGGTCCTCGGCGGCACCGACGTCGAGGGGGAGTGGAGCCGCACGCCCGACCCGGCCGTCGCCGAGCAGGTCCTGCACCGTGCCGTCGCCCTCGTGCCGGAGCTGGAGGGCGCGCGGGTCCTGCGCCACAAGGTCGGGCTGCGACCGGCGCGCCCGGAGGTGCGCCTCGAGCGGGTGGGCGACGTCGTGCACTGCTACGGCCACGGCGGCGCCGGGGTCACCCTGTCGTGGGGCTGCGCGGGCGACGTCGTGGGTCTGGTCGATGGCTGACCTGCAGTGCGCCGCCCGTGTGCTCGTCGCCCGCCACGGGGAGGCGGCCTACGAGAGCGAGCTGCTCAGCGACGCCGGTGGGTGGCTGACGCCCCTTGGCCGTGCGCAGGCGCGCGAGCTGGCTGAGTCGCTGCGCGGCCAGCGCGTCGCCCGCGTGTGGACCAGCGACATGGCGCGGGCCGTCCAGACGGGCGAGATCGTCGCGGGGGTGCTCGGCACCGACGTCGTGGTCCGCACCGGCCTGCGCGAGTTCGGGGTGGGTGACGCCCGCGGGACCACCGGCGTGCCCGACCCGTTCGCGGCGACCTTCGCCGCCTGGCTCGACGGCGACCTCGCGGCGCGGATCCCGGGCGGCGAGAGCGGCGAGGAGGTCGTCACCCGCTACCGGGCGGTCCTCGAGGAGGTCGCCGACACCCACCGCGGCGAGGCCGCGCTGGTGGTCAGCCACGGCGGCGTGATGTGCCTGGCGCTGTCCGCGCTGGCCGTCAACCTCGCCCCGAGCCACTCGCGCGACCTGCCGATGCCCCACTGCGGCCTGGTGGCGATGGAGGCCGACGCCGACGGCTGGGTGGCCCGCTCCTGGGCCGGTCAGGACCTCTGAGCCCGGCTCAGCCGAGGACGCCGGTGGCCCACAGCGCGAGGAGCACCAGCGCCATCACCACGACCGCGACGCCCATCCGCACCGCCATGCCGCGCAGCCACAGCGACAGCAGCGTCTGCGGACGGCCGTGCCCGTCCAGCGGCGTGACGCCGACGACGGCCGATCGGTTGATCGGCCCGTAGACGTGCGGGTAGGTGTCGTCGCCCACGGGGTCGACCCGCACCTCGGCGTCGAGGCGGCGGGGGTCGATCGTCAGCAGGACGAGGTGCTCGCCCAGGCCGGCGTAGTAGCGGTCGAAGACGCCCTGCACCTGCTCGCGCCTGCTGGCGTGGATGAAGCCCTCCTCGTCGAGGGTCCGCCCGACGGTCGAGGTCGTGTAGGTGCCCGTCTCCAGGGTGCGGCGCCAGTCGGCATCGGTCGCGATGTGGAAGATCCGGTCCGGCACGGTCATCAGAAGAGCCGGTGCTCTGCGTCGTCCATGCCGCGCAGGGCGTCGTAGTCGACGAGCGCGCAGGTGATGCCGCGGTCGGTGGCCAGCACCCGTGCCTGCGGCTTGATCTCCTGGGCGGCGTAGATGCCACGCACCGGGCCCCTGCTGGTGAGCATCGGGTCGCGGTTGAGCAGCTCGAGGTAGCGGGTGAGCTGCTCGACGCCGTCGATCTCGCCGCGGCGCTTGATCTCCACCGCGACCGACAGGCCGTCGGCGTCGCGGCACATCAGGTCGACCGGGCCGATGGCCGTCATGTACTCGCGACGGACGAGGGTGAGGCCGTCGGCGAGGGTGGCGGGGTGCTCGGCGAGCAGCTCCTGCAGGTGCTTCTCCACGCCGTCCTTCTGCAGGCCGGGGTCGACACCGAGGTCGTGCGAGGTGTCGTGGTGGACCTCGTCGATGAGGATGCGCAGGGTGTCGTCGGTCTTGGTCGCGGTGACCAGCCACTCCCTCCGGCCGTCCTCCGAGAGGCCCTCGCGGACGGTGCAGGGCGGCGACATCCAGTTGAGCGGCTTGTAGGAGCCGCCGTCGGAGTGGATCAACACCGAGCCGTCGTTCTTCAGCATCAGCACCCGCGTGGCCATCGGCAGGTGGGCCGAGAGCCGACCCGCGTAGTCGACCTGGCACGTGGCAACGACGATCCTCACGTCGCGCGAATCTACAGTGGGCCCGTGGCCGACGACGAAGCACGCCCGGCGCGGGCGCGCGACCTCCCGCTCCTCGCCGCGATCGAGGACGCAGGGGTGCCGATGTTCGAGGCGGTGCTCGGCGACCTGACCGGCGACGCGCTGTCCGCGCCCGCTCCCAGCGGGGAGTGGCGTGCCGCCCAGCCCGGGTTCGTGCTCGTGGCCGGCGACCCGCCGGTCGGCTTCGCCCACGTCGTCGACATGGTGGGCCACGCCCACCTCGCGCAGCTCTCGGTGCACCCCGACCACGGGCGCCGCGGCGTCGGTGCCGCGCTGCTCGAGGCGGCGGCCGAGCGCGCGACGCTCAAGGGCCACGGGTCGCTGACGCTGACGACGTACGCCGACCTGCCGTGGAACGGGCCGTTCTACGCCCGCCACGGGTTCGTCGAGTTCGCCGCCGACGACCCGCTGACCGGACCGCAGCAGGAGGTCACCGACGAGGAGGAGCGGCTCGGCCTCGGCCGCCACGGGCGCCGCACCTGGATGCGTCGCGTGCTGCGCCCGCACCGGTCGGTCGCCGACCTGACAGCGTTCCTCCCCGAGCTCGACGCCTCGCCCCGCGAGGTAGGTGTGCTGCGCACGGTGGTGCGCCGACCGGCACCGGGGGAGCGCGAGGTGCTCGACGTCGGATGGCTCGACGTCGTCGAGGGGCTCGTGGGCGACTCCTGGCGCCAGCGCGGGAGCCGGCGTACGCCGGACGGCTCCGCGCACCCCGACATGCAGCTGAACCTGATGAACCACCGGCTGGTGGAGTTCCTCGCCCAGGACCCCGACCGCGAGGTGCTCGCGGGCGACCAGATGTTCCTGGACCTGGACTTGTCCCACGACAACCTGCCCGTCTGGAGCGAGCTGCACATCGGCGGTCCCGAGGGTGCCGTGGTCGTGGTCACCGACCAGCCGCACCACGGCTGCGGCAAGTTCATCGCCCGCTTCGGCAAGGACGCGATGACCTTCGTCAACGGCCCCGAGGGCAGGCCGCGCCGGCTGCGCGGGCTGTGCGCGAGGGTGGTGCGACCGGGCCCGGTGCGCCCCGGCGACGAGGTCGTCGTGGTGCGCCCCGGGGCGTGACGGTCCCCACACCCACGGCGGACGTGGGGCGTGGGAGCATGCGTCCATGACTGAGACGGCAGCCCCTGCGTTCACCACCGTCGGCGTGATCGGCCTCGGCACCATGGGTGCGGGCATCGCCGAGGTCTTCGCCCGCAACGGCTACGCCGTCATCGGGGTCGAGGTCAACGAGACCGGCGTCGAGCGGGGTCGCCAGCACCTCGAGCACTCCACCGGCCGCGCGGTGAAGCGCGAGAAGATGACCCAGGAGCAGGCCGACGCGCTGCTGGGCCGGATCACCCTCACCACGCAGATGTCCGACCTCTCCGACGCCGACCTGGTGGTCGAGGCGGTCGTGGAGTCGCTGGAGGTCAAGAAGGCGATCTTCCGCACGCTCGACGACGTCGTGCGCCCCGACGCGATCCTGGCCACCAACACCTCCTCGCTCAGCGTCACCGAGATCTCCACCGCCAACGCGCGACCCGGTCGCGTCGTGGGGGTCCACTTCTTCAACCCCGCGCCGGTGCAGGACCTGGTCGAGGTGATCCGCACGGTGGTGACCGAGCCCGACGTGCTGGCGGCGGTCACCGACCTGCTGCGCGACCTCGGCAAGAACCCCGTGGTGTGCGGCGACAAGGCCGGCTTCATCGCCAACACGCTGCTCTTCGGCTACCTCAACCACGCGGTGTCGATGTACGAGGGCAAGTACGCCTCGCGCGAGGACATCGACGCCGCCATGCGCTTCGGCTGCGGCTACCCGATGGGCCCGCTCGCGCTGCTCGACCTGATCGGACTCGACACCGCCTACGAGATCCTCGACACGATGTACAAGCAGGGCCGTGACCGCCTCCACGCGCCCGCGCCGATCCTCAAGCAGTACGTCACCGCCGGCCTGCTCGGACGCAAGTCCGGCCGCGGCTTCTACACCTACGAGGCCCCGGACTCGCCGGTCGTCGTCGCCGACGCCCACACGCCGAGCGCAGAGGACAAGCCGCAGCTGCGCCACGACATCGGCCTGGTCGGCGTCGTCGGCACCGGCACGATGGCCTCCGGCATCGTCGAGGTCTTCGCCAAGGCCGGTCACGACGTGCTGTTCACCGGCCGCAGCCAGGACAAGGTCGACGGCGTCGTCGCCACGCTCACCAAGAGCTTCGACAAGCAGATCCAGCGGGGCAAGGCCACCGAGGAGCAGAAGGCCGAGGTCCTCGGCCGGGTGCGGGGCACCACCTCGCTCGACGACCTCGCCGACGTCGACCTCGTCGTGGAGGCCATCGCCGAGGACCTCGCCACCAAGACGACGCTCTTCGAGAACCTCGACGAGATCTGCACCCGCGGTCGTGGCGGGGCCGGGGCGATCCTGGCGACCACCACCTCGTCGCTGCCGATCATCGCGATGGCGCGGGTCACCTCGCGTCCGCAGGACGTCATCGGCATGCACTTCTTCAACCCCGCCGCGATCATGAAGCTGGTGGAGGTGGTCTCGACCGTCGCCACCGACGAAGCGGTCACCGAGACGGTGCTGGCGCTGTGCGAGCAGGTCGGCAAGGTCGCCGTGCGCTGCGGCGACCGGTCGGGCTTCATCGTCAACGCGCTGCTGTTCCCCTACCTCAACGACGCGGTCAAGATGCTCGAGGCGCACTACGCCACCGCCGACGACATCGACACGGCGATGAAGCAGGGCTGTGCGCTCCCGATGGGACCGTTCGAGCTGCTCGACGTGGTGGGCAACGACGTCTCGCTGGCGATCCAGCGCGAGCTCTACCTCGAGTTCCGCGAGCCGGGCTTCTCCCCGGCACCGCTGCTCGAGCACCTCGTGACCGCGGGCTACCTCGGCCGCAAGACCGGGCGCGGCTTCCGCGACTACGGCGCGCGCTGACCTCAGGTGGTCGTGGCGATCGTGCGGCTCGTCGCGGTGGCCTGCGGCGAGGTCACGTAGGCGGTGAGCGTGGTGCCGGTGGCGCGCACGCTGTTCCGCTTGACCTGGAACACCAGCTCCGGGGTCGACTGGGTGGTGTTGTCGAGCATGCCGGTCCAGGTGAACACGTAGGTGTAGGCGTTGCCGGCGGGACCGCTCTCCGACGTGGCCGACCAGCCGTCGCCGGACACCGACGTCGCCTTCCCGCCGGCGGCCAGGGTGTCGGGGAAGGCGATGGTCACCGAGATGCTCGTGACCTTCGGGGCGGTGGCGTCCCACGCGCGTCGGACCTGGACCTTGGTCTCGATCCGCAGGGGAGTGCCGGCACCGTCGTAGGCGGCGCCGTAGGCGGTGAAGGTGTCGATCGCGAGGGCCGCCGCCGCGGACGCGGCGAAGGCGGGCGCGGTGCTCGCGGCCACCAGGACGGGCGCGGTCCAGATGCCGCCGACGACGGCGCGTCGCGACGGCGTCGCACGCGTGGTCGGTTCCGCCACGTCACTCATCATGTCCCCCGGGGTCAGCCCATCGCGTGCCCGAGCGCACTCCCACAGTAGAGCACGACGACGTCGCGGCCGGTCAGTCGAGGCAGAACTCGTTGCCCTCGGGGTCGGCCATGACGAGGTGTCCGTGGGCCAGCGGCGGCGCGGGCTCGTGGCGCGCCACGAGCGTGGCCCCGAGCGCCACCAGCCGCTCGGCCTCGGCCTCCAGCGCGGCCATCCGCTCCTCGCCCTCGAGGCCGGGGGCGGCACGGAGGTCGAGGTGCACCCGGTTCTTCGCGGTCTTGCCCTCCGGCACCCGCTGGAAGAAGAGCCGCGGCCCGCCCCCGTCGGGGTCCTCGGCGGCGGAGGCGCTGTTCCACTCCTGCTCGGGGACGCCCACCTGCGCCAGGAACGCGTGCCACAGCTCGAACACGTCCTGCCCGGGCTCGACCGACCGCCCGGGCGGTGGTGGGTTGACGTAGCCCATGGCCGCCGCCCAGAAGCGGGAGAGCAGCTCGGGGTCGTGGGCGTCGAAGGTCACCTGGAGGGTGCGGCTCATGCGCCCATGGTGGCGCGGCCCACCGACAGTGGCCAGGGTCGGCGCAGGATCAGCGGGCGGCCTGCCCGATGACCAGCGCCGCGAGGCGGGCACGGCTGTTGATGTCGAGCTTGCGGTAGATGTGGGTGAGGTGGGCGTCGACGGTGCGGGGGGAGACGAAGAGCTCCTCCGCGATCCGGCGGCTGGTCAGCCCCTGGGCCACTCGCTCAGCCACGAGTCGCTCGGCCGCCGTGAGCGCGTCGAGCACCGACGGGGGTGCGGAGGCCGGGCGGTGGAAGACCGCCGTCACGAGGGGCACGACGTCCGCCCCGAGGTCGTCGCCGTCGAGCCAGCCGGCCGGGACCGGCCCCGCGGGCGCGACGTCGTAGTCGGCCGCGTAGCCCCAGCGCACCGCCATCCGCGGGACGCGCAGGGCGTACGCTGCGGCCGCGAGCGCCCGGGCCTCGGACAGGTCGCGCCGGTGGGCCACCCCGGCGAGCCCGTCGAGCACGTCGGCGCCCCGCAGCGGCATCCCCATCGACCGGCAGTGGTCGAGGGCGGTGAGGTAGGTGGTGGTGGCCTGGTCGAGGTCGCCGAGCTCGACGAGCGCACGGCCCAGGAGCAGTCGCGCCTCGACGCCGTCGCGGCCCAGGCGCGCCGAGTCGGCGAGGGCGACCACGTCGGCCGCCAGCCCGGCGGCCCGGCGCGCGTCGCCCCGCCGCAGGAGGTCGCGGCCGTCCTGGGCCAGGACGGGCAGGCGCACCGCCCAGGGCAGTGACTCGCGCTGCACGTCGCTGGGCACCCAGGCCGGGTCGAGCCCGCGCAGCAGGGTCTCGGCCAGCAAACAGACCCGGTCCTCGGCCAGCTCGCGGGCCTCGGCCATCACCGCGCGGGTGCCGGCGACCGCCTCGGCGATCCGGCCCTGCTCCTGGGCGATGCGCGCGAGCACCGTGCGGGCCGACAGGTCGATCCAGCGCTCGTCGCGCGTCATCCGCGCCGGCACCGCCTCGCTGACGGCCTGGGTGGCCTCGGCGAACCGCCCCTGGGAGGCGTAGACGTCGGCCAGGGTGCGGGTGGCCTGGCGGCTGATCGACCCCTCCGGGTCGAGCGCGATCGCGCGCCTGGCCTCCTGCTCGGCGCTGGCCAGGTCACCGGCGTCGAGGTGCATCTCCGCCCGGATGGAAGCGGTCTTGGCGAGCTGCTCCTCGGGGCGCGGCGCGGACGAGGCGTGCTGGTCGGCCCGGTCGAGCAGCCAGAGACCCTCGTAGGTGCCACGCATCTCGGAGGCGGCGATGCCGGCCCGCCGCGCCACCTGGGCGCCGATCTCCGGGGGCCCGTCGCCGCTGGCGAGCGCGCCCTCGAGGATGTCGACGGCCTCGCGGGTGCGCATGGAGGTGTAGAGCGAGGAGAAGATCCGGTTGGCCACCGAGTAGCCCTGGGCGCGCGTCTCCGGCCGCGCGCAGGCCGTGAGCACGGCGTGCCGCATCGCGGGCAGGTCGCGCAGCCACTCGGCGTCGGCGGCGCCGTAGTTGTCGTGGGCCGGCGCGTGCTCCTCGGCCCACGCCAGCAGGGCGGCCCCGACGGCGTCGGCGTCGTCGGGGGTGGCGAGCACCCGGGCGCGGCCGCGGATGGGGGAGAGCATGTCGAAGCGGCCCTGCGCGTCGACCTCGAGCAGGCTGCGGCGCACCAGGTTGCCGGCGACCTCGGCGGCGTCGGTGACGGGGAGGCCGAGCACCCGGGCCACGACGCCGAGCCCGGCGGGGAAGTCGAGCAGCCCGATCCGGCGCAGCGCCGTGGCGCTCGGGGCGTCGAGGAGCTCGTGGGCGGAGTCCACGGCCTGGTCGAGGCTCACCGACGTCAGCGCGTTGCTGAGCCCGACCAGCGCGCTCTGCACCGCGACCTGCTCGATGAGCAGCGGCAGGCCGCCGGTGGCGCTCAGCAGGCGCCGCACCTCGTGAGCCTGCCGCTCAAGGTCGACCTGCTGGCCGCCGGCCGAGCGGATGCGACGCAGGAAGAGGTCGACGGCCGGCCCCTCCAGCGGGGCGCGCTGGCTGGGCACCGGCAGCGGACCGACCCGGACGACGGACTCCCAGGGCTGCCCGGCGGTGGTGAGGGCGGTGACGACGAGCCGGGCCTCGCTGGTGCCCTCCAGGACGGCCTGGAGCAGCGGACCGGCGCCGGTGGCGTCGAGGTCGAGCCCGTCGAGCACCAGCAACCCGTCCCGGCCGTCGACCGCGCGACCGAGGGCGCCCAGCAGGCTGTCGCCCGGGGCGGTCTCGGACTCGAGCGTCGCCAGCGCCGCGACCAGCACCTCGTCGAGGCTGCGCAGGTTGCGCGCGTCGACCCAGGCGGCGGACGAGGTCTCGGCGAGGTGGCGCACCAGCAGCGTCTTGCCGCTGCCGGGCGGGCCCACGACGGTGACCCAGCGTGACTCCTCGACCGCCTCGCTCAGCGCGAGCCGCACGTCGTCACGTCCGAGACAGGGTGAGAGCACGGAGCGAATCTAGCGCCCCGGGACCCCCGCGGGCCGCTGACTTCCGGGGGATGCGTGCGTAACCAGATACGTAGGACTACGGATGATGCGCGGGGCCGCCCCGCGGGAGGGTGGTCCCACGCCGGGAGGAACGGGGCCGCACAGGGGATGGCCCCGCACCCCGGCCGCGTGTCAGGGCGGGTCGCAGGTCGTCGGGGGTCGACGTGCGGCCCGCCCTCGCGTGTGGGTGCGCTGCGTAGGCTGTGGGCATGGGAATCGTGCTCCTGCTCGTGGTCCTCGGGGCGCTGACCGCCGTCGCGGTCGGGGCAGGCCGGTCGAGCAGGAGGCGCGAGCTGGCCCGCGTCGAGGCCGAGGTGGCGCCGGTCAAGCGGCTCGCCGAGGAGGACGTCACCGCCCTCGGCGTGGAGCTCCAGGACCTCGACATCGACCTCGCCGGGCAGCAGCTCGACGCCGGTGCGAACGCCGACTACCAGCGCGCCCTGGACGCCTACGAGTCCGCGAAGACCGCCGCCGCCGCGCTGAGCCGGCCCGAGGACGTCAGGCACGTCACCGAGATCCTGGAGGACGGTCGCTACGCGATGGCGTGCGTGCGCGCCCGCGTCGCCGGCCAGCCCCTGCCGCAGCGCCGGCCGCCGTGCTTCTTCGACCCGCGCCACGGCCTGTCGGTGGCCGACGTGCCGTGGACCCCGCCCGGCGGTGCGCAGCGCGACGTGCCGGCCTGCGCGCTCGACGTCGAGCGGGTCCGTGCCGGCGCCGAGCCCGACATCCGCAAGGTGATGGTGGGCTCGCGCCGCGTGCCCTACTGGCAGGGCGGTCGCGCCTACCAGCCCTACGCCGCCGGCTACTTCGGCGCCTTCTCGCCGATGGACTGGATGTTCATGGGCATGCTCTTCGGGGGCGGGTTCGACGGCCTCGGCGACGGCATCGGGGCCATCGGTGAGGGCATCGGCGACCTGTTCGGCGGCATCGGCGACGGCATCGGCGACATGTTCGACGGCTTCGACTTCTGAACCGTTCGCCCGCAGGGGGGTGATGGGCCGTCCGCACCGGGCCTAGCGTCCGGAGGATGGCCGGAGTCGAGACAGGAACCATCACCACCGACATCCCCGCGCGGATGGACAGGCTGCCGTGGGCGCGCTGGCACTGGATGGTCGTCATCGGCCTCGGGACCGTCTGGATCCTCGACGGCCTCGAGGTGACGATCGTCGGCTCGATGTCGGAGGCGCTCAAGCCGAACGACACCGGCCTGGGGCTCTCCAGCAGCGACGTGGGCCTCGCCGGCGCGATGTACGTCGCCGGCGCGTGCGTGGGCGCGCTGCTGTTCGGCCAGCTCACCGACCGCTTCGGCCGCAAGAAGCTGTTCCTGCTGACCCTGGGCGTCTACACCGTGGCCACCGTGCTGACCGCCTTCTCGATGAACCCGGTGTGGTACTTCGCCTGCCGGTTCCTCACCGGCATGGGCATCGGCGGCGAGTACGCCGCCATCAACTCCGCCATCGACGAGCTGATCCCCGCCAAGTACCGCGGTCGCGTCGACGTGGCCATCAACGGGTCGTTCTGGGTGGGCGCGGCCCTCGGGTCGCTGCTCACCATCCCGCTGCTCGACCCCAACGTGGTCGACCCCAGCTGGGGCTGGCGCTCGGCGTTCGGCCTCGGTGCCGTCCTCGCGATCGGCATCCTCGTGGTGCGTCGCCACGTGCCGGAGAGCCCGCGCTGGCTCTTCATCCACGAGCGCGAGGAGGAGGCCGAGGAGATCGTGCGCGACATCGAGCGCACGGTGTCGGAGGAGAGCGGCAAGGAGCTGCACGGCGTCGACCGCACCATCACCATCCGGCAGCGCAAGACCATCAGCCTGCCGCTCATCGCCAAGACCGTCTTCACGATGTACCCGCGCCGCACGATCCTCTGCTTCTCGCTGTTCGTCGGACAGGCGTTCCTCTACAACGCGTTCTTCTTCACCTACGGCGACACCCTCAGCACGTTCCTCGACGTCGGCCAGACCGGGTGGTACCTCGCGATCTTCGCCGCCAGCAACTTCATCGGGGCGCTGGCGCTGAGCCCGCTGTTCGACAGCATCGGCCGGGTGCGGATGATCGCCGGCACCTACATCCTCTCCGGCGTCCTGCTCGCCGTCGCGGGCCTGATGCTGGGCAGCCTGAGCGCCGTGACCCTGACCGTCTTCGGCGCCGTCATCTTCTTCTTCGCCTCCGCCGGGGCCAGCGCGGCGTACCTGACCGCCTCGGAGGTCTTCCCGATGGAGACGCGGGCGCTGTGCATCGCCTTCTTCTACGCCATCGGGACGGCCGTCGGTGGCATCACCGGCCCGCTGCTGTTCGGCAAGCTGATCGACGCCGCCGACGCCATCACCGACATCGCGCCGGGCTACTTCCTGGGCGCGGCGCTGATGGTGGCCGGCGGGATCGTGGAGATCTTCCTGGGCGTCAAGGCCGAGGGACAGTCGCTGGAGGACATCGCCCAGCCGCTCACCGCGGAGGACCAGCCCTCCGAGGGAGAGCAGCGCGAGAGGAGCCACGCATGAGCCCGATGCCACCCCCCAAGCCGACGACCGAGGGGCCGCGCGACCGCCAGGTCCTCCACGAGATGGGACAGATCGTGCGCGCCCTGGAGGCCCACGGCCCGACGCACCCCGACGACCTGCGCCAGCTCGTCGGTGGCCAGTGGTGGGAGGAGGGGCGTTTCGACCGCGCCCTCGCCCTCGCCGCCAGCGACGGCCTGGTGCACCGCACCGACGACGGGTCGGTGGTCGCGACCTGAGGGTGCTGCGCGAGGATGGCGCGGTGAGCCTGCACCGCACCGAGCTCGGGGAGACCGGGAGCCGCGTCGTCTTCTGCCACGGCCTGTTCGGCCAGGGCAAGAACTGGACCCAGGTGGCCAAGGCGCTCAGCGCCGACCACCGCGTCACGCTGCTCGACATGCCCAACCACGGGCGCTCTCCGTGGACGGAGACCTTCGACTACCTCCACCTCGCCGACCTGGTCGCCGCCGAGCTCGGCGACGAGCCCGTGGCCCTGGTGGGCCACTCGATGGGCGGCAAGATCAGCATGTGCGTGGCGCTGCGCCACCCCGCGCTGGTCGAGCGGCTCGCCGTCGTCGACATCGCTCCCGTCGCCTACGACAGCGGCCGCGAGTTCATCGGCTACACGCAGACCATGCGGGGGCTCGACCTCGGCTCCCTCGAGCGTCGCGCCGAGGCCGACGCGGCGATGGCCGCCGCCGTGCCCGACCCCACCGTGCGCAGCTTCCTGCTGCAGAACCTGCGCCGCACCGACGACGGCTGGCACTGGCAGCCCAACCTGGAGCTGCTCGGGCGCCACATGGACGAGCTGGCCGGCTGGCCGTCCGAGGGCCTCGGTGACGCGTCGTACGACGGCCCGGTGCTGTGGATCGGCGGTGCCGACTCCGACTACGTCTCGGAGGAGCACGCGCCGGAGATGGACCGCCGCTTCCCCCGCAACCGCCGGATCACCATCAAGGGCGCCGGCCACTGGGTGCACTCCCAGCAGCCGGAGGTCTTCCTCGAGGTGCTGCGGCGCTTCCTGGCCTGAGGCGGCGGGTCAGCCCTTCCGGCGGGCCCGGTAGGCCGCCACGGCCTCGCGGTTGCCGCAGGTGGTCGAGCAGTAGCGCCGCGAGCGGTTGCGCGACAGGTCGAGCACGACGTCCTCGCAGTCGTCGGCGGCACAGCGCGTGAGCCGGGACATCTCGTCGGCGCGGATCACGTCGACCATCGCCATCGCGGTCTCCACCACGACCCGCTCGTCGAGGGGACGGTCGGGGTCGACGGCGTGGAGGTGCCAGTCCCACTGGTCGTGGCGCTGGAGCTGGGGGAGCGCGCGGGCCCGGGCCAGCATCTGGTTGACGATCGCGGCCGCCTCGTCGCGCTCGGCGAGCAGCAGGCCACGGAGTGCCGGGCGCAGCCGGCGCACGGCGTCGAGCTCGTCGGCGGTGGCGTCGTGGCGCCCGGTGTAGGCCCACTCGGCGAGGAACGCGGACAGGTCGTCCACCGACCCGAGCGGGTCGCCGGGCTCGTCGGTGGAGTTCGCCAGCGCGACCGCGGCCTGGAGCGCGGCGTCGGTGTCATCCGTGAACAGCACGTTGACACATTACACACGCCTTCGTAGTGTCATGACCGTGACGGCTTTGACACATGACATCGGGTCCCGCACCACGTCCGGGCTGGCGTACGCCGTCGCCTCGGCCGCGTCGTTCGGCCTCTCGGGCGCGCTGGCGCGCGGGCTGCTCGACACCGGCTGGAGCGCCGGGGCGACGGTGGGCCTGCGGATCGCCATCGCCGCGCTGGTCCTGGTCGTCCCGGGTGCGCTCGCGCTCCGGGGCCGGTGGCACCTGCTGCGCGCAGGCGCCGGGGTCGTGGTCGTCTACGGCGTCGCCGCCGTCGCGGGTGCCCAGCTGTGCTACTTCTACGCCGTCACCCACCTGCAGGTCGGCGTCGCGCTGCTGCTGGAGTACACCGCGCCCGTCGCGGTCGTCGTCTGGCTCTGGCTGCGCCACGGCCACCGCCCCTCGGGCCTGACGTTCCTCGGGGCGGGGGTGTGCGCGGTCGGCCTTGCGCTGGTCCTCGACGTGGTCTCGGGCGCCGACCTCAGCACCGTCGGCGTGCTCTGGGCGCTGGGCGCCATGGTCGGCGCGGCGACGTACTTCGTGATCTCGGCCGACGAGGACAACGGGCTCCCCGGCATCACACTGGCCGCGGGCGGGCTGCTGGTCGGCGGTGCCGTGCTCCTCGTCGCGGGGCTGTCGGGCCTGCTGCCCTTCCACGCCTCCACCGCCGACGCGGTCTACGACGGCCGTGCCGTCGCGTGGTGGGTGCCGATGCTGGCCCTGGGCCTGGTGACCGCCGCGTTCTCCTACGTCACCGGCATCGCCGCCGGCCGTCGCCTGGGCAGCCGGCTGGCCTCGTTCGTCGCGCTGGGGGAGGTGCTCGCCGCCGTGCTGTGGGCGTGGCTGCTGCTCGGCGAGCTGCCGAGGCCGGTGCAGCTGGCGGGCGGGGTGCTGGTGCTGCTGGGCGTCGTGGTGGTCAAGGCCGGCGAGGGGCGCGCGCCGCTCGCCGGCCCCGGCTCAGCGGGCGTCCTGCCGCTTGAGGAAGACCTCGCGGTGGAGCAGCAGCAGCGCGGCGGCGACCGGCACGGCGAGGAGGGCGCCGACGATGCCCATCAGGCTGCCGCCGACGAGCGCGGCGATGACCGTGATCGCGCCGGGGATGTCGACGGCCTTCTTCATGATGCGCGGTGAGATCAGGTAGGACTCGAGCTGCTGGTAGGCGATGTAGTAGATCGCCGCGACGAGGGCGACGGTGGGCGAGACCGTGAGCGCCAGCAGCGTCATGATCACGCCGCTCACCACCGCACCCACGACCGGCACCAGGCTCAGCAGGCCCACGATGAACGCCAGCGCGAAGCTGTAGTCGCCGAGTCCGACGATCATCGTGAAGATCAACGTGCTGATGCCCGCGCAGATCGACACGAGGAACGCGCCCGAGACGTAGGCGCCGGTGCTGCGGATGATCCGGTCACCGAGCTCGCTGACCCGGGGGCGCTTCGAGGCCGGGGCCAGGCTGTAGCCCGCGTGCTTGATGCTCGGCAGCGAGGCGAGGAAGTAGATCATCAGCACCAGCACGATGAAGGTGTTGGTCAGGGCCGAGAGCACCGCCAGGCCCACGCCGAGCGCGCCGCCGAACACCCGCTGCGTGAAGTCGCCGTCGGTGACGTAGTCGCGCGCCTTGTCGATGATCGAGAACCGGTCGTCGAGCTGCTCGACGTAGGTGTTGCGCTGCAGGTCGGTGAACCAGCCGGGTGCGTTGGTGGTGATGAGGGCGATCTGGTCGCTGATCACCGGGGCCACGGCGCCGACGAAGAGCGCCAGCACGCCGATCACCACGACGAGCACCACCACCACCGCGAGCCCGCGCCGCACGCCGCGTCGCATGAACCACTCGACGACCGGGTTGAGCCCGATCGCGAGGAACATCGCCAGGACGAGCAGCACCAGCACCGAGGAGATGCTGAGCAGCTGCTGGGTCAAGAAGATGGCGACGACCGCGCCGAGGGCGCCGAAGAACCCGATGTTGAAGGGGGAGTGGCGCAGCACCGACACCGGCTGCGCGGAGGGCAGGTGGGGGTCGGGGTACGCCGGCGCGTCGGGCGCGACGACCAGGTCGGTGGAGTTGTCGATCTGCTCGGCGATGGCGGCGGACGACTCGGCCGCGACCTCCGCGACCTCCGCGGCCTCCTCGGCCGCCTCCGCCGCGTCGTCGGCCCGGTCGGCCGCCTGCTCGGCCCGCTCCGCCGCCTCGCTCGCCGCCTCCTCCTCGGAGGTGTCCGTGGGGTCGGTGCGCCCGGGCTCGGTGGGGCCCTCGCCGCTCAGGACTCGTCCTCGCCGAACCCGGCCACCACGTCGCGCAGGGCGCCGAGCTGGGCGGTGATCGCGTCGCGACGCTTCTTCACGCGCTCCACCTCGGCCTGGATGTTGGCCAGCTCGCGCTCGGCCTCGGCCGCGCGGCTGGTGCTGATCGAGTCGGCCTGGGTGCGCGCGGAGGCGACCACCTGCTCGGCCTCGCGACGGGCGCGGGTGAGCAGGCCCTCGGCCTCGGTCTGTGCCTGCGCGCGGTGGGCGTTGGCCTGGGCAGTCGCCTCACGGGCGCGCTGCTCGGCGGCCGTGGCGCGGTCCTCGGCCTCCTTGACCAGGCGGGCGGTCTCGGCCGTGGCGTTGCTGTGGTGCTCGGCGGCCTCGCGGGCCAGCCGCTCCTTCTCCACCGCGAGCGTCCGCCGGGCCTCCTGCACCTCGCGGTCGGCGGCCGCGCGGGCCTGCTCGGCCTCGCGGGTCGCGGTCGTGCGCATCTCGTTGGTCTCCTGCTGCGCGGCCAGGCGCAGCTGGTCGGCCTCGCGACGGGCCGCGGCGAGCAGGTCCTCGGCCTCCGACTTCGCCAGGCTGCGCTCGGTCTCGGCGTCCGCGGTGAGGCGGGCGCGCATCTCGTCGAGCTCCTTGAGCTGGACCAGGCGCATGTCGTCGGCCTCGCGGGCGGCCTCGGCGCGGATGCTGGCCGCGTCGCGCTCGGCGCTGCGACGGATCTCGTCGGCGTCACGCTGCGCGGCGACGCGGACGTCGTTGGCCTCGTCCTCGGCCATCTTGAGCATCGAGGTGGCCCGCCCGCCGAGTCCGGCGTAGGTCGGGTTGGTGTTCTCGGCCAGCTCGGCCCGGGCCCGGTCGAGCTCGGCCTCGAGGTCGATCACGCGCTGCTCGCTGCTGGCCAGGCTGCTGGCCAGGCCGGACTTCTCCGACTGCAGCTGGCCGAGCCGCTGGTCGACGGCGGCCTTGTCGTAGCCGCCGCGACGGACCATCGGGAGCGGGGCGGCGGCGACGGGCGCGGGCTGGGCGGCGGGCCGGGCGGCGGGCTGGGCGGTCGGCTGGGCGGCGGGCTGGGCAGCCGGCGGCGGCACCACACGGGTCGGCTGCGTCGGCTCGGGCTCGCGCGAAGCGGCCGGCGGGACCGGCGCGGGGTCGGGCGTGACCACGGGGACGGCGGTGGTGGCCTCGTCGGGGGAGGCGGCCGGCGCCTCCTCGGGCGCCGAGGACGTCCGGGGCGTCACCGGGAGCACCTGGGTCTCCTCGCCCGAGTCGCCCCCGGACTCCGGCTCGTCGAAGATGGACAGACCCTGCTCGCGGCTCATGCTGCGGCACCCACTCTCACGTCGTACGGACTGCGTCGGGGGCCAGTCTGTCCGATCCCGGGGGACAAACCCACCCCGGCTCGCGGACGATCCGCGAACCGGGGTGAGGGATGGCTCTCAGGGGCCGGGCGGGCCCGTGCGGGACCGCCGGTCGGACGCTGGTGGACGCCGTCGGACCCCGTCAGACGCCGCGGAAGCGGTTGATGGCGCTCTCGTGCTGGGCGCGCATCTCGTGGTCGAGGACGCCGAGGCCCTCCTCCGGGGCGAGGCACAGCACGCCGACCTTGCCCTGGTGGGTGTTGTGGTGGACGTCGAGCGAGGCCTGGCCGACCTCGTCGAGGGTGTACGTCCTCGACAGGGTCGGGTGGATCCGGCCCTTGGCGATGAGGCGGTTGGCCTCCCACGACTCGCGGTAGTTGGCGAAGTGGCTGGAGATGATCCGCTTGAGGTTCATCCAGAGGTAGCGGTTGTCGTACTCGTGCATGTAGCCGGTGGTGGAGGCGCAGGTGGTGATGGTGCCGCCCTTGCGGGTGACGAAGACCGAGGCGCCGAAGGTCTCGCGGCCGGGGTGCTCGAAGACGATGTCGATGTCCTCGCCGCCGGTGAGCTCACGGATCCGGGCGCCGAACCGCTTCCACTCGCGGGGGTCCTGCTCGGTGCCCTCGTCGTTCCAGAACTTGTAGCCCTCCTCCGAGCGGTTGATGATCAGCTCGGCGCCCATGCTGCGCGCGATCTTCGCCTTCTCCTCGTTGGAGACCACGCAGACCGGGGTGGCGCCGCCGTTGAGGGCGTACTGCGTCGCGAAGCCGCCGAGGCCGCCGGACGCGCCCCAGACGAGGACGTTGTCGCCCTGCTTCATGTTGCCGCCGTTGGTGGAGACGAGCTGGCGGTAGGCCGTGCAGTTGACCAGGCCGGGGGAGGCGGCCTCCTCCCAGGTGAGGTGCTCGGGCTTGGGCATCAGCTGGTTGGCCTTGACCATCGCCACGTCGGCCAGGCCGCCGAAGTTGGTCTCGAAGCCCCAGATCCGCTGCTCGGTGTCGAGCATCGTGTCGTTGTGGCCGTCGGGGCCCTCGAGCTCGACGGACAGGCAGTGGGCCACCACCCGGTCGCCCGGCTTCCAGCGGGTCACGCCGGCGCCGACCTTGAGGACCACGCCGGACAGGTCGGAGCCGACCACGTGGTAGGGCAGGTCGTGGCGCTTGGTCAGCTCGGAGCCGCGGCCGTAGCGCTCGAGGAAGCCGAAGGTGGAGACCGGCTCGAAGATCGAGGTCCACACGGTGTTGTAGTTGATGGCGCTGGCCATGACCGCGACGAACGCCTCGCCCGGACCGAGCTCGGGGAGCGGGACCTCGTCGACGTGGAGCGACTTGCGCGGGTCCTTCTCCTTCGTCGTCAGGCCCTCGAACATGTCGACCTCGTCCTTCTTCACGAAGGCCGCACGGTAGGACTCGGGCAGCTCGAGGCTGGCGAAGTCCTGGGAGTTCGCGGTGCCGGACTGGATGGCGTCAAGGATGTGCTGCACGGGCTGGCTCCTGGGGTCGGGGCTCGGGGTGCGTGAAACGTACCGACGGGTACAGGTGGTGTCACCCGAGTGTGATGCACGCCGCGGCCAGGGCCTCGTTGGATCGATCCAGCCCGTCCGAGGGGCCCGGGACGGGCATCCGACGGGTCCTGCGCGGGTGGGCGACTACCGTCCTCCCATGGACCTCAACAGCGACGTCGGCGAGTCCTTCGGACGCTGGACGCTGGGCGACGACGCCCGCGTGCTGGAGGTCGTGACCAGCGCCAACGTCGCGTGCGGCTTCCACGCCGGCGACGCCTCGACGCTGCGAGCGTGCTGCTCGACGGCAGCCCGGCTCGGCGTGGTCGTCGGCGCCCAGGTCGGCTACCGCGACCTCGCCGGCTTCGGCCGCCGGTTCATCGACTACGACGCCACCGAGCTCACCGACGACGTGCTCTACCAGATCGGTGCCCTCGAGGCCCTGGCCCGCGCGTCGGGCACCCGCGTGGCCTACGTCAAGCCGCACGGCGCGCTCTACAACGCGACCGTCCACCACGAGGGGCAGGCGCGTGCCGTCGTCGAGGCGGTGAGGGCCTACGACGCCTCGCTGCCGGTCCTGGGCCTTCCCGGCTCGCGGCTGCTCGAGGCTGCCAAGGCGGCGGGCCTGCGCACGGTGCGCGAGGCCTTCGCGGACCGGGCCTACACCCCCGAGGGGACGCTGCTTCCCCGCAGCGAGCCGGGCGCCGTGCTGCACGACCCGGGCGAGGTCGCGGAGCGGGTGGTGCGCCTGGTCACGGACGGGACGCTGGTCGCCGTCGACGGCTCGACGGTGCGCGTCGAGGCCGACTCGGTCTGCGTCCACGGCGACAGCCCCGGCGCGGTCGAGATGGCCACCGCCGTGCGCGACGCGCTGGTCGCGGAGGGCGTGGGGCTCCGGGCGTTCGCGTGAGCGCCGCACCCGTGCTCCTGCCCTACGGCGACCGCGCCGTGCTCGTCGAGCTGGCATCGACGCGCGAGGCGGTGGCGTACGCCTCGGCGCTCCGCGCGCGCGGCTCCGTCGCGGGAGCCGGACCGGTCGGCGAGGTGGTGCCGGCGGCGCGCACGGTCCTGGTCGTGGCGGCCGAGGGCGTCGGCGTGGCTGACCTCCGCGCACACCTGGCCGACGTCGTGCCGACCACCCTCGCCACCGGGGCGGACGGCCCGATGGTCGAGATCCCCGTGACCTACGACGGCGCGGACCTGGCCGAGGTCGCGGCCCTGACCGGCCTGTCCGAGCGGGAGGTCGTGACCGCGCACACCGGGCAGACCTGGCAGGTCGCCTTCGGCGGCTTCGCGCCGGGCTTCGGCTACCTCGTCGGCGAGGACGACCGGCTCCACGTGCCGCGCCGCGAGGAGTCGCGCACGCGCGTGCCGGCTGGCGCGGTCGGGCTGGCGGGGGAGTACTCCGGCATCTACCCGCGCTCGTCCCCGGGCGGCTGGCAGCTGATCGGCCGCACCGACGTCGTGCTCTGGGACCTCGACCGCGACCCCGCGGCGCTGCTGGCGCCCGGGGTGCGGGTCCGCTTCGTGGAGGTCGGGCGGTGACCCGGGCGCTGCGCGTGCACGCCGTCGGGTCGCTCGCCCTGGTCGAGGACCTGGGCCGCCCGGGCCACGCGGGCGTCGGCGTCGGACGGTCGGGGGCCGCGGACCGGGCCGCCCTGCGCCAGGTCAACCGGGTCCTCGCCAACGACGAGGGCGCGGCCGAGGTCGAGGTCACCTCCGGCGGGCTGGACGTCGAGGTGGTCGGCGCGGGCAGCTGGTGCTGCGTCACCGGGGCGCCGTGCCCGGTGACCGTCGACGGACGCGACGTCGGGTCGCACACCGTCTTCTTCGCCGGGCCCGGGACGCGCGTGCGGCTCGGGACGCCGACGGCGGGCCTGCGGTCCTACCTCGGGGTCCGCGGCGGCGTCGTGTCGGAGGAGGTGCTGGGGTCGCGGTCGACCGACGTGATGGCGGGCGTGGGCCCGCGCCCGCTGGAGGTCGGCGACGAGCTGCCCCTCGGCACCCCGGGCGACCGCTTCCCCGACCTCGACACCGTGCCGGCGCCCGACCTCGACGGGGAGGTCGTGCTCCGCGCCGTCCGCGGTCCGCGTGACGGGTGGGTCCGTGACGTGGACGCCCTCGTCACGGCGGCGTGGGAGGTCACCGAGCGCAGCAACCGCGTCGGCATGCGGCTCGGCGGTCACGCCTTCACACCCGCACGGGACGAGCAGCTGCCCAGCGAGGGCGCGTGGCGCGGCGCCGTGCAGGTGCCGCCGAGCGGCGAGCCGGTGCTGTTCCTCGTCGACCACCCCGTCACCGGGGGCTACCCCGTCGTGGCCGTGGTGGTCGACGCCGACGTCGACCGCGCGGCCCAGCTGCGACCCGGCGACACGGTGCGCTTCCGCTGGGTGGCGGCGCCGTGAGCCGGCCGGCGGGGGTCACTGGCCGGCGGCGGCCGGCTCCACGAGCTCGACCAGCACGCCCCCGGTGTCCTTCGGGTGGATGAAGTTGACCCGGCTGTCGGACGTGCCGCGCCGCGGGGCGTCGTACAGCAGGCGCAGCCCGCGCTCGCGCAGGACGGCCGCGACGTGCTCGACGTCGTCGACCCGGAACGCCAGCTGCTGGATCCCGGGACCGCTGCGGTCGAGGAACTTCGCGATCGTCGAGTCCGGGCCGAGCGGCGCCAAGAGCTGGATGCAGGAGCCCGAGTCGCCGACCCCCACCATCGCCTCGCGGACGCCCTGCTCCTCGTTGGTCTCCTCGTGCAGCACCTGCATGCCGTAGGCGTCGCGGTAGAAGGCCATCGCCTCGTCGAGGTCGGGCACCGCGATGCCGACGTGGTCGATCGCGGTGAAGAGGTGCTGGACGTCGGCGGGCAGGTCGGGAGCGCTCATGGCGTCATCCTCGCGCCGACGGGGGCACCGCGCGAGCGGGTGTGACGTGCGCCTCAGGTGAACGAACGCTCACCCCCTCCCGGGGCGCCGGGAGCGGTGGGTATCGTCCGAGTGGCGGCGGCTGCCGCCGTACACCCGTCAGGCCTGGAGGAACAACCATGACCGGATCAGTCATCGTCGCGGGCGCCCGCACGCCCATCGGACGCCTCCTCGGCGGCCTGAAGGACCAGTCGGCGGCCGACCTCGGCGGCGTCGCCATCGAGGGCGCGCTGCAGAAGGCCGGCGTAAGCGGCGACCAGGTCGACTACGTGATCATGGGCCAGGTCATCCAGGCCGGCGCCGGCCAGAACCCGGCCCGCGTGGCGGCGGTCAAGGGTGGCGTCCCGATGAGCGTCCCGTCGATCACCATCAACAAGGTGTGCCTGTCGGGCCTCAACGCGATCGCGATGGCCGACCAGCTCATCCGCGCCGGCGAGTGCGAGATCGTCGTCGCCGGCGGCATGGAGTCGATGACCCAGGCCCCCCACTTCCTGCCGAAGTCGCGCGAGGGCGTGAAGTTCGGCGACGTGAAGCTCGTCGACTCGATGGCCTACGACGCCCTGTTCGACCAGTTCACCTCCCAGGCAATGGGCCTGCTCACCGAGGAGTGCAACGCCGCCGGGGCGAACCTGACCCGCGAGGAGCAGGACACCTTCGCGGCGTACTCGCACCAGAAGGCCGCCGTGGCGTGGAAGAACGGCGTCTTCGCCGACGAGGTCGTGCCGGTGAGCATCCCGCAGCGCAAGGGCGACCCGGTCGTCATCAGCGAGGACGAGGGCGTCCGCGGCGACACCACGGTCGAGTCCCTGGCCAGGCTGCGCCCGGCCTTCCGGCCCGACGGCACCGTCACGGCCGGCTCGGCGTCGCAGATCTCCGACGGCGCCGCAGCCGTCGTGGTGATGAGCAAGGCCAAGGCCGATGAGCTCGGGCTGACGTGGCTCGCCGAGATCGGTGCGCACGGCCAGGTGGCCGGGCCCGACTCGACCCTGCAGCTGCAGCCCGCCGCCGCCACCGCGAAGGCCTGCGAGAAGGAGGGCATCACGCCCGCCGACCTCGACCTCGTCGAGTTCAACGAGGCGTTCGCGGCCGTCGGCATCTCGTCGGCCCGCGAGCTCGGCATCGAGGACGCCAAGGTCAACGTCAACGGCGGCGCCATCGCCCTCGGCCACCCGGTCGGTATGTCCGGCACGCGCGTGGTCCTCACGCTGGCCCTGGAGCTGCAGCGCCGCGGTGGCGGCATCGGTGCCGCCGCGCTGTGCGGTGGCGGTGGCCAGGGCGACGCCCTGATCATCCGCGTGCCCGGCGCCTGACGGGTCGTGGGGACGGCGTGACGCGACGGGGCACCGTCGCCGTGCCCGACCTCGTGGCGCGCGCCCGGGGCGGCGAGGCGGCGGCGGTGGCCCGGCTGGTCACCCTGGTCGAGGACGCCTCACCCGTCCTGCGCGAGGTGATGGCCGCGCTGGCCCCGCACGTCGGCCGGGCGCACGTCGTGGGCATCACCGGCGCTCCGGGAGTCGGCAAGTCCACCTCCACCAACGCGCTGGTCGGTGCCCTGCGGCGCTCCGGGCGCCGCGTCGGCGTGCTCGCGATCGACCCGTCGTCGCCGTTCTCCGGCGGCGCGCTGCTCGGCGACCGGGTCCGGATGGGTGACCACGCGCTCGACCCGGACGTGTTCATCCGCTCCATGGGCGCCCGCGGCCACCTCGGTGGACTGGCACGCGCGACCCCGCAGGCGGTCCGGGTCCTCGACGCCGCCGGCTTCGACGTCGTCGTCGTCGAGACGGTCGGGGTGGGTCAGAGCGAGGTCGAGGTCGCCGGCCTGGCCGACACGACGCTGGTGCTCCTCGCGCCCGGCATGGGCGACGGCATCCAGGCCGCCAAGGCAGGGATCCTCGAGGTCGGCGACGTCTACGCGGTCAACAAGGCCGACCGCGACGGCGCCGACCGCACGCGGCGCGAGCTGCGCTCGATGCTCACCCTGGCCGAGCGCCGCGAGGGCGCGTGGCGTCCGCCCGTCCTCGCCACGATCGCGAGCACCGGCGAGGGCATCGACCGGCTGCTCGAGGAGGTCGACCGCCACGCGGCCTGGCTGGCCGAGACCGGCGAGCTGGCGCGGCGGCGCACGACCCGCGCGGCGCGCGAGGTGGAGGCGATCGCGCTCGCCACGCTGCGGGAGCGCTGGGCGGCCGGAGGCGCGGCGGAGCTCGACCGGCTCGCCTCGCTCGTGGCCGCGGGCGACCTCGACGCGTTCGGCGCCGCCGACGAGCTGGTCACCCGCGCGGCCGACTGACCGGGGTCAGGCCGGTGTCAGGCCAGGTGCAGGGTCTGCCCGGTGATCCGGGACGCACCGCGGCTGGCGAGGAACAGCGTCGCGTCGGTGACGGCGTCGGAGGTGCTCTGGCGGGTGCGCACGAGGGTGTCGCCCGCCGCCCTGGCCGTGCCGGCACCGGGGGTCGGTGCGTACTGGCGGGGGACCACCGCTCGGGGCGTGCGGACCACGGAGTTGACCCGGACGCCGAGGCCGTCCCACTTCTCGCCGGCACGCCGCGTGGAGTCGACGACCTCCGCCCGCGCCTCGTCGGGGGTGGACGACAGCTCGAACCACGACCGGACGGCGTCGGTGTTGACCACGCAGCCCCCGCCGTCGGCGGGGCTGTTGCTGAGCTTGAGGCGCAGCCGGGTGGTCAGGAACGTCGGCCCCAGCAGGCCGAGCCTGGTCGCCTCGGTGATGAAGTCGCGCTCGCTCCCGGGCAGGTCGTGGGGCAGGTTGCACCCCGCGGCGAGCACGAGCACGTCGACGTGCTGGACGGCGCTGACCAGGTGGTCGATCGAGTCCTGCCGGGCGAGGTTGACCGACTCGTACTCGAAGGCCGACAGGTCGTCGGCGTAGCGCGGGCGCAGCATCATCGTGCCCGTCACCGTGACGTAGGCGCCCGACTCGGCGAACGCCGTCGCGATGGCGTGTCCCTGGCCACGGGTCCCTCCGACGACGAGCACCTGGTAGTCGGTGAAGTCGTACCACCCCGAAGTCATGCGTTGATCGCCCTCCCGTTGGACTCGGAGTTTTCTACCATGCGGTAGCTGCCGGGTGACAGGGCGAGCCGTCCTCAGTTCGGCCACAAGACGGCACGCCGCGACCTCACCCCCACGGGCGGGGCGCCAGCGCCCCCGGCCGACTCAGCGGCGCTCGTCGCCGACGAGCACCTCGTCCTCGCGCAGCGGGTCCGCGAGCGCCTCGTGGCCGGTGCGCACCGCCGCGAAGGTCCACAGCTTGTTGAGCACGAACGACAGCGGCGTGACGAGCGCGATCACCAGCAGCTGCGACCAGTAGAGGCGGTTGCGCAGGCCCGAGGAGTCGTCGAAGACGTCGCGGGGCAGGCCGACGGGGGAGTGCGGGTGCATCAGCAGCGTGAGCAGCGCGAGGCCGATCACCTGGCCACCCAGGCCGACCACCAGGAACGGCCAGTACTCGCTCCACCACCGCGCCCGGCCGCTGCTGCGGAAGGTCCAGGTGCGGTTGAGCTGGAAGTTCCACAGGTTCGCGACGAGGAAGGCCACGGTCGAGTACACGTGGTACCAGCGCAGGTTGAAGTCGGTGGTGCCCAGGCCGACCACGGCGTCGTCGAAGTGCGGGCCGGTGCGGCGCAGCAGGACGAGGGTCACCAGGTTGACCGCGACGCCGGACACACCGACCACCCCGAAGCGGCCGAGCAGCCCCAGGTTGTGCCGGTGCCGCGTCAGGAGTGCTGCGCCCCGGGATCCCATGGGAGCGAGGCTACCGACCCGATCTGCGCCGCGTGCACCTTCTTCCTAGGATGGGGGCATGACGCAGCAGCCGTTCAGCCGTCCCGGTGCCATCGACCTCTCCGGCCTCGGCCAGTCCCCGGCCCCCCAGCAGGCCGCCGCCCCGGCGGGTGCGCCGACCTCCGGCGGCTCGTACTCCGTGGCCGTCACCCAGGAGAGCTTCCAGCAGGTCCTCCAGGAGTCGATGACGGCCCCGGTCGTCATGGTGTTCCACTCCGCGCGCCAGGCACCGGGCAGCGAGCAGTACGCCGCCGACGTGGCCGCCGTCGCCGAGCAGCAGGAAGGCCGCCTGCTCGCGGCGCTCGTCGACGTCGACACCCAGCCCGAGATCGCCCAGGGCATGCAGATCCCCCAGGTCCCGCTGATGATGGTCGTGCTCGACGGCCGCCCGGTGACCCAGCCCATCCCCGGCGCGCTGTCCCCTGAGGAGCTCACCACGCTCTTCGGCCAGCTGGGCCAGCAGCTCACCGCCCAGGGCATCACCGGCCGCCACCAGCCGCGCTCGGGCGGCGCGCCCGCTGCCGAGGGCGAGGAGGAGGTCGTCGACCCGCGCTACGCACCCGCGCAGGACGCGCTCGCCGCCGGTGACATCGACGGCGCCGTCGCGGAGTACCAGAAGCTCGTCGACGCCAACCCCGCCGACGTGGAGGCCGCCGGTGGCCTGGCGATCGCGAAGGTCATGCAGCGCACGCAGGGGGTGGACCTCCACGCCGCACGCGCCGCAGCCGCCGACGCTCCCGACGACGTCGACGCCCAGACCATGGTCGCCGACCTCGACATGCTCGGCGGCCACGTCGAGGACGCCTTCACCCGCCTGGTCAACCTCGTCGCCCGCACGAGCGACAAGGACCGCGAGAGGGCCCGCGACCACCTGCTCGGGCTGTTCGCCGCGGTCGGCAACGACGACCCGCGCGTGCTGGCGGGTCGTCGCAACCTGGCCTCAGCGCTCTTCTGAGTCGCGCTTCCCCAGCACCGAGCGGCCGGCCTCGAGCCGGGCGACCGGCACGCGGAAGGGGGAGCACGAGACGTAGGTGAGCCCGACCTCGTCGAAGAAGTGCACCGAGCGCGGGTCGCCGCCGTGCTCGCCGCACACGCCGACCTTGAGGTCGGGCTTGGTCTTGCGGCCCTTCTTGGTGCCCATCTCCACCATGCCGCCGACGCCGAGCTGGTCGAGCGACTCGAACGGCGAGACGTCGAAGATCCCGTGCTCGAAGTAGCGGGAGAAGAACGAGGCCTCGACGTCGTCGCGCGAGAAGCCCCACGCCATCTGGGTGAGGTCGTTGGTGCCGAAGGAGAAGAAGTCGGCCGCCTTGGCGATGCGGTTGGCCAGGAAGGCCGCGCGCGGCAGCTCGATCATCGTGCCGATGGAGATGTCGAGCTTGACGCCGCGCTCCTCCTCGACCTCGGCGACCTGCCGCTCGATCTCGGCGCGGACGATCTCGAGCTCGCGCACGCTGGCCACGAGCGGCACCATGATCTCGGGCCGCGGCGTGCCGTGGGCGTCCATCCGGTCGGCCGCGGCCTCGGCGATCGCGCGGGCCTGCATCCGGAACAGCCCCGGGATCTGGATGCCGAGGCGTACGCCCCGCAGGCCCAGCATCGGGTTCTGCTCGTGCAGCCGCCGGACGTGGGTCAGCAGGGTGCGCGCGTGCTCGTCGACCTGCCCCCGCTCCTCGGCGAGCGCCACCTCGACGCTGAGGTCGGTGAGGTCGGGGAGGAACTCGTGCAGCGGCGGGTCGAGCAGGCGGATGGTGACCGGCAGGCCGTCCATCGCCTCGAGGATCTCGGTGAAGTCCTGGCGCTGGAGCGGCAGCAGCTCGTCGAGCGCGGCCTCCACGCCGGCCTCGTCCTCGGCGACGATGAGCCGCTCGACCAGCTCGCGCCGCTCGCCGAGGAACATGTGCTCGGTGCGGCACAGGCCGATGCCCTGCGCGCCGAAGCGGCGCGCTCGCGCAGCGTCGTCGGGGGTGTCGGCGTTGGTGCGCACCCGCAGCCGGCGGGCGCCGTCGGCGTGCGCCATGATCCGGGCGACCGCCTGGGCCAGGTCGTCGTCGATCTTCTCGCCCTCGAAGTGGCGCACCACGACCGAGTCGGCGACCGGCACGGCGCCGGCGAACACCTCGCCGGTGGTGCCGTCGATCGAGATCACGTCGCCCTCGCGGATCGTCTCGCCGTCGCGGACCCGGAACTCGCGCGCCTTGTGGTCGACGTCGAGGGACTCGGCCCCGCACACACACGTACGGCCCATGCCGCGGGCCACGACCGCCGCGTGGGAGGTCTTGCCGCCGCGGCTGGTGAGGATGCCGCGGGCGGCCACCATGCCGCGCAGGTCGTCGGGGTTGGTCTCCTTGCGCACGAGGATGACGTCCTCGCCGCGATCAGCCCACTCCACGGCGGTGTCGGAGTCGAAGACCGCCTTGCCGACGGCGGCGCCTGGGGAGGCGTTCATGCCCTTCGCGAGGAGGGTGCGCTCGGCGGACTCGTCGAAGCGCGGGAACATCAGCTGCGCGAGCTGGTCGCCGGTGACGCGCAGCACGGCCTCGTCCATCTGGATCATGCCCTCGTCGACCATGTGCACCGCGATGCGGAACGCCGCCTCCGGCGTGCGCTTGCCGACGCGGGTCTGGAGCATCCACAGCTTGCCGCGCTCGACGGTGAACTCGATGTCGCACATGTCGCGGTAGTGGCGCTCGAGGCGCGTCATGATCGTCATCAGGTCGTCGTGGGACTGCCGGTCGATCTCGGCCATGTCGGCCAGCGACACGGTGTTGCGGATGCCGGCGACGACGTCCTCGCCCTGCGCGTTCTGGAGGTAGTCGCCGTACTCGCCCTGCGCGCCGCTGGCGGGGTCGCGGGTGAACGCGACGCCGGAGCCGGAGTCCATGCCGAAGTTGCCGAAGACCATCGCCTGCACGTTGACCGCGGTGCCGAGGTCCTCCGGGATCCGCTCCTGGCGGCGGTAGAGCCGGGCACGGTCGGTGTTCCAGGAGTCGAAGACCGCGCGGATCGCGAGGTCCATCTGCTCGCGCGGGTCCTGCGGGAAGTCGCGGCCCGTCTGGTCCTTGATGATCTGCTTGAACGTCTCCACGACCCCGCGCAGGTCGTCGGCGTCGAGGTCGAGGTCGGACTCGGTGCCCTTGGCGCGCTTGGCCTCGTCGAGGGCGTCGGAGAACAGCTCGGAGTCGACGTGGAGCACCGTGCCGCCGAACATCTGCAGCAGCCGGCGGTAGGAGTCCTGGGCGAAGCGCTCGGAGTCGCTGCGCGCGGCCAGGCCGCCGACCGAGGTGTCGTTGAGGCCGACGTTGAGGACGGTCTCCATCATCCCGGGCATCGAGAACTTCGCGCCGGAGCGGACCGAGACGAGCAGCGGGTCCTCGGCGTCGCCGAGCTTCTTGCCCATCGCCTCTTCGAGCGAGGCGAGGTGCTCGGTGACTTCCTCGGACAGGCCCTCGGGCTCATCGCCCTCGCCCGTCTCCTTCAGCGCCAGGTAGGCCCGGCACGTCTCGGTGGAGATCGTGAAGCCCGGGGGGACGGGGAGGCCGAGGTTGGTCATCTCGGCGAGGTTGGCCCCCTTCCCGCCCAGGAGGTCCTTCTGGTCCTTGCTGCCCTCTGCGAAGTCGTAGACCCAGGTCATGGAGGCATCCTGCCTCAGCGACCGGACTCCGTATACGGCTCCTCACCCGTGACGGCGGCACGGACCCGCCGGGCGGTGAAGTCGGCCGCCAGCTCGTCGACCTCCTCGAGCGTGCAGAACCGCACGTCGCGGATCTCGCGCTCCTGCATCACGACGTCGGCGAGCACGCCCGGCTGCTGGGTGCCGCCGTCGAAGACCAGGCAGACCGCGTCGTCCCAGCCGCCCCACGGCGGCAGCCAGTCGGTGAGGACCAGGGGGCCGGCCGGCAGCGTGAGCCCGAGCTCCTCCTCGACCTCGCGCTCCACCGCCACCCGCGGCGACTCGCCGACCTCGACCACCCCGCCCGGGAGGTCCCAGTCGCGCTTGTAGGTCAGGCGGCACAGCAGCACCCGTCCCTCCGGGTCGCGCACCAGCATCTGCGCGATCGCGCGCTTGCGGGGGAGGAAGGAGTTGAGCAGCGAGCGGAAGCCGACCGGCTCCGAGACGGGCTCGTCGGTGACGAGCCGGGCGAACACGAACTGGTCGGCCGGTTCGCCGTCCGCGTCCAGCGCCCGCCGTACGCCCTCGCGGTGCATCCCGGCCCACGTCGCCGCCCGGTGGGCCGACGCGTCGTCCACCGGGACCAGCGCCTCCACCCGGGAGTGCCGGGTCAGCGCCTCGGCGACCTCCCGCCGCAGCTCGTCGACGTTCACCTCCCCGCTCCAGCGGAGCCGGGCGACGCCGTCGTGGCTGGTCACGCTGATCGGGTTCGGCACCACGTCAGCCTAACGAGCGCCCGCACGCGAGCCCCTCGAGGTGGGCACGGGCGACCTCCCGGGCCGCAGCCGGTGTCAGCCGCCCCAGGGCCACGGCCAGGCCCAGGCCGTCGACGAGAGCGTGCAGGACGGGCGCGAGCCGCTCGGCCTCGGACACCGGCAGGTCGGGTGCTGCGACGAGGACCGCCTCGTGCACCCGGGCCGCGACCTCCTCGTCGCGCTCGCGCCGTGCGGCCACCACGACGTCGACGTCGGCGTCGTCGTCGGTGACGAAGCCCGACGTCGGTCGTCCGACATCGGCCTGCAGGACGTCGATCGGGACGTACCCGTGGGACGCGACCGCGAACTGGTGGTGCAGCGGACCGACGCGCTCGTCGCCCTCGAGCTCGCGTACGGGTCGGGCGGTGCTCGGTGCGGACACCGCCAGACGCCACCACACGAGCTCCTCCTCGACGTCCGCGGGACTGAACGGCACCACGGCGGCAAGGCGGCCCAGGGCGGCGTCCACGCCGGTCTCGGGTCCGCGCCCGCGAAGACGACGACGGTGCCGGACGCGGACCTCGCCCAGCGCGAGGCTTCGCAGGTCCGCCTCCGGGTGCAGCAGGCGACGGACGGTGCTGATGGAGGTCGCCAGCACGCGTGCGACCCCGTGGCGGCTGAGGCTGCTCACGCCGTGGTCGCGGACGAGGGTGAAGGCGGCGAGCTCGAAGAAGGCGAAACGTCCGCTGTAGTCGACGACCTTGGGCATCTCCTCAGTCGACCAGATCGCCTGCACCGCCGCGACCGGCTCTCCACAGGCGTGGCGACACCGTGTGTGCCGGATCGGGGTCCCCGCGGTCCGCGGACGCGGCCCACGGTGTGTCACCACGGCCACCCCGGGCCGCGGGGAACCGGCACAGGAGGTGCCGGAACCCCGCGACCGCATGCGGGTGGTCGTCAGGAGTCCTTGCGGAACCAGACGGTGGCGAGGGGCGGGACGACGATGTCGGCGTGGGCGGGCTGGCCCACGTGCTCGCCCTCGACGGCGGTGATGGAGCCGAGGTTGCCGACGCCGGAGCCCGCGTAGGACGAGGCGTCGGTGTTGAGCACCTCGGTCCAGGTGCCCGTCGACGGGAGGCCCAGGCGGTAGCCGTCGTGCGGCTGGCCGGCGAAGTTGGTCACGCAGACCAGGTCGGGGGCACCGGGGGAGCGGCGCACGAACGAGAAGGTGTTGCGGCCGGCGTCGTTGGCGTCGACCCACTGGAAGCCCGACGGGTCGTTGTCGCGGCCCCAGAGGGCGGCGGTGTCGCGGTAGACGGCGTTCATGTCGCGCACCATGGCGTGCACGCCCGCGTGCTCCGGGTGCTCGAGCAGCCACCAGTCGAGCTCGCGGCTCTCGGCCCACTCGGACTCCTGGCCGAACTCGCAGCCCATGAAGAGCAGCTGCTTGCCCGGGTGGGCCCACATGAAGGCGAGGTAGGCGCGCAGGTTGGCCAGCTGCTTCCAGCGGTCGCCGGGCATCTTGCGCAGCAGGGAGCCCTTGCCGTGGACGACCTCGTCGTGGCTGATGGGCAGGACGTAGTTCTCGGCGTAGGCGTAGACGAGCGAGAACGTCATCTGGCCGTGGTGGTGGCTGCGGTAGAGCGGGTCCTTGGCCACGTAGTCGAGCGAGTCGTGCATCCAGCCCATGTTCCACTTGAAGCCGAAGCCCAGGCCGCCGTCGCTGGTGGGGCCGGTGACCCCGGGCCAGGCGGTCGACTCCTCGGCGATCGTGACGATGCCGGGGACGCGCTTGTAGACGGTGGCGTTCATCTCCTGGAGGAACTGCACGGCCTCGAGGTTCTCGCGGCCACCGTGCTTGTTGGGGGACCACTCGCCGTGCTCGCGGGCGTAGTCGAGGTAGAGCATCGAGGCGACGCCGTCGACGCGCAGGCCGTCGGCGTGGAACTCCTCGAGCCAGAAGACCGCGTTGGCGTAGAGGAAGTTGCGCACCTCGTTGCGCCCGAAGTTGAAGATGTGGGAGCCCCACTCCTTGTGCCAGCCGCGCTGGGGGTTGGGGTCCTCGTAGAGCGGGGTGCCGTCGAACCGGGCCAGCGCCCACTCGTCGGTGGCGAAGTGGCCCGGGACCCAGTCGAGGATCACGCCGACGCCGGCCTGGTGCAGCCGGTCGATGAGGCGCTTGAGGCCGTCGGGGTCGCCGAAGCGGGAGTCGGCCGCGAAGTAGGAGGTGACGTGGTAGCCCCACGAGCCGCCGAACGGGTGGTGCATCACCGGCATCAGCTCGACGTGGGTGAAGCCGAGGTCGGCGACGTAGGGCACCAGCGCGTCCGCGATCTGGTCCCAGTCGTAGAGCTCGCCGGAGTAGTGCTTGCGCCAGGAGGCGAGGTGGACCTCGTAGATCGACATGGCCTCGTCGACCGGCTTCTTGCCGCGACGCGCCTCGAGCCAGGCGTCGTCGCCCCACTCGTGGGTGGAGCGCCACACCACCGACGCCGAGCTCGGCGGCTTCTCGGCGTACTGCGCCATCGGGTCGGCGCGGTCGACCCACTGGCCGTCGGCGCCGCGGATCCGGTACTTGTACTGCGAGCCGACGCCGGCCCCGGCGACGTGCGCGTGCCACACCCCCGAGCCGTCGAGGCGGGTCATCGGGTGGGCCGCGCCGTCCCAGCCGGCCCACTCGCCGGCCACCTGGACCTCCATCGCGTTGGGTGCCCACACGCGGAACGAGGTGCCCTCGTCGGTCGGCTGCGAGCCGAGGACGGTCCACAGCTCCTCGTGGCGGCCCTCGCCGATCAGGTGCAGGTCGAGCTCACCGGGGGCGTGCGTGGTGTCGGTCGTGCTGTTGGTCATGCGGGGTCTCCCAACGCTGCGAGCGGGATGGACAACCACCCGGGGCGGTTGCGTGCCTCGTAGACGGCCTCGTAGACGACCTTGTCCGCGAGGTAGGCGTCGAGCAGGACGCTCGCCGCCTCGTCGAGCCCGGTACCCCGTTGCGCGGAGTAGGACTCGAGGAAGGCCTGCCGGTTGCGGGCGGCCCACTCCGTGGCGCGGTAGGCGATCTGCTCGGCCTCGGCCGTGTCGGCGCCCGCGGTGAGCGCCACGACCCGCGGTGCGTAGTCGAAGGACCGGATCATGCCGGCCACGTCGCGCCACACCGAGTCGGGCTCGAGACGTACGGCGAGCGGCTTGGCCGGCTCGCCCTCGAAGTCGACGATCTTCCAGCCCTTGGCCGTGCGCAGCGTCTGGCCGAGGTGGAGGTCGCCGTGGACCTGCTGCACCTCGACGCCGTCGAGCGCGCGGAGCCGGTCGAAGGTCTGCCGGAGGCCGGCCTCGTGGTCGGCGAGCGCGGGCACGACCTGCAGGGCGGCGTCGAGGCGCCCCTCCATCGCGCTGGCCAGCGCGTCGAGCGCGGCGGCGTCGCGCTGCTCGACCGGGAAGTGCCCGGCGAGGTCGGCGTGCACCTCGGCGAGCGCGACCCCGAGCCGGGCGGCCTCGCCGGCGAAGTCGCCGCCCACCTCGTCGGCGTGGAGGTCGGCCTCGGCGAACAGGTTGCGCACGCTCGCCAGGGCGAGGTCCCAGCCGTCGCTCGCGGTGCGGAGGAACTGCTGGAGCATCGCCAGCTGGATCGTGGTGTCGGTGTCCTCGTCGACCAGGTCGAGCCAGCCGTAGAGCGCCGCGACGTGCGTGGAGCCCGCCTCGGTCAGGACGTGGTGGATCGCGATGTCGGGGTTCACGCCGGGGGTGACCTTGCGGAAGACCTTCATCAGCGCGTCGTCGCCGAAAGCGACCGAGGAGTTCGACTGCTCGCCCGAGAACAGCGTCGAGTGGGCCTCGAGGTCGAGCTCGTGGCCGGGGATGCGGTGGAAGTGGAGCAGCCCGCGGGTCGCGTTGGCGGCCGCGTCGAAGGCCCGCAGCCACAGGGCCATGGCCTCGCGGTCGTGCAGCGCGTCGTAGACCCACACGCGGCCGAGGTCGTCGTCGTCCCACTCGCCGACGAGCGCGTGGGCCAGCCGCTCCTGGGGCTCGGTGTAGGACGCCAGCGGCAGCTGGTAGAGCTCGGTGTCGCCGTCGGCGTAGGTGACCTCGGCGAGCTCGATGGCGACCCGCAGGCCCTCGGGCGGGTCGGGGAGCTCGCCGACGCGTCGCTGCGACGTCAGCGTCCACTCACGTCCCTTGCCCGCGAACCACCGGGCCTCGCCGATCCAGGCGCTGATCTCCTCGTTCACTGCTCTGTTCCCGTCTGACCCGTCGTCGGGTCGGTCAGCCTGAGCCACAGGAAGCCGTAGCCACCGAGGGTCAAAAGGTAGGGGAGCTCGCCGACGGCGGGGAACGGGACCCCGCCCAGGAGCTCGACGGGCACCATCCCCTCGAACTGGCGGAGGTCGAGCTCGACCGGCTGCGGGAAGCGCGAGAGGTTGTTGACGCAGAGGATCACGTCGCGGTCCTCGCCGTCGGGCCCCGCCGGCGAGTGCTCGCGGACGTAGGACAGGACGCTGGGGTTGGAGCCGCCCAGGTCGGTGAAGGTGCCGAGGCCGAAGGCCGGGTGCCGGCGCCGGGTGTGGACCAGGCGGCGGGTCCAGTGCAGCAGCGAGGAGGTGTTCTCCAGCTGCGCCTCGACGTTGACCGACTGGTAGCCGTAGACCGGGTCCTGGATGGCCGGCAGGTGCAGCTTGCCCGGCGTGGCCGACGAGAAGCCGGCGTTGCGGTCGGGCGTCCACTGCATCGGGGTGCGGACGCCGTCGCGGTCACCGAGCCAGATGTTGTCGCCCATCCCGATCTCGTCGCCGTAGTAGAGCACCGGCGAGCCGGGCAGCGAGAGCAGGAGCGCGGTGAAGAGCTCCATCCGGTTCACGTCGTTGTCGAGCAGCGGCGCGAGGCGGCGGCGGATGCCGATGTTGGCCTTCATCCGCGGGTCGTGGGCGTACTCCGACCACATGTAGTCGCGGTCCTCGTCGGTGACCATCTCCAGGGTCAGCTCGTCGTGGTTGCGCAGGAAGATGCCCCACTGGCAGCCATCAGGGATCGCCGGGGTCTGCTCGAGGATCTCCGAGATCGGGAAGCGCGACTCGCGGCGCACGGCCATGAAGATGCGCGGCATCACCGGGAAGTGGAACGCCATGTGGCACTCGGTGCCGACCCAGCGCCCGTCCTCGGTCTGCTCGGGCCCGAAGTACTCCACGACGTCGGCGGGCCACTGGTTGGCCTCGCAGAGCAGGACGCGGCCGGGGTAGTTCTCGTCGACGAAGCGGCGGCACTTCTTGAGGAACTCGTGGGTCTCGGGCAGGTTCTCGCCGTTGGTGCCGGGCCGTTCGTAGAGGTACGGCACGGCGTCGAGGCGGAAGCCGTCGAGGCCCATGTCGAGCCAGAACGCCATCGACTCCAGCATCGCCTCGTGGACCTTCGGGTTGTCGAAGTTGAGGTCGGGCTGGTGGTGGAAGAACCGGTGCCAGAAGTACTGCTGGCGCACCGGGTCCCAGGTCCAGTTCGACGGCTCGGTGTCGACGAAGATGACGCGGGCGTCCTGGTAGAGCTCGTCGGTGTCGGACCAGACGTAGAAGTCGCCGTAGGGGCCCTCGGGGTCGCTGCGACTGGCCTGGAACCACGGGTGCGCGTCACTCGTGTGGTTCATGACGAAGTCGATGATCACGCGGATCCCGCGCTGGTGGCAGGCGTCGATGAAGTCGTGGAAGTCCTCGACCGTGCCGCACTCGGGGAGGATGTTGTTGTAGTCGGCGACGTCGTAGCCGCCGTCGCGCAGCGGCGAGGTGAAGAACGGCGGGATCCACAGGCAGTCGACGCCGAGCCACTCGAGGTAGTCGAGCTTCTCGATGAGGCCCTTGAAGTCGCCGGTGCCGTCGCCGTTGGAGTCGCGGAACGAGCGGACCAGCACCTCGTAGAACACGGCGGTCCGGAACCACTCGGGCTCGGAGTTGAGCACCGCCGTGGCCGCTCCGGCGTCGGCCGGCATCGGGGCCGGCGAAGTGGGGGCTGACGGGGCGTGCTCGGTCAACGGGTCCTCCTGACGCTGATGATGTGGGCGGGCTCCCAGCCGGGATCGAGGCGCACGTAGTCGTGCGCGCTCCAGCTCCAGTCGGCCCCGGTGATCTCGTCGTGGGCCACGAACGAGTCGTGCCAGTCCAGGCCGAGCGCGGGCATGTCGAGGTGCACCATCGTCTCGCGCGTGCCGTGGGGGTCGAGGTTGATGACGCTGATGACGACGTCGTCGGTCCCGTCGGGCAGGACGTGCCGCTTGGAGAACACCAGGACGTTGTCGTCGTCGCTGGAGTGGATGGTGATGTTGCGCAGCAGCTGGAGCGCGGGGTGCTGGCGACGGATCTCGTTGAGGCGGGTCAGGTACGGCGTGAGGGTGGTGCCCTCGGCCTCGCGGGCCTCCCAGTCGCGGACCCTGATCTGGAACTTCTCGGAGTCGAGGTACTCCTCCGAGCCGGGCTTGACCGCGACGTGCTCGAACAGCTCGTAGCCGGCGTACACGCCCCAGCTCGGGGACCCGGTGGCGGCCAGCGCGGCGCGCACCTTGAACGCCGCCGGCCCGCCGTACTGGAGGTAGGCGTGGAGGATGTCGGGCGTGTTGACGAAGAAGTTCGGCCGCATCAGGTGGTCGGACTCCGTGGACACCTCGCGCAGGTAGTCCTCGATCTCGCGCTTGCCGGTGCGCCAGGTGAAGTACGTGTAGCTCTGGTGGTAGCCCACGGCGCCGAGGCCGTGCATCATCGCCGGCTTGGTGAAGGCCTCGGAGAGGAACAGCACGTCGGGGTCGGTGCGCCGCACCTCGGCGAGCAGCCACTCCCAGAATGCGAGGGGCTTGGTGTGGGGGTTGTCGACCCGGAAGATCCGCACGCCGTGCGACATCCAGAGCTTCACCACGCGCAGGACCTCGCGGCAGATGCCGGCGGGGTCGTTGTCGAAGTTGATCGGGTAGATGTCCTGGTACTTCTTGGGCGGGTTCTCCGCGTAGGCGATGGTGCCGTCGGCGCGCGTGGTGAAGAACTGCGGGTGCGTGGTCACCCACGGGTGGTCGGGCGCGGCCTGGAGGGCCAGGTCGAGGGCCACCTCGAGGCCGAGCTCGCGGGCCCGGGCCACGAAGGCGTCGAAGTCCTCGAACGTCCCGAGCTCGGGGTGGATGGCGTCGTGCCCGCCGTCCTTGCTGCCGATCGCCCACGGCGAGCCCGGGTCGTCGGGCCCGGGCGTGAGCGTGTTGTTGGGCCCCTTGCGGTTGACCTCGCCGATCGGGTGGATCGGGGGGAGGTAGAGCACGTCGAAGCCCATCGCGGCGACCGCGTCGAGCCGCTTCGCCGCGGTGCGGAAGGTGCCGCTGGTGACCTTGCCGGTCTTCGGGTCCTCGGTCGCGCCCTCCGAGCGCGGGAAGAACTCGTACCAGCTGCCGAAGAGCGCGCGGGTGCGGTCGGCGCGGAAGCGGAACGGGCCCGTCGTGGTGAGCAGCTCGCGCAGCGGGTGCGCGAGCAGCACGGCGGCCAGGGCCGGGTCCTGGAGCGCGGCGAGACGGGCGCCCACGGGGCGCGAGGCGTCCTCGGCGGCGGCCGCGGCGCCCTTCACCAGGGCGGCCTCGCCGCTGTCGAGGGCGTCGGGGCCGGTGCCGGCGGCGACCCGCTCGAGCAGCAGCCGCGCCTCGGTGAACATCAGCTCGACGTCGACGCCGGCGGGGATCTTGATCCCGGCGTCGTGCTGCCAGGTCGCGATCGCGTCGGACCAGCTGTGCACCTCGAAGGTCCACTCGCCCTCGACGTCGGGAGTGACGTGGGCGAGGTAGCGGTTGGGCTCCTCGCCCTCGGGCCACATCCGCACCGGCGGGCGGCGCACGCCGGCCGGGTCGATCGCGACGACCTCGGCGGCGAGCTGGTCGTGCCCCTCGCGAAACACGGTCGCGCGCACCGGCATGGGCTCGCCGACGGTGGCCTTCGCCGACTGCCGACCGAGGTCGACGACGGGGGAGACGTCCATGACGGGAATGCGTCCAACCATGCCCCCACACTTGCGAACTGGTGGTTGCCGCGCAAGCCGGAGGCCCCGTGTTCTCACCCTGCGGAGGGGTGGGACGACCCACCCGGGCGGATGGGTCTTGGATCGTTCCAAGAAATGCCCTACGGTCGTGGACCGTGCGAGCGATCCGTCGATTCACCGTCCGTCCCGTCCTGCCCGAGCCGCTGGGAGCGCTGTCCGTCCTGGCCGGCAACCTGCGCTGGTCGTGGCACCCGCCGACCCAGGACGTGTTCGCGTCCGTCGACCCCGCGCTCTGGCGCGAGGTGTCCGGCGACCCCGTCCGCCTCCTCGGCGCGGTGAGCCGCGAGCGGCTCGACGAGCTGGTGGAGGACGGTGACTTCCGCCAGCGCCTCGACGCCGCGCACGCCGACCTGCAGCGCTACCTCTCCGAGGACCGCTGGTACGCCCGCAAGGCGGGCGACGACGCCCCGCGGGCGATCGCGTACTTCTCCTCGGAGTACGGCATCACCTCCGTGCTGCCCCAGTACTCCGGCGGTCTCGGCATCCTGGCGGGCGACCACCTCAAGGCGTCCTCCGACCTCGGCATCCCGCTGGTCGGCATCGGGCTGTTCTACCGCCACGGGTACTTCAAGCAGGCGCTCGACCGCGACGGCTGGCAGCAGGAGAGCTACCCGGTCCTCGACCCCGACGAGCTGCCGCTGACCGTGCTCCGCGAGGCCGACGGCACCCGCGCCACGATCAGCCTCGCGCTGCCCGACGGCCCCGACCTCGTCGCGCGGATCCTCGTCGCCCACGTCGGCCGGGTGCCGCTGCTGCTCCTCGACACCGACATCGAGGAGAACAGCGCCCACTACCGCGACGTCACCGACCGGCTCTACGGCGGCAACTCCGAGCACCGCCTGCGCCAGGAGCTGCTCCTCGGTGTCGGCGGCGTGCGCGCCCTGCGGGTCTGGTCGCGCATCACCGGTGCACCGGCGCCCGAGGTCTTCCACGCCAACGAGGGCCACGCCGGCTTCCTCGGCATCGAGCGGATCCGCGAGCTCACCGTCGCCGAGGGGGGCCCCGGCCTCGACTTCGACACCGCGCTCGAGGTCTCCCGCGCCGGCACCGTGTTCACCACCCACACGCCGGTGCCCGCGGGCATCGACCGGTTCCCCCGCGAGCTGGTCGCGCAGTACTTCGGCGGCAGCTCGCCCACCCCCGGCGTGCCGGTCGAGCGGGTGCTCGCGCTCGGCGCCGAGGACTACGACGGCGGCGACGCCGGCGTGTTCAACATGGCCGTGATGGGCTTCCGCCTCGCTCAGCGAGCCAACGGCGTCTCCCAGCTGCACGGTCACGTCTCGCGCGGGATGTTCAACGGCCTGTGGCCGGCGTTCGACGAGGCCGAGGTGCCGATCAGCTCGATCACCAACGGCGTGCACGGGCCCACCTGGATCGCGCGCGAGGTCATCGAGCTCGCCGCGAGCCGCGGTGCCGACGTCGACGGCGACGACACCGACGCGCTGTGGCCGCTGGTCGACCAGGTCTCCGACCGGGAGATCTGGGACCTCAAGCGCACCCTGCGCACCCGCTTCGTCACCGACGCCCGCGACCGGATGCGCCGCTCGGCGGCCAAGCGCGGGTTCGCCCCCGCCGAGACGACCTGGGTCGACACCGCGCTCGACCCCGACGTGCTCACGATCGGCTTCGCGCGCCGCGTGCCGACCTACAAGCGGCTCACGCTGATGCTGCGCGACCCCGCCCGCCTCAAGAAGCTGCTGCTCGACCCCGAGCGCCCGATCCAGCTCGTCATCGCCGGCAAGGCCCACCCGGCCGACGAGACCGGCAAGAAGCTGATCCAGGAGATGGTGCGCTTCGCCGACGACCCCGAGATCCGGCACCGCATCGCGTTCCTGCCCAACTACGACATCGCGATGGCCCAGCCGCTCTACCCCGGCTGCGACGTGTGGCTCAACAACCCGCTGCGGCCCTACGAGGCGTGCGGCACCTCGGGCATGAAGGCCGCGCTCAACGGCGGCCTCAACCTCTCGATCCTCGACGGCTGGTGGGACGAGTGGTACGACGGCAACAACGGCTGGGCGATCCCGTCGGCCGACGGCATCGAGGACGCCGACCGGCGTGACGACCTCGAGGCCAACGCCCTCTACGCCCTGCTCGAGGGCGAGGTCGTCCCGCGCTTCTACGAGACCAACGACGAGGGCGTGCCCCCGCGCTGGATCGAGATGGTGCGCCACACCCTCAAGTCCCTCGGCCCCAAGGTGCTCGCCACCCGCCAGGTCCGCGACTACGTCCGCGAGCTCTACGCGCCGGCCGCCCACACCGCCCGCGCGCTCAACTCCGACTACGCCGGTGCCCGCGATCTGTCCGGCTGGAAGCACGCGGTCCGCGAGGCGTGGCCGTCCGTCCGCGTCGAGCACGTCGACTCCGAGGGCGTGGGCGACCAGGCCGAGGTCGGCGCGACCCTCGCGGTGCGCGCCTGGGTCGCGCTCGGCTCGCTCTCGCCCGCCGACGTCGACGTCCAGCTCGTGCACGGCCGGATCGGCTCCGACGACGAGATGACGGCCACGGCCGTCGCGCCGATGGCGGTGGGGGAGTCCTACGACGGCAACCGGCACCGCTTCGACGCCACCGTCCCGCTCGCCTTCTCCGGCGCGTTCGGCTACACGGTCCGCGTGGTGCCGCGCAACGACGCGCTGGCCTCGGTCGCCGAGCTCGGCCTGGTCGCCGAGCCCGCCTGACGCCGTCGCTCCCGGGGGCGCCGAGCACGACTCGGCGTTCCCGGGACAGGACCGGCCGGGCGGACGTACGGTCGCCGCATGGCCTTCTACCCCCTCGCACGCGTGGTGGTGGCGCTGGCGGCCTACGCCAGCGTCGCCGTCTCCATCGTCTCCTCGCGCTGACCCGCGACGGTTGCCCGTCGGCGCGACCGTGACGAGGATGGCGGCGTGACCTCCCGCGTCCCCGCCCACGTGCTCGACCCGTTCCTCGCCGCGGCCGACGCCGCGGCCGCCTCGCGTCCCGAGGTGGACGCCGACGTGGCCCGCGAGCTGATGGCCGAGGCGGCGGGGATGCTCCACGACGGGCTGGTGCTCGACGACCTCGACGCGCACGACCTGCCGCTCGTGGTGGCCGCGCTCGCGGCCGACCTGACCGCACCCGACCCGGGAGCCGCGATGCGCGCCCGGGAGAGCGCACTGGCCCACGACGAGGAGCGCTTCCACGCCCCCGACCTCGTCCGGGGTGCGTACCTCGTCGCGATCAGCACGTTGCGGCTCTGAGGCCCCGCACCGTGCCGGGGGAGAGCGCAAGCACGATCAAGCGCCGGGCGGCGCGCACGTCGAGGCTGGAGCCATGACGACAGCGGCGGACACCTTCGCGGACTTCCTCGCCACCCTGGCCGAGACCCTCGACCTGGGCAGCGAGGAGCGGGCGCGTCGGCTCCACCTCTCACGCCACCACCTCGACCGGGTCGTCTCGGCGGCCGGCGGTGAGCCCCCCGAGCGGATGCGACGCAGGCTGCTGCTCGAGCGGGCGGCGTACGAGCTGGTCTCGACGGACCGTCCGGTCCTGGACGTGGCGATCGCGGCGGGCTTCGGCTCGCACGAGGCCTTCACCCGTGCCTTCGCACGGGCCTACGGGAGCGCACCCAGCCGCTGGCGTCACGCACCGAGCAGCACCCGGATCCCGGCTGCGAGCGACGTGCACTTCCACCCACCGGGCAGCCTCCGGCTGCCCACCGCCCGAAAGGTGACCGCCATGGACCTGCTGACCCGGATGATCGAGCACCACCTCTGGCTGACCGGCGAGATGCTCGACCGCGCCGAGCGGCTGGGCGACGCCCAGCTCGACGCCCCGATCGAGGTGCCGATCGGCACCATCGACGACGACATGACCATCCGCTCCGTGCTGGCGCGGATCGTCGGCCAGCTCGCGCAGTGGAACGCCGCCGTCGAGCAGCGCCGCTACGACTGGGACCAGGAGCGCGGGAAGTCGCTGACCACCCTGCGCCGCGAGCTCGCCGAGGAGGGCCCCGCCTTCCTGTCGCAGGTGCGCACCACGGTGGCCGAGGGCCGCCTCGACGACACGTTCCTCGACGTGACCTGCGACGAGCCGCGGGTCTACTCCTACGCCGGCATGGTGGCCCACGTGCTCACCTTCGCGGCCGTGCGCCGGCTCGTGGTGCTCGGCGCGTTCGAGACCCAGGGCATCACCGACCTCGACTGCGGCGACCCTGCCGAGTGGGTGGCCCAGCCGGCCTGAGCACCGGCCGGTCGGTGCGTCAGCCGATCAGCCAGAGCCCGATCGCGGTCGGGAGCAGGCCGAGGACCAGCCAGGGCGAGAGCATCCGGCGACCGTGGATGCCCAGCCCGGTGGCCACGGCGAGGACGCCGACCACGCCGGCCATGACGGCGAGCCCCACCTGCGAGGAGTGGGGCTTGTCGTCGAGCATGACCGCCGCGACCACGAGGCCGCCGGAGAGGTGGAGGATCGTCGTCACGGCGATCACCGACATCACCCAGCGCTGCACGCGGGCGAGGTCGCGGTCCTCCGCGGAGGGGTCGCGCACGACGCGGCGGGGCGCGTCGAGGTCGAGGAGGTGACCGCGACCCTTCTCGGTGCGGCGGGCGGGGAGGCTGCTCGGCATGGGGACCGTCCAATTCCTTGCTGTGACAACTGTTGCTAGGCTAACCGAATGGCCGCCCCGACCCAAGCCGACGACCCCCTCGCCCTCGAGCGGCAGGTCTGCTTCGCCCTCGCGGTCGCCTCCCGCACGGTCGTCTCGGTCTACCGGCCGGTCCTCGAGCCGCTCGGCCTGACCCACCCGCAGTACCTCGTGATGCTCGCGCTCTGGGGTCGCGAGCCGCTGTCGCTGACCGCGCTGGGCCACCAGCTCGACCTCGACGCGGGCACGCTGTCGCGCCTGGTCAAGCGGCTCGAGGCGGCCGGCCTGGTCACCCGCGGGCGCAACCCCGACGACGAGCGCAGCCTCGCCGTCGCGCTCACCGACGAGGGCCGCGACCTGCGCGCCCGCGCCCTCGCGGTGCCGGGCACGGTGGTCGAGCGCCTCGGGATGGACCTCGACGAGCTCGTCGAGCTGCGCGAGCGGCTCGCGGTCGTCATCGAGGCCGCCAAGGCGGTCGAGCGCCCGGCCTGACCGGTCCGGCTCAGGTCTGGCGCAGGACCAGCACCGAGCGGGCCTGCAGCGTCAGCGTGCCGCCCGCCACGACCGGCGTGCCCAGCGGCACGTCGGCGTTGGTCGACAGCACCACCTCGCCGTGGTGCACCCACTGGTTGGCCGGGAGGGCCAGCTCCACGTCGTCGACCCCGCCGTTGAGCCAGATCATGAACGACCGGTCCCGCACCTGCTCGCCGCGCGGGCCGGGGGAGCGGAGCGGGGCACCGTTCAGGAACATCCCGACCGTGCGGCAGGCGTCGTCGTTCCAGTCCTCGGTCGACATCTCGCGTC
>NZ_JBHLXH010000002.1:332770-376796 GCF_042432345.1 Nocardioides zeicaulis | reverse complement strand
AACCAGTGCCGCTGCCGCAGCACTGGGTGCTCGCGGCGCAGGCGCAGGGCCGCCTTGGTGATCTCGTAGACGTCGAGCCAGGCGTCGTCGGGACGCCAGTCGATCCAGGACACCTCGTTGTCCTGGCCGTACGCGTTGTTGTTGCCGCCCTGGGTGCGCCCGCGCTCGTCGCCGGCGGTCAGCATCGGCACGCCGCTGGAGAAGCAGAGCGTGGCCATCAGGTTGGCCGCCTGCCTCCGGCGCAGCGCGAGCACCTCGGGGTCGTCGGTCTCGCCCTCGACGCCGCAGTTCCAGGACCGGTTGTTGTCGGTGCCGTCGCGGTTGTCCTCGCCGTTGGCCTCGTTGTGCTTGTGGTCGTAGGAGACCAGGTCGCGCACGGTGAACCCGTCGTGGGCGGTGACGAAGTTGACCGAGGCGTAGGGCGAGCGCCCGTCGTCGGCGTAGAGGTCGCTCGAGCCGGCCAGCCGGGTCGCGACGGTGCGCACGCCCGCGGAGTGGCCGCGCCAGAAGTCGCGCACCGTGTCGCGGAACTGGTCGTTCCACTCGATCCACGGCGGCGGGAACTGGCCGACGCGGTAGCCGTCCATGGAGGCGTCCCAGGGCTCGGCGACGAGCTTCACGTGGCGCAGGACCGGGTCCTGGCCGATGGCGGTGATGAGGTGGCTGCCCATGTCGACGACCTGGTCGGTGCGGGTGAGCGCGCTCATCAGGTCGAAGCGGAAGCCGTCGACGTGCATCTCGGTGACCCAGTAGCGCAGCGAGTCGAGGATCATCCGCAGGCTCTGCGTGTGGGTGGCGTCGACCGTGTTGCCGCACCCGGTGACGTCCCAGTACGTGTCGACCGGGGCGGGGGCGTCGGGGTCGGGGTCGGTGGGCTGCACCACGCGCTGGTAGTAGCCCAGGTCGTCGAGGCCGCGAAAGCTCAGCGTGGGCCCGAGCGGCCCGGCCTCGGCGGTGTGGTTGTAGACCACGTCGAGGATCACCTCCAGGCCCGCGGCGTGGAAGTCCTTGACCATCTGCTTGAACTCCGAGACCTGCTGGCCGCGGTCGCCGGAGGAGGAGTAGGCGTTGTGCGGGGCGAAGAAGCACAGCGAGTTGTAGCCCCAGTAGTTCACCAGCCCCCGCTCGGCGAGCGCCGGCTCGGAGAAGAACTGGTGCACGGGCAGCAGCTCGATCGCCGTCACGCCGAGGTCGCGGAGGTAGTCGGTGACCGCGGGCGCCGCGAGGCCGGCGTAGGTCCCGCGCAGGTGCTCGGGGACCCGGTCGTGCAGCGCGGTCATGCCCTTGACGTGCGCCTCGTAGATGACGGTGTCGCGCCACCGGCGCCGCGGCGGGGTGTCGCCGCCCCACTGGAACTCGTCGTAGACCACGACGCTGCGCGGCACGAACGGCGCGGAGTCGAGGTCGCTCCTCGTGGCCGGGTCGCCCACGACGTAGCCGAAGATCGCGTCGTGGACCGTCAGGTCGCCCTCGACCGCCTTGCCGTAGGGGTCGAGCAGCAGCTTGGCCGGGTTGAACCGGAGCCCGGCGTCGGGGTCCCAGGGTCCGTCGGCGCGGTAGCCGTAGCGCGTGCCGGGCGTGATGCCGGGGATGGCGCCGTGCCACACCCCCAGCGAGTGCTCGGTCAGCCGGTGGCGCACCTCGGTGCCGTCGTCGTCGAAGACGCAGACCCACAGGTGGGTCGCGGCGGGGGCGTAGACGGCGAAGTTGGTCGCCTCCGAGGACCACGTCGCGCCGAGGGGGTACCACCGACCCGGCCAGACCGACATGGTCTCGCCGTCGTGGTTCCAGACGGTGCTCGTCTCCGGGAGCGGGGTCACGCGGGTCATTGTGGTGGAGCCGCCCGCGCACGGCACAATGCCGAACCACGATCCGGTCCCGCCACGAGGACCCGGACCGACCTGCACCGACCTGCACCGATGAAGGGGAGCAACCATGGAGTTCGTCTCGATCGACGTGACCGACGGCGTCGCCGTGCTGCGGCTGGACCGCCCGAAGATGAACGCGATCAGCGTCCAGGTCCAGTCCGACCTGCGCGAGGCGGCCGCCGAGCTCACCGAGCGCGACGACGTGCGCGCGGTCGTCGTCTGGGGCGGCGAGCGCGTCTTCGCCGCCGGCAACGACGTCAAGGAGATGGCCGACATGACCTACTCCGACATGGTCAAGGTCTCCGCCTCGGTCAGCTCGGCCACCACCGCGATCGCCCGGATCCCGAAGCCGGTCGTGGCCGCGGTGAACGGGTACGCCCTGGGCGGTGGCTGCGAGCTGGCCCTGGCCGCCGACCTGCGCTTCGCCGCCGAGGACGCCGTCTTCGGCCAGCCCGAGGTGCTGCTCGGCATCATCCCCGGCGCCGGTGGCACCCAGCGGCTGAGCCGCCTGGTCGGCACCTCGCGGGCGAAGGACATCATCTTCACCGGACGATTCGTCAAGGCCGACGAGGCGCTGCGCATCGGGATGGTCGACCGCGTGGTCCCGGCCGGGAAGGTGCTCGAGGAGTCGGTCGCCTGGGCCGCGCAGTTCCGCGGTGCGGCAGCGCTCGCGGTCCGGGCCGCCAAGGAGTGCATCGACCGGGGCAGCGAGGTCGACCTCGACACGGGGCTGGAGATCGAGCGGCAGCAGTTCGCCGGGGTCTTCGCGACCGAGGACCGTACCCGAGGCATCACCTCGTTCGTTGAGGACGGACCCGGCAAGGCCACCTTCGTCGGGCGCTGAGGTCCCGGCTCCCCGCGACCCACGACATCAAGGAGAACCCCGCCGTGACGAAGCTCCGCTCGGCCCTGGCCCAGCTCATCTGGCTCATCGCCGCGCTCTGCGCCCTGGTCCTGGCGATCGGCGCCCTGCTGATCGCGCTGGACGCCAACCGGTCCAACGACCTGGTGCACGCGATCCTGCGCGCTGCCGACTACGTCGACCTCGGCGTCTTCTCCCGCTCCGACGGGGTCAAGCAGTTCCGCGGTGACGGCGCCGACGTGAAGAACGCCCTGTTCAACTGGGGCCTGGGCGCGATCGCGTGGCTGGTCGTGGGCCGGGTCCTCGACCGCATCGTCAAGCCGTGAGGACCGACCTACGATCGTCGCGGGGGTGAGGCACGTGGCCACGACGACTGCAGGAGCAGCGCTGCTGCTCGGGCTGGGGGCGCTGTCGGCGACCCCGGCGACACCCGCGCAGGCGGCCGCAGCCGCGCCGTCGAGCACCACGCTGACCCTCAGCGCGACCTCGTCGGCCTACGGCCAGACGGTCACGGCGAGCGCGTCCGTCGTCGTCTCGCCCGGGCCCGCGTCGGGCGACGTCGTCTTCGCCGTCGACGGCCTCGCGTACAAGGCCAACCTCGGTGCCGCCGGCACCGCCACGCTCGTGCTCCCGGACGCGGCCGTCGGCACGCACGCGGTCACCGCCACCTTCGTCCCCCAGGACGCCGTGCTCCAGCAGGGCAGCACCTCCCCGGCGCAGCCGTGGACGGTCGGGCGGGTCCGGACCCGCCTGCAGCCGCGGGTGGTCGGCAAGGGCCTGCGGACCCCGACCTCGCTGGTGCTCACCGCGTCGGGGGAGTACGGCAGCGTGCCCGGCGGCGAGGTGCGGGTGCGGCTGCAGCGCCACGGCCGGCTCCGGGCCACCGAGCGGGTGGGTCTCACCGGGGCGCCGGTGCGGGTCGGCTTCGGCCGGCTGCCGCGCGGCGCCTACCGCGTCGTCGTGCGCTACGCGGGCGATGCCTCCCACCTGCCGGAGAAGCGGGTCGTGCGGTTCCGCGTGCGCCAGCGCTGAGCGTCGTACGCCCTCCCGCACGACCGTGACAGTGCCACTGTGAGCATCCCCACGCCCCGGACCATTCCGGTCCGGGGGCGGCGACTTGTAGCCTCCAAGCACATCCGAGTGCACAGGAGGGGCCGCGAGGCCACACCACCATGAACATTGTTGTCTGTGTGAAGTACGTGCCGGACGCCACGGCCGACCGCAAGTTCGAGGACGACTTCACCGTCGACCGCGTCGGTGTCGACGGCCTGCTGTCCGAGCTCGACGAGTACGCCGTCGAGCAGGCCCTGCAGTTCCGCGAGAAGCGCGAGGGTGAGGACATCACCGTCACCGCGCTCACGGTCGGACCGGAGAAGGCCGTCGACGCCGCGCGCAAGGCGCTGCAGATGGGCGCCGACCAGGCCGTCCACGTCGTCGACGAGGCCATCGCCGGCTCGGACTACCTCGGCACCTCGCTGGTGCTGGCCAAGGCCGTCGAGAAGATCCGCGAGACCGCCGGGTCGGTCGACCTGGTCGTGTGCGGCATGGCCTCGACCGACGCGTCGGGCTCCGTCGTGCCGGCGATGCTCGCCGAGCGCCTCGGCCTCCCGCAGGTCACGCTGGCCTCGGTCGTGGAGTCCCAGGGCGACCAGGTGCGGATCAAGCGCGACAACGAGGGCTCGACCGAGGTCATCGGGGCGACCCTGCCGATCGTGCTGTCGGTGACCGACCAGTCGGGCGAGGCCCGCTACCCGTCGTTCAAGGGCATCATGGCGGCCAAGAAGAAGCCGCTGGAGACCTACTCGCTCTCCGACCTCGGCCTCGCGGCCGACCAGGTGGGCCTGTCCGTGGCCTACACCCAGGTGGAGGACACCACCGCCCGCCCGCCGCGCACCGCCGGCGAGATCGTCACCGACGAGGACGGCTCGGGCGCCACCGCGCTGGTCGACTTCCTCGCGTCCAAGAAGTTCATCTGAGCAGGGACTGGAGAGCACCGCATGTCTGAGGTTCTTGTCGTCATCGACCACGCCGACGGCGAGGTCAAGAAGCCGACCTACGAGCTGCTGACCATCGCGCGCCGTCTCGGCGAGCCGTCGGCCGTGTTCTTCGGCTCGCCCGACAAGGGCGACGCCGTGGCCGAGAAGGTCAAGGCCTACGGGGCTGCCAAGGTCTACGTCGTCGACGACGCGCAGATCAAGGGCTACCTCGTCGCGCCGAAGGCCGAGGCCCTGCAGCAGCTGGCCGAGAAGACCGGTCCCGCCGCGATCCTGCTGCCCTCGAGCTTCGAGAACAAGGAGGTCGCCGGTCGCCTGGCGATCAAGCTGGGCTCGGGCCTGATCACCGACGCCGTCGACGTGCAGGAAGGCGGCGTGACCACGCAGTCGGTCTTCGCCGGCAACTACACCGTGCAGGCCAAGGTCACCACCGGCACGCCGATCATCACGGTCAAGCCCAACTCTGCCGCCCCCGAGGCGGCCGACGGCGCCGGCACCGTCGAGGCGTTCACCGCGACGATCTCCGACGCCGCCCGCGGCGCCCAGGTCGTGGCCACCCAGCCGCGCCAGTCCACCGGCCGTCCCGAGCTCACCGAGGCCGCCATCGTGGTCTCCGGTGGTCGAGGCACCGGCGGCAACTTCGAGCCGGTCGAGGGCTTCGCCGACAGCCTCGGTGCCGCCGTGGGCGCCTCGCGCGCCGCGGTCGACTCGGGCTGGATGCCGCACGCCTTCCAGGTCGGCCAGACCGGCAAGACGGTCTCCCCGCAGCTCTACGTCGCCAACGGCATCTCGGGTGCGATCCAGCACCGCGCCGGCATGCAGACCTCCAAGACGATCGTCGCGGTCAACAAGGACCCCGAGGCCCCGATCTTCGAGCTGGTCGACTTCGGCGTCGTCGGCGACCTGCACTCCGTGCTGCCCGCCGCGACCGAGAAGGTCCAGGAGCGCAAGGGCTGAGCCCCGCACGTCACGACGCCCCGCCACCCGTGAGGGAGGCGGGGCGTCGTCGCGCGAGGCGCCGTCGCGCTCTGGTCCTCAGAAGTACGGCGGCTCGACGATGTCGCCGATGGGTGCCACCTTGACCCAGCGATCGGCGCCGGAGCCGCCGATGCGGATCCTCCGGTCGGCGACGTTGTTGGTCGTGTCGGACTCGGTGAGGTTGCGCTCGGGGTTGCCCTCGACGCGGATGTAGTAGACGCCGTTGGGCAGCGTGCCGATCTTGAACGCCTGGCCCGCGCGGTACTGGGCGTAGGTGTCACCGGAGCCGGCGGCCAGCACCTCGCGGATGGACAGGGCGCCCTCGTCGCCGCAGGCGGTGGCGAGGTCGGTGTTCTCGGGCTGCCAGTCCGCGCCCGGGACGGTGTAGTCGACGGCGTCGGTGTTGGCCAGGCAGAACGACTGCTTGCGCGACTTCTTCACGTACTGCTTGTGGGCGTCGAGGAGGTCGTAGCGGGCGAAGTCCTCGAAGTGCCAGTGGTTGTGGTTCGCGTGGTGGAACTCCATCGTCCCGACCTGCTGGTAGCCGGTCTGGTTGCCGTCGGCGTCGAAGAAGTACTGGTAGGCGTCCATCACCTCGCCGCCGCTGCGGCGGAACCCGTCGATGACCAGCGGGCTGTCACCGGCGTTCCACACGGTCGCGGCGAAGCGGAGCGTGGTGCCCTTCGGGTTGAGCGCGATGCCGAAGGCCGGCAGCGAGCGGAGGTCGGGCACGGGGCCGGTCGCGCGACCCTCGCGCGCCGCGGTCGGGCGCGGCGCGGGGGCGGCCGAGGGGCCGGCCGAGCCGGACGAGCCGTTGCCGCGCCCGCGGCACTCGTGGCACTCGTCGGTCACCGTCATCCGCGTGGTGACGCTCGCGGTGTCGGCGGTCAGCCCGAAGGCGGGCCAGAACCGCTTCGCGACCCGGCTCTCCACGACGTACTTCCCGAGCGGCAGCGAGAACGGCCGCACCCCGGTCGACTCGAAGATGTTGGAGGCCCAGCCCTTCTGCACGCCCATCACCGAGCCGACGGTGTAGGGGTTGTAGGGGCAGTAGCGCGGGTAGGGCGACGTCGGCGCGGCCGCCGGGTCGATGCGCTCGCCGGTGCTGGACAGGCACGCGTCGAGGTTGCGGTGCACGACCTTCTTCCCGCTGCCGGCCCGGCGCACGTCCATGACGATGAAGTTGTCGAGGCCCTGGAAGTCCTTCATCGCTCCCGCCGGCAGCGCGGTCGTGCCCGCCGGTGTGCGCACCTCGGAGACGATCGGCTGGTCGTAGGACGTGCGGTGCGACCAGACCTCGACGTCGGACTCCGGGGCGACGACGCGGATCCCGAGGTTGGCGAAGACCCGTCCGCCCTCGCTGAACGCCTCGAGGTGGTCGGGGGCGTAGAGGCGCAGGACCGCCCCCGCGCCCGCACGTGCGGAGGACGTGCCGGTCTCGGCAGTGGCGGCGGGCAGGGTGGTGACCGTGGCGAGCCCGGTGGCCGCGAGCCCGAGGGCGGCCAGCGTCGGGAGCAGGGTGCGAGGTGACATGTCTCTACAGACGCGCGAGGGGCCGAGATGGTTGCTCCCGGTCCTCGCCCGCGCCCTACGCTGGGCCGGGTGAGCCCCGAGGACGCCGTACGCGCCGTTGCCGCCCGTGCCCGGGAGGCGAGCCACGAGCTCGCCACCGCCACCCGGGCCACCAAGGACGCCGCGCTGCACGCGATGGCCGACGCGCTCCTCGCGGCCGGCCCCGACGTGCTGGCCGCCAACGCCGAGGACGTCGCCCGTGCGGAGGCCGACGGCACGCCCGCCAACATCGTCGACCGGCTCCGCCTCGACGACGCGCGCCTGGCGGCGATGGCGCAGGGACTGCGCGACGTCGCCGGCCTGCCCGACCCGGTCGGCGAGGTGGTGCGGGGCAGCACGCTCGCCAAGGGCCTCGAGCTGCGCCAGGTGCGGGTGCCGTTCGGCGTCGTCGCGATGATCTACGAGGCCCGGCCCAACGTGACGGCCGACGCGGCCGGCATCTGCCTCAAGGCCGGCAACGCGGTCCTGCTGCGCGGCTCGTCGAGCGCGCGCTCGAGCAACGCGGCGCTGGTGGCGGCGATGCGCGGGGCGCTGGCTGCCACGGGCCTGCCCGAGGACGTCGTGCAGCTCGTGCCGGGGGAGACCCGCGAGAGCGTGACGGCCCTGATGCGTGCCCGGGGCCTGGTCGACGTGCTGATCCCGCGCGGCGGGGCGGGCCTGATCGCCAGCGTCGTCGAGGGGTCGACCGTGCCGGTGATCGAGACCGGCGTGGGGAACTGCCACGTCTACGTCGACGCCTCCGCCGACCTCGACCAGGCGTTGGCCATCGTGCTCAACGCCAAGACCCAGCGCACCAGCGTGTGCAACGCCGCCGAGTCGCTGCTCGTGCACCGCGACGTCGCCCGGGAGTTCGTCCCCCGGGTGGTGACCGCGCTGCAGGACGCCGGGGTGCTGGTGCACGGCGACGAGGAGTTCGCGTCGCGGGACGGCGTCGTGCCGGCCACCGACGAGGACCACGCCGCGGAGTTCCTGGCCCTGGAGATCTCGGCCGCCGTGGTCGACGACGTGGAGGCCGCGATCGCCCACGTGCGCCGGTTCTCCTCGGGCCACACCGAGGCGATCGTGGCGCGCGACCAGGCCACGATCCGACGTTTCGTGGCGGCGGTCGACGCGGCGGCGGTGGTCGTCAACGCCTCCACGCGGTTCACCGACGGAGGGGAGTTCGGCTTCGGCGCCGAGATCGGGATCTCCACGCAGAAGCTCCACGCGCGCGGCCCGATGGGGCTGCCGGAGATGACCTCCACCAAGTACGTCGTGGTCGGTGACGGCCACGTGCGCTGACCCGCCGGCCCAGGCGATAGGATCGCTCCATGCTGAGCACCGTGATCACGCTTGCCGCCGAGACCGCCGAGCACGGCGAGCCCGCGGTCCCCCCGTTCGCCATCGGTGGCATCGCGCTGGCGCTGCTCCTCCTCCTGCTGCTGGCCGTGGTCTCCTTCGGCGGCGGGCGCGAGCACAGCTGATCGACGTGCCGGAGCAGAAGGCGCCGCGTCGCGTCGGGGTGATGGGCGGCACCTTCGACCCCATCCACCACGGCCACCTCGTGGCCGCCTCGGAGGTCCAGGCGTGGTTCGACCTCGACGAGGTCGTCTTCGTGCCCACCGGCGACCCGTGGCAGAAGAGCGAGCACACCGTCACCGAGGCCGAGCACCGCTACCTCATGACCGTCGTCGCCACGGCGGCCAACCCCCGCTTCTGGGTCTCCCGCGTCGACATCGACCGGTCGGGCCGGACGTACACGATCGACACGCTGCGCGACCTGCGCGAGCAGATGCCCGACGCGGAGCTGTTCTTCATCACCGGCGCCGACGCCCTCGCCGACATCTTCACCTGGCGTGACGCCGACGAGCTCTTCGAGCTCGCCAACTTCGTCGGCTGCACGCGTCCCGGCTACGCCATGGACCCCGCGACGCTGGCGAAGATCCCGGCCGACCGGGTGACCATGATCGAGATCCCCGCCCTGGCGATCTCCTCGACCGACTGCCGCGAGCGCAAGCGGCGCGGCGAGCCGGTCTGGTACCTCGTGCCCGACGGCGTCGTCCAGTACATCGCCAAGCACGACCTCTACACCTCAGCCAGTACCTCGGCCGGCACGACCGGCACCACCACCCGCAAGGACACCGCATGACTGCCACCGACCACGCGCTCGAGCTCGTCGCCGTCGCCGCCCAGGCCGCGCACGACAAGAAGGCCGACCAGGTCCTGGCGTTCGACGTCAGCGACCAGCTCGCCATCACCGACGCCTTCCTGCTCGCCAGCGCCACCAACGAGCGCGCCGTGGGCGCCATCGTCGACGAGGTCGAGGACAAGCTCCGCGAGGCCGGCGCCAAGCCGATCCGTCGCGAGGGCCACAAGGAGGGGCGCTGGGTGCTGCTCGACTACGGCGAGATCGTGGTGCACGTCCAGCACGAGGAGGAGCGGTCCTTCTACGCCCTCGAGCGCCTGTGGAGCGACTGCCCGCTCATCCCGCTGACCCTGACGTGAGGCGCCTGGTCCTCCTGCGCCACGGCCGCACCGCCTGGAACGACACCGGGCGTGCGCAGGGGCACGCCGACGTGCCGCTCGACGACGTGGGGGAGGCGCAGGCCAAGGCCGTCGCCCCCGTCATCGCCGCGCTGGAGCCCGTCGCCCTCTGGTCCTCCGACCTCGCCCGCGCCGCGGCCACCGCCCGCGCCGTCGGCGCCGAGTGCGACCTCGAGCCGGTGCTCGACCCGCGCCTGCGCGAGTTCGACGTCGGCCCGCACCGCACCGGCCTCACCACCGACGAGTACGCCGCCGCGCACCCGCGCGAGCACGCCGCCCTGCTCGCCGGCGACATTGCCGCCATCCCGGGCCGCGAGACCACCGACGACCTGCTCGAGCGCTTCCTCCCGGCGTTGACGTCGTACGCCGACGGGGTCGGCGACGGCCAGACGGGCGTGCTCGTCTCCCACGGCGCTGCCCTGCGCGTGGCCGTGCCGGCGTTCCTCGGCTGGGGTGACGCCCCGGGGGAGGGACTGGCGGTGCTGGCCAACTGCGGGTGGGTCGAGCTCGTCCACTCCGCGTCGGTGTGGACCGGTGGCGAGGCCCGCTGGCGGATGGACGCCTGGAACCGGGTCGCGCCGTGACCGACCGCGCGCGCGAGGTCGACGTGACGGCCAGCCGGCGCGTGGCGAAGGTGATGGACGACGCGTTCGTGGTGCCCGGCACCCGGGTGGGCGTGGGCCTCGACGCCCTGGTCGGGCTGGTGCCCGGCATCGGCGACGCCCTCGGCAGCGCGCTGTCCGGCGTGGTCGTGCGCGACGCGATCCGGGCAAGGGTCCCGATGGTCGTGCTGGCGCGGATGGGCCTCAACCTGCTCCTCGACGCGGTGCTCGGCCTGGTGCCGGGGGTGGGCGACCTGCTCGACGTCGCCCACCGCGCCAACCGCAAGAACCTCCGCCTGCTCCTGCGCGAGGTCGAGCGGCAGCCGCTGCGCGAGCCGCCGAGCGTGGCCTACGTCGCCGGGGCGGTCGCGCTGATGCTCGTCCCCGTGGTCGCCGGAGTGGCGGCGACCGTGCTCGGCACCTGGCTGCTCTGGCGCCTGCTGACCTGACCCCGACCCGCCGGGCACCCCCGGATTTCACCTCCTCGACGGTGTCGGCTAATGTTCTCCGCGTTGCCCCTCGCGGGCGGCGCAGAAGATGGGGCTGTGGCGCAGCTGGTAGCGCATCTGCATGGCATGCAGAGGGTCAGGGGTTCGAGTCCCCTCAGCTCCACCATCACCGGAGGCCGGATCCGTCAGGGTCCGGCCTCCTGTCACGTCCGGGTCGGGTCGCGCAGCGCCTCCACGACGGCCGCCATGTCGTCGGCGCCGAACCCGAGGTCGGAGGAGCGGCGGTAGAGCTCGTGGCTCTGCCGGGCCATCGGTGCGGTGGTCCCGGACGCCTCGGCCAGCTGCAGGACGAGGGCGCAGTTGCGCGCCACGTCGTCGATCGCGGTCTGCGGCGTGTAGTCGTGCTCGAGCATCGCGGCGAGGCGCATCCGGGACACGGCGCTCGCCATCGGGCCGGCGTCGAGCACGTCGCGGAGCACGGCGGGGTCCACCCCGCTGCGCTCGGCCAGGTGCACCGACTCCGCGAGGGCCGTGACGAGACTGACGAGGAAGGCGTTGACCGAGAGCTTGGTGGCCGTCGCCGTCGGCACGGGGCCGCATCGGACGACCGTGCGGCTGGTCGCGGCGAGCAGCCGCTCGACGGGGTCGAGGTCGCCCTCGCCGGCGAGCATCACGACCAGCTCGCCGCGCTGCGCCGGCACCCGCGAGCCGGAGACCGGGGCCTCGACGTAGCGTCCGCCCGCCGCCCGCACCCGCTCGTCGAACGCCGACGCCGCCGTCGCCGACACCGTCCCGAGGTTGACCAGGGTGCGTCCCCCGAGACGTGTGCCGAAGCCGGTGCCGTCCCACCCCAGCACGTCCTCCAGCGCGTCCGCGTCGGACAGCATGAAGAACACGACCTCGCAGCGCTCGAGCACCTCGCGGACGTCGGCGGCCCCGGTCGCACCGGCGGCCGCCAGCTCCCGGACCCGCTCCGCCCGGCGGGTCCACACCACCAGCCGCACCCCCGCCCGCACCAGGTTGAGCGCGATCGGCTCGCCCATGTGCCCCAGCCCGACGAAGCCGACGGGTCCCGTGTCGTCCATCGCATGCCTCCCTCGCAGGTGTCCCCCCGATGAGACCACCCGGGCGACGGGCTGTCCCGGGCCACCTCGCGATCGGTGGCCTCGTCCGGGGGACGCGCCGCCCGCGCGTGGGACGAGGGAGCGTCCTGCCCCGTGGCCGGGTGCCCCGCAGATCTGCCGGTCCAGAGCACCCGTGGCAGGCAAATCGGCGTTCCCCGACGTCCGGTGGCACCATGAACCCATGACCGCGACCGACGCCCTCACCAGCACCGTCTCCGAGCTCACGGCCTCGCACATCGAGACCACGGAGAAGTACGCCGCGCACAACTACCACCCCCTCCCGGTGGTGCTGGCGCGCGGCGAGGGCGCGTGGGTCGTCGACGTCGACGGCAAGCGCTACCTCGACTGCCTCGCCGGCTACTCCGCGCTCAACTTCGGCCACTCCAACGAGCGCCTGGTCGCCGTGGCTCGCGAGCAGCTCGGCACGCTCACGCTCACCAGCCGCGCCTTCTTCAACGACAAGCTCGGCGACTTCGCCGAGGCGCTGACCCGCCTGACCGGCAAGGACATGATCCTGCCGATGAACTCTGGCGCCGAGGCCGTCGAGACGGCGATCAAGGTCAGCCGCAAGTGGGGCTACGAGGTCAAGGGCGTGCCCGCCGGCCAGGCCACGATCATCACGATGGAGGGCAACTTCCACGGCCGTACCACCACGATCGTCAGCTTCTCCGACGACGACGTCGCGACCTCGGGCTACGCGCCGTTCACCACCGGCTTCCGCAGCGCGAAGTACGGCGACATCGAGGCCATCGCCGCCGCGATCGACGAGACCACCGTCGGTGTGCTCTTCGAGCCGATCCAGGGCGAGGGCGGCGTGGTCATGCCGCCCGAGGGCTTCCTGACCGAGCTGCGCGCGCTCTGCACCGAGCGCAACGTGCTGATGATCGCCGACGAGATCCAGTCGGGCCTGGCCCGCTCGGGCAAGACCTTCGCCTGCGACCACGAGGGCGTCGTCCCCGACATCTACATCATGGGCAAGGCGCTCGGCGGCGGCATCTACCCCGTCTCCGCGATCGCGGCCGACCGCGAGGTCATGGACGTCATCACGCCCGGCTCGCACGGCTCGACCTTCGGTGGCAACCCGCTCGCGGCCGCGATCGGCACCGAGGTCGTCGCGATGCTCGAGGAGGGCACCTTCCAGGCCCGCTCGGCCGAGATCGGCGAGCAGCTGCAGGCCGGCTTCGGCCCCCTGGTGGGCCAGGGCCTCTCCGACGTCCGGGTGCGCGGCGCATGGGCCGGCATCGACATCGACCCGAGCCTGATGACCGGCCGTGCGATGTCGGAGGCGCTGATGGCCCGCGGCATCCTCGCCAAGGACACCCACGGCTCGACCGTCCGCTTCGCCCCGCCGCTGGTCGCCAGCGACGAGGACGTCGCCGGGCTCGTCGCGGCCGTGACCGACATCCTGGGCGACGCCCGCGCCTGACGCGGGACCGGTCGTGGCAGCCCGCTTCGACCACCTGGTCGTCGCCGTCGAGGACCTCGACGCCGCGGCGGCCCGGTGGTCCGCGGCCGGGCTGCCCGCCGCGCGCGGGGGGACACACCCCGTCGGCACCGAGAACGCGCTCGTGCGCGGACCGGGGCCGGCCTACGTCGAGCTGATCGCGGCCGGTCGTGACGACGACGACCCGGGGCTCGACCGCGTCCGCGACGCCCGCGGGCCGATCTCGTGGGCGGTCGCGGTCGACGACGTCGAGGCGGCGCGCGCCGCGCTGGTCGCGGCGGGGCTCGACCCCGGCCCGGCGGTGCCGGGCTCACGTCGTACGCCCGCGGGCGCCGTCGTGGAGTGGGTGGTCTGCGACGTCGGTGACGGCCCCTACGACGGGGTGCTGCCCTTCCTGATCCAGTGGACGACGCCGATGCCTCCCGGTCCCGCCGACGGACCCGTCGTGGAGTGGCTGGGGCTGACGCCGCCCGACCCGGAGCGGGTCGCCGACCTGCTGCTCGCCCTCGGCTTCGCGCCCAGCCCCCACTGGCCGCGCCGGGTCTTCCACGACGGCGCCGGCCTGCAGGTGACGCTCTGGCCCGTCGATGAGCCGGTCGGTCTCGACGGAGCGTCCTGGTACATGGGCTGGGCCGATGCGGAGGGACCGGCCGACGAGCCGCTCGCCTCGCTCTCCTTCGGGGTCCCGACGGGGGAGGCGGCGAGCGCCGTCCTCGACGGCGTGGCGGTCTCGACCCGTCCCGACCGCCGCCGCTTCGCCGCGGCATCGCTGCTGCCGGCGGTCGACGCGGCGTTCGCCCGGCTGCGCAGGGACCTGCCCGACTGGCCGAGCCCGCGCCGTCCCGGCGAGATGCCGGCCGAGGAGTACTCCCGCCGCGACCACCCCGAGCGCTACCGGCTCTTAGCGGCCCGTGCCGACGCATGGGTCGGGGCGGTCGCGGACGCCGGGCTCGGGGCGGCCGAGGAGGTCGACCCCGGGTCCGTGGCGTGGGTGGAGCCGTCGCCGCTGCGCCCGAGCCGTGCGACGGTCCTGCGCGGGCGGCCGGGCACGCTGCCGCTGGCGGTCGCGCTGCTCGACGACGAGACGTTCGTCAGGATCGGGGTCGGCGAGCCGGTCGAGGCGCTCGAGCTCCAGCCCGACTGCGGCTGCGACGCCTGCGACACCGGCTCGGCCGACCTGATCGACACGGTCGACTCCGCGTTCGTGCTGGCCCTCTCCGGCGGGGTCCACGTGGTGCGCGACGGCGACCGGGTGGTGCGCCGCTCGCTCGACGGCTGGAGCGGCAGCGGCCTCGCCGACACCGGCGAGGCGCAGCGCTGGCTCGACGACGCGGCCGCCGGGCGGCGTACGGACGGCGTGGTGGCGGGGGAGCCCTGGCTCGACTGAGGGCATGCCGGGCGGGCCACCGGGTAACGAACGCCATGGACCACGAGCCCGCCCTCGATCTCGGCGAGCCGCTGGCCCGCGACCAGCCTCTCCCGCACAGCGCCAGCGGGGAGGTGAGCCTCGAGAGGGACCTGTCCGACCTCGCGCCCCGTCGGCCCGCCCGCCGCTGGCTCCCGCGACGTGTGGTGGTCACGCCGGCCGCGCTCGAGGAGCCGCACGGCGCCGGGGTGGTCGAGCGTGTGGAGTCCCTCGGCATCGAGGTCGAGCGCCTGCGGAGCAACCGCCTGACCGGGGTGCGTGGCGAGACCGACCGCGAGACCTACGCGCGCGCCAAGTCCACGATGGCGATCGTCGTCAGCCCACCCAGCCGGCGCCGGCTGCAGCCGATCGCGCCGAGCGCCGACTGGCGCGTCGACCTGGCGGAGGGCTGCCCCGCGCACTGCCAGTACTGCTACCTGGCCGGGTCCCTGTCCGGCCCGCCGGTCACCCGTGTGTACGCCGACCTCGACGCCATCCTCGACGGGCTCGCCGACTACCTGGGCACCGGAGCCGTCACCAGCCGGTCGGGTGCCCGGGCCCACGAGGGGACGACCTTCGAGGCGTCCTGCTACACCGACCCCCTCGCGCTGGACCACCTGACGGGCAGCTGGCAGCGGGCCGTGGAGCACTTCGGCGCCTGGGACGCTCCCGTGCAGCTGCGGTGGACGACCAAGTTCGACGACGTCGCGCCGTTCCTGGGCCTCGACCACGCGGGCCGCACGCGCGTGCGCCTGAGCGTGAACTGCCTGCCGGTCACCCGTCGGTGGGAGGGGGGCACCAGTCCGCTCGAGGCGCGGCTCGCCGCCCTGCGGCGGCTCGCACTGGCGGGCTACCCCGTGGGCCTGACCATCGCACCCATCATGCCGCTGGACGGCTGGACCGAGCACTACGGCCACCTGCTCGACCTCGTGGAGGAGGCGGTGCGTCACGTGCCGGACCTCGACCTCACCGCCGAGCTGATCACCCACCGCTTCACCGCGAGCAGCAGGGAGGTGCTCCTGGGGTGGTACCCGCGCACCACCCTGGAGATGGACGAGGCGCGTCGTGCCGCGAAGCGCGGCAAGTTCGGCAACGTCAAGCACGTCTACCCCCAGGAGGTCATGGCCGAGCTGCGCACCTGGTTCGAGACCCGGATCGGCGAGCGCCTGCCGTCGTGCCGGGTCCTCTACTGGACCTGAGTCCGCGGGGACCTCAGGCGATCGTGAGCCCGCCGTCGACCGGGATCATCTGGCCGGTGACGTAGCCGGCGGCGTCGGAGGCCAGCCACACCGCGGTCGCGGCGAGCTCGCGCGGGTCGCCCTTGCGGCCGGCGGGGACACGCTGCAGGGCGAGGTCGAGGTAGCCCTCGGGGTAGGTCTCGGTCATCTCGGAGGCGAAGAAGCCGGGGGCCAGGGCGTTGACGCGGATGCCCTTGCGGCCGGTCCACTGCTGGGCCAGGTCGCGGGTCAGGCCGCCGAGCCCGGCCTTGGAGGCGGAGTACGCCGCCTGGGGGAGGCCACCGGTGGTGAGGCCGAGGATCGAGGAGATGTTGATGATGCTCGAGCCCGGCTGCATCACCCGGCCGCAGGCCTGCGCCATCCAGTAGCAGCCGTTGAGGTTCACGTCGATCACCGAGCGGAACTGCTCGGGCGTCTCGCGGGTGGCAGGCACCGCCGTGCCGATGCCGGCGTTGTTGACCAGCACGTCGACCCGGCCGAAGGTCGCCATCGCCTCGTCGACGAGCCGCTGGCACTGCGCGGGGTCGGCCACGTCGGTGGCGACGGTGTGCACGCGTCGGCCCGTCGAGCGGACCGAGTCGGCGACCCGGTCGAGCTTCTCGACCCGGCGGGCGCCGAGCACCACGTCGGCGCCGGCCCCGGCGAAGCCGTGGGCGAAGGCGACGCCCAGCCCGCTGGAGGCGCCGGTGACGATGACGACCTTGTCGTCGAGGCGGAACAGGTCCATGACTCCCATGCCGGGACCCTACGGCGTGGTGGTCGTCACCGCCGGAGCCGGGGTGGCGGGCCGCCGGGGCAGGTCGCGCACCGAGCGCGAGCAGAGCACGAGCCCGCAGATGACGGCGTACGCCACCCCGGAGGCGACCAGCACGCGCTCGTCGCCGAAGACGTCGCCGAGCGGGCCCCAGGCGAGCTGGCCGATCGGCATCGCGATGAACGAGCCGAGCATGTCGTAGGAGTAGGCGCGCGCAAGCATGTCGTCGTCGATGTTCTCCTGCATCGCCAGCGACCAGCCCATCGAGAAGACCTCGATGCCCATGCCGCCGACGAACGCGGCGACCACCAGCGCGACCACGACCGGGTCGACGCCCAGCATCACCATGGGAGCGGCGTTGAGGACGATCGCGGCCATGCCCCACAGCAGCGGCCGCTCGAGGCGGAAGCGCAGCAGCACCAGCGCCATCACCAGCAGCCCGGCGGCCTCCGCGGAGAGCACGAAGCCCCACGCCTGCCGGCCGATGGTGTCCTCGGCGACCACCGGGCCGAGGGTGAACAGCGCGCCGTTGTGGATCATGTTGAGGCCGCCGAAGCCGAGGACCACGACCCACAGCCAGGTGACGCTGCGGAAGAACGTCCAGCCCTCGCGGAGGTCGTCCCACGTGGAGGTCTGCTCCTCGCGCGGCGGGCGCGGGGGGATCCTCACGGGCGTCAGCAGCACCGCCGCGACCACCCAGGTGAGCGCGTCGACCGCCAGGGCCCAGCCCGGGCCGGCGGTGACGACGATGAACGCGCCGAGCGACGGTCCCAGCACGGTGAGGCCGTTGCGGGTAAGCGAGAGCAGCGCGTTGGCCTGCTGGAGCGACTCCCGCTGCACCAGCTGGGGGACCAGGCCGGCCATGGCCGGCATCGAGACGGCCGACACCGCACCGTGCACCGCGCTGAGCACGACGATCATCCAGAGCTCCGCGCGGCCGCTAAGCACCAGCCACGCGATCGTGCCCTGCGAGAGCGCCGAGGCGACGTTGGAGACCTGCAGCACCACGGCCCGCGGGAAGCGGTCGGAGATCACCCCGCCCCAGAGAAGGAGGAGGATCATCGGGATCGTGTGCGCGGCCAGCACCTGCCCGATCGCCGAGGCGCGTCCGTCGATGTCGAGCACCGCGAACGTGAGCGCGATGTTGGCCATCATCGCGCCGAGCGTGTTGACCAGGCGCGAGGAGAAGTACCAGGCGAAGTTGCGCTCGGCCAGCGGCGCGAGCGAGCCACGGCCGCTCATCGGGGGGCCTCCTCGGTGGGGGTCCACCGCACGTCCTCACCGTCGAGGCCGCCGGTCATCGTGAAGGCGGTGGTGGTGGCCGAGACGTGCACGGTGCCGGGTGTGCCCGCCGGACGTGCCGCGGCGTGCAGCAGGTGGGAGGCCTGGTGCAGGAGGTCGAGCGCGCGGTGCCACGTCTCGACCGGCACCCAGGCCTCGAGGTCGCTGGAGGAGGCCGCCCCGCGCGCTGCGTCGTGCAGGCGCCGCTCCACCTCGACCGCGGTCGCCCGGGCGTAGGAGATCCGGTCGTCGATCCCGCTCGACCGGTCGGGGACCTCCCGCGTGGCGTCGTACCGGTAGCGCTTGGCGACGCCGCCGCGCACCTTCTCCTCGCTCTCGATCACCAGCTCGCCGACGTCGTGGAGCTGCCGCAGGTGGTAGGAGGCGTTCGCGTGGGTGAGGTCGAGGGCGCGCGCCACCTCGGCGGCGCTCATGGCCTCGGCCGTCAGCAGCGACAGGATGCGCAGCCGCACCGGGTGCGCGGTGGCACGCAGCCGGGCGACGGCCGCCGGGTCGGTCTGGTCCATCATCACCCTCCAAGAGCTCTTGGGGAGTGAGTGTGGCGGGCGGCGCCGGCCACTGTCAAACGTGTGTTGGGCAGTCCTCCCGTCGCAGTGGTCCAGTGGCAGGTCGTCGTGGATCCGGGCCCGGCACGACCGTCTGCCACTGGACCACCCCGGCCCGGGGGCGGAGGGAGCGGCACGACCGCGACCCGGGCGGCACCCTGAGCCGACCCCGGACGCACCCCGAGCGACGTGAATTCGCCGCCCGGAGGTGGTTGGGTTGACCCCACACACCGAGGCGCGCGCCCATCGAGGAATGAGTGAGATGTCCGACCAGTACCCGCAGCAGGGCCAGCCCCACGACCCGCAGCAGCCCTACGGCCAGCCCTACGGCCAGCAGTACGGCCAGCAGGGCGAGCCGCCCCACGGCCAGCAGCCGTACGCCGCCCCGCAGGGCTACCGCCCGCCGGCGCAGCCGATGTCGGCGCAGGACGAGCGCACCTGGGGCATGCTCAGCCACGCGGGCGCCGTGGTCGCGATGGTCGTCTCCGCGGGGTTCCTCGGCTTCGTCGCCTCGGTCGCGGTCTACCTGATCCACAAGGACCGTGGGCCGTTCGTGCGCTCGCACGCGGCGAACTCGATCAACGTGCAGATCTCGATGTTCGTGTGGCTCGTGGTCCTCGGGGTGGTCTACGTCGTCCTCGGCATCGTCACGCTCGGCATCGGGTTCGTGCTGCTGCTGCCGGTCTTCGCGGTGCCGCTCGTGTGGGCCGGCATCCTCCACGTCATCGGGGCGGTCAAGGCCTACAACGGCGAGTGGTGGAACCCGCCGCTGACCCCGCAGATCATCCGCTGACCCCGGGCACGGCCGTGCCGCCGCACGTCTGCGGCGCACGGCCGTGGCTCCGGCATCGCGCCGCGAGGGGCTACCATGGGCGTGTGCCGTCGCAGATCCTGCTCCTTCGACAGCCGCGCTGACCCACCGTCCAGGCAGTCACCGCGGCCACCCCTCCATGCGTGAGGGGTTTTTTCATGTCGGGAGCAGGACCCCCAAGGAGCGAGAGAGATGAACCCCGAGCAGAGCAACCCCCAGACCGGCCACGGCGAGACCACCTACGACATCGAGGCCACCGAGACCAAGTGGCAGCGGGTCTGGGAGGAGCTGGAGCCCTTCCGGGCCGACGACGACAGCCCGCGCGAGAAGCGCTACGCGCTGACGATGTTCCCCTACCCGAGCGGCGACCTGCACATGGGTCACGCCGAGGTCTTCGCGCTGCACGACGTGGTGGCGCGCTACTGGTGGCAGCGCGGCTACGAGGTGCTGAACCCGATGGGCTTCGACTCCTTCGGGCTGCCCGCCGAGAACGCCGCGATCCGCAACGACGAGCACCCCGACACCTACACGCGCGCCAACATCGCGCGCTCGATCGAGTCGTGCCGGCGCTACGCCGCGTCGTTCGACTGGTCGCGCACCTTCAACACCTCCGACCCGGAGTACTACCGCTGGACCCAGTGGCTGTTCCTGAAGTTCTTCGAGCGCGGCCTGGCCTACCGCAAGAACAGCCCGGTCAACTGGTGCCCGCGGGACCAGACGGTCCTGGCCAACGAGCAGGTCGTCGGAGGCCAGTGCGAGCGCTGCGGGGCGGAGGTGACCAAGAAGGAGCTGACCCAGTGGTACTTCAAGATCACCGACTACGCCCAGGAGCTGCTGGACGGCCTGGACGAGCTGGAGCAGACCTGGCCCGACCGCGTGGTGACCGCGCAGCGCAACTGGATCGGCCGCTCCGAGGGCGCCCACGTGAGCTTCACCCTGCACACCGCCGGTGGCGAGCGTGACGTCGAGGTCTACACGACCCGCCCCGACACGCTGTACGGCGCGACGTTCATGGTGGTCGCGGCCGACGCGGCGCTGGCCGCCGAGATCGTGCACCCCGACCGCGCGCAGGCGCTGCAGGACTACCTGGTCGAGGTCCGCAAGGCCTCCGACATCGACCGCCTGGCCACCGACCGGCCCAAGACGGGCGTCGACCTGGGCATCACCGCGACCAACCCCGTCTCCGGCGAGGAGGTGCCGGTGTGGGCGAGCGACTACGTCCTGGCCGACTACGGCACCGGCGCGATCATGGCCGTGCCCGCGCACGACCAGCGCGACCTGGACTTCGCCCGCGCCATGGGCCTGCCGGTGCGTCGCGTCATCGACGTACCGGGTGCCGACGACCCGGAGGAGAGCGGTGTCGCGACCTCGGGCGACGGGACGTACGTCAACAGCGGGCCGCTGGACGGCCTGGGCGACAAGGCGTCCGGCATCCGCGCGATCATCGAGCGGCTGGAGGCCGAGGGCCGCGGCTCCGGAGCGGTCAACTACCGCCTGCGCGACTGGCTGCTGAGCCGCCAGCGCTACTGGGGTGCGCCGATCCCGATCGTGCACTGCCCCGAGCACGGCGAGGTCGCGGTGCCCGAGGACCAGCTGCCGGTGACGCTGCCGATGCTGAAGGGCGCCGACCTGAAGCCGAAGGGCACCTCGCCGCTGGGCGGTGCCACCGACTGGGTCGCCACCACCTGCCCGACCTGCGGCGGCCCGGCCACCCGCGACACCGACACCATGGACACCTTCGTGGACTCGTCCTGGTACATGTTCCGCTACTGCTCGCCCCACGAGGCCGACGCGCCGTTCGACAGCGCCAAGGTCAACGCCTGGATGCCGACCAACCTGTACGTCGGCGGCGTCGAGCACGCGGTGCTGCACCTGCTGTACGGCCGGTTCTTCACCAAGGTGCTGAACGACATGGGCCTGGTCGACTTCCGTGAGCCGTGGTCGGCACAGCTGAACCAGGGCTTCGTGATCAACCAGGGCAAGAAGATGAGCAAGTCGCTGGGCAACGGCGTCAACCTGGGCGAGCAGCTGGGTGCCTTCGGCGTCGACGCGGTGCGCCTGACGCTGGTCTTCGCCGGCCCGCCGGAGGACGACATCGACTGGGCCAACATGTCGCCCGACGGCTCGCTGCGCTTCCTGCAGCGTGCCTGGCGGCTGTCCGGCGACGTCACCTCCGAGCCGGGCGTCGACGTGACGGGCGGCGACGAGGCGCTGCGGCGGGTGACCGCCCGCACGGTGCACGACGCGGCCGAGCTGGTCGAGACGTACCGCTTCAACGTGATGGTCGCCCGGGTGATGGAGCTGGTCAACGCGACCCGCAAGGCGATCGACTCCGGCTGCGGCCCGGCCGACCCGGCGGTGCGCGAGGCCACCGAGGCCGTCGCGGTGCTGCTGTCGCTGGTCGCGCCCTACACGGCCGAGGAGATGTGGGAGCGGCTGGGTCGCAACCCCGACCGCACCGCGACCGTCGTCCGCGCCGGCTGGCCGGCCGTCGACGAGGCGCTGCTGGTCGAGGACACCGTCACCGCGGTCGTGCAGGTCAAGGGCAAGGTGAAGGGACGCCTGGAGGTCTCGCCCGACATCAGCGACGCCGACCTGGAGTCGCTGGCGCTGGCCGACCCGGGCGTGCAGCGCGCCATCGACGGGGCGCCGGTGCGCAAGGTGGTCGTGCGGGCGCCCAAGCTGGTCAACATCGTCGTCTGAGCGTTCGAGGGCGCGGGTCTCGACGCGCTCCTGCGCGCCCTCGAAGGCTCGGTCCCGCCGCTCGCTCGACCTCGTGACCCACGCGTGGCACTCGTTCCTCGTGCCCCGCTAGGGTCGCTGACATGCCGCGCGTGGTCGTCGTCACGGACTCGACCGCGAGCCTCCCCGCCGAGCTGGTGGAGGCTCGCGGCATCCGGGTCGTGCCGCTGCAGGTGGTGGTCGGTGCCCAGGTGCTCGAGGAGGGGCCGGGCGGCGCGACGCCCGACGTCGTCGCGGAGGCGCTGCGCGAGTTCGTGCCCGTCAGCACCTCGCGACCCGCACCCGCGCTGTTCGCCCAGCTCTACCGCGCCCTCGCCGCCGACGGCGCCGAGGAGATCGTCTCGGTCCACCTCTCCGGCGAGATGAGCGGCACCTTCGAGTCGGCCCAGCTCGGGGCCCTCGAGGTCGACCTGCCCGTGCACGTCGTCGACTCCGGCCAGGTCGGCATCGCCACCGGCTACGCCACCCTGACCGCCGCCGACGTCGTCGACGCCGGGGGCAGCGGCCAGGACGCGGCCGAAGCGGCGCTGGCCCGGGGCCGCGCGGCCACCTCGCTGTTCTACGTCGACACCCTCGAGCACCTGCGCCGCGGCGGGCGCATCGGCGGGGCCGCCGCCCTGCTGGGCAGCGCGCTCGCGGTCAAGCCGTTGCTGGAGATCGTCGACGGCAAGGTGGTCCCGCGCGAGCGCGTCCGCACGGCGTCGCGCGCCCTCGCCCGCCTGGCCGACCTCGCTGTGGAGGCGGCCGGCGACCTGCCGGTCGACGTCTGCGTCGCCCACCTCGCCAACCCCGAGCGCGCCGCCGAGCTCGCGGCCTCGCTCACCGAGCGCCTGGCCGACGGGCTCGAAGGCCGCGAGGTGATGTGCGGTGAGCTCGGCGCGGTCCTCGGCGCCCACGTCGGGCCCGGCATGGTCGCCGTCTGCGTCTCGCCCCGCCCCTGACGGCGTACCCCCCCGCTGGCGTACGCGGGCGGGCGTCCACGGGGTGACTCGAGCGGACCGTTGTCCGCTCGACGCACGCCATGGCGTGCGTCTAGCGTCAACCGCGGTCGACTAGTCCGCCCTGGCTCCGCCTCGCCCCGCTCGTGCCGCCCGCTGCCGCTTCACCATGGGATGTCGGTCGATGCGCACTTCCCGAAGGCAGCTGCGTGGGGGAAGTGCGGGTCCAGCGACATCCCATGGTGAAGCAACACGGGGGAGGCGCGGCCGCGCCGACGCCTGTCCACAGATCGCTCCGAGGGTCTGTCGGCGCAGGGTCCGCGCTTCCTAGCGTGGAGGCATGCGACGGTCCCAGTCCTCCTCCGAGCACGCCGAGGCGGTGTCGCGGCGGCTGGCGACGCTGAGCGCCGAGCTGGCCGCCGTACGCGGCGAGTCCGGGGCCGCGCCGGGCCCTGAGGGCGAGGGGCCCACCCACACCCGGGTGCGCGACCGCGGGGAGCCGCCCGCGCCCGTCGTGCTGCCGGTCCCCGGACGCCACGCCTCCCGGCGGCTGCGGGTCGGCGGCTTGCAGCTCGGCCCGCTCCACCTGGCGCTCGTCGCGGTGGTCGCGGCCGTCGCCGTCGGGCTCGCCGCGTGGTGGGCGGTGCGCGACCAGGCCGAGGCCGTGCCCCTCGCCCCCGCGACCCCCACCGCCGCGCCGCCGCTCGCTGCCGTGCCCGGCTCGGACGGACCCGCCGCGGGGGAGCAGCCGGCGGAGAGCGCCGCCGCGGGCGGGGTGGAGGTGGTCGTCGACGTCGCGGGCAAGGTACGTCGCCCGGGCATCGCCGTCCTGCCGCCGGGATCCCGGGTGGTCGACGCGATCGAGGCGGCGGGCGGTGCGCGGCGGGGCGTGGACCTGGCCGGCCTCAACCTCGCCCGGGTCGTCGTCGACGGCGAGCAGATCCTCGTCGGCCCCGCGCCGGCAGCGGGGGTCGCGGGGAGCCTCGGCGCGCCGCCGGCCGGTGACGGGGCGCTGGTCAACCTCAACGCGGCCGACCAGGCGGCCCTGGAGTCGCTGCCGGGGGTCGGCCCGGTGACCGCCGAGGCGATCCTGGCGTGGCGCTCGGAGCACGGCGCGTTCACCTCCGTCGACGAGCTCCTCGAGGTCGACGGCATCGGCGAGGCGACCCTGGCCGACATCGCGCCCCACGTGACCCTCTGACCGTGGTGCCCGCGCCGCCCGACCTCCGCGCGCTCGCGGTCGGTCTCGGCGCATGGTGCGGCGCGCTCCTCGCGCTGGTCCTCCCGGGCATGGCCGCGGTGGCGTCCGTGCTGCTGGTCGTCGCCCTCGTCGGCATCGGGGTGCGCCGACGGTGGTGGGGCCCGGCCTGGCTCGGCCCGCTGGCCGCCCTCGTCGCGGTCGCCGGCGTGGCCGCGCTCCAGCAGGCGGTCGTCTCGACGTCACCGGTGGCGGCGCTGGCCCAGCGCGGCGCCGTCGTGGAGGTCCGGCTCGACCTGACGTCCGACACCCGGGTGGTGCCGGGCCAGTACGGCGACCTCCGGGTCGTGCAGGCTCGCGTCCAGCGCCTCGAGGGGCGGGGGAGCGCCTGGTCGCTCGACGTGCCGGTCGTGGTCATGGCCGCCGAGGACTGGCCGCGCCTCCCGCTCGGCACCGTCGTCGACACCTCGGCCCGGCTGGTGGCCTCCGACGACGACGTAGCCGCCCTGGTGCGTCCGCTCGGTGACCCGCGGGTCGTCCGTCCACCCTCGGGGTGGTGGGACGGCGCGGCGGCGGTGCGGGCATCGGTGCGCTCGGTCGTCGCGGGTCGCGACGCGGACGCCCGCGAGCTGGTGCCGGCGCTGGTGGTGGGTGACGACGGCGGGCTCGCCCCCGACCTCGCCGACGACTTCCGGACGACGGGCCTGACCCACCTCCTCGCGGTGAGCGGCACCAACCTCACCCTGGTCGTCGGCTTCCTGCTCGTGCTGGGGCGCTGGGCCGGCGTCCGTGGGCGGTGGCTGCACGTGCTCGCCGCCGCGGGCATCGTCGGCTTCGTCATGACGGCGCGGGCGGAGCCGAGCGTCGTGCGCGCGGCGGCGATGGGCACGGTCGCCCTCCTCGGCCTCGGGCGCAACGGTCGCTCACGGGGCACGCGCGGGCTCGGGGTCGCGGTGCTGGGGCTGCTCCTGCTCTGGCCGCGCCTGGCGGTGAGCGCGGGCTTCGCGCTGTCGGCCCTCGCGACCGCCGGCATCCTCCTGCTGGCCCCCGGCTGGCGTGACGCCCTCGCACGCTGGACGCCGCGCTGGGTGGCCGAGGCGGTCGCGGTGCCGCTCGCGGCGCAGGTCGCCTGCACGCCCGTGGTCGCGGCCCTCTCGGGACAGGTCAGCCTGGTGGCCGTCGGCGCCAACCTCCTGGCCGCGCCGGCGGTCGCCCCGGCCACGGTCCTCGGGCTGGCGGGCGGCCTGCTGGCGCTGCTGTGGCACCCGACGGGGACGGTGGTCGCCGCCCCGGCCGCGTGGTCCGCCCAGTGGATCATCGCGGTGGCCCGGACCGGGGCGGCGGTGCCGACGGCGGCCGTGGCGTGGGGGACCGGACCGGTCGCCCTCGCCGGGCTGACCCTCGCCTGCGTGCTGGCCGTGCCGCTCGCCCCGCGGCTGCTGCGCCGGCCCGGGTCCGCGCTCGCCTGCACCGGACTGCTCGTCGCCGTCGTCGTGGTGCGCCCGCCGAGCCCGGGGTGGCCGCCGGAGGGCTGGGTGCTGGTGGCCTGCGACGTCGGCCAGGGCGACGGCCTGGTCCTGCGCGCGGCTCCGCGCACGGCGGTCGTGGTGGATGCCGGTCCCGACCCCGAGGCGATGGACTCCTGCCTCGACCGGCTCGGGGTCCGCGCGGTGCCGCTCGTCGTGCTGACCCACTTCCACGCCGACCACGTCGACGGCCTCGACGGGGTGCTCGAGGGGCGCGAGGTCGGCCGGGTGGAGTCCACCTCGCTCCTCGAGCCGGCCGGCGGCGTCAGGCTCGTCGGCGAGGCGGTCGGCGCCGCGCCGGACGTGGCGGCCTACGGCACCACCCGGCAGGTCGGCGACGTGAGGATGCAGGTCGTGTGGCCGCGCCCGGGCGCCGGGCCGGGCGCGGCGGGGGAGAGCGCGCCGAACGACGCCTCGGTGGTGCTCCTGGCGCAGGTGCGCGGCGTGCGGGTGCTGCTGACCGGCGACGTGGAGCCGTCGGTGCAGGCCGCGCTCGCGCGCGACCTGCCGGGCCTGGCCGTCGACGTGCTGAAGGTGCCCCACCACGGCAGCCGGCACCAGGACCTCGACTGGCTGTCCTCGCTGGGCGCCCGGGCGGCGCTGGTGTCGGTGGGCGCCGACAACGACTACGGCCACCCCTCGCCCGACCTCCTCACCGCCCTCACTGCGGCGGGCATGCAGGTGTGGCGCACCGACCTGTCCGGCGACGTCGCCGTGGTCGCGCGGGAGGGAGGGGTCGGTGTCGTCGCGCGCCGATAGGATCGCCGCACCATGGCACGTACTCCCACCGCCGCCCAGGTCCTCGGCCACGTCGTCCTCGTGACGGGCAAGGAGGAGTACCTCTCCGCCCGCACGGTGGCGTCCGTGCGTGACGCCGTGCGGGCCCACGACGGCGACGCCGAGATGGCGGAGTCGCAGGCCGCGGAGCTCACCCTGGCCTCGCTGGGCGAGATGTCGGCGCCCTCGCTCTTCTCCTCGATCCGGTGCGTGGTCGTCCGCGGGCTCGAGGACCTGCCCGACGAGTCCGTCGACGGGCTCCTGGGCTACTGCGCGGCCCCGTCCGAGGACGTCGCCCTCGTGCTCGTGCACTCCGGCGGCCAGAAGGGCAGCGGCGTGCTGACCAGGCTGCGCAAGCTCCCCGCCGTGACGGAGGTGAAGTCGGAGGAGGTCAAGCCTTCCGAGATGCCGGCGTTCGTGACCTCCGAGGTCGCCTCCCACGGCGCCCGCATCGCCTCCGCCGCGGCGGCGTTCCTCGTGCAGGCGGTGGGCAACGACCTGCGCTCCCTCGCGGCCGCGGCCGACCAGCTCACCAACGACTTCCCCGACGAGCAGCTCACGGTCGACAAGGTCCAGCGCTACTTCGGCGGTCGTGCGGAGGCCAAGTCGTTCACGGTGGCCGATGCCGCGTTCTCCGGACGTCGGGCGCAGGCGCTGGAGGAGCTGCGCTGGGCGCTCGACACGGGCACCGCGACGGTCCTGGTCACCTCGGCGATGGCCGCCTCGGCGCGGAGCATCGCGCGCTACCTCGGCGCCTCGCGGGGCGCCCGCGACGCCGACCTGGCCCGCGACCTCGGCGTCCCGCCGTGGAAGGTCCGCACCGTGCGCGACCAGTCACGCTCCTGGAGCGCGGAGGGGATCGCCGCCGCGGTCCGCGCGGTCGCGGTCGCCGACGCCGACATCAAGGGGCAGGCGCACGACGCGTCCTACACCCTGGAGCGGCTGGTGCTCACCGTGGCGGGACTGCGCGAGGCGCGCTGAGGCAGCGGGTCCGTCCCGGGCCCGAAATGCAGAACACCCGCCACGAGGGCGGGTGCTCGGCGGAGGGCTGCGGTCAGAGCGACGCGGCCTTCTTGGCGATCGAGGACTTGCGGTTGGCGGCCTGGTTGGCGTGGATGACGCCCTTCGAGGCGGCCTTGTCGAGCTGCTTCATCGCGTCGCGACCGGCGGTCAGAGCGGCGTCCTTGTCGCCTGCCTCGGACAGCTCGCGGAACTTGCGAACGGCGGTCTTCAGGCGCGACTTCACGGCCTGGTTGCGCTGACGCGCCTTCTCGTTCTGCTTGTTGCGCTTGATCTGGGACTTGATGTTCGCCACGTGTGGATCCTTGAGTGCTCGACCGGAATCGGAAAGTCTGGTGCTTGTCGGCTGCCTGGCAATCCCTCCCATCGGGACGGGGAGGGTCGGGTGCCGGACGCGCAGTGAGGAACTCTACCGGCACGCCTCGTGCGCGCCCAAATCGCTCAGTCGGGCTCGTGCCCCGTACGCCGTGCGACGGCTCCCAGCATCCGCCTGGACTCGGCGATGCGGAAATCGTTGATCGTGGGCAGGTTGACGTCGACCGCGACGACCGAGCGGAGCGCCAGGTGGCTGCCGAAGCCGGCCAGGAACGCCGTGACGACCTCGTCACCAGCCTCCGCCAGGGCGGCGGAGCCCGCCACGGCGTCGTCGAACCACGCCTCCTCGACCCGCTCCATCCGGGCGAGCAGCGGGTCGACCCAGGCCGGCCCGCGGGCGGCGACGCCCCAGTCGACGAAGACCACCTCGCCCGAGGGCCGGCGCAGCAGGTTGTCGACGCGGATGTCCCAGTGCAGGACCCGCAGGTCGGGGCGGGCGGCCTCGCGTCGCAGCACGTCGGCCCAGTCGCGGCGGTCGGCCCGCAGCCACGCCGGGACCGGGGCCGCGGGCGAGGCGTGGGGCAGGGAGTCGAGCGAGTCGGCCCACTTCACGAACGTGTCCGCCGCCTCGACCAGCGCGACCGAGGGCGGCGCGCCGCGCTCGGCCAGGACTGCGGAGAGCCGGTCGGTGCCGGAGAGGACGGCGCCGACCTCGGCTGGGTCGGTGAAGTCGGGGTGGCGGCCCTCGACGTCCTCGACGAGCAGCGCGACCCAGTCGCCGTCGTCGTAGGACGCCAGCAGCCGGGCCCACAGCTCGTGCGCGCCGAGGTGCTCCAGCACGCCGACCTCGCGCCGGAACAGGCCGGGGGTGTCGGGGTTGAGCTCCGCGCCGACCGCCTTGACGAAGGCGCGGGTGCCGTCGGCGCAGGTCAGCCGGGTGGCGCAGCCCGGGGACATCCCGCCGACCTGCTCGGCGGTGGCGACGACCGGGGAGCCGAGGGTGGCGTCGACCCAGGCACGCACCCGTCCGGGCACCGCGGCGTAGGGCAGGCGTACGCCGACGGCCCGGGGCGCGGTCACGACCAGCCCCGGCGCTCGCACAACCAGTCCCAGCACACCTCGCCCTGCCAGCGCTGGTGCTCGCGCAGGTGCGGCGACGTCGGGGGCACCGGCTGCTCGCACTGGGAGAGGAAGTAGCCGACGTAGAGGGCGAGCGCGATGTCGAACGTCTCGGCCGGCACGTCGCGCAGGAGCCGCCGCGACGCGATGACGGCGTCGACGTCGATGCCCTCGCCCCGGGGCGCGATGAGCGCGGCGAACGAGTCGAACCACGCCGCCCCGCGCACCGGGAAGTTCCAGTCGCACACCACCGCGCGCCCGTCGGGGCCGAGGATGACGTTGTCCGAGCGGATGTCGGTGTGCACGAGGGTGTCGCCGTCGACGACCTCGGCGAAGCGGCCGGCCAGCGCCTCCGCCTCGGCCACGTGGCTGGCGTCGAGGTCGTCGCGGTGCGCACGCACCTGCGCCCAGGCGGCCGGGAGCCCCGCGAGGTCCACGGAGGCGTCGTCCAGCTGCAGGGCGGCCGGCGGCGGGGTGGTCTCGTCCACGACCACCTCCAGCGCGTCGAGCAGCGCGTCGAGCTCGCTGGACACCCACGGACGCTGCGGCGGCCGGCCCTCGGCGTACGCGATGCCGAGCACCACCCAGTCGTCGTCGAGGTGCCAGAGCAGCCGAGGGGCCGGCACCGACGCCGGGAGCGCGGCGAGCTTGCGCGCCTCCTCGCGGTAGGCGTCGGCGAACATCCGCTGCGCCTTGACCGAGGCGGCCTTCACGAAGTGGCGCGAGCCGTCCTCGCAGACCAGCACCGAGGCGAAGCCGGGGGTGAACCCGGTCGTGCGCGAGTGCGCCTCGACCACCGGCGACCCGCACCTCCGCTCGACGTACGCCCGGAGGTTCGGCGGCAGGAAGGCCCACTCCAGGCGGCGCGCCGTCCGCTCGTGGGGTGCGGGGTACGGGGCGAGCGGCGCGCGGCGGGACATGCGGGCATCCTTCCCCACGCCCCTCGGCCGACCCCACCCGATATCGGGTGGAGGCCGTCGGCCGCGCAGCGACAGACTGGGGCCGTGCCCGAGCTGATCCTGCCGACCACCGCCGTCCGCGACTCCTTCCTCGAGGCGATGGAGGAGTTCGTCGCCGAGGGTGCGGAGAACAGCCAGACGGCGGCCTGGATCGAGACGAACGGCGACGGGTGGTCGAGCGCGGAGGGGTTCGCGGCCTTCGTCGAGGCGGTGCGCGCGGACGCGCTGGAGGACTCGCCGCGGCCCGAGTGGCACGTGCCCTGCACGACCCTGTGGTGGGTCGACGGCACCGACTACCTCGGCCGGCTGGCGATCCGGCACCGGCTGACCGACTTCCTGCTGGAGGTGGGCGGCCACATCGGCTACGACGTACGCCCGACGCGGCGTCGCGAGGGCCACGCGACCGCGATGCTCCGGGCGGCGCTGCCGTGGGCGCACGACCTCGGCATCGACCCGGCGCTGGTCACCTGCGACGAGACCAACGTGGCGTCGGCGCGGGTGATCGAGTCGGCGGGCGGCGTGCTGGAGGACGTGCGGGGCGTCAAGCGGCGCTACTGGGTGCCGACGTCCTGAGCGTCGTCACGCGCCCCGACGGGCGCCGGGGTGCGGCGCGTGCGGGTGGCGGCGCCGACGCCGACGACCGCGACGACCAGACCGACGAGCTGGGTGGCGGTCAGCGTCTCGTCGAGGACCAGCCAGGCGAGCACCGCCGTCACGGGCGGGCTGAGGAAGAACAGGCTCGCGGCCGCGCCCGAGCCGCCGCGCAGCACCAGCAGCGACAGCAGCACCAGCCCGACGATCGAGTTCACGACAGCCAGGAACAGCACGGAGACGACCGCCCGGTGGGTGTCGCTGACCGGCCAGAGGCCCTCGGTGAGCCAGCCGAGCACCAGCAGCGGGGGAGCGGAGACGGCGAACTGGACCGCGGCCGACCACAGCAGGTCGGGCCGGGCGCCGATCCAGCGCTGGCCGAGGGTGCCGAGGCTGAGCGTGAGCATGCTGAGGCAGCCCACCAGCACGGCGACCGGCCCGCCGGCGTGGCCGAGGTCGGAGCCGAGCACCAGCAGCACGCCGACCACCCCGACCGCGAAGCCGCCGACCTGGAGGCGGGTGACCCGCTCGCCGAGCAGCGCCGCGGCCAGGAGCGCGGTCAGCACCGGGCTGAGCGCGTGGAACAGGGAGGCGAGCGTGGCGCCCAGGCCGAGGTCGAAGGCGACGTACATCAGGCCGAACTGCACCGCGTTCATCACGAGCCCGACCGCCGCGACCCGTCCGAGCACCGCGCGGTCCATCCCGGTCGGACGGCGCAACGCCAGGGCGAGGGAGGCGCCGAGGACGGCGGCCAGCACGAAGCGCCACCCGAGCACCGTGAACGGTGCGGCGGCGTGGACCGCCGCCGGCCCGGAGATGTAGCCCGACGACCAGACGAGCACGAACGCGGCCGCCGGCACGAGGGGCAGGTGGGATGCGTGCGGCGGCCGGGTCACCGTCGCACGCTAGCGAGCGTCGTCGGTTCGGCGCCCCCGGGGCTGCATGGAAGAATGGCCCCGCCCCGCCGTCGTACTCCCGAAAGCAGTCCGTGAGCCTCTCCCACGCACCGAAGCCTGGCTCGACCGACCCGTCGATCATCCGCAACTTCTGCATCATCGCGCACATCGACCACGGCAAGTCGACGCTCGCCGACCGGATGCTGCAGCTCACCGGGGTCGTCGACGAGCGGGCGTCGCGGGCGCAGTACCTCGACCGCATGGACATCGAGCGCGAGCGCGGCATCACGATCAAGTCGCAGGCCGTGCGGATGCCCTGGACGGTCCCCGCCGACAACGAGCAGGGCGCCGAGCCCGGCACCTACGTGCTCAACATGATCGACACCCCGGGCCACGTCGACTTCACCTACGAGGTCTCGCGCAGCCTCGAGGCGTGCGAGGCCGCGATCCTCCTGGTCGACGCCGCGCAGGGCATCGAGGCCCAGACTCTGGCGAACCTCTACCTCGCGATGGGGGCCGACCTCCACATCATCCCGGTGCTCAACAAGATCGACCTGCCGAGCGCCAACGTGGAGAAGTACGCCGCCGAGCTCGCCGGCCTGGTCGGCTGCGAGCCCGAGGAGGTGCTGCTCACCAGCGCCAAGACCGGCGTCGGCGTCGAGGCGCTCCTCAACGAGATCGTCCGGCAGACGCCGGCCCCGACGGGCGACGCCGACGCCCCGGCCCGCGCGCTGATCTTCGACTCGGTCTACGACACCTACCGCGGCGTGGTCACCTACGTCCGCGTCGTCGACGGCAAGCTCAGCCACCGCGACCGGATCAAGATGATGTCGACCAACGCGGTCCACGAGATGCTCGAGGTCGGCGTAATCAGCCCCGAGCCGGTCAAGGCGGGGGAGATCGGCGTCGGCGAGGTCGGCTACCTCATCACCGGCGTGAAGGACGTGCGCCAGTCGCGCGTGGGCGACACGGTCACCTCGCAGCACCACGGGGCCACCGAGTCGCTCGGTGGCTACAAGCACCCGAACCCGATGGTCTACGCCGGTCTCTACCCGATCGACGGCGACGACTACCCCGGCCTGCGCGACGCGCTCGAGAAGCTGCAGCTCAACGACGCCGCGCTCACCTACGAGCCCGAGACGTCCGGCGCGCTCGGCTTCGGCTTCCGCTGCGGCTTCCTCGGGCTGCTCCACATGGAGATCACCCGCGACCGGCTCGAGCGCGAGTTCGACCTCGACCTCATCTCGACCGCGCCCAACGTGGTCTACGAGGTCGTCATGGACGACGGCTCGCGCCACGAGGTGACCAACCCCAGCGAGTACCCCGACGGCAAGGTCGCCGAGGTCCGCGAGCCGGTGGTGAAGGCGACGATCCTCGCGCCGTCCGACTTCATCGGCACGATCATGGAGCTGTGCCAGCTCAAGCGCGGCAACCTGCAGGGGATGGACTACCTCTCCGAGGACCGCGTCGAGATGCGCTACACGCTGCCGATGGGCGAGATCGTCTTCGACTTCTTCGACCAGCTGAAGTCGCGCACCAAGGGCTACGCCTCGCTCGACTACGAGCGCTCGGGCGAGCAGGCCGCCGACCTGGTGAAGGTCGACATCCTGCTGCAGGGCGAGCCGGTCGACGCGTTCAGCGCGATCATCCACCGCGACGCGGCGTACTCCTACGGCGTGATGATGGCCGGCAAGCTCAAGGACCTCATCCCGCGCCAGCAGTTCGAGGTCCCGATCCAGGCCGCCATCGGCGCCCGGGTGATCGCCCGCGAGACCATCCGCGCGATCCGCAAGGACGTCCTCGCCAAGTGCTACGGCGGCGACATCAGCCGCAAGCGCAAGCTGCTCGAGAAGCAGAAGGCGGGCAAGAAGCGGATGAAGAACATCGGCTCGGTCGAGGTGCCGCCGGAGGCGTTCGTCGCCGCCCTGTCCACCACGCAGCCCGCGGAGAAGGCCAAGAAGTAGTGGCCCGGGTCGTGCGCAGCGACGACGTCGCGCCCCAGCCGTGGGCCGACGGCGGCGGCACGACCCGCGAGCTGCTCGTCGCCGACGACGGGGCCTGGCGCGTCAGCCTGGCCGACGTGGCGGCCGAAGGGCCGTTCTCGCGGTTCGCGGGCTGGCGCCGGCTGCTCACGGTGGTCGAGGGCACGGTGCTCGAGCTGCTGGTCGACGGCGTGTCGCACGTCGTCGAGCCGCAGCGCCCCTTCGCCTTCTCCGGCGACGACGACGTCGTCGCGCGGCTGCCGGAGGGTCCGGTCCGGGCACTCAACGTGGTCGCCGACCCGTCGGTCTCGCCCCACGTCACGGTCCTCGAGCTCGGCCGCGGCTCGGCCCTGCCCCTCGCCGACGACCAGGCGGCCTACGTGCTCACCGGCCCGGACGCCCGCAGCCTCGTCGTCGGACCGGGCGAGGTGGCCGGGCGCTGCACGGTCGCCGTCGTCACCCTCGACCGGGGCTGACCGACCCGCGCCCGAGGTCCTCGCGGCTGAGCGTCACGGAGGCGACCTCGATGCCGAGCGCCGCCTCCAGCGCGGCGACGGGCGCGTCGAGCTCGCCCGAGCGCGGGCGGCGGGTACGGGCGAACCACACCACCTCGAGCGGTCGGCGGCGCGCCGAGCCGGTGGCGCGCCAGTAGCCGGTGATCCGCCCGTCGACCAGGAGCGGGGGCAGCACCATCCCGTTGGCGCCCGACCACAGCCGGTCGAGGTGGTGGCGCTCGGCGAACCGCACGCGCGCGGACGGCTCGTAGGCGCACATCAGGGCGTCGAACTCCGGCAGCAGCCGCACCCCGTGGTCGGTCCGCGACGCCGGCGCGTCGGGGAGGGAGACGTACGTGCGCCCGTCGGGGCCCTCGTCGGCGAGCAGCCCGTCGAGGCCGGCGAGCACGTCGTCGACGACGCGCAGCCCCAGCCCCGACCACCAGGCGACGTCGTGGCGCGAGGCCGGGCCGTGGCAGCGGAGGTGGAGGAGCACGGCGTCGCGGAGCGTGGCGGCGACGACTGGCGGCAGCGTGCGGTACTCGGGCGCGCCCTGACCCGCCCAGTCGCCGTTGACCGGGCGCCGCACCAGGCCGCCGTGGCCGAAGGCGAGGTAGCGCCCGGCCGCGTTGCCGGTGACGTCGTCGCGTCCCTCGTGGGTGACCAGCCAGCGGTGGAGGTGGTCCTGCAGCTCGTCGGGCGTGCGCCACCCGGCGGCGAACTCCTCGGTGGCCGTCCACAGGTCGTCGAGGCTCGAGCGCTCCAGCTTGAGCATGCGCTGCCACAGGGTGCGCTGGCCGACCCGGGTCGCCGCGCCGAGGGCGGCGTACTGCGCGGGGGTGGCGGTGTGGACGGTGCCGCGGATCGTGCTGCCGCGCACCAGCGAGCCGTCCTCGTACGCCGCCTCGACCTCGGCGCGGGTGGTGCCGGGGAATCGCGCGGCGAGCGCCAGGAACGGTGACCGGGCGGTCTGCGACTGGACCGGCCCGACGAGGTCCAGGCGCGCCGCCACCCCGGACCCGCCGGGGTCCTCCGGGAGCTGGCGGGCGAGCGCAGCCGCGGCGAGGTCCTCCCAGGACAGCGGCACGGCCTCAGCCGCGCATCGGACCGCCGGGGCGGCCGTAGGACTCCGCGACCACCTCGGCCACGACGGACAGGGCGATCTCGCCGGGGCCCTTGCCGCCGAGGTCGAGCCCGGCCGGGACGTGCAGCGTGCTCGTGTCGACGCCCTCGGCGGTGAGCTCCTCGACGAGGCCGGCGGCGCGGCGGCGGCTGGCCATCATGGCCACGTAGGCGGCGCCCGAGCCGAGCGCGTGGCGGAGGACCGCCGGCGCGTCGGGGGCGTCGTGGTCGCAGAGCACGACCGCGTCGCCCGGCTGCGGGTCGAGCCCGGGGCCGCCGTCGTCGTCGGCGACCACCACGACCTCGCGACCCGCAGCGGTCGCGATCGTGGTGATCGCGCGGGAGATCGGGTTGTCGCTGAGCACGAGGAGGCGCCCGTGACGGACCTCCGCGTCCGACCAGGGCTGCTGCCGCTCGCTCATGGCGCCCACCCTAGGCTCGCGACGTGCCCGTCACCATCCCCGAGGACCTGCTCGCGCAGCGCTCGCTCGGGGCCGACTGGAGCGCCTGGCTCGACCGGCTCCCGCGGCTGGCGGCCGACCTCCTCGAGGAGTGGCACCTGCGGCCGACCGGTCCGAGCCGGCACGGGCACTGCTCGCTGGTCGTGCCGGTCACCGACGCCGACGGGGTGCCCGGCGCCCTCAAGGTCACCTTCGACGGCGACGAGGAGTCGCAGCACGAGGGACTGGCGCTGCAGCGGTGGGGCGGTGACGGTGCCGTACGCCTGCGGCGTGCCGACCCTCGCCGGCGGGCGTTGCTGCTCGACTGGCTCCCCGGCCCCGACCTGGCGGACGCCTGGGACGTCGAGGCCTGCGAGGTCGTCGGCGCGCTCTACGGCCGGCTCCACGTGCCCCCGCTGCCGCAGCTGGCGAGCCTCGCGTCGTACGTCGGACGGTGGCTGGACGAGCTCGACGGGCTGGGACGCGACCTCCCGGTGCCGCGGCGCTACGTCGAGCAGGCGCTCTCGCTCGGGCCCGACCTGCTCGCCGACGCACCCGAGCCGGTCGTCGTGCACGGCGACCTGCACTACGCCAACGTGATGGCCGACGACGCGGGGGAGTGGCACGCCATCGACCCGAAGCCGATGGTCGGCGACCCGCACTACGAGCCCGCGCCGATGCTCTGGAAGCGGATGGAGGAGCTGACCGGTCCGCTGGCCGTGGGGTCGCTGCGCGACGGCCTGCGCCGCCGGTTCCACGCGCTGGTCGACGCGGGCGGGCTCGACGAGGCCCGGGCCCGCGACTGGGTGGTGGTGCGGATGGTCGTCAACGCCGGCTGGACCGTCCAGGACGCCCGGGCGGCCGGACGCGGCCTGGAGCCGGACGAGCAGGACTGGATCACCCGGTGCATCGCGATCACCAAGGCCGTCCAGGACTGACGACGTCCCGCAGGGCGGACGATTCCGGCGCGTTTGCTACCGCCCGGTAAACACAGTGATCTAGGTTACAGCCCAAGTCAGCAGCCCAGCCCCCGCAGCGAGGCTTCGTCCGCCTCGCCCCGACGGAATGAGTAGGTCCCCGATGGCGGTCCCGATCGACACCAGCTTCCTCGCCAGCATGCCGGCCAACGTGGCCGTCCAGTTCTTCGACCGGGTCACCGCGACCCCCGACGCCGAGGCCTTCCGCTTCCCCCGCGGCGAGGCCTGGGAGTCGGTGACGTGGAAGCAGGCCGGCGACCGCGTCGAGGCGCTCGCCGCCGGCCTCGTGGCGCTCGGCGTCCAGCCCGAGCAGCGCGTCGGGATCGCGTCGGGCACCCGCTACGAGTGGATCCTCGCCGACCTGGCGATCATGTGCGCCGCCGGCGCGACCACCACGGTCTACCCGAGCACCAACGCCGAGGACACCGTCTACATCCTCGGCGACTCCGAGAGCCGCGTCGTCTTCGCCGAGGACGACGAGCAGCTCGCCAAGCTCACCGCCCACCGCGCCGAGCTGCCCCACGTCGGCAAGGTCGTCACCTTCGACGGCCGCGCCGACGGCGACTGGGTGATCTCCCTCGACGACCTGGCCGCGCTGGGCAAGGAGCTGCTCGCCGAGCAGCCCGACGTCGTGCGCACCACGTCGCAGGCGATCCGGCCCGACCAGCTCGCGACCCTGATCTACACCTCCGGCACCACCGGCCGGCCCAAGGGCGTGCGGCTGCGCCACTCCTCGTGGGTCTACGAGGGCGAGGCGATCCGCGCGCAGGGGATCCTGTCGGAGAGCGACCTGGAGTTCCGCTGGCTGCCGATGGCCCACTCGTTCGGCAAGGTGCTGATGTCGACGCAGATGGCGTGCGGCTTCGCCGCCGCGATCGACGGTCGCGTCGACAAGATCGTCGACAACCTGGGTGTCGTGAAGCCGACCTTCATGGGTGCGGCACCCCGCATCTTCGAGAAGGCCCACGGCCGCATCGTCACGATGCAGGCCGCCGAGGGCGGCGCCAAGGAGAAGATCTTCCAGAACGCCTTCAAGGTCGGCCTGCAGGTCGCCCGGCTCAAGGACGAGGGCAAGCCGGTGCCGCTGGGCCTGAAGGTGCAGCACGGGATCTACGACAGGCTCGTGTTCACCAAGATCCGCGACCGCTTCGGCGGACGCGTCCGGTTCTTCATCTCCGGTGCTGCGGCGCTCAACCGCGACATCGCCGAGTGGTTCGGCGCGGCCGGCATCACGATCCTCGAGGGCTACGGCCTCACCGAGACGTCCGCGGGCTCGTTCGTGAACCACCCCGACGCCAACAAGTTCGGCACGGTCGGTCCGGTCTTCCCCGGCAGCGAGGTCAAGCTCGGCGAGAACGACGAGATCATGATCAAGGGTCCCGGCGTCATGGACGGCTACCACAACCTCCCCGAGGAGACGGCGCGCACGCTGACCTCCGACGGCTGGCTGCACACCGGCGACAAGGGCACCCTCGACGCCGACGGCCACCTGGTCATCACTGGGCGCATCAAGGAGCTGTTCAAGACCTCGGGCGGCAAGTACATCGCCCCGCCGGCGATCGAGTCGAAGTTCAAGGCGGTGTGCCCCTACGCCAGCCAGTTCATGGTCTTCGGCGACGAGCGCAACTACTGCGTCGCCCTCATCACCCTCGACCCCGACGCGATGGCCGGCTGGGCCGACGAGAACGGGATGTCCGGGGCGTCCTACACCGACCTCGTGCGTTCCCAGGCAGTGCAGCAGATGGTCGCCGGCTACGTCGACGACCTCAACACCCACCTCAACCGGTGGGAGACGATCAAGAAGTGGAAGCTCCTCGACCACGACCTCACCGTCGAGTCGGGCGAGCTGACGCCGTCGATGAAGGTCAAGCGCAACGTCGTGGAGGACAACCACAAGGCGCTCATCGAGGAGATGTACGCCTGAGCCGGGACTCCTGAGCGGGGGTGTGCGCGTGGTTGGATACCCGCGTGCCCCCCGCTCAGCCCGACGGTGACGTCGCCCCCGAGGACGGCCTGCTGCCCGACGAGGCGTGGGCCGAGTTCGGCAGCAAGCCCTTCGGCCTCTACGTCCACGTGCCGTTCTGCAGCGTGCGCTGCGGCTACTGCGACTTCAACACCTACACCGCCCACGAGCTCGGCGACGAGGTCGGCGCGAGCCGCTCGACCTACGCCGAGGCGGCGATCCGCGAGATCCGCTTCGCGCGCCAGGTGCTCGGCCACCGCGACGTCCCGATCGAGACCATCTTCTTCGGCGGCGGCACGCCGACCCTGCTGAAGGCGGCCGACCTCGGCGCGATCGTGGCGAGCGCCGCGGCGGAGTTCGGCCTGGTCGACGACGTCGAGATCACCACCGAGGCCAACCCCGACAGCGTCGCGGCCTGGGACCTCGAGGAGCTGCGCACGGCCGGCTTCAACCGGATCAGCTTCGGCATGCAGTCCGCCGTCGACCACGTGCTGCGCACCCTCGACCGCACCCACGACCCGCTGCGGGTGCCGGCGGCGGTCGACTGGGCGCGCCAGGCGGGCTTCGACGACGTCAGCCTCGACCTCATCTACGGCACGCCGGGGGAGTCGCTCGCCGACTGGGAGACCTCGGTCGAGGCCGCCCTGTCGTGCTCGCCCGACCACGTCTCGGCGTACTCCCTCATCGTGGAGGAGGGCACCGCGATGGCGCGCCAGGTCGCGCGCGGCGAGCTGCCGATGCCCGACGAGGACGACCTCGCCGACAAGTACCACCTCGCCGACGAGCGGTTCGCCGCCGCCGGGATGCAGTGGTACGAGGTCTCCAACTGGGCCACCTCGCCCGACCACTGGTGCCGCCACAACCTGCTCTACTGGACCGGCGGCCACTGGTGGGGCGTCGGTCCGGGCGCGCACTCGCACGTCGGTGGCGTGCGCTGGTGGAACGTCAAGCACCCCGCGGCGTACGCCGAGCGGCTCGGCCGCGGCGTCTCGCCGGCGCTCGCGCGCGAGGTCCTCGGCTACCGCTCGCAGCGCATGGAGCGCATCCTGCTCGAGATCCGCCTGGTGGAGGGGCTGCCGGTGTCCGCGCTCGAGGCCACGGGCCGCTCGCAGGTCGCCCGACTCGTCGCCGACGGACTGGTCGAGCTGTCGGCCGAGCGGCTCGTGCTCACCCAGCGCGGCCGGCTGCTGGCCGACGCCGTGGTCCGCGACCTCGTGGACTGACGCCGGCGGCCTACGGCGCGGTGGTGAAGTCGATGAGCTCCTCGACCCGGCCGAGCAGCTCGGGCTCGAGGTCGGCGTAGGAGCTGACCCGGCCCAGGACGTGCTTCCAGGCGCGGGCGATGTCGGCCTGGTCGCGGTGCGGCCAGCCGAGCTGCTGGCAGGTGCCCTTCTTCCAGTCGATGCCCTTGGGCACGTGGGGCCACCGTGCGATGCCGAGGCGGTCGGGCTTCACCGCCTGCCAGATGTCGATGAACGGGTGGCCGACGACCAGGACGTGCTTGCCGATGGGCGAGCGGGCGATGCCCTGCGCGATCCGCGCCTCCTTCGAGCCCGCCACCAGGTGGTCGACCAGCACGCCGACGCGCCGCTGCGGGCCGGGCCGGAAGTCGCGCAGGTGGTCGGCGAGGTCGTCGACGCCGCCGAGGTACTCCACGACGACGCCCTCGACGCGCAGGTCGTCGCCCCAGACCTTCTCGACCAGCTCGGCGTCGTGGCGGCCCTCGACGAAGATCCGGCTCTGCCGCGCCACCCGCGCCTTGGCGCCGTGCACGGCGATCGATCCCGAGGCGGTCCGGGTGGGGGCGGCGGGCGCGCCGCCGCGCACCGGCCTGGTGAGGATGACCGGCTTGCCCTCGAGCAGGAAGCCGGGGCCGAGCGGGAACGTACGCCGCTTGCCGCGCCGGTCCTCCAGCGTCAGCGTGTCGATGTCGCGGTCGACGGCGACCACCTCGCCGCACCAGTCGGTCGTGACCTCCTCGACCACCATGCCCAGCTCGGTGGGCACCTCGGTGGCGCGGCCGCGGGCGGGGCGGCGCCAGTCGGTGGAGAGTACGTCGGTTCCGTAGCGATCGGCAGGCACTGGTCCACGTTAGGCACACCAGGCTCACGACTCGGGGTGGCACGCCGTGGGTGCACGGACGACTACGTGGAGGACGGAACCTTCCGCCCGGTGCGCCTCGCGCCGTGGGTGGACCTGTTGGTCTCGCTGGGCAGCGTGGCCCTCGCGGCCGCGTGCATTGTCGGGTTCTTCGTCTGGCTGGCGTGACGCAGTGAGGCGACGTCGCCGCTGGAGTCTGAGTCGCTAGGAGACTCAGTCTGCATCCCGGGCGTGTCGGGGTGTCCGCGGTGCCTCCGCTGGACCCTGAGTCGCGGGGAGACTCACTGTGCATCCCGGGCGTGTCGGGGTGTCTGCGGTGCCGCCGTCGGACCTTGAGTCGCTGGGAGACTCAAGGTCCAGCGCGACGAGGTCAGCCGCCGGCGATGCCGGCGCCCTCGGCGCCGTCGCCCTCGTTGGCATCGGAGCCGCCGGACTCACCCGACTCACCCGAATCGCCCGACTCACCGACGGGAGGGTTGCCCAGGTCTTCCTGGGTGTCGTCCATCCCGAGCTCCTCGCGGCTCTTGGTCTCCTCGGCGTCGGGGTCGAGCGGCTCGGCGAGGGGGTTGTCCTCGCCGGGCTGGAGGTCCTCGGGGAGCTGGTCGTCGGAGATGCCGCCGAGGGTGGCGTCGTCGGGGGAGGCGGTGCCGCCGGAGTGGTCGGAGTCGGCGGGGCTGGTGCCGCTCGTCGCCTCGGGGTTCTCGGTGGACTGGGCCGGGTCGGGGGCGTTGTCGCTCATCCGTCCTTGCTACCCGCGCACCCGGCGGCGGGCCAGCCCCCTGGGGGTGGGGCGGGCGGGGCCTCTCAGCAGAGGCCGGCGTGCAGGTGCGCCCGGAGTGCCGCGCCGAGCTCCTGCGGAGACGTGACGGGTCGGGCGAAGTCGATGCGGTGCGGGTGGGCGCCCGCCTCGTCGAGCCAGGCGACCTCGGCGCCGCTCGGGTCGACCGAGACGAGCGCGGCGGCCAGCAGAGACCGGAGGGGCGCTCCGACGGCGGCGGCGATGGCGGTGCGCAGCTCCGGCCCGTGCGCGTCGTTGGCGTGCTCGACGGTGCGCTGCAGGTAGCCCGGGTTGAGGACGTGCCGGCGGTCGCGGAACAGGGTGACGTCGACGGGCACGGGTCGGTCGTCGCGGAAGAGCGTCACGCGTGCGAGGTCGAGACCGACCAGCGCGCGGGGGTCGCCGCAGCACCCGCAGCCGGCGCCCCGCTGGCGCAACGTGCCCTGCAGGAACAGGTCGAGCCGCTGCCCGGCCGAGCCGGGGGCGGAGAGGCCGCTGACCACCTCGACGACCCCCACCGCGTTGCCCTGCGAGGCCGCGACCAGGGCCGAGCCCTCCGGCGCGCTGAAGACGGGCGAGCCGTGCACGTCGGTGGTCACGTCGCAGTCGTCGTCGCCGAAGACCTGCCTCTCCTCGTGGACGCGGAGCGTCATCGACCGCGCGCACGACAGCACGCTGCGCGCCAGCAGGGCCGCCTCGGACGGGATCACCGCGCCTCCTCGAGTTAGGTAAGGCGACCCTAACTCAATAGGCGGTGTCAGGCGAGGGGCAGCTGGCGGTGGCCGCGCGGGAGCTGCTCGTAGCCCCTGCGGACGGCGCTCTCGAGCCGCTCGCGCTCCCAGGGCCACTCACCCGTCACGAGGGCCTGGTCGACCGGGACGCCCCGTGCGGCGAGGTCGCGGATGGTCTCGGCGATGACGCCGAGCTCGATGCGCTGGTCCTGCACGAAGTCCTTGTCGACGACCCGGCCGTGACCCGGGACGACGACGGTCGCCGGGGTCATCAGCCCGAGCACCAGGTCGAGCGTGGTGGGCCACTCCAGCGGGAACGAGTCGTCGCCGATGAAGGGGGGGTCGGACTCCTCGACGAGGTCGCCGCCGAGGACGACGTCGGCGTCGGGCACGCGCACGACCAGGTCGCCGGCGGTGTGGCCCCGGCCGGGGTGGACGAGCTCGACGGCCCGGTCGCCTAGGTCGAGCTGCACCGCGGAGGAGAAGACGTGCGTCGGAGGCAGCACGGTCGTGGCCAGGACCTCCTCGCGGCGCGGGTGGTCGGTGGCCTGCTCGTACATCTCGAAGGTGTGGCCCGACGACACCTCGACGTGGTCGCGGGCCCACTCGGTCGCGTGGATCGGCATCGCGCCGAACTCCTCGACCATCGTGGCGTTGCCGAAGTGGTGGTCCCAGTGCTCGTGGGTGTTGACCAGCGCGGTGAGCGGTCCGGCGCCGAGGCGGCGCACGTCGTCGGCGACGACGCGGGCCTGCTCGGCCGAGCCGTGCGTGTCGACCATGACCAGACCGTCGGACCCGCCGACGAGCACGATGTTGACGTGCATCCAGTCGTAGTGGGCCACCCACACGCGAGGGGCCACCTCTTCGAAGTCGGGCATGTCGGCGACCCTACGGCGTGCGAGTAGAGTTGGCACTCCCGTCAGACGAGTGCCAGCGAGGAGGGTTCCTGTGGTGGACGACCGCAAGCTCGACGTGCTGCGCGCCATCGTGGAGGACTACGTCGCCACCGAGGAGCCCGTCGGCTCGAAGGCGCTCGTCGAGCGCCACGGCCTGGGCGTCTCGCCGGCGACCGTCCGCAACGACATGGCCGCGCTGGAGGACGAGGGCTACATCCACCAGCCCCACACCAGCGCCGGACGGGTGCCCACCGACAAGGGCTACCGGCTCTTCGTCGACAAGCTCGCCACGCTCAAGCCGATGAGCGCGGCGGAGCGGCGCGCGATCTCGACGCTGCTCGACGGCGCGGTCGATGTGGACGACGTCGTACGTCGCTCGGTGCGACTGCTGAGCCAGCTGACCCGACAGGTCGCGATCGTGCAGTACCCCACGCTCTCGCGCTCGACCGTGCGCCACGTCGAGCTCGTCGCCCTCACCCCGACCCGGCTGATGGTGATCCTCATCCTCAGCAGCGGGCGGGTCGAGCAGCGCCTCGTCGAGCTCGACGAGACGGTCGTCGACACCGAGCTCGCCGAGGTGCGATCAGCGGTCAACCAGGCCAGCGCGGGCGTGCAGATCGCTGCCGCCGCGACCGCCCTGGGCGACCTCCCCGAGACGGTGCGACCCGAGCTCGTCGACGTCACGCGCGCGGTCGTCTCCGTGCTCACCGAGGCGATGTCCGACCACCGCAGCGACGAGCGGGTCGCCGTCAGCGGCACCGCCAACCTGGCGCGCTACGGCGACTTCGACACCGCCGTCCGCCCCCTCCTCGAGGCGCTCGAGGAGCACGTCGTGCTGCTCAAGCTGCTGGGGGAGTCGGGCGTCGACGCGCTCACCGTGCGCATCGGCCACGAAGGCCCCTACTCCGAGCTCGCCGCGACCAGCGTCGTGGCCACCGGCTACGGACCGCAGGAGCTCCACCTCGGCTCCCTCGGCGTGGTCGGCCCCACC
>NZ_JBHLXH010000002.1:312584-332709 GCF_042432345.1 Nocardioides zeicaulis | reverse complement strand
CTCGATGAAGGAAACCAGTGACCCAGGACCCCTACGAGATCCTCGGCGTCTCTCGTGACGCCAGCGCCGACGAGATCAAGAAGGCCTACCGTCGGTTGGCCCGCCAGCTGCACCCCGACGTCAACCCCGACCCCGAGACGCAGGACCGGTTCAAGGACGTCTCGCGCGCCTACGAGGTGCTGAGCGACCCGGCCAAGCGCCAGGCGTACGACCGGGGCGGCGACGCCTTCGGGCAGGGCTTCGGCGGCGCCGGCCAGGGCTTCTCCTTCACCGACATCATGGACGCCTTCTTCGGCGGCGGTGCCGCCGGTGCCGGTGGCCAGAACCGGGGCCCCCGCTCCCGGGCGCGGCGCGGCCAGGACGCCCTGATCCGGCTCGACGTGAGCCTGGCCGAGGCGGCGTTCGGCGTGACCCGCGAGCTCAAGGTCGACACCGCCCTGACCTGCGAGGCCTGCGAGGGCAAGGGCACCGCTCCCGGCACCTCGCCGGTCACCTGCGAGACCTGCCACGGCCAGGGTGAGGTCGCCGTCGTGCAGCGCTCGTTCCTCGGCGAGATCCGCACGCTGCGCCCCTGCGCGGCCTGCCGCGGCTACGGCTCGGTCATCCCCGACCCGTGCCGCGAGTGCTCCGGCGACGGCCGGGTCCGCTCGCGCCGCACGCTGACGGTCAAGATCCCCGCCGGCGTCGACATGGGCACCCGCGTCCAGCTCACCGGCCAGGGCGAGGTCGGCCCCGGCGGCGGTCCGGCCGGCGACCTCTACGTCGAGATCCACGTCGAGCCGCACGCCACCTTCACCCGCCACGGCAACGACCTGCACACCACGGTCACGCTGCCGATGACGGCGGCCGCGCTCGGCACCCAGCTCACGCTCCCGCTGCTCGAGGCCGACCTCGAGCGGTCCGAGGACGCCGGCGACGGCGAGGACGCGGGCACCGTCACGACGTTCGACCTCGACGTGCGCCCCGGCACCCAGTCGGGAAGCGAGCAGGTGATCAAGGGCTTCGGCGTGCCGAGCCTGCGCGGCGGTCGTGGCGACCTCGTCGTCAGCGTGCGGGTCGACACCCCGACGCGGCTCGACCCCCGCCAGGAGGAGCTGCTGCGCGAGCTGGCCGCGATCCGCGGCGAGGAGACGCCCGACGGTCGGGTGCAGGCGCCGCACAAGTCGATGTTCGGCCGGCTGCGCGACGCCTTCCAGGGCGGCTGAGCCGTGTCGCTGCCGGTCCACCTCGTCGAGTCGTTGGCCGGCGTGGCCGCCGGCGCGGTCGTCGAGGTGACCGGTGACGAGGCGCACCACGCGGTCGCCGTACGCCGTCTGCGCGAGGGTGAGCGCGTGGTGCTGACCGACGGCCGCGGCACCGCGGTCACCGGACCGGTCGCCGAGACCGCCAAGCGGCTCTTCACGGTCACGGTCGAGGAGGTCGTCTCCGCCGAGCGGCCCGAGCCGGCCGTCACCGTCGTGCAGGCGCTGCCCAAGGGCGAGCGCGGCGAGCTCGCCGTCGAGGTGCTCACCGAGGTCGGCGTCGACCGGGTGGTCCCGTGGGCGGCGTCGCGCTCCGTGGCGGTGTGGAAGGGCGAGCGGGCCACCAGGTCGCACGCGAAGTGGCAGGCCACCGCCCGCGAGGCCGCCAAGCAGTCGCGCCGGTCCTGGCACCCGACCGTCACCCCGCTCGCCACGACCGCCGACCTCGCCTCCCTCGTCGGCGAGGCCGACCTGGCGGTCGTGCTGCACGAGGACGCCAGCCAGCCGCTCTCCGCCCTCGACGTCCCGGCGTCGGGGCGCATCGTCGTCGTGGTCGGCCCGGAGGGCGGGATCGCCCCCGACGAGCTCGCCGCGCTCGAGGCCGCCGGCGCTCAGACCGTCCGCCTGGGTGCCGAGGTGCTCCGCACCTCCACCGCCGGCGTGGTGGCCGTCGCCGCGCTGCTCGCGCGCACGCCCCGCTGGGGCTGACGCGCGTCAGTCGACCACCGTGATCCGGCGGGTGTCGGAGTCGACCGTGCCGTCGGGGTTCTGGACGGTGGCGATGACGTCGTAGTCGCCGGGCGGGACGTCGGAGAGGTCGAAGGTCTCCCCGAAGGAGGACAGCCGGTCGTCCCCCAGTGCACCCTCGACCGTCCGCTCGGCGACGACAGCCGTCCCCTCCCAGCGCTGGATCCGCACCTGCACCGCCCCGTCGGCGCTGGTGCCGCGGCCGCGCACGGTGAACGGGAGGTCGGGGTCGAGCCGCATGCCCTCCGACGGGTCGGACAACGACACGGGGGCGAGCACGTCGAGATCGGGGGAGCCCGTCAGCGGCGCCGTCGTGGGCACGCCGAGGATGGTGTCGGTGACCCGCCCCTCGACCTGCACGTCCACCGGCACCTTGCCCTCGCCGCTGACTGCCTGGGCGGTGCGCACGACCTGCTCGAGCGCCAGACGGGCGTCCCGCTCGCTCATCCCAGGCGGGCGGTCGACCGGAGCGTCGGTGAGGACGACCTGGATCACGTCAGGACGGGGGATCCACTGGCTCAGCGTGACGCCGGCCGGCCACGGCGACCGGTAGTCCGGGTCAAGGGCATCGCCGCCCAGCGCCGCGTTGATCGCCCAGACAGCGTCGTCGGACGCGAAGTCGGCGCGGAACTCCCGGAACAGCCGCGGGCCCTCGGCCGTGTCGCCCACGAAGTAGACCGCCGCAGGGCTGGGGACGGTGGGCCCGGCGCTCGAGGTGGCGCCGCCCGTCGGCTGGTCCGCGGGGCCGGGGTCGCCGGACTGCGGCGCCCCGCCGGTGGTGAGCGCGAGGGCCGCGACGACGGAGGCGGCGGCCAGCCCGGCGCCGCCGGTGGCCCACCACGCCCGGTGCGTACGCCGACGGGTCGGGGAGGCGGTCGCGGCGCGGATCGCGTCGAGGCGGTCGCCGGGCACCACGTCGTCGGCCACCTCGTGGAGGAGGTCGCGGATCTGCAGGTCGTTCATGACGGGTCCTCCCACCAGTCGCCGAGCAGCGCGCGCAGGGCGGCGCTGCCGCGGGATGCGTGCGACTTCACGGCGCCGCGCGAGACGCCGAGGGCGTCGGCGATCTGCGCCTCCGACCAGTCGAGGTAGTAGCGCAGCACCAGCACCTCGCGCTGCCGCTCGGTGAGCCGGAGCAGCGCGTCGCGGACCGCGTCACGCCGGGCGCCGCCCAGGCTCGGACCCTCGACCGCGCCCTCGCCCGGCGCGCTCGTGCGGACGTGCCGCTCGACGACGGCGCGGTGCCGCAGCGCGGAGCGCGAGCGGTTGACCACCGCCTGGCGCAGGTAGGCCAGGGCCTTGTCGGGGTCGCGCAGCCGCGACCACTTCCCGTGCATCGCGACGAACGCGTCCTGGACGACGTCCTCGGCCGCCTGCTGGTCGTGGACGAGGAGCGTCGAGAGCCGGACGAGCTGGGGCCAGTGCGCGGCGTACATCTGCTCGACCGCGGCGTCGGCATCGGCGCCGACGAGGCTCAGGTGGTCGGGCACCGGGGTCCTCCCTCGGCGGGGCCTGGTCTGGGTGGTCACACCGTGTGACGCCCCGGAGCGGCACCCGGTTGACGGCTCAGCCGATCGTGATCGTCCTGGTGTCGACGGCCGGCCCGTCGCCCTCGGTGCCGCCGCTGGGGTCGTCGGTCTCGCACTGCAGCGTGACCTCGCCCGTGATGCCGTCGAGCGGCAGCTCTGCCTGGAACGGGTAGAGCCGGTCCATCCAGCCCTCGGCCTGGTAGCCGACCATGGCCAGCTCCTCGTCGCCGCGGAGCAGCCGGCACGGACCCGACGCCTCGAACGAGCTCGCCACCCCGCTCACCGCCAGCGTGTCGCCGGTGACGGTGTCGCCCTCGGCGGGGGAGGTGATGCTGACGAGGTTGAGCGTCTCGAGCGGGTCGGCCGCCTCGAACGGCGTGCTCGTCGGGAGCCCGAAGAGGCTCGCGCCCCCCTCGCGCTGCACCTGCACGGGCACCCGCTCCTGCTGCACGCCCTGCAGCGTGTAGACCAGCTGCTGCAGCGCGAGCCTCGCGTCGCGCTCGCCCATCCCGTCGGGGGCCTCGGTGAACGCGTCGGACGGGACGGTCACCAGCAGCACGCCGTCGGTGGCCTGCACCGAGGTGATCTCCACCTGGGGCCACAGGGTCCGGTAGTCGGGGTCGTCGGGCGTGCCGCCGGCGACGAGGCGCGCCGCCTCGACGAGCGGGTCACCGCTGACGCGGTGGAACTCGCGGAACAGCCGGGGCGTGCCGCCGGGTCCGTCGCCGACGAAGTAGACCGGGACGGCCGTGCTCTCCGGCGACGCCGTGCTCGAGGGCTTCGACGTCTCCGAGCCGGTGGGGTCCTGGCTCGGGGCCGCGCTGTCCGAGCCCGTCCCCGCCGCGCTCGTCGGGGCCCCGGCGCTCTCGGAGACCGGCGTCGGGTCGGCGTCGTCCCCGCAGGCGGCGAGCGACAGGGTGCAGGCCGCGGCGAGGGCGGCTGCGCCGGCCCAGCGGCGTACGCCGGGGCGCGCGGGGACGGTGACGGGGAAGGTCATGACGCCACGCTAGGCGGCAGGACGGGTCGCGAAGAGGTCCCACGCCGCGCCCGCGGACCCTAGGCTGGGGGGATGACGGTGACGGTGGACGACTGCGTCTTCTGCAAGATCGTGGCGGGGGACCTCCCGGCGGAGGTGCTCGGGCGCGGCGAGCGGGCCCTCGCGATCCGCGACCTCCACCCGCAGGCGCCCTTCCACGCCCTCGTCATCCCCTTCGACCACCACGAGAACGCAGCGGCGTCCGCCGCCGCCGACCCTGCCGCGCTCGGCCACCTCGTCCTCCTCGCCGGCGAGGTCGCGCGCGAGGCCGGCCACGACGACTACCGGCTGGTCGCCAACACCGGCGCCGGCGCCGGTCAGACCGTCTTCCACACCCACCTGCACGTGCTCGCCGGCACGACGCGCATGACGGAGTCCCTGGTCTGATGAGCACACGTCCTCGACCCTCCCGGCTGCGCACCGCCCTCGCGGTCGCGGCGTCCACCCTGCTCCTGGCCGCCTGCGGCCCCGGCTCCGGTGGCTCGGCCGACCCGGCCGGAGGCGTCGCCCGGCCCGGTGACTCGACGACCGCGGACACCGCCGGGGACACCCCAGCCGGGACCGCAGCCGGGACCGACACGCACGCCGGCCACTATGCGAAGCCGCGCAAGGCGAGCCCGCTGCGCCCCGGCGAGACCCGTACGACGATCGCGATGCCGGGCGGCTACACCCCGTCGGCCCCCTACGGCACCGGCACCGACGACTACCGCTGCTTCCTGCTCGACCCCGAGCTCGACGAGCCTGCCTGGCTCACCGGCACCCAGGTGCTGCCGGGCAACCCCGACACCGTGCACCACGTCATCCTCTTCCGGGTCCGGCCCGACCAGGTCGCGGCGGCCGAGGCCAAGGACGCGGCCGAGGAGGGGGAGGGCTGGACCTGCTTCGGCGGCACCGGGCTCGACCCCTTCCAGGACGTCAACGACGCCTCGTGGATCGGCGCCTGGGCGCCGGGCGGCAAGGAGACGGTCACCAAGCCCGGCTTCGGCACCCGCCTCGAGGCCGGCAGCCGCATCGTCATGCAGGTCCACTACAACCTGCTGACCGGCCCCGGCCCCGACACCTCGGCCGCGCAGCTGCGGCTCGCGCCCGGCACGCGCCCGTACCAGGCGCTCCACACCATGCTGCTGCCCGCGCCCGTCGAGCTGCCCTGCCGGCCCAAGCACGACGACGGACCGCTGTGCGACCGCGACGCAGCCCTCGTCGACCTGCACGAGCGGTTCGGCGCCGAGGCCCGCACCGCCGACCTGCTCCACGTCCTGTGCGGGACGAAGCCCCAGCCCGGCGAAGTGCAGTCGTGCGTGCGCACCCTGGCCGAGCCGATCACCATCCACGGCGTCGCCGGGCACATGCACCTGCTCGGCCGCTCGATCAGGATCGAGGTCAACCCCGACACCCCGCAGGCGCGCACCATCCTCGACATCCCGGTGTGGGACTTCGACGACCAGGGGAGCCGGCCGATCGCCCCGATCCACCTCGAGGCGTTCCAGCAGGTCAAGGTCACCTGCCACCACGTGCAGTGGCTGCGCGACAGGCTGCCCGCCTTCGAGGGACAGCCCGACCGCTACGTCGCCTGGGGCGAGGGCACCACCGACGAGATGTGCCTCGGGATGCTCCAGGTCACCCGCCCCTGAACCGGGTGGGACGCGCGCGGTGCGCTCGGTAGCATGGGAGGTCTCCACCACCGACCCGGAAGGCCGCCCGCTCGGGCATCCATGACTGACACCCACCAGCCAGGCGCTCCGCAGGAGAAGCCGGCGCACACCGTCGTCGTCCCCACCAGCATCGACATGGTCTCCGTCCTCGGACCGGGCGACGCGCACCTGCGGGTCATCGAGCGGGTCTTCAACGCCGACGTCCACGTCCGCGGCAACCGCATCACGCTGACCGGCGACTCCGCCGAGGTCGCGATGGCCGAGCGGCTGCTCGACGAGATCGTGACGCTCGTCCGCACCGGGCAGGGCGTCAGCGACGAGACCGTCGAGCGCATCGTGCAGATGCTGCGCACGGAGACCCAGGAGCGCCCGGCCGACGTGCTGAGCCTCAACATCCTCTCCAACCGCGGCCGCACGATCCGGCCGAAGACGCTCAACCAGAAGCGCTACGTCGAGTCGATCGACAAGTCCACGATCACCTTCGGCATCGGCCCGGCCGGCACCGGCAAGACCTACCTGGCCATGGCCAAGGCCGTGCAGGCGCTGCAGGCCAAGGAGGTCAACCGGATCATCCTGAGCCGCCCGGCCGTCGAGGCGGGGGAGCGGCTCGGCTTCCTGCCCGGCACGCTGAGCGAGAAGATCGACCCCTACCTGCGCCCGCTCTACGACGCGCTGCACGACATGGTCGACCCCGAGACGATCCCGAAGCTCCTCGCCGCCGGCACCATCGAGGTTGCGCCGCTGGCGTTCCTGCGCGGACGCTCGCTCAACGACTCCTTCATCATCCTCGACGAGGCGCAGAACACCACGCCCGAGCAGATGAAGATGTTCCTCACGCGCCTCGGCTTCGGCTCGCGCATCGTCGTCACCGGCGACACCAGCCAGGTCGACCTGCCCTCGGGCACCCAGTCGGGCCTGCGCGTGGTCGAGGGCATCCTCGACGGCGTCGACGACATCACCTTCTGCCGCCTCACCGGCACCGACGTGGTGCGCCACCGCCTCGTCGGGCGCATCGTCGAGGCCTACGAGGTGTTCGACGCCGAGCGGGAGGCCACCAAGCGGCCGACGTCGACGTCGGCCCGCCCCGACCGCGGACGGGGGAAGCGATGACGATCGAGGTGCTCAACGAGTCGGGCGCCGAGGTCGACGTGCGCCGGCTCTCCCGCCTCGCGCGCTTCGTCATGGACGAGATGCGCGTGCACCCGATGGCCGAGCTGTGCATCAAGGCCGTCGACGAGGACACCATCGCCGAGCTCAACGAGCAGTGGATGGAGAAGGAGGGCCCCACCGACGTGCTGGCCTTCCCGATGGACGAGCTGCGACCGGGCAAGGTCAACGAGGAGCCGGAGGAGGGCGTCCTGGGCGACCTCGTGCTGGCCCCGTCGGTGGCCGAGCGCCAGGGCGTCGAGGCCGGTCACGGTCGCGAGGCCGAGATCGACCTGCTCACCGTCCACGGCATCCTGCACCTCCTCGGCTACGACCACGCCGAGCCCGAGGAGCACGCCGTCATGTTCGGCCTGCAGGGCGAGCTGCTCGAGAAGTGGCGCACGACGTCCGCGTCGGGCGCCGATCCCGCCTGAGGGGCCGACGATGACCGCCGACATCTGGCAGCTCGGGTCGGCCGCGGTGCTGGTCGTGCTGGCCGGGCTCTTCTCAGCCGCCGACGCGGCGCTCTCGACGTTCTCGCGCGCCCGCGCGGAGGAGCTGCGCGCCGAGGGACGACCGGGCGCCGCCCGCCTGGTCCGGCTGCTCGACGACCCTGCGCGCTACCTCAACACCGCCCTGCTGTTGCGCCTGCTCTGCGAGATCAGCGCGATCGTGCTGGTCGGCACCTGGGCCCGCGACGCCTACCACGACGCGCTCGTGCCGAGCGTGCTCACCACCGTCGGCGTCATGCTCGTCGTCTCGTTCGTCGCCATCGGCGTGGCCCCGCGCACGCTGGGTCGCCAGAACGACGTCAGGGTCGCGCTGCTCTCCGCCGGCCCGCTGTCGCTCGTCACGACGATCCTGGGCCCGATCCCGGCACTGCTGATCCTGCTCGGCAACGCCATCACGCCCGGCAAGGGGTTCAGCGAGGGGCCGTTCTCCACCGAGACCGAGCTGCGCGAGCTGGTCGACCTGGCCGAGGCGTCCGCGGTGATCGAGTCCGGCGAGCGGCGGATGATCCACTCCGTCTTCGAGCTCGGCGACACGATCACCCGCGAGGTGATGGTGCCGCGCCCCGACGTGGTCTACATCGAGCGGCACAAGAACATCCGCCAGACCCTGTCGCTCTTCCTCCGCAGCGGCTACTCCCGCATCCCGGTGGTCGACGAGAACCTCGACGACATCGTGGGCATGGCCTACCTCAAGGACCTCGTGCGCCGTGACTTCGAGGCGCCCGACGTCGAGTTCACCCAGCGCGTCGACGAGGTGATGCGCCCGGTCCACTACGTGCCGGACTCCAAGCCCGTCGACGCGCTCCTCAGCGAGCTGCAGGCGCGCCGGCAGCACATCGCGGTCGTCGTCGACGAGTACGGCGGCACCGCCGGCCTGATCACCATCGAGGACGTGCTGGAGGAGATCGTCGGCGAGATCACCGACGAGTACGACGACGAGGAGGTCGAGGCCGAGCACCTCGAGGGCGGCGCCATCCGGGTGTCGTCGCGCTACCCGGTCGACGACCTCGACGAGCTCGTCGGCTTCGCGGTCGAGGACGACGACGTCGACAGCGTCGGGGGGCTGATGGCCAAGCACCTCGGCAAGGTCCCGATCCCCGGCTCCGTCGTCGAGTGCCACGGCCTGCGTCTGGAGGCCGAGCGCGCCACCGGGCGCCGCAACAAGATCGAGACCGTGCTGGTCCACGTCCTGCCGCCGGAGCACGCCGCCGACGGCGACGCGAGCAGGGCCGCGACGGCTCACTAGGCTGCTCGGCATGGACGACGTGCAGGCCGACCTCTCCGCCGACCTCCCCGCCGAGGACGCCAAGCTGGTGACCCTCGCCCGGGCGACCCGTGCCCGCGCCCGCGCCGCCGAGGGCGCCGCGGTGCGCGACCTCGACGGGCGCACGTACGCCGCCGCGAGCGTGCGGCTCGACCACCTCAGCGTCACCGCCCTCGAGGTCTGCGTGGCGATGGCGCTCTCCTCCGGCTCGGCCGGCCTCGAGGCGGCCGTCGTGCTCACCGAGGGCGACGACGTCGACGTGGCCGCAGCCCGCGACTTCGCCGGTGCCGACGTCCCGGTGCTCATCGGGCGCCCGGACGGGCGCCTGCACACCCGCTCGACCACCTGACCGGGCGCGGTCACACCTGGGCGGCCACGAGGGCGCGGTTGCGCTCGACCGACCGGCGGAGCTTCGGCAGCTGTCGGCGCTGCAACGCCGGCGTGGTCAGCGACATGACCGCGAGCGACCCCTGGGTGACGACCTGCAGCCAGTTGTGCCACTCCCGCTCGCCCGAGGCGACCAGGGCGATGCTGAGGGCGCAGAGCAGCGCGAACAGCAGGCCGAGGCCGCGCCAGGTCTTCCGCAAGGGCGAGCGTCGGTCGGACCAGGACCCGATGCAGGCGATCATCACCTCACCGCGTCGCACCGCGTGGGGCGCGAGCCGGGGCGGCGCCTCACGACCGGTCGCGTTGGCCCGGGAGACCGCCCAGCGGTCACGCCAGGAGAGCCCGGCGGCGACCCGTCGCCAGTCGTCGAGCCCGGCCCCGGGATAGAGCCGGCTCGTGAGGCTGCGCCGAGACGCGTAGGCGACGACGCCCACGAGCAGCATGAACAGGACCGGGATCACGATCACGACGACCTGGCGCGGCATGACCGGGACCCTAGCGCCCGCCCGGCCGGGCCCGGCGCCGCCGGCAGTCCCACCGGACGTGGAACCCCCTCGCCGTCCGTTGTGCGAGTCGCTAGCGTTGCGGGCGTGGTGATGCCGGTCGGGTGGGACGAGCACGAGCGAGGCGTGGCACGGCTGAGGGACTCCTACGCCGCGCTGCCACCGGGATCACCGGTGCGCCTGGCGAAGCGCACGAGCAACCTCTTCCGCGGCCGGGACCGGCAGGCCGCCGGCCTGGACGTGTCGGGGCTCGCGGGCGTGATCGAGGTCGACGACCAGGTCGCGGAGGTGCAGGGCATGTGCACCTACGAGGACCTCGTCGACGCGACCCTCGCCCACGGCCGGATCCCGCTGGTCGTGCCGCAGCTGCGCACGATCACCCTCGGCGGCGCCGTCACGGGACTGGGCATCGAGTCGACCAGCTTCCGCAGCGGGCTGCCGCACGAGTCGGTCCTCGAGATGGACGTCGTCACGGGCTCCGGCGAGATCGTGACGACCAAGCCGGGCGACGAGCTCTTCGACGCCTTCCCCAACTCCTACGGCTCGCTGGGCTACGCCACCCGCCTGCGGATCGAGCTCGAGCGGGCCCCCGGCCACGTCGCGCTCGAGCACGTGCGCGTCGACGACCTCGACGAGCTCGCGGCGACGATCGAGCAGGTGGTCACGAGCGGCGAGCACGACGGCGAGCGGGTGGACGCCATCGACGGAACCGCCTTCGCGCCCGGCGAGGCCTACCTGACGCTCGCGCGCTGGCGCGAGGGCCCGGCCCGTCGGCCGAGCGACTACACCCGCCAGCAGGTCTACTACCGCTCGGTGCAGCAGCGGCGCACCGATGAGCTGACCACCTACGACTACTTGTGGCGCTGGGACACCGACTGGTTCTGGTGCTCGCGCGCGTTCGGGGCCCAGCACCCGCTGGTGCGGCGGGTGTGGCCGCGCCGGCTGCGGCGCTCCGACGTCTACTGGAAGCTGGTCGCGCTCGACCGCCGGTTCCACGTCGGCGACCGGCTCGACCGCCGCGCCGGGCGTCCGCAGGGCGAGCGCGTCGTGCAGGACGTCGAGGTGCCGGTGGAGGCGCTGCCGGAGTTCCTCGCGTGGTTCGACCGCGAGGTCGGGATGCGCCCGGTGTGGCTGTGCCCGCTGCGGCTGCGGCGCCAGGACGGGGGCGGCGAGGCCGGCCGGCCCTGGCCGACGTACCCGCTCACCGCGGGCCAGACCTACGTCAACGTCGGCTTCTGGGGCGTGGTCAACGTCGGCCCCGACGCCCCGCAGGCCCCGCGCAACCGCGCGATCGAGGCCAAGGTCACCGAGCTCGGCGGCCACAAGAGCCTGTACTCCGAGGCGTTCTACGCCCCGGAGACCTTCGACCGCCTCTATGGCGGCGAGCAGCTGGCGCGCGTCAAGGCGCGCCACGACCCCGACGACCGGTTGACCGGTCTCTACGACAAGGTGGTGGGAGGACGATGAGCACGACATCGAGGACAGGCGCGCGCACGTCTGGACGGATGGCCATCGGCGACGCGATGGGGCGTCTGGTGAGGGGCGGGCTGCCGGTGCGGTTCACTGCCTACGACGGCAGCAGCGCCGGCCCGCCCGAGGCGGAGATCGGGCTCGACCTGCGCACCGAGCGGGGCCTGGCGTACCTGATGACCGCGCCCGGCGACCTCGGGATGGCGCGCGCCTACGTCAGCGGCGACCTCGACATCAGCGGCGTGCACCCCGGTGACCCCTACGACGCACTGGTGCTGCTCAAGGACCACACGAAGTTCCGCGTGCCGACGCCGTCGGAGGCGTTGCAGATCGCCCGCGGGCTCGGGTTCTCCCACCTGAAGCCGCCGCCGCCCCCGCCGCAGGAGCACCTGCCGCGCTGGCGGCGCGCCGTCGAGGGCCTGCGGCACTCGATGATGCGCGACGCGGAGGTCATCTCGCACCACTACGACGTGTCGAACCGCTTCTACGAGATGGTGCTCGGCCCCTCGATGGCCTACACGTGCGCCCTCTACGAGACGCCGGAGGCCACCCTCGAGGAGGCGCAGTTCGCCAAGTTCGACCTCGTCGCCCGCAAGCTCGGCCTCGAGCCCGGCCAGAAGCTGCTGGACGTCGGCTGCGGCTGGGGCACGATGGTGCGCCACGCCGCCCGCGAGTACGGCGTGAAGGCGCTCGGCGTCACGCTGTCGCTCGAGCAGGCGCAGTGGGCGAAGGAGGCCATCGACCGCGAGGGGCTCGGCGACCTCGCCGAGGTGCGCCACCTCGACTACCGCGACGTCGTCGAGAACGACTTCGACGCCGTCAGCTCCATCGGGCTGACCGAGCACATCGGCGTGCGCAACTACCCGTCGTACTTCTCGCACCTGCGCGACCGGCTCAAGCCCGGCGGCCGGCTGCTCAACCACAGCATCACCCGCAGCCACAACCGGCGCACCGAGACCGGTGCGTTCATCGACCGCTACGTCTTCCCCGACGGCGAGCTGATCGGCTCGGGCACGATCATCGCGGCCGCGCAGGACCAGGGGCTGGAGGTGCAGCACAGCGAGAACCTGCGGCTGCACTACGCCTCGACGCTGCGCGACTGGAACCGCAACCTGGTCGAGAACTGGGACGAGTGCGTGGCCGAGGTGGGGGAGGGGACCGCCCGCGTGTGGGGCCTCTACATCGCCGGCTCGCGGGTCGGTTTCGAGCGCGACGAGGTCGAGCTGCACCAGGTGCTCGCCACCCGCAACCACGACGACGGGCGGGCCGATTTCCCGATGCGACCCGACTGGTGAGTGCTCGATAGCCTTCGTCCGTGAGCACCCGGGCAGCACAGTTCCAGGCGCGCGTCGCACGACGCGAGCCCCTGACCGACCACCTCGTCCGGCTGGTGCTCGACGGCCTCGACGGCTTCGCGAGCAGCGGCGTCCCGGACGAGTGGGTCGGTCTGGTGGTGCCCGGGCAGTTCCAGAGCCGCTACTACACGGTGCGCTCGTTCGACGGCGGTGAGCTGACCCTCGACGTGGTCGTGCACGACGTCGGTCTGGTGACGGAGTGGGCGATGCGCGACTGCGTCGGCGACACGGTCACGATCACCGAGCCGAAGGCCTCCTTCGACCCCCCCGCGGGCGCGCAGTGGCTGCTGCTGGTCGGCGACCTCACCGCGATGCCAGCGATGGCGCGGATCGCCGAGGCCCGCCCCGACCTGCCCACCCGGGTGCTCGCGGAGGTGCCCGACGACCTCGCGGGCTACCTCCCCGGCCACGTCGACACCACCTGGCTCGCGCCGCCGTCCTCCGGGCAGAGCGGGCTCGCCGGGGCCGTCGAGGCGCTGGAGTGGCCGGCCGGCGAGGGCTACTTCTGGATGGCCGGCGAGTCCGCGCAGATGCGCGCGATCCGCAAGCACCTGATGCGCGAGGTGCGGCTGCCGACCAGCCACTACGACGTGATGGGCTACTGGCGCGCCACCGCCGGCCGGCAGCCGCGCGCGGTCGACCCCGGCCCGATCTGGCGCGCGGGCAAGGCGGCAGGCAAGAGTGACGAGCAGATCTGGGCGGAGTACGACGCAGCGCGGGAGGCGAGCGATGGCTGAGCAGCACGAGCAGGGCGAGCAGGGCGAGCAGGGCGAGCAGGGCGAGCAGGGCGAGCAGGGCGAGCAGGGCGAGCAGGGCGGCCCGGACGTCGTGGAGGACGAGCTGTCCGACCTCGCGGACGAGGAGCTCGACGACGAGGACGACGATGAGGACGACGACGAGCTGGACGACGACTTCGACCTCTCCGGGGTCGCCCCGGCGGGTGCGTTCTACGAGGCGCCCGAGGGTTTCCGCAGCGGCTTCGCCTCCTTCGTGGGGCGGCCCAACGCCGGCAAGTCGACGCTCACCAACGCGCTCGTCGGGCAGAAGATCGTCATCACCTCGTCCAAGCCGCAGACCACCCGCAACGTGGTGCGCGGGATCGTGCACCGCGACGACGCGCAGCTGATCCTCGTCGACACCCCCGGCCTCCACCGGCCGCGCACGCTCCTGGGTGAGCGCCTCAACGACCTGGTGCGCACGACGTGGGCCGAGGTCGACGTGGTCGCCGTGTGCTTCCCGGCCAACGAGAAGATCGGCCCCGGCGACCGGTTCCTGGTCACCGAGCTGGCCAAGGTACGTCGCACGGTGCGGATCGCGGTGGCCACCAAGACCGACCTGGTCGCGCCCGAGCAGCTGGGCCAGCACCTCCTCGACATCCAGCAGCTCGGCGCCGAGACCTCGACCGAGTGGGCCGAGATCGTGCCGGTGTCGGCGCGGTCCGGCGACCAGGTCGACCTGCTCGCCGACCTGCTGGTGGGCCTGATGCCCGAGGGCCCGCCGCTCTACCCCGACGGCGACCTCACCGACGCGCCCGAGGAGGCGCTCGCCGCCGACCTCATCCGCGAGGCCGCGCTGGAGGGCGTGCGCGACGAGCTGCCCCACTCGATCGCCGTCGTGGTGGAGGAGATGGGCCTGCGCGAGGGGCGGCCCGACGACAAGCCGCTGCTCGACATCGTCGCGAACCTCTACGTCGAGCGCGACTCCCAGAAGGGCATCATGATCGGCCACAAGGGCTCGCGGCTGCGCGCGGTGGGCACGGCCGCCCGCAAGCAGATCGAGGCGCTCCTCGGCACGCCGGTCTACCTCGACCTCCAGGTGAAGATCGCCAAGGACTGGCAGCGCGACCCGCGCCAGCTGCGCAAGCTCGGCTTCTGACGACGCGCCGGATCGCGCCGATCCGCTGCGGGTGTCGGTGCGAACTGGCAGCCTTCGTCGCACGAGGCGGGGGCGACCCGCCGGCGAGTCGCAGGAGCAGGCGATGGGCTGGTTCAGCAAGGTGCGGGCGCCGCGCCACGAGGTGCGGGGCACCGACGCCGCGTGGGCGCGGGTCGCGGCTGCCCTGACCGATTCGGTGACGCGCGACTGGCGCAACCCGCGGCCGCCCGACAGGCGACAGCAGGCGCTCGTCGCCTCCTACCTGCTGACCGGTGAGGTGCCGTTCGGGCAGGTCCGAGCCGTCCTGGTCGACCCCAACGGCCACTACGGCACGCACTTCGGCGCGGCCTACGCCGACCTCGTCGAGGTCTGCGGTGCGGTCGCCGACGGCACCGACGTGGGGGAGGTCGACCGCTGGGAGCGGCTGCTGCACGTGATGCTCCACCTCGAGGCCAGCCGGTCCGGCGCACAGCAGCCGGGGCCGGGCGCCTGGGTGGAGGCCCTGGTCGGTCAGCTCTCCCACCTGCCCGGGCTCGACACCCACGGACTCACCGTCGGCTTCGTCCTCGCGCTGGGCGACCGCTTCGGTGCGAGCCCCGACGTCGTCGTCGCCCAGGCCCTCGCTCCCGGTGCGCACACCTGGCGGCCCAACCCCGTGGGCTGGGTGATGTCGAGGATGCCCGGATGGGGAGCGCTGCTCGCCGCCCACGGCCCGGCCGTCACGCCCCACCTCGTCGAGGGCGCCGTCGACGAGCGGCTGCACACCCTGCGGATGCTCGAGGGCCTCTCCGACTCCGAGCTCGCGGTGCACGCCGCGGGCCTCGCGGTCGCCGCGACCGCGGGCAGCGCGAAGGTGCGCGACGCGGCGCGTCCTCTGCTGCTCCGCACGGGGGAGGGGTCCGTCGAGCGCCTCCTCGCGATCGCGACCGAGGCGAAGCCCGACACGCGCGTCCACGCGCTGTCGCTGCTCTGGCAGCTCGGTGAGGACCGGCCCGACCTTCGCGAGGAGGCGCGTCGGGTCGCCGCCGACGACCGCGCGGCGAGCGTCCAGGCGCTGCTCGGGCATTGGGACGCCGCCGACACCGCGCCCGAGCCCGACGAGTGGGACCTGCCGGAGGAGGCGCCGCTGACGTGGTCGACCGACCGCACCTCCGCCGACCGGATCGCCCGCACGCTGGTCGCGGGCCTGGCGCACGAGATCGACAGCCTCAACCAGCAGTACGCGCGCGACGAGCAGCACCGTGCGGCGCGGCAGGGGCGCCCCACGCCGGCACGGACGGACCGCGCGGTGCCCGGCCAGCGCGAGGCCGACGCGATCGCCGCACGTCTCACCGACCCCGCGCCGCCCGAGCTCGCCCCCAGCGTGCTGGCCCGGCACGTCCGGCTCCCGTTCGTGCTCATGGAGCTGGCCGGCGACCCGGCTCTTTCGCCGGGCGTGCTCCTCCGGTGCGCCGACGAGGCGCACCGGCTGGTGACGCCCCGCCAGGGGATCACCTGGTCGATCCTGGTCGAGGCAGCACACCGCGCCACCGGCCGGCCCACCCTGCGCGAGCTGCAGCGGCTGCTCGATGCCGGTGGCCTCCAGGGCGCCTACGTCGTCTGGGGGATGTACGGCCACACCTGGGACTCCGTCGCGCGGGAGTGGCCCGACGACGACGTGTGGCCGTTCGTCGCCGCCAACCTCGACACGCTCCCGCTGGAGAAGCCGTCCTCCTGGGACCAGGACCCCGACGCCGGCTACCGCGCGCTCGCGACGCTGCCCCGCACGCCGGCGCGCGTCCTCGACCGGCTCCACGAGGTGGCGCTGACCGGGGCGAAGGCGGAACGGGCCAAGGCGCGCCGGGCGCTCGCGAAGGATCCCGGCCGCGCCGCGCGCTGCGCGGCGGCGCTCTCGAGCGGCAAGGCCGACGTGCGGCTGTCCGCGGCGCAGTGGCTCACCGAGATCGGTGACCCCGCGGTGGTGCCCCTCCTGGCAGCGGCCTACGCGAAGGAACGCCAGGACACCGTGCGCGGGGCGCTGCTCGACGCCCTCGAGGCGGCGGGCGAGGACCCGGCGACCTACCTCTCGCGCGAGCGGCTGGTGGCGGACGCCGAGGCAGCGGTCGCCAAGGGCGCCCCGCGCGAGCTGGCCTGGCTCGACGTGACGACGCTCCCCGACGTGCGCTGGTCCGACGGCGGCCCCGTGCCGCGTGCCCTGCTCGAGGGGCTGCTCGTCCAGGCGGTGCGGGCCAAGTCGCCGGAGCCCAACGCGATCGTGCGTCGTGCGTGCGCGATGTTCGATCGCGCGGACGCCGAGCGGTTCGCCGAGCGGCTCCTGGCGGCGTGGCTGGCCGAGGACCTCCGGCCGGGTCCGGGCGGCGTCCCGGAGGGTTCGGCGGCCTCGTCCAAGGGCCTGCTCGCGGTCGTCGGTGCCTGCGCCGGCCAGGGAGTCGTCGCACCCGCGGAGCGCTACCTGCGGGAGTGGTACGGCATGCGCGCCTCGCAGGGCAAGGCGCTGCTGGCGATGCTGTCGTGGGTGGACCACCCGGCAGCGATCCAGCTGGTGCTCTCGGTCGGGTCGCGCTTCCGCACCAAGGCCTTCCAGGACGAGGCCGTGCGGCTCGCCGCGGCCCTCGCCGAGCGACGCGGCTGGACCCTCGACGAGCTCGCCGACCGCACGGTCCCCGACCTCGGGCTCGACCGCGACGGCGTCCTCGCGCTGCCCTACCGCGACCGGGTCTTCACCGCGCACCTGCTCGCCGACCTCACCCTCCAGCTGCGCAGCCCGGAGGGGACGGTGGTCAAGGCGCTGCCCGCGCCCCGGCAGTCCGACGACGCCGAGGCTGCCCGGCAGGCCAAGAAGGACCTGGCGAGCGCCCGCAAGGAGCTCAAGGCCCTCGCCCGGGTCCAGCAGGACCGTCTCTACGAGGCGCTGTGCACCGGGCGCACGTGGCCGGCCGGCGACTGGCTCGACCACCTGGCAGCCCACCCCGTCCTGCGCCACCTCGTCGGCCGGCTGGTCTGGCTGGCGCGTCCCGACGACGCGGACGACCCACGTCTGGTGACCTTCCGACCGCTGGAGGACGGGACCCTCACCGACGTCGACGACGCGCCGGTCGACCTCGACCCGACGTGGCTGGTCTCCCTCGCCCACCAGACCACGCTGCCGGCCGAGGCCGCCGAGGGCTGGGTCGACCACCTCGCCGACTACGAGGTGACCCCGCTGTTCCAGCAGTTCGGCTCGGCCGTGTGGGAGCTCCCCGAGGACCTGCGCACCGCCACCGCGATCACCGAGTTCGAGGGGCACCTCCTCGAGGCGTTCCAGCTGCGCGGCCGGGCGCTCAAGCTCGGCTGGACCCGCGGCCCGGTCGAGGACGCCGGATGGTTCCACTGCTACGAGAAGCGCTTCCCCGGCCTCGGCCTCACCGCGCGGCTCGGCTTCACCGGCAACGGCGTCCCGGAGGAGAACCGGACGGTGGCCCTCACGCGGCTGGAGTTCGCGCCCACCCGGGACGGCATGGTCCAGCACGCGTCCGCCACGGCGCTGCGCGACGTACCCCCGGTGCTGCTCTCGGAGTGCCGCAACGACATGGCCTCGCTCGCCTCGCTGGGGCCCGGCCACGACCCCGAGTGGGAGAAGGTGACCCAGCTGTGAACGGACCCGCGACGACCCTGCGCGCACCCGCCGAGGTCGCGTACGCCGACGAGCTCGACAGGCTCGCCCGTGCGGACGACGGCCCGCGACCCGAGGGGTGGCGGCTGACCCCGCGCGCCGTCCGGGCGTTCGTGCTCGGCGATGCCGCGCTCGGGGTGAGCAGCAAGTTCTACGGCGACGACGCGCTCGTCGACCGGTGCGTGGTCACCTTGATGAGCAACCGCGGGCTGCTGCTCGTCGGGGAGCCCGGCACGGCCAAGTCGATGCTCTCCGAGCTGCTGTCGGCAGCCGTGTCGGGGGAGTCCACCTGCACCGTGCAGGGGACCTCCGGCACCACCGAGGACCAGATCACGTACTCGTGGAACTACGCCCTCCTGCTCTCCGAGGGACCGAGCCTGCGCGCCCTGGTGCGCGGGCCGATGCACCGGGCCATGGCGGGCGGACAGGTCTGCCGGTTCGAGGAGGTCACCCGGGTCCAGCCCGAGATCCAGGACGTCCTGATCGGCCTGATGTCCGACAAGGTGCTCCACGTCCCCGAGCTCACCGGCTCCGACGCGACCGTCTTCGCCGCACGGGGGTTCAACGTCCTCGCCACCGCCAACCTGCGCGACCGGGGGGTCCACGAGATGTCGAGCGCGCTCAAGCGGCGCTTCAGCTTCGAGACCGTGCGCCCCATCCGCGACCGGGCGCTGGAGGCGCGGCTGGTGAAGGAGCAGACGGCCGGGCTCCTCGGGCTCGCCGACGTCGCGACGCGGCTGGGTGACGAGGTGGTCGACCTGCTCGTGACGGCCTTCTCCGACCTGCGCAGCGGCGTCACCGACGACGGCACCGTCGTCGAGCGGCCGACGGCCGTGATGAGCGCGGCCGAGGCGGTGTCGGTCGGCTACGCGGCGTGCCTGGACGCCCACTACTTCGGGGAGGGCACGGTCGCGGGCGAGCACGTCGCGCGCCAGCTGATCGGCACGGTCCTCAAGGACAACCCCGACGACGGCACCAAGCTGCGCCACTACTTCGACACCGTGGTGAAGCCCCGTGCCCGCCACGACCGGCAGTGGAAGGGCATGCTCGCCGCGCGCGCCGAGCTGGAGCGCTGACCCGTGCCCGCCCCACCCACCGCCGCCGACGTGCGGGCCCTCGCGGAGCGGCTGGTCAGCGACGCGCTGGTCGTCGTGCCGGTCCGCCACCACTCCCCGGCGTGCGCGAGGGCGGTGCGGCAGGCCTTCGAGCAGCACCGGCCCTCGCGCGTCCTCATCGAGGGGCCGCGGGGGTTCACCCACCTGCTGCCCGAGCTGCTCCACCCCGACGCCCGCCAGCCGCTGGCCATCTACGCGTGGGCCCGGCACACCGTGCCCGGGCGGCCCGACGCCACGGCGGGCGCCTTCGTCCCGTTCTGCGACCACTCGCCCGAGCTCGTCGCCGCCCGGCTGGCCGCCGACGCCGGCGTGCCGGTGGAGTTCTGCGACCTCGACCACGTGGCGCAGGTCCTCGGTGTGGCCGGTCCCGACCCGGCGCACGACGAGCAGCCGGGAGAGACGACCGTGCTGGTCGACGAGGCCCACTACGGCCACAGCGACGCACTCCGCGACCTGGCCCGGCGGATGGGGTGCCAGGACCACGACGACCTGTGGGAGCTGCTGGTCGAGTCCACGGACGTGCCGCTCGCCGACCACCTGGCCCGGATGGTGGCCTACTGCCTCCTCGCCCGCCGCGACGCGACGCCCGAGCGGCTCGCGGCCGACGGCACCCGGGCCCGGGAGGCCGAGATGGCCCACCA
>NZ_JBHLXH010000002.1:284923-312553 GCF_042432345.1 Nocardioides zeicaulis | reverse complement strand
CGCGCCGGGCGACGGCCCGGTCCTGCTGGTGCAGGGCGGGTTCCACGCTGTGGCGCTGCCCGACCAGCTCGCCGGGCCGACGGCACGACCGACCGTCACGGTGCCGGCACGGGTCGAGACCGGTGCGGCCCTCGTCCGCTACGACTTCCGCCGTCTCGACCAGCTCAGCGGCTACGCCTCGGGCATGACCTCGCCCGGCTGGCACCAGCGGGTGTGGGAGCGCACCGAGGGCGCCCTGTCCGCGGTCGACGCCCGGCAGGAGTCCGCGCTGGCCGTGCTCCTCGACGTCGCCGACGAGCTGCGGCGGGTGCACCGTCGTACGGTCCCGACGCCGGCGCTCGCCGCCGCCTACGAGCAGGCCCTGCGGCTCGCCGCGCTCCGCGAGCGCCCCGCGCCGCTGCGCAGCGACGTCGTCGACGCCGTGACGAGCTGCTTCGTGCAGGGCGACGCCGACACCGAAGGGGTCCTGGTGCAGCGCGTGACCCTGGAGCGCCTCAGCGGTGACGCGGTCGGCGTGCTGCCGCCGGGGGCCTCGTCGCCGCCGCTCGTGCGCGACACGATGGAGCGGCTGCGGGCTCGCCGCTTCGACCTCGAGGCCGTCGAGCCCCGGACGTCGGCCCTCGACGTGTGGCGCAACCCCGACCACCGCCGCACCTCCCGCGTCCTGCACGGCCTGGCCCTGCTCGGTGTGCCGTTCGCGCGGCACGTCGCCGGGCCCGACTTCGTCGCCGGCACCGGCCTGGGCCGGATCCAGGAGAGGTGGGAGTGCCTGTGGACGCCGCTGTCGGAGGGCGCGCTCGTCGAGGCGTCCCGCTTCGGCGCGACGTTGCCCGAGGCGGTCGCGGTGCGCTTCGCCCAGGAGGTCGCGCGGGCCACCGACGAGGGCACCCCGTCGAGCCGGCAGGCCGGGTCGCTGCTCGGGCAGGCGCTGGTCCTGGGGCTGCACGACCGGGTGGCGACGCTGCTGCCCGTGGTGCGCGACGCGCTCGCCGGCGACCCCTCCTTCGCCGACGTCACCGCCGCCCTGGGCCACCTCGCGCTGCTGCGCGAGGGCCGCGAGCCGCTCGAGGCGCACCGCGTGGACGGCCTCGACGCCCTGGTTCGCACCGGCTACGACCGCGCGATCTTCCTCGGTCGCGAGTGGCAGGGCGAGGAAGTGCCTCCCGAGGAGGCCGTCGACGCGCTGTCCCGGCTCCGCGAGCTCCTCGCCTCGCCGGGTGCCGGCGACCTCGACCCCGAACCGTTCTGGGCGTTGCTGGACCGGCTGCGCACCGCGCACGACCTGCCGCTGGTGCGGGGGACCGCGGCCGGGCTGTCCCACGCCGCCGGACGGCTCGACGCCGAGTCGCTGCGCCGCGACGTGGTCGGGCACCTCGCCGGTTCCCTGCCGCCGGAGACCTCCGTCGGCTTCGTGCGCGGGCTGATCGGCGCGGCTCGCGAGGTCACCTGGCAGGAGCAGGACCTCCTCCCCGGGCTCGACCGGCTCGTCGGCGACTGGTCGGAGGAGGTGTTCCTGGAGCACCTGCCCGAGCTACGGCTGGCGTTCTCGGCGCTGACCCCGGCCGAGACCGACCGGGTCGCCGCCGTCGTGGCGCGACTGCACGGGGTGGCCGACCTCGGCCCCCTGCGCTCGTGGGACCTCGCCGAGGACGAGGTGGCCGCCCACCTCGCCGCGTCGCGTCGCGTCGCCGACCTGCTGCGCGGCGAGGGCCTGGGGGAGTGGGTCTCGTGAGCACCGACCGCTGGCGGCTGGTGCTCGGCTCCTACGCCAAGGAGCGGCTCGCCCACACCTGCGCCGGCCCGGGGTGCCGGTTCGAGCGCCAGGAGCAGGCCCTCGACCAGCTCTACGGCCGGGAGTACGCCGGGCGCGGTGGGCGCCCCGAGGGGGCCGGCGAGGTCGGTCCCGGCGGCTCGGAGCCCTCGGCCCCCCACGTCGTGGACTGGCTGGGCGAGATCCGCGACCTGTTCCCGCGGCGCACCGTGGAGCGCATCGAGGGGCACGCGCTCGAGCGCTACGGCCTCACCGAGCTGGTCAGCGACCCCGACGTCCTCGCCCGCTTGGAGCCCAACGAGGAGCTGCTCAAGACGCTGCTCACGCTCCGGGCCCACCTCGACCCGAAGGTCCTGCACCACGTGCGGACGATCATCCGCACGGTGGTCGACGACCTGCGCCGCCGCCTCGAGCAGGAGGTGCGCCGCGCCCTGAGCGGTCGGCTCAGCCAGCACCGGCACTCACCCGTGCCCGTGGCGGCGAGCTTCGACGCGCGAGGCACCATCCGTGCGAACCTCTCCCACTGGGACGCCGAGCACCAGCGTCTCGTGGTCGAGCGCCCGCTGTTCTTCGAGCGCAACACCCGGCGGCTGCCCTGGGAGATCGTGCTCTGCGTCGACCAGTCCGGGTCGATGGTGGGATCGGTGATCCACAGCGCCGTGATGGCCGGCATCCTCGCCGGCATCCCGTCCTACAGCCTCCGGCTGGTGGTCTTCGACACCAGCGTCGTGGACCTCACCGACCGCGTCGAGGACCCCGTCGAGCTGCTGCTCAGCGTGCAGCTCGGCGGCGGCACCGACATCGCGCGTGCGGTGTCCTACTGCGGTCAGCACGTCGACAACCCGCACCGCACCGTGTTCGTGCTGGTCACCGACTTCTGCGAGGGCGGGCCGCCCGGCCAGCTCGTCGGCGCGGTGCGGGCGATGGCCGAGTCCGGGGTGACGATGATCGGGCTGGCCTCGCTCGACGGCACGGCCCACCCCTCCTACGACAAGCAGATGGCGGGACGCCTCGCCGACCACGGGATGCGGATCGCCGCGCTGACGCCGGGCGAGCTCGCGGCGTGGCTGGCGGAGGTGACCGCACGGTGAGCGCCCGTCCCGCCGTGGTGGCGCTGCTGCGGCGCTACGACGACGACTCCTGGTCGGCGCTGGCCAACCGGGGCCTGCTGCGCCGTGCGCGCCGCGACCTCGAGCAGCTCCAGCCCCAGCTGTCCGCCGAGGACGACGGCGGCGTGGAGGTGCAGATCGACGACCGCACGGTCCGCATCCCGCTGGCCGGTCCCGGGCACGCCACCTGCACCTGCCCGAGCACGTCGGTGTGCCAGCACGTCCTCGCCGCGGGGCTGTGGCTGGCGGACGTCGACGACGAGCCGGACCCGGACGCTGCGGCGGCGCTCCACGACGAGGTGATGGCCCTCGACCGCGACGCGCTGGTCGCGGCGGGCGGCCGGGCGGCGTACCGCTGGGCGCACCAGTTCGTCAGCGACCTCGAGGAGCCTCCCGTCGTGGAGCGTGGGTCCCACCTCGGCGTCTCGTTCTCGCTGCCTGACGTGCGCCTGCGCTACTTCGGTGGCGGCGTGGACTCGTGGGTGCTCGACCAGGCGCTGCCCGCGCCCGGGAAGTACCGCGTCGCTGCGGTGCTGGCGTGGCAGCGGGCCCACGGCCTCGAGCTCGAGGCGCTGCCGGTCACGGCGTCGCGTCGCGGCCCGACCGCGACGCAGCGCTCGCAGGCCGACTCGCGCGAGCGCCTGCTCGCGGTGGTGGCCGAGCTCCTGGCCGACACCGTCCGCGTCGGCGTCTCCCACCTGTCCGGTGCGGTGCTCGACCGGTTCACCACGGCGGCCGTGTGGGCACAGGGCGCCGAGCTGCACCGCCTCGCGCTGCTGCTGCGCCGGATCGCCGACCAGGTCGAGCTCCTGCTGCTGCGTCGCTCGTCGGCCGACGACCTGCGCCTGCTCGACGAGCTGGCGCTCGCGCACGCCCTCGTGTCCGCACTGCGGGTGGAGGCCGCGCCCCACCTGGTCGGCCGGGCACGTCACACCTACGACCCGGTGCGCGAGCTGCGGCTGCTCGGGCTCGGCAGCACGCCGTGGCGCACGGGCTCGGGCTACCACGGCCTCACCACGCTGTTCTGGGACCCCGAGCGCGAGCGGTTCCTCACCTGGACCGACGCGCGGCCCACGAGCCTGGCCACCTTCGACCCGCGGGCCCGGTTCCGCCAGCCCTCTCCGTGGCCCGGCCTGTCGACGCCGCAGCAGGCAGCGGGCCGGCAGGTGCGCCTGGCCGACGCCCGCCTCAGCAGCGACGCGCGGCTCTCGGGCGTCGAGGCGACCACCGCGACGGTGACCGAGCCCGACCACGACACCTGGCGCCGGCTCGTCGACGGGGCGACCACCTCGTGGACCGACCTGGCGCGGACGCGCTCCGGTGTGGGGGAGAGCCTGCTGTCGGCACCCCGGCCCGCGTCGGCGTGGGCGCTCCTGCGACCGGCCTCCTCGGGCGCGGTCGTCTTCGACCGGGCACGCCAGGTGCTCGAGTGGCCGGTCGTCGACGAGGACGGCGCCGTGCTGGCGCTCGAGCTGCCCTGGGCCGAGCACCTCGCCCACGCGATCGACCGGGTCGAACGCCTCGCCGCCCTCGACGGGTCGGTCGCCGTGGTCGCCCGTGTACGCGGCCGCGCCGGCACCCTGGTCGGCGAGCCGGTCAGCCTGCTGCGTGCCACGTCCCCCCGGGTCGACCTGCTGCACTTCGACGAGGCACCTGCCACCCGCTCGCGGCCGGGTCTGGTCGAGCGGCTGCGGCGGGCGGCCACGCCGCCCGCGCCGGTGGTCGACGACCCGCCCGACGACGGGTGGCCGGGGCCCGGACGGCGCGTCGCGCCTGCCCTCGTGGCGACCCGGACGCTCCTCGAGCAGCGGGCGCAGCGAGGGGTGGCGGGCCTCGCCCCGGGCGTCCTCGCCGCAGAGGTCGAGCGCTCCGTCCGTGCGCTGCGCGACCAGGGCTTCCACGTCTTCCCCGAACGGTCCGCCACGACCAGCGACGCCGAGCTCCTCCTGCGCACCCACTACCTCGTGCAGCAGGTCGAGCGGGTGCTCGGCTAGGGAGCAGAGACGCGGGTGCCGGCCGAGCTGCGCGTCCCCTACGGTGACACAACGACGACGAAGCGCTCAGGGGAGGTCGGCATGGCAGCGTTGTCCCACCGCGGCGCCGTCGAGCTGCTGACCGATCTCAGGGACGACGTCCTCGGGCGTGGCCGGACGGCGTCGAAGCAGTGGGTGCAACCCCTGTCCGGTCTCGACGGACGCGACTGGTTGCTCCTGGACAAGCTCGCGCGCCGAGGCACGTGGTCGCCGCCGATCCTCCACGGCGTCCGTGGCTGGAGCTCGCTCGACCTCGTCCGCGCGCCCGTGCCGACGGTGGCGGCCGCCGCCATGCACGTCGACGGCCGGCTGCGCGAGCGGGCCGTCCGTGCGCTGGCCGGGCGCGACGGGCCGATCGCCTCCGCCGTCCTGGGGCTCCGCGTGCTCGACCACGTCGAGCAGGTCGCGTCCGCGGCGCTGGAGGTCCTGGAACGTCGCCCGGCGGGTCTCGAGGTCGACCTCGTCGCGGACGTCGTGCTCCACGGATCCGGCCGGAGCACGGCCGGAGAGCGGTGGAGCGTGCTGGTCGAGGCTCTGGGGCTCGACACGCCGCCGGTCCTCGACCAGCTGCGCACGAGCACGCGCCGGGCGGCCCGTCGGTGGGCTGTCGAGCAGTCACTGGCGTCGGGGCTGCTCGACGAGGACGCGGTGGTCCGGATCGCTTCCGCGGACCAGGACCAGTGGTTGCGGCGCACCGCCGCCGAGCACCTGCTTCGGACCCCGTCGCCCGAGCGGCTGCGCTCGCTGCTGGACGCCCACTCGGTCGAGGCCAGGTTGACGGCCGCGGCGTGCATCCCCGACGAGCACCTGGACGACCCGACCCTCGTGGGGCTGTTGCTCGACCGTTCCCCGCGCGTGCGCGAACAGGCCCGGTGGCGTGCCCGGCGGCGGGATCTCGACGTCGCCGAGGTGTGCCGCAAGCACCTCGGAGACCCCGCGCCCCGGGTGGTGGCTGCAGCCCTGGACGGCTTGGCGTGGGCAGGCGACGAGACCGATGTCGCGACCGTGGATGCACTCCTCGGGCACACGTCGCCGACGGTGCGGGCGGCAGCCGTACGGACTCTCGCAGCGCGTGCCCCCGAGGAGCTGGTCGTCCAGGCCGTCGCCCGACACCTCGACGACCCGTCCGGCCGCGTCGCCAACGCCGTGGCAACCGTGCTCGCCCGCGCCCACGCCTCCTCGTCCTCCACCGCCCAGGCGTGGAGCTCACCGCGGTCCACTGCACGCCGCGCAGCCTGGCGGGTCGACCGCGCCGTCGGCGGGTGGGGACGTGTCGCGGCCGACCTGCGCGCCGCCGCCGACCCTGACGCCCATCTCTCCGGGCTGGGTCGCGACGGCCTGCGAAGCTGGCTCCTCGACGGCGCGGCGTCCACCTGGGGCCGACCGGATCCCGTTCAGGCCCGGCAGATGACCGAACACCTCCTCGGCTCGGGGCTGAGCGACGACGACGAGGAGCTGGTCGCCTTCCATGCCGGCCTCTCGTTCGAGAAGCGCGGGTTCAGCAACGCCTCGAGCCCGGTCCCGGTCGTGACGCCGCCGGCGCGTCCGTCCGAGCGGCGCGGGCTCTGGGACCGGTTCCGCCACCGGTCAGGCTGAGCCCGCCCTCGCGGGCGATCCTCGGAACCGAGGTCCGACCGCCAGGACGCGGACGTGCCGGTGGCCCCGCCACCTGGGGTGGTGGCGGGGTGCGGGGCGGGGTCATGGTCGGCGGGGACGCGGGATGGTGGGCGGCGCTGTGGTCTTGGGTGGTGCGGGTGGGTCGAGGGCGGTGGTGCCGTCGTGGTCGCGGAGGTAGTGGTGGCCGTGGGGTGAGGTCCACTCGAAGACCCCGGCGCGGAGGTGGACGTATCGCCAGGCGGTGTGGGTCTTCAGCCGGTGGTGGGAGCGGCACAGCGGGGAGAGGTTGGAGGTCGCGGTCGGGCCTGGCTGTGGCCGACCGTCGGCTGCGGCGTCGTGGTCGTACGGGATCACGTGGTCGATGTCGCAGGCCCGTGCGGGTCGGGTGCACCACGGGAACACGCAGGTCCGGTCGCGGAGCACGACGTGTTCGCGGATCCGGTCGGGGATCGCGTAGGTGTCGGTGGCAAGCTCGGTGTTGAGGTCGAGAACGGGTCGGATGGTGACCTTGGTCCGCGACGACGCGCACCATGCCTTGACCTGCTCAACGAGCGCGAGGCGCTGGCCCTTCTCGAGCCGGGCAGTGGGCCCGAACACGGTCCGGTTGTCCGCGAAGTCAGCGTCGAGGTGGACGTGCAGCACGACCTCACGCGCGGCCGGCAGGTGGTCGCCAGTGGGGGCCGCCGGCATGGACGTGCCCTGGGTGTGGAGATCGAGGGCGGTCTGGGTGCGCGCGAGGTCACCGAGCGCGGAGGCACGTCGGGCGCCGAGCGGGGCCGTCGAGCCCAGCGCCTTCAAGGTCGCGGCACCGTGGGCGATGGCGGCGTCGAGGTCGTAGGCGTCGGCGAGGTCGAGCTCGGCCTCCATCCTCATCAGGCCGTCGTAGTGGACGTGGCGGGTGTCGAAGGTGACGTGACGGGCGTCGTGGTTGAGGTACTGGTCGGCTTCGAAGTCCTCGTGGTCCTCACCCGCCTCGAATTCGGGTCGCGGGTCGACGCTGAGGTCGTACCGCTTGATGGCCTCGGCGACGAGCCGGTCGAGCTGCGCAGTCCCGACCTTGCCTGCGACGGCCGCGACCTGGGTGTCGATCCACCCGGCCGCCTCGGGGGTGAGCGCGGGAAACGCGTGAATGGTGGTCTCGGCCACCAGCCGTGCCCGCCACGCCGGGACCTGGCCGGCGTGAACCTGGCCCCACAACCTCGGCAACCGATGGCGCAGCTCGAGGGCGTGCCCGATCAGCTTCTTCGCCGCCGTGGTCGAGATCCCCAGCACCGCCCCGAGCTCGGGGATGCAGAACTCCGTGACCAGCGGACAACCATCACCGGCGATGGGCTCCTCGTGGTCGACACCCGGCACGGTGAACGCGGCTGCGTCGTGGATCGACTCGGGCGGGTGCAGGTCGGCCCAGCGGGCGGCGAGGTCGAGCTGACGTGCGGCCTCGGCGTTCTCGCGGAGCCGCGACGCACGAAGGGTCGCGAGCAGGCCGGCGGCGTCGAGGTCGTCGGTGACCTCGCCTGCTCCGAGCCCCACCTGCGTGTCGATCATGTGTTCGATTCTAATGCCGGGATCGGACACTCGTCGAGGCACTGACGGCCGCCTGTGGACAGTCCCACGACCCCGGGCGGAGTGGTCCCGGGACAGGCGCGGCCGCTCGATGGTGAGGGAGCGTCCTCAGGCGGGCACCCAGCAGATCCCGTAGTGCCGCCCGGCGGCCCACTGGTCCGGGGTGGGGCTCTCCTGGGACCAGGTGAGGTCGAGCGCGCCCCCGGCGCGAGACCGCGCGGCGTCGCGGCAGGGCGTCTCCATCCGGGCCGAGATCGCGGGTTCCTTCGGCAGGCGGGTGCCGGGGATGTCGACGGTCGCGACGGCGACCCAGGAGTGCTGCGACTGGCAGATGACGCGGCGGAAGCCCTTGCTGCCGGGGGCGGCGGTCGCGCACATGGCGGTGCCGGGGGCGTCCGACCAGCCCTTGGTGCGACGGGGCAGCGGCAGCAGCGTGCGGGGTGCGGCGACCACGACCACGTCGCAGCGGAACCAGTCGGCGCCGGCCTCGGCGTGCGCGGGGGTTGGGGTGAACCAGACCGCCTGCGCCATGCTCAGGCGCAGGTCACGCGGCGTACGACCGAGGTGGCGGGGCAACCGCGCGGTGCACGCCCGGCGGGCCTGCGCCTGGGCGGCGCGGGAGTCCGGGCGCCGCACGTGGCCGGCGTCGGTCTCGAGGTCGAGGCGGCCGACGAAGTAGGTCTCGGCGGTGTGCCGGCGTCGGCACGGGACCGGCTCGGTGCGGCCGGCGACGGTGACGGCCTGCCGGAAGGAGAGCGGGTGGCACTCGCCCAGCCGCGGACGCGGGCCCGGGTCGGGCGGCGGCTCCTCCGCGGCGGACGGCTCCGTCGACGGCGCCGGGGTGTCGGCGGCAGGAGCCGGGTCGGCGGACGAGCAGCCGGTGAGGACGGCCAGCAGCGCCAGGGTGCACGCCAGCGAGCGCACGAGCGCGCTCACGACACCGGCACCAGCAGGGCCGCGAGGGTCCCGCCCAGCTCGTGGGCCTGCTCGCGCTCCGCCTCGCCCACCTCGCCGAGGACCTCCAGCACCGGAGCGGCCTGGCGCCACGGCAGCGCACCGACGATCGACTGCACCGAGCGCACGGCGCCGGCGGTGTCGTAGCGGCCGTGCACGTAGAGCCCGTAGGGCTTGCGACCCCCGCTCGCCGAGCCGGCCGAGCCGTCGTCGGAGAGCGCGCCGCCGACGCCGAGGAAGACGGTGTCGAAGAAGTGCTTGAGCGCGCCGCTCATGTAGCCGAAGTTGGCGGGCGTGCCGAGCAGGATCCCGTCGGCCGCGAGCACGTCGTCGGCACGGGCCTCCAGCGCCGGGCGCACCACCACCTCGACGCCCTCGACGGCGTCGTCGGTGGCACCGCCCAGCACGGCCTCGGTCAGGGCCGCGACGGAGGGGGTCGGCGAGTGGTGGACCACCAACAAAGTGGGCATGACGAGAGCCTACGAGGCGAGTAGCGTCGGCGACGTGGGCTTCGATGTCGCAGGTGAGGCGTACGACCGGTTCATGGGTCGCTACTCCCGTCCGCTCGCGCTCCGGTTCGCCGACTTCCTCGAGGTCGAGGCGGGCCAGCACGCGCTCGACGTGGGCTGCGGGCCGGGCGCGCTGACCGAGCCGCTGGTCGCCCGCCTCGGCGCGACGCACGTCGCGGCCATCGACCCCTCGCAGCCGTTCGTCGAGGCCTGTCGGGAGCGGTTCCCCGGCGTCGACGTACGCCTCGGCGCGGCCGAGTCGCTGCCCTTCGCCGACGGCGTCCACGACGTCGCGGCCGCCTGCCTCGTCGTCCACTTCATGACCGACCCGGTGGGCGGGCTGTCGGAGATGAAGCGGGTCACCCGCCGCGACGGCTGGGTCGGCGCCACGGTGTGGGACCTCGGCAACAACCGGGCCCCGATGCGCCCGATCTGGGAGGCGATGGCCGAGGTCGCCCCCGACCACCCGGGGGAGCGCGACTTCCCGGTCGGCTCGCGGGCCGGCCTCGTGGCGGTCCTCGAGGGCGCCGGCCTGCGCCACGTGGAGTGCGAGGAGATGGTCGTGACGGTCGCCCACCCGACCTTCGAGGAGTGGTGGGAGCCCTTCCTGCACGGCGTCGGCCCGGTCGGCGAGGCGCTCGCCGCGCTCGGCGACGGCGGGCGCGACCGGCTGGAGGCCGCGCTGCGCCGCCGGCTCGGGCCCGGCCCGTTCGAGCTCGACGCCGTGTCCTACGCGGCCCGCGGTCGCGCCTGAGCGTCCGCTCCCCGGACATCCGGCTGCAGGGGGCGCGAGCACGGCGTACGGTGGTCCCGTCATGATGCGCAGCCTCCTCCTTCGCTGCCGCAACGAGGCCTAGAGACCCGGCCCCCTCGTTGCGGTGTGAGGCGCGCGCCGGTCGCCCCCACTGACGCACCCGAGGAAGTCATGACCAACCTGAGCAACACCAGCAACCAGCAGGGCACCAGCCCGATGCCGTTCGCCCGCTACACGCCGTTCGTGCCCGTCGACGTGCCCGACCGCACGTGGCCGACGAAGAAGGTCGAGAAGGCGCCGCGGTGGCTGTCGACCGACCTCCGTGACGGCAACCAGGCGCTCATCGACCCGATGACGCCCGCCCGCAAGCTCACCATGTTCGAGCTGCTGGTCTCGATGGGCTACAAGGAGATCGAGGTCGGCTTCCCGAGCGCCAGCCAGACCGACTTCGACTTCGTCCGCAAGCTCGTCGAGGAGGACCGGATCCCCGACGACGTGCAGATCTCGGTGCTGACGCAGGCCCGCGAGGACCTCATCGAGCGCACCGTCGACTCGCTGGTCGGCGCACCCCGCGCCACCGTCCACCTCTACAACGCCACAGCCCCGCTCTTCCAGCGCGTCGTCTTCGGCGTCACGCCCGACGAGTGCCGCAACATCGCGGTGCGCGGCACCGAGATGGTGATGAAGTACGCCGAGGAGCGGCTCGGCCCGATCGTCGGCACCGAGGACTTCGGCTACCAGTACAGCCCCGAGATCTTCACCCAGTCCGACACCGACTTCGCGCTGAGCGTGTGCGAAGCCGTCTCCGACGTGTGGCAGCCCGAGCCCGGCCGCGAGATCATCCTCAACCTGCCCGCGACGGTCGAGATGTCGACGCCCAACACCTACGCCGACCAGATCGAGTACTTCGGGCGCGGCCTGACCCGCCGCCAGCACTCCGCGATCAGCCTCCACCCCCACAACGACCGCGGCACCGCGGTCGCGGCCACCGAGCTGGGCCTGATGGCCGGGGCCGACCGCGTCGAGGGCTGCCTGTTCGGCCACGGCGAGCGCACCGGCAACGTCGACCTGGTCACGCTCGCGATGAACCTCTTCAGCCAGGGCATCGACCCGCAGGTCGACCTGGGCGACATCGACGAGGTGCGCCGCACCGTCGAGTACTGCACCAACCTGCCGGTCCACCCGCGCCACCCCTACGCCGGCGACCTCGTCTACACCGCCTTCTCCGGCTCCCACCAGGACGCGATCAAGAAGGGCCTGGAGGACCTCGAGCGGCGCGCCGCCGCGCAGGGCGTGGACGTCTCGCAGATGCCGTGGGAGGCGCCGTACCTCCCGATCGACCCCAAGGACGTCGGCCGCACCTACGAGGCGGTCATCCGGGTCAACAGCCAGTCGGGCAAGGGCGGCGTCGCCTACGTGCTCAAGTCCGAGCACAAGCTCGACCTGCCGCGTCGCGCGCAGATCGAGTTCAGCCGCGTCGTGCAGCAGCACACCGACACCGAGGGCGGCGAGATCACGCCCGAGGAGATCTGGTCGGTCTTCCGCGCCGAGTACCTCGACCGCGAGACGCCCCTCCAGCTCGACTCCGTGCACACCTCCAGCGCGGCCGGGGAGAAGGACCGGCTCACCGTGGGCGTGCACGTCGACGGCGAGCGGCGCGAGCTCACCGGCGAGGGCAACGGCCCGATCGCGGCGTTCGTCGACGCGATCGCCGAGGTGGGCCACGACGTGCGGGTGCTCGACTACGCCGAGCACGCGCTGTCGGCCGGTGGCGACGCCATCGCCGCGGCCTACGTCGAGTGCGCGGTGGGGGAGAAGGTGCTCTGGGGCGTCGGTCTCGACCCCAACATCGTCACCGCGTCGCTGAAGGCCGTCGTCAGCGCGGTCAACCGCGCCTGACCGGCTCGTACGCTCCTCAGGACCGGCTCACAGCAACGGCACAGGGAGGCGGCCGATCGTGAGGGCATGACGACCCTCGACGCCGCCCGGGTCCCGCACCCGGCCCCCGTGCGGGCCACCCGGGCGCACGCCGACCGGATGGTGCGGATCGCGTCCACGGCGCTGGTGGGGGGCGCCCTGCTGCTCGTCACCTCCTGGTGGGCCTCCGACGGCGGCGTCACGGCCCTCGGGTCGCGGGCCACCGCGCTCACCTCCGTCGGGCAGTGGTCGGGCCTGGTGGCCTCGGTCCTGCTGCTGGTGCAGGTGCTGCTGATGGCGCGCGTGCCGCTCGTCGAGGGCGCCTGGGGCCAGGACCGGCTGGTGCACCTGCACCGGTGGGTGGGCTTCTCGTCCTTCACCCTGATGCTGGCGCACGTCGTGCTCGTCACGTGGGGCTACGCCGCCGGCGAGGTGCGGCAGGCCCCCGCGATGCTGTGGCAGCTGGTGCTCGACAGCCCCGGCATGCCGCTCGCCGCCGCCGGCACGCTGGCGCTGGTGATGGTCGTGGTGACCAGCCTGCGGGCCGCGCGGCGCCGCCTGCGCTACGAGTCGTGGCACCTGATGCACCTCTACGCCTACCTCGGTGTCGCGCTGGCCCTGCCGCACCAGCTGTGGACCGGCGCCAGCTTCACCTCCTCGCCGGGCCGCACCCTGTTCTGGTGGACGGCGTGGGGTGCCACGGCCGTGGCGGTGCTCGTGTGGCGCGTCGCGCTCCCGCTGTTCCGCACCCTGCGCCACGAGCTGGTCGTCGCCGCCGTCGTCCACGAAGCACCCGACGTCGTGTCGGTCCACCTCGTCGGCCGGGACCTGCACCGGATGCGGGTCGCGCCCGGCCAGTACTTCAACTGGCGCTTCCTGGACCGCGAGGGCTGGACCCGCGCGAACCCGTACTCGCTCTCGGCCGCCCCCGACGGCCGCAGCCTGCGGGTCACCGTCAAGCACGCCGGCGACGGCAGCAGCGCTGCGGCCCGCCTCGAGCCCGGCAGCCGGGTCGCGGTCGAGGGCCCGTACGGCCGGCTCACCCCGCGGGTGCGGACCCGTCGCAGGGTCGCGCTGATCGGCGCCGGCGTCGGCATCACCCCGCTGCGTGCGCTGGCCGAGGGCCTGGAGTACGCCCCGGGCGAGGCGGTGCTGCTGCACCGGTGGACGAGCGAGCCGCTCCTCGCCGGCGAGCTGGCCCACCTCGCCGCGACCCGCGGCCTGCAGGTGCTCGACCTGCCCGGCCGCCGCCGGCACCCCGACTCGTGGCTCGGCGAGGCACCGGACGCCGACGACACCGCGCTGCTCCACCACTGGGTGCCCGACCTGGCCGACCGCGACGTCTGGGTCTGCGGTCCTGGCCCGTGGGCCGACGCCGTCCGCCGCAGCTGCCTGGCGCTGGGCGTCCCGGCCCGCCGCGTCCACGTCGAGAGCTTCGGGTGGTGAGCGGGGTGCGCCGCATCATCGCCTGGGCCTCGACCACCGTGACGCTGCTCGTCCTGCTCCTGGGCTACCACACCTCCACGTCGGCGACGGTCGCCTCGCAGTCCGAGACGGTGATCTCGTCGGGGACGGTGGCCGGCTCCGCGGCGAGCCGCAGCCCCGGCTCGACCACGCAGGTCGCCGGTGACGTCGTGCAGACCCGCTACGGCCCGGTGCAGGTGCAGCTCTCGGTGAGCGGCGGGGAGGTCACCTCCGTGTCCGTCCTGCAGTACCCCTCCGGTGACCCGCGGAGCTCGCAGATCAGCGGCTACGCGCTGCCGGTGCTCACCGACGAGACCGTCTCCGCGCAGAGCAGCTCGATCGACATGGTGAGCGGCGCGACCTTCACCAGCACCGGCTACGTCCAGTCGCTGCAGAGCGCGCTCGACCGGGCGGGACTGTGACCACCGCTGCTGCTGCCGCGACGGCCACCCGGCTCCACACGACGCGGCAGGTGGTGCACGTGATGGGGATGCCGGTCAGCCTGGCGCTGCGGGGCCGCCACGCCACCACGGCCGCGGGCGAGCGCGCCTGGCTCGAGGCGGTCGCCACCCTGCGCGACGTCGACCGGGTGTTCTCCCCCTACCGCGCCGACTCCCACGTCAGCCGGCTCGGCCGCGGCGAGCTCGGGCTGGCCGACTGCCCGCCGGAGTTGGCCGAGGTGCTGGCCATCGGCGAGGTGGCCAAGGTCCAGTCGGGCGGCGCCTTCGACGTACGCCGTCGCGGCCCCGACGGCCGCCCGGTCCTCGACCCGAGCGGCGTGGTGAAGGGCTGGGCGGTCGAACGGGCGGCCCGGACCCTGCTGGCCCTCGACGACACCGACGTGTGCCTCTCCGCTGGCGGCGACATGGTCTGTCACGTCGCCGACCCGGCGCGCGACCCGTGGGTCGTGGGCATCGAGGACCCGCACGACCCGACCCGCCTGGTCGCGCGGGTGCCGGTGCGGCACGGCGCGGTCGCCAGCTCCGGCGCCGCGCACCGGGGCGCCCACATCGTCGACGCGCGCACCGGCCGCGCGGCCGCGGGCGTGGCGCAGGTGACCGTGGTCGGCCCGGACCTCACCTGGGCCGACGTCGACGCCACGGCGGCGTACGCCCTCGGCGCGGGCGCGCTGGCCTGGCTCGCCACCCGCACCGGGCGCACCGGGCTGGTCGTGTGGGACGACGGCCGCTGCGAGACGTTCGGCCGCGCGGGCTGAGGAGGGCTACATTCGGCTCGTGCTGGTGAGCGAGCGGATCGGTCAGCTCTTCGTCGAGTCCGACGGCGGGCGCGACCGCCTCGAGTACACCGAGTACGGCTCCGGCGACGAGTGGGTGGTGCTGCTCCACGGCCTGCTCATGCCGCGTCGGATGCAGCAGCCGCTGGCCCGGGCGATGGCGGCCCGGGGGTTGCACGTCGTGACCCTCGACCTGCTCGGCCACGGTCGCTCCGACCAGCCGGCCGACCCGCTCGTCTACTCGATGACGGCCTTCGGCGAGCAGGTGGTCGCGCTGCTCGACCACCTCGGCGCCGAGCAGGCCGTCATCGGCGGCAGCTCGCTGGGCGCGAACGTCGCGCTCGAGGTCGCGGTGATCGCCCCCGAGCGGGTCCGGGGCCTGGTCATCGAGATGCCGGTGCTCGACAACGCGCTGGTCGCCGGGATCCTGGCGTTCGTGCCGATCATGCTCACCGCGCGCTACCTGCCCTTCACCGCCAACGCGCTCCAGCGGGCGGCCCGGTCGGTGCCGCGCGGCCTGGTGCCGTTCTGGGCCGGGGTCGCGCTCGACACCGTCGACCACCGGGCCGAGACGACGGCGGCGATGCTGCACGGAGTGATCTTCGGCCGGGTCGCACCCTCCACCCGCCAGCGTCGCGGCATCCAGGCACCCACGCTCGTGGTCGGCCACCCGGTCGACCCGATCCACCCCTTCGTCGACGCCGACATGCTGGCCGCCGAGCTGCCCCACGTCCGGATGGAGCGCGCCTCCTCGATCCTGGAGTGGCGGTTCCGGCCCGAGCGCCTCACCGCCGCCGCCACCGACTTCGCCCTCGACTGCTGGGCGCCGGCCCGGGAGCCGCGGGCGGCACGTCGCCGGAAACGCTGACCCGTCCAGCGCGCTCCGGCGTGGGCGGTGGGGGAGAATGGCGAGGTGCCCCTCTACCGCGACGAGGCGGTCGTGCTCCGCACCCACAAGCTGGGCGAGGCCGACCGCATCATCACCCTGCTGACGCGCCGTCACGGCCGCGTGCGCGCGGTGGCCAAGGGCGTGCGCCGCACCACCTCGCGCTGGGGCTCGCGGCTCGAGCCGTTCACCCACGTCGACCTCCAGCTCGCCGAGGGACGCAGCCTCGACGTGATCACCCAGGCCGAGACCCTCGACCCGTTCCACTCGCGGCTGGGCCTCGACTACGACCGCTACACCGCGGGCACGGTCATGCTCGAGACCGCCGAGCGCCTGGTCACCGAGGACAAGGAGCCGGCCGTCCAGCAGTTCCTGCTGCTCGTCGGTGGGCTCCGGGCGATGTCGGCCGGCGAGCACCCGGCCGGCCAGGTCCTCGACTCCTACCTGCTGCGCTCGCTCTCCGTCGCCGGCTACGCGCCGTCGTTCGACCACTGCGTGCAGTGCGGCGTGGAGGGCCCCCACCGCTTCTTCAACCCCTCGGCCGGCGGCGTGATGTGCGCGGCCGACAAGCTGCCCGGCTCCGCGACCCCGGCCGCCGAGACCGTCCGTCTGCTCGCGGCGCTGCTCGTCGGCGACTGGCCGGTCGTGCACGCCGCCGACCCGCGCCACCTCCGCGAGGCGAGCGGGCTGGTCTCGGCGTACCTGTCGTGGCACCTCGAGCGCGGCCTGCGCTCGATGGCCTACGTCGAGCGCTGAGCCACTGTCGGGTGGGTACGCTCTCGCCATCTGCTGTGCCCGGGAGGAAATGTGCTGATGGACTCGCTCGACTTCAACGGTCGACTCGCGGACGCCGCGCGAGCGATGTCCGGCAGCCGCGACAGCGGCGAGACCCTGCAGCAGATCGCGGAGGCGGCGGTCGACCTGATCGGGCCGTGCGACATCGCCGGCGTGTGCGTCCTGCGCGACGGCGAGCACGACTCGTGCGCGCACACCCACTCCCACCTCCAGCCGCTCGACGACCTCCAGCGCGAGCTGGGTGAGGGCCCCTCGGTGAGCACGCTGACCACGAGGGACGTCATCTACGTCCCCGACCTCACCGACCGCGACCCCTGGCCCGCCTGGGGTCCGGCTGCCGCCGAACGCTCCGGGATGCGGTCCTACCTCGGCTACCGGCTGTTCACCGACACCTCCAGCGTCGGCACCCTCAACCTCTACGCCTCCGGGCCCGACGCGTTCTCCGCCCAGGACCGCCTCGACGCGATGGTCCTGGCCGCCCACGCCGCGGTCGCCCTCAGCTCGACCGTGCGGCACGAGCAGATGCACACGGCGCTGAGCAGCCGCCAGCTCATCGGCGAGGCGACCGGCATCCTGCGGGCCCGGTTCGACCTGACCTCCGAGCAGGCCTTCAACGTGCTCAAGCGGATCTCCTCCCACCACAACGTCAAGCTGTTCTCGGTCGCCGAGCACGTCGTGTCGACAGGATCTCTCCCGCCCGAGGCCTGAGGGGTGCACGTCGCGAGCGGCGTGACCGCCTTCCCTCAGCGCCGGGGACGGCGCAGGCGGAAGGTGTCGCCGACCGACGCGGTGGTCTGCTGGTCACCGTCGTACCAGGTGAGCACACCGGTGACGGTGAACAGCCCCGGCACCGTCGCTCGACGGCACAGGCGGAACGGCAGCACCCCCGACTCCGCGTCGTTGGGGCCGAGCAGCGACTGCGCGCTGACTCCCTTGCCGCGGCGGTCCCGGGTGGACAGGTCGAGGGACCAGTCGCCGTCGGGGACGGTCACGGCGTAGGTCAGCGCGTAGTCCCGGCACCCCCGTCGGAGCCGGCCGTCGGGCGCGTCGACGGCGGCCGACACGCTCGCCTGGGCCGGCGGCTGGGCGGCAGGGTCGGGCGTGGCGGGCAGGAGCGGTGGCAGCGGCAGCAACGCCGACGCGGTGAGCGCCGCGGTCACGAGCAAGCTCGGCATGGGACCACCTCCGAGTGGGTCTGGAGGTGCAACGAGCCGGTGTGACGTGCGTTACGCCGGCGGGTGAGGTGCGGCGGCGTCAGAGCGGGATGTTGCCGTGCTGCCCGCGGCGCACGCCGACGGTGTCGATCTCGTGGCGCATGGCCGCGGCGATCGCGCTGCGGGTGCGGGTGGGCTCGACGACCTCGTCGACCACGCCGATCTCGACCGCCTTGTCGACGCCGCCGGCGATGCGCTCGTGCTCCGCGGCCAGCTCGGCCTCGACCTGGGGCCGGATCTCGGGGGAGACCTCGGCGAGCTTGCGCCGGTGCAGCACCCGGATGGCGGCCACGGCGCCCATCACGGCCACCTCGGCGCCGGGCCAGGCGAACACGCGGGTGGCGCCGAGCGAGCGGGCGTTCATCGCGATGTAGGCGCCGCCGTAGGTCTTCCGGGTCACCAGCGTGATCCGCGGGACGACGCACTCGCCGAAGGCGTGCAGGAGCTTGGCGCCGCGGCGGACCACGCCGTCCCACTCCTGGCCGACGCCGGGGAGGTAGCCCGGGACGTCGACGAGGACGACGAGCGGCACGCCGAACGCGTCGCACATCCGCACGAACCGCGACGCCTTCTCGGCCGAGAGCGAGTCGAGGCAGCCGCCGAGGCGCAGCGGGTTGTTGGCGACCACGCCCACGGTGCGGCCGCCGAAGCGGCCGAGGGCGGTGACGATGTTGGGCGCCCAGCGGGCGTGCAGCTCCTGCACCGTGCCCTCGTCGAGCAGGCCCTCGACCAGCGGGTGCACGTCGTAGGCGCGCTTCTTCGACTCCGGGAGCAGGGCGCCGAGGTCGCGGTCGTCGACCGCGTCGACGTCGAGGCTGCCCTGCGCGCCGAGCAGGGAGGCGACCGTGCGGGCCCGGTCGAGCGCCTCGCGCTCGGACTCGGTGAGGATGTGCACGACGCCCGAGCGACGCCCGTGCGGCTCGGGACCGCCCAGGCGGAGCATGTCGACGTCCTCGCCGGTGACCGAGCGGACGACGTCGGGGCCGGTCACGAAGATGCGCCCCTCGGGGCCGAGGATGACCACGTCGGTCAGCGCGGGACCGTACGCCGCCCCTCCCGCCGCCGGGCCGAGCACCACCGACACCTGCGGGATGACGCCGGAGGCCTGCGTCATGACCTGGAAGATGCGTCCCACCGCGTGGAGCGAGAGCACGCCCTCGGCCAGGCGGGCGCCGCCGGAGTGCCACAGGCCGATGATCGGCACGCCGTCGGTGATGGCGCGGTGGTAGGCGTCGACGACCACGCGGCAGCCCACGTCACCCATCGCGCCGCCCATGACGGTGGCGTCGCTGCAGAAGGCGACCACCGACGTGCCGTCGACGCGGCCCACGGCGGCGAGCATCCCGGAGTCGTCGTCGGGGGTGATCAGCTCGAGGGTGCCCTCGTCGAGGAGCGCGGTGAGGCGGTGGACCGGGTTGCGCGGGTCCTCCTCGCGGGGGAGCTTGGTGGGCTTCGCGGCGGTGGCAGTCACGGTGGTGGGACCTTTCCGAGGACGGATCAGATGCTGCCGAAGGCGACGGCGACGTTGGCGCCCCCGAAGCCGAAGGAGTTGTTGAGGGCGACCACGTCGCCGGCCGGCAGGTCGCGGCGCGAGGTCGGGATGTCGAGGTCGACCTCGGGGTCCTTGTGGTCGAGGTTGATCGTCGGGGGGCTGACCCGGTCGCGCAACGCCAGCACGGTCGCGACCGCCTCGAGCGCACCGGCGCCACCGAGGAGGTGCCCGGTCATCGACTTGGTGCTCGTGACGACGCAGCGGTCGACGTGCTCGCCGAGGACGGTGTGGAGCATCAGGCCCTCGGCGATGTCGCCCTTCGGGGTCGAGGTGGCGTGGGCGTTGACGTGGACGACCGTGGCGGGGTCGACGTCGCCCTCGCGCAGGGCCATCTGGATGGCGCGGGTGCCGCCGCGACCCTCGGGGTCGGGCTGGGCGATGTCGTGGGCGTCGTTGGAGATGCCGGCACCGCGGACCTCGGCGTAGATGGTCGCGCCGCGGGCGCGGGCGCTCTCCTCGGACTCGAGGACGAGCACGGCGCCACCCTCGCCGAGGACGAAGCCGTCGCGGGCGGAGTCCCAGGGGCGCGAGACCGCGGTGGGGTCGCCGCCGTCCTCGCTGCCGGTCTTCGACAGCGCCATCATGTTCGCGAACGCAGCCATCGGCAGCGGGTGGATGGCGGCCTCGACGCCGCCGGCGAGCACGACGTCGGCGCGGCCGAGGCGGATCATGTCGATCGCCATCGCGATCGCCTCGTTGCCCGACGCGCAGGCCGAGGTGGGGGCGTGCACGGCGGCGCGGGCGCCGTAGCGCAGGCTCACGTTGGCCGCGGGGGCGTTGGGCATGAGCATCGGGACGGCCAGCGGCGAGACGCGGCGCGGCCCCTTCTCGAGCAGGGTGTCGTAGTTGGCCAGCAGCGTGGTGACGCCGCCGATGCCGGAGGCGACCGCGACGCCGAGGCGCTCGGGGTCCAGGCCGGAGCCCTCGAGCCCGGCGTCGGCCCACGCCTGCTCGGCGGCGACCATCGCGAACTGGCTGGAGCGGTCGAGGCGGCGGGCCTTGACCCGCTCGAGCACCTCGGAGGGCTCGACGGCGACCCGGCCGCCGATCTTCACCGGGAGGTCCGCGGCCCACGCGTCGTCGAGGCGTGCGATGCCCGAGGTGCCGGCCAGCAGGGCCTCCCAGGTCGAGGGGACGTCGCCGCCGACGGGGGAGGTGGCGCCGAGTCCGGTGACGACTACGCGGGTCGTGGGCATCGTGGTGGTTTCCGTTTCTCGCAAGGGGGTGGGTCGAGGTGGGGCGGTTCCGGACGCGCGGGCGGTCGAGGGTGCTCGACCGCCCGCGGCGCCGGGCGGGACTCAGCCCTGGGCGCGCTCGATGTAGGCCACGGCGTCGCCGACGGTCTTGAGGTTCTTGACCTCGTCGTCGGGGATGGTCACGCCGAACTTCTCCTCGGCGGCCACGACGACCTCGACCATGGAGAGCGAGTCGACGTCGAGGTCGTCCACGAAGGACTTGTCCAGCTGGACGTCGGCGGCGTCGACGCCGGCGACCTCGTTGACGATGTCGGCGAGGTCGGCGCGGATTTCTTCGGTGGTGGCCATGGGCCTCCCTTTCTGGTGGTGGGTGCTGCTTCGGGCTGGATCTGGGGGTGGAGCGGTCAGGGGACGGTGACGACCTGGGCGGCGTACGCCAGGCCGGCGCCGAAGGCGATGAGCAGGGCGGTGTCGCCGCTGCGGGCCTCGCCCTCGAGCATCATCCGGTCGAGCGCGAGGGGGACCGAGGCGGCGGAGGTGTTGCCCTGGTCGGCGACGTCGCGGGCGATGCGCACGGAGGCCGGCAGCTTCATCGAGCGCGCCATCGCGTCGATGATGCGCATGTTGGCCTGGTGGGGCACGAAGACGTCGAGCTCGTCGAGCGACACCCCGGCGGCGTCGAGGGCCTGCTGCCCGATCTTGGCCATCGCGAACGACGCCCAGCGGAAGACCGGGTTGCCCTGCATCGTCAGGTGGGGCATCACCCCGGAGCCGGGCTGGGTGTCGGTGCCGACGACGTCGCGCCAGTCCTCGCGCTGCCGGATCAGGTCGAACTGCTCGCCGTCGGAGCCCCACACGACCGGGCCGATGCCGGGGGTGTCGCTCGGGCCGACCACGGCCGCACCGGCGCCGTCGGCGAAGATGAACGCGGTGCCCCGGTCGGTGAGGTCGAGGATGTCGGTGAGGCGCTCGACGCCGATGACCAGGACGTGGCGGGCGCTGCCGGCGCGGACCATGTCGGAGGCCATGGCGATGCCGTGGCAGAACCCGGCGCAGGCGGCGGAGATGTCGAACGCGGCCGCGCCGTCGGTGCCGAGCTCGTGGGCGATGGCCGTCGCGACGGCGGGCGTCTGGAGCAGGTGGCTCACGGTGGCGACCACGATGCAGTCGATCTCGCCGACCTCGAGGCCGGCACGCTCGATGGCGATCCTCGACGCCTCGACCGACATCATCTGGACCGACTCCTCGGGGCCGGCCCAGCGGCGGGTCCTGATCCCGGAGCGCTGCTGGATCCACTCGTCGCTGGAGTCGATCGCGTCGACGACCTCGGAGTTGGGCACCAGGCGCGCGGGGCGGTAGGAGCCCATGCCCATGATGCGGCTGTGGGGGGCTCCGGTGGAGGGTGCGATCGGCGCCATCAGGCGGTCCCCTCCGGGTGCAGGCGCAGCAGCGGCTGGCCGGGGGAGACGAGGTCGCCGTCCTCGACGAGCCACTCCACGACGGACCCGCCGTGCGGGGCCGTGATGTCGGTGCGGTCGCGCAGGCTCGCGACGGCGCCGATCGTGGCGCCCGGGACCAGCACGTCGCGCTCGACGGCCTCGGAGGAGAGGTGGAAGGTGCCCTTGGCCGGCGAGACGATCATCCGCCAGGTCGGGGTGGTCTCGATCTGCGAGGCCTCACCGTGCTTGTCGCAGAAGGCGCGGGCGTCGTCGAGCTGGTCGGGCGTCTTGAGGGCGAAGGTCTCGACCCCCTTGAGCGCGCGCTTGGCGATGCCGGTCAGCGTGCCGGCGGGGGGCATCTCGAGGATGCCGGTGACGCCGAGGTCGCTCATCGTCTCCAGGCAGAGGTCCCAGCGCACCGGGTTGGCGATCTGGCCCACCATCCGGCGCAGGACCTCGCGGCCGTCGTGGACGACCTGTCCGTCGCGGTTGGAGATGAGCGGCGTGCGGGGGTCGTGCGTCGACACCGACTGCGCCAGGCGGCCGAGGCGGTCCACCGCGGGCGACATGTGGTGGGTGTGGAAGGCGCCGGCGACGCTCAGCGGCATCAGCCGGGCCTTGGCGGGCGGGGCCTCGGCGAGGGCGGCGAGCTGCTCCATGGTGCCGGCGGCCACGACCTGGCCGGGGCCGTTGTCGTTGGCGGCGGTCAGCCCCTGCGCCTCGATCGCGGCGAGCACCTCGTCGGTGGCGCCGCCGAGGACGGCGGTCATGCCGGTGGCGGTGGTGGCGGCGGCCTCGGCCATCGCGTTGCCGCGTTCGCGCACCAGGACCATCGCCTGCTCGGCGGTGATGGCGCGGGCGCCCGCGGCGGCGGTCAGCTCGCCGACGCTGTGGCCGGCGACGGCGCCGATGCGGGCGAACGCGTCGGCCGGGTGGGGGAACAGGTCGAGCGCCGCCACGAGCCCGGTGGCCACGAGCAGCGGCTGCGCGATCTTGGTGTCGCGGATGGTGTCGGCGTCGGCCTCGGTACCGTAGTGCGGCAGGTCGATGCCGGCGACCGTGGAGAGCCACTCGAACCGGGCGGCGAAGACGGGGTCCTCGAGCCAGGGCGTGAGGAAACCGGGGGTCTGGGCCCCTTGACCGGGGGCGACGATGACGAGCACGTGACCACTCTGCCGGGTCGGGCTCCCCGGGCGCGGGTCCGACGCCGACGAAACTCACCCCCAGAAGTTTGTGGGGTTCCTACAACTCTGTGCGGCCGGACTGCCGGCCGAGGATCAGCGCGAGCTGCAGCGCGAACGCCTCGCGCGGGCGGGTCGGTGACCAGCCCGTCAGCTCGGCGACCTGCCGCAACCGGTAGCGCACGGTGTTGGGGTGCACGAAGAGGGCGCGGGCGGTGCCCTCGATCGAGGCGCCGTGCTCGAACCACGCTCCGAGGGTCTCCAGCAGCGTGCCGCGGGTCGCCACGAGCGGGAGGTACACCTCGTCGACGAGGTGGCGCCGGGCGTGGCCGTCGCCGGCCAGCGCGCGCTCGGGGAGCAGGTCCCGGCTGGCGACCGGGCGCGGGGCGTCCGGCCAGCCGCTCGCGGCGCGGTAGGCCGAGAGCGCGGCGCGCGCCGACGCGCTGGCGTGGGCGAGGTCGGCCGTCACGGGACCGACGACCACCGGCCCGTCGGCGAAGTGGTCGAGCAGCCGCGTCGCGGCCGCGAGCGGGTCGGAGACGCCGCCGAGCACGACGACGAGCCGCTCGCCCTGGGTGGCGCACAGCGCGTCCATCCCGCCGGCGCGCGCCGAGCGGCGTACGGACTCGAAGACGTCGAGCTCCGCGCGGTGCGGAGGCGTGGCGCCCAGGACCACGGCCACGTCGCCGTGCGCGCCCCACCCGAGCGCGCTGGCGCGCGAGAGCACCGTCTCGTCGGCCTCGGCGCGCACGACCGCGTCGACCACCAGGGCCTCGAGCCGGGCGTCCCAGGCGCCGCGCGACTCCGCGGCCCGGGCGTAGACGGCGGCCGTGGCGAAGGCGACCTCGCGGGCGTAGCGGAGCACCGCGTCGTGCACCTCGCGGGCGTCCTCGGGGTCGAGCAGGGCGTCGATGTTGGTCTCGACGACCCGGATGCTCAGCCGCACCAGCTCGACCGTCTGCTGCAGCGAGATCACGCCGGTCAGCTCACGGGGCGCGGCGCCGAAGACGACGACGTCGAGCGGGTCGTGGGAGCTCGGCTCGACCTCGCGGTCGTACCAGTCGACGAAGCCCCGGATGCCGGCCTGGACGATCAGCCCGACCCACGAGCGGTCCTCGGCGCTCAGGTCGTCGAACCACGGCAGGTCGGTGGCCATCCGCCCGGTGGCGGCCGTGCTGAGGGCGCCACTCGAGCTGCGGAGCGCCTCTGCGGCGCGGCGACGGGACGGGGGCACGAGGTCGACTGTAGTGGGGTTCCCACGAACGGCGGAGCGTCGGTCACGAACGCGCAACAGTGCGCGTCCCGCCGGTCGGGGTGACCCCGCCAGCGTCGCTGTTCTGGTTGAATCCTGGCTCATCCCCGCCGTCCCCGGCGTCCGTCGGGAGTCCGTCTGGAGTCCGTGTGCCCCGTCGCAGCACCAGCACCGACCTGCAGCACGTCACCGTGCACGGGCACCGCCGCGCCTTCGTGCGGCGCGGGTCCGGCCCGGCGGTGCTGCTGCTCCACGGGCTCGGCTGCGACCACACCACCTGGGACCCGGTCATCAACTCCCTGGCGCGCACCCACACCGTCATCGCGCCCGACCTGCTCGGCCACGGCGCGTCCGACAAGCCGCGGGCCGACTACAGCGTGGGCGGCTACGCCAACGGGATGCGCGACCTGCTCACGATCCTCGGGATCGACTCCGCGACCGTGGTCGGACACAGCTTCGGCGGGGGAGTGGCGATGCAGTTCGCCTACCAGTACCCCGAGCGCACCGAGCGGCTCGTCCTCGTCGGGTCGGGCGGCCTCGGCCCGGAGGTCAGCCCCGCGATCCGTGCGATCACCACGCCGGGCTTCCAGCAGGCCATGGGCGTGCTGGCGCTCCCCGGGCTGCGCCACGCCACCACGACGGCCATGCGGGTGCTCTCGCGCAGCGGCGTGCGGCAGCTGCGCGACCTCGACGAGGTCGCCGACATCTACGACTCGTTCGCCGACCCCCGCGCCCGTGCGGCGATCCGCCACGTCGTCCGCGCGGTGGTGGACTGGCGCGGCCAGGTCGTCACGATGGCCGACCGCGCCTACCTCACCGAGGCGATGCCGATGTGCGTCATCTGGGGCGCCGACGACCAGGTCGTGCCCGTCGACCACGCCGACAACGCCCGCGCCCTCGCGCCGACCGCGCGCGTCGAGGTGATCCCGAACGCCGGCCACTTCCCGCACAAGGACCACCCCGAGCGGTTCGTCAAGGTGGTGCGCGACTTCATCCGCACGACCGCGCCCAGCACCTACGACCGCGAGCGCTGGCGCGCCCTCCTCGAGGAGGGCGCGCCCCTTCCGCCCGTCCAGGCCGAGGCGGGCGACGCGCCGTTGGCGCCCGTCCACCCGGTGCGCGCGACCGGCGCCTGAGGCCGCCGCCGGGGATCACCCCCAACTGGCAGCGTCGGTCAGGCAGAACGGGTGCCCGGCCGGGTCGATCAGCACCCGCCAGGTCTCACCCGGCTGCGGGTCGGCCAGCCGCGCCCCGAGCGACACGGCACGCTCGACGGCGGCGTCGAGGTCGTCCACCGCGAGGTCGAGGTGGAACTGCTTGCGCCCGCCCTCGTCGGGCCACGACGGGGGCTGGTGGTCCTCGACGCGACCGAGGCCGAGGGCGGGTCCACCGCCCGGGGCGGTGAGCATGGCGTAGTCCTCCGAGCTCGCCGTCACCTCCCACCCCAGCAGGGCCGACCAGAAGTCGGCGGACGGTGCCACCTCCGCACAGTCCAGCGTCACCATCGCGATCCGCGCCGTCAGGTCGTGCTCAGCCACGTCTGCTCCTCACTCGTCGTGTCGTGCTCGTCGGCCCCAGCCTCGCGCCGAGCCGGCCGCCGGGCTTGGACAAAGGCGACACCCGCCGGGCCTACGCTGGATCCGTGCCCACCCGAGCCGGACGCGTCGACGCCGCGGTGCTGCGCCCGAGCCGTGCGCAGCAGCGCATCGAGATCGGGCGCTCGGAGCCGGGTGAGGAGCTCGCCGGGCTCGTCGACTACTTCTGGTGGGTGCGCTGGGACGCCCCCGAGCCGCACGAGCAGGAGGTCGTCCCGCGACCGGTCGTGCACGTGTGCGCCGAGCGCGTCGGCTCCACGCCCCGGCTGCTGGTCCACGGCGTGCACCCGCGGATGTTCCGGCGTCGCCTGGAGGGGGCGGGACACACCGTCGCCGCCGGCTTCCGCCCGGCGGGGTTCCGCCCGGTCCTGCGCGGCGACGTGAGCGCCCTCGAGGGCCGGGAGGTGCCGGCCGGCGAGCTCCTCGGCCTCGACGACCGCCCGGTCGCCGAGGAGGTCCTGGCCTGCGAGCGGCCCGAGGACGGCGCCGCGGTGCTGGGCCGGTGGCTGGCCTCGCTGCCGCGTGAGGACGACCCGCTCGTGGCGCCCCTGGCGGCGCTGGTCGAGCGCGCCGAGCACGACACCTCGCTCGTGCGCGCCGAGCAGCTCGCCGAGCTGGCGGGGGTGAGCCTGCGGACCCTGCAGCGCCGCTTCCGCAGCCACGTCGGCATCGGCCCCAAGTGGGTGGTGCAGCGGTTCCGGCTGCTCGACGTGGTGGCCGCAGCGCACGGGGACGAGGAGGTCGACTGGGCCGGCCTGGCCGCGCAGCTGGGCTACGCCGACCAGTCGCACCTGATCCGGGCCTTCACGCAGCTGGTGGGCCACCCTCCCGCGCACTACGCGCGGGAGAGGTGACCCACCAGGTGGTCGTACGAGGGGCGACGCCGGTCAGGCGTCACCGCCCTCCTGCTTGATGTCGCGGGTATGGGTCGGGTCGTCGATGCGGTAGCGCTCGGCGGCCTCCACGACCTTCTCCACCGGGACCTCGCCGGCGTCGGCGAGGGCCTGGAGGGCCTGGACGACCACGCTGACGGCGTCGATGTGGAAGAACCGGCGGGCGGCCGGACGGGTGTCGGCGAAGCCGAAGCCGTCGGCGCCGAGCACGCGGTAGTCGGCCGGCACCCAGCGCGCGATCTGCAACGGCACGGCCCGCATGTAGTCCGACACCGCCACGACGGGTCCCTGCACCCCGGCCAGCTTGTCGCTGACGTAGGCGGTGCGCTTGTCGGAGCCGGGGTTGAGCAGGTTCCACTGCTCGGCCGCGGCGCCGTCGCGGGCCAGCTCGTTCCACGACGTCACCGACCACAGGTCGGCCCGGACGCCCCAGTCCTCGGCGAGCATGCGCGCCGCGTCCTGGATCCACGGGTAGCCGACGCCGGAGGCCATCAGCTGGACCCGCGGGCCCTCGCCCTCGGCCGTGGCGACCTTGTGGATGCCCTTGAGGATCCCGTCGACGTCGACGTCGGCGGGCTCCGCCGGCTGCGAGACGGGCTCGTTGTAGACGGTGAGGTAGAAGATGACGTCCTCGGCGTCGGCGCCGTACATGCGCTCGAGGCCGCTCTTCATGATGTGGCTGATCTCGTAGGCGAACGCCGG
>NZ_JBHLXH010000002.1:225540-284872 GCF_042432345.1 Nocardioides zeicaulis | reverse complement strand
CGGCGTGCTGGAGGCCCTCACCGGTCAGCGTGGTGCGACCGGCGGTGGCGCCGATGAGGAAGCCGCGCGCGAGCTGGTCGGCCATGGCCCAGATCGAGTCGCCCGTGCGCTGGAAGCCGAACATCGAGTAGAAGATGTAGAACGGGATCATGTGCTCGCCGTGCGTGGAGTACGCCGACCCGGCCGCGGTGGCCGAGGCGAGGGCGCCCGCCTCCGAGATGCCCTCGTGGAGCATCTGGCCCTGGGCGGACTCCTTGTAGGAGAGGAGCATCTTGCGGTCGACCGACTCGTACTGCTGGCCGCCCGGGTTGTAGACCTTGGCGCTCGGGAACATCGAGTCCATGCCGAACGTGCGGTACTCGTCGGGCGCGATCGGGACCAGGCGGTCGCCGATCTCGGGGTCCTTCATCCAGTCGCGCAGCAGCCGGACGACGGCCATCGTCGAGGCGAACTTGTTCTTGCCCGAGCCCTGCTTGAGCTCGGCGTAGACCTCGTCGCCGGGCAGCTTGAGGGCGGTGGCGCGGTCGATGCGGCGCGGGATCGAGCCGCCGAGCGCGCGACGGCGCTCGAGCATGTACTCGATCTCGGGGGCCTCGGCGCCCGGGTGGTAGAACGGCGCGCCGCCGGTCTTCTCGTAGGACTCCTCGAGGTCGCGGTCGCTGATCGGCAGGTAGAGCCGGTCGCGGAACTTCTTGAGGTCCGGGAGGGTCAGCTTCTTCATCTGGTGGGTGGCGTTCTTGCCCTCGAGGGCGTCGATCGTCCAGCCCTTGATGGTGTGGGCCAGGATCACCGTCGGCTGACCGGTGTGCTTGCTCGCGGCGTCGAAGGCGGCATAGACCTTGCGGTAGTCGTGGCCGCCGCGCGGCAGCTTCTCGATCTGCTGGTCGGACATGTGCTCGACCATGCGGCGCAGGCGCGGGTCGCCACCGAAGAAGTGCTCGCGGACGTAGGCGCCGTCCTCGGTCGAGTACGTCTGGAACTGGCCGTCCGGCGTGGAGTTCATCCGGTTGACCAGGGCGCCGTCCATGTCCTTGGCGAGCAGGGCGTCCCACTCGCGGCCCCAGACGACCTTGATGACGTTCCAGCCGGCGCCGCGGAAGTTGGCCTCGAGCTCCTGGATGATCTTGCCGTTGCCCGTGACGGGGCCGTCGAGCTGCTGCAGGTTGCAGTTGATCACCCAAGTGAGGTTGTCGAGCTCCTCGCGCGCGGCGATGCGGATCGCGCCGAGCGACTCGGGCTCGGCCATCTCGCCGTCGCCCATGAAGGCCCACACGCGCTGCTGCGAGGTGTCCTTGATGCCGCGGTTGTCCATGTAGCGGTTGAACCGGGCCTGGTAGATCGAGTTGATCGCGGTGAGGCCCATGGACACCGTGGGGAACTCCCAGAAGTCCGGCATCAGGCGCGGGTGGGGGTACGACGGCAGGCCGGCGCCGGTGCCGTGCTGGACCTCCTGGCGGAAGCGGTAGAGCTGCTCCTCGCTCAGCCGGCCCTCGAGGAAGGCGCGGGCGTAGACACCCGGCGAGCCGTGGCCCTGGATGTAGATCTGGTCGCCACCGCCCTCGTGGTCCTTGCCGCGGAAGAAGTGGTTGAAGCCGACCTCGTAGAGGGAGGCCGAGGACTGGTAGGTGGCGATGTGGCCGCCGACCTCGAGGCCCTTGCGGTTGGCGCTCGAGACCATCACCGCGGCGTTCCAGCGGATGAACGCACGGATGCGGCGCTCGACCTCCTCGTCGCCGGGGAACCAGGGCTCGCGCTCCGGCGGGATGGTGTTGATGTAGTCGGTCGAGCGCAGGGCGGGCACGCCGACCTGCTTCTCGCGCGCACGCTCGAGCAGGCGCAGCATGACGTAGCGGGCCCGGTCGCGACCGCGGTCGTCGAGCATCGCGTCGAAGGACGCGAGCCACTCCTGGGTCTCGTCGGGGTCGATGTCGGGCAGCTGGGTGGGGAGTCCCTCGTGGATCACCGACGGCGTGGCGGGGGCCTGCCTGCTCGTGCTCTGCGTGGACTTCTCGGCGTCACTCACCCGCTCATCGTGTCACGCGAGCCGACGCCACGAAATCTACCCACGGGTAGTCCCACGACGGGCGTGACCGGCGTCGCGTCGGCGCCCGTCGGGCGGGACGGGGTTGCGGGTCGTGCTGTGTTCGGGTGGACTATGCGTGACCTGCGCCCGATCCCCCCGGACGGGCGCACCCAGGACACAGGAGGCACTGCGTGAGCTCGACGGTGGGCGACTCTGCCCCGGTGACAGGCATGGGGGAGCGGCTCGGGCTGAAGCCCGGCATGGTCGTCCAGGAACTCGGCTGGGACAACGACACCGATGACGAGCTGCGCGTCGCGGTCGAGGACTGCATCGACGCCGACATGGTCGACGGCGACTACGGCAACGTGGTCGACGCCGTGCTGCTCTGGTGGCGCGACGACGACGGCGACCTCGTCGACGGGCTCGTCGACGCGCTGACCGACCTGGTCGGCGGCGGGTCCATCTGGCTGCTCACCCCGAAGGTGGGCCGCCCGGGCACGGTCGACCCGGCCGACGTGTCGGAGGCGGCGCCCATCGCCGGCCTCTCGCAGACCACGACGGCGTCGGTCAGCAAGGACTGGCAGGCCACCCGGCTGGTCGCCCCGAAGACCCCGTGAGCCCGGCGTGAGCCCGGCGCGACCCACGTCCCCGCGCCGCGCCGCCGCCGCGCTCACCAGCACCGTCGGTGACGTCGGGACGACGCTGCGCGTGCTCGGCCGCGCCGGGGTGATCCGCCCCTACGGCCCGCGCGCGCTGGTCCGCCTCGGACGTACGGTCGCGCGCTGGGGCACCGGCCCCGCCGGAGGCTTCGCCTCGCTGGCCGGCCGCGCGCCCCACCAGGTCGGCCTGGTCGACGAGCTCGGCGAGCTGACGTGGGGCGAGCTGCACCGCCGCTCCAACTCCCTGGCCCGCGCGCTCGCCGAGCGCGGGGTGCGCGAGGGCGACTCCGTCGCGGTGATGTGCCGCAACCACCGCGGCTTCGTCGACGCCTCGATCGCGGTGGCCAAGCTCGGCGCCGACCTGCTCTACCTCAACACCGCGTTCGCCGGCCCCCAGCTGGTCGACGTCCTGGCCCGCGAGGCGCCCCGGCTGGTCGTGCACGACGAGGAGTTCACCGGGCTGCTGGCCGGCGCCGACGTCGAGCGGCGGCTGCTCGCCTGGACCGACACCGACGCGGGCGGGACCGAGACCCTCGAGCACCTGGTCACCGCCCACGACGAGGGCGACCTGCAGCCGCCCGCGAGGCACGCGCGCGTCGTGATCCTCACCTCGGGCACCACCGGCACCCCCAAGGGCGCGCCCCGCAAGGAGGCCGGCATCGACGCCGCCGTGGCGCTGCTGTCCCGGATGCCCCTGCGCAGCGGCTGGCGCACCCACATCGCCGCGCCGCTGTTCCACACCTGGGGCTTCGCGCACCTCGCGCTCGCGATGCTCCTCGGCTCCACGGTCGTGCTGCGACGCACCTTCGACCCCGAGGCCGCGCTGCGCACCACCCAGGACCAGCGGTGCCAGTCGCTGGTGGTCATCCCGGTGATGCTGCAGCGGATGCTCGCGCTCGACCCCGACGTGCTGGAGCAGGTCGACCTCTCGCGCGTCGAGGTCGTGGCGTCCTCGGGCTCGGCCCTGCCGGCGACGCTGGCGGAGGCGTGGATGGACCGCTTCGGTGAGAACCTCTACAACATCTACGGCTCCACCGAGGTGGCGTACGCCTCGATCGCGACGCCCGAGGACCTGCGCGCGGACCCCACGTCGGCGGGGCGCCCGCCCCACGGCACGGTCGTGCGGATCCTCGACGAGCACGGCCGCGAGGTGCCCGCGGGGGAGACCGGCCGGATCTTCGTCGGCAACGGGCTGCTCTTCGAGGGCTACACCCACGGCGGGTCGAAGGAGGTCGTCGACGGGCTGATGTCGTCGGGCGACGTGGGGTGGTTCGACGCCGACGGCCGGCTGCACGTGGCCGGTCGCGACGACGACATGATCGTCTCCGGCGGGGAGAACGTGTTCCCCCAGGAGGTCGAGGACTGCCTGGTCTCCCACGAGCACGTGCAGGAGGTCGCGGCCATCGGTGTCGTGGACGACGACTATGGTCAGCGGCTGCGGGCCTTCGTGGTGCGCAGCGGGGAGGTCTCGGCCGACGAGCTCCGCGAGCACGTCAGGGCCCGGCTGGCCAGGTTCAAGGTGCCGCGCGAGATCGTCTTCCTCGACGAGCTGCCGCGCAACGCGACCGGCAAGGTGCTCAAGCGCGAGCTAGCGGCGCGGGACGACGACACGACGCACGACAGTGAGGACAAAGGGTGAGCAGTCAGGGTCTGTGCCTCGGTGAGGAGGCGCCCGACTTCACGTTGCGCGACCAGTTCGGCCAGGACATCCGGCTCGCGGAGTTCCGCGGCCGCAAGGCGGTCGTGCTGATGTTCTTCCCGTTCGCCTTCTCGGGGGTCTGCACCGGCGAGCTGTCCGGCGTGCGCGACCGCCTCGACGAGTTCCTGACCTTCGACACCGAGGTCCTCGCGCTCTCGTGCGACCCGGTCTACGCGCTGCGGTCCTTCGCCGAGGCCGAGGGCCTGCACTTCCCGCTGCTCTCCGACTTCTGGCCGCACGGCGAGGTCGCCACCGCCTACGACGTCTTCGACAGCGCCAAGGGCGCGCCGCGCCGCTCCTCCTACGTCGTCGACCGCGACGGCCGGCTGCGCTGGTCGGTGCACAACGCCAACCCCGACGGCCGCGACCTCGACGAGCACCTCCGCGAGCTGCAGGCCGCGCTCGGCTGAGCCGCTCGGCGGCGTGCTCCACCCTCCGGTCTAGACCTCGCGGGGGCAATGCGGGGAAACCTCGGACAGCCCCGGCAACCGGTGTAATCTTGTACCTGTTGAGCCGCTGATGACCCGAGACGTCAGCGGCTCAACTCCATTTCGTCCCCCGGCTGCGGCCCGCTCCCCGCGAGCGTCCGGCACCGCCGCCCGGGACGTGGCTCCCGGCGCCGTCCCGTAGTCTGTGCCGCGCGCGTCGGTAGCTCAGCGGTAGAGCACTCGGTTTACACCCGAGCGGTCGGCGGTTCGAAACCGTCCCGACGCACCCCTGTCCACCCGTGTCGACCCATGGCGGCCTGACCTCGCCGGTGTGGGTGACGCATGCCACAGTGGGGCTCGCCACCAGCGAAGGGAGCCCCACCGTGTTCGTCCCGTTCAGCGTCAACGACTTCCTCGACCGTGCCCGCACCGTCTACGGCGAGCGCACCGGCTTCGTCGACGAGCCCGACCAGCCGGCCGAGGGCCTCGGGACCCGCACCTACGCCGAGGTCCACGCGCTCGCCCGCCGGCAGGCCGCGCGGCTCGACGAGCTCGGCATCGGCGTCGGCGACCGGGTCGCGGTCGTCTCCCACAACAGCGCGCGGCTGCTGACGTCGTTCTGGGGGGTGTGCGGGTCGGGCCGGGTGCTGGTGCCGATCAACTTCCGGCTGCGTCCCGACGAGATCGCCTACATCGTGGCCCACTCCGGTGCCCGGGTGCTCTACGTCGACCCCGAGCTCGTCGACACCGTCCGCGGCATCGACGTCGAGCACACCTTCGTCCTCGGCGACGACGACACGCTCTACGCCGCACCCGGTGCGGAGCCGCGCCCCTGGGAGGCCGACGAGCAGGCCACGGCCACGATCAACTACACCTCCGGCACGACCGCGCGGCCCAAGGGCGTCCAGCTCACCCACCGCAACCTCTGGACCAACGCGCTCACCTTCGGCCTGCACGCCGGCGTGAGCGACCGCGACGTCTACCTCCACACGCTGCCGATGTTCCACGCCAACGGCTGGGGCATGCCGTTCACGATGGCGGGTCTCGGCGTGCCGCAGGTGGTCCTGCGCAAGGTCGACGGCGCGGAGATCCTGCGCCGCGTGGAGCAGCACGGCGTCACCGTGATGTGTGCGGCGCCGGCGGTCGCGTCCGCCGTGCGAGACGCCGCACAGTCGTGGGAGGGCGAGATCCCGGGCCGGGACCGGGTGCGGATCATCATGGCGGGCGCGCCGCCGCCGACCCGGACCGTCGTGCGGGTGCAGGAGGAGCTCGGGTGGGAGTTCCTGCAGATCTACGGCCTCACCGAGACCTCGCCCCTGCTCACCGTCAACCGCACCCGCGCGGAGTGGGACGACCTGTCGCCGGAGGACCGCGCCGCCAGGCTGGTGCGCGCCGGAGCCCCGGCGCTCGGGGTGACGCTGCGCACCGACGAGCACGGCGAGGTGCTCGCGCGCTCCAACGTCATCCTCACCGGCTACTGGGAGCGCCCCGACGAGACCGGCAAGGCGCTGGTCGACGGCTGGTTCCACACCGGCGACGGCGGCGTGATCGGCGACGACGGCTACCTCACCATCTCCGACCGCAAGAAGGACGTGATCATCACCGGCGGCGAGAACGTCTCCTCGATCGAGGTCGAGGACGTGCTGTTCTCCCACCCGGCGGTCGCCGAGGTGGCCGTCATCGGCGTGCCGAGCGAGAAGTGGGGCGAGACGATCAAGGCCCTCGTCGTGCTGGCCGACGGTGCCAGCGCCACCGAGGCCGAGCTCATCGCGTGGTGCAAGGACAAGGCGGCCGGCTACAAGGCGCCCACGTCGGTGGAGTTCCGCGACGAGCTGGCCCGCACCGCGACCGGCAAGCTGCAGAAGTTCAAGCTCCGGCAGCCCTACTGGGAGGGCCAGGGGCGGCAGGTCAACTAGCCTTCGGCCCATGTTCGCCCCCACGCTCGCCGAGGTCGTCGACCTGCTGCACGAGTGGTACCCGCCGGCCACGGCCGACTCCCACGACGCCGTGGGGCTGGTGGCGGGCGACCCCGACGTCGAGGTGCGCCGGGTGGTGCTCGCCGTCGACCCGACGCTCGAGGTGGCGCAGGAGGCCGTGGGGTGGGGTGCCGACCTGCTGGTCGTGCACCACCCGCTGTTCCTGACCCCCGTGAGCTCGGTGGCCGCGACCACGCCCAAGGGCCGCACGCTCCACACCCTGACGTCCGGCGGCTGCGCGCTGCTCACGGCACACACCAACGCCGACCAGGCGCTCGGCGGCGTCTCGGAGTCGCTCGCCCTCGCCCTCGGCCTGGCCGACCTCGAGCCGATCCGCCCGGCCGCCGGGGCGCCGGCGACGGGCACCGGCCGCATCGGCACCGTGGAGCCCACGACGCTCGACGCCTTCGCCGCCCGGGTCGCGGGAGCGCTGCCCGCCACCGCCCACGGCGTACGTGTCGCAGGAGACCCCGAGCGCCTGGTGCAGCGGGTCGCGGTGTGCGGCGGCGCGGGCGACTTCCTCCTCGACGAGCTCGTCGACAGCGGCGTCGACGCGTACGTCACCAGCGACCTGCGCCACCACCGGGCGGGGGAGTTCCTCGAGCACGGGGGGCCGGCGCTGGTCGACGTGGCGCACTGGGCGGCGGAGTGGACCTGGCTGCCGGTGGTGGAGGCTCGGCTGCGCGCGGCGATGGGGGATAGGGTCGACACCCGGGTCAGCACGCTGTGCACCGACCCGTGGAAGTTCCGTCACTGAAGCCAGGAGCGCGCCGTTGAAGGCAGACCCCACCCACCAGCTCCAGCTGCTCGACGTCGCCGACCTCGACCGCCGTCTGGCGCAGCTGCGCCACCAGCGTTCGACGCTGCCCGAGCTGGCCGAGATCTCGGCGCTGGAGCAGGAGCGCACCGCGCTGACCGACCAGGTGCGTGACGCGCGCATCGTCGTCGACGACCTCACCGTCGACCAGGTCCGGGCCGACAAGGAGGTCGAGCAGGTCAAGGCGCGGCGCGAGCGCGACCGCGCCCGGATGGACGCCGGGCAGGTCACCAACCCCAAGGACCTCGAGCGGATGCAGCACGAGCTCGTCTCCCTCGAGCGCCGCATCGGCACCCTCGAGGACGCCGAGCTGGAGGTCATGGAGGCCCTGGAGAACGCCCAGCAGGTGCTCGACGGGCTCGCCATCCGCGCCGACGACCTCGACGACCGCCTCGCCGCGCTCACCACCTCCCGCGACGAGCGGCGCGTCGAGATCGACGCCTCCATCGCCGAGGTGACCGCCGCGCGCGGCCCGGCCACCGAGGGGATCCCCGAGGACCTGATGGCGCTCTACGAGCGGCTGCGCGAGCAGAAGGTCATCGGCGCCGCGCTGCTGCGGGCCCGCCAGTGCGGCGGCTGCCAGCTCACCCTCGACGCCGCCGAGCTGTCGCGGATCCGGTCGGCCCCGGCCGACGAGGTGGTCCGCTGCGAGGAGTGCCAGCGCATCCTGGTGCGCACCGACGAGTCGGGACTCTGAGAGGAGGCTCCGTGCTGCGCGCCGAGGACTTCGCCGCGCGTGGCCGGCTGTCGATGCGGGCGCGGGTCGCGCGGCTTCGGAGCAAGGGGTGGGCGATCGGCCAGTGCGCCGTCGCCGCCGGCGTCGCGTGGTGGCTGGCGGCCGACGTGCTCGGTCACCAGCTGCCGTTCTTCGCGCCCATCGCCGCGGTCGTCTCGCTCGGCACGTCCTACGGCCAGCGCCACCGCCGGGTCCTCGAGATCGCGATCGGCGTCGCCGTCGGTGTCTTCCTCGGCGACCTGGTGACCCACCTGCTCGGCTCCGGCGCCTGGCAGATCGCGCTCATCGTCGCCGTCGGGATGTCGCTGATCATGCTGCTCGTCGACGCCGGGCCGCTGCTGGTCAACCAGGCCGCCGTGCAGGGCATCGTCGTCTCGGCGCTCGCCCCGCCCGCCGGGGGCGCGTTCCTGCGGTGGACCGACGCCCTGATCGGCGGCGGGGTGGCGCTGGTCGCCGCGACCGTGGTGCCGCGCGCGCCGCTGCGCCGGCCCCGCGAGCAGGCCGCCGTCGTGGTGCGGAAGATGGCCTCGCTCCAGCGCGCGGCCGCCGAGTGCATGCGCGAGGGCGACGTGGAGCTGGGCATGGAGGTGCTGCGCGACGCCCGCGCCACCGACGCCCTGATCACCGAGCTGAGGGCCGCCGCGGACGAGGGGTTGTCGGTGGTGGCGTCCTCGCCGTTCCGTCGACGCCACGGCGAGCCGCTGCGCCAGCTGACCGAGCTGGTGGAGCCCCTCGACATCGCCCTGCGCAACACCCGCGTGCTCGTGCGCCGGGCCGCCGTCGCGGCGTACCGCCGGGAGCCGGTGCCGGCGTCGTACGCCCGCCTCACCGCCGACCTGGCCGACCTCTCCGACCGGGTGGCCGACGAGCTCGGGCACGGTCACCGCGCCGCCGCCCTCGTCGACCCGCTGGTCGAGCTCGGCCGGGCGACCTCGACCGTCGAGCACAGCGACGACCTGTCGGCCGAGGTGATCCTGGCCCAGGTGCGCTCGATCGTCGCCGACCTCCTCGCGCTCTGCGGGATGGACCCCCTCGAGGCGACCGACGTCATCCCGCTGCGCTGACGGGCCGCTCGGGCCGCAAAATCCCCGGATATCCGGGGATCTCGGGCGGAACGTGGAACATCCGAGCCACCAGGTGACGCGGATCTTCCACGATGTACGCCGAGGACGGGCCGGCGTCGAACGGGTCGGGCTCGGCGGACTAGGACACCCTCGTTGACGCTAGACGCACGCCATGGCGTGCGTCGAGCGGAGACATCTCCGCTCGACCCCGCTCGTCGACGGGCGGGGCCGCTGCGTGGCCGGCGGGCTAGACCTCGGTCACGACCACGTCGAGCTGGGTGCCCTTGGGCGTCGGATCCCCGACCTCGACGGTCCAGCCGAGCCGGCGCAGCGCGTCGGCGAGCGCCGTCGGCGTGCGGGGGTCGGCGCCGTCCTCGAGGAGGGCGCGCACGAGGCGGCCCTTGGTCGCCTTGTTGAAGTGGCTCACCACGCTACGCTTCCCACCCGACTCGTGGAGGACGCGCACGGTCGCGACGCGGCGCGCGAGGTCGGCCGGCGGGCGCCAGAAGGCGGCGTACGTGCTGGAGCGCAGGTCGACGAGCAGGCCGCCGCGCACTGCGTCGGTGACGGCCCCGCCGAGGGCCTCGCGCCACACGCCGGCCACCGAGCCGACGCCGGGGAGGACGGCGTCGCCGGAGAGGCGGTACGCCGGGATCCGGTCGCCGGGTCGCACGATGCCGAAGAGGGAGCTGGTCACCGCGAGCCGCGCGGTCGCCCGGCGACGCGCAGCGGGGGACAGGGTCGCGGGGTCGAGCGCGTCGTAGAGGACGCCGGTGTAGATCGCGTCCGCGCGGGCGGTGGGGGCCGCGACCAGGTCGGCGTTGCGCGCGACGAGGTCGCGCTGGGCCGGCCCGAGGCCGAGCACGGTCGCAGCCTGCTCCGGGTCGTCGCGGCACAGCGCCACGAGCGCGTCCAGCAGCCGGGTCCGGGCCGGGGTGAGGACGGGCGAGGAGAGGGCAGCGAGGTCGAGCGGCTTCCCGCGGCGGGGAGCGGTCTTGCCCTCGCTGGGCGGCAGCAGGATGAGCACGCGCGCAAGCGTAGGCAGCCCCCAGCGGGTGTCGGTGGCTAGGGTCGGGACATGCCGAGCAACCGTGTGGTCAGGGTCCGGGCGAGCGAGGACAGCGTCTCCGCGCAGGAGATGCGCGACGGCGTCGCCGCCATCCAGGCCGAGATGAAGGTCTCGCCGGCGTTCCCCGACGCGGTGGAGCGGGCCGCGGAGCAGGCGGCCGCGCACCCCCGGATGCCCGAGCTCGACCGCACCGACATCGAGCTCGTCACCCTCGACCCCGAGTCCTCGCGCGACCTCGACCAGGCGATGCACATCGCCCGCGACCCCGAGGTGCCCGGCGGCTACGTCGTCCACTACGCCATCGCCGACGTCGCCGCCTTCGTCTCGCCCGGCGACCCCGTCGACGTCGAGGCCCGCCGTCGCGGCGAGACGCTCTACGGCGCCGACTCGAAGATCCCGCTGCACCCCAAGGTGCTCAGCGAGGGCGCGGCGTCGCTGCTGCCCGACGAGGTGCGACCCGCACTGCTCTGGACGATCAAGGTCGACGCGACCGGCGAGGGCACCGACGTCGAGGTGGTGCGGGCCCGGGTGCGCTCGCGCGCGAAGCTCGCCTACGACGCCGTGCAGGCCGACCTCGACGCCGGCCGCGCGCCCGAGGTGATCGGGCTGCTGCGCGAGGTGGGGGAGCTGCGCCTGCAGCGCGAGGCCGCCCGCGGCGGGGTGTCGCTGCCGCTGCCCGAGCAGGAGCTCGTCGAGACCGGCGGCGGGTGGGTGCTGGAGTTCCGCCAGCAGCTGCCGGTCGAGGCGTGGAACGCGCAGATCTCGCTGCTCACCGGCATGGCGGCCGCGTCGCTGATGGTCTACGCCCGCGTCGGCATCCTGCGCACCCTCCCGCCGCCCGACCCGCGCGACGTGCAGCGCCTGCACCGCACCGCCCGGGCGCTGGGCATCGACTGGCCGGCCGAGCAGCTCTACCCCGACTTCATCCGCTCGCTCGACCCGTCGATCCCGAGCCACGCCGCGATGGTGGTCGCCTGCACGCGCCTGCTGCGCGGGGCGGCCTACGTCACCTTCGACGGCCAGCTGCCCGCGCAGTCCGAGCACTCCGCCCTGGCCTCGGAGTACGCCCACGTCACGGCGCCGCTGCGCCGCCTGGTCGACCGGTTCGCCGGCGAGGTGTGCGTCGCGCTGTGCGCCGGCACGGAGGTGCCGTCGTGGGTGCTCGAGGCGATGCCCGACCTGCCCGACGCCATGCGCGAGTCGGGCCGGCGCGCCAACCAGTACGAGAACGCGGTGGTCAACCTCTGCGAGGCCGAGCTGCTGTCCGGTCGCGTCGGTGAGCGCTTCATCGCGGTCGTGGTCGACGTGGAGGAGAAGGACGCCTCGAAGGGCGACATCACGATCCAGGACCCTGCCGTGGAGGCCTCGGTCTCCGGCACGGGCGAGCTGCCGCTCGGCGAGGAGGTGTCGGTCGAGCTGGTGCAGGCCGACCCGGCCTCGCGCTCGGTGGAGTTCCGCCTGGCCTGAGCAGGTCGTCGTACGGCAGGTGTCCGGGGGTCCTAGTACCAACGGACATCTGCCGACCCGCACCCTCGCGCGCCTAGCGTCGTGCTCACAGGCCGGCCCCTCCGGGAACCCCCGGAACCGGCCCGAGACCGACGAGAGGAGGAGTCATGGGATTCAGCGCCTACTCGACGCACCGTCGTCGTCGCCGTGGTCACGGCAGCAGCACCAGCACCTCGACCGGCACCCACACCGGCACGCACACCGGCTCGGGCACCAGCACGAGCACCCGCACCGGTCACTGACCCGGTCCACCGGGGACGGGCGGGACCCCCCACCCCCACCTCCCGCCCGTCCCCGTCGCCGTCCCCAGCCCAGGAGCACCCATGGCCCGCACCGCCACGCGACCCCGCACCGGGCTCCCGGTGCGCGAGGTGCTGCGCCGGTTCTGGCCCTACGCCGCCCCGCGCCGCGGCTGGATGCTCGTCTCGCTGCTGCTCGCCGCGCTGTCGCCGGCGCTGCTGTCGGTGGAGATCTGGCTGTTCAAGGTGGTCGTCGACGACGTGCTCGTGCCGCGCGACTTCGGGCTCTTCCCGGTGGTCGCGGCGTCCTACGTCGGGCTCACGCTCGTCCAGGCGGTCTGCGACGGCGCCGACCGGATGCTCTCGACGTGGCTGAGCCAGCGCTTCCTCGTCGACCTGCGCACCGCGCTCCTCGACCACCTCCAGCGGGTGCCGCTGGAGTTCCTCGGCCGGCACCGGCTCGGCGACGTGATGAGCCGGGTCTCCGGCGACGTCTCGGCGATCGAGTCGTTCCTCGTCTCGGGCACCAGCCGCGCGGTGTCCCAGGTGCTCCAGCTGGTCTTCTTCTCGGTCGCGATCGTGCTGATCCAGCCGCTCCTCGCCGGCGTGGCGCTCGTGGTCACCCCGCTGTTCTGGGTCACCTCGCGCTGGTTCGCGCGTCGGCTCAAGGAGCTCTCGCGCGAGCGCCAGCGACGCTCCGGCGCGCTCAACGCCTCGCTGGAGCAGACCCTGAGCACGCTGCCGCTGGTGCAGGCCTACGACCAGGGCGCGCGCGAGGTCCAGCGGTACGCCGCCGAGGCGGAGGCGAAGTACCGCACGGAGATGGCGTCCGCGCGGCTGCGCTCGGTCTACGCCCCGACCCTCGACCTCATCGAGCTGGCCGGCGCGCTCGTCGTGATCGGCACCGGCGCCTGGCTGCTGGCACGAGGCGAGCTCACCGTCGGCGGGCTGCTGGCGTTCCTCACCTACCTGAGCCGGCTCTACAGCCCGGCGCGCGGGCTCGGCAGCGCCGTCACCACGGCGTTCTCCGCGGCCGCGGGCGCCGAGCGCGTCGTCGAGCTGCTGGACGAGCCGACCCTGCCGCCCGACCGGCCGGGAGCCGTCGACCTGCACCGCGGACCCGCCGAGCTGCGCTTCGAGGGCGTCACCCACACCTACGCCGGAGCGAGCGTGCCGGCCGTGCAGGGCGTCTCCTTCACCGCCCGCCCCGGCGACGTGGTGGCGGTCGTCGGCGCCAGCGGCGCCGGCAAGTCGACCCTTGCCGCCCTGCTGATGCGGGGCCTCGACCCCGACAGCGGCACCGTCCGCCTCGACGGCCACGACCTGCGCGACCTCACCCGCGCCTCGGTCCGCGCCCAGGTGGCGGTGGTGCTCCAGGAGACGCTCCTGGTGGACGGGTCGGTCCGCGACAACATCGTCTTCGGCACCCCCGGCGCCTCGGACGCCGACGTCGAGCGGGCCGCACGCGCCGCCGACGCGCACGACTTCGTGAGCGCGCTGCCGCAGGGGTACGGCACCCCGGTGGGCGAGCGCGGCCGCCGGCTCTCGGGCGGCCAGGCCCAGCGCGTGGCCATCGCGCGGGCGCTGCTGCGCGACGCCCCGGTGCTGCTGCTCGACGAGCCGACCACCGGTCTCGACGTGCTCTCGGTGCAGCGGGTGGCCGGGCCGCTGCGCCACCTGATGGCCGGTCGCACCACGGTCGTGGTCTCGCACGACCTCGACACCGTCCGCGACGCCACCACCATCCTGGTGATGGACGCCGGACGGGTGGTCGAGCGCGGCTCCCACGACGACCTCGTCGCAGCGGGCGGGACCTACGCCGGGCTGTGGCGGGCCCAGCGGGCCGAGGCCGGACGCGAGCCCGACGGGCTCCCCACGCCGACCCCGGTGGGTGTCGGATGATCGACCTGACCGTCGAGCTGCCCGTCCTCGCCGAGGGCGACCTGATCGCGCCGGGCTACGAGGTCGTCGAGCTGCTCTCGCGCGGGTCGGCGCTCGACGTCTACGAGGTCTGGTCGCACGAACGGATGTGCAGCTGCGTGGCCAAGACCGTGCGACCGGACCGGGTCGAGGTGTCCCGGGTGCGCCACCGGCTGCTGCAGGAGGGCTGGCTGCTGCGCGAGCTCGCGCACCCCCACCTCGCGCGCGCGTTCGAGACCGTGGAGGGCGCGGCCGCACCCGTCGTCGTGCTCGAGACCCACGTCGGGATGACGCTGGAGGAGATGGTCGCCGTGCTGCCGCGCCGCCTGCCGCTCGCCGACCTGTGCCACCTCGGGCAGCAGCTGGCCTCGGCCCTGCACTACCTCCACGGTCGCGGCTACGTGCACCTCGACGTCCGGCCGGCCAACGTGATGGCCCACGCCGGGACCGCCACCCTCCTCGACCTCAGCATCGCCCGCCCGCCGGGCCGGGTCCGGCGCGGCCTCGGCACCCAGGAGTACCTCTCGCCCGAGCAGGGCACCGGCGAGGTGGTCTCGGCGGCGTCCGACACCTGGGGCCTGGGGGTGACGCTCCACGAGGCCGCCACCGGCGTACGGGCGTTCGCGCCGCGCGACGCAGCGGAGCGGGCGGCCTTCGCCCGGGGCGACGTCCTCCAGCTCACCAGGCGCGCGCCGTCGGTGTCGGAGCTGCGCCCCCTGCTGCCGCACGGATTCGCCGACCTCGTGGACGCGTGCCTGGACCCCGACCCCACGCGCCGTCCGGCCGTGCGCGAGGTGCACGAGCGGCTGGGGGAGTGGGCCGGGGCGTGAGCCCTCAGGCGACGTCGGTGCGCAGGTCCGCGAGCAGCGGGGCGTGGGAGGGACCGACCGGCACCGACGTGCCGTGGGTGCGCACGTGCGCGACCGCGAGGCGGTGGGCGGTCGCCACGATCCACGCGGCGGCGGAGACCTGGGCGCGGGAGTGGGCCGGTGCGTCGCGCCAGACCTCGGCGTAGGTCCGCCGCGCGACCTCGCAGGCCAGCCCCTCGTCCCCGACCACGTTGAGCGCGAGACCGAACACGGTCGGCGCCGTCGCGTCGTAGAGCGCGGCGAACGCCTCGTGGTCACCCCTGGCCACCCGGGCGAGCAACGGCCCGACCCGGTCCCTCGGCTCGTCGGGAACGACGACGGGGCGGGAGGAGGTCAGCGTCACCGGGGTCTCCAGGGTCAAGGGAGGTGCCCGCGACGGGGGGTCGGGGCGGCGATGACGTCGACGCTAGCCAGCCCGACGACCCCGCACACGCGATCCCATCCCTCCGGGTGAGCGCGTCCCGCACCCCGGGGTGGGAGGTGCTGCCTGCCCCCGCAGCGTCAGGAGGGGACGACCAGCGGGGGCAGCTCGCGGTCGGTCGAGGTGCTGGACGTGAACCTCGAGGCCAGGGCGCGGACGGGACCTGCCGCGGCCAGTCGGGTGCCGGCGTTGAAGAGGGCGACGCCGAGCCGCGACCGCGGGTTGGCAAGGCGGGGCGTCCCGGGCGGGAGGTCCTGCACGTCGTCGACGAGCGGGCGCAACCACTCCTCGTAGGACGCGAGCCCTCCGTCGACCGACTCCGCACGCGCGAGCTCGGCGGCCAGGACGTAGGCCCCGATGAGGGCGAGCGACGTGCCGAACCCCCCGATGGGCGTCACGCACCACGCAGCGTCGCCCAGCAGCACCACCCGACCCCTGCTCCAGGTTGGGCACCTGACCTGGGTGAGGTCGTCGAGGTAGAGGTCGTCGGCGTCGCCGAGGGCGGCCAGGATGCGGGGCGCCTCCCAGCCGACGTCGGAGAAGCGCTCGGCCAGCTCGGCGCGCAGCTCGTCGGGCGACAGGTCGCGCAGACCGGTGTCGTCGGTCATGAAGTTGAGCATCGCCCGCGTCGTCCCAGTGTTGTCGGGGCGCAGGTTGACCGAGCGCGACCCCGGCACGCTCATCCAGCGCCACCACCGGTCGTCGTCCTCGGTCCGCGGGATGGTCGCCCAGGCGCAGTACATGCCGAGCCGCTCGAGCTCCGGCTCGTCGTCCCCCGTCATGACGAGGCCTCGGGTGTGGGACCACGGTCCCTCCGCCACGACGACGAGGTCGTACTGCTCGACGCGCCCGCCGGCCAGCGTCACGGTCGCCGACGCGTCGTCCTGCTCGACCTCGACGACGTGGTCGCCGTAGCGCCAGGTGATGCCCTCGCTGCACGCCTCGCGCAGGACGCGAGCCAGCTCCCCGCGCAGGATCTCGAGCTCGGCGGTGGGGCCGTCGCCGGTCTCGTCGTCGGTGGGGAACTCCGAGACCGTGCCACCGTCCGCGTCGACGAAGCGCGTGCCGACCTCTCCCGTGCCGGCGTCGCGCACCGCGTCGAGCAGCTGCATCCGCTCCAGCACCTCGCGGGCCAGCCCCCGCACGTCGACGTTCTGCCCACCGGCGCGCGGCCCGTCGGCCCGCTCGAGGACCGTGACGTCCCAGCCGGTGCGGTCGAGCCAGTACGCCGCGGCGGGTCCGGCGACGCTCGCGCCGGTGACGAGCACGCGCGGTCGGGGTCGGGTGTCCATGCCGCCAGTGTGGCGCCCCGGTCCGAACAGCGGGCGCCCCAGGTGATTCCCCGATTCTCCTGCGGGGGTCCCGTGGCGCGATCTACGGTCAGCGTCCTGTCAATTGTTCACTCAATTTCCGAGGACGAGACCATGCCGGCTCCCGGGTCGCCGACCGCGCGCTTGCGCCGGTTCGTCAAGGTGGGGCTCGTGGTCCTCCTCCTGCTCGGCGTCCTCCCGCTGTCGGCGTCCGGCCTCGCGCCGGGCCGCCAGCCGGGGGCCGAGCCCGCAGCGCGCAAGCTCGGCGACCGCGTCACGTTCGGTGCGTACGTCGACGGGATGACCCACGACCCGGCGCTGCTCGACGGGTTCGAGGACCTGGTCGGCCACGACGCCGGCATCGCCTCCTACTACTGGGGCTACGGCGACGTCTTCCCCGGTCCGACCGAGCTCGCCTTCGCCGACGGCGGCCGCCGCCGGGTGCTGCTGTCGTGGGACATGGGCCCGACGCGCTTCGCCTCGTGGAGCAACGGCGAGCACGACGCGTACCTCGACACCCTCGTCGCAGCCGCCCGGGCCTACCCCTACGACGTGTACGTCCGTCCGTGGCCGGAGATGAACGGCGACTGGCAGACCTTCCAGCCGACGCGCCCCGGTGCCGCGCCGCGCGAGCACGGCGGGTCCTACGCCGAGTTCAAGAAGGCGTGGCGCCACGTCGTCACCTACTTCCGCGCCCGCGGCGCCGACAACGTGAAGTGGGTCTTCAACCCCACCACCGACGTCTACGCCGAGACCACCGACGTCCGGCGCATCTGGCCCGGCCGCAGGTACGTCGACGTGCTCGGCCTCGACGGCTTCAACTGGGGCAGCGACACGACGTGGGGACGCTGGCAGGGCTTCGAGCGCATCTTCGGCCCGCAGTACGACCGGCTCACCCGCCTGCACCCCACCGCGCCGGTGTGGGTGTGCGAGGTGGGCTCGAAGGAGCCGCGCAAGGACGACGGCGCCCCGGCCGACAGCAGCCGGAGCAAGGCGCAGTGGGTGCGCGACGCCCTCGCGACCCGCCGGTTCCCGCGGATCGAGGCGCTGGTGTGGTTCCAGGCCGACAAGGAGCGCGACTGGCGCGTGGACTCTTCCCCCGGCTCGCTACGAGCCCTGCGCGAGGGCCTCTGACGCCGAGCCGGCGCCGGTCGGCGAGCCGGTGCTGACGTCGACGAGCTCGGCCCGCACGTACATCCGCTTCGACGAGCCGTAGCGCGGCCAGCAGGTGGTGAGCGTGAGCTGGCGGCCCGGCAGCGGGTCGAGCACCCAGTCGGCGGTGACGGGGATGATCTCGGGCGCGGTGGTCAGCGCGTAGGTCCACGTGGTGCGGCCCTGACGCAGGTGCACCTCGTCGCCGACGCGGAGCCGGTCGAAGTCGATGAACGGGTCGCCGTGGCCGGCGCGGTGACCGGCGACGGCGACGTTGCCGCGCGCGCCCGGCAGCGGGGTGCCGGTGTAGTGGCCCGGGCCCAGCGCCAGCTGGTCGAGGTCGGTGCCCTCGACGACCACCCACGACCAGTCCGCGCCGAAGCGCGGGACGGTCATCTCGGCGACCGGCTGCCCGGTCGCCGCGGGGGAGGCGACGGGGTGGGGGTCCCGCCGCGTGGCGGCCGCGGGGACGTCCTGCCGGTCGAGGGCACGACGCAGGTCGGCCTGCGCGCTCGCGGTCTCGGCGCCCGTGCGCCACTGCTGCACGAACGGCCAGGCGGCGAGCCCGACGGCACCGAGCACCAGGACCACCACGGTCGAGATCGCGACGCGCCGCACGGCTCAGCCCTCGCGCTTGGGGATGATCCGCCCGACCGCCAGGGCGGCGGCCAGCAGCGCGAAGGCGGCCAGGAACCACCACAGGCCCTCGAAGGCCATGCCGGTGGCGGCGAGGCCGGTCGCGGGGAGGACGGAGTTGTTGTACATCTACCAGTTCCTTTCGGTACGGAGGAGGGCCTGGGCGAACGCCCGGGCCTGGACGAGCTGGAGGTACACGTCGAAGACCATCTCGACGACGAGGGGGGCGGCGAGCAGCATCTGGCGCCAGCCGCGGGCGCGGACGGTGACGACGCGCTCGACGACGAACACGCCGGACAGCGCCAGCCAGAAGGGGTGCAGCGTGAGGCCGACGGCGAGGCCGACGAGCAGGCTGCCGACGTAGAGCACGGTCGCGATGACGCCGAGCAGGCTCATCAGCTGGCGGCCCCAGTAGGGCCGGGTGACCGGCGTCCAGCCGTAGTCGAGGAGGTTCTCCAGTGCGCCGCGCTTCCAGCGCAGGCGCTGGTCGCCGAGCGCGCGCCACGTGGTCATCACCTCGGTCTCGAGGGTGCACGCGGCGGGGGCGAGGATGCGGTGGCCGAGGTGCATCAGGGCGAGCGAGAGCTCGTTGTCCTCAGTGAGGACCGAGGTGTCGTAGACCAGGCCGGCGCCGGTGCTGTCCGGGAGCCTGCCGTCGCTGCGGGCGGCCTTGACCTCGCGGAGCACCGCGACGGGGAAGACCGACGCGGTGCCGGTCAGCACGAGCGCGCGCCCGCGCAGGCGGCGTACGTCGCGGGCGTAGCGGGCGTACTCGTTGCGCTGGAACGTCCCGACCAGCCCACCGCCGGGGCCGCCGCGGAAGACGCCGCCGACCCCGCCGAGACGGGGGTCGAGCAGGTGGTGCCGGGCGGTGGCGAGGAACTCCGGGTCGAGCGTGCAGTCGGCGTCCATCACCAGGACGAGGTCGTCGTCCTCGAGCTCGGGCAGCAGCTGCTCCAGCGCCTGGTTGAGAGCGCCGGCCTTCTTGTGGACGTTGTCCACCGGCACGAGCACCATCGCGTCGTGCGCGCTCGCCACCCCGGCGGTGTCGTCGGTGCAGTTGTCGGCCACCACCACGACGTGGTCGGGCGGGCTGCTCTGTGCGCGCAGCGAGCTGATGGCGGCGCCGAGCAGCGCCTCCTCGTCGTGTGCCGGCAGCAGCGCCACCAGTCGGCCGAGCGCGCGCGTGCCTGTCGTGTCCGGCTCGGGCCGGACCATCGTCGTGTTCCCCACGATGGTCCACTGTTGGCAGACGTATAGCGCCTTCCCAAGGCTGGCGCACCTATCTTGAATCGATCTAGATAGTGTTGAGAAAGTCTTGCCGAGATGCAGACGGCACGCCCCGTAACCCCGGGGGCGACCGCGTCGTTGCGCGGGCCAGTCGGGACCGGTGGCGGGGGAGTGGGCCGGCCTGTAGGTCGGGAACGGGCCCCGCCTGCGGTCCAGCGGTGACTGTTGGTGGCTATTCGCCGCTGACCTGCGGGAACGGCTGGGTGACTAGTGCTTGCCAGTGACTGGCTGTGAGCGTGCTGGACTTTCTGCGGACTCAGCGCCCCGAAATGCCGGTACGGGCGGCTCTACAAAGAGCCACGCCACTCGTTCAGCGGCGTGGCTCTCTGTATTCCGAGGCACGAGAAGCCCATCAGAGCACGCCCACCTGCGTTCCTCTCGGAATGGCGGCCGCTCACTTCGACGTGCCTGCCCTGCTACCCGCCCTGCGCTCCGAGGCGACCCTTTACACGAGGAGCTCTTTAGGCCTTGGTCCTGCAGCCGGCTCGCAGGGACCACGTCTGATGCGGCGCCCCCGGTCTCGAGATGGTCCTCGTGAACCCGACTGAGCTTCAAAGTCTCATCTTCGAGGGACGGCGAGGGTCCGAGAGACATCGGCGCTGTAGTTGTCGCCCGCCGTCACTGCCTCAACCGCAGCGCGGATCTTGCTGTACTTGTAAGGCACGCGGACCTTCACATAGACCAAGGAAGAGATGCCGCCTCGCGTGTAGAAAGTGCGCCACCTGCCCTTGGAAAGGCCTTGGACAAGCACTTTTCGTTCGGGGCCGCTGCAGTACGTAGTCGAGCACAAGTACTCGATCTCGACCGTTCCCCCGAATCGCGCGTACTCGCTCCGCTTGAACCACACGTTCTTCTCAAGCTTGACCGTGGTCGCGTACGTGGCTGGCGGAGGCGGCGGGGGCGGGGGCGGCGTCGTGGGAACCGTGACGGTGAATGTCTCGTCTAGGAGAGTGCTGCCGGCGTCGAACTCTGCTCGCAACTGTCCGTAGAGACGGAAGGTGTAGCTGCCGGGCCCGGCCAGTCCACAGAATGACAGCGTGCTTGAGGTCTGGGTGATGGGCGGCTCCTCAAGCTCGAAGACGTCATCGACGGAGATGCCGGCTGAGTTCAACACGTCGGCCTCAATGACCCAGTAGTCGGTAGAAGCCGGGACGGTCACGTACCAGGTGACAGGGATGGTGACACAGGTTGCACCGGGGGATGTCGTGACGGACAGCGCTGTGTGACTTATCGCTGTTCCAGCGGCATGCGCTGGTGGTGCTGCCACAACTAGAGCGCCGACTAGGGCGGCAGCACAGGCAATGCGATTGAGTTGTTGATGCACGGACTTCCTCTTCGATACGAACGACCAATGGGCGAGGGTGTCGCCACGGCGACCGTACTTTGCTCCGACCGGCTCGTCAGGGGATTCGTCGTACGCGATCGCTGGCGGTGGGGGCATCGGGGCAGGTTCGGTTATATCTGCAAGAAGTTCCCGAGGGGGCGTAGCGCGTTCCACGCCATGCTCGTTCCGAGCCCGAACCAGGTGGGCGTTCCGGGCGGGGAACGTGTCGAATCCGAAGAAGCCATACCACTGTTTGCGCACTGACAGATTGCGTGGTTCGAGCAGCTCGCGGGGCATCAAAGAGGTCTCCGTCGCAATTCGTGCGCGTCGCCTACTCATCGCGCCGCCACCTCGAGTTGGCCGCCTTCGCGGCCCTCCGAGCCCGCGCTGGGAGTTGCCCCGTGCGGACTCTAAACGGACTGAGGAGGAGTGACGGTTGCGCTTCTCAGAACAGGCGTGATTGGGAGCGGGCCGGCCTGTAGGCCGGGTTCTGTCCTGCCGAAGCAGGGGCGACCATCCATCTGCGACGACCGTTGCCGGCCGCCTGGTGCGATCTACCCGGATGCTCGGGCGGGCAGCCCTCGGACGCATCCTGTCTGATCTTGCTCCGGGTGGGGTTTGCCTAGCTGCGCCGGTCGCCCGGCGCACTGGTGGTCTCTTGCACCACCGTTTCACCCTTACCGCCCGGCACGCCGGGAGGCGGTCTGTTCTCTGTGGCACTGATCCCGCGGGTTTCCCCGGGTGGCTGTTGGCCACCACCCTGCCCTGTGGAGCCCGGACCTTCCTCGACCCCGTGCTCGCGCACGGCGCCGCGGCCGCCCGGCCGACCCACTCGCGGGGGAGTCTAGGCGGCTCAGGGGTTCGTCAGCACCTCGGCGCCGGTCTCGGTGACGAGCAGGGTGTGCTCGAACTGCGCGGAGCGGCGACGGTCCTTGGTCACGACGGTCCAGCCGTCGTCCCACATGTCGTAGTCGGGGGTGCCGAGGTTGAGCATCGGCTCGATGGTGAAGGTCATCCCGACGCGGATCTCGTCGTCGTAGCGCGGGTCGTCGTAGTGGGGGATGATCAGCCCGGAGTGGAACGCCGTGCCGATCCCGTGGCCGGTGAAGTCGCGCACGACGCCGTAGCCGAACCGCTTGGCGTAGGCCTCGATCACGCGGCCGATGACGTTGACCCGCCGGCCGGGCTTGACGGCCTTGATGGCCCGGTCGAGCGACTCCTTCGTGCGCTCGACGAGCAGGCGCGACTCCTCGTCGACGTCGCCGGCCAGGAAGGTCGCGTTGGTGTCGCCGTGCACGCCGCCGATGAAGGCGGTGATGTCGATGTTGACGATGTCGCCGTCCTCGACCACCCGCGCGTCGGGGATGCCGTGGCAGATCACCTCGTTGACGCTCGAGCACAGCGACTTCGGGAAGCCGCGGTAGCCGAGCGTGGAGGGGTAGGCGCCGTGGTCGCAGAGGAACTCGTGGCCGATGCGGTCGAGCTCGTCGGTGGTCACGCCGGGCACGACGTGGCGACCGACCAGCTCGCGGGCCTGCGCGGCGAGCCGGCCCGCCACGCGCATCCGCTCGATCGTCTCGGCGTCCTTGACCTCCTCGCCCCGGAACCGCTCGGGCGCCGGCTGGTCGACGTACTCCGGGCGGGCGATGGAGGCGGGGACCGCGCGGCGCGGCGAGACGGCGGCGGGGGCTACGGCAGGCACGGCGCGAGTGTAGTTTCGGGCCATGAGCGAGAACGAATACTGGTTCTGCCTGACCCACCACGCGGTCGAGGGGCGCGACGGCTGCAAGAACGCCGACCGCCTCGGCCCCTACGCCACCGCCGAGGAGGCCTCGCACGCGCTGGAGAAGGTGCAGCAGCGCAACGAGCAGTGGGACAACGACCCCGACTGGAACGACAACGGTCCCGCCTCCGGCAACGGGATGGTCGACGGCACGCCCGACAGCTGAGCCGTCGGGCGCGCCTGGATCAGGGGTGCGTCAGGGCGCGTGCGTCAGAAGGTGTGCTCGGCGCCAGGGAACGTGCCGCCGCGCACGTCGTCGGCGTAGGCACGCGCAGCGTCGAGCAGCACCTGGTGTACGTCGGCGTACTGCTTGACGAAGCGCGCCATCCGGCCGGTGCGCAGCCCGAAAGCGTCCTGCCAGACCAGCACCTGGCCGTCGCAGCCGGCGCCCGCGCCGATGCCGATGGTCGGGATGGTCAGCTCCTTGCTGATCCGCTCGGCGACGTCACCGGGCACCATCTCCATCACCACCGCGAACGCGCCGGCCTCCTGCACCGCGCGCGCGTCGGCGACGATCCGGTCGCTCGTCTCGCCGCGGCCCTGCACCCGGTAGCCGCCCAGCGTGTGCTCGGACTGCGGGGTGAAGCCGATGTGGGCCATCACCGGGATGCCGCCGCGCGTGCAGCGCTCGATGACGGGCGCCATCTCGGCGCCGCCCTCGAGCTTGACGCAGTGGGCGCCGGCCTCCTTCATGAACCGCACGGCGGTGAGGTAGCCCTGCTCGGGCGAGGCCTGGTAGCTGCCGAACGGCAGGTCGCCGACGACCATCGCGCGCTTCGTCGACCGCGCGACGGCGCGCGTCAGGGGAAGCAGCTCGTCGACGGTGACGGGCAGCGAGGTCTCGTTGCCGAAGACGTTGTTGGAGGCGGAGTCACCGACGAGCAGCAGGTCGATGCCCGCCTCGTCGAACGTCGCCGCGGTGTACATGTCGTACGCCGTCAGCATCGTGATCTTCTCGCCCCGCTCCTTCATCTCGCGGAGGTGGTGGGTGCGGACCCGCTTCACGGGCGCCGCCGGGGCGCTGGGACCGGAGCCGTAGGGGGCGGTCTCCTCGGCCGGGGCAGGCTTGTCGGACAGCTCGGACATCGGTGCCTCTCGTCATCTCGCAGCTCCCTGCTGGAGTCCACGGACCACGATCAGGCTAGTGCGCAACCCGCGGGTAGGCGCCTGTGTCGCCCCTCACACGGGCCCCGGCCAGTCAGCGGGGCGTCACGCGCAGCACGCGGTCGTCGGTGCCGTTGTCGGTGGTGACGAGCAGGTCGCCGCTGCGCGCCGAGGTGACCGAGCGCAGCCGGCCGAGCTGCTGGAGCGCCTTCGGGCTGCGCACCCACTGCAGGGTGCCCTGGTCGTCGAAGCGCAGGAACACGACCCGCGAGGCCTTGAGCGCGGCGACGGCCAGCGTGCCGTCGAGGGCGCCCCACTGCCGGCCGTGCACCCATGCGCCACCGGACGTGGCCAGGGTCGGGTCGCCGGACGACCAGCGGGCGTCCTGCTGCTCGCCGGGCAGCGACTGGTCGGTCATCGGCACGGACTCGTCGTAGCCCGGGACCGGGTTCCAGCCGTAGTCGCCGCCGGGGACGAGCAGGTTGACCTCGTCGTCGCGGTAGCTGCCCTGCTCGACCGACCACAGCGTGCCGTCGTCGCGCTGCGCGAGGCCCTGGACGTTGCGGTGGCCGTAGGTCCACACGAAGCGGCGGGCGGTCGTGGCGTCGGCGAACGGGTTGTCGGCCATCGGCTCGCCGGTGAACCGGTGCACGCGCAGCGTCTTGCCGCCGAGGGAGTCGAGGTCGCGCGGGTTGGTGCCGACCGCGGCGTCGCCGGTGCCGACGACGAGCGCGTCGGAGTCGCGGTCGAGGAGCAGCCGGCAGCCGCCGTGGCGTCCGGAGGAGGAGGGCAGGCCGGTGAGCACCGTGCGCGGATGGGAGAGACGCTTCCAGCGGGGGTCGGCGCGCCAGCGGGTGACCTGCACGTGGTTGCCCCCGACGCTCGAGCCGTGGCACGCCCAGACCGTGCGGGAGGCCGGGTCGAGTGCCAGCGACATCAGCCCGGTCTCGCCCGAGACCCACACCTGGCCCGCGAGGTCGGCGAGGGTGCGTCGCTTGCCGTGGCGCACGACGCTGACGCGGGCCCGGTCGCGCTCGGTGACGAGCAGGCGCCCGCCCGGCGCCTGCTGCACGTCCCAGGGGTGCTGCAGGCGGCGTACGACGGTGCGGACCCGCAGCCGGGGCACCTGCGCGGCGCGGTCGGCGGCCGGGCCGGCTCCACGGTCAGCGGCTGGGTGGGTGCCGGCCGTGCTGGGCGACAGCCCTGTCAGCAGGCCGGCGACGAGGGCCGCGAGGGCCAGGGACAGCGAGGTGGTGCGGAGGTGGTGGCGCACCCCGGCGACGCTAGTCGAGCGGCAGGTGGCGCGCCACCATCGTGCTGCGGCGGGTGGTGGCGTAACCGAGCCGGGTGTTGAGCGTACGCATCGCCTCGTTGCCGTCCTGGGTCCAGGTGTAGACCTCCGCGATCCCGTGCTCGGAGGCCCACTTCAGGGTGCGCAGCTTGAGGTGGACCGCCAGGCCGCGCCCGCGCCAGTCGCGGCGCACGGCGGTCAGCGCGTTCTCCGCGCGGTCGGGGACGTCGGTGTCGAGGACGAGACCGGCGCAGCCGACGACCTCGCCGTCGTGGACGGCGAGGAACATCGGGTCGCCGAGCCAGGAGGTGGCCCACCGCTCGGGCGTGACGTCGAGGGCGGTCGACAGCGCGAAGTCCTCGGTCGCCTGCCGCCCGAAGACCTCGTACGACGCCTCCCACAGCCCCGGACGATCCGCGGCGAGAACCACCTCGACGTCGTCGGGCAGCTCCGGTGGGGACGGCACGTCGTCGACCGGGCGGGTCTGCTCGACCTCGTGGTCGGTGTCCTGGAAGCCCTGGCAGTGGGCGAACGCCAGCGAGTCGTCGTCGTCGACGGTCGCCCGGACCCGCAGCAGGTCGTGGGCCTCGAGGTGCGCGGCGAGCTCGTGCAGCAGGGCGGTGCCGATCCGGCGGCGGCGGAAGCCGGGCAGCACCCGCGGGGCCACCGACCCGGTGCCGGCGGAGTCCGAGCGGTCGGCGAGCCCGGAGCCCGCCAGCACCCCGTCGTCGTACGCCAGGAGCATCAGCCGGGTCTCCCGCTCGTCCTGCCGGCGCAGCTCCTCGACGGGGTCGCAGCGCTCGTAGGGGAGCACGGCGATGCGCACCGAGCGCCACGCCTCGTAGTCGGCGTCGCTCGCGCAGCGGGTGATCTCCAGGGCCATGGGTGCACCCTGACGGCCCCTGCCGGGGTAGTCCAGTGAGATTGCGTCGTCGGAGGGCCCGCCGGACGACGTTCTGCCACTGGACTACCCCCGCGTGGGCGGTGGCACCGGCGGCCGCTTCCCTAGAGTGGCGCCGTGGACTTCTACTCCGCCTACGCCCAGGGCTTCGCGCGGGTCGCGGCCATCACGCTCCCGGTGCACCTGGCCGACCCGGCGGCCAACGCGGCCGCGGTGCTCGAGCAGGCGCGGGCCTGCCACGACGAGCACGTCGCCGTCGCCGTCTTCCCCGAGCTGTGCCTGACCGGCTACTCCGTCGACGACCTCTTCCTGCAGGACACCCTGCTCGCGAGCGTCGAGGAGGCGATCGCGGAGATCGTCGCCGCCAGCGCCGACCTGATGAGCGTGCTGGTGATCGGCGCGCCGCTGGTGCAGGGCAACCGGGTGCACAACTGCGCAGTCGTCATCCACCGCGGCACGGTCCTGGGCGTCGCACCGAAGTCGTACCTGCCGAACTACCGCGAGTTCTACGAGCGCCGCTGGTTCGCGCCCGGCGACGACCGCGAGCTCGAGTGGATCACCGTGGCCGGCCACGACGTGCGGTTCGGGCCCGACCTGCTCTTCCGCTGCCTCGACGTCCCCGGCCTCGACCTGCACGTCGAGGTCTGCGAGGACATGTGGGTGCCGGTGCCGCCGAGCGCCGAAGCCGCGCTCGCCGGAGCGACCGTGCTGGCCAACCTCAGCGGCTCGCCGATCACGGTGGCGCGCGCGGAGGACCGCCGGCTGCTGGTGCGCAGCGCCAGCGCGCGCTGCTCTGCGGCCTACGTCTACGCCGCCGCCGGGCAGGGCGAGTCCACCACCGACCTCAGCTGGGACGGCCAGACGCTGGTCTACGAGGCCGGCGACCTGCTCGGCGAGGGCGAGCGGTTCCCCGACGGCCCGCGCCGCACGGTCGTCGACGTCGACCTCGACCGGCTGCGTCAGGAGCGGCTGCGGCAGGGCACGTTCGACGACAACCGGCGTACGCACCACGAGCGGGTGCAGCGCTTCCGCACCGTGGGGTGGGAGCTCGAGCCGCCGGCCGGCGACATCGGCCTGCTCCGCAAGGTCGACCGCTTCCCGTTCGTGCCCGACGACCCGGAGCGGCTCGAGCTCGACTGCTACGAGGCCTACAACATCCAGGTCTCCGGCCTGGAGCGGCGGCTCGCCTCCATCGGCACCCCCAAGGCTGTCATCGGCGTCAGCGGGGGACTCGACTCCACCCACGCGCTGATCGTGGCGTGCAAGGCGATGGACCGGCTCGGTCGCCCGCGCAGCGACGTGCTCGCCTTCACGATGCCGGGCTTCGCGACGGGCGAGGCCAGCAAGTCGTACGCCACCCGGCTCTCGCAGGCGCTCGGCGTCACGTTCGAGGAGCTCGACATCCGCCCGGCCGCCGAGCAGATGCTCAAGGACATGGGGCACCCGTTCGGTCGCGGCGAGAAGGTCTACGACGTGACGTTCGAGAACGTCCAGGCCGGGCTGCGCTACGACTACCTCTTCCGCCTCGCCAACCAGCGCGGCGGCATCGTCGTCGGCACCGGCGACCTGTCCGAGCTGGCGCTCGGCTGGTGCACCTACGGCGTCGGCGACCAGATGTCGCACTACACCGTCAACGCGGGCGTGCCGAAGACGCTCGTGCAGCACCTGATCCGCTGGGTGATCTCGCACGGCGAGTTCGAGCCGGAGGTCGGCGACGTGCTCGGCGACATCCTGCGCCAGGAGATCACGCCCGAGCTGATCCCCATCGAGGAGGGCGTCAAGCCGCAGGCCACGGAGGACTCCGTCGGCCCCTACAACCTCCAGGACTTCACCCTCGCCCACGTCGTGCGCCTCGGCATGCGACCGCGCCGGATCGCCTTCCTGGCCTGGCACGCGTGGAAGGACCTCGAGGCCGGCGAGTGGCCGCCGGGCTTCCCCGACGACGCGCGCGTGGCGTACTCGCTCGAGGACGTGCGCCGGTGGCTGGAGGTCTTCGTCAAGCGCTTCTTCGCCAACCAGTTCAAGCGTTCCGCGCTGCCCAACGGTCCGAAGGTGAGCGCCATCGGCACGATGAGCCCCCGCGGCGACTGGCGGATGCCCAGCGACGCCCGCGGCACCGCCTGGCTCGCCGAGATCGAGCGGGACGTCCCGACCGCCTGAGGCGGCCACCCTTTGTCGCTGGAGCGGTGGCCCAGCCACATTCCCAGCCTGCGAAAGGTGGCTGGACCACCGCTCGGTCCGGCACCGGTGGCCCAGCCACCTTTCTTGGCTCCGAAACGTGGCTGGGCCACCGCCCGGGCGGGAGGTCTGTCTTAGCGCGCCCTTAGCCACGGGCTGGAGCGCGGTTAGCCGCGGTCGTACGAACCTCGTCGCATGACGTCGGACGGCGTCACGGAGACGAGGAGGAAACCCGTGCAGAAGAAGGCAGTCATCGGTGCAGGCGCAGCGGCCGCGGTCGTGGTCGGTCTGGGCGCCTGGTGGGCCGTGGACGCCACGGCCGAGACGCAGGCCGCCGAGCGCGGCACCTGCGGCGGCGCGACCTGGGAGCTGAGCGCGGAGGAGGAGGACGGCGGGACCGAGGTCAGCGCCGAGCTCCAGTCGTCCGGCCCGGGCGAGGCGTGGGAGGTCGAGCTGATGCGCGGCGACACCGCGCTCCTGGCCGGCACCCGCACGACCGACGAGGACGGCGAGATCGACGTCGACGCGTTCGCCTCCGGCGCGCCCGGCGACGCGACGTACGCCGTCACCTTCACGCCCGCCGAGGGCGAGCCCTGCACCGCCACGCTCGGCTCCTGACGCGCGCGACCCACCACACCATCACCCCACCCGCACGACCGAGGAGAACCCCATGAAGAAGACGCTCATCGCCACCACCGCCCTGATCGCCACCGCCGGCGGCGCCGCCGTCGCTGTCGCGTCGCCGGCCAGCGCCGACGTGGAGCGCCGCGGCACCTGTGCCGGCGCGACCTACGAGCTCAACGTCGACCGCGAGCGCGGCGGCTGGGACGTCGACGCCGACCTCGAGGGCGCTCGCGCCGGCAGCGAGTGGAAGGTCGTCCTGCGCCACGACGGCGCGGTCGCCGCGTCGCGCACCCTGCGCGCCGACGACGAGGGCGAGCTCGACCTCGACGCCTTCCGCCGCGACACCGCGGGCAAGGACACCTTCAAGCTCACCGTGAAGCCCGTCGGAGGCACTGCCTGCTCGACCTCGCTCACCGTGCGCTGAGCCTCGGCCCACGGGCCAGGAGCCCGGGTCAGTCCGTCCGCAACGTGACGGCGACCCGGGCTCCTCCCATGTCCGAGGGCCCCACGACCAGCTCGCCGCCCGAGTCGTGCGCCGTGCGCGCCGCGATGGAGAGGCCCAGCCCGGTCGAGCCGGCGCCGCTGGCGCCGCGGCCGGTGACGTCCACGTCGGCCGGCAGCCCGGGGCCGGCGTCGTCGACGACCAGGTCGACCGCCGCGTCGGTGGCGCTGAGCGTGACGCGGACGGGTGCGTCGTCGGGGGTGTGGGAGAAGACGTTGTCGAGCAGCACGTCGACCAGCGCCTCGAGGTCGGCCGCGCTCGCCCGCAGCAGCGGGCCCGAGGTGGCCAGGTCGGTCGACCACGGCCGCCCCAGGTCCTCCGCAAGAGGCGCCCAGTGGCGTACGCGGCCGGCGAGCACGGCGATGGCGTCGGTGCGCGGGTCGAGCCCCTCGCGCTCGGAGCGGCGGGCCTCCCGCACGATGCCGTCGACGGTCGCCTGGAGGGCGTCGAGGTCGGAGCCGAGCCGCTCGCGCAGGTCGGGGTCGGGCACGGACTCGACCCTCAGCCGCAGCGCGGTGACGGGAGTGCGGAGGCGGTGGGACAGGTCGGCGACGTTCTCCCGCTCGCGCGCGAGCAGCAGCTCGATGCGGCCGACGAGGCGGCCGATGGCGGCCCCGAGCTCGCGCACCTCCGGCGGGCCGGACTCCTCGGGCACCGGGGTGATGCTCGCGCCGGAGCCGAGGGTCTGGGTGTGCTCGGCCAGGCGGCGGATGGGCTGCACGAACGAGCGCCCGAGCCGGTCGACCACCACCAGCGAGCCCGCCAGGAGCGTGAGGCCGAGCAGCGCCAGCAGGCCCCACGCGAGGCCGACCGTCGAGGTGACGCCCGGCTCCTCGACGACCACGCGGATCACCGGGGTCTGCGACGGGAGCGCCGAGGACCCGCCCCGCGAGACCGGGACCAGGATCTGCGAGCCGCCTGGTACGTCGTCGACGCGGGCGCGCCCGGTGTTGCGGGCGTCGAGCACGCGCGCGTCCTCGCCCTGGTCGGGACCGACGTCGGCACCCGACGGGTAGAGCACGGTGATGCGGGTCGGGGAGTCACCGGCGTTGAGGCGGTCGAGATAGACCGACACCGAGCCGCGGTCGTCGTAGCGCGAGACCACCGTCTCGACGGCCTGCACCTCCAGCGCCGCCCGGGCCAGACGGTCCTCGAGGGCATAGCTGCGCACCAGGATCGCCATCGGCACCAGCATCGCGAGCAGCACCATCGAGATCGCGGCCCCCGCGGTGACGAGCAGGCTGCGGCGCACCTCAGCCGTCCCGGTCGGCGGGGCCCGCGTCCGAGGCCTCCGGGGCGGCGAGGCGGACGCCGACCCCGCGCACCGTGGTGAGGTAGCGCGGCTCGGCGGCGGTCTCGCCGAGCTTGCGACGCAGCCACGACAGGTGCACGTCGACGGTCTTGTCGGAGCCGCCCCACGGCTGGCGCCACACCTCGACCAGCAGGTCGCGCTTGGTGACGACCTCGCCCGGCCGCTCCGCGAGGTGGACGAGCAGGTCGAACTCGCGCGGGGTGAGGTCGACCTCCTGGCCGTCGAGGTGGACCCGGCGACCGGTGACGTCGACGACGAGCCCGCCCACCGTGACGGAGGCCGGGCGCTGCCGGCCCGCATCGACGCGGCGCAGCACCGCGCGCACCCGGGCGTCGAGCTGCGCGGACGTGAACGGCTTGACCACGTAGTCGTCGGCGCCGGCGTCGAGCGCCCCGACGAGCGAGGGGTCGTCGTCGCGCGCACTGGCGATGATGACCGGCACCGTGCTCACCCCGCGCAGCATCGAGAGCACCTGCGTGCCGTCCACGTCGGGGAGGCCCAGGTCGAGCACGACGAGGTCGGGGGAGGAGTCGACGGCCAGCTGGAGGCCGGCCATGCCGGTGGGCGCGGAGGTGACGGTGTGCCCGCACTCGCGCAGGCCCTTGACCAGCAACGGCCGGATCCGGTCGTCGTCCTCGATGATCAGCACCTCCGCCACGCGGCGAACCTACCGGTCGGCGCCGCTCACGCAGCCGGCCTTAGCCGTCCCTTAACCTCCGCCTGGCCTCGCGCTGAGGTCGGACGCGGCACGATGGCCCGGTGAGGCGTCGGATGCTGCTCGTCGGGCTGTGGGCCGCGACCACTGCGGTCGCGGTCGTGCTCGGCGTGCTCGCCGTGTCCACCGTCGGCGCCACGATCCGCGACCGGGGCCCGGTCGGCGACGAGGTGGCCGAGGACCTGTCGGCGCCACCGACGCAGCCGCCGTCGACCGACGTGCCGGCGGTGCGCGACGAGATCACGGGGGAGTACGGCGGGTTCGTGGTGGAGTGCCGTCGCGCCTGGGCGTACGGCATCGCCGCCCGTCCCGACCGCGACGCCGGGTGGCGCGTCATCAGCTGGGAGAAGGGTCCCGACGACGACGTGGACGCGGTGTTCAGCAACGGCCGCAGCTCGGTCGACCTCGAGGTCTTCTGCAACCAGGGCCGTCCCACGGTCTCCGAGCTCGAGCGCAACACCCTCGGCGACGACTGAGCGGCTCACGCAGGCGCTGCGCAACGCGACCGGCGCGAGTCGCGTCCCCTCCTGTGAGAACCCCTCACAGGAAGACACCGCCATGACCTCACGCCTGCTCTCGGGAGCACTGCTCGCCACCCTCCTCCTGCCCGCGTCCGCCGCCGCCCCGGCGCTCGCCGGCCCCACCGCCGACGCCGTCACCCACCGCGCGGCGCCGCGGACCACGCTCACGGTCCACGCGCCCGGGTGCGACGGCTGCACGATCACCGCGCAGTCCGCCCTGACGGCGGACTACGAGGACGTGTGGCAGTCGGAGCCGACCGAGGTCGTCGACGGCGTGGCCACCTTCCGCGTGCCCACCGAGCGCACTGCGGGCCTGTCGATGAGCCTGCGCGCGCCCTGGGAGCGCCGCCTGGGCTACGTCACCGTCGTCGCGATGCGCTACGCCGGCACGAGCGCCGGCGCCGTCGTCTCCAAGCGCGAGGCGCGCGGCAAGCACCGTGCGAGCGCCTGCTGGGCCGGCACCAGCGCGTCGTCGTACGACCTGGAGCTGCGCACCCGGAAGGTCCGCGTGGTCGGGGTCGGACCCGGGCGGGTGCCCGGCACCCTGGCCTGGGTGCACGAGACGCAGGACTGGCTCGCGCCGATGCGCCAGGTCTGGGGCGGCGTGATGGGCGGGCAGGACATCGACTTCTGCGAGCCGCCGGCAGCTGGCTGAGGCCCGCCGGAATCCTGATGCAACCCGAACGGCCGCAACGGCATCCTGATGGTGACAACCCTTCGCACAGACAAGTAGCCACCATGTCCCTCCGCACCGCCATCACCCCCGGCGCAGTCGCCGGCACCGCCCTCCTCGCCCTCGTCGCGCCGCCCGCGACGGCCGCCACCGCCGACCGGGCGGCCGACGCGCGCGCTGCGGTCGCCCGTACGACCCTGACCTTCACCGTCGACGACTGCGATGGCTGCGAGATCCAGCTCGTCAACGCACTGCGCACGCAGCACACCGACGTGAAGGTCTGGTCGTCGAAGCGGAAGAAGGTCAGGGGCGGCGAGGTCCGCTTCACGATCGCCACCAGCAAGACCTGGGGGATGTCAGTCAACGTCCGCGCCCCGTGGGAGGGGCAGACCGGCTACGTCACCAACGTCGCGTGGCGCTACAACGGGATGCTGCAGGGCGACCCGGTGACCCTCGAGCAGGCCGTGACGCGGAAGAAGGCGTCCGCGTGCTGGGAAGGCGTGCGCCGTCGCAACGTCACCGTGCCCCTCGTCGTCGAGCAGGTCGAGGTCGACGGCGTCGCCGGCCGCGTGCCGGGCAGCATCGCCTTCGTCCCCGAGACCCAGCTGTGGCTCAAGCCGATGCGCGAGGTCGTGGACGGCGTCCTGGGCTCGCAGGACGTCAACATCTGCCACTGAGCCCCGTCGCGAGGACGCTGCAGCCCCGGTGGTCGGCGTCCGTCCCGACCCGCACGAGCAGGGTCAGAGACGGATGCCGACGCCGGGGCCGACGTCTGCCCCGGTGAGGTAGAAGACGGTCAGCACCGCGACCCACGAGATCCAGAACGGCACCACGAACGGCAGCATCCTGGAGATGACCGTGCCGAGGCCGGCCTCGGGCTCGTAGCGCTTGACCATCACGAGGAAGATCCAGATGTAGGGGTTCATCGGCGTGATGACCTGCGTCGCGGAGTCGCCGACGCGGAACGCCGCCTGCACGAACCCGGGCTCGTAGCCCAGCAGGGCGAAGAGGGGGACGAACACGGCACCCATCAGCGTCCACATCGACGACCCGCTCACGATGAACAGGTTGAGCACCGAGGCGAGCAGGATGAAGCCGATGATCGCGGGGTAGCCCGTCAGGCCGATCGACTCGAGCCCGTCCGCGCCGGCGACCGCGAGCGCGGAGCCGACGTTGCTCCAGTTGAAGAGCGCGATGAACTGCCCGAGCATGAACGCCAGGACGATGAAGGCGGCCATGTCCTTGATGCCCAGGCCCATCACCTTCGGCACGTCGGCAGCCTGTCGCAACGACCCGCTCACGAAGCCGTAGGCCAGCGCCGGGCCCAGGAACAGCACGAACACGATGAACACCGTCGAGTCGAGCAGCGCCGACTCCGGGAGGAAGTTGCCGTCGTCGTTGCGCCACGGCGAGCCGCCCGGCAGCACCGCGGCGAGGATGACCGCCGCCAGGAGGACGAACACGATGCCGGCAGCGCGCAGCCCGCGTCGTTCCGCCGGCTCGAGCTCGGGGGAGAGGTCCGTCGGTGCGGCGCGCAGGGCCGGCGCGACGTCCTCGTCGGCGTCGGTGGCGGCGTCGAGCGAGGTGTCCTCGCCGGCGTCGACCATGTCGACCGGAGCTCCTTCGCGCACCAGCCGGGGCTCGACGAGCCGGTCGACCACGAGTCCGGCGACGAGCGCCAGCACGATCGCTGAGGCGATGTTGAACCACAGGTTCGACACCGGCGTCACCGTCGCGCCCGGGTCGGGCAGGCCGCCGGTCACCGAGTTGGTGATGCCGGAGAAGAGCGCGTCGAGGCTGGTCACCAGCATCGACGTGGAGTAGCCGGCGCCGACCGCCGCGAAGCCGCCGACGAGCCCGGCGACCGGGTGGCGCCCGGCCGCCTTGAAGACCATCGCCGCCAGGGGCGGCACGACGATGAAGGCGGCGTCGGCCATCACCGAGGCGTTGACCCCGACTAAGCCGACGGCGTAGGGCAGCAGCCACCGGGGGGCAGCGCCGAGGCTGGCCCGGATGGCCGCGGCCAGCAGGCCCGTGCGCTCCGCGAGCGTGACGGCGAGCAGGATGGTCACGACCGTGACCAGCGGCGGGAAGCCGATGAAGTTCGCCCCGAGGTTCACCGTCAGCCAGGACAGGCCCTCCCCGGTGAAGAGGCCGCGCACGGCCGTCTCCTCGTCGGCGCCGGGGATCGTGACCGACGTGCCGAGCAGCTGGAGCCCGGTCGAGACCAGCCCGACGAGGAGGAACAGCCCGAGGAACAGCAGGAACGGGTCGGGCAGCCGGTTGCCGACGCGCTCGACTGCGGCGAGGGCGCGGTCGGTGCGCGTGGTCGCCCCCGTGGCCTCCGGGCGGCTCATGCGTGGTCCTCGCCGAAGTAGGACGGGACGTCGACCGCGCCCCCGGCCGCCTCGAAGTCCTCGGCGGCGGCCCGGCGGAGCTCGGGGTCGCTGAGCCAGTCGGCGCTCACCGCGGCGAGCGCCCATGCCGCGTCGACGACGACCCGGTCGGCCTCCTCGGTCACCGCGGCGTCGGCGAACTCGCGCGTGTGCAGGGACAGGTCGGCGTCGGTGATCTTGACCATCGCGTGCACGCCGGGCATCCGGTAGGACACGTTGCCGAAGTCGGTGGACCCGGCGAACATCCGCGGGACGACGTCGGGCGGCAGGACCGTACGGCCCCGCTCGCCGTAGCGCGAGGTCCAGGCGCCGGCCAGCGGACCGTTGCCCCGCACCGGGAGGTAGGGCGGCGCCTCGTCCCAGGTGAGCTCGACGCCGCACCCCGTCATGAGGGCGGCACCGCGGGCGATGTCGGCCAGGCGCCCGCTGAGCACGGCGAGGCTCTCGGGCAGCTCGCTGCGCAGGTAGAAGAGCATCTCGGCGTGCTCGGGGATGACGTTGGGCCGCTCGCCGCCGGCGGTCACGACGCCGTGGACGCGGTCGGTGGCCGGCATCTGCTGGCGGTGCAGGCCGACGCCGGTGTACATCAGGTTGACGGCGTCGAGGGCGTTGCGACCCATGAACGGCTGCGCCGAGGCGTGCGAGGTCACGCCCGTGAAGGTCGCGCGCAGCTGGCGGCGGCCCAGGAAGAGCGGGTCGGCGATGTCGTAGGTGAAGGGGTGCACCATCAGCGCCGCGTCGACGCCGTCGAAGGCGCCCTGCGCGGCCATCAGCTCCTTGCCGCCGCCTCCTTCCTCCGCCGGCGTGCCGAGCCAGACGACGCGGCCCGGCAGCCGGTCGCCGAGGGAGGCGAGGGCCAGGAAGGCGCCCAGTCCTGCGGTGGCGATGACGTTGTGGCCGCACCCGTGGCCGATGCCCGGCAGCGCGTCGTACTCCGAGAGCACCGCGATGGTGGGTCCGTCGGGGTCCCCGACCTCGGCGCGCAGGCCGGTCGCGAGCCCGTGGGCGCCGCGCACGACGTCAATCCCGCGGGCCTCGACGAGGTCGGCGAGGGCGGCGGCCGAGCGGTGCTCCTCGAAGGAGACCTCCGGGTGCTCGGACAGGTCGTGGCTGGCCGCGAGGAGGGTCGGGGCCAGGTCGTCGACGGCGGACTGCAGGGCGTCGAGCAGGTCGCGGTCGGCGCCGGCCGTGGTGGCCTCCGGGGCCCGTGCGGTGCGAGCCCGGCGCCGGGTCTCCTCGGCGAGGTGGGCGAGCAGGAACCCGTCGGGGGTGGTGGGTGACGAGAGGTCCGGCAGGTGTGCGTGGGGGTCGTTCATCGTGCAGCTTCCCTCTTCCCGTGGTGGCGGGCCCGAGTCGGGCGGCTGATCCGGGGACGCTAACACCGTGACGGGTGCCACTGGCCCCGCGAGGGGGCGGCCGCCCACACCTCAGGCGGTTGCGCGGGCGGGGGCGACGCTGCCCCTAGGCTGGGCCCATGGGCAAGCAAGAGGACTTCGTGCTGCGGGCGCTCGAGGAGCGTGACGTCCGGTTCGTGCGGCTGTGGTTCACCGACGTGCTGGGCTTCCTCAAGAGCGTGAGCGTGGCTCCCGCCGAGCTGGAGAACGCCTTCGACGAGGGCATCGGCTTCGACGGCTCGGCGATCGAGGGCTTCGCCCGCGTCTACGAGTCCGACATGCTCGCCCACCCCGACGCCTCGACGTTCCAGATCCTCCCGTGGCGCACCGGTGACGACGGCTGGCCGGCCACCGCGCGCATGTTCTGTGACATCCGGATGCCCGACGGCAGCCCGTCCTACGCCGACCCGCGCCACGTGCTCAAGCGCACGCTGAGCCGCGCGGCCGACAGGGGGTTCACCTTCTACACCCACCCCGAGATCGAGTTCTACCTCTTCAAGGACATGCCGGGTGCTGGCGAGGAGCCGCAGCCGGTCGACCGCAGCGGCTTCTTCGACCACACCGCGCAGTCGCGCGGCGCCGACTTCCGCCGCGAGGCGATCACCATGCTCGAGGCGATGGGCATCTCGGTGGAGTTCAGCCACCACGAGGGCGGTCCCGGGCAGCAGGAGATCGACCTGCGCTACGCCGACGCGCTGACCACGGCCGACAACATCATGTCGTTCCGCACCGTCATCCGTGAGGTCGCGCTCGGCCACGGCATCTGGGCCTCCTTCATGCCCAAGCCCTACACGACCCACCCGGGCTCCGGGATGCACACCCACGTCTCGCTCTTCGAGGGCGACCGCAACGCCTTCTTCGAGGCCGGCGCGGAGTACCAGCTGTCCAGGACCGGACGGCAGTTCATCGCCGGGATCCTGCGCCACGCCAGCGAGATCAGCGTGGTGACCAACCAGTTCGTGAACTCCTACAAGCGGCTGCTCGGCGGCGGCGAGGCCCCGTCGGGCGTGTGCTGGGGCCACAACAACCGCTCGGCCATGGTGCGCGTGCCGATGTACAAGCCCAACAAGGGCCAGTCCACCCGCGTCGAGCTGCGCACCATCGACCCGGCCTGCAACCCCTACCTCGCCTTCGCGGTCGTCCTCGCGGCCGGCATGAAGGGCATCGAGGAGGGCTACGAGCTGCCCCGCGAGGCCGAGGACGACGTGTGGTCGCTGACCGAGCGGGAGCGCCGCGCCCTCGGCATCACCCCGCTGCCGCGCAGCCTCTCGGACGCGATCGGGATCGCCGAGGACTCCGAGCTGCTCGCCGAGACGCTCGGCGAGCACGTCTTCGACTACTTCCTGCGCAACAAGCGCGCCGAGTGGGAGGAGTACCGCGCCCAGGTCTCCTCCTTCGAGCGCGACCGCATGCTGCCGGTGCTCTGAGAGACCACGACCCGGCGATGACGGTGCTGCGCGACTGGTTCTCGTGGGCCGTGGCGTGGGTGCTCGTCGTCGAGACGCCGGTCTGGCTCGCCGTCGCCGCCGACGCCTGGCAGGAGCGTACGGAGCCGACGCTCGAGCCGATGGCGGTGCCCGGCTGGGTGGTGCCGCTAGCGTACGCCGCCGGGGTCGCGGTGCCGCTCGGCCTCCTGCTGGTCGTAGCCGGCCTGCGCGCGACCGCCCTCCACCGGGCCGGGATGCTCGTCGGCGCCGCCGGGCTCGCGGTGGGCGCGGTCGCCTTCAGCGGGTTCCCCGACGGGGTGGTCGGGGGGTGGTACGTCGGGCTGACCGCCGCGGCCGCGGTGGCCGCGCTGCTCGTCGCGGTGACGCCCTCCGGGCCGTCGGACACCGCACGTCCGGTGGGGCTTCCCGGCCTTGCGCTCGTCGCGGCCGGGGTGTTCCTCGCCTGGACCTGCTGGCACGGCGCGTCCTACTGGGACTGGCGCGTCGACTCCGCGCTCGGCTACCTGCTCGGGTTCGCCGTCGCCGTCCTGCTGGTCGCGCTCGGCGCGACCGCCGGCCGGTGGGCGTCCCTACGCGGGGTGCTCCGCTGGGTGCTCGTCGTCGTCGGCGTGCTGGGCCTGCCGTACCTCCTCGCCGGCGCGTCGGCACTGCTCGACGGTGGTGCGCTCTACCGCTGGGAGGAGGACGAGAGCCCGTGGGAGTGGGGGACGCCGTGGCTCCTGCTCGGTGCCGGGCTCGTCGCGACCGGCGTGGCCGCGTGGCGGCGCCGGGGCGACCTCGCAGCCTGGTCCCTGGCCGCGGGCACCGGGTTCGGGCTGACGGCGCTGTGGCAGGACTCGACGTGGGGGAGCGTGATGCGGTGAGCCCGCGCGTCCTCGTCGTCGAGCACCAGGCGTCCTGCCCGCCCCACCTCGTGGGCCGGTGGCTGGAGGAGGCCGGCTGCACGCTCGTGATGTGCCGGCCCTACGCCGGTGACGCCCTGCCCGCCACGACGGCGTACGACGCCCTGCTGGTGCTGGGCGGCGACATGGGTGCCCACGACCACGACCGGGCGCCGTGGCTGCCCGCGCTCAAGGAGCTCGTCGTCGACGCGGTCGCGGCGTCGGTGCCGGCCCTGGGGATCTGCCTCGGCCACCAGGTGATGGCCGTGGCGCTCGGCGGCGAGGTGGCGCGCAACCCGCGCGGCCAGACCGTCGGCGTGCAGCCCGTGGGCTGGAGCGCGGACGCCGCCGGCGACCCGCTCTTCGGTGCGCACACCGGCGAGGAGCACGCGATCCACTGGAACAACGACGTCGTGACCGCCGTCCCGGACGGCGGCGTGGTGCTGGCCCGCACGCCGGGCGGGGAGGTGCAGGTCGCCCGTCTCGCCCCGTCGGCGTGGGGCGTCCAGGCGCACCCCGAGGTCGACGCCGACGTCGTCGCGGGGTGGGCCGCCGACGACCGTGACGACCTCGTCGCCCTCGGGCTCGACGAGGAGACCGTGCTGGCCAGGGTCAGGGACGCGTCGGAGGACCTCGCGTCGCAGTGGCGCCCGCTGGTCCGCCGCTTCGCCGCGCTGGCCGGGGCGCGGGTCGGTGCACGGGTCGGCGGAATGCCGGGGGTGGCGCGATGACGTCGAGCGGCGCCTTCGTGCGCAAGGGCTTCGTGGACGGTGCGGCAGCCGCCCGCGGCATCGAACAGCTGGGTGATGCGGGTCTTCCCCTCACCGACGTCCTGGCCGCGACCGCGGACCCGGACGCCGCGCTGGCGGCGCTGCTGCGGCTGGTCGAGGCGCTCGACGCCGATGAGGAGGGCGCCGGTCGGTCGATGCTGGCGGAGGTCGCCGACGACGAGGGCACCGCCATGCGGCTGTGCTGCGTGCTCGGCGCCAGCGCGGCGCTCGCCCAGCACCTGGTGCGCCACCCCGGCCACTGGCGCGAGCTCACCGACCCCACCCTCGGCAGCACCCGCCCCGCGGCGTACGCCGTGCGCGAGGCGATGCTGCGGTCCGTCGGGGCGGACCCCGCCGAGGCCGAGCCGGTCGCCGGCGTCCCCGACGCGGAGGCCGTCGACGCGCTCCGCGTGGAGTACCGCCGGGTGCTGCTGCGCCTGGCCGCGCGCGACCTGGCGCACCACGTCGGGGTCGACGACGCGGCCGCCGAGCTCTCCGACCTCGCCGGTGCCACGCTCGAGGCGGCGCTGGCGGTCGCCCGCGCGCGCGTCGGCGAGCAGGCGCAGGCCGCGCGGCTCGCGGTGATCGCCATGGGCAAGTGCGGCGGCCACGAGCTCAACTACGTCTCCGACGTCGACGTGGTGTTCGTCCACGAGGCGGCCGGGGGCGCCGAGGAGGCGGTGGCGCTGCGCGTGGCCACCCAGCTGGCCTCGCACCTGATGCGGGTCTGCTCCGACCCGACCCGCGAGGGCTCGATCTGGCCGGTGGACGCGAACCTTCGTCCCGAGGGCAGCCAGGGCCCGCTGGTGCGCACCCTGGCCAGCCACCGCGGCTACTACGAGAAGTGGGCCAAGACCTGGGAGTTCCAGGCGCTGCTCAAGGCCCGCCCGGTGGCGGGCGACGCCGCGCTGGGCCAGGCCTACGTCGAGATGATCGAGCCGATGGTGTGGGCGGCCGCCGAGCGCGACGGCTTCGTCGCCGACGTGCAGGCCATGCGACGCCGGGTCGTCGACCACATCCCGGCGCAGGAGGCGGAGCGGCAGATCAAGCTGGGCTCGGGCGGGCTGCGCGACGTCGAGTTCGCCGTCCAGCTGCTGCAGCTCGTCCACGGCCGCGCCGACGCCTCCCTGCGTGAGGGCGCGACGCTGAGCGCGCTCGCCCGGCTCACCGACGGCGGCTACGTCGGTCGCGACGACGGCGAGAAGCTCCACGAGGCCTACACGTTCCTGCGCACCCTCGAGCACCGCGTCCAGCTCCACCAGCTGCGCCGCACGCACGTGCTGCCGGAGGACGAGCCGTCGCTGCGTCGCCTCGGCCGCTCGCTCGGGCTGATGTCGGAGCCGGTGGCGCAGCTCGACCGGCTGTGGCGCCACCACCGGCGCGAGGTGCGCCGGCTCCACGAGAAGCTGTTCTACCGCCCGCTCCTCGGCGCGGTCGCCCGGCTGGCCGGCTCGGAGGCGCGGCTGTCGCTGGAGGCGGCCGAGGCGCGCCTGGCCGCGCTGGGGTACGCGGACCCGAAGGCGGCCCTGCGCCACCTCGAGGCGCTGACCAGCGGGGTCTCGCGCACCTCCGACATCCAGCGGACCCTGCTGCCGGTGCTGCTGGAGTGGTTCGCCGACGCACCCGACCCCGACGCCGGGCTGTTCGGCTTCCGCAGGATCAGCGAGAGCCTGGGTCGCTCGCCGTGGTACCTCACGATGCTGCGCGACGAGGGCGAGGTGGCCCAGCGGCTGGCGCACGTCCTCGGCACCTCGCGCTACGCCACCGACCTGCTCGAGCGGGAGCCGCAGGGCGTGCGGATGCTCGGCGAGTCGCTGGTGCCGCTCAGCGCCGAGGCGGCGCTGGAGGAGATGCGCGCGCTGGTCGAGCGGGCCGACTCCGCCGAGGCCGCGGTGGGTGCGGTGCGGGCCGTACGCCGCCGCGAGCTGCTGCGCATCGCCACCGGCGAGCTCGTCGCCGGCACCGACGTCGCACTCGTCGGGCAGGGCCTGAGCCGGCTCACCGACGCCACGCTCCAGGCCACCCTCGACATCGCGTCGGAGGCCGTCCGCCGCCAGCGCGGGCTGGTGGCCGCGCCGAGCACGATCGCGGTCATCGCGATGGGTCGCTACGGCGGCTTCGAGCTGTCCTACGGCTCGGATGCCGACGTGATGTTCGTGCACGACCCGGTCGAGGGCGCCGACGCGCAGGTCGCGTCGTCGTACGCCACCGCCGTGGTCGCCGAGCTGCGGCGCCTCCTGTCGCTGCCCGCGAGCGACCCGCCGCTCGAGGTCGACCCCGACCTCCGACCCGAGGGCAAGAACGGCCCGATGGTGCGCACGGTCTCCTCCTACGCGGCGTACTACGAGAAGTGGTCGCACGTGTGGGAGTTCCAGGCGCTGCTGCGCGCCGACCCGGTCGCCGGCGACGCCGAGCTGCGGCGGCGGTTCACCGAGCTCATCGACCCGCTGCGCTTCCCGGCCGACGGGATCAGCGAGGCAGACGTGGTGGAGGTGCGGCGGATCAAGGCCCGCGTCGACGACGAGCGGCTGCCGCGCGGCGCCGACCGGCAGACCCACCTCAAGCTCGGGCGCGGGGGACTGGCCGACGTCGAGTGGACCGTCCAGCTGCTCCAGATGCGGCACGCCGGGAGGGTCGAGGGCCTCCGGACGCCGCAGACCCTCCCTGCCTTGGAGGCCGCCGCTCAGGCCGGGCTGGTGGGCGACGACGACGCCCGCACCCTCGCCGAGGCGTGGCGGCTCGTCTCGCGGATCCGCAACGCCGTCACGCTGGTGCGTGGCAAGCCCGCCGACCAGCTGCCGCGCGACGCACGCGAGCGCGCCGCGGTCGCGCAGATCCTGGGCTACCCCCAGGGGGCCTCCGACCAGATGGTCAACGACTACCTCCGCACCACGCGGCGCGCGCACGCGGTTGTCGAGCGCGTCTTCTGGGAGTGAAGCCCAGAGGTTCATCTGGCTCGAAAGAAGGTATGATCTTCAGATGAGCGAGATGAAGCCTTCTCCTTCAGTCACCGTCATCGGCGACCTGGTCGGCTCCCGACGCAGCTCCGACCGCGCCGCGGTACACGCCCGGTTCGCCCGCGCGGTCGACGCGATCAACGAGGCGTACGCGCCTCCTGTGCCGCTGCGCATCGGCGTGGGCGACGAGTTCCAGGGCATCTTCGCCTCCCTCGGCGACGCCGTCGCTGCCACGCTCCGGATCCGGCTGGCGCTGCTGCCCGAGGTCGACGTCCGCCAAGGCATCGGATGGGGGCAGGTGACCGTGCTCGAGGAGGAGCCCAGGGTCGAGGACGGCCCCGGGTGGTGGGCGGCACGCACCGCGGTGGAGGCGGCGAAGGACTACGAGCGCAGGGCGGCGCTGCGGGCGGTGCGCACGGCGTACGCCGCCGCCGAGGGGGAGACCGGCCCCGCCCCGGAGCTGGTCAACGCGGCGCTGATGATGCGCGACCAGGTCGTCTCCGGCCTGTCGCCGCGCTCGATGTCGGTGCTGGATGGTCTGCTGAGGGGGAGGCAGCAGCAGGAGATCGCTGACGAGCTGGGCATCAGCCCTTCGGCGGTCTCGCAACGGGTGCGGGGGGACGGCATGGGCGTCCTGCTCGCGGCCGACGAGCTGCTGCGCGGGCTGTGAGAGTTCGTGAGCGGGATGACGACTGAGGAGAAGGTGCGATGAGCTGGCTGGCGATCCTGCTGATCGGCTTTGCGGTGACCGACCTGACCCACTCGGTGCGCCGTACGCCGGTGCTGCCGGGCTGCGTCGGGGGAGTGGTGGCGCTGAGCGTCGGGCTGCTCGCCGGGCTCGGGTCGGGGCGTGACGTCGTCGCGCTCCTTCTCATCTCGGGCGTCGTGGTGCTCTGGGACCTCACCGTCACGTGGGGCTTCGGCCACCCCGGGCCGGCGTGGCTGCCGCTGACGCTGTTCGTGCTGGCGCTGGGCCTGGCCGTGGCGTGCTCGGGGCTTGCCCCTGTCTCCGCCGGGCCGCTCGGCCGGTGGCTCGACTCGGTGTCGCTGCCGGCGCTGTCCGGGGTGACGCCCGACCGCTTCCTCCTGGTCCTCGGCGCCTTCGGCATCCAGCTCTCCACCGGCAACGTGCTGGTCCGGCTCGTGCTGAAGTCGACCGGCACGATCAACCCCGCCGCCGACGGTGCAATGCCCCGGACCCGGCTCAAGGGCGGGCGCCTCCTCGGCCCGCTGGAGCGGGTCTTCATCCTGGCTCTGGCGCTCGGGGGTCAGGTGACGGCGGCGTCGATCGTGGTGGCGGCCAAGGGGTTGCTGCGCTTCCCTGAGCTGTCCTCCCGCCGGGACCAGCAGCGGATCCACCAGATGACCGAGTACTTCCTGCTCGGCTCGTTCGTGTCCTGGCTCGTGGCGCTGGGGTCGTACGTGCTGCTGGCTTGAGGAGTGGGGCCAGTCCGCCGCTAGAGGGCTAGGCCGAAGACGCTGAGCCAACGGTCCCTCTGCCGGCTCCGCACGAACGGCATGTGCACGCCAACCGCGTCACGGAACCTGAGGGCCTGGTCGCTCACCCCGGCTCGAGCACCCGCCGCAAGAACTGCTTCGTACGCTCCTGCTGCGGGTCGGAGAGCACCTCGGACCCACCCTGCTCGGCGATGACGCCGCCGTCGAGGAAGAGGACCTGGTCGGCGACGTCGCGGGCGAAGCGGATCTCGTGGGTGACGATCACGAGCGTCCAGCCTGAGGTCGCGAGGTCACGGATGACGGCCAGGACCTCACCGACCAGCTCGGGGTCGAGCGCTGAGGTGGGTTCATCGAGCAGGACCACCTCCGGGTTGAGGGCGAGCGCGCGGGCGATGCCGACGCGCTGCTGCTGGCCGCCGGAGAGCTGCGAGGGGTACTGGTCCTCACGGCCGGCGAGGCCGACCTGCTCGAGCAGGCGGCGGGCGTCGACGGTGGCCTCCTCGACGTCGCGGCCCTGCACCTGGACCGGCCCCTCGAGGAGGTTCTGCAGGACGGTCTTGTGCGGGAAGAGGTTGTGGGACTGGAAGACCATGCCGCTGTGCGAGCGCAGCGCCTCGACCTCACGGCGCCGGGTGGATCGATCGACGGAGGCGCCGAAGTCGACGCTGGCGTCGGCGATGCGTACGACCCCGGCATCCGGCACCTCGAGGACGTTCAGCGAGCGCAGGACGGTCGTCTTGCCCGACCCCGACGGACCGATGATCGCGGTGGCGGTCCCGTTGTCGGCGGTGAGGTCGACGCCGCGGAGCACCTCGGTGTCACCGAAGGCCTTGCGCAGGCCGCGGACCTCGATCAGTGGCGTGGTGCTCATGCGGCATACCTCCCGAGCCGCTTCTCCAGCGGTCCTTGTGCTTGCGAGACGAGGAAGCAGACGACCCAGTAGTAGAGCGCCGCGAAGAGGTAGAGCGGCATGAACTGACTGCTCGACGAGGCGGCGTTCGTCGCCTGCCTGAGCAGCTCGGGCACGAGGATGATCGACGTCAGCGCCGTGTCCTTGATGAGGGACAGCAGCGTGTTGGACAGCGGAGGCACGGCGATCCGCGCGGCCTGCGGCAGCACGATGCGACGCATCAGCTGCGGGTAGCGCATGCCGATCGTGGTGGCCGCCTCGTACTGCCCGCGGGGGACGGACAGGATAGAGCCGCGGATGATCTCCGCGGCGTAGCCGCCGACGTTGAGGCTGAGCGCGAGGATCGCCGCCGAGACCGGCGAGAGCTTGAGCCCGACCTGCCCGAGGCCGTAGAAGGTGATGAACAGCTGCACGAGCAGAGGGGTGCCGCGGATGGCGGAGATGTAGATGCGGGCGGGAAGCTGCACCAGCCGGTTCGACGACATCCGGGCGAGCGCCGTCACCAGCGCGAGGACGAGTCCGATCGCGAAGCTGGCCGCGGTCAGCGGGATCGTGTAGATCAGCAGCGCCCTGAGCATCGGCCACGCGGAGTCCTGGACGATCTCGGTCGTGGAGCGCGTGTCGGAGCCCTTCACGTCGGTGACCTTCGCGGCGTCCTCGACCGTCACGTCCGCGCCGAAGTACTTCTCCGAGATCTTCGCGAGCGTGCCGTCCTCGGTGAGCGTGGCGAGCGCGTCGTCCGCCTCCTGCTGCAGCGCCGGGCTGTCCTGGCGGAAGGTCAGGGCCTGCTTGCTGACCTCGTCGCCGGCCTCGCCGACGATCTCGATCTCGTCCGACCCGCTGGACGCGAGGTAGTCGAGGACCGCGATGTTGTCGTTGACGACGACGTCGACGCGCCCCTGCACGAGCAGCTCGGCCGCCTGGGCGAACTGGTCGACCACGCGGATCTCGGCGCCGGCGTCGCGGGCGACCTGCGCCCAGTTGCTCGTCTCCGACTCGGCGGCGACCAGGCCGTCGATGTCGTCGAGCGTCTTCACGTCCTCGTTGCCGGCGGCGGTGACGATCACGCCGCGGGAGTAGGTGTAGGGCGTCGAGAAGAGGTAGCGCGCCTCGCGGTCGGGATTGATGGTGATCTGGTTGGCGATCACGTCGACCCGGCCGGCGTCGAGCGCCGGGAAGATCGAGTCGAAGGGTGCCTCGACGAACTCCAGGTCCCACCCGGCCTCGTCGGCCACCGCACGGATCACCTCGATGTCGAAGCCGGTGAGGTCGCCCGTGTCGGGGTCGTGGAACGTGAAGGGCGGGTACGTCCCCTCCGTGCCGACGCGGACCGTGCGCGCCTCCGCCGGGCTGGCCGCGGACTCGGCCGACGCCGCGCTCCCGGTGAGGGCCACGGTCGCGACGAGCCAGCCGAGGACCACGAGGGCGAGTGCGCGCCGCAACTGCTGCATGGAGGCACGCTAGTCGGTGCCGCGGTCGATCAGTCGGCCGTCCACCGTTGGTGGGCGGGTCCGCCCCCTACCGGATGCGGACGGTCGCCGTGCCGGTGCGCTGGGTGGAGCGTCCCGTGACCGTGATGCGGACCTTGCCCGGCTCGAGCGACCTCGGCAGAGTGATCCGACGCACGAGGGTGCTGGCGTCGGTGCGAGCGTTGGTGCGGGCCACACGCTGTCCGTCGAGGGTGATCACGTAGCGCTCGCCGAACGCGAGCCCGCTCACCCGGAGGGTGATCGTCGTACCCGCCTTCGCGCGCGTCGGCGCCTGGAGCGTCAGGCGTGCGGGCGGCCTCACGGCGACAACCGAGGCGCTCGCGCTGGTGGAGCCGAGCTCGTTGGCCGCGATCATCCGGAAGGTGTGCAGCCCGGTGCGGTCGAGCTTGACCCGGACAGACCCGCTCGCCGGGACGGGAGAGGTGCCGTAGGTGTCGTCCAGGAGCTCCTGCAGCGCGCCGGTGGCGCTGAGGGACGCACCTCCCTGGCTGCTCCAGCTGACCGTGGCCGTCCGGCCGCGCCTGATGGCGGGCAGGCCCTCAGGGGTCACGGCCGCCTCGCGAGCGCCGGCCGGCACAGTGATCGTCAGCTGCACCGAGGGGGCCTGGTCGGTGACCACGGCCGCCGTGCTGGCCGAGCGGGTCGCCGCGTCGACGTAGCCGGGCCTCGTGGCGGTCACCACCACGCTGATGCGGTGCCCGCGGAGCGCGGGGGTGAGCAGCAACGTCGCCCCGTCGGCGGCGGCGACCGGGGCGTCGTCCGCGAACCAGGCGAACCGGTACGTCGCGGCGGCCGGGGTGGTGGGTCCGGTCGTCGCGGTGAGCACCTGACCGACCTGGGCCGTGCCGCTGATCGCCACCGCAGGAGGCGTGGCGAACGACCCCCGGACGACGGGTGCACTGGCCGGGGACACGCCCGTGGCGTCGAGGTAGCCCTCGCGGGACGCCGTCACCTCGACGGTGATCTGCGTGCCGGCCAGGTCCGGGGTCAGGGCCAGCTCGTCCGCAGCAGCACCGCTGATCGGGCTGCCGTCGGCGAACCAGGCGTAGGAGTAGGTGCTCGCGGCCGGCGTCGACGGGGAGACCGCTGCCGTCAGCACGCCGTCCACCACCGCGGTGCCGGTGAGGGACACCGTCGGCGCCGTCGTGAACGTCGCCCCGGCCACCGCGCCGGTGGGTGCGGAGGTGCTGGAGGCGTCGGCGTAGCCGTCGCGGACCGCGGTCACGGTGACCGTGATCGTCGTGCCGACGAGGGCGGGGGCGAGGTCGAGGGTGCGGTCCGTGGCGCCGGTGATCGCGGTGCCGTCGGCGCTCCACGCGTAGGTGAAGGAGTCGGCGGCCGGGGTCGTGGACCCCAGCTGCGCCGGTCCGGGGGAGGCGGTCAGGGTGCCACCGACGACGGGGGTGCCGGTGATCTGGGCGTCCGGGCCGGTGGTGAACGTCGTCGTGGCGACCGCGCCGGTCGCGGGGGAGGTGCTGGTGGCGTCGGTGTACCCGTCGCGGACCGCGGTGACGGTGACCGTGATCGTCGAACCGACCATCGCGGGGGTCAGGGTGAGGGTGCGGTTGGTGGCGCCGGCGATGGTGTCGCCGTCGGCGGCCCAGGTGTAGGTGAACGACTCCGCGGCCGGGGTGGTGCTCCCCAGTTGGGTCGGTCCGGGGGAGGCGGTCAGGGTGCCGTCCACGACCGGGGTGCCGGTGATCCGAGCATCCGGGCCGGTGGCGAACGAGCCCGGCGTGACGGGTCCGACGCCCTGGGAGGTCTCGGCGGAGTCGGCGTGGCCGCTCCTGGTCGCGGTCACGCGGAGGGTGATGGTCGTGCCGCGCTCCGCGTTGGTGGGGGTGAAGTCGAGGTGGACGGCGTTCGCGATCGCGACGTCGTCGGCGTACCACTGCAGGTCGACGGAGTCGGGGTCGACGTTGTAGTCGCCGATGACGGCCGAGAGCGTGGATCCCACCGCAGGAGTGCCGCTGATCGAGGGCGCCTGGTCGGCGATCACGGCGGCGGTGAGGGCGAGGGAGTGGCTGCCGCCGGCGGCGATGGCGGTGGTGGGCTGACCGTTGAGTGCGGTCGGGATCGTGCGGGCACCGTTGGCGTTGCTGCCCCACCCGACGACCTGCCGGTCGCTGGTCAGGGCCAGGGTGTGGTCGGACCCTGCGCCCGTGGCGATGGCGACGACGGTCTTCGTGGCCAGGCTGGCCGCGACGACGGCCTGGTTGAACGTGGTGTCACCGCCCCAGGCAGTGACCTTGCCGTCGGCGGTCAGGGCGACCGAGTGGCTGGTCCCGCCGGCGATCGCGATGACGGTCTTCCCGCTCAGCGTGGCAGGCACGGTGCTCTGGCCCCGGGTGTTGCTGCCCCAGGCCACGACCTGCCCGTCCGAGGTGAGCGCGAGGCTGTGGTTGGAGCCGGCCGCGATCGCGATCACGAGCTTCCCGCTCAGGGCGACCGGGACGGTCGACTGGCCATCGCTGTTGCTGCCCCAGGCGGTGACCTGCCCGTCGCTGGTGAGGGCGAGGGAGTGGGCGTTGCCGGCGGCGATCGCGATCACGGACCGACCGTCGAGGCTGGCAGGTACGGCGGTCTGCCCGTTGCTGTTGTTGCCCCAGGCCAGGACCCGCCCGGTCGCGGTCAAGGCGAGGTTGTGGTTGGTCCCGGCGGCGATGGCACTGACCTGCGCGGCGGCCACGCCGGTCGGGACCGTCCCCTGGATGCCGGCGCCCCAGGCGGTGACCTTGCCGTCCCGGGCGAGGACCAGGGTGTGGTTGAACCCGGCAGCGATCGCGCTCACGGTCTTGCGCACCAACGTCGTCGGCACCGTGCTCTCACCGGTGAAGTTGCTGCCCCAGGCCGTCACACGGCCTCCGGCAGTCACTGCGCCGGTCGTGGCCGAGGTGGTCACGGAGTCGGCGAACCCGGCCTTCCTGGCGGTGACCGTCACGGTGAGGGTCTTGCCGAGGTCGGCGGGCGTGGGCCGGTAGATCGGGCTGTTCGCGCCGACCACCGTCGACCCGGTGCGCCACTGGTAGCTGAGGCTGTCCGGGGCGGCGTTGTAGCTGCCGGCGATGGCGGTCAGAGTCCCCCCGGCCTGGGCCACTCCGGACACGACCGGCACCTGCTCGGCGGTGAGCGCCGCGGTGATCGCGAGCGAGTGATAGCCGCCGGCAGCGATGGCGGTGACCCTCGTGCCCGCAAGGCTGGCCGGCACGGTGCTCTGGGCGTCGTTGTTGTCGCCCCACGCGGTGACCTGCCCGTCGGAGGTGAGGGCCAGGGAGTGGAAGTCGCCGGCGGCGATGGCCGTGACCGTCGTGCCGCTCAGGCTCGCCGGCACCGTGGTCTGATCGAAGGTGTTGTCGCCCCAGGCGGTGACCTGTCCGTCGGAGGTGAGGGCCAGGGAGTGGTCGACGCCGGCGGCGATGGCCGTGACCGTCTTGCCGCTCAGGCTCGCCGGCACCGTGGTCTGACCGCCGTCGTTGTAGCCCCAGGCGGTGACCTGTCCGTCGGAGGTCAGGGCCAGCGCGTCGAAGGGCCCGGCGGCGATGGCCGTGACCGTCTTGCCGCTCAGGCTGGCCGGCACCGTGGTCTGCCCTACGCCGTTGTCGCCCCAGGCGGTGACCTGCCCGTCGGAGGTGAGGGCCAGGGAGTGGTAGTACCCGGCGGAGACGGACGTGACCGTCTTGCCGCTCAGGCTGGCCGGCACCGTGGTCTGACCGACGCTGTTGTCGCCCCAGGCGACGACGCGGCCATCGGAGGTCAGCGCGAGGGAGTGGGCGAACCCGGCGGCGACCGCGGTGACGGTCGTGTCGTCCAGGCTGGCCGGTACGACGTCCTGGCCCTGCCCACTGTTCCCCCACGCGGTGACGCGGCCGTCGGAGGTCAGCGCGAGGGAGTGGTAGGTCCCACCCGCGACAGCGATCACGCTCTTCCCGGTCAGCTCGGCCGGCGGCGTCGCCTGTCCGCGGTCGTTCGACCCCCACACCGTGGCCTGCCCGGCATCGGCGAGCAGGACTTGGGCGCCCTGCTGGACAGCCGACGCGGAGGTCGGCGTCATCACGGCGACAAGACCCGCCAGCAGCGATGCCGTCAGCACGACGCGCGCGACCAGTCGCGCGCGGCCGGTCATCCCGCCACGTCGCAGGACAGGCTTGCGCCCCACTCGACTCGTGATCACACCCACGACGACACCCCATGTCCTCTACACATCGCACCTGCGCACACGACCCAGTCACGCTCGACCGGGCGCTCGACCGGGCCGCATGGCCGCGTCACGACGCAGGAAGGACGGTGCTCGTCCGGGAGGCAACGCTAGGGCGTGGGTGCCACCCTCCGCAGCCGAACGTCGTAGTCCTCGTGAGCGGGAAGTCCCGAGGCACCGACGGGGTTGAGCACGACATGACCTCCAACACCTACGACTTCCAGGGTCGCACCGTCCTCGTCACCGGCGGCGGCACCGGCATCGGCCGCGCGATCGCCGAGGCCTTCCTCGCCAACGGGGCGAACGTCGTCGTCAGCGGCCGCCGCCGGGAGAAGCTCGACGAGGTCCTGGCCGGGCACCCCGCCGACCGCACGCTCGCCGTCGAGGCCGACGTGGCCGACGACGCCTCGGCGGCCGCCATGGTGCGAGCCGCGGTGGAGCGCTTCGGGTCGCTGGACGTCGTCGTCAACAACGCCGCGGCGTACACGAACGGCGCCTTCGACGAGCTCGCTCTCGAGGACTGGCAGGCGATCCGTGCGACCAACATCGACGGATTCGTCCACGTCGCCCGCCATGCGCTGCCGGAGCTGGAGCGCTCGGGCGGCAACCTCGTGGTCGTCGGCTCGGTATCGGGGATGCGCGGTGACTGGTCGCAGGCGGCCTACAACGCCACGAAGGCCGCGATCATGAACTTCGTGCAGTCGCTCGCCCTCGACTACGGCCCGCGCGGAGTCCGGATCAACGCCGTGGCTCCTGCCCTCACGATCACCGACCTGACCCGAGCCGTGGAGGAGGACGACGAGGCCCTGGCCGCGGCCACCAACAGGATCGCCCTGGGCCGTCCCGGGCGGCCCGACGACATCGCGCCGGCGGTGCTGTTCCTGGCGAGCCCGGACGCCGCCTACATCACGGGCGCCTGGCTGGCCGTCGACGGCGGCACGTCGGCGAGCACGGGTCAGGCGCACTGACCCTGTCTGATGTCGGGCACACTGCACCGGTGCCCGACCCGCTGATCGACCTGCTCGCCGCGCCACCGGACCTCCCGGTCACGGCGGGGCTGGGCGAGGTCGTCGAAGCCGTCCGACAGCACCAGGTCGCGGTGGTCCAGGCGCCACCGGGCACCGGCAAGACGACCCTGGTCCCGCCGGCGGTCGCGGGGATCGTCGACGGGCGGGTCGTGGTCACGCAGCCCAGCCGGATCGCCGTACGCGCCGCCGCCCGTCGGCTCGCGCAGCTGCTGGGCGAACCGGTCGGCGAGACGGTCGGGTACTCCGTGCGCGGCGAGCGGCGCAGCGGGCGGCGTACGCGCGTCGAGTTCGTCACGACCGGCCTGCTGCTGCGGCGGGTCCAGCACGACCCGGAGCTGGCCGGGGTCGGGGCCGTCGTGCTCGACGAGGTGCACGAGCGCCACCTCGACGCCGACCTGACCCTCGCGCTGCTCGTCGACGTCCGGGCCACCCTGCGCGACGACCTGTCCCTGGTGGCGATGTCGGCCACCATCGAGGCCGGGCGGACGGCCGCGCTGCTCGATCCGGCAGGCGCTCCGGTGGTCACGATCCCGGGTGCGCTCCACCCGGTCGAGACGGTGTGGTGCCCGCTGCCGGCGGGCGCGCGCCGCACGGACGAGCGGGGGATTACCCCGGCGTTCCACGACCACCTCTCGGCGACGGTGCGTCGGGCCCTGACCGCCCACGAGGGGGACGTCCTGGTCTTCGTGCCCGGTGTCGCGGAGGTCGAGGCGACCGTACGCCGCCTGGCCGGCGTGGACGCCGCCGTGCACGCCCTGCACGGGCGCCTGTCCGCCGCCGAGCAGGACCGGGCGCTCACCGAGGGGCGGCGCCGTCGGGTGATCGTCTCGACCGCGGTCGCCGAGTCTTCGCTGACCGTGCCGGGGGTGCGGGTGGTGGTGGACGCCGGGTTCTCCCGCGAGCCGCGCACCGACCACCGCCGCGGTCTCGCGTCGCTGGTCACGGTCGCGGTGAGCCGAGCAGCAGCCGAGCAGCGGGCCGGACGGGCTGGGCGGCTGGGTCCTGGGACCGTGCTGCGGTGCTGGTCGGAGGCGGAGCACGCCCACCTGGCCGCCCACCCGGAGCCCGAGATCGCCACCGCCGACCTGACGGCCTTCGCCCTGGAGGCGGCCTGCTGGGGCAGCGAGGTCCGCGACCTGGCGCTGCTCGACCAGCCGCCGGCGCACGCGCTGTCGGCGGCCACGGAGGTGCTGGTGGGGCTCGGCGCGACGACCGAGGACGGGACGGCGACCGCGCGGGGCCGGCAGATCGCCGACGCCCCGGTCGACCCCCGGCTGGCGCGCGCCCTCCTCGACGGGGCCGGCCTCGTCGGGGCGAGGCGCGCCGCGGAGGTCGTCGCGATGCTGAGCGAGGACGTACGCGCTCCCGGCGGTGACCTCGTCGCCGCCCTCCGGTCGCTGCGGCACGACCAGCGGGCCGCCGGGTGGCGCAGGCAGGTCGACCGGCTGGAGGAGGTCGTCGCGAAGCAGGGGAGCGCGGCCGGCCCCAACGACCTCACCGACGACGTCGCGGTCGGTCTGGTGGTCGCTCTCGCGCACCCGGACCGGATCGCCCGCAAGCGCGGCGGCACGTCGAGCTACCTGATGGCGTCGGGGACCGGCGCCGCGCTCGACCCCCGCGACCCGGGACCGCTGGCGGGGCTGGAGTGGCTCGCGGTCGGCGACGCGGAGCGACGCCCCGGGCAGCGCGAAGCCCGGATCCGCGCGGCGGCCCCGCTCACCGAGGAGCTCGCGCTGGAGGCGGCTGGGTCGAGGTGGACGGAGGTCGACGAGGTCACCTGGACCGACGGTCGGGTGGTCGCGCGCCGGCGTACGTCGCTGGGCGCGATCGAGCTCGGCTCGGTCCCGATCGGCGACCCGCCGGCGCAGGCGGTGGCCGACGCGATCGCCGAGGCGGTCGCGCGGGAGGGGATCGCGCTCCTCTCCTGGACGGAGGCCGCCACGGCGCTGCGGGCCCGCCTCGAGTTCCTGCACCGCGCGCTCGGGGATCCGTGGCCCGACGTGAGCGACGAGGCACTGACGCAGGACCTCGACGTGTGGCTTGGCCCGCAGCTGGCGCGGGTCCGCTCAGCGCACGACCTCCGCCGCATCGACGTGACGGCCGCTCTGCGGGCGATGGTGCCGTGGCAGGAGGCGGCGCGGCTCGACGAGCTGGCCCCCGAGCGGGTGCAGGTGCCCAGCGGGTCGGTCGTGCGGATCGACTACGCCCAGGACCAGCCCGTGCTCGCCGTGCGGCTGCAGGAGGTCTTCGGCTGGACCACGGCGCCGGCGCTGGCCGGCGGCCGGGTCCCGCTCCTGCTGCACCTGCTCTCGCCCGCCCGGCGCCCGGCCGCCGTCACCGCTGACCTGGAGTCCTTCTGGGACAACGGCTACCCGGGCGTGCGGGCCGACCTCCGGGGCCGCTACCCCAAGCACGCGTGGCCGGAGGACCCGCGCACCGCCGAGCCGACGGCCCGGACGAACCGGCCGCGCAGAGGCTAGAAGACCGTCCAGTCGGAGTACGTCGTGAACGCGTCGAGCGCGGCGAGGCCGGCCGCCGACGACCCCGACGACCCGAGCGCCGGGCTCCACACGCAGGCCACGCCCCGGTCGGGGATGACGGCCAGGATGCCCCCGCCGACCCCGCTCTTGGCGGGCAGGCCGACGCGGTAGGCGAACTCGCCGGCCGAGTCGTACGTGCCGCAGGTGAGCATCACCGCGTTGATGCGCTTGGTCTCGCGCGGGCTGAGCAGCTGGGTGCCGTCGGACAGCACGCCGTCGCGGGCGAGGAAGAGCCCGGCCAGCGCGAGCTCGCGACAGCTCATCGCCAGCGAGCACTGCGCGACGTACTGCCCGATCACCTCGTCGACGGGATGCTCGAGGTTGCCGTAGCTGGCGAGCAGGTGCGCCATGGCGAACGTGCGGTGCCCGGCCTCGAGCTCGGAGCGCGCCACGGCTGCGTCGATGTCGACGTCGTCGCTCCCGCTCTCGCGCCTCATCAGGTCGCGCAGCGCGCCGCTGGCGTCGCCGGTGAGGGACTGGAGCCGGTCGGTGACGACGAGGGCGCCGGCGTTGATGAACGGGTTGCGCGGACGCCCGGCCTCCTGGTCGAGCTGGAGGAAGGAGTTGAACGGGTTGCCCGACGGCTCGCGGCCCACGCGCGTCCAGATCTGCTCGCCCTCGGCGGCGACGACCTGCGCGAGCGTGAAGACCTTGGTGATGCTCTGCACGGAGAACCGCACGTCGGCGTCGCCGACGACGTGCACGCTGCCGTCGCACGACGCGATCGCCATCCCGAACTGGCCGGGGTCGACCGAGGCCAGGCTCGGGATGTACGTCGCCAGCTGGCCGCGGCCGACCTCCGGCTCGGCGGCCTGCTGCGCGCGCAGCAGCGCGTCCTCGATCCTCATCCCGCCATCCTCGCGCAGCGCGGACCCGGTGCCGCGGCGGGAGTCCGGGTCAGGGCACCAGCGCCTGCGCCAGCACCTCGACGGCGCGCGGGTCGACCCCCAGCGTGTCGGGGTCGGTGCGGTGCCAGAGCAGGAGCAGGACGTCCTCGGCGCGGCCGCGCACCTCGACCGGGGCGTCGAGCTCGGGGTCGGCCGCCTCGGTCGCCGGGCGGGCGCGGTCCTCGAGGACGACGGGGCCGCCGTTGGCGACGTCGGTCGCGACGAGGTGCAGCGTGCGGCGCGGGGGACGGGCACGCCCGAGCCGGACCTGGCGCGGCAGCAGCACGTCGGTGACCTCCCGGACGCCGTCCCACGCGAGCGCGGGATCGATCGACGAGGTGGTGCCGGTGGCGTGCTCGAGATCCCAGGTGTGGACGACGACCTCGTGCACCTGCCGCCGCCGCCAGAAGCCGGCCGTGCGGTCGTCGCGGTCGAGGGTCCAGGCGAACGCGTCGGGCGGGGTGGCGGCCAGCAGCCCCACCAGCGCCCTCGCCTGACGGGCGTACCAGCCGGCGACGTCGTCGTTTTCCCTCGGCGGCTCGGGCGTCAGGCTCGGGTCGCCCGCGACCACCGCGTGCACCACCCATTGGTGCACGCCGCCGAGGTGCACGGCGAGGTCGCGCACGGTCCAGCCGGGGCAGTGCTCGACCGGTGCGTCCGGGTCGGCGTCGGCGAGCAGCTCGGTGAAGCGCCGGGTGTGGGTGCGGAGCAGGTCGACCCAGTCGTGCGCGCCCGTCACGCGGACACCTCGTCTCGGCTCGCGGCGGCGTGCGGCTGGTGCCATAAGCAGACGCTGCAGACCGGTCGGTCGACCTCCCACCGGGTGTCGCGTGGATCCACGCCCTCGACGATCACGCGACGACCCTAGGTGAGCGGCTCGACGTGGGCCACGAGCCGTCCACAGGGGCCGCGGTGACGAGCCGCAGCGCATCGCCCTCGGCCTGCGCGTGAGGGGCCGTCGCTCCCGCCGTGGCACGCTGGCCGCGTGCGGGGACACGTGCTCGTGGGCGGCTGGCCGGGGTCGGGCAAGACCACGCTGTCGCGCGCCCTCGCGGTCGAGCTCGGAGTGCCGCACCTGGCCAAGGACCTGGTCAAGGAGGCGTTGATGGACGCGCTGGGTCCGCCCGGTGACGTCGAGTCGTCGAGGCGGCTGGGGCGGGCCGCGGTCCACGCGCTCCTGGCCGCGGCCGCGCAGTGCCCGGGCGCGGTCGTCGACAGCACCTGGTTCGAGTACGCGCGGCCGCTGGTCGCAGTGCTGCCGGGTCCTGTCGTCGAGGTGCGGTGCCGCGTCACTCTTGAGGTGGCGCGTGAGCGCTACCGCGGGCGGGTCCGCGACCCCCGGCACCTCGACCTGCTGCGCGAGGACGACGAGCTCTGGGGGAGCGAGGTGGCGCCTCTCGGCCTCGGGCCGCTGCTGGAGGTGGACACGAGCGGTCCCGTCGACGTGCCCGCCGTGGCCGCGGCGATCCGGGCAATGCTGGTCGAGTGACGGGGCTGTGTCACGTCACGGGACGTGTCAGGACGGACGCCGGCCGGTGCTGTGTTGCGGCACAGCGTGTGTCGGGACGGACGCCGGCCGGTGCTGTGTTGCGGCACAGCGTGTGTCGGGACGGACGTCGGCCGGCGCTGGGTGGCGGCACGGGGCATGCCAGGTCTTCATAGCCGCAGCACGCGTCCGGCGACGACGAGGTGCACCTCGTCGCAGGCGGCGGCGACGCGCTGGTTGACCGTGCCGAGGAGGTCGCGAAAGAGCCGGCCCGAGCGGTGCTCGGGCACCACGCCGAGGCCGACCTCGTTGGTCACCAGCACGACGTCGGAGGTGGTGGCGGCGAGTGCCTCGACCACCTCGTCGGTGCGGGCCAGCACGAGGGCGAGCACCTCGTCGGAGTCGCGCTCCCAGGCGTCGGCGGCGTCGACGACCGCGGTGAGCCAGGTGCCGAGGCAGTCGACGAGCACGGGCGACTCGGCGTCGCGCAGGACCGGGCCGAGGTCCTGCGTCTCGACGGTCGCCCAGGCCTCCGGCCGGCGGGCGCGGTGGGCGGCGACGCGGGCGGTCCAGTCGGGGTCGGCCTCGGCGTCCGGCGAGGGGCCGGCCGCGACGTAGGTCGCCGGCGCGGTGCCCACGAGACCCTCGGCGTGGGTGGACTTGCCGGACCGTACGCCGCCGGTCACCAGGATCCGCATGGCGCGCATCCTCGCAGAGCCCGGGGAATCGGACGCGGGGGCAGGGGTACGGGTCGGCATGACCGAGCAGCCTGCGTCCACGTCCGAGCCCACCGCCGTGCCGTCGCCCGGCTCCGCACGGGAGGGCCGCCCCCTCGCCGTCGTCACGGGCGCCTCCAGCGGCATCGGCCTGGAGCTGGCGCGGCAGTTCGTCCAGCACGACTTCGACGTCGTCGTCGCCGCCGAGGACGCCGAGATCGCCGTCGCCGCCGCGGTCCTCCGGGCCGAGGGCGGGACCGACGTGACACCGGTGCAGGTCGACCTCCGCACGGCCGAGGGCGTCGACGACCTCTACTCCGCCATCAGCGCGGACGGTCGGCCGATCGCGGCCATCGCGCTCAACGCGGGCCACGGGCAGGGCGGCGCGTTCGTCGACACGGACCTCGCCGACGAGCTCTCGATCATCGCCCTCAACGTCACCTCGACCGTGCGCCTGGCCAAGCTCGTCCTGCGCGACATGGTGGCCCGCGACGAGGGCCGCGTGCTGGTCACGTCGTCGATCGCCTCGACGATGCCCGGCTCGTTCCAGGCGGTCTACAACGCGTCCAAGTCGTTCCTGCAATCCTTCACCGAGGCGCTCCAGGACGAGCTGAAGGACACCGGCGTGACGCTCACGTCCCTGATGCCCGGGCCCACCGACACCGATTTCTTCGAGCGTGCCGACATGGCGGAGGACACCAAGGTGGGGACCTCGAAGAAGGACGACCCCGCCCAGGTCGCCCGCCAGGGTTTCGACGCGCTGATGGCCGGCAGGGCCCGCGTCGTCGGCGGCGGGCTCACCACCAAGGTGCAGGAGGCGGCCGCCAAGGTCATGCCCGACCGCCTGAAGGCCGCGGTGCACCGGCAGGTGGCGGAGCCGGGCTCGGCGGGCTAGGCGGTCGCGGCGGCGAGCAGCAGGACGGCGAGCCCGACCTCGACGGTCGCGCCGAGGACGTCGCCGGTGATCCCGCCGAGACGGCGCGAGCAGCGGACGAGCAGGGCGACGACCGCCGCGACGGCGAGCACGAGGCCGACAACGCCCGCCACGACCGAGCCGAGGGCGTGACCCGCGAGGCCCGCCAGGACCAGCGCGACGAGCAGGACCGCGACGGCACCGACCACCGGCACCGCGCCGATGTGGGTGGCCCCCAGACCGTCGGACCGTGCGGCCGGCACGCCCCGGACGCAGGCGAGCGGGAGGCCGACCCGGGAGACGCAGACGAGCAGCGCGACTGCCCACCAGCCGTGCTCGTGGCGCACGACCGCGGTCAGCCCGGCTGCCTGCAGCCCCGCCACGAGCACCACGGCGACGACGCCGGCGGGCCCGACGGGCCCGGTGCGCATCACCTCGAGCGAGCGCTCCCGCGAGTACGACGCGGTCAGGCCGTCGGCGGTGTCGGCGAGGCCGTCCCAGTGGAAGGCGCGGGTGCCGAGGGCGAGGGCGAGCAGGACGACGTACGCCGTAGCGAGCGGCGGCAGGTCGACCAGGTCGCCGAGCACCACCACGAGGGCGGTCGCCGCGGCGAGCGGGACGACGGCCAGCGGGGCGAGCAGCATCGCCAGGCCGGCGACCGACCGGTCCACGCGGCCCGGGGGCGGCACCCGCACGGCGGTGAGCGTGCCGGTGGCGAGCAGCCACGCGTCGCGCAGCGTCGAGCCGGGGGAGCTCACTGGGGGAGGATCTCCGAGAGCAGCGCGACGTCACGCAGGACCGCGACGCCGGAGCGGAGGACGGGGAGCGCGGCGACCGCGCCCGAGCCCTCGCCGAGCCGCATCCCGAGGTCGAGCAGCGGCTCGAGGCCGAGCGACTTCAGCGCGTGGGCCTGGGCCGGTTCGGTGGACCGGTGCCCGGCCACCCACCACGCGCTCGCGCCCGGGGCGAGCGCCTCGGCGACCAGCGCACACGAGACGGACATCAGGCCGTCGAGCAGCACCGGCACCCCGAGGCGTGCGGACTCCGCGAGGAGGCCGACGGCGACGGCGAGGTCGGCGCTGCCGAGCGCGGCGAGCGCCTCGACGGGGTCGGGCGCCCGG